>JBFWQO010000008.1:0-208461 GCA_050249415.1 Steroidobacteraceae bacterium
CGGGGTCGTGGTGTCGGGCAGATCGGGAGGCGGGAGTCTGGAACTGGTGAACAGCGTCGGAAGGCCCGGACGGGTGGCATTCAGGCGGTAAACAGCGCCAGGGCAGCGTTTGAAAGTCCTATCCGCCGCGGCAAGCTTGCAGCGCACGACTCCGCCATTCTCAAACTGTTGGCTGAGATCCGCCGGCTCACACAGTTCCCGGAGTCAACTCGCCGGGGGATCGGATTCACGGCGCGCTGGCCCGAGCAAGACTGAGTGAGGCTGGATCGAGCACTCGATCCATGCAGCCTTGAAATTCCGGCCACCGCACCCACCTCTGGGACATCGGGCGCACGGACGGCCGCCGACGGGTTCGCTGACGAACCCGCGCGCGCGTCCCGAGTCCCTTCGAGACACGGCTTCATTTTGAGGAGTAATGCCATGCCACGCTTGTCTGTCTACGACCCGTTCGCCGAGGTGTTCCCGGAGCTGTTCCGCAGCGTGCTGCAGCCGATCCGCGCGACGGCCGCCGAGGCCCTCGAGATCAAGGTCGATGTGAAGGAGACGGATGCCGAGTACTCGGTCGAGGCCGAGATGCCCGGTGTGAAGAAAGAGGACATCCACGTCCAGATCGACGGCAACCGCGTCGCGATCCAGGCCGAGACCAAGCGCGAGTCGGAGCAGAAGGACGGCGAGCGCGTGCTGCGCAGCGAGCGCTACTACGGCTCGGTCGCCCGCAGCTTCACGCTGGCCTCGGAGATCGACGAGTCCAAAGTCAGGGCGAAGATCGACAACGGCGTACTGTCGCTGGCGCTGCCGAAGAAGAAGGCACCGACGGCGAAGCGCATCACGGTCGAGTAAGTTCCAGGCATCGCGCGGCGGGCGGCCACCGGCCGCTCGCCGCGGCGACCTCGCGCGCGCAGCGTGCATCCCGCGGCGGTTCCTGCCGAAGGGTTCGATTGCGACTCGTCAAAGAGAGCCCCGCGCGAATAGACTCGCGCCTCCGGATTCCTTCCGGCCACCGGTACGACGCGAACGATGCCCGACACCCCCACCCCGCCCCGCGGTCGCCTGTACGTGATCGCCGCCCCGTCGGGCGCCGGCAAGACGAGTCTCGTCAAGGCGCTGCTCGGGCGCCGGCCCGAGCTTGAGGTTTCGGTGTCGTACACGACGCGCAAGCCGCGGCCGAACGAGGTCGACGGCCGCGACTACTCCTTCATCACGGCGGAGCGCTTCCGGGAACTGATCGCCGCCGACGCACTGCTCGAGCACGCCGACGTGTTCGACAATCACTACGGTACGGGTCGCGAGCGGGTCGAGCGCGCGCTCGCCGCCGGGCGCGACGTGATCCTCGAGA
The DNA here is from genome assembly GCA_050249415.1 of Steroidobacteraceae bacterium. Lineage (GTDB taxonomy): Bacteria > Pseudomonadota > Gammaproteobacteria > Steroidobacterales > Steroidobacteraceae > CADEFQ01. The sequence continues at coordinate 1,337 of JBFWQO010000008.1, forward strand.
TCGACTGGCAGGGCGCGCGGCAGGTGCGGCGCCGGATGCCGGAGTGCAGGACGATCTTCGTGCTGCCGCCGTCGCGCGCCGAGCTCGAGCGGCGGCTGCGCGCGCGGCGCACCGACGACGACGCGGTGATCGCGCGGCGGTTGCGCGACGCGGTCACCGACATGTCGCACTGGACGGAGTTCGATTACGTGATCGTCAACGACGACTTCGAGGCCGCGGTCGAGGCGCTCGGCGAGATCGTCAGCCGGCGGGGCGATGCCCACGGAGCGGGGCGGCCCGAACTCGCGCCGCTGACGCGCGACCTGCTCGCCGGAAGCGGGCCATCTGCGGTATAGTGACCGACCTTTCGCGAAAAATTGCCCAGGTTGAACCCGAGTCCGCCGCACTCCGTCTCGCCGCGGCAGAGGCGATGCAGCGCATCCATCCGCCGGCTCCGCTTCCGCAGGAGCGGTTCGAAGAGTACATCGCCTGGCTGAACCAGCACGTACCCGGGCTGATGCGCGAGATGCGCGTCCCCGGCGTCTCCATCGCCATCATGCAGCGAGGCGAAGTCGCCTGGGCGCAGGGCTTCGGCGTCAGAGATGCGCGCTCCCGCAAGCCCGTGACGACCAATACGGTCTTCGAAGCCTGCTCGTTGTCCAAGCCCGTCTTCGCGCTTGTCGCGATGCAGTTCGTCCAGGCAGGGCGTCTGGAGCTCGACCGGCCGTTGGTTGAATACCTCGGGCACGATTACCTGCCCGACCAGCCGGAGCACCGGCGCATCACGGCGCGCATGGCGCTCACACATCGCACGGGCTTCGCGAACTGGCGCGCCGGTTATGACGAGATGGGCGGTCCGCTGCCGTTGCAGTTCGCGCCCGGTTCGGAATACACGTACTCGGGCGAAGGAATGCTTTTCCTGCAACGGGCGGTCGAGGCGATCGCCGGCCAGCCGCTCGACCGCCTGGCCGAGGAGCGGCTGTTCTCGCCGCTCGGCCTGGTCCGCACGAGCTTCGTGTGGACGGAGGCGCTCGAGCGGGACCTGGCAAGCGGGCATCGCGACGACGGCAGCTACAAGGACCGGACGCGCTACCGGAAACCCAACGCGGCGTACTCCCTTTATACGACACCGACCGAATTCGCCCGGCTGATGTTGACGCTGCGGCAGTCCGCAACCCTCGAGCGGATGTTGCAGCGGCAGCAGCGCGTGGACGACGAGGACGCGATTCCGCGGCCCGGCCTCGCGCGGTCCGTCGCGACCTACCGCGCCCTCGGCTGGAGCCTCGACGTCACGCCTGAAGGCGACATCGCCGAGCACTCCGGTTCGAACAGCTCTGGCTTCAAGGCCTTCGGCCAGTTCAATCCGGCAAAGGGCTCGGGGCTCGTGATATTCGCCAATGGCGACGGCGGTTCCCGCCTGCGCGCGGCGATCGTCGAGCGGATCGGAGACCTCTAGACAACAGTCTGCTGCCCGCAGGTGCCGCGCCGGTCGCTTGGGCGGAGCAATCTTTGCATGCTCATCGTCCGGCTGTGCGGCGCAGCGCGAACAGCGCTGACAGCCGGTCGGGCGTTCCTCCGATGCGCTCGAGGTGCGGGTAGCGCAGACCGCCTTGCCAGTCGAGTTTCACGGTGCGGTACACGTCGTAGTTCTTCACGAGCAATTCGATGGGTGCGCTCCTGCCTGCCGCCTCGCGGATCGCTTCCTTCAGCAGGTCAGCGCTGAATTCGCGCCCGTTCACCGCGATGAGCTTGTTGCCGGCGACGATGCCGGCGCGGAAAGCAGCGCTGCCCCACACGACACCAGCGACGGCCGCATCCTCGGTGGAAACGATCAGGCCGGCCGAGTCGCCGAGGTTCAGCTGCTTCTTGCGGGTCTCGTTGCCGGCGAGATAGGCGTTGGGCTCGTCACTGAATGTCAGCCGCCAGCCGGCGCGCGCGATGCCGTCGAGCGGCGCGCCCGGCCCATGACCTTCGAGGCGCACCGCAAAGAACGCGCGCCAGTCATGCGCGGCGATGCCGTTCAGCGTCGCGATCACATCGTCGAGTGTGTAGGTCAGCGGGGCGATGCGGCCGTTCTCCATGCCGCAGAAGGCGCAGGCGAAATCGTCGAGCGAACGCCGCTCGCCGGTCAGGGCGCGCAGCTGCGTGTCGACATCGAGCCAGATGAGCAGGCCCTCGGTGTAGTAGTCCACATCGCGAGCCCAGCTCTCGAACGGCGGTTCGCCGGCGTAGTCGATGATGGGTTGGCTGGTCGTGTCGGCCAGCGAACGCCATATCCTGCCGGGCCTCTGGAACTGGAATTCCGCGGCGTAACGCGCGAGGGCCTCGCGCGCGAATTCCGGCGCCCACAGGCCCGAGCGTGCGGCGAGCACGAGAGCCCAGAACTCGGTCTGGCCCTCGTAGACCCACAGCAGATCATCGCGCATCGGCACGTTGTAGTTCGGGGTCCACAGGTCCGCCGGCCGGCGGAATTTGCCGTTCCACGAATGGGTCAACTCGTGCGCCAGCAGGTCGCGGTACTCGCCGAGATCGTCCCAGTCCGTGAAGTAGCCGGCCGGCACGCCGTTCTCGCTCGACTGATGATGTTCGAGACCCACTGTGGCGAAGTTGTCGCTGACGGCGAGCAGGAAGTCGTAGTGAGCATAGTGGCGGGCGCCGAACAGCGCGTCGCTCTCCGCGACCAGATTGCGGTGCGCGGCGAGCTGGGCCTCGCTGATGTCGATGAGTGCAGCGCGGTCACCGAACACGTTCAGCCACACCGGCGAATCCGCGCGCGTGTCGAGAGCCAGGCGTTTCGCATGACGGCCCGCGAACAACGGCGAATCGACCAGGGTTTCCAGCGACGTCGGGCGGAACCTTATCTCGTCCCCGTCGCGCGAAGCGCCCTCCAGCGCGGTTCCGTAGGCCCAGCCCGACGGCAGCCGCAGCGTGGCCTCGACGGGGATCCGCGCGGCGTAGTAGCCCGCCGGGTATAGCAGCATCTTTTCCCACTGCACGCCGAGCAGATCGGGCGTCATCGTCATGCGTCCCTGCCGCTCGTTGACCGGACTCGTGAACTGGAACTCCAGCTCGATGCGCCGCGCGCCGCGCGGCACGTCGACGTGAAATGCGTACATGTCTACGGGATCGCGGTGCCACGCGAGCGATCGCGAGTCTGCGGTGATCACGAGGCCCTGCATCAGTGCGATGGGACCCGTCGGCGCGTGATTGCCCGGCAGCCACTTCGGGTAGAACAACACCAGCGATCCGGCGCTTACCGGGATCGTCTCGTGCACGCGGAAGACGCGATGGTCGAGATCGGTCGCGTCCACATGCAAAGTCAAGGTGCCGGGAGCGTAGGGAACATCGCGCGGCGCGGGGATCACCCGCGGGTCCGCCGCCGCCAGGCCCGTCGCGGGCACGAGCAGCAACGCGATCAGGGTCCACACCGGGATTCTTTCAGGCATCGGCTACCTCGCGTCGTCCCGAATCGGGGCGGGCTGTTTGCATCACACTCCGGCATCGTACTTCTTCTCGCGCCCGGCTTCATCGACACACACAGCCACCACGACGTCGGTTTCTTCGAGGAACCCGATGCCGGTGCCGCGGTGAGCCAGGGCATCACGACGATCGTCGCCGGCCAGGACGGTTCGCTCGATCGGCCGCTCGGGCCGTTCCTGCGCCGACTCGAGCGCGAACCGCGCGTAACCGGGCGATTTCGCCGCAGTGGGCCGGCGCGAGCGCTTCCCGGGTTTGCCGATAAGCCGCAACTTGCTGCAGGCAGATCGCACCGGCAGGAGGATTTCCGGGCTTACGGGACGTATCAGGCCGGCAGCGGTGAGGGTATGGGCGAGCGTTTTGCCGAGCGCGTGGCGCTCCAGGAATTCCAGATGGGTCTGCGTGCTTAGTTGCCAGCGCGAGATGGTTTCGAAGGTGTCGATGCACCAGCGGATCATCTCGGCGAGGGTGGGAGCGCTCTGTCGCCGGCGGGCCGGTTCGGCCGGGTTTTCGAGCGCAACTTCTGCAGCCTCAGCCGAACTATCGCTGTGTAGCGAGTGGCGCCATCGGCCCGCTCGCGCGCGACCCGATCTACAGAGGCTGTCGCTTTTCCGCCGAGACCATCGAGACCTGCGTTCGCGGGTGCATCACGTACCGGCTGAGCTACCGCGACCTGGTCGCGATGATGGCCGAGCGCGGGATCGTCCTGGCATATGGACGAGACGGAGGTGGCGGTGCGAGGTGGTCGGCACTATCTCTATCGCGCGGTGGATCGGAGTGGGAAGTCGGTAGGGTCGCCGCTCTGCAACGATCGCAGCATGGAGGCGGCGCGGGCGACCGAAGTTCGCCAATGCACCAGAACTCAACGAGCGGCCGGGCCTCGACGGGTAGGTTCGCTACCCGCGCAACACGCTTTCGCTCGGTACCTATCCGGATGTCCCCACCGATCTGGCGCAGGCATAGATCCTTCTCTGCAGCGGCGCGAATTGCGGTGGATGGCTGGAGGCAGTCCGCTCGGAGCGGTGGAGGTTCCTGGGAAGGGGCTTCAAGCGGCCTGATCGGTTTACGTATAGCCAGAAATGCTCATCGATGGTGACTGAAATCCCAGATCCATAAACCATCCGGGGTTGCGACAGCGGTCACTATTCCGGCCATGGAACCGGCCAGAATCACCATCATCCGGGGGCTGTTGTGGCCCCCGCCGCGGCCGAGCCCTTCATGCCGGCTGAAGGCACTGCCGTGCTCGAAAACCTGGCCTTCGACTTGGCCCGGGAGGCCAGCGAACTGTCGGCCCGGCTGCACCCGGTCGTGCGACTGTCGGCCGCCGATCAGCCACGGCGAAACGATTTCGATGGGCGAGGGGCATTGTCCCAGGATGCGTTGATCGACTTCTGCCGGTTCTTCCTGGAAACCTGCCTCGACCAGATATGTTACATGCGTGAGCTACTCGATCCGTCGGAACTCCAGCGTCGCATGGAGCTGTACGTGCGCGATGAGGGGAATGCCGAGCGACTCCCGAAGCGCAGCTTCGCAGTGCTACGAGAGGCGTTGCTTTCCGGTGAGCTCGAGCGCGGACGCGTGCCGGTGCTCATCGACACGAGCGAGCGCACGGCGCGTCGTGTGGTCTCGGCGCTGATCGAAAAGCGTTTGCTCGTGTCGGGATCGCACAAGGCGCCGTTGCGGCTGGGCTTCCCGATCGACGTCTTCGAGCGCTGCTTCCCGAAGCTCTATCCGGCAACTTGATGGGCAAGGCGAGCGACTGGGAATTCACGAAGCGATTTCGCCGCGGCGGTTTCGGCTGGCGCGCCAGTAGATTGGCCAGCGAGCGCATCGCCGAGGCGATCCAGGGCGATGATCCACCCTATCTGGAATCGATGGACGATCGCGGGGGCGAATTGTGTGCGCCGCCGGAAATTGTTTCGCGATGGGCCGACCGCCTGACCGATCTCGTCCAGCATGTGAACGCCGAGCGGCGTCGCGGGCAGCATGCGTTCACGCGGGCGGATTCGCTCTGCCACTGCGCCTTGTTTTCAGCCGGTCGACACGATGAGTTGATCAAGCTCATCGGCGGTGATCCGCGCCCGATGTGGCGTGACCTGCTCTGGGTCGGACGTATCGGAGTGGCGCGCGGCGAGATCGACGAGGCCATCGAGTTCATGGCGAAGTCCGTGAATTCATGGATGCCGATGGCAGGGCTCGCGCGTTTCGCGGAGGGTGTTCTACTCAACGTTGGCCGGCGCACCGGGGCCTACGAGAAACATGCGCTGGAGGCGAACCGCACCACGACCTGCGTCGCCACGTTCCGACTGATCGCCGGCAAGTATCCCGAGATCGATCCGGACCGAGTGCAGTCGGATCTCATCGCGACGACGCCGGGCGAGGATCCGGGCTGCGAGGGATAACGTCGGAAAAAAAAGCGCCATCATTTCGGCTTGCGCAGGAGGCCGGCAATGTACTCGGCCAGGCTGATCGCGTGGCGCTGTGGATTCAGACGATGCTCCGGCCGACGACCCGCGAAGTGCGATGGGGGAGGGAGGTGCTGGGCATCCCTGCTTCGCCGGAGATCGATACTCCGTAGGCGGCGGCATTTCGCGTCTCTACGCAGCAGCGTCTGGAGCAGCGACGGTTGTAGAGCACTCCGGCAGTACGAAGACGGACGCAAAGCCGCCTCCGGGCGTGCGGAAATTCATGGTTTGACCCGAATACATGCGTGCAGTGAGTAACTGCACACGGCCATCATAGGTGTAGGCGCGCAGATCGAACTTCAGTCGGGTCCGGACGCCATCCACCTCGATGGCCCGCTCACCCGGCGCGACGAGCGCCTGCGCGATGTAGGTGCCCGCCAGGATCTCGTTCCAGACGCGGCGAGTCAGCTTGTCGCCGCGATAAGCCGCCTTGGCGCCGAATCCCGCGGCCGGCTTGAAGAACAGCGTACGGCGCCGGGCCCAGAGTTCCTCGGCGTTGCCCGGTGACACGAGTTGGGTCGCCGGCACGAGTCGCGTCAGCCGCTCGACGTCCTCGGCGGGCAAGCCCCAATGCCGCAACAAACGCGCGTCGCTCAGGTGAATCAGGTTTCGCTTATCCGCATAAAGGGCATGGGTGCGCGGGCCGGGTGTCAGCACGACTGCACCGGCTTCATAGGCTTCTCGCAGCGCGACGTGCCTCGGCTCCATGAGATGGAAGTCCGTCAGCCGGTTATAGACCATGTCGACCGGCTCGCCGTCGTGCCACAGGTGTCCATCACGCCATTGAAGCGTTGCGGCATCGACGATTTCGCAACGGGCGAAGTTCCGTGCAAGCAGCTTCCGGAAGAGATGAAACTCCGGCGCGAGGTATTGCGAAGCCGGGTCGTCATCGACGATGAGGATGTTCCGTGGCGAACCTTGGGTTCGTTGTCGCCGCCATTCCTCCCGAAACATGGCCAGGTACGCAGGCCTGGGATCGGCCTGTGGCCCCGCCGGCAACCTGTCCCCACTCATCGCCGCGCAGCACCCACGCTGGGCCTGCATCAGCGACGCGCTCAGCAGCGCCCCTCCGGCATTGCTATTGATCTCGATCAGGCGCGGCCCGTCGGGCGCTAGATGGAAGTCGTAGGACACGAAGACGCCCAACGGTCCGAAAGCACGCGCCGCAATGGGCAGGGCTTGCCGAAGTGCTGCGGCCTGGTATTGGGGATGGCTGATGGCGCGCTCGAGGCTGGCGATTCCCTCGACCACATGATCAAGCGTATTCCGCGACAGGAAGACCGCGGTTGCCGAGAAGAGGGTTGGACGTTGCGCCAGCAGTTCCGCCATGACCTCGCCGGACTCCGCGTCGTCGAGCAGGCCACGTCGTAGTGCCTCCGTATCGAGCGTGCGACAGTAGCAGCCGCCATTGAGTCCCGCAGCGCCTGCCGTTGCATCTGGTGCGTCGACTGGCGACGGCTGCTGCGACGCGCTGCAGGCAGGGTCATGATGGATCGTGATCCGCGGGCTGCCCATCGTCATGTCTCCCGCGATCTCTGGACACGCGGGCCGCGCTCGTACCAGCCCTTGCTGCGGCGGACGATGGAGACAACTGACAGCATCACGGGCACCTCGATCAGGACGCCGACAACGGTCGCGAGCGCTGCTCCCGACTTGAAGCCAAACAGACTGATCGCCGCGGCCACGGCCAGTTCGAAGAAGTTGCTGGCCCCGATCAGCGCGGACGGTCCGGCGACGCAATGCGCTTCGCCACTGGCCCGATTGAGCAGATAGGCGAGACCGGAGTTGAAATAGACCTGAACCAGGATGGGCACCGCCAGGATCGCGATGACCAGGGGCTGCGCGAGGATCTGTTCGCCCTGGAAGCCGAACAGCAGCACCAGCGTGGCGAGGAGTGCCAGCAGGCTCAGCGGGACCAGGCGGGCCAGCGCGGACTGCAGGCATATCTCCGATCCGGCAGACAGCAGAGCCTTGCGCAAACCCTGCGCAATCAGCACCGGCACCACGATGTAGAGCGCCACGGAGAGCAGCAGCGTGTCCCAGGGAACGGTGATCGCGGAGAGACCGAGCAACAGGCCGACGATGGGCGCGAACGCCATGACCATGATGAGGTCATTGAGCGCGACCTGCGACAGCGTGAAGTGCGGTTCGCCGTCCGACAGGTTGCTCCACACGAACACCATGGCCGTGCACGGCGCGGCGGCCAGCAGGATGAGCCCGGCGATGTAACTGTTGATCTGGTCGGCTGGCAGGTAGGGGCGGAAGAGGCCGCCAATGAAGAGCCAACCCAGCAGTGCCATCGAGAAGGGCTTGACGGCCCAGTTCACCAGCAGCGTCACGCCAATGCCGCGCCAGTGCCTCCGCACCTCGCCGAGCGCCGCGAAGTCGATCTTCATCAGCATCGGGATGATCATCAGCCAGATCAGCACTGCAACAGGCAGGTTGACCTTGGCGATCTCCGCAGAGCCGATGGTCTGAAACACACCCGGGAGCAGATGCCCCAGCGCGATGCCGACGACAATGCAGGCTGCGACCCACAGGGTCAGGTAGCGCTCGAACGTCGACACGGCTCAGGCCTTTCCGATGTCGCGGATCTTGTAGGTGAGCGAGAGCCGGTCGAGCGACGCGACGGGTAATGAGGTGAACATCTGGATGCGACGTTCCAGGCTCCGGAACGTGTCGCGGAAGAAGAGCACGTTGTAGTGGCGATTGGTCATGCTGACTTCCTTCGGGATGCGGGTTTGGCGTTTGGCGTGCAGTTGGCTGTCGAGCAATCCGTGGCCAGGCTGCAGCAGTGGTCTGTCAGGAAGCCGAGGATGCCGTTCATGGTGTCGAAGTTGGCGCTGTAGAAGAGGCGCCTCCCTTCGCGACGGGAATCGATGAGGCCCGCGGTGCTCAGCGTCTTCAGGTGAAAGGAGAGGGTGGGGGCCGGGATGTCGAGGCGTCCCATGATCTCGCCAGGCGTGTACCCCTCGGGGCCGCGCTTGACCAGCAGCCGGAAAAGCGCGAGGCGCGAATCCTGGGCCAGGGCAGCGAGGGTCGCAACCGCGTCATTTGATTTCATAGTTCCAAAATGACGAAAATAACAAGCAATGTCAATCTGGCGTTCGTATGGCGCGCGGAACTTCTGGCGGCACTCCAGGAACGTCGCGATGGGGAAGAGCTCGATAGTCTTTCGCCATCTATCGCCGGCCGCCTTTTGCAAGCGGCGTGGTCTGTCGGTCGTTCCGACGGTAAAGTTGCCGGGCACCAGGTTGTCGGTGCCGGCAGGAGGCGGCTGGTCGCCCTTGCAGTGCAGGTGCCCTCGACGGTGGCGCGGGCCACGCGGCGCGCTTCACCGGCCCGCCCGGCGAGCTGGCAGGCGGTCGACATCCGCACATTGTCGTCGACGACCATAAGGTCGTGGCATGAAATCCGCCGAAGAAGAGAAATGCAGCGGCGGTGACAACGGATCTCGTTGTGTATGCCCTGGACATCCTGCTCTTGTGAAACCAGTACTCCGGGGCTCGCAGTCGGCGAAGTCGTCGATGGCGACCCTGGCGGCAATGCGGCTGCTTCAGTCGCCGGCGCCCGCGAGCGGCGCGACGAGCAGGGATTTCTGGCGTTCTCTCCCTGCCGCGAGCTGCAGTTTGTCGACCTCCGCGAGGTAGTCGGCGATGTCCCGGTTCGGCACGAAACGATGCGCCCCCAGCCGCACGTCCGGGCCGAGATCCACCTCGTTGACGTCCCCGCTTTCGATTCCTATCGCGACGATCCAGGGGACGACGCCGATCACGAGCGTCGCGGCCGCGGCGAGCGACAGCGACACGCGGCGCCCGTATCGCGTCGCCTCGCGCAGGTGCAGGTAGAGAGCCACGAGCGCCGCCACGGCGGCCAGCACGCCGCCTGCCTTGGCGAGCAGCGTCGACTGCGCCGCGTAGGCAACGAGGCCTGCAACCCAATAGCCCAGCGCGGCGAAGGCTGCGCCCATCGAGGCGATCGCCAGGTGCACGCGCACCACCCAGACGCCCTTGTTCAGCTTGTTGATCAGCGCCCAGACGCCGGTCCAGATCGCGAGCGCGCCGAGCACGGCGAGCGCCGCCGTCGTGACGCTCCGGAGCAGCGACGTGGGCGCATCGAGCCACTGCTGGAAGCCGGCGAAGGTGAGACAGGCCGCGACGCCAGCCGACGCGAGCAGTGTACGGTGCCGGCGGATGAAGTCCCGGCGGAACACGCGCTCCTGCCCGATCGGCGTATGGCGGGTCCGCACGCGCAGCCGCGTGCGCCCGACGATGATCTCGCCCTGCTCGATGACCGTGCCGGCATCCGCCGGGACCCGGATCCAGTCGACGCGCGTGCCGTTTCGCGTTCCGAGGTCTTGCACGCGGACGCGGCCGTCGTCCAGCAGCGTCAGCAGCGTGTGCTGTGGCGCGGCGTGCTCGTCGTCCACGACGATGTCGCAAGCGAGGTCGCGGCCGATCCGGCATTCCGCCCCGGCGCCGGCGAAGCGGTGCTGCTGGATCGGGTGACCCTGCGGGCCGATCTGCTCGACCAGCATCACGGCTTCCATTGCAGGGCTCCCAGGTAGCGCCTCAGGATCCGCTCGCCGGAGTCGAACGCGACGCCCGTGAGCGCGAGCCGGCTCACCAGTGCCTGGCTCGGGTCGTCGACGCCGACCACGGTCACGTCGAAATCGTAGAGATCCGCCAACAGCCGGTACTGGCGCACGCAGGTCGAGATACGCGCATCGAAGCCGTCGAGCGAAACGAGGCCATCGTGACAGGCGAAGGGCGCCACGTGCGCGGAGGCGCCGACGCGGCGCGTGGACGCCGCCAGCTCGTTCACCTGCCGCTCGAACTGCAGGCGGTGCAACTCCGCCGAGCGCACGATCCGGTGCTGCACGGACATCCCGGCGACGTGGACTCCGGACTGCGCCAGGATGAGCGACGGTGTCCGGCAGCTGACGGTCTCCACGCGGACGCGCGGATGCGGGCCGCGCGCGTCCACCATGCTGCACTCGAGGTGCCGCGAAATCTGCGCCGGCAGTACGTAGCCGCGCACGGACTGCGTGGCGGTCTCGCCCGGCGGGGCTTCCAGCACGGCGGCCTCATAGGCGAGCACCTGCGCGGTCACGAGCCGGCGGAGCTGCAGCGTGCTGAACGACTGCTCCAGCGGTTCCCGGGCGCGGGCCAGCAGCGCCGGAATGTGCATGGCCGGTACGACGAAGCCGACGAGCTGCCGGTCGGTGACCACGGAGACGTTGACCCCGTACGCCCGACCCCTCCGGTCGAGCGCCGGTCCGCCCGACATGCCGGCGTTGATCGCGCCGGTGTAATGGATGCGCTGCCCGGTGCTGTTCTCCACCAGCCCGTTCGCGACGCCCTCGGTGATGGTGAGCCCGAGATTCAGCGGGAAGCCGATCGACCAGGCCCGCTCCCCCTGCGCCGGAATTTCGGTACGCAGCCCGAGGGTCGGCAATTGAAGGTCGTCGGCCGCAACGATCGCGAGGTCGTTGCGCACGTCGATGGCGAGCACGTGCAGCGGTCCCGTGCGCCCGTCGCTCGCCAGGTATTCCAGCCGGTACTGGCGCGGATACAACACGGTCTGCGCCACCACGTGATAGTTCGTCACGATCCTGCGCCCGTCGCCGACGGCGAAGCCGCTGCCGTGGGATGCGCTCGATTCGGACCGCTCGAAGAAGGAGCGAATCTGCACCACGGCGTCGCGTGCCGCGTCGAGCCGGACCCGCGCCTCGTCCGACAGCTCCTGGGTCGCGATTTCGGCGTCGACGGCGGCTTCGCCGATCACGTCGGGCTCTCCCGGCACCGGCTCTTCGGGCGCAGGAGCGGCCGGCGTCTCCGTTCCGTTGGCGGCGGGGGGCTCTGCCTGCGGCGCGGCGGCGCCGGCCAGGCACCAGAGCAGCCCGACAGTTGCGACCCACCTGCCGATCGTCATGGCACGAGTCTATCGGGCAAGGCGCTTGAACTCATCTGCCGGCACCTCGACTTGGTCAACTGCAGGAAACAGTTCATGGATTGATCGTACTGCTTCCGTACGCTTCCGTGGATGCCGCGGTTCAGACTCGAACTCCGCCTGCGCATGGCGCGCGAACGCCCGCGACACGCCATGCAGCGCGGCCGACATGCAGCCGCCCGAGGCATGAACGAAAACGTGCTCGACCAATGGCTCGCGGATGAAAGCCGAAACGGCGCGTCGGCGGTGACCGCGCAGGTCGACGCAATCATCAGTGGCGCCATCAGAGCGTGAGGACGATCTTGCCGACGAACCTGCCGGATTCGAGGAGCTTCAGCGCCTCCTCGAATCGCGCCAGGGGGAACTCGCGTTAGATCACGGGCTCGAGCCCGTGCGCCCACTCGTCGGCGTTTACCCCGTTGACGGCGACGTGATACTTTGCGTATCTCCAGCGGCTCTCCGCACCTGCCCGCTAACGTGCTGGCCGAACTGAACCACATCGCATGAACGAGGGAGCCCATCATGGCGACGTACAAAGTCGGTTACTTCGTCGGCAGTCTCGCCAAGGCATCGATCAACCGCAAGCTGGCCAAGGCGTTGGTCAATCTGGCGCCGCCGGCATTGAGCATGGTCGAGATCCCGATCAAGGATCTGCCGCTGTACAGCTACGACTACGACGCCGACTTCCCGCCCGTCGCGCGCGCGTTCAAGCAGGCGATTGCCGATGTGGACGCTGTGCTGTTCGTGACGCCGGAATACAACCGCTCGATCCCGGGCGGGTTGAAGAATGCGATCGATTGGGCCAGCCGCCCATGGGGGAAGAATTCATTCACGCGCAAACCCTCCGCGATCATCGGCACCTCGCCCGGTGCGATCAGTACCGCGGTCGCACAGCAGAGCCTGCGCAGTGTGCTGTGCTTCTGCAACTCGCCGCTGATGAATACCGTCGAGGCCTACATCCATTTCACGCCCGGCCTGATCACCGACGATGGACAGGTCACGGTCGAGAAGACGACGGAATTCCTGCGCAACTTCATGGACGAATTCCACGTGTTCATTGCGCGTGTCGAACGGGCGTATCAGGACAACGCCTGAGTGGGGACAACCGTTCGTCTCCCGCGCCGTGGATGCGCAGGCGTTCGTCATGGTCGGATTGCCGGTGGGTTGGCACCCGCGGGAAGGGTCACGGCAGCTGGAACGCGGGTGCAGTGCCGGTGCGTCTCGCGGCCGCCAAGATGCCCGCCTGGTCGCGGAGGGCTCGAGCGATGAAGTACGGTCTGCACGCATTCGCGCTGGCGCTGCTGTTCACGTCCGGCCTCGACGCGAGCGCCGCTACCTTGCCCGCGCGGCATACTGTCACGGTCGAGGGTCATCCAATCGCGGTCTGGTCGCGCGTGCCGGCGCGAGCCGAGCACGCCATCCTGCTGGTGCACGGCCGTACCTGGAGCACGCTGCCGGATTTCGACTTGCAGCCGCCGGGTGAGCGGCGTTCCGTCATGCAGGCGCTCGAGGCGGCGCACTACGCGGTGTACGGTGTCGATCTGCGCGGTTACGGTGACACGCCGCGCAACGCCGATGGCTGGAGCCTGCCGAACCAGTCCGCCGACGATGTCGCCCAGGTGCTCGACTGGATCCATCGGCAACACCCGCGCCTGCGCAAGCCGGCGCTGTTTGGCTGGTCGATGGGGTCGATGGTGGCGCAGCTCACGGCACAGCGTCATCCGCAGGCGATGTCAGACCTGGTCCTGTACGGCTATCCGCACGATCCTGGCGCGCCCTTCGTCGTGCCGCCGATACCCGGTGCGCCCGCGCGCGAGGCCACGACGCGCGAGCGGGCACTGAGCGATTTCATTTCCCCGCAAGTGACGTCACCGGCGGTCATCGAGGCGTTCGTGAGCGCGGCGCTGGCGCACGATCCCGTGCGCGCCGACTGGAAGCAGCTCGAGGACTATGCGGCGCTCGATGGCGCCAGGGTGCTCGCGCCGACGCTGGTGATCCAGGGCGAGCGCGATCCGCTGGCGCCGGTCGCCGCGCAGGCGCGGCTGTTCGTCTCGCTCGCCAATCCCGACAGGCAATGGGTGATCCTGGCGGGCGGCGACCACGCGGCAATGATCGAGGATACGCACGACGCCTTCATCGCGGCGATCCGGGCATTCATCGAGCGGCCGCGACTGCGGCACTGACGCGCAGATGGTGCGTCGTCCCGGATATACCCCGCGATCACCTGGGGCCGGGCTGGTCGGCGGATCACTGCACCACCGGCAACACCACGGCGCTCGCGTTGGCGCCACCGAAGGCGATGCTCTGCGTTGCCCTCCTGTAGTCGTCCGGCTTCGCATACATGATGTTGTCGACCCAGGTCTGCGGGTTGCGGTCGTACAGCGGGAACAGCGTCGATTGCACCTGCACCATGATGCGGTGGCCCGGCAGGAACACGTGATTCACGTTGGGTAGCGACCAGTGGTAGTGCTCCACCTTGCCGGGTTCGAGCGATGCGGGCACGGCAAAGCTCTTCAGGTAGCGGCCGCGGAATATCTCGATGCCGATCGGCAGCTCGTAGCCGGCCATCAAGGGCTTGCTGCCCTGCGCGGCGGGTTCCGGGATGTCGTTGGGATAGACGTCGATGAGCTTCACCACCCAGTCGCTGTCCGTGCCGCTGGTCGCGGCGAACAGTTCGACCTCGGGTGCGCCCATGATGTGCACCGCCTTTTCCAGCGGCGCGGACCGCCAGGACGCGACGTCGGGGCGATCCGTGACGAAGCGCTGGTCGTGTACCAGCCACGGCTTCCACTGCATCGGATCGTTCATGTCGATGGGGCGCGGAATGAACGGCACCGGATGGGCGGGGTCGCTGACATATTCGTAGCGACCGCTCGTCGCCGGCTTCTCGAAGGTCACCGCGCCATTGGCCGCGAGGTAGACCGGCATCGGCTCGCCTACCGGCCAGTGCTGCGAGACTTCCCATTTGTCGATGCCGGTGGCGTAGGTGAGCACCGGCGGCGTGTGCGGATCCGGACCGCCCTTCAGCCAATGGTCGAAGAATGGCTTGACGTACTTGACGCGCCACTCGCGCGCCGTGTCGCCGGTGAAGGTGAGCGCGCCGAGGTCATAGCCATAATGGTTGGCGCCCGAGTGCCGCCATGGGCCGATGACCAGCGACACCCTGTCGTTCCTCTTGTCCTTCGGCTCCATTGCGCGATACACGGCGGGACCGCCGTAGCTGTCTTCCTGGTCCCACTGGCCCAGCTCGATCAGGGTCGGCACCTCGAGCGGCTCGGCCGCGAGCCACTTGTCGACGGCCTGCAGTGACCAGAATCGGGTGTATGCCGGGTTCTCGAGGAACTTGCGCACGCCCGGGTAGTGTCCGATGCCCAGTATCCTGACCAGGTCGCCGACCGAGCCGGCTTCCAGGTAGCGCGTGTAATCGTCACCCGCATCGAGCGCGAATTCGCCGCCGCCGTTGGCCTTGTTGGTTGACTGGCCGACGGCGTAGTCGAGCGAACTGACCCTGAATGCGCCGTTGTGGAACCAGTCGTCGCCCATCCAGCCGTCGACCATCGGGCTCTCGGGCACGGCGGCCTTGAGCGCCGGGTGCGGCCTGATCTCCGCCGCGAGCGTGGTGAAGCCGAGGTACGAGGACCCGATGATGCCGACATTGCCGTTCGATTCGGGGGTGTTCTTCACCAGCCATTCGATCGTGTCGTAGGCGTCGGTCGATTCGTCGATGCCGGTGTCGTTCAGCGGCCCGACGATCGGGCGGTTCATGATGTACTCGCCCTCGGAGCGGTGCAGGCCACGGATGTCCTGGTAGACGCGGATGTAGTTGTCCTCGACGAACTCGATGTCCATCGCATCGACGATGTTGACGATTCGCTGGCTCGGGATGCGGTGCGTCGCGTCGTACGCGTCGTAGGGCGTGCGCGACAGGAGAATGGGCGCGTCGTGCGTCCCCTTCTTCATCACGATCGTGGTGTAGAGCCTGACGCCGTCGCGCATCGGGATCATCGCCTCGCGGCGGATGAAATCGGCCGAGGGCAGCACTTGCTCGTACCTGTCCACGACATCCGGCGTCATGGGCGTGACGCGCGCCGAGTCCTGGGCAGTGACCGCGGTGACCGTGAGCACGGTTCCCGCGGTGAGGAGGGTGAGGGCACGAATGGAATTTTTCATGACCGCCGAGCCTACGAGCCGTGCCGGCAGGGTGCAAGCGAGGTGGCGTGCGGGCATGCGCAGGCTCGACGCCGCCCGCGTGGCGGCGATCGGACTGTTGCTGGAATGCCTGCCATGCACCCGTCGACGCTCCGAGGCGATTTCGCGCTCAACACGCGCCTGACATGGATCACGATCCTCGCCGCGATCATCGGGGTGCTGGCGACGCTCGGCGCATGGGTGATTGCCGTTCCCGCGATCGGGGGGCTCATCGTCGGCATGATGGCGCGGTTCGGCTCGGAGAAGATCCGCGGACACGGCATCCCCGAAGCGATCGAAGCGATACTGTTCGGCAAGAGCCACATTTCGGCGAAGGTGGCCGTGCTCAAGCCGCTGTCCTCGGGCATCGTCATCGGCAGCGGCGGGCCGTTCGGCGCCGAGGGCCCGATCATCATGACGGGCGGGGCGATCGGATCGCTGTTCGCGCAGTTCTTCCATCTCACCGCAGCCGAGCGCAAGGCGCTGCTGGTTGCCGGTGCGACCGCCGGCATGACCGCAGTGTTCGGCACGCCGGTCGCGGCCGTGCTGCTCGCGGTCGAGTTGCTGCTGTTCGAACTTCGGCCGCGCAGTCTCCTGCCCGTCGCGATGGCCTGCGCGATCGCGGGCTTCGCCCGGCCGCTCATGTTGCCGTCGGGGCCGCTGTTTCCGTTGCAAACGGCGGCACCAGGATTGTGGGCGCTGCCGATGTGCGTCCTCGCCGGGCTCGCGTGCGGCACCCTGTCGGCGTCGCTGTCGGCCTCGCTCTACAAGGTCGAGGATCTTTTCACGAGGCTCCCGCTGCACTGGAGCTGGTGGCCGGCCATCGGCGGCCTCGCGGTCGGCATCGGCGGCTACTTCGAGCCGCGCGCGCTCGGCGTCGGCTACGACGTCATCGGCGACCTGCTGCACAACCAGATCGTGCTGGAAGCGGTGGTGGCGCTGGTCATCGTCAAGGCGATGATCTGGGTGCTCGCGCTCGGATCCGGAACGTCGGGTGGCATCCTCGCGCCGCTGCTCATCATGGGTGCGGGCCTCGGTGTCGTGCTCGGCCAGGTGTTGCCCGGCGCCGATCCGCGATTGTGGGCGCTCGTGTGCATGGCGGCGACGCTCGCCGGCGTGATGCGCGCGCCGTTGACCGCCACGATATTCGCCTTCGGTCTCACGCGCGACGCGAATGCGCTGCTGCCGCTGATCGCGACCTCGGCCGTGTCGTACGGCTTTACCGTCCTCACGATGCGGCGTTCGATCCTCACCGAAAAGATCGCGCGCCGCGGCTACCACATCTATCGCGAGTACGGCGTCGATCCGCTCGAGCGGCAGCTCATCGACGAGGTGATGACGCGCGACGTGGTGGCGATCGACGGCGCGACGTCGGTCGACGAAACGATCGCGCGCTACTTCGGTTCCGGCCAGGCGCACCGTGCGTTCCCGGTGGTGCGGGATGGCGCGGTCGTCGGCATGGCGGACCGCGAGCTGCTGGCGGCGGCGGCGGCGCGCGACTCCGGCGCACCCATCGCCTCGGCCTTGGTCGAATCGCAGGTTGTGGTCGCGTTGCCCGATGAATCTTGCCGTCTCGTGGCCTCGAGGCTGGCGCTGAATCGACTCGAGCGCCTTCCGGTGGTTGCCGATCTCGCGTCGATGCGGCTCGTCGGGATCGTCGCACGCAGCGACCTCGTCAAGCCGCGCCTGCTGCACATCGAAGAAGAAGAGAAGCGCGAGCGGGCGCGGCACGTGCCGTGGCTGCGGTAGGCGTGGGATGTCGTCGCGCGCCCACCGGCCCCGCTCGTGGCCGTGGCAACTGCGCATGGCGTCCGCCACCGTGCATGGCCTGCTTCGCGAATGGCAATGGAGCGGGCCAGTGACAAGCAAGTGTGAGCCGGCCGCATTCAACACAGTGCGCTCGAGGCCCGGGCCGCTGCCCCAACGAAGCGGCGCTATCCCGCGCACGGTAATGAGCGAGCTGTTCTCGTCGGGGCGGAGCCGGCGGCACAATTGCACGCGGCGGCTATGCTATGGTGTGCATGTGAGCGTCGCCACGATCCCTGTTCAGCCGACGCAAGGGTCGGCGCGACATTGTGGCGAGCGCCTGTGAAAGTTGTGCGCATTCCATAACCGACGAGACGCTGATGAAACCACCACGTCGCATTCTGGTTGCGATAAAAGACCCGAAGTCGGGTTCATCGCCGGCAGTCACGAAAGCCGCCAGGCTCGCTCACGCGTTCGACGCCGAGCTCGAGCTCTTTCACGCGATGACGCTCCCCATGTCCGCCGACACTCATCTTTACGTGACGGGCGGCCTCGCAAGATTCGAACGCGGCGTTCGCAAACAGGCCGTGGAGCAACTCGAGAAAATGGCCGGCCCGCTGCGACGCAAGAAGTTGGCGGTACGTACGGCCGCAGATTGGGATTATCCGGTTCACGAGGCGATCGTGCGGCACGCCCGCAAGATCAAGGCGGACATGATCGTCGCCGAGTGCCATGCCGGTCGTCGCCTCGTGCCATGGTTGTTGCATCTCACCGATTGGGAATTGCTGCGTACCAGTCCTATTCCGGTTCTGCTGGTGAAGGACGACAGCGCCTGGCGCCGTCCCGTCGTACTGGCTGCACTCGATCCGGCACATGCGGTTGCCAAACCGGCCGGTCTGGATGCCGGGATCCTCGCGGCTGCCGGGCAATTGGCCGGCGCCCTGCGTGGATCGCTGCATGCCATGCACGTCTTTGCGCCGATGCCGGGCGGCGTGCACCCGGAAGTGGGCGTCGACTCCAGGACTGCTGCGAGAATCTCGGGCGCCGCGGAATCAGAGGCACGCAAGGTCTTTGAACGCGCGCTGCGCGGAAAGAAGATTCCGGCAAGTCGCAGACATCTCGTCATGGGGCTGCCATCCGAAGCGATTCCGCGTATCGCCAGCGAGCTGGGCAGCGCGATCGTCGTCATGGGGGCCGTTTCGCGCTCGGGGCTGAAGCGCGTCGTCATCGGCAACACCGCGGAGCGCGTGTTGCGTACGTTGCCCTGCGATGTCCTCGTGGTCAAACCTGCGCAGTTCCTGACCCGTGTGTCGCGCACCCCACGGGGAGTCCGCTACCTGATGTCGACCAAGTTGCCATTGCTCTACTGATTGCGTCGCCGGGCGCACGCCGGGAATGCGCTCGCGGATTTGCGGGCGGAACCGGCGGGCGCCCCCCGCGGTCTGTCAGACTCACGGGCATGCACTCCGTCGAGATCGTCCTGCTGGTGCTCCTGCTCGGTGCCCTGACCGGCATCGCAGCGCGCTACCTGCGCGCGATTCCGCTGCCGCTGATCCAGATCGGGCTCGGCGCGCTGCTGTCCTGGCCGCGGCAGGGCCTGCACATCACCTTCGATCCGGAGCTGTTCCTCGCGCTGTTCATTCCGCCACTGCTGTTCGCCGACGGCTGGCGCATCCCCAAGCGCGAGTTCTTCGCGCTGCGGGGGCCGATCCTGCGACTGGCGTTGGGGCTGGTGCTCTTCACCGTGTTCGGGCTGGGCGCGCTGATCCACTGGATCATCCCCGAGTTCCCGCTGGGTGTCGCCTTCGCACTGGCCGCCGTGGTGTCGCCCACCGATGCCGTGGCGGTGTCGGCGATCACGCGCAACCTCGGCATGCCGGCGCGCACCCTGCACATGCTGCAGGGCGAGTCGCTGCTGAACGACGCTTCGGGCCTCGTGGCGCTGAAGTTCGCCGTGGCCGTGACGCTGACCGGCGTGTTTTCCTGGACCGCCGCGGTGCGCGAGTTCCTGTGGGTCGCGCTCGGTGGCCTCGCGGTGGGCGCGCTGCTCGGCTGGGGCTTTGCCGTGGCGCGCGAGACGGTTACCCGCCGCGTCGGCGACGTCGCCGCGACGCAGATGGTGCTGCTGCTGGTGCTGCTGCCTTTCGCGGCCTACCTGCTGTCGGAGTACATCGGCGTCTCGGGCATCCTTGCGGCGGTGGCCGCCGGCATCACGACCAACTTTGCCGACCTGCGGCGCAGCGGCTTCATCGTCGAGCGCATCCAGTCCGAAGGCGTGTGGACGATGATGGAAACGGCCTTCAACGGTGCCGTGTTCCTGCTGCTCGGCCTGCAATTGCCGTGGATCGTCGGGCGCACGCTGGAGGCGGCCGGCGGACGATGGTGGCTGCCGGCCGGCCAGGCGGTGGCGATCAGCGTCGGCCTGCTGGGCCTGCGCTGGATCTGGCTCTCGCTCGGCGTGCGCGGCAGCCTGTGGCGGGCGCATGAACGCGGCCACTTGCCCGAGCGGCCGTCGCCGCTCCTCACCCTGGTCGCGACGCTGGCCGGCATCCGCGGCGCCGTCACGCTGGCCGGCGCGCTGTCGGTGCCGCTGCTGATGTCCGACGGCACACTTTTCCCGGCGCGCGACCTGCTGGTCTTCCTGGCCACCGGCACGATCCTGTGCACGCTGGTCATCGGCAGCATCGGTCTGCCGCTGCTGCTGCGTCGCGTGCCGCAGGCCGGTGAGCCGCTGTCGGCACGCGAGGATCGCGAAGCGCGGCTCGCGGCCTGTCGTGCGGCGATCGCGTTCCTCGCCCGGCCGCCGCCGCGCGGGCAGTCCGACGATCCGGCGTGGCGCGCGCAGCGCGAGGAAGCCGCGGGGCGATTGACACAGGACTACCGCAAGCGCATGGACATCCTCGACGCGCCGGACGCGTCACAGGCTCCGGAGTCGCAGGCCGAATCCCCCGAGGCGGTGTACCAGCGCCGCCAGCGCTACCTGGTCGAGATGGAGTTGCGCCTCGATTCACTGCGCATCGAGCGCGAGGCGCTGTATGCCGAGCGCCATGCGCACCATATCAACGACGAGACGCTGCGCGCACTGGTCGCCGAACTCGACCTGTCCGAGGTGTCGCTGCGCAAGCGCCTCGCGGTGGCGCGCCGCGCGCTGGGCCTGCCGGTGGGAGAAGAGGTCGAGTGATACCTTCGCATGCTCTCGGACGCGCGAACGCGTGAGTGTGGCGCGCGCCGTGCGCATGGATGCAACAGGAAGGCGCGGGGCATTCCCGCTCGATCAGTGGGGAGCGGCTTCGGCGCAGTACTGCGTCGGTGGCACGCCGAACGCGCGCCGGAACATGGCCGTGAACGCGCTCGGGCTGCCCGTCGCTCAATCGGTATGGCGACCCGGATTGCAGCGACGCATCCATTCGAGCAATTCGGTGCTGCCTTCGTTGCCGAGGCCCTGGACGATGTCGCCATAGACGTCTTCACGTTCGTCCTGGCCCATCTTGAACTTGATGCGCCCCGAACGCACGGCGGCCCGGAAGCCGATGACCCGGTTGGCGAGCTTGCGATAGCGCGGACCCATCTCGGCCGCGCGCCAGGCATGCGCGCGATGCGATTCCATCGCGTCGACAATGTCGTCCAGCAGCGGGTCGAGCTCGGCGTCGGTGCCGAGGAACGTGACGTCAACCGTAAAGTGCGCAGCCGCGTAGTTCCAGGTCGGCGCCTGCGTGCGATCCGTCATCCATGAGGGCGAGACATAGCCCTGCGGCCCCATGAACATGACCCATCCACGCGGGTGGGCGCGGAATGCGTCGACGAGGGGATTGGCGCGCGACATGTGCCCGGCGAGCTCGAGCAACCGGCCGTCGGCGTCGAAGCGCGGGCGCAAGGGCAGGGGCGAGGCGTGAAAATCCCCGTTTGCCACCGACACCAGCCACGCGAGCGGAAACTCCTTCAGCAGCCGGGCGACATCGCCGGGGCCCGGGGGCGCGAACTTGCCGTCGGCCCCGATCATGCCGGCGCCATCGCCAGCTTCGAACGCGGCATGGCGTAGCCGAAGTACACCACGACGCCACTCGACGCGTAGCCGGTCAGGAAAATGAGCGGCGCCGGATGCCCGAGGATCGCCTGGCGGATCAGGTCGACGATCACCGGCACGATCATGACGAGACACATGAGTATCGCTCCAACGGGTATGAAACCCACCCAGAACCGCCCGATGTGAAAGCCACCGAGCGGCACGCGGAAAGGGCGCACGAGATCGGGCTGCGTGGTGCGCAGCCACATCACCGACAGGCAGACCACCATGAACGCGAGGCCGATACCGACGCTCACGAGGTCGCCGAGCAACGACAGCGGCAGCAGCGCCGCCGCCAGCGCGGCGATCACGCCGAGCAGGATGGTGCCGAGGTGGGGCGTTTTGAACCGCTCGTGCAGCAGGCTGAAGAGCGGCGGCAGCAGCCCATCCCGCGACATCGCGAATGTCACGCGGGACTGGCCATAGGCATTCACCAGCAGCACCGACGAGAGCCCCATCAGCGCGCCGATTTTCACCAGGATCGCAAAGCCCGGGTGGTTCATGCGGTCGACCGCGATCGCGATCGGGTCCGGCACGCCGAGCTCACGATAGGGAACCACGCCCGTCAGCACGGCGGCGACGACGATGTAGATGACGGTGCAGGCGATGAGCGAGCCGAGAATTCCGATCGGCAGGTCGCGCGATGGATTGCGCGCCTCGGCCGCGGCGGTCGATACGGTCTCGAAACCGAGGTACGCGAAGAACAGGATCGACGCCGCGCGCATCACGCCCTGCCAGCCATAGACGAAGCCGCCTTCGTTCGACGGGATGAACGGGTGCCAGTTTGCCGGATTCACGGCGTCGATGCCGATGGCGATGAATCCCATCAGCACCGCGATCTTGATCGCCACCAGCACGTTGTTCACCGCGGCCGATGCTGCAACGCCCAGCGTCAGCACGACGGTGATGACCGCGATGGCGAGCGCGGCGATGAGATTGACGGAACCGGTGAAGCTGAAGATCGTGCCGTCGACGGTCGGAACGGCCTGGATCCAGGGCGTGGCCAGGGTCGCGGACACGGTGATGCCGAAATCGTGCAACAAGCTCGCGAAATAGCCAGAGAAGCCGACGGCCAGCATCGCGGCCGCCATGCCGTACTCGAGGATCAGCAGCCAGCCGATGCTCCACGCGAACACTTCACCCATTGCCGCGTAACAATAAGTGTACGCGGAGCCGGCGACCGGGATCGTCGATGCGAGTTCTGCATAGCAGAGCGCAGTGAGCGCGCACGCGGCGCCGGCGACGATGAAGGAGAGCATCACGGCCGGGCCTGCGAAGTGGGCGGCGGCGGTGCCGGGCATCACGTAGATGCCGGCGCCGAGGATGCAGCCGATGCCGAGCAGCACGAGATTGAGCGGGCCGAGCGTGCGCCTGAGGCCCTGGTGCCCGGCTTCGGTCTGCAGGGTCGTGACGGACTTGCGCGCCAGGAGTCGCCCGGGGCTTGCGGAACCGCCTTGCATGGCCTCGTGATCTCGCCCAGTGGTGTTGCTCGTGCCCGAGCTTACGGCGTTCGCGCCGATTCCGTTGCTGTGAAAGGGCCAACCATCTGCGAGAACGGGCCGGTGCGGGGTGCATGGCGAAGTCCCCGCGACCTCACGCGGATCGAACCTGCACAGGATGGATCAGATCATCGCCACCAGGTTGCCTGCCGTGCCACACAGTTGCGCCATCGCGGCCTGCACACCCGGCACGAACTCGTAGACGCCCCAGGCGAGGGCGGCCGTCACCGCGAGCCACAGCAGGCCATCGACGATGCTCGCCCAGCCGAAGTGGCCGCCGCCGTTGGCGTAGCGGCGTGATGCGCTGCGCGCGGCACCGAGTGGCATGGCGACGATCAGGTACGCGACCAGCAGCAGAACCGGAAGTATCCAGCGCGGCCCCAGCATCTCCGGTACCCACCCGACGATCGAGCGATCGTCGGTCAGCAGCAGCAGCGCCGCGAGCAGCGCGACGAACAGCGCAGCCGAGACGATCGACAACACCGGCAACGTGATGCCGGCGAGGACCTGTGCGCCGTAGCCCGGTGCATCGGGCGGCTGCAAACCGCGTGCGCGGGCTGCCGACCGGCGGCGATGGGCCGACCGGCGCATGCCGCTCGCGCGCCCCGCACGCAGTTTTGCGCCGAGATCGTCGATCACATGATTGAACTTCGACGCGGCTGTCCTGACCGCAGGTTCGTGCCGCGCCCATTGCCGGCGCCCGAAGTCGGCGGCGGCGGTGCCGTATTCCTCATACTTTTTTTTTGCGCGGTTGATGACATCCTGGGCATTGAACGGGGCCCCGTGCGCCAGCGCGATCTCCTCGGGAGTGGTCGCGCGCGGCATCACGAACAGCATGACGACCCAGACCACGAACCAGACACCGGTGAAGAAGACCAGCGCGACGAAGGCGAGGCGCACCCAGACCACGTCGATATTGAAATACGCCGCAAGCCCGGCGCAGACGCCGCCGAACACGCCCTGCTCGGGCAGGCGGTACAGCCGCCGCGTGCGCACGTCCGGCGACGCTGCGCCCTGCGTTGCGCCGGCGGCAGGTTCGGCCGTTCCCGCTCCCGGCTCCGGCGACGCTTCGACCGGGCCCATCTCCTGCAGGATCTGCGACATCTCCGCGGCCGACACGACATTGTGGTTCGCGCCGAGGAAAGTATCGCACTTGTCGGCGATCGCCTGCTCGATATCCGTCATGATCTCGGCGCAATCGATGTTTCCTGCGAGCTTCGTTCGCGCGAGATCGAGATACGCCTGCAGCGCCTCGTACGCCGCTTCCTCGAC
Organism: Steroidobacteraceae bacterium; assembly: GCA_050249415.1. Classification (GTDB taxonomy): domain Bacteria; phylum Pseudomonadota; class Gammaproteobacteria; order Steroidobacterales; family Steroidobacteraceae; genus CADEFQ01. Next base: position 25,978 of record JBFWQO010000008.1, read on the forward strand.
CTGATAGGCGTTGCCGTTCAGATTGACCGTGACGACCTTGTTCATGTTCGTGATCCCAGTTGCAACATGGTGTCATTGAGCCGTTGCCAGTAGAGCTGCAGTTCCTTCAGCGTGCTCTTCCCGGTCGGCGTCAACTTGTAATACTTGCGCGGCGGCCCCGATTCCGACTCCTGCCATTCATAGTCGACGAGGTTCTCGCGGCGCATGCGGCTTAGCAGCGGGTAGAGCGTGCCTTCCTGCGTCGCAAAATCGGTCTGCGCCAGCCGATCGAGCATCTCGGCGACGTAGAGCTTCTCGCCCGCGATCACCCTGAGCAGCACGAACTCCAGCAGTCCTTTGCGGATGGGCAGGAATTTTTCGTCGATCTTCATTCTGACTCATGACAAGCTACCTTGCGATGTAAAGGTAGCAGGATTAGAAAAGGAATGCAAGGGCCCCCGGCGACCGATCGGGAGCACCGCCTGTTACTTGAACGCGATGATGACCTGGTCGACCGTGAGGGTTGCGCCGGGTCTCGCCATCAGCTTGTCGACCACGCAATCGCGCGCGGCCTTGAGGACGTTCTCCATTTTCATCGCCTCGATCTTGGCGAGCGTTTCGCCGGCCTTGACTTCCTGGCCGGGTGCCACGGCGATTTCCGTGAGCAAACCCGGCATCGGCGAGAGCAGGAACTTCGAGGTGTCGGGCGCCGCCTTGACCGGCATCAGTTTGTGCATCCGCGCCGCATGCGCATTGAGCACCAGCGCATCCACCCGGGTGCCCGAGTGGATCAGACGGTACTCGAGGCCGGCGCGTTCGACCTGCAGGCAGAAGGCCTCGCCGTCGAGGCGGCCTCGATAGAGCAGCTCGCCGAACTGCCAGTCGGAGACGACTTCCTGTTCCGCACCCGACGAACTCGTGACGCGCCAGCGGCCGGGCTCACCCTTCACGGTCACCGGATGATGCGCATTGCCGATGACGACCACGAACTGCTCGCCCGAGCGGTACTCATGACCGGGCAGCTGCCCGTCGATGAGGCCGTTGCGGGCGACGTACTGCCGGTGGATGGCCGCGGCCACCGCGACCAGCAGCTCGGGTGCATCGGGCACCGCGTCGGCGGCATTGAAGCCCCCGGCATACTCCTCGCCGATCAGGCCGGTGTTGAAGTGGCCGCTCACGAAGCGCGGGTTCTTCATCAGCGCTGCCTGGAAGTCGATGTTCGAGGATACGCCGCGAATCACGAACTCGTTGAGTGCGTCGCGCATTCTCGCGATGGCTTCGCCGCGGTCCCCGCCATGCACGATGAGTTTGGCGATCATCGAATCGTAGAACAGCGGGATTTCGCCGCCCTCCTGGACACCGGTATCGACGCGCACGCCGCCGCCGGCCGGCACGGGTGCCGCGGCTTGCATCGTGGTTTGCGGTGGCCGGAACCTCACCAGGCGCCCGGTCGATGGCAGGAAATTGCGGGACGGGTCTTCGGCATTGATGCGGCATTCCATGGCCCAGCCGTTACGCTGGATGTCACGCTGCGCGAACGGCAGTTTCTCGCCGGCGGCGACACGAATCATGAGTTCGACGAGATCGACGCCGGTGATGCATTCGGTGACCGGGTGCTCGACCTGCAGGCGTGTGTTCATCTCGAGGAAGTAGAAGCCCTTGTCCTTGCCGCCGACGACGAACTCCACCGTGCCGGCCGACTGGTACTTCACCGCCCTGGCGAGCGCGACAGCCTGCGCGCCCATGGCCTTGCGCGTGGCGTCGTCGAGGAAGGGTGACGGCGCCTCTTCGATCACTTTCTGGTGGCGCCGCTGGATCGAGCACTCGCGCTCCCAGAGATGGACGACGTTGCCGTGGCTGTCCCCCAGCACCTGGATTTCGATGTGGCGCGGCTCTTCGACGAATTTCTCCATGAAGATGCGGTCGTCGCCGAAGGCGTTCCTGGCTTCCGTCCTGCAGGAGGCGAAGCCTTCGGCGCATTCCCTGTCGTTGAAGGCGACGCGCAGCCCCTTGCCGCCGCCGCCGGCCGAGGCCTTGATCATCACCGGGTAGCCGAGCTTTGACGCGATCGTGACCGCCTCTTCGGGCGTGGCGATCGGATCGTTGTAGCCGGGAATGACGTTGACCCCGGCTTCGAGTGCCAGCTTCTTCGAGGCGATCTTGTCGCCCATGGCTGCGATCGAATGGTGCCTGGGGCCGATGAAGACGATGCTTTCCTCTTCGAGGCGCCTCGAGAACGCTTCGTTCTCCGAGAGGAAGCCGTAGCCCGGATGCACCGCCTCGGCCCCGGTTTGCCTGCAGGCGGCGATGATCCTGTCGGCGACGAGATAGGACTCCTTCGACGGTGCCGGGCCGATGCAGACGGCCTCGTCGGCGAGTTCGACATGCATGGCTTCCCGGTCGGCCTCGGAATGCACGGCGACGGTCCCGATGCCCATCTTGCGGGCGGACTGGATGATGCGGCAGGCGATCTCGCCGCGGTTCGCGATCAGTATCTTCTTGAACACTCGGTTTCGTTTCCTCGTCAGAGCGGGATGTTGCCGTGCTTGCGCCACGGATTTTCCAGCTTCTTGCGCCCGAGCATGGCCAGCGAGCGGCAGATGCGCTTCCTCGTTTCGTGCGGCTGGATCACGTCGTCGATGAAGCCGCGCGCACCGGCGATGAACGGGTTGGCGAACTTGGCTTTGTACTCGGCTTCGCGCCGCGCCAGCTTGGCCGGATCGTTCTTCTCGTCGCGGAATATGATCTCGACGGCGCCCTTGGGCCCCATCACCGCAATCTCGGCTGTCGGCCAGGCGAAATTCACGTCGCCGCGCAAATGCTTCGAGGACATGACATCGTAGGCTCCACCGTAGGCCTTGCGCGTGATCACGGTCACCTTCGGCACGGTGCACTCGGCATAGGCATAGAGCAGCTTGGCACCGTGCTTGATGATGCCGCCGTATTCCTGGGCGGTGCCGGGCATGAAGCCGGGCACGTCGACGAAGGTGATGACGGGAATGTTGAACGCGTCGCAGAAGCGTACGAAACGCGCGCCCTTGATCGAGGAGCGGATGTCGAGGCAGCCGGCCAGCACCATCGGCTGGTTGGCGACGATGCCGACGGTGGCTCCCTCCATGCGCGCGAAGCCGACCACGATGTTCCTGGCATTGTCCGGCTGGATCTCGAAGAACTCGCCCTCATCGACGGTCTTCAGGATCAGCTCCTTGATGTCGTAGGGCAGGTTCGGATTGGCCGGCACCAGCGTGTCGAGTGAATAATCGATACGTTCGGCAGGATCGGCGGTGGGCCGCACCGGCGGCCTTTCGCGATTGTTGAGCGGCAGGTAACTGAAGAAGCGGCGCAGCATCAGCAGCGCCTCGACGTCGTTGTCGAAGGCGAGGTCGGCCACGCCCGAGCGGGTCGTGTGGCTCAACGCACCGCCCAGTTCCTCGGCAGTCACTTCCTCATGGGTCACGGTTCTGACGACGTCGGGGCCGGTGACGAACATGTAGGAACTGTCCTTGACCATGAAGATGAAGTCGGTCATGGCGGGGCTGTACACCGCGCCGCCGGCGCAGGGGCCCATGATCATCGAGATCTGCGGGACCACGCCGGAGGCCAGGGCGTTCCTCTGGAACACGTCGGCATAACCCCCGAGCGAGGCAACGCCCTCCTGGATGCGCGCGCCGCCGGAGTCGTTCAGGCCGATTACCGGGGCACCGACCTGCATCGCCTTGTCCATCACTTTGCAGATCTTCTCGGCGTGGGTCTCCGACAGCGCGCCGCCGAATACCGTGAAGTCCTGCGAGAACACGAAAACCATGCGCCCGTTGATGGTGCCATAGCCGACTATCACGCCGTCGCCGGGAATCTGCTGCGCGGCCATGCCGAAGTCGACGCAGCGGTGTTCCTTGAACATGTCCCACTCTTCGAACGTCCCTTCGTCGAGCAGGATCTCGACGCGCTCGCGCGCGGTCAGCTTGCCCTTGCCGTGCTGCGCGTCGATGCGCTTCTGGCCGCCGCCAAGGTGGGCCCTGCCGCGCTTTTCGTCGAGTTGACGAATGATGTCGTGCATCGCTCTCTCCGGTAATCCCATGAGCCTCGAAAATCTTCGGTCCCGCACCCTGTTTCCGGGTGATTGAGCGGGCGCACGACCACCACCGCCAGCCCTGGTGTCACCAGGCATCGAGACGGCAGGAGCACGACCGTGGACGTGATCGAGTGTATTGCCGCATTCGGCGGGTGGGAAGGACCGGGAGGGTCCGGCGCGCGCGCATGCGGGGATCTGTGCTCCTTGCGGTAGGTGAGCCAGACGCCGGGCAGCAGCAGTACGAGCGCGACGACCAGCCAGAGCGTTTGCATCCACGGTCCACGGCAGCCGCTCGCTGACCCACAGGTGGCAGCGTGGCGCGCAGCACCTGCGGCGACGAACACCCCGATGGCCGCTTGATTTCCGACGGCGACCCGTCGACATTCTGCGCCTTGCCGGCCATCCACCGGCTGAGCCAATGGAGACGGAAAATGCCCGCCAACAAGCAGCAGCTGCTGGACAACCGCCCCGAGGGCGAAGCCGTGGCCGGCAACTTCAGGCTGGTCACCACGGTCACCCCCGAGCTCGCGGCCGGCCAGGTGCTGGTGCGCCACCACTACCTGAGCCTCGACCCGTACATGCGCGGGCGCATGAACGATTCGAAGAACTATGCCCAGCCGCAAGCGCTTGGCCAGGTGATGCAGGGTGGCACGGCAGGGGAGATTGTCGAAAGCAGGAACCCGAGGTTCGCCGTCGGCGACAAGGTCGTGGGCCTCGGCGGCTGGCAGGAATACAGCGTGGTCGATGCCGCGCAGCCCGGCGTACTGCGCAAGGTGGACACGACTCAGGTGCCGCTCTCGTACTACCTGGGCGCGGTGGGGATGCCCGGCGTCACCGCGTGGTATGGCCTCGTGAAGATCATCGCGCCGAAGGAGGGCGAGACGTTGACCATTTCCGCAGCCACTGGCGCGGTGGGCAGCGCCTTCGGTGCGCTCGCCAAGGCGCGCGGCTGCCGGGTCGTCGGCATCGCGGGCGGGCCCGACAAATGCAGGTACGCCGTGGACGAACTCGGCTTCGACGCCTGCATCGACTACCGCCAGCACCCCGACGCCAGGAGCCTGGGCGGGGCGTTGAAGGATGCCTGCCCCAAGGGCATCGACGGCCACTTCGAGAATGTCGGCGGTTACATCCTCGACGCGGTGCTGCTGCGCGCCAACGCCTTCGCCCGCGTCGCCCTGTGCGGCATGATCGCGGGCTACGACGGGCAGCCGCTGCCGATGGCACATCCATCGCTGATCCTCGTCAACCGAATGAAGATCGAAGGCTTCATCATCAGCGAACACATGGAAGTCTGGCCCGAGGCGCTGAAGGAGCTCGGCACCCTGGTGGCCACGGGCAAGCTTCGTCCGCGCGAGTCGATCGCGCAGGGCATCGAGTCGGCGCCTGCGGCTTTCCTGGGATTGCTCAAGGGCAGGAACTTCGGCAAGCAACTGGTGAAGTTGATCTGAGTTCGTCCGGCACACCATCCGCAGACGGATCGAGGTGTTCATCAAGCTCCGCACGGCGCGGGCAGCCACACCCGAATCGCCCCGCCTCGGTTAAGCTACCGTCGCCATGAAAGCGATCAAGACATACCCGACGCGGGTGGAAGCGGACCTCGCGAGGATCGCGCTCGACGCCGACGCCGCGCACCGGGTCCCGCTCCCGGGTTAGCATCCCGGCTTTGCCGCAGTGGGGTGACCTGTCGTGCCAAATCATGTGTTCCGCCTCATCGGAGGCGCGGTCGTCGCGTTCATCGGCAGTGTCGCCGTCGCGCAGGCGGCACTCGACCCAACCGAAATCGCGATCGCGCGGCAAGTCGCCGCGGGCCAGCCTGCCGCCGAGGCGCTGCTCGCCCGCGCAGTCGACATCGAGAGCCCGACCGAGAACCTCGCCGGCGTGCGTGCGGTCGGCGCGGTCTTCGCCGATGAATTGCGGGCCATCGGATTTCGCACCCGCTGGGTCGAGCTGCCGCCCGGCATGAAGCGGGCCGGCCACCTCGTCGCCGAAATCGACGGCACGCGCGGCAAGCGTCTGTTGCTGCTCGGCCATCTCGACACGGTGCTCGCCGGCGAGCGGTTCCGGCGCGAAGGCGACCGCGCCTATGGCACGGGCGCGAGTGACATGAAGGGCGGCATCGTCGTGATGGTGCAGGCGCTGAAAGCGCTCCACGCGGCCGGTGCGCTCGCGGACCGCCGCATCACTGTGATGCTCACCGGCGACGAGGAGGATGCCGGCCTGCCGTTCGCCGTGTCACGCGCGGCGATGCTCGAGCTCGCAGGGCAGAGCGATGCGGCGCTCAGCTTCGAGACGTCGATCGACGGCACGGCGACCATCGGCCGCCGGGGGTTCAGCAGCTGGACGCTCGAGACGACCGGCGAGACGGGACACTCGAGCGGCATCTTCGGGGAGGGGAGCGGCAGCGGTGCGGTCTACGAGGCGGCGCGCATCCTTGCGGCCTTTCAGGCTGAATTCCGCGCGGAGAAGTACCTGACCCTGAACCCGAGCGTGATCGTCGGTGGTACGAAGGCAGCACTCGACGACTATCGCGGCACGGCGGAGGGCAAGACCAATGTCATCGCGCCGGTCGCGTTCGCGCGCGGCGACCTGCGCTACATCAGCCTCGAGCAGGAGCGCAGTGCGAAGGCGCGCATGCAGGCGATCGTCGCGCAGCACCTGCCGCGAACGGGGGCGACACTGCGCTTCGATGAAGGAGCCTATCCGCCCATGACACCGACGCCGGGCAACGAGGAGTTGTTGGAGGTGCTCGATGGCGCGAGCCGCGACCTCGGCCTCGGACCGGTCGTGGCGTTCGATCCCGCCCGGCGCGGCGCGGGAGACATCGGCTTCATCGCGCACCTGCTGCCGTGCCTCGACGGCCTCGGCAGCGGTGGCGGTGACAATTCCCATGCGCCGGGCGAGTACACGGGGCTCGATACATTGACGCCCATGGCCCGGCGCGCTGCACTGTTGATCCACCGCTTGACGCGGTAGCGGCTGCTCAGCCCGGTCGTAAAATCAGTGCGGACCAGCGCGGATCGCCGTGCAGCGGCTGCAGCAGGCGGGATGTCGCCACTTCCTCCAGGAAATACTGGAGATTATGGGCATCGGACGCTTGCCCGCTGTCGAGCACGGTCCTGTGCCGCTGCAGCACCGCGAAGGCGTCATCGTTCATGCCGCGAAATGCATAGGCCTCCGCCAGCCGCACGAAGCCGTGGTAATCCACGGGCTCGTCGCGGAGTCGCGTGAGCGCCGCATCCGCCTCGGCTCGCCGACCGGGTGCGTCGTACTGCAGCGCGAGCCCGAAATCCCGGTATTCGCCTTCCGGCAGGTGCACGATCTGTTTCGCGGCATCGTCGTAGCGCTTCATCAGCGTAAGCACGCGTACGAGCCCGGCCGTTGGCTCCGGCCCGGCCGCCGGATTCAACTCGACAAGCTTGTCGTATTGCGCGCGGGACTCTTCGAGGTGGCCTGCCTCGAGCAGGTACACCGCATAGTTCTGGCGATAGACGGATGACAGCGGATCCTGCGCGACGATCCGGCCCCAGAGGTGCAGTGCGCGAGCGCGGTCGCCGACCGCCCGGGACTGGGTCGCAGCCATGGCGAGGACCAGCGGATCGTCGGGGTCGAGCGCGAGCGCCCGCTCGAAGTGCCGTATGGCTTCGGCGGGCCGTCGATTGAGCCACAGGTACTGCGCAAGCCGCACGTGGGCAACCGCGAGATCCGGGTCGAGCTCGACCGCCCTGCGTGCCGCTGCTCCCTGCCGCGCCGACCACTCTGCGTCGAATCCTTCGATGCCATAGGCGAGCAGACGGCACGCGCCGGCGAGCGCTGCCCAGGCGCGCGCGAACTTGGGGTCCTGCCGGATGGCATCCTCGAAGTATCCGACAGAGCGCTCGACGTCGCCCTCGAGTCGGCGGTTGTACAGGAACTGCCCCTGCAGATAGTTCTGGTAGGCGTCGATATCGGTCGGCGCCCGGGCCTGCGCGCCGTGCTCGCCCAGCGCCGCATTCAGTGCCGCGGCCACCGAGCCGGCCACTTCGTCCTGGATTGCGAACAGGTCGCCGAGGCCGCGATCGTAGGTCTGCGACCAGAGGTGCGAGTTGGTTGCCGCATCGATGAGCTGTGCCGTGACCCGGATGCGGTTACCTGCCTTGCGGACACTGCCTTCGAGCAGATACTGGACGCCGAGCCGCGCCGCGATCTGCGGCACGTCGAGCGATGTGTCGCGAAACGAGAACGACGACGTGCGCGCGATCACGCGCAGGTTCGCGCTCTGCGAGAGCTGGTTCAGGATCTCCTCGGTGATGCCGTCGGAAAAGAAGCGCTGGTCTTTCGCCGCGCTCATGTCGACGAACGGCAACACCGCGATGGATCGCACGGCGCTCGCGTCGCGATCCTTCGGCCCGAGCCAGGGCAGCGCTGTCGCTGCGGCGGCTATCACCGCCGCCGCGGCAACGAGCCACCGGGTGCATTTGCGGCCCGTGCCGCGGGGCTCGTCGGCGGGCGACGCGGCCGTGACTTCGGCATCGAGGCGGTAGCCGCGCTTGGGAAGCGTCTGGAACATGGTTTTGTAGCGCTCGTTACCGCCCGCCTGCGCGAGCTGGCGGCGAAGCTCGTAGACACAGCGGGTCAGCGCGTCCTCGGTGACGACCGTGTCGGGCCACAGCCTGGACAGGAGCTCGTCGCGCGACAGGACCCGACCGGCAGAGGCAGCGAGCTCGAGAAGGACTCCCATGACCTTCGGGTCGAGGATCACGGTGCCGCCCGGGCCGGACACTTTACCGGCGCGAGGGTCTATCGCGAGATCCCCGATGCGAAACCCGCCTTCCAGTGCCGTGTGGCTCTGCACTTCTTTCGTTGCTGGCGGCCCCGCGAGGCCGATATCGGCACGATATCAGGGTTTGATCAGGAGCCGCGGGCATTGGAGGGGGCAGCATCCGGCAGTCAGCCATCGTCAACCCGCATCTCGTGGAGAGTGTCATGCAAAACTGGAAGTCTGCATTCTGTTCAATCGTCGTCGCCGCGGCGCTGCCGTCCACGGTCCTTGCATGGTATCCGAGCCACTGGTCGCCGAGCCACGAGTCCTGGGGTGTCGCAGTGCCGGTCACCGAGGTCAACAGTACGGCCGGCGATGGCTGCCCGATCGAGTCTCGGGACGGCCTCAGCCTGTACGTCGCCTCGGGGCGGCTGGGAACGCTGGGCGGCAATGATATCTGGGCGGCCGATCGCGCCAGCAAGGACGATGCCTTTGGCGAACCTCAGAACCTCGGGGCACCGGTCAACAGCGTGGCCAACGATTTCTGCCCCACGCCGATTTATGGGAGCTGGCTGATGTTTGTCTCCGATCGCGCGGGCGCGGGTACCTGCAATGCCGGGCCGGGGCTCGGCGACATCTACATGATTCGACGCAATGCCGCCTTCGGCTGGGGCGAGCCGATTCATCTCGGCTGCATGGAAACCGGCACCGGGCCGAGCACGAACGGCGCCGAGTTCAGCCCGTCGCTGGTGGACACACATGAGGGGACGTTCCTGTACTTCTCGAGCACCGTGGGCGGGAACCATGATATCTACCGCAGCAAGCGCCAGCGCGACGGCAGCTTCGGCCCGCCGGAGCCGGTCCTGGAGCTGAACACGGAGTACGACGATCGTATGCCCAACGTCAGCCGGGACGGCCTCGAGATCGTCTTCAGCTCGACCCGGCCGACGGACGCGAACGGCAACGCGGCCTTCGGCAGCTTCGATGTCTACGTGGCCACCCGCGAGAATACGAGGAAGCCGTTCTCCGCGCCCGTCAACCTCGGCCCCAATGTGAACACCGCCGGTAGCGAGACCCGGTCCACGATCTCGTGGGATCTCGAGCGGCTGTACTTCGGCCGCAACGGCGACATCTATTCGAGCTCCCGGCCGCGCCCGCGCAGGTAGGTGAACTCGCAGAGACCTGTGCGCGCATCGGCTGCGGCCATGCGCGCATCGGCCTCGCGCTACTCGAACAGGTTCAGGATGCTCTGGTACTTTTCGATGTACCAGCGATTCTCGTTGTTGTAGCGCGGGATCGTCACGGGGCGCACGTCACCCGTTCCGCTGTCCTGCCAGACGCAAGGGCAGGGCACGGGTTTCCCCGTCGGTTGTTCTCCGGGCCGCCGCAGTTCCCCGAGCCCGACCTTCATCCTGCCGAGCGCGCGATCCAGCTTCGCGACATTGCGCGGCCCGCCGTTGTATGCCGCAACGGGGAAGATGCCGAGCACCGCCGGGTTGTCACGGTACGCGAGGCGGATATCCCTTCGCATCTGCGCCAGCTCGATGTCGAGCAGGCATATCGCCGCCTTCATGGCGTTGCGCAGATTCGTGGCACCACGCTCGAAGTTCGGGTCGAGTCCCGCGCCGTGGCAACGCCTCACCACGAGCGCGTAGGTGCCGTTGCCTCGCCGGTTGGTGAACTGCATCGGCCCGAGCGCGGAAGCGACCGAGACGCTGTAGCGATAGGCTTGCCGGCGCTCGAGACCGTACTGGTTCAGCACCCGGTCGAAGGCCGCGGCTCCGCTCCTGCGAAAGTCGAAATCGTCCGTCTGCTCGATGACCGCGAGGGTCGTGATGACCTCGACCGGTATCACGTCCGCAAGATACTCGCCCGGGAATGCCCGGCTCGCCACCTGCGCGGTGCGCAGTTCATCGGCGGCCTTGCGCGCTTCCGACAGGAGGAATTCCCGTCCACCGCTGACGAAGCCCGGATCGAACGTGTCGTCGGTGTACGGCAGGTAGATGATGGGCCTCGCCGTCCCGGCGACCGCGCGCCATCGTCTTTTCCGCACCAGCGCATTGTCGAACACCGGGAATTTCCTGCCGTAGACCTTGAGCGGTTCACCGCCCCGGGAGAAGGCGACCATGAGCCGCTCGGCGCCGCTTCCATTCACGTGCCGCGCTTCTATGTCCGGGGTGCGCACGACGACGCGCAGGGGCTTGCGTCCGGGCCGCCACCTGACCGGCGGGCGCGGAATCTCGATGTGCGCGACGAGCCATTCCTGCTTTGCCTCGCTCCACAGCGCAAAGGCGACGGGGCGTCCGCGCAGGGTCTCGCGCTTGCCCTTGCCCGTGAACACATACCCGAGTTCGACTTCGCGCAGCAGCGCCTGCGCTTCGGCCACGTGGTCGTGGATGATCTCGTGGCGGGCGCGGAACAGCCCCTTGACGAGCACTTCGGGCAGCGCATCGGCGCCGGTGTCTTCGGGTTCTGGTTGCAGGACGGACAACGGAATTTCCGCTTCCCTCCCGGCGTCCCCGGCCGCAGGCGCCCGGTCGACGATGGGCTCGTCCATCGGGAGAGGCTCGTCCATGAGCACGGGCGGCCCGGCATCCACGGCGGGGTCGCTCGCCGTTGCGCAGCCCGCGAGGAACAGCGCAGCGAGGATGGCCAGTGCGCCGACGATTGCGCGCACGCTCAACCGCGCAACCCGTGGCCCCGCGCAAACACGATCGCCTGTGCCCGTGACCATACGCCGGGATTGCTACCCGCCCGCGATTGCGCCGACGATCAGGAACGGCTCCGCGCCGGTCGCAATAGCCTGCGGCAGCGGCGCATCGGGCGGCTTGTGCGTGACGTCCGTCGCGCACACGAAGAAGCGCACGAGCTTCCTGCGCTGCTGTGTCGCGTGGTCGCGCACCGTGCCGCGCAGCATCGGATAGCGCGCCTCGAGCGCATCGAGGATCGAGCGCTGCGTGATCGCCCCGTCGACGACGAGAGTCACCTCGCCGGTGACGCGCGCCAGTGTCTGCAGGTGCTGCGGCAGGACGACGCGGATCATGCGAGCGACTGGACCTCGACCGAGAGGACGCCGGGCAAGTCGCGGACGATCGGAGTCCAGGTGTCGCCGCCGTCGGCGGAGCCGTAGACCTGCCCGCCGGTGGTGCCAAAATAGATCCCGCAGGGATCGAGCGAGTCGACGCACATCGCGTCACGCAGTACGTTCACGTAGCAGTCGCGCTGCGGCAGACCCTTCGTCAGCGGCTCCCAGTCGTTGCCACCGGTGCGGCTGCGATAGACGCGGAGTTTGCCCTCCGGCGGGTAATGCTCCGAATCGCTCTTGATCGGCACCACGTAGATCGTCTCCGGTTCGTGCGCGTGCACGTCGATCGGGAAACCGAAATCGCTCGGCAGGTTATCGCTGATCTCGAACCAGGTGGCGCCGGCGTCGTCGCTGCGCATCACGTCCCAGTGTTTCTGCATGAACAGCACGTTCGGGCGCGACGGATGCATCGCAATCCGATGCACGCAGTGGCCGACTTCGGCCTCCGGGTCCGGGATGTACTGCGACTTCAGCCCGCGATTGACGGCAAGCCAGGACGCGCCGCCGTCGTCCGAGCGAAAGGCGCCGGCCGCCGAAATCGCCGTGAAAATCCGGCGTGGATCACTGCGATCGAGCAGGATCGTGTGCAGGCACATCCCGCCCGCGCCGGGCTGCCAGCGCGGGCCCGACTCGTGGCCGCGGAGACCCGGCAACTCGTGCCACGACCTCGCGCCGTCGGTCGTCTTGAACAACGCGGCATCCTCGACGCCCGCGTAGGCGACGTCGGGGTCCATCACGCAGGGCTCGAGGTGCCACACGCGCTTGAACTCCCACGGATGCTGCGTGCCGTCGTACCACTGGTGCGTCGTGAGCGGGCGGCCCGTGCCCGAAGTGTCGTAGACAAACTTGTTGCTCTCGCCCTTGGGCATCCCGCTCGTCGGGTCCATGAGCTCGGCGGGCGAGGAGCCCGGCGATTCCCAGGTCTTGCCGCCATCGCTCGAGCGCTGGATGATCTGGCCGAACCAGCTGCTCGTCTGGGACGCATAGATCCGATCCGCGTCGGCCGGCGAGCCTTTCAGGTGGTAGACCTCCCAACCGGCGAAATGGGGGCCCGCGACCCGCCAGCGCTTGCGCTGGCCGTCTGCCGACAGGATGAACGCGCCCTTTCTCGTGCCAACCAACAGCCGGACTCCCGCCATGGTCGTTCTCCCGTTTCAGGAACCGATGAACTTCGCGTAGATGCTGCGCGCCATTCCCGGTTCGTGCGTGCCCTTCACGATGGCGCGCCCATCCCGGAACAGCGTGATCTCGTAGGGTCGATTGCGATCGACCAGTCTCGCGCGCAGCATGTGCGCATTGACCTTGACCTCGCCATGGGCGGCGAGCCTGCCCGCGATGGCCGCGAGATCCGCGTCCTCCGCGTCGCGTGGCTGGCGGATCTGCACGGCGTCGCGACCGCAGAGTGTCGTCGCGCCCGAGCCTCGACCCTCATCGAGGTACTCGAACCTGCGTCGCTTGCAGCAGGGGCAGTCGCCCTCGTCGTATGCGCCGGCTACCTCGAGTTGCCTCAGGCTGTTGTCCCACAGGTCGAAGGACAACAGTGTCGGCGACACGAGATCGAAGCGGCCGGTGAGGATCTTCAGCGCCTCCGCGGCTTCGAAGCTCGCGACGATCGCCGCCGCTGGCGCGAGGACACCCACGGTATCGCAGGTCGGCATCGCGCCCGGCGGCGGCGCTTCCTCGAACAGGCAACGCAGGCACGGTGTCGCGCGATCGCCGCCGGCATGACTCTCCCACGCGGCATCGCGCTGCGGCGTGTGCGGCAAGATCGGGAATGCGGTTCCGGCAGTGCCGATGGCCCCACCGTAGAGGTACGGTCGCCCATGCTTCACGGCGCAGTCGTTGACGAGGTAACGGGTTTCGAAATTGTCGACACCGTCGAGCAAGACATCGGCGCCGGCCGTGAGGCGCTCGACGTTCATCGCGTCGAGGTCATCGACGACAGCGGTGATCTCGACCTGCGAGTTGATCCGCCGGAGCCTGGCGCGCGCGGCCTCGGCCTTGGGCAGGGCCTCGCGTGCGTCCTGTTCGTCGAACAACACCTGGCGCTGCAGATTCGTGAACTCGACGAAATCGCGGTCGATCAGGACGAGATGCCCGACGCCGGCCCGGACGAGCGTGTCCGCGATCGTGGCGCCGAGCGCGCCGCAGCCGATCACGACGGCGGTCGATGCGGCGAGCCGGCGCTGCCCCGCCTCGCCGAACCCCGCGAGCAGCATTTGCCGGTGATAGCGCGACAGATCATGGCCCACACCGCGATCCTCTCACTTGCGCTGTGCATGTCAAATCGGGCTGTGTCGACGACGAGCATGCCATGAGGCAACGGGTAATTGAGTACACTACCCGCGCATGATGGAAATCACGACCCCGGAATTCTGGATCGCCGTCGGGCAGATCATCATCATCGACATCCTGCTCGGTGGCGACAACGCGGTGGTCATCGCGCTCGCCTCGCGCCGCTTGCCGCAGGCGCAGCGCCGGCAGGCGATCTTCTGGGGTGTGTTCGGTGCGGTGGCCCTGCGCGTGGTGCTGATCTTCTTCGCGCTGCAACTGCTGCAGATTCACTACCTCAAGCTCGGCGGCGGGCTGCTGTTGCTGTGGATCGGGGTCAAGCTGCTGTTGCCGCAGCACGAGGGTACAGGCCACGACATCAAGGCGAGTACCCACCTGCTCGGGGCGATCAAGACCATCGTGCTGGCCGATGCCGTGATGAGCCTCGACAATGTCATCGCGATCGCCGCGGCGGCCAAGGATCATCTGGGCCTCGTAGTGTTCGGCCTGCTCGTGAGCGTGCCGATCATCGTCTGGGGCAGCCGGTTCGTCCTCAAGCTGATGGACCGCTTCCCCATCGTCATCGTCGGCGGTGCGGCGCTGCTCGGCTGGATCGCGGGCGACATGATCGCCCATGACGTCGCGATCCATGACCAGATGGCCGCGTGGCTGCCGGGTCCGCTCGCCTGGGCAGCGCCGGTCACCGGGGCGCTGCTCGTGGTGGTCATCGGCAAGATCCTGGCCGCCCGCCGCCCGGCGCCGGCCGCCCCGACCGGCCCGGTGGATCTGGCGCATCACGACGGCGAATGAAGGAGACCGGCATGCAGACACTGCTGATCGCTGTCGATGGTTCGCCGTACTCGGAACGCGCCCTGGATTACGCCCTTGGCCGCGTCGCTGCTTCCCGTGACCCGGTGCATCTGCGCCTGCTGAACGTGCAGTTGCCGCTCGCAGGCGTGAACGTGAAGATCTTCATCAGTGCGGAGAGCCAGCAGGAATACCATCGCGACGAGGGCATGACCGTGCTCGCACGACCGCGCGAGCGCGTGACACAGGCGGGCGTTCCGTACCAGCACCACATCGGCGTCGGCGACCCCGGCCAGGTCATCGCAGACTATGCGCGCAGCACGAATTGCGCCGAAGTGATCATGGGGACCCAGGGCCGCGGCGCGATCGCCGGGGCCGTGATGGGCTCGGTCGCGCAGAAAGTCGTGCGCCTCGCGCCGGTACCGGTGGTACTCGTGAAGTGAGGCCGCTTCGGGCGCCTCGCGGATTACTCCGCGAGATCCAGGAGCGGTGGCGATGTGCGCTCGACGCGCACGAGATGGAGCAGGCCTGCGAGATCGTCGGGCGGCCACGCGGCAGAAGTTTGGCCGTAGGGCACGAAGAGTGTCGGGAGATCCGCCGGGTAATCCGCGCACGCTGCGCCACCGAAGCTCGCGAAGTAGCGCTGCGTCCCGGGCTTGTCGTGCCAGCCTTCCGCGCCGATCCGGCCGCGGTTCCACGGCTTGCGATGCTGCACGACCCTGTTCTCGCGTTGCACGTCGATCGTGAGCACGACACCCGGCTCGCGCGCGATCAGGCCGGGCAACTCGTCCTGCCAGCCGTCGCGAACCTCCATCCACGGCGCACCGGCGATGCGATCCTTCCAGTAGCGGATGCCTTCGTCGCCGACTTCCGCCGGCAATTGGCATCGAGCCAGCGTGCCCTTCACGAGATGCCCGTGGGTCTCGGGTGGGGGCAGGCAGAAGTAGAGTATGCCGAGCAGGAACACGACATTCGCGGCGAGCAGTGCCAGCCAGCGACGCGCGTTGGAGATGGGCAGCGAACGAAATACGGCGCCGAGGACGAGGCCCCCGATCACGCCACCCGGACCGGTGATGAAGATGCCGAGCAGCGGCCCCTGGTTGGCGTCCGGACTCAAGGCGAGGGGCCCATAGAACCCGGCCCAGAATCCGACGACACCGAGCGTGAGCGCCCAGAGCCCGACGGGTGGCCATCGCCTGCGCGGAGGATCGATCACGCCTGCCCCGCTTTCGTCAGAACCAGAAGAACAGGGCCAGCGCGAGCGCGATGTAGACGACGATCGCACTCCAATAGTTGAATGCGTCGTCGTCACGGCGGAACGTGCGACCCCAGAGCCCGGATTTCGCGAATACCGCGCCGGTCGCGAGACACTGGGCGATGTAGAGCGCGAGCAGCGCGCCCAGGAGCTTGAACATATATAAAGAGTAGGCATGGCGCGCGCGCCGGGGCTGCGACGGGCGTCCCAGATCGATGTTTCGCTTTGAGGCGGAACCTCCCCCGAGGCCGCGAGAGCTCGCCCGTAGTCCGGGCTTCAATTTCGGCTTGCAGCGGAGCGACGGGGCGGCCGAGGGGTGGGCGGAGGGAGGATCCCGGCTGGCCCAGCTGTTCGATCTGGCCTAAGGGGGGCCAACGGGTTAAGTTGGCCGGTCTGATGGTTGAGTTACCGATTTTCCATGACGAACTCATCACCTGAAGCGGTAAGAAAGCGTCTCGCCGACTGGTACGGCCAGTGGGTGAGGCCACTGCGACGCCACCTGGTCTTGCGCAGCAGGCTGTCATCCGCCGACGTGGATGATGTGGCGCAGGAGGTTTTTCTGCGGTTGCTGCGCTATGAGCGCGCCGAACTCGTGACGCATCCGCAGGCGTATCTGTTCAAGATTGCCGGGAATGTGCTGGCCGAATGGTCGACGCGCGCCAACTGGCAGCGGCCGCATGCATCGGAGTGGCTGACGCAGCTGAGGGATGAAAGCGATCCCGAACATGAATGCGCGCGCGAGGCGGAACAAGCCGTGATCCGGCGTGCGGTAGGCGCCTTGCCGCCACGCACCAGGGAAATTCTGCGCATGCACTACGACGAAGGACTCACGCATGAGGCGATCGCCCGACAATTGGGTGTGACTCGCCGCATTGTGAAGCGGGACCTGATTCGGGCTTATGCGGGCTTGCGCGGGTCACTCGACGGGGTGTCCCTGAGCGTGACGCAAGCAACTCCGCGGGGCGAAGAGCAATGACAGCGGACACCTCGAACGCTGAAGCGCGCCGCCTTGTAGCGGCCGAGCAGGCAGCAGCCTGGCTGGTGGAGTTGCGAACCGGTCAGATGTCCGTGAAGGAGCGTGGTGAATTTGTCGACTGGCTGCGCGAGTCACCGATGCACATTGCGGAGATGCTCAAGGTCAATCAGGTCGATCAGGCGCTGGAAGGTTTCAGCCATTGGGGTGAAGTCCCGATGACGGAGCGCGGCCCCGATAATGTCGTGCAATTACTCCCGGAGATGTCGCATACCGTGCCTCGGCGCAGGCAATATGTGACCTCCCTGCGAGCGGTCGCGGCGGGTGTGGCGGTCGCAATCGTTGCCGTCGGCACGTGGTTCAGCCTGCATGAGAAGACCACGATCGTGCGCACACAGCTTGCCGAGCGGCGGGAGATGACGCTCGAGGACGGGAGTGTCGTGACCATCGCGCCTGTCAGTGAGCTGCGCATTGGTTTCAGACGCGACCAGCGATCTGTGGAGTTGCTCGAGGGTCACGCCCTGTTCAATGTCGCGAAGGACAGCCGGCGACCGTTCGTTGTGCGTGCCGGGGCAACCACCGTGCGGGCCGTCGGTACGTCGTTCGATGTTGAACGGGCCGCGGGCAATGTGCGGGTGACGGTCGTGGAAGGACGCGTCCTGGTCGCGCGGCGTGATCGCACCCGGCAGGGCAGCGGCATTTCGCCCTCTGCCACGACGGACCAGGTGTTTGTCTCGGCCAATGAGGAAGTGGTCGTGTCGGATGAGGCACCCATGCCGACAGTTCGTCACGTGAACGCGGCGGCGCAGGCGACATGGGTGACGGGCACCCTTGCTTTCGAAGATGAGACGGTTGCGGAAGTTGTTCGACGCTTCAACCTGCACAATCGAGCGCAGATCCAGATACTCGACCCGAATCTCGCGGGCCGCCGCATCAGCGGCACTTTCAAGGCATCGGACCCGGAATCCTTCGTGGATTTCATCCGAGCGACGGGCACAGACGAGAACCACGGCGGGCCGGCTATCCGGCTTGACTGGCGTTCACAATAATCATGTAGTCGTCGGGGACCAAGCCGGCCACTCGTCCGGTCCTACGTGGGTTGCTGAAACAACTCGCGCAGGGGGGTCTCGTGATTGCAAGGTTCGATTCGCCCGGAGTTACCGACGCGCCGCCTGCGGCACCGCCGCGGCACCGGTTCCTCCGGGTTGGCGCAATTCTCGTGGCGTACGGGCTCTCCGTGGACATGGTTGGTGCCGCTGAAGTGGCCCCGACGGGAATACAGGAGGTGATCGTCACCGCGCAGAAGCGTGAAGAAAACCTGCAAGACGTGCCAATCGCCGTCAGCGCGATCCCGCGTGAGCAACTCGAGATGCGCGGCATCGAGAATATCCTGGATCTCGGGTCCGTAGCGCCGAATCTCCAGGTGAGCAAGTACCCGAACAGCAATGTGGTATCCCAGGTGGCGATCCGCGGCGGCGTTACCGTCAACGGCGCGATGTACTGGGAGCCGAGCGTCGGGATGTATCTCGATGGTGTCTATCTCGGCAAGGCAATGGGATCGGTCTTCGATGTGGTGGATCTCGAACGTATCGAGGTTCTGCGAGGGCCGCAGGGTACGCTCTACGGACGCAACACCATGGCAGGCGCCGTGAACCTCATCACTCGCAAGCCATCGGGCGATTTTCGCGGTTCGGCGAGCGTCGAGTTCGGCAACTTCGGTGGGCGCACCGAGAAACTCTCGGTGGACCTGCCTCGACTCGGAATCGCGCGGCTGTCATTTGCAGTGCGCAAGGAGGATCGAGACGGTCTGGTGAAACTGACGGGTGGCGGGGAACTCGACAATCGTGATCAGTTGGGCGCACGTGTGGCGCTCACGCTCGATTTCGCACCTGATTTCGTCGCCGACTATCAGTTCGACTTCACGGAGGTGGATCAGGCGTCACAGGCAGGCCAGCTGTTCAGCGTCACGCCGGCAGGCCCGCTCTTCTCGGCCGCCGCGGCCTACGCCTCGAGAACGCGTCTGGGCACCATGAGCATCAACTGGCCCGCGTACGAACGTCTCGATCTGCACGGGCATGCGCTCACGCTCACCTGGGATGTCGACGAACGAAATCAGCTGAAGTCGATTAGCGCGCGCCGTACGGTACGCGCCAACGACTCGGTGGATCTCGATTACACGCCGGTTACGATAGCTACCGCCAACCGCATCTCCGGCTTCGAGCAGAAGTCCCAGGAGATCCAGTGGGTCGGGCATGCAGGGCGCCTGGAGTACGTTGCGGGCCTCTACTACTACGAAGACTCGGGCTATACATCGAGCCCGCACGTCTATTTCTTTGGCACCGATGTTTCCGAGTACGGGTTCGGTGTTGAGGCCAAGTCCGCATATGGCCAGATCGACTGGCATGCGACCGACGCGCTCACTCTCTCGGCAGGATTGCGTCGCACGGAAGAGGACAAGACGACGTCGCGATACAAGACTGTTACCGGGGCCGGAACGGCCATCGCGCGCGTCGAAGCCGACGCATCTTTTGCCGCGACTACGCCGCTCGCTACGATCGCCTACAGGATCAGTGATCAACTGAACGTGTATGGAAAGTACTCTGAAGGATTCAAGAGCGGCGGCTTCCAGGGTGAGGCGACCTCGGCGGTGGAGGCAGTCATACCCTTCGAGCCCGAGAAGCAGAAGACCTATGAAGTTGGTGTCAAGTTCGCCTCACAGGATGATCGGGTCCTGCTGAATACGGCGATCTTCTACAATGATATCGGCGACATGCAGGTGAGCCGATTCGTGCCGCCGGGAAGCAGCGCAATCCGGAACGCGGGGAAGGCCACGACCAGGGGCTTCGAACTCGAGGCAGTGTGGATGCCGACGGACGCAATTCGGGTACAGGCGGGGTACGGCTATCTCGACGGCAAGTATGACGAGTTCATGGAGCCGGCCGCTGCCGGCCAACCGGTCTCGAACGTCGCGAGCAATCGCTCGTTTCCGCATGCGCCCGAGCACACCCTGAACCTGACGGTCGACGCGCGCCTGGCGCGTGGCAAATGGGGCGACATGCGCGTACTGGCCGACTACAGCTATGCCTCGTCGTTTTATGCCTACGCCTACCAGATTGCGACGGTTGATCCGACACGCGCCACCGCCGGGAATTCGAAGGTCGAAGGCCTTGGCATGCTGAATCTGCGCCTTGGCCTGAACGACCTGCCCATGGGTGGGGCCGGGCATGCCAGCGTCGCCTTGTGGGTGCGCAATGCTGCAGATCGGCAGCAACCGGTGAACTACATTGACTTCGGGCCGGGCTTTTTCTCCGACTACAGACTGGTCTATTTCCCGGAGCCGAGAACCTACGGTGCCACATTCGGCTATCGATGGTAGTGGTGGCGTGCCAGGCAGAATGGCGAGCGATGATGAGGAGCGGCCATGACGTTTGACGAGCAGCTCGAGAAGGAAAGAATCCTGATCACGGGAGCAGCAGGGCAGGTGGCGTTTCCGCTTGCCCGCCATCTCGCCGCGCACAATGAGGTCTACGGCCTCGGCCGGTTCGGCAAGCCGCAGGATCGCGCGCGCCTCGAGCGGCATGGCGTGAGGTGTATCGTGGCGGACCTCGCGCAGGACTCGTTCGCAGGCTTGCCCGATGATTTCACGTACGTACTGAACTTCGCCTCGACACGCACGGGCGACTTCGACATCGACCTGCAGGCCAACGCAGAGGGAGTGGGGCGGCTTCTGTACCATTGCCGCCGCGCCAAGGCGTGGCTGCATTGCTCGTCATCGGCGGTCTACGCGGCAGCCGGCAATCGCCCATTGAAGGAAACCGCGCCACTCGGTGACAGCCGCCGCAATTTCCTGCCCACCTACAGCCTGGGCAAGATCGCGGCGGAGGTCATGGTGCGCTTCGCCGCGCGGCAGTGGGGCGTGCCGACGACCATCGCCCGTCTGAATGTGGCCTACGGCAACAATGGGGGCCTGCCTGCCCATCACCTGGAGGCGATCCTGGCCGGAACGCCCATCCAGTTGATTCCCGAGAAGCCCAACCTTCGCAGCCTGATGCACGAGGATGATTACATCGCGCAGGTCCCGAAACTGCTGGCCGCCGCCAGCGTGCCGGCGACGATCGTCAACTGGGGCGGGAGCGAGCCCGTGAGCATCGAGGACTGGTGCACGTATCTCGGCGATCTGGTCGGGCGCAAGCCAACCTTCTTCTATACGGATGCAGCATTCGGCGGCGCAGTCCTCGATCCTGCGCGAATGCATCAACTCGTCGGGCGCACGATGATGGATTGGAAGGACGGCATGCGCAGGATGGTCGAAGCACGACATCCCGAAGTGCCCCTGCGGGCGCCATCGGGCCAGGGGGTGCCATAGCATGACCGTGATGAACGAACATGAATCGCTCGCGCGGGTCGTCGACGGCAGGACATGGGACGATTTTTGCGAGAGCCTCAAGGGCGCGCGGGAGGCGCTCTTTCGTGAGCGCTCGCCTGCCAATGCCTTCGACCGCGCCGAGGGCTATCGGTACCTGTCACGCCTGCTGCGTGTGGCGCTCGAGCGCTTCGTCGAGCACGCCGATCCGGAGCATCCGCGCTTCTACCAGATGGCGCGGCCGGATGCGAAGCTCGGGGCGGACAATCCCGATTGCAACTATCGGAATTGCGCGCTCGACGGCAATCGTGAATACCGCATCCGCGGCCGACGCGGAACGTCGACCTACGTCGGCATCGGAGCGTACTACGGCCACTACGGCGAACAGGGGCCCTCGGGCTGCAGTGGTTACCTCGACTCCGCGGATCTCGTGCTCGACGCGGACGGCCGCTTCGAGATCGTGCTCTCCGCGAAGCCGCATCCGGGCAACTGGATCGCGATGGACCCGCGCACCTCGAGCCTGATCGTGCGCGAGTTTTTCCTCGACAGGAAAGGTGAGGTTCCGATCGAACTCGACATCGAATGCCTCGGTGTCGAAGGCCCGCCTGCGCCCCTCGATGCCGCCGCGCTGGACCGCGCCTTCGCCACGACCGCGGCATTCGTGAAGGGCTCGGCGGATCTCTTCACGAGCTGGGCGGAAGGCTTCGCAAAGCACCCGAACGAACTTCGCGCTCCGCCCGATGCGCTGCGGGCACCCGCCCACAAGGCTGCGAACCAGATCTTCTACCACGGTTACTGGAAGCTCGCGCCGGATGAAGCGCTACTCATCACTGCGAAGCCTCCGGTGTGCCGCTACTGGAACTTCCAGCTCAACAACTACTGGCTCGAATCCCTCGACTATCGCTACCACCCGATCACGGTGAACAAGCACAGCGTGCGGCTCGAGCGCGACGGCAGTTTCCTGATTGTCGTCTCGGCCCGCGACCCGGGCGTCGGCAACTGGATGGACACGGCCGGGCATACGCACGGCACGATGGGCCTGCGCTGGAACATGGCCTGCGACCCGCCGCAGCCTGCGTGCCGGGTGGTGCGCTTCGCCGATCTCGCCGCGGGTCGATATTCGTGACCGCGCGCACGGCGGACCGTCGGGAGACGTCGACATCGTCCCGCCCCGACGTGCGGCTCGACGAGGCATCGCTGCGCGCCGAGGCCTGCGAGCGAACCGGGCTGTCGGATTTTGGCGAGGATTCGTTCCATGCACCCCTCGCAGTACTGCTCGACTCGATCGAGCGCGAGGCACGACTCACGCCGGCCGGCCGTGCGGGCCAGCGTACACGCCTCGTCGGATTGCTCGCGGCACGACTCCAGCGGCAGGCCTGGTTCACGCGGCATCGCGAAATCGGGAGCGAGCGCATCGACGTGCGGTTCGTCGTCGTCGGGTTCCCGCGGACCGGGACGACGCTGCTCCACCGCATCCTCGCCCGGGGTCCGGGATGCTCGTCGCTCGCCTGGTGGGAGTGCCGGCATCCGGCGCCGCTGCCCGGTTGGCGGGTGGAGGACGCTGCACGCCAGCCCGATGCGCGTATCGCGGCCGCGCAGGCGGAGGTGGCCGCGATGATCTCATCGAATCCGGCACTGGCTGCGGTGCATCCGCTCGATGCGCTCGCTCCGGACGAAGACGTGATGCTGCTCGAGCATGCGTTCCAGTCCTCGCCACCGGCGGGCCTGATGAACGTGCCAAGTTACCTGCGCTGGCACCTCGCGCAGGACGGCGGCGCCACCTACGCGGACCATGCGCGCTGGCTGCAATTCCTGCAGTGGCAGAAGCGCATGCGTGGCGAGCCGACGGGGCCGTTCGTGCTCAAGGCGCCCCACCACATGGTGCATCTCGATCAACTGCTCGCACGTTACCCTCGCGCGATCATCGTCCAGACCCACCGCGACCCGCTGGATACGCTGCCATCGCTCGCGAGCATGGCGCTCGAATTGCGCCGGCTCGTGTGCGACACGCCGCACCCGAGTGAATGCGCCGACTATGCGCTCACGACAGCGCGCTGCCGCCTCGAGCGGGCAGAGGGCGTGCGACGGGCTGCCGACGGGGGACGCTTCGTCGATGTGTGGTTCGGCGACGTCGTGCACGATGCGCTCGGGGTCGTCGAACGCATCTACGCCGCGGCAGGGCTCGATCTGCACGCCGGTACGCGCGACGAGATGACCCGCTTCATCGCCGAGAACAGCCGCGACAAGCGCCCCCCGCACGGCTACACGCTCGCGCAATTCGGCCTCGATGCTGAATCCATCCGGCAGGAGTTTGCAGCGTACCGTGAGATGCACGTGTTGCCTCGTCAGGGCGAAGCTGTGTCGCGCCCGGGCATGCCGGGAGGGCACGAGTCGTGAAGGTCGGCATCTGCTTTCCGATGACCATGCAGGCGCCGCGGCAGCGGAACGTGTTCCTGGACTGGTGCAAGGCTGTCGATCGCAGCGGCCTTTCGACGATCGCGCTCGGTGAGCGCATTGCCTACCACGCCCAGGATCCGCTGATTGCACTGGCGGCCGCCTGTGGCGTGACGGAGCGGGTACGGCTCATGACGAGTGTGGCTGTGCTGCCGTTGCGGAACACAGGCCTGCTCGCCAAGGAACTCTCGACGCTGGATATTCTGTCCGGGGGGCGCTTTGTCTTCGGTGTCGGCATTGGCAACAGGCCGGGAGATTTCTCGGCGCTAGATGCGCAGTGGTCTGGCAGGGCGCACCGCATGGAGACGCAGATCAAGGCGCTCCGTAGCATCTGGCGTGGAGAGGGGCTCGCAGATGGGGTCCCGCCGATTGGTCCCGCGCCGCTCTCCCGCGGCGGGCCACCTGTCATCTACGGTGCCATGAGTGATGTCGCGCTGAGGCGCGCGGGACACGTCGCGGATGGCGTGATCACGTGGAGCATGCGACCCGATGCCACCGTACAGATGGCGAGCATTCGCACCGTGGAGCAGGCCTGGCGTGAGTCGGGCCGAAGTGGTCGGCCGTACATTGTCGCCGCAATGTACTTTTCCCTGGGGGCCGGCGCCGAGGAAATGCTCAAGTCGCACCTGGCTGCGTATTACAGCTACTCGCAGGAAGCACGGGCTCGAATCGCCGACGTGCGAACCTACACAGCAGCGGCTGTGGCGGAGACGATGAAGTCATACGCTGATGCAGGAGTGGACGAGCTGCTCTTTGGTCCACCAACGGCATCCACAGACCAGATTGGCTATCTCGCCGAAATCGCGTCACGTCTCGGGTACTCCGCATGAGTTGAACAGCATCGCCCAAGGGCCGGCGGCGCACTCGATGTCGGCGCGATCCCCGGATCAATCCGCCGGGCAGTTGTTGCTCCAGATCAAGTCGAGACGCGCGCGCGATATGCGCCATCCGCAGGGTGTTCGGCGAAACTCCCACTGGTAGCGCCCGCCTGCCTGGTGGTGGATCGCCGGGTTGCTCGGGTCAGGGAGGGCTGTAAACAGCAGGTTACCGCGCCCGTTCGCCGTGTCTTTCCCTGTCAATTCGAAGTCGAGATTGACGATTAGATGCTGCACGGCCTTGTACAGGCCGACTGTACCGTTCCTGCAGGTGTCGCGAATCTCCGTGCGGCCTGCCATGCGGCCAAACGAATCAGGCATCTCGAAGACTGCGTCTTCGGTAAAGCACTCCGACCATCCTTGCCAATCGAAGTGGTCCACGCGCCAGTGGTAGGTGTTGATGAGCTTGCCGAGCAGCTGATGATCCTCGAGGCGGTCGATTCTCGCGTTCCCGTTCGCGGCATTCATGGTCATTCACTCGCTGTGGTCAGTCGCTGCACGGATTGCCGGCTTATATACCAGACCAGACCGATGGGTGGCTGCGCATTTTGGGTTATGCTTTGACGCTTCGACTCCACGGATCGGGGACGTTTCGCCGCAGTTCAACGTGGAGCCGCGCACTTGATGACGGTAACTTCGGGGTCGAGCCCCGACATTCGCTGCCGCTGCGCACAATAATGTCGCGCCCCCCGGGGACCAAGCGGGTCCATCGCCCGGTCCTACGTGAGTTGATGAAACAGCTCGCGTGGGGAGTTCTCGTGATTGCAATACTCGATGTGCCCGGCACGTCCAGTGCCGGTGTGCCTGTGGTGGCGACGCAGGGAGTCTATCAGTTCGATATCAAGGCCGGTTCACTGCGCGTCGTGCTCAGGCAGTTGGCGCAGCAGGCCGGTGTGCAGTTGGCGCATTTTTCCAACGCCGTGCCGCCAACGCTCCGTGCCGGCCCATTGCGAGGCGGCTTCACGCTGGAACAGGCACTCGGGCAGTTGTTGCAGGGGACCGGGCTTACGTATCGGCTCGCCAACGAACGGACAGTTGTCATCGTCGAGGTGGTTGAACGGGTGCAGGACCGCGATCGTGGTTCTGCTCCCTCGACTGCGGCAAACGAGGATCCTTCGAAGCCGCCAGCCAGGAGACGCGGGTTGCTCGCCCGACTCGCGGCATTCTTCGCGGTATGTGGATCCGTCACGGGTGTGGTCTGCGCCGAGGACGCCACCAGCGCGGGACTGGAGGAGGTCATGGTCACGGCCGAGCGCCGGGAGACCAGCTTGCAGGACACACCGATCGCGATCACGGCGTTGGACGCCCGCACACTCATGGACTACGGGATTACGGACCTCGAAGGCGTGATGAAGGCCGCTCCCAGCATGTCCTTTGCGCCCTATCCATCGACGGCAAACACGCTGAACGTCTACATGCGTGGCGCCGGCTCGCAGGATCCTGGTCAGATAACCGTCGATAGCGCCATCGGGCTGTACCAGGACGGCTTTTACATCGCGCGCGGGCAGATGGTCACGTTTGATCTCGCTGACGTCGAGCGCGTGGAGGTGCTGCGTGGGCCGCAGGGCACGCTGTACGGGCGCAATACCACGGGCGGCGCGGTAAACCTCGTCAGCAGGAAGCCGAGTGGCGAGCTCGGTTTCAAGCAGGAAATCGGCTTCGGCAGCAACGGGCGTTTTCGCAGCCTCTCCGTCTTCGACCTGCCCGAATGGCACGGTTTGTCCTCCAAGTTCTCATTCCTCCGGCGTCAGCAGGACGGGTACGTGAAGAACATCGGGTCGAGCCACGACTTTGGCGAGGAAGAGCAGACCGCCGGTCGCGTGATGCTCCGCTGGGATACTGGAGCGCCCTTCACTGTCGATTATTTCCATGAGCGCGGTGAGATCAACTCGACCCCCTACTACTACACGAACGCGGCGCTTGTCGGGCTCATTCCCGGATATACGGATCGGGGCCACCCCGAAACGCACAGCTACCGGGCGATCGATCTGCCGGAGAGCCCCGGGGAGATCGAGGGCCATGGTCTGACGCTGTCGTGGAACGTGAACGACGCACTCGTACTGAAATCGCTCACCGGCTATCGCGACCTGAGTGTCGCCTACAACCAGGACTATGCCGAAACTTTTTTTGCCGGCTTTCGCAGCCTCGACGATATCCGCACGCATCAGTTCTCGCAGGAACTGCAAGCGGTGGGGACCTTCCTCGACGAGCGCATCAACTACGTCGCAGGGCTCTATTACTTCAGGGAGGCCGGCAGTCACTACGAGTACATAACCATCACGAATGCTCTGCCTGGATCAGCCCCGCTGCTGATGACCAAGGAACGCAATGTCGACATGGAGTCGAAGTCCATGGCGGGATACGCGCAGCTCACCTGGACGCCGGCGATCCTGGAGGATCGACTCGACCTCACCTTCGGAGTCCGGTATACGAAGGACGAGCGCGCGGCGACGCGGCGGCTGCTCAACACCTACTTCGGCTTTCCGATCGCACAGGAGCCCGCTCCAGGGCTCGTCACCGAAAACGACCTGGAGTCGAGCCGCTTCAATCCGTCCTTTACAGCCAACTTCGGCTGGACCGAAGACGTCAGCACGTATCTGCGCGTCGCTACCGGGTACAAGGCCGGGGGCTCCAGCGAGGGGGTCGATGTCGGCCAGTTCGGGCTCACCTTCGCGCCCGAGGATGTCACTGTCTACGAACTGGGGCTCAAGTCGGATCTCTTCGACCGGCACCTGCGCCTGAATGCCGCAGCGTTCATCAGCAAGTATGACGACATGCAGCTGTTTTTCGCGACCACCCCCAGTGATCTCTCCGTGGTGCTTGGATTGAATGCCGGCAAGGCCACGATAAGTGGCCTCGAGCTGGAAACTCTCTGGCAGCCGACTGATTCGCTGAGCCTGACGCTCGCATATACATGGCTTGATCCGAAGTACGACGAGGTGCTGGTGCCGGCCGGGACAATTTTTGATCCGGCAGTCAATTCTGCGTCCCCCTACCAGGTTGGCGAGGACGTCAGTCAGCTCTTCTCGTTTGTCCAGGCGCCGAAGAACACGCTCAACCTGGGTTCGAGCTGGACCTTCCTGAAGCGGGGGCGCAGCGACCTCACGGCCATTGTCAACTACCGCTGGGTGGACAGGACCTACAACGGTGCGGCCGCCGGGCCTGGAGTCCCGAACCACAAGCTTGCCTCGCAACCATCCAACGGGCTCCTTGACGGGCGCTTCTCGTGGCAGACGGAGCTGTCCGGCGAAAGCCGCCTGCGCGTTGATCTGTGGGGCAAGAACCTCACCGACAAGGCGTGGCCGCTTTTCTCGGTAGCCGCCGCCAGTTCGGTCGCCGTGCATGATCCTGTAACCGGTGTTGTCACCCCCGCCGGCTACTCCTCCTCGCCACGTCCCTGGGCGGAGCGCCGCAGTTACGGGGTGAATCTCGTGTATGAGTTCTGATCCAATGATGGCCGTGTCGATGCGCGATCGCGCGTTCACGCCCGCGGGTGCAGCAGGGCGCTGAGGTGATCAGGGAAAGGTGGTCCGTCGGAGACTTCACGATCACTCGTGTTTGCGAGATGGAAGCGGCCATTGCGGGCGGGGAGGGAAGCATGTTTCCCGAGGCCGTCCCGCAGGCCCTGGCGAAGATGGCGTGGCTGCGGCCGCACTTCGTGACCGACGATGGGCTGCTCGCCATGAGCATTCACGCCCTGCTGGTGGAGACCGCGGGCTTGCGGTTGGTCGTGGATACATGCGTGGGCAATGACAAGATTCGAAGTCTGCCGAACCTCCACATGTTGAGCACCGGCTTCCTCGAAAGTCTTGGCAGCATCGGCTGGGGACGGGATTCGGTGGACGGCGTACTGTGCACGCACCTGCACGTGGACCATGCGGGATGGAACACGATGCTCGTTGACGGACGATGGACCCCGACCTTTCCGAACGCGCGGTACTACTTCGGTCGCAAGGAGTACGAGTTCTGGATGTCGGACGTATCAGGCCAGGCCGGGCACGACGGCATTCCCGCGGATGTCAGTCATGTGCTCGATGGTGCTGCGCTGTTCAACGATTCGGTAAAGCCGGTCGTGGATGCAGGGCTCGTGACCCTAGTGGAGATGGATGCCGGGATCGCACCGGGAGTCAGGCTGATGCCGACCCCGGGGCATACACCGGGCCACGTGAGCGTCTGCCTCGAATCGAAGGGAGAGCGTGCCATCATCACGGGCGATACCTTTCACCATCCGTGCCAGATCGGCCGTCCGGGATGGGCGAGCCTGTTCGACCATTCTCCTGCCGGTGCGTCGGAGACGCGATTGGTGTTGCTCCGTCAGCTCGCGGATTCGGAAGTCCTGGTCATCGGGACGCACTTCGTCAGCCCCACGGCGGGGCGGGTCGTCAGGGACGGAGACGATTTTTCCTTTCGGGTCTAGCGTTGCCTCTGGACGCATGGGCGGGCGCAACCGACGCGACACGGTGGCGCACCGGCGATGACCTGACAGTCGCGACACCAGGAGTCGTACCAACCATGATTTCCGCCATCTTTCCCGCCGAGCCGGCCGTGGCCGCGCGCGCGGCGCGCCTGACGCACCTCGAGCGGCTGGAGGCCGAGAGCATCGAGATATTGCGCGAGGTGGTGGCGGAGTGCGAGCGGCCGGTGATGCTGTACTCGATCGGCAAGGACTCGTCGGTGATGCTGCACCTGGCGCGGAAGGCGTTTTACCCGGCGCCGCCGCCGTTTGCGCTGCTGCACGTGGACACGACGTGGAAGTTCCGGGCGATGTACGAGTTTCGCGATCGCATGGCGCGCGAGACGGGCATGGAGCTGATCGTGCACGTGAACCCGGAGGGCATCGCGCAGGGCATCAACCCGTTCACGCACGGCTCGCAGGTGCACACCGACGTGATGAAGACCCAGGGGCTGAAGCAGGCGCTCGACCGGTACGGGTTCGATGCGGCCTTTGGCGGCGCGCGGCGCGACGAGGAGAAGTCGCGGGCGAAGGAGCGGGTATTCTCGTTTCGCTCCGCGGCGCATCGCTGGGACCCGAAGAACCAGCGCCCGGAGCTCTGGCACCTCTACAACACGCGCAAGAGGAAGGGCGAGAGCATCCGCGTGTTCCCGATCTCCAACTGGACCGAACTCGACGTGTGGCAGTACATCCACCTGGAGTCGATCCCGATCGTGCCGCTGTACTTTGCCGCGCCGCGGCCGGTGGTCGAGCGCGACGGGGCGCTGATCATGGTGGACGACGAGCGCATGCCGCTCGCGCCCGGCGAGCGGCCGCAGACGAGGACGGTGCGCTTTCGCACGCTCGGCTGCTACCCGCTCACCGGGGCGATCGAGAGCGAGGCCGACACGCTGCCGAAGATCATCCAGGAGATGCTGCTGACCACGTCCTCGGAGCGCCAGGGGCGCGTGATCGACCACGACTCGGCCGCCTCCATGGAGAAGAAGAAGCAGGAGGGGTACTTCTGATGTCCCACAAGTCCGCACTCATCGCGAGCGACATCGGCGCGTACCTCGAGGCCCACCAGCACAAGAGCCTGCTGCGCTTCATCACCTGCGGCTCGGTCGACGACGGCAAGTCGACACTGATCGGGCGGCTGCTGTACGAGTCGAAGATGATCTTCGACGACCAGCTCGCCGCCCTCGAGGCCGATTCGAAGAAGGTGGGCACGCGGGGCGAGGAACTCGACTTCGCGCTGCTCGTCGACGGTCTCGCCGCCGAGCGCGAGCAGGGCATCACGATCGACGTCGCCTACCGGTTCTTCTCCACCGAGAAGCGCAAGTTCATCGTCGCGGACACGCCCGGGCACGAGCAGTACACGCGCAACATGGTCACGGGGGCCTCGACCGCCGACCTCGCCGTCATCCTCATCGATGCGCGCAAGGGCGTGCTGACCCAGACGCGCCGCCACAGCTTCCTCGTCGCGCTCCTTGGCATCCGGCGCGTCGTACTCGCGGTGAACAAGATGGACCTCGCCGGCTACTCGCGCGAGGTGTTCGAGGCGATCCTGCAGGAGTACCACGACTTCGCCGGGCAGATCGCGCTCACCGACATCACGGCGATCCCGCTCTCGGCGGTCTACGGCGACAACATCATCGAGCCCGGTGCGAACATGCCCTGGTACCGGGGCCCGACACTGATGCACCATCTCGAGACGGTCGAGGTGGGCGATGAGCTGCCCGCGCGGCCCTTTCGCCTGCCGGTGCAGTGGGTGAACCGCCCGAACCCCGAGTTTCGGGGGTTTGCGGGCCTGATCGCGAGCGGCACCGTGCGCCAGGGGGACCGCATCCGCGCGCTGCCCTCGGGACGCGAGAGCCGCGTGGCGCGCATCGTGACGGCCGATGGCGACCTGGCGGTGGCCGTCGCCGGCCAGTCGGTGACGCTCACGCTCGACAGCGAGATCGACGTGAGCCGCGGCGATGTGATCGCCACGGCGGATGCGCCGCCGGAGGTGGCCGACCAGTTCGAGGCGACGCTCGTGTGGATGCACGATGAGCCGATGCTGCAGGGGCGCTCGTACCTGATGAAGATCGGCACGCGCACCGTGTCGGCGACGATCGCGCCGCTGAAGCACAAGATCAACGTGAACACGCTCGAGCACACGGCGGCCGAGCGCCTGGAGCTCAACGACATCGGCGTGTGCGAGGTGACGCTCGACCGGGCGATCCCGTTCGAGCCTTATGCCGACGATCATGCGCTCGGCGG
Organism: Steroidobacteraceae bacterium; assembly: GCA_050249415.1. Lineage (GTDB taxonomy): Bacteria > Pseudomonadota > Gammaproteobacteria > Steroidobacterales > Steroidobacteraceae > CADEFQ01. The sequence continues at coordinate 57,547 of JBFWQO010000008.1, forward strand.
GTTCATCCTGATCGACCGGTTCACGAACAACACGCTCGGGGCGGGGCTGCTGCACTTTGCGCTGCGCCGCTCGCAGAACGTGCACTGGCAGGCGCTCGATGTCGGCAAGCAGGTGCGCTCGCAGCTGAAGGGGCAGAAGGCCTGCGTGCTGTGGCTCACGGGGTTGTCGGGGGCCGGCAAGTCGACGATCGCGAACCTCGTGGAGAAGCGCCTGCTGTCGCTCGGGCGGCACACCTATCTGCTCGATGGCGACAACGTGCGCCACGGCCTGAACAAGGACCTCGGGTTCACCGCGCAGGACCGCGTCGAGAACATCCGGCGCGTGGCCGAGGTGTCGAAGCTGATGGTCGATGCGGGGCTCATCGTGCTCGTGTCGTTCATCTCGCCGTTCCGGGCCGAGCGGCGCATGGCGCGCGAGTTGCTCGGGCCGGGCGAGTTCCTCGAGGTGTTCATCGACACCCCGCTCGCCGAGGCCGAGCGGCGCGACGTGAAGGGGCTGTACAAGAAGGCGCGGCGCGGGGAGCTGAAGAACTTCACCGGCGTCGACTCGCCCTACGAGACCCCCGAGAACCCGGAGATCCACATCGACACGACGGCGCTCACGCCCGGGCAGGCCGCCGACCACATCGTCGCGCGGCTCGGCGCGGCCGACATCCCGCGCGCCTCGTGAGCCGCGCGCCCGAAGGCCCGGCCCCGGCCGAACTGCTCGATCGCGTGGCGGCGATCGCACGCCGCGCGGGCGAGGAGATCCTCGCGGTCTACGCCCGCCAGGATGCGGGCGTGAGCGCCAAGGCCGATCACTCCCCGCTCACGCTCGCCGACCTGCGTGCCCACCGGGTGATCGTCGAGGCGCTCGAGGCCCTGACGCCGGGCATTCCCGTGCTCTCGGAGGAGTCCTCGGAGCTGCGGCCCTTTGCCGAGCGCGCGCTCTGGCCCCGTTACTGGCTGGTCGATCCGCTCGATGGCACCAAGGAGTTCCTGTCGCGCAACGGCGAGTTCACCGTCAACATCGCGCTCATCGAGGGCCACGCGCCGGTGCTCGGAGTCGTGCACGTGCCGGTGCGCGCGACGACTTATTCGGGTCTGCCCGGCACCGGCGCCTGGCGCCAGGGCGGGGAGGGCGCCGCCGAGCCGATCCGCGCGCGCCCGCAGGCCGCATCGCCCGTACGCGTGGTCGGCAGCAAGTCGCACCGCGGGGACTCCCTCGACGGCTTCCTCGCGCGCCTCGGCGCGCACGAACTCGTGCCGGTGGGCAGTTCGCTGAAGTTCTGTCTCGTCGCCGAGGGCGCAGCCGATGTCTATCCGCGCCTCGGCCCGACGTGCGAATGGGACACCGCCGCCGCGCAGGCCGTGGCCTGCGGCGCCGGCGCGCGCGTGCTCACCCTCGATGGCAGCCCGCTCGCCTACAACGCCAAACCCGATATCCTCAATCCCCACTTCATCGTCTTCGCCGATCGCGGGCGCGACTGGCTCGCGTTGATGCAATAGCAGCAGTGGATAGCCATGCACAATCGCACAGGCAACACGGAACCGTGAAGTCTGATGACAAAGCTGCAGGCGCAGAAGCCGCGACCGCAGAGCCCGCGTCAATGGCGACCCGACCGTATTCCAACTACGTGCTGGTGCTGCTGACGATCGTGTTCATCGTGAACTCCATCGATCGCCAGATCCTGGCGATCCTCATTGAACCCATCAAGAACGAGTTTGATGTTTCCGACACCGCAATGGGATTTCTCACCGGGCTCGCCTTCATGGTGTTCTACACGCTGGCCGGCATCCCGGTCGCACGGCTGGCCGACCGGGCGTCACGCAAATCCATCATCGCAGCGGCGTTGGCCTTCTGGAGCCTGGCGACTGCCGCGTCGGGCCTCGCGCGCAGCTTCGGCGAACTGGTCCTTGCCCGGGTTATGGTCGGTGTCGGTGAGGCCGGGGGTACCGCGCCGTCGCACTCCCTGATCTCGGATTACTTCCCGCCACAGCGGCGCGCCACCGCGCTGTCCATCCATGCCTGCGGCGTGTACATCGGTGCGGCACTCGCATTTCTCGCGGGAGGTTGGCTCGTCACCCACTACGACTGGCGAATTGCCTTCTTTCTCGTAGGTCTGCCGGGCGTGGTTCTTGCAGTCGTGGTGTGGCTGACTGTGCGCGAGCCGTCGCGCGGCGCGTCCGAACAGCGATCGGCCACTACCGCAAGCGTGCCCTTCAGGGACGTGCTGCGCTTCCTGCTCGCGAAGCGCGCGCTCGTCGCCATTACCATCGGTTCAGCACTCCAATCGCTCGCGGGCTACGGCGTGATGAACTGGGGCCCGTCTTTTCTTGCGCGCGTACACGAGATGAGCTGGACCCACATCGGCCTCAGCCTCGGCTGGACGATCGGCGTGGCCGGCTGTATCGGAGCCTTCTCGGGTGGCGCTCTCGCTGATCGGCTGGGCGCGCGCGACGTGCGCTGGTACATGCGACTACCGGCTCTCCAGTCGATACTCGCGCTGCCTTTCCTCGTCGGCTTCGTGCTTCTGCAGTCGGCGCCGCTGGCGCTTGCGTGCTTCGTGCCTTACTACCTGCTCAGCGCCATGTACCTCGGCCCCATGTTCTCCATGGTGCAGGGGCTCGTCGAGTTGCGCATGCGCGCGACGGCGGCCGCGATCCTCATGTTCATCATGAATCTCGTGGGGCTCGGCCTCGGACCGTTGGCGATCGGTGCCCTCAACGACTTCGTCTTCGGGCCCGTCATTGGCCAGGATGCCATCAGGTATTCGATGCTCGTGGTGGGCCTGGCTGGCGGGTTCGCGAGTCTCTTCTTCTGGCGCGCCTCGCGGCGACTCCCCCTGGAGCTTGTACGTCATTGAGTCTCGACGCGCGGGGTAATTCCACCTGCCCGAACGCGACCCCCGGCGCAACCCGCGTGGCGCCCACGCCGTCATGTACACTGCAGTGCGACGGCCGGGAGCGATGCATGGATCTGGAAACACTCGTCGCGGAGCGGGAAATTGCCCGGGCCATCCATGCATTCGCCCGCGCGATGGATGCGCGTGACTGGGGTGCGCTCGATGCCGTGCTGGTGGCCGACGCGACTGCCGATCTCGGCATGGGGCCCGTGAAGGGCCGCGCGGCGATCGTGGCATTCATGCGCACGTTCCTCGACGACTGCGGCCCGACGCAGCACCTGATCGGCAATCTTGATGTCGATGTCGACGGGGATCGGGCGACCAGCCGCTGTTATGTGAGCGACACGCACCAGGGTGCTGGCGCGAAAGCCCATCTCACCTTCTCGACTCTCGGCGAGTACCACGACGACTGGGCGCGGCTGGACGGGCGGTGGTGGCTGGTTCATCGCCGCAAGCTGAACCGCGCGCACATCGGCTCGATCGAAGTGCTGGGGCCGGGTCCCCGATGAATCGACGGGCGTCGCCGACGAAGCGCGAGCTGCAGCGCGAGGATACCTTCCAGCGTGTCTTCGACGCTGCGCTCGCCGAGTTCCGGCGCGTCGGTGTCGAGAAGGCGACCGTGAGCGAGATCTGCCGGCGGGCGGGAGTCGCCAAGGGCACTTTCTTCTTTCACTTCCCGACGAAGGACCACGTCCTGCTCGCGCGCCAGCAGGAGATTTCCGATGCGATGGCGCGACGCATCGCCACTGAACTCGACGATGTATCCGATGCGAGGGCCTTCCTGCAGCGCCTCACCGCCATCGTCCTCGAGGAACACCAGGCGGTGGGCGATCTCGACCTGGTGCGGCAGATCAATCTCGCGATCGTGCGTCAGGGCGGTGTACCGCAGCTCGGCGTGCGCCAGACGCCGTTTGGCGTGACGCTGGCCGCGCAGATCCGCCGGCTGCAGCGAGCGGGCGTGATCCGGTCGGGTGTGGATGCCGCGAGGCTCACCGACTGCCTGCGGCTGAGCTTCTTCGGCTTCCTGCTGAATCCCCAATCCTCGTTCGAGACGAGTCGCCCCCAGTTGGCGCTCCTGACCGGTCTGATCGCGGAAGGTCTCCTCGCCTGATGCAATGCAATTTCATTGACCGCGGTCAGTGAAAGTTGTAGGATCCGTCCATGGACTTCGAGTTCACGGCGGAGGAACAACGCTTCCTGCGGGAAGTGGACGAATTCCTCGTGGCGAATCGCGAGCCGGGGGTGATGGACCCGAGCCGCGAGAACCTCGCCCAACTCGTCGACACGCCCGAGCGACGCGCGTTCATGAAGAAGCTGGCCCGGCGCGGCTGGCTCGGCATCACCTGGCCGAAGGCCTATGGCGGGCAGGCGGGCATAGGCTTCCATGAATATCTACTGAACGAGAAGCTCGCTTCCGTCGGTGGCCCGCAGCTCGGCAAGGGTACCGGTGTGGTCGGCAAGACGCTGATCAAGGTGGCTTCGGAGAAGCTGAAGCAGGAGTTCCTGCCGAAGATCCTGAACGCGGAGATCGAGTTTGCAATCGGCTATTCCGAGCCGTCGGCGGGCTCGGATGCCGCCGCCATGCGCCTGAAGGCCGAGCGCAAGGGCGAGGGCTGGGTGCTCAACGGCCAGAAGGTGTTCACGACTTCGGCCCACTTCGCCGACTGGTACTGGGTGGGCGCCCGCACGGATCCCGATGCGCCGAAGCACCACGGCATCTCGCTCTTCCTGCTGCCCATGGATGCCCCGGGGCTCACCATCCATCCGATGCACACCATCGGTGGCGAGCGCACCAACGCCGTCTACTTCGACGACGTGTTCGTGCACGACGACTACCGGGTGGGCGCGCTCAACAAGGGGTTTCAGTACATCGCCGAGGCGCTCGATCTCGAACGCTTCGGCATGTTCACGTTCTCGCCGATCCGCGGACGAGTGGAACTGCTGTGCGATTACGTGCAGAGCGCCAGGCGCGACGGCGCGCCGCTCAAGGACGATGCGGTGATCCGGCAGCGAATCGCCCAGCTCGCGACCGAATGCGAGGTGGCGCGGCTGCTCGGGGTGCGTTTCGTCGATGCGGCGCTCGATGCCGGCAAGACACCGACGGTGGCGGCGTCGGAATACAAGCTCTATGCCACCGAATTCTCGCGCCGCCTCGCCGACGCCACGATGGACATCGTCGGCCCTGCCGGCCAGCTCCTCGCCGAAGCGGACGATGCGCCGCTCGCCGGCCGCGCACCGGGCTGCTACCTGCTGACCGTGCTCGAGACGATCGGAGGCGGTACCTCCGAAGTGCAGAAGAACATCATCGCCGTGCGTAAACACGGCCTGCCCAAGGGTTAGCATGAAGATCTACACGACCGCACCGCTCGAAGACCCGCGCCAGGCGCGCACCATCTATCCCGAGCTCGAGCGTATCGGCTACGACGGAGTGTTCTCGTTCGAGGCGAAGCACGATCCGTTCCTGCCGCTCGCCGTGGCGGTCGAGCACACGCGCGGCCTGCGCCTCGGCACCGGCATCGCGATCGCGTTTGCGCGCAATCCGATGAATCTCGCCAATCTCGGCTACGACCTGCAGTCCTTGAGCGGCGGGCGTTTCGTGCTGGGCCTCGGTTCGCAGGTGAAGCCGCACATCGAAAAACGCTTCAGTTCCGTCTGGTCGCATCCGGCCGAGCGCATGCGCGAGATCGTGCTCGCCGTGAAGGCGATCTGGAATTGCTGGGAGGGGCGGGGCGAGCTCGATTTCCGCGGCAAGTTCTACACGCACACGATCATGATCCCGGCGTTCAATCCCGGACCCAATCCCTTCGGCCCGCCGCCGATCCTCACGGGTGGTTTCGGGCCGCTGATGACGGCGGTGGCCGGCGAGGCGGCCGACGGGTTCATCGCCCATCCGTTCAACACGCGCCGTTCGCTGCTCGAGAACACGCTGCCGGCACTCGGGAACGGTCTCGCGAAGTCCGGGCGCAAACGCGGCGACCTCGAAGTGGTGTGCGCCACCCTCGTCGTGACGGCAGCGACGGAAGAAGCCTTCGCCGCGGCGAAGCTCGCCGCCCGCAAGCAGCTCGCTTTCTACGGCTCGACACCGGCGTACCGGCCCACGCTCGAGGTCCACGGCTGGGAGGGTATTCACGATGAGCTGAACCGCTTGTCCAAGGCCGGCCGCTGGGACGACATGACGGCGCTCATCGGTGACGACATGCTGAACGAGATCGCCGTCGTCGGCGAGCCGCACACCATTGCGGCGAAGCTCGAGGCGCGCCTCGACGGCATCGCCGATGGCGTGAGCCTCACGCACAACCGCTACCCCGACCCGGAGCACTGGGCGGGCGTGGTACAGGACCTGCGGCGCAGTCGCGATGCGCGCGCAGCCGCGGCTCCCGCCGCATCGGGGACAGGGCGATGAGCGATGACCACGAGCAGATCCTGCGCCGCGCCTGGGAAGGCTTCTGCGACGAGCTCAAACGCGCAGCGGACTTGCCGTTTCGCGATCCTGCACCGCGCCACGCCGCCGATCGCACCGCCGGCTTCGAGGCGCTGGCGCGCAATATCTCCCTCGCGCTGAACTTCAACAGCGACTATGCGGATCCGCGCTACCCGGAGCTGATCCATTACTTCGATCCGGTGCGCAAGCAGGGGGGCGACAACACCGATGCGGTGTACGTGGGCGCAACGATCAATGGCACCGACACGTACCGCATCATCGGCGATCGGGGCACGGCGCGCTATTTCGCCGTCACGGCCGTGGAGCGGGGGCAGACACCCTGGGGCGGCAAGGTCGCCCAGACTCTCTTCGCGCATGATCTGAAGGTCGAGCCGGACGGGCGCTTCGAACTCGTCTGCAGTCCGCAGCCGCATCCCGGCAACTGGCTGCGCACGACACCCGAGACCTTCCGCGTCACCTTCCGCCAGTTCTTCGCCGATTGGGAACATGAGCGCCCGATGAAGGCGCGCATCGATCGGCTGACCGGCGACATGAGTGCGCCGACGCCGCTCACGCCGGAGAAGCTCGCCGGGCAGTTGCTGGCGTCGGCAAAATGGGTCAACGAGTCCATCGCATTCTGGATGCGCATGATCGCCATGTGGAAGGCGATGCCCAACACGTTCCGTTCCTACAAGCAGCTCGCCGATCGGGCGATCGATGCGACGCCGGGTGGCGAACCGATGATCGCCTACTGGAAGTTGCCGCCGGATGAGGCGCTGATCGTGCGCGTGCGTCCGCCCGAGTGCCCATACTGGGCCGTCGAATTCGGCAACTTCTGGTGGACCAGCATGGACTACCGGTATCGGCTGTCGAACACCAACTGCCACTACGCGCAGCTCGAGGACGATGGCGAGCTGATCGTCGTGGTCGCACACGAAGACCCCGGTGTCCCGAACTGGCTCGACCCATCGGGCTACGCGGAAGGTTACGTGACCTATCGCTGGATGCACGCGCAAAGCTGCCCCGAGCCACAGGCGACCCAGGTGAAGGCGGCGGATCTGCACCGGCACCTGCCAAAGGGCGTCAAGCGCATCACGCCCGAAGGGCGGCGCGAGCAGCTCGCGACACGCCGGCGCGGCGTGATCAACCGCTTCGGCAATCTCTGACGGCACGCGAGGGGGGAGGCATGACCGAACGCAGCACAGGCCGGAACTGGACGCCGCCGGCGCGGCCGGATTGGCTGGCTGCCTTCCTGCGGGAAACACGCTCCTGGGAGACGCACGCCGTTGCGCGGCTCGATCCCGACGAGCTGATCGAGACTGCGCAGCGCAACACCGGGCTCACGGATTTCGGTCCCGACGATTGGCGTGAACCCTTCTCGATCCTGCTGCATGCCATCGAGAAGGAAGCCGCGCTGCATTTCTTCGGCCGACTCTGGACGCGGCAGGATTTCCTGCAGTTCCTCGAAACCCGCCTGCGCATCGAGGCGACCTACCAGGCGCACCCGGAGATCGACGACGAAGTGATCGACCGGCCCGTGTTCGTCACGGGACTGCCGCGATCGGGGACCTCCATTCTCTTTGAACTCCTCGCCCAGGATCGGCAGTTCATGGCCCCGGCCAACTGGGAGTTCGTATTTCCCTGTCCGCCGCCGGAGGCGGCGACGTATCGCACCGATCCGCGTGTGCCGCGTGCGCACGACCTCATCACGCAGATGGGGCGCGTGGCGCCGACGTTCAACGCCATGCACGAGCTCGGCGCGTGGATTCCGAATGAGTGCGGCATCGCCTTTCGCCTGACCTTCCGCTCGCAGTACCTCGCCGCGACCCTGCAGGTGCCGAGCTATGCAACGTGGCTGTTCGGCGCCGACCAACGGCCTGTCTATCGCTACTACCGTCGGCTGCTGAAACTGCTGCAGTGGCAGAATCCGCGCAGCCACTGGCTGCTGAAGGCGCCCGAGCACCAGTCATTCATGCCGACGCTCTTCGAGGTCTTTCCCGACGCGCGGGTCATCGTGACGCATCGCGACCCCGTGAAGGCGCAAGGCTCGGTGACGAACCTCATGGGGACGCTCTACTGGATGCGCAGCGACCAGCCGTTCGATGCGGAAGCCTTCGAGCAACTGCTGACGCCGGAAGGCACGGCGGCCCGGCTCGAACAGATGATCGGGTGGATCGAGAGCGGGGCGGTGCCCGCCGCCCAGCTCACGCACTCGCGTTACGCGGACCTGGTGCGGGCGCCGATCGACGCGCTCACGCAGCTCTACGCGCGTGCGGGCTTCGATTTCACGGCCGGGACACGCGCGGCGGTCGAGCGCTATCTCGCGGCCAAGCCGCAGGGGAAGTTCGGTGCCCATCGCTACGCCGTGGACCAGGACGACCAGACACGACGATTGTTCGCACGCTACCAGCGTTATTTTGATGTCCCCAGCGAGGAGTGAGTCGACATGGATCTCGGACTGAAAGGCAAGACGGTCATCATCACGGGCGGCAGCGGCGGGATCGGCCAGGGGCTCGTGATCGAGTTCGCGCGCGAGGGTGCGAACGTGGTGTCGGCCTCACGCGATATGGCGGTCGGCGAGAAGCTGGTGGCACGCGCCCGCGAGCAGGGCTGTGCCGGCACGGTGCTGCCCGTGGCCACGGACGTGACGAATCGCGCGAGCGTGGATGCGCTCCTCGCACGGACGCACGAGCGCTTCGGGCCGGTCGATGTGCTCGTTAACAACGCCGGTGGTGTCAAGCGCAGCTGCGCGTTCGCCGATCTCGACGACGAGACGCGCCGGTGGGAGCTGGCGCTCAACATCGACGGGGTCGTCAACTGCACGCTGGCGGTGGCGCAGGACATGCTCACGCGCGGCACGGGCAGCGTGATCAACATCTCCTCGAACTCCTCGCTCCTCGGTGAGGCCGCGCAGCAAGTGGTGCACTACGGCGCGAGCAAGGGCTTCGTGAACAGCCTCTCGAAGACCCTGGCCTACGAGTGGGGCCCAAAGGGTGTGCGCGTGAACACGATTGCGCCCGGGTGGATCGTGCCGCATCGCGACGAGGACGTCTCGTCGGGCAGTTTCTGGCATCGGCTCGAGTTCGTCGGCACGCCGGAGGGCATGCAACAGGCGCTGGAAGCCGGCACGCTGCCGAACATGGGCCACGTGCCGATCAAGCGGCTCGGCCGGCCGGAGGATATCGCGCGCCTCGCGCTGTTTCTCGCCTCCGATGTCTCCGGCTACATTACAGGCCAGCTCATCTCGGTGAGCGGCGGTGTGTACACGCCTTGATGCGCCCGTGCGCGGGCCTGCCCTTACCCTTGCGGCAAACGGGCCGCGGTTTGCGTAATGACCGCGACGAGTTCGGACTGGCGGCGAAGTCCCGTTTTCCTGAAGATCGAATAGAGCTGGGTGCGGGCCGTCGCGCGCGTGACGCCGAGATCGCGGGCCGCTGCATCGATGGTGTCGCCGCGGGCGAGCCGCGCCGCGAGCTCCGCTTCGGCCGGCGTCACACCGAGCAGCCCGCGGATCACCGCGGCGGGCACGTCGCTGCGATGGCCCGGCCGGCTCACATATACCGCGACCAGCGGCGCGTGGTCCGAGCGCAGATCGGCCGGTGAGCGCAGCGTGCGCAGCGCGACCGCCAGTGGTGGCGCATCGTTGCGGCGCGGCACCACGATCACTTCGGGCAGCTGCGTGGCCGCGCTGCGCGTGGAATCCGGCGCGCCGCGCGCCCGGTCGAGGATACCGGCGAGCTGCTTGCGGGCGGCCTCGTTCGCAATGACGAGGCGATCGTTGCGAACGGCGAGACCGTCCTGCAAGGCGAACAAGGCTTCGGCCGTCTTGTTGGGCTGCATGACACGCAGTTGCGAGTCGAGCAGGAAACTCGCGACGCCGAGCCGATCGAGCGCATCGTGCAGTTCGGTTTCTTCCACCTGCAGGTGATGCACGCGATCGAAAATCTCGACCGCCTGGCGCAGGTGCGGCACGAGCAGCTCGACGAGGCCGCGCGCATCCGGGCCGAAGTCCGCGCTGTCGATGCCGCGACAGAGGCGCAGGCATGCGGTGTAGCCGGCCGCGGTTCGCACGTCCGCGTAGAGCACGAAGCCGACGCCCCAGGTGGCGCGCATGAAGTGAGTGTAGTAGTCGTTGTGCTCGACCTCCCCGGCACCGAAGTACTCGTGCAGCGTCGTCACCTGACCGTCCGGCACGTTGACGAAGGGGTCGAGCGCAAACAGCTGGTCGCGATAGGCGGTATTGATCTCGGCCTGCCCGCCGACGGTGCTCAGCATGTTGACCTTGGGCGACCCGGGGGGCGACAGCATGATCAGCGTGGCGAGGCTCCCCGTCTCGCGCTTCAGCCCCTGCAAAAAGCCCTGCCAGGGCGGCGACTCGATCACGCCGGCATAGAGCTGCCTCACGAGTTCGGAAACCGTGGCGAAAGGCTCGGCCATACAGCAAGTGCACGATGTAGGGGTCGGAAGCCGAGTATAGGCTGGACGGGCATCGGATCGCCGCCGCCGCGGCCAGCACGTGAGCAACAACGGCTTCAGGGGAAAGCAATGACTTCGACGCGCGTTCGTTCAATGATCCTCACGGGCACCTGCTTCGCAGCAGGGGCCCTCGCTTCCGTCTCCGGTGCGAGCGCACAGGAGCCTGGGGCACCCAGAGCGCCCGGGGCGCAGGAAGCGGCCGGGCAACTCGTGGAGGTGACGGTAACTGCCCGAAGGAAAGAGGAGTCCCTGCAGGATACGCCGGTCTCCGTCACGGCTCTCGCCGGTGAGCTGCTCGACAAGCTGAACATCCAGGATGTCACGCAGGTCGCCGACTTCACTCCCAATCTCTCGATCTCGCACCAACCGTCGAGCACGACGGCCACGGCCGTCACGCTACGGGGCATCGGGCAGACCGAACCCGCAGCGACGGCCGAGCAGGCGGTCGGGCTCTACCTCGATGGCGTATACATCGCACGCACGGCGGGCGCGGTGTTCGATCTCGTGGACCTCGAACGCATCGAGGTGCTCCGCGGCCCGCAGGGAACCCTGTTCGGGCGTAACACGACGGGCGGAGCGGTCCAGCTGGTCTCGAAGAGGCCGGCGGACGAGTTCGGCATCGAGGAGAAGTTGAGCTACGGGCGCTTCAACGACTGGTTCACGCGCACGCGGCTCGATACGGGCTACCTGTTCGGGTCGCCCATGAAGGCCACGATCGCCTATCTCCATCGCGAGCGCGACGGCTACTTCGACAACACGCTCGCTCCTGCCGACAAGGACCCGGGTTCCTTCGACAACGACGCCCTCTGGGTAGGCCTCATGGGCGAGTTCGGCGATCGCCTGACCGCCTACTACACGTTCGACTGGAACGAGCGCAGCGGCACGCCCGTATTCTTCCAGATCGTGGCGGCGACGCCTGACGTCACGAGCTACTACGGCAACTCACCCGCCTTCGGCGGCGCACCATTCGATGTGGGCCTGGAGCGTCGTGACAGCGGCCAGCAGGCGCCCTTCGACGGGCGCTTCAACAGCGACTCCGAGACCGGCGGCCACAACCTCACGCTCGAGTATCGGGCGTCCGACGCGGTGTCCCTGAAATCGATCAGCTCCTATCGCTCATTCGAGCAGGACACGATCTGCAACCTCAGCGGCAACGGCGTCATGCGAGGCGTCGTGCTCGACCCCGTGACGTTCGCGCCGAGTATCGACGACCTCTACGGACCGTACAGCTGCCACAACGGCCCGCAGCGGCAGTTCCAGTACTCGGAGGAACTGCAGCTGCTCGGCAGCACCGGGCAGTGGAGCTACGTGCTCGGCGCGTTCTATTTCTTCGAACGATCCGCCGAATTCAATCACCAGCGCTTCACCTTCGTGCTGCCCGGCGGCCAGGCGGCGCTGAATCTCGCGCCGCCGTCGATCTTCGGCGGCGAGACCGAGTCGATCGCCGGATTCGGACAGGTGAGCTATAGACCGCCATCATTGGACGGCAGGCTCGAGCTCACCGGCGGCCTGCGTCATACGCAGGACGACAAGAAGTTCTTCAATGAGGCCTTCCCCGGTGCTCCGGGCAGCAAGAGCTTTTCCAACACGTCATGGCTCGCGTCGGCGAACTATGCATTCACGAACGACGTGATGGCCTTCGCACGCGTCTCGACCGGTTACAAGGCAGGCGGGTTCTCCCCGCGATCACCCTTCCTCTCGGCCTTCAAGCCGGAGGAGGCGACGGCCTACGAGCTCGGCCTGAAAGCCGAGTGGTTCCAGCGCCGGCTGCGCACGAATCTTTCACTCTTCCAGACCGACTACAAGGACCTGCAGGTGCAGCAGTTCCAGTCGGGCACCGGCGGTTCCGTCGGCTACACCGTGAATGCGGCCGAAGCGACCTTCCGGGGCGTCGAACTTGAAATCGTCGCGGTGCTGGCGGAGGGCCTGACGCTCGATGCGTCCTACGGCTATACGGACCCGAAGTACGACCGCTACCTCTTCCGCGATCCGCAGACGGACGTGATCAGCGATGTCGCCGATCAGGCGCGGTTCTCCGCGCTCGCAAAGTACAACCTGCACGTCGGCGCGGAATACGTCTTCAGGCCGTTCAGCGTCGGCCGGGTTTCGGCGCGACTCGACTGGTCCGAGCAGGCGGAACGCTACTTCTACCCACTCGACTACATCAACATCTTCAACGAACAGGTCAAGGATCCCGGCTCGGAGAACCTGCGCGCCCGCCTCGCGCTCTCCGGAATGCCGCTCGGAGACAACGCCACGTGGGAAATTGCGCTATGGGGCGACAACCTCACGGATCATGACAACGTCGGCTACGGCATCGACTTCGGTGGGCTGGGCTTCGGCGGACTCTTCTACACCGAGCCGCGTCGCTATGGCGTCGATGTCAGGCTGAAATTCTGACTGCGGAGGCTCGCCGCGAGATGGGCAACTGGCAGGGCAAAGTGTGCGTCGTCACGGGCGCCGGCAGCGGCATCGGCAGCGGGCTCGCGCGGTATGCCGCCGCCCGCGGCATGCACGTCATCGGCGCGGATGTGGACGATGCCGGCCTGCGGCAGCTCGAGGAGACCCTGCGCGCCCGCCGACAGTCGATCGAGGTCCGGCGCACGGACGTACGCGACGAACAGGCGGTGGACGCGCTGGCGGGCCACGTGTTCTCGAAGCACGGCAAGGTCAACCTGCTCTTCAACAATGCCGGTGTGCTGGTCGACGGCAAGAGCTGGGAGCGTCCGATGCGCGACTGGCGCTGGAGCTTCGACGTGAACGTCTTCGGCGTGATCCACGGGATCCGGAGCTTCGTGCCGCGAATGCTCGCACAGGGTGAGCCCGGCCGCGTCGTGAATACGTCGTCGCAGGGCGGGCTGCTCGGTGGCGGCACCTTCATGGGCCCCTACCAGGCGAGCAAGCACGCGGTCACCGTACTCACCGAGACGCTGTTCAGCGAGCTCGCGCTGGAGAATGCGCCGGTCACCGCGTCGTGCCTCTGTCCCGCGGAGGTGGCCACGGGCATCTGGAAGTCCGATCGGCTGCGACCCGAGGCGGAGCGCAATCGCCTCGGGAGCGGGAGCGAGCGGCAGTTCCACGATGCGGTGGCGGGCGCCGTGGAAAGAAGCATGACACCCGACGACTTTGCTGCGCAGGTCTTCGCGGCAATCGAGGCCGACACATTCTGGATCGTGCCGACCGATGCATTCTTCCGGGGTGTGCTCGCGCTGCGCACCCGGCGCGTGCTCGATGGACAGCCGCCACCCGCCACCGCGGACGTCATGGAACTGTTCGATCGCGCGAAGGCGGGTTGACGTCCATGTCGGTGCGGGGCATCGGGCTGAAAACACTCGCGGTCGCGCTGCTTGTGACGGGTGCATGGCTTGCCCTCGGCGGTGCGCGCCTCGTGAGCCTCGGAGGGTCCTGGTACTACGTCCTCGCCGGACTCGCCACGGCGACCTCGGCCCTGCTCATCTGGCGCGGACGCAGGCTCGGGTTCTGGCTCTATCTCGCAACCTTTGTTGCCACGGTGATCTGGGCGATTGCAGAAGTCGGTTACGACTTCTGGCTGCTGGCGCCGAGGATCGGATTGCCTCTCGTGTTCGCCCTGCTCGTGCTGCTCGCGGCGGCGCGCAAAGTGGCGGTTGTCGCGCTTGTCGGCGGAGCGTTCGGGGCCATCTTTTTCTTCGCGCAGAAGACGCACACGGAAGCGCCGTCGGCGATGGCGCCCGCTGCAGTGGCGACAGGCGACGACTGGCGCGCCTACGGCCGCACGAACACCGGTACACGCTATGCGCCCGCTTCGCAGATCACACCCGGGAATGTGCATCGACTCGCCGTCGCATGGACCTATCGGACCGGGGATCTGCCGCAGGCGTACCCCGGCAACCGGGCGGGATTCATGTTCGAGGCCACCCCGCTGAAGATCGCCGACACACTCTATATATGTACCCCGCACAACATCGTGATCGCGCTCGAGGCCGACACGGGCAGGGAACGCTGGCGCCACGATCCGGCCATCGACACGGCCGGCGTCTACACACTCGCCTGTCGGGGTGTGGCCTGGCACGAGGCTCGCGCGGCGGCGGGGGATTGCCCGCGACGCATTCTCACCGCCACGCTCGATGGTCGCCTGATCGCGCTCGACGCCGGGACAGGCGCGTTGTGCCCGGGCTTCGGGCATGAAGGCGAAATATCGCTGCGCGAAGGCCTCGGGCTCATCAAGCCAGGTTATTACCTGGTGACATCGCCCCCGACGATCGTGGGAGATGTGGCAATCGTCGGCGGCTTCGTGCTCGACAACATGTCGACCGATGAGCCCTCGGGTGTGGTGCGCGGCTACGACGTGCGCACGGGCCGGCAGCTCTGGGCGTGGGACGCCGGGCGCCCGCAGGAGGCGGGTCCGTGGCGGCCCGGGGAGCCGTACACGCGCGGCTCTCCGAACGCCTGGAGCATCTTCAGCGCCGACGAGTCACTGGGGCTCGTGTACATCCCGACCGGCAATGCGCCACCCGACTACTTCGGTGGCGAACGCACCGCGGCGCTCGACCGCTATTCCTCTTCGGTGGTCGCATTGGAAGCGGCGACCGGGACACTGCGCTGGGCGTTCCAGACGACGCACCACGACCTGTGGGACTACGACGTTCCCTCACAGCCCGTGCTGGTGGATCTGCCGATCGAGGGCGAGCAGGTCCCGGCACTCATCCAGCCGACCAAGCACGGCGATATATTCCTGCTCGATCGGCGTGACGGGCGCCCGCTGGCTGCGGTCGAGGAGCGGCCTGCACCGCGTGGCAACGTGCCCGGCGAGCGTTACTCGCCGACCCAGCCCGCCTCGGTCGGGATGCCGGGCTTTACGCCACTGCCACTGACCGAGGCCGACATGTGGGGGGCAACTCAGTTCGATCAGCTGTGGTGCCGCATCGCGTTCAGGAAATTGCGCTACGACGGCAAGTTCACGCCGCCGGGACTCGACGGAAGCATCAGCTGGCCCGGCAATTTCGGCGTCATGAACTGGGGTAGCGTTTCGGTGGACGAGGTGCGCCAGCGGATGGTCGTCAACTCTTCCTATGCGGCGCTGCTGCTCCAGCTCATCCCGCGGGCGAAGGCGCCACCCGGCGAGCGCATCGCGATCGAGGGCAATGCCGCGATCTCTCCGCAGATCGGTACGCCTTACGCCGTGCGTACCGCGCAGCCTTTTCTCTCACCGCTCGGCGTGCCGTGCAATGCGCCGCCGTGGGGGCGGCTGTCCGTGGTGGACCTGAAGAGCCGCACGCTCGCGTGGCAGCGGCCGCTCGGCACGACGCGCGACCACGCACCGCTCGGCATCGCCATCCCGGGCGTCTTTGGCCAGGGCGGGTCCGTGGTGACCGCGGGCGGGGTGATCTTCATCGGCGCGACACTCGACAATTACCTGCGTGCCTTCGATCTCGCCACGGGCCGCGAACTGTGGAAGGGACGGCTGCCGGCCGGCGGCCAGGCGACGCCGATGAGCTTCGTGTCCGCGAAGACCGGCAAGCAGTATGTGGTCATTGCCGCCGGTGGCCACCAGTACCTGTACACGACGATCGGCGACTACGTCGTCGCCTACAGCCTGCCGGACTGAGGAGGCGAGCGCATGTTTACCGTACTCGAAGGCAAGACCGCGATCGTGACCGGCGCGGGCTCCGGCATTGGAGCGGCGATTGCGCGGCGCCTGGCTGCGGCGGGGGCGCAGGTCATCGCGGCCGACCTGCGCATCGAGGCTGCCGCCGCGCTCGCTGCCGAAGTCAAAGGCATCACCGCACAAGGCTGCGACGTGACCCGGGCCGGTGATGTCGATGCGCTGGTCGCGGCAGTCGTGGAGCGCCATGGCCGCCTCGATGTGATGGTCAACAATGTCGGTCAGTCGATCGCAGGCTGGTTGCAGGACACGACGGACGAGGATTGGCAACGTGTGCTCGCTGTCACGCTGTCGTCGACTTTCCACGGCGTGCGCGCCGCCCTGCGCGCGATGCTGCCGAAACGCTCGGGCAGCATCATCAACATCTCGTCGGGGGCGGGGTTCGGCGGCTCACCGGGGCTCGCGGCCTACGGCGCCGCGAAGGCGGGCGTCAACAATCTCACGCAGTCCGCGGCTGTCGAAAACGCGCGCAGTGGAGTGCGCATCAACGCGATCGCGCCCGGGGCGATCGAGACGCCGGCGATCCTCGCGTGGGCGCGGAGCCTTCCGGGCGGCCTGCCGGCCTACGAGGCCACATTGCTCCCGGGGCGCTTCGGGCGGCCCGAGGAGATTGCCGCCGTGGCGGTCTTTCTCGCCTCCGACGCGGCGAGCTTCGTCAATGGAGCAATCATTCCCGTGGACGGCGCGGCTTCGGCGCGCATGCCGGCCATCGACGTGCCAGATACGCGAACACAGTAGAGAGGAGCCATGCCCAAGCAAGCCATGACATCCGTGCCGGCCAGCGATTCTTCGCGGGCACATTCGATGGAGGACCTGCGCCGACGCGCGGAATGGGTACGCCTCGAGACGATCCGCCAGATCGCCGGCGCCGGCCTCGGGCACTACTCCAGCACCTTCAGCGCAGCGGAACTCCTGTCCGTTCTCTATTACAGGACGCTGCGGCTCGACCCGAAGAAGCCACAGTGGCCGGATCGCGACCGGTTCCTGCTCGGCAAGGGACACATCGCCGTCGGCCTGTGGCCGATCCTCGCCGACCTCGGATTTTTCCCCACCGAATGGCTCGACCGGTTCGGCCAGATCGACTCGCCGCTCACCGATCACCCGAACATGCGCGATGTGCCGGGCATCGATTTCAGCTCCGGCTCGCTCGGCCACAACCTCTCGGTGGGTGTCGGCATGTGCATGGCGGCCCGCTACGGCGATCGCCGCCATCGCACGTTCGTGCTGCTCGGCGACGGCGAGCTGCACGAGGGCCAGCTCTGGGAAGCGGCGATGGCGGCGTCCCACTATCGCCTCGGCAACCTGATTGCCATCGTCGATGCGAACGGCAGTTCGGCGGATGGTCCGACGTCGGATGTCATGAACATCGAACCCGTCGCAGGTCGCTTCGAGGCCTTCGGATGGCGCAGCGTCGAGATCGATGGCCACGACGTCGGCCAGATCGTCGACGCGCTGGACAGTCTCCCTGACAGCAGCGCTGCGGTGCCGACGGCCATCGTCGCCCGCACACTGAAGGGAAAGGGGGTGTCCTATATGGAAGCGTCGCCGCGCGAGTGGCACCTGGGGTTCATGGGGCCGAGCGACCGGCAGCGCGCGGAAGAGGAAATCAGGAGCCGTATGCAATGAGCAACGCATCCCTCGAGATGGCTGACCCGTTCTCCTACACCAGCGCCGCTGAAGTCGAGGGAGGCGCCATCATCGGCCGGACGCTGATCGAGCTCGCGCGTGAACGTGACGACATCGTGCTGATCGCACCCGATATCGGACGCGGGCCGGCGACCATGCCGTTCATCGAGGCGTATCCCGACCGGTACATCGATACGGGCATCGCCGAGAACAATTCCGTGTCGATTGCCGCGGGGCTCGCGGCGTGCGGCTATCGGCCGTTCGTACTCGGGATCGGCGCATTCCTCGCGCCGAAGTGCGTCGAACAGATTCGCACCGACATCGCCATGAACCGCTTGCCGGTCACCCTGATCTCGGCCTGGGGCGGGCTCGACATGGGCTACTTCGGCGCGAGCCACCATGGCCTCGACGACATTTCGCTCCTCCGGGGCATACCGCACCTGACGATGGCCTTCGCCGCGGACAACGTCGCCATGGGCTCGATCATGCGCGCGGGTGTGGCCGACGGTCTGCCGCTCTACATTCGTGCGCCGAGCTCCGCGGGGAGCGACGTCTACAACGATTCGCCGCGTTTCGAGCGCGGCGCGGCGCATATCCTTTCCCGAGGCGAGGATGTCCTGTTGATCGGGACGGGGCTCGGAACTTCGCTATGCGCGCAAGCGGCTGCAGTCCTGAAAGATGCAGGCGTATCGGCGACCGTCGTCGACCTGACGTATCTCAAGCCCTTCGATGGCGACACAGTCTGCCGCCTCGCCCGCGAGCTGGGCAGACTCATCGTCGTGGAGGAGCACAACACGTCCGCGGGGCTCGCCTCGCTGGTGGCGGAGGCGCTCGGCCGAGGCGGCGTTGCCGCGCAAATGGAGGCGGTGGGCCTGCCGGACGACGATCTGGCGGTCGCCATACCGCGCCAGCTGCTCGAGCGCTACGGCCTGACGGTCGAGGCGATCGTTGCCAGGGCAAGCGCGCTTGGCCGGCAGCGCAAGGTATGATCATTCAGTGCCATTGCTGTCATCACAACGCACCCGATCAGTCCCGGCGACACCAGGAGTCGTACCAACCATGATTTCCGCCATCTTTCCCGCCGAGCCGGCCGTGGCCGCGCGCGCGGCGCGCCTGACGCACCTCGAGCGGCTGGAGGCCGAGAGCATCGAGATATTGCGCGAGGTGGTGGCGGAGTGCGAGCGGCCGGTGATGCTGTACTCGATCGGCAAGGACTCGTCGGTGATGCTGCACCTGGCGCGGAAGGCGTTTTACCCGGCGCCGCCGCCGTTTGCGCTGCTGCACGTGGACACGACGTGGAAGTTCCGGGCGATGTACGAGTTTCGCGATCGCATGGCGCGCGAGACGGGCATGGAGCTGATCGTGCACGTGAACCCGGAGGGCATCGCGCAGGGCATCAACCCGTTCACGCACGGCTCGCAGGTGCACACCGACGTGATGAAGACCCAGGGGCTGAAGCAGGCGCTCGACCGGTACGGGTTCGATGCGGCCTTTGGCGGCGCGCGGCGCGACGAGGAGAAGTCGCGGGCGAAGGAGCGGGTATTCTCGTTTCGCTCCGCGGCGCATCGCTGGGACCCGAAGAACCAGCGCCCGGAGCTCTGGCACCTCTACAACACGCGCAAGAGGAAGGGCGAGAGCATCCGCGTGTTCCCGATCTCCAACTGGACCGAACTCGACGTGTGGCAGTACATCCACCTGGAGTCGATCCCGATCGTGCCGCTGTACTTTGCCGCGCCGCGGCCGGTGGTCGAGCGCGACGGGGCGCTGATCATGGTGGACGACGAGCGCATGCCGCTCGCGCCCGGCGAGCGGCCGCAGACGAGGACGGTGCGCTTTCGCACGCTCGGCTGCTACCCGCTCACCGGGGCGATCGAGAGCGAGGCCGACACGCTGCCGAAGATCATCCAGGAGATGCTGCTGACCACGTCCTCGGAGCGCCAGGGGCGCGTGATCGACCACGACTCGGCCGCCTCCATGGAGAAGAAGAAGCAGGAGGGGTACTTCTGATGTCCCACAAGTCCGCACTCATCGCGAGCGACATCGGCGCGTACCTCGAGGCCCACCAGCACAAGAGCCTGCTGCGCTTCATCACCTGCGGCTCGGTCGACGACGGCAAGTCGACACTGATCGGGCGGCTGCTGTACGAGTCGAAGATGATCTTCGACGACCAGCTCGCCGCCCTCGAGGCCGATTCGAAGAAGGTGGGCACGCGGGGCGAGGAACTCGACTTCGCGCTGCTCGTCGACGGTCTCGCCGCCGAGCGCGAGCAGGGCATCACGATCGACGTCGCCTACCGGTTCTTCTCCACCGAGAAGCGCAAGTTCATCGTCGCGGACACGCCCGGGCACGAGCAGTACACGCGCAACATGGTCACGGGGGCCTCGACCGCCGACCTCGCCGTCATCCTCATCGATGCGCGCAAGGGCGTGCTGACCCAGACGCGCCGCCACAGCTTCCTCGTCGCGCTCCTTGGCATCCGGCGCGTCGTACTCGCGGTGAACAAGATGGACCTCGCCGGCTACTCGCGCGAGGTGTTCGAGGCGATCCTGCAGGAGTACCACGACTTCGCCGGGCAGATCGCGCTCACCGACATCACGGCGATCCCGCTCTCGGCGGTCTACGGCGACAACATCATCGAGCCCGGTGCGAACATGCCCTGGTACCGGGGCCCGACACTGATGCACCATCTCGAGACGGTCGAGGTGGGCGATGAGCTGCCCGCGCGGCCCTTTCGCCTGCCGGTGCAGTGGGTGAACCGCCCGAACCCCGAGTTTCGGGGGTTTGCGGGCCTGATCGCGAGCGGCACCGTGCGCCAGGGGGACCGCATCCGCGCGCTGCCCTCGGGACGCGAGAGCCGCGTGGCGCGCATCGTGACGGCCGATGGCGACCTGGCGGTGGCCGTCGCCGGCCAGTCGGTGACGCTCACGCTCGACAGCGAGATCGACGTGAGCCGCGGCGATGTGATCGCCACGGCGGATGCGCCGCCGGAGGTGGCCGACCAGTTCGAGGCGACGCTCGTGTGGATGCACGATGAGCCGATGCTGCAGGGGCGCTCGTACCTGATGAAGATCGGCACGCGCACCGTGTCGGCGACGATCGCGCCGCTGAAGCACAAGATCAACGTGAACACGCTCGAGCACACGGCGGCCGAGCGCCTGGAGCTCAACGACATCGGCGTGTGCGAGGTGACGCTCGACCGGGCGATCCCGTTCGAGCCTTATGCCGACGATCATGCGCTCGGCGGGTTCATCCTGATCGACCGGTTCACGAACAACACGCTCGGGGCGGGGCTGCTGCACTTTGCGCTGCGCCGCTCGCAGAACGTGCACTGGCAGGCGCTCGATGTCGGCAAGCAGGTGCGCTCGCAGCTGAAGGGGCAGAAGGCCTGCGTGCTGTGGCTCACGGGGTTGTCGGGGGCCGGCAAGTCGACGATCGCGAACCTCGTGGAGAAGCGCCTGCTGTCGCTCGGGCGGCACACCTATCTGCTCGATGGCGACAACGTGCGCCACGGCCTGAACAAGGACCTCGGGTTCACCGCGCAGGACCGCGTCGAGAACATCCGGCGCGTGGCCGAGGTGTCGAAGCTGATGGTCGATGCGGGGCTCATCGTGCTCGTGTCGTTCATCTCGCCGTTCCGGGCCGAGCGGCGCATGGCGCGCGAGTTGCTCGGGCCGGGCGAGTTCCTCGAGGTGTTCATCGACACCCCGCTCGCCGAGGCCGAGCGGCGCGACGTGAAGGGGCTGTACAAGAAGGCGCGGCGCGGGGAGCTGAAGAACTTCACCGGCGTCGACTCGCCCTACGAGACCCCCGAGAACCCGGAGATCCACATCGACACGACGGCGCTCACGCCCGGGCAGGCCGCCGACCACATCGTCGCGCGGCTCGGCGCGGCCGACATCCCGCGCGCCTCGTGAGCCGCGCGCCCGAAGGCCCGGCCCCGGCCGAACTGCTCGATCGCGTGGCGGCGATCGCACGCCGCGCGGGCGAGGAGATCCTCGCGGTCTACGCCCGCCAGGATGCGGGCGTGAGCGCCAAGGCCGATCACTCCCCGCTCACGCTCGCCGACCTGCGTGCCCACCGGGTGATCGTCGAGGCGCTCGAGGCCCTGACGCCGGGCATTCCCGTGCTCTCGGAGGAGTCCTCGGAGCTGCGGCCCTTTGCCGAGCGCGCGCTCTGGCCCCGTTACTGGCTGGTCGATCCGCTCGATGGCACCAAGGAGTTCCTGTCGCGCAACGGCGAGTTCACCGTCAACATCGCGCTCATCGAGGGCCACGCGCCGGTGCTCGGAGTCGTGCACGTGCCGGTGCGCGCGACGACTTATTCGGGTCTGCCCGGCACCGGCGCCTGGCGCCAGGGCGGGGAGGGCGCCGCCGAGCCGATCCGCGCGCGCCCGCAGGCCGCATCGCCCGTACGCGTGGTCGGCAGCAAGTCGCACCGCGGGGACTCCCTCGACGGCTTCCTCGCGCGCCTCGGCGCGCACGAACTCGTGCCGGTGGGCAGTTCGCTGAAGTTCTGTCTCGTCGCCGAGGGCGCAGCCGATGTCTATCCGCGCCTCGGCCCGACGTGCGAATGGGACACCGCCGCCGCGCAGGCCGTGGCCTGCGGCGCCGGCGCGCGCGTGCTCACCCTCGATGGCAGCCCGCTCGCCTACAACGCCAAACCCGATATCCTCAATCCCCACTTCATCGTCTTCGCCGATCGCGGGCGCGACTGGCTCGCGTTGATGCGATAGTCAGCGCATCGTCACGCCGCCATCGACACTCAGCACCTGGCCGTTGATCCACTCGCCGTCTTCCGACATCAGGAACGCCACCATCGCCGCGATGTCGCGCGGCTCGCCGAGGCGGGGGCTGCGCGTGATGCCGAGGACCGCCGCGCTGGTTTCCGGGCTCATCAGGTGACGATTGGAATCGGTGATCACGAGCCCGGGCGCCACGGCGTTGGCGCGTATGCCTTCCTTGCCCCAGCGTGAGGCCACGTGGCGCAGCAGGCCGTGCAGGCCATTCTTGCTGACGGCGTAGGCGATGCGCTGCGGCTCACCCATGTAAGCCGCGCCCGACGACGTGTAGACGATGCTGCCGCCGCCGCGTTTCAGCAGTTCCGGCAGCGCATGGCGCGTGCACAGCAGGTGCCCGCGCAGGTTCACCGCAAGGGTGCGGTCGAAAGTCGACAGCGACACCGACTTCGCGTCGGTGTCGTCGTGCAGCGCGCCGATGTCGGCGGCGTTCACGTGGATGCCGTCCAATCCACCGAAGTGCCCGCTCGCCGCTTCGATCAACCCGATGACGGATTCCTCGATCGTGATGTCGAACGACAGGCCGACGGCGCGCGCGCCGGTCGCCGTGAGCCGCGTGGCCAGTTGATGCGCGTTGCCGGCATCGAGGTCGCCGACGACGACGGCGGCGCCTTCTTCGGCGAGCCGCTGCGCGGTGGCGGCGCCGATGCCGGTGCCGCCGCCGGCAATGACGAAAACCTTGTCCGCGAGTCCGCGCATGTCAGGTCGCAGTGCCGGGGCCTCCGGCCGGCATCTGCAGGAACTCGATCAGGGTCGGGTCGCCCTGCCGTTCGAGGTACGCGAAGGTGGTATCGGCGCTGTAGCGCTTGTACCAGATGACCTCGTACCCGAGCGTCTTCGCCCTGGCGATCCAGTCGTCGCAGTCCTCGACGCGAAACTGCACGTGGTGGATGCCCTCGCGCCCGCGCTCGATGAATTCGCGGTGGGGGCTCTCGCCGCCTTGCCACTGTATGAGCTCGATCTCGAGCTCGCCGCTGTGCCCGAAGGCCATCGCGAGCTTGACGTCCGCGATGCGCCCCCGATAGGTGGCGCCCTCCACTGTGCCGTCCATGGTCGTGAAGGGTCCGTACAGCGGCTCGTAGAGCGCCATCGAGGCCGCGAGGTCGCGCACCACATGGCCGAGTTGCGAGATCGGCGGCAGGCCCAGCTGTTGCAGCGATTTCATTGCGGGGGTTTCCTCAGGGGTGGATACCGGTGAAGTGCACGGGGCTCGCGTGCGACGGCAGGCGACCGGCAGCGAGTGCCAGGCCGCTCAGCAATGCGTTGCGCAGATCCCTCGGGTCGATGATGTCATCGTAGCCGAGACGGTCCGCGATGTGATACGCGCCATCCGCCTGCCCGGCTGCGATGCGCGCACGCGCCGCCTCGTCGAGCCGGGCGGCCTCGGCGCCGCTGGCGGCCGGCATCGAGCCGAGCGCGATGGCCGGGAAGGCGAGCGAGATCGTCTGCCGGTCGAACGGGTTCATGCCCATGATGGAGGAGCCGAAGCCGAAGGCCTTGCGCAGCGTCACGTGCAGCTTCGGCACCTGCAGCCGATGCTGCGCGACGAACATGCGCGCCGCGTGGCGCAGCGTGCCCGCCTTCTCGGCCGCGGTGCCGGCCATCACGCCCGGGTTGTCGGTGAGGAAGATGACCGGCAGGTGAAAAGCGTTGGCGACCGCCAGGAAATGCGCCGCCTTGTCCGCCGCCGCCGCATCCACGGCGCCGGCATTGACCGCCGGATCGTTCGCGACGATCGCGATACTGCGCCCGCCGAGGTGCGCGAGCGCGGTGACGAGCGCCGCGCCATATCGCGGCTGGATCTCGAGCAGCTTGCCGTCGTCGACCAGCCGCGTCAGCACGTTCGTCATGCGAAAGGCGATGCGCGGATCGGGATCGATGAGACCCAGGATGTCGTCGAGGCGGCGCGGTCCGGTGTCCGCGCCGGTGCCAGGGGGCGGCGCGCTCCAGGCATTCGAGGGAAAGTAGCCGAGGTAGCGTCGCGCGAGCGCGATCGCGTCGAGGTCGCCGGCGACGAGATTGTGCGCGACGCCCGATTGCACGACATGCACCTGCGGGCCGCCGAGTTCCTCCTTTGTGACCGACTCGCCGATGGCCGCCTTCACGATCGGCGGGCCGGCGGCGAACATCGAAGCCGACTCCGTCATCACGACGAAGTCCGAGAGCGGTGCGGTGAGCGCGCCGTGGCCCGCCGAGGCGCCCGTCACGAGGCATACGACGGGCACGAGACCCGAGAGTTCCGCGAGTCCCTGGAGGTCATTCGGCCGGCGCCCCGCGTGCTCATTGGTGAGCCGATGACCGGCGCCTTCCAGCATGAAAACGAGCGGTACGCGCTCCTGCGCGGCGAGCTGCGTGAGCCGGTAGCGCTTGTCCGCGCCGCGATCGCCGATCGAGCCGCCGAGCACCGTGACATCCTCGATGCCGGCGAGCACGGGGCGCCCATCGACGAGGCCGAAGCCGGCCACGAGCCCATCGGCCGGTGCCGGCGCTTCGCTCGCCTCGCTTCGGCTGCCGGCGAACGCGCCGATTTCGACGAAAGTGCCGTCATCGAAGAGCGCCCCGGCGCGCGCGCGCGCATCGAGTTTGCCGGCCTTGCGCTGGCGCTCGAGACGCGCGGCTCCGCCCATGCCGCGGGCGAAGGCGCGCCGCCGTTCGAGCTCCGCCAGGATGCCGGCCCAGCGGCTGTCCACGGGCCTGCTCATGTGTGCCGTCTCCAGGGATTAATATGCTATTTTTAATTTACTGCATCGGGGCTTGGTCGGAAAGGTGCGCGATGGACATCGTCAGACAACTCGTGGAGAGCCGGCCGGATTTCTTCGCGAACCGCAGTGCCCATCTCGAGCGGGCGGCCCCGATCGGCGATTTTCTCTGGCAATCCACGGGGCTTTCGAACGCCTATGCCGTACGCACCCCGGCCGGGCGGGTCATCATCAACACCGGCATGGGCTTCGAGGCGCCGGTGCACAAGCGGCTCTTCGACGCTGCCTGCCCGGGCCCCACGCCTTTCATCGTCCTCACCCAGGGCCACGTCGATCACGTGGGCGGCGTGGCGCACTTTCGGGAGCGGGGCACCCGGCTCGTTGCGCAACGCAACCTGCCGTTCTGCCAGCGCGATGACCAGCGCATCAAGCAGGTGCGGGAATCGCAGGCCTGGATCTGGTTCAGCGAGGCGCTGGCCGCCGCGCGCAAGGTGCAGGGTCCGCCGGGCGATGCGGCTGCCGCACAGCCGTTGCAGGATGTGCCGGTTGCCGATATCAGCTTCGACGATACCTTCACATTCGAGCTCGGTGGCCTGCAGTTCGACCTGTACGCGGTGCCGGGCGGCGAAACCATCGATAGCTGCATCGTCAGCCTGCCGCAGCACGGGATCGTCTTCTCGGGCAACACCTTCGGCCCGCTCTTCCCCCATTTCCCGAACTTCAACACCATCCGCGGCGATCGCTATCGCTTCGTCGAGCCTTATCTCGAATCGCTGCGCCGGGTGCGTGCGCTCGAGCCGCGGCTCCTCGTCACGGGGCATTTCGCGCCGATCGAGGGCGCTGCGTTGATTCGCGCCTGCCTCGATCGCCTCGAACAGGCGGTCGAGTACGTGCACCGTCGAACGCTCGAAGGCATGAACGCCGGCACGGACATCTGGACCCTGATGCGTGAGGTGCAGTTGCCGCCCGAGCTCTTTGTCGGCCAGGGTTACGGCAAGGTGAGCTGGGCCGTGCGCACGATCTGGGAGCAGTACATGGGCTGGTTCAAGGCGCAGGCGACGAGCGAGCTGTACCCGACCCAACCGCGCGAGATATACCCCGACCTCGTTGCGCTCGCGGGGATCGAGGCGGTCGCCGCGCGGGGGCGCGCGAAGCTCGTCGCCGGCGACCCGGAGGCGGCGATGCTGCTCGCCGAGGCGGCGCTGGCGCACTCGCCGCGCGCTCCTCTTGCGCTCGGGCTTGCGAGGGACGCGAATCGCGCACTGCTCGAACGGTCGGGCGGGCGCAATTTCTGGGAGGCCGGCTGGCTGCGCACGCAGGTACGCGATCTCGAGGCGGCGCTCGATGGCGCCGGAGTGCGGAGGTAGGGGCATGGGCTACTGGTCGAATCCGCGGTACGACTACCGCGGCGCAAAGGTGCTGGTGACCGGCGCTACATCGGGCATCGGCGGCGGGATCGCAGCCGCGTACCGCGAGGCGGGCGCGGACGTGGCCATCACGGGCACTCGGGGCAGTGCGGCCGAGTACGACGGCGACCTCTCGGGCTTTCGCTACCTGCAACTGCGGCTCGAGGACGATGCCGGGATCGAACAGGTGGCCGCGGCGCTGCCCGCGCTCGATATCCTGGTGAACAACGCGGGCGGCAACTTTGCGGCGCAGAACGAGTACGAGCCCGAGGTCTTCGAGCGCTCGGTGCGCGTGAATCTTCTGAGTGCGTATCGCATGGCGCACGCCTGTCGCGCCAGGCTCGCCGCGAGCAGCCTGCCCGGTGGCGCGAGCGTCGTCGGCATCGCCTCGATGACCTCCTACTTCGGTGTCGAGGTCGTGCCGGGCTACGGGGCCGCCAAGGGTGGTCTCGTGCAGCTCACCAAGACACTCGCCATCGCCTGGGCGAGGGAACGCATCCGCGTGAATGCCGTTGCGGCCGGCATCATCCGGAGCCGCATGACGGAATACTTCCTGACGACACCGGATGCCGAGGCCTCGCGCCAGCGTACTCCGATGCGGCGTTTCGGCACGCCCGCCGACATCGCAGGCGCGGTGCTCTTCCTGACGAGCGAAGCGGCCGCCTACGTCACGGGCCAGACACTGCCCGTCGATGGCGGCTTCAGCGTGATGGGTTGAGATGGTCGCGTTCGACGGAGTGCCCACCCCGCGCAGTCTCGCGACGCGCAGCCGGCTCATCCGGGTGGCCGAACGGCTGTTCGCCGAGCGCAGCATCGGGGGCGTGTCGCTCAACGAGATCAGCAAGGCGGCGGGGCAGCGCAACAGCAACGCCTGTCAATATCACTTCAGGGACAAGCAGGGCCTGCTGCAGGCGATCCTCGACAAGCACGTGCCGGGAGTTGCCGCCGAGCGCGCCGCGATGCTCGAGCGACTCGGGCGTGCGCGCCGTGCGCCCGGCCTGCGCGCACTCGTGCAGGCGTTCGTGCGTCCCGTGGCGGCGAAGTTGCACGATGCGGGCGGCGGCCGCGAGTTCATCCGCATCAATGCGCAGCTCATCGCGCTGCACACGCTCTCCGTGCAGGGTGTGCCCGCCTCGCCGCTGCGTCTCGCGCGTGCCGATGGTTTCAGCCGTGCGCTGCGCAGGGCGTTGCGCGCGAAGGGCGTGCCCGAGAGAATCGCGCGCGATCGGCTGATGCTTGCCGCGGTGCTGGTGTTCCACGGGCTCGATGACCATTCGCGCATGCTCGATGCGACAGGCCGGCGAGCCGCCGCAGGCCACAGCGCGCGGTTCGTCGAGAACCTGGAGGATGCGATCGTCGCCTTGCTGTCGGCGCCGGCGCGCTCGGCGGTACGCGCGCAACGCCACCCCGATTGACGAGGAGTATTGAAATGACCAGGAAACGGGAATTCAGGCAGAAATACGGGCCCTGGGCCCTGGTGACGGGTGCTTCATCGGGCATCGGCGAGCAATTCGCGCGCCTGCTCGCGCGCCAGGGCATCAGTCTCCTGCTCGTCGCGCGCCGTGCGGAGCGCCTCGAGAGTCTCGCCACGGAATTGCGCCGCCGGCGGGGGCTCGAGGTGGTCGTGGTGCCGGCCGCCCTCGACGAACCGGACGCCGTGGATCGCGTCGTCGCGGCGGTCGGCGACACGGATCTGGGTCTCGTCGTCAGCAACGCGGGCTTCGGTCTCAAGGGTGCGTTCGAGTCGATCGATCGCGGCCGCCTCGAAGCGATGTTCAATGTCAATGCGCGCGTACCGCTGCTGCTGGCGCACGCACTGCTGCCGCGGCTGCGCTCGCGCGGCAGGGGCGGCATCATCTTCACCGGCTCCGTCGAGGGCGAGGCGCCCTATCCGTACTCGGCGGGCTATGCCGCGACCAAGGCGTTCGTGCACAGCCTCGGCCTGAGCCTGCATGGCGAACTCGCAGGGACCGGTGTCGAGGTGCTGGTGCTGTCGCCCGGTGCCACCGACACCGAGGCGATCACGCTGCAGGGCTTCAAGCCCGAGCTCATGCCGAATCTCATGGCGCCGGCCGAGGTGGCGAAGCAGGCGCTGCGTCAGCTCGGCAGGACGCCACTGCACGTGCCGGGGGCGGAGAATCGCAAGTACGTGAAGATGATGCGGCGCATGCCGCGCGAGAAGCTGATCGCCCTCAACGCCGGGACCATGCGCGCAGCGCTCGAGGCGAGCGGGCGAGGGCCGCGCTGAACGCGGCGGGAGCCATCGCCATGGGTCATGCCATCCACATCGACGATCTCGCGGCGCCCCGCCTGAGCGAGGCGCAGGCCGGTGCGCTCGCGTGGGGCGAGACGGTCACGGTCGATTTCAGCGAAGCGGCGATCCTGGACGCCGCATGCCAGCGTACCGGGCTCGCCGATTTCGGCCCGGATGATTTTCGCGGGCGCCTGCGTGTGCTGCGCGAGGCCTGGGACAGCGATCCGGAGATCACGCGCTTCCATCGTACCGTGCTGCAGGGCTATCTCGTGCGCTACGCGAGCAATCGCCTGCTGATCCACGACACGCTGAGGCGGCACCCGGAGATCCTCGCCGAACCCATCGAGCAGCCGGTGATCGTCGTCGGGCTGCCGCGCTCGGGCACGACACACCTCGTGAACCTGCTGGCGAGCGATCGTCGTCTGCACTCGCTGCAGCTGTGGGAATCTTATGAACCGGTGCCGGTGCCCGGCGAACCTGCGCCGGGCGATGAAAGCGATCCGCGCTTTCGCCGTTGCGCGCAAGCCTGGGCCGGCATGCAGCAGGTGACGCCGCTCATCGCGGCGATGCACCCGATGAACCCCGGGCACATCCATGAAGAACTCGAACTCATGGGACCGGATTTCGCTTCCTACAACTTCGAATGGCTGGGGCTGACACCCGCCTGGCGGGACCACTACTACGCGCACGACCAGGCGCCGCACTATGCGTACATGAAGAACGTGCTGCGGCTGCTGCAGTGGCGGCGCGGTGAGCGCAAGCGCTGGGTGCTGAAGTGCCCGCAGCACCTCGAACAGTTGCCGGTGCTGATGAAGACGTTCCCCGATGCGACCGTCGTGTTCACGCATCGAGACCCGGTGGCGGTGATTCAGTCGACAGTCACGATGCAGGCCTATACGCAGCGCATGAACCGCCGCCACGTCGCGCTCCCGGCATTGTTCGAGTACTGGAGCGATCGCATCGAGCACCTGCTGCGCGCCTGCGTTCGCGATCGGGGGCTGGTACCGGCCGGGCGCAGCGTCGACTCGCCGTTCCACATGTTTATGGGCGACCAGTGGGGCACGATGGCACGGGTCTACGCCAGGGCCGGCCTCGAGCTCGACGCGACGGCGCGCGGGCAACTGACGGGCTACATCGCGGAACATCCGCGCGGCAAGGAGGGGCAGGTGATCTACGACCTGCGACGGGATTTCGACGTCGATCCGCTGCGACTCCGCGAGCGGTTCCGCTTCTACATCGACCGCTTTGCCGTCAAGGCCGAGGTGGGCTAACCACTGGCTCGTCACTCCCGGAGACGCATCGTCAGCTCCTCCACGAGAGCCCGTGCCTCGGCATCTTGCGGGTACGCTTCCGCCCAACGCTTCGCGAAGCGCAGCGCACCCGGGAGGTCGCGCTGGTCGCGGTGGAACAGCGCAGCCGCCCGCAGCAGATCGCGATCCTCGGGAGCGAGGCGCAGTGCGCGCTCAACCTCCCGAATCGCCCCTGACGAGTTGCCGATCGCATTCAGTCCGACCGCGTACACGTAGGCGTATCTTGCATTCTTCGGATCGAATCGCGTGGCGGCGCCAAGTTCCCCGACTCCGGCGTGCTGCTGTTGCAGGCGTATCAGGGTCAAACCGAGCGCGTGATGCAGCGGCGCGCTGCGGTCTGCAACCGCCAGTCCATCGCGCAAGATCTGCTCCGCGAGATCCTCGCGTCCGAGGAGCCGCTGCATTTCAGCCTGATTAACATAGGCCGGCACGTACGCGCGATCGATTCGCAGTGCGGCGACGAACTCCTCTTCGGCCGCAGCGAAGTTGCCGAGATCGCCCTCGAATGTCGCCAGCGCGACACGCGCTTCGGGTCGATCCGCGTTGAAGCGCAGCGATGCGCGCAGTTCATCCGTGGCCTGCTGCAGGTCTTGCGGCGCAATAAGTTCCGGAAAGGTGCGGGCCAACGGCGCGAGCACGCGGGCCGCCTCGATTCGCACGACCCTGACGGGGTCCTCGAGCAGCGCGCCACCGGCGGCGAGTGCGCGCTCGGGAGGGAGCGTTTCGAGTGCTGCCGTGGCTCGCCAGCGGACCAGCGCCTTCTCGTCGCGAACGGCTTCCAGGATGACCTGTTCAGCGGCGTCGCTGCGCGCAGGGGCCAGGACCTCCAGCGCCGTGGCACGCACGATCGTCGGCTGGGCCCGGTCCCGGGCGATGCTCGCCAGTTCCTCCGGGGCGCGGGCCGGGTTGCCGCGCGCCCTCGCGAACGCCTCGGCGAACTGCTGGAACCCGCCGGGGCGACGGCCGAGCCAGCGCACGAGCGTCGCATCCGCCCACGAAGGCGGTCGATCGGCATGACAGGCATTGCAGGCATTCGGCGTGCCCAACGTCATGGTGCGATCGGGCCTGGGCACGCGCAGGCTGTGATCGTGACGCGGGTCGATCTGCATGTAGGTGGTCGCCGGCATGTGGCAGGACACGCATTGGCTCGCCGGTGTGCCGGCCGCGTGGAAGTGGTGTGCGGGGTTGTCGTACTTGCGTGGCGCGTGGCAGCCAGCGCACACGGCGTTGCCCTCGGCGCGCAGTTTCTGGCTGTGCGGTTCGTGGCAATCACTGCAACTCACTCCGCGCGCGTACATGCGGCTCTGCAAGAACGAGCCCCACGTGTAAACCTCTTCGTACTGCTGGCCATCGACATGGTAGAGGGGCTCCGTCAGCAGGTCGGGCGCGTAGAAATCCAGGAAGGCGGCGCCGGGCACGTAGCCCGGCGCAATCTGCGAGCGCCGCGCGTGACACTGGGCACACACCCCGATCTCGCGTTCGCTCGTGCGGGGCGCGCTCCGCGTGGCGTTGCCGGATAGCGCATCCGGCAGCCACGCGATGCCGCGGCGCTCATTGAGCGCCACCGTGAGACCTTTGCGCGAGTCGCCATCGGGCTTCGCGGCCCACGCGAGGTGCCGCGACCCGGGACCATGGCAGGCCTCGCAGCCGACCACGATCTCGGACCATGTCGTGTCGAACACGCTGGTGGTCGCGTCGTAATTCTTGCGTACGCCGGTGGAATGGCAGTCGGCGCACATGTGATCCCAGTTCTGGTCGATGCCGGTCCAGTGCAGGCGATCGTCGGGCCGCAGGAGTTCGTCTGGATACAACGAGAACCAGCGCTGGCCGCCACCGGTGCGGGGACGGCTGTCCCACGCGACGGTCAGCGCCTGCAGGCGACCGCCCGGCAAGCGGACGAGGTATTGTTGAAGGGGATCGACGCCGAACGTGTAGTCGATTTCGAAATCGGCGTTCGCGCCCTGTGGGCCTTCCGCATGGGTGAACAGCCGGCCGTCGCGCTGGAAGAAGGTCCAGTCGACTCCGCCGTCGGAGAATTTCGCGCCGGAAAAGTCGCCCAGCGCGGCCTGCGAGTTTGCAATCTGCATCGCATGAGCGTGCTGTGAATCCTGCCAGCGCCGGTACGCGTCAGTGTGGCAACCGGCGCAGGCCGCGCTGCCGACAGGGTGTGCGGCGGGCTCCGCAGCCCGATCAGACTCTCGCGCTGTACGCCCGGTCAAAAGATGACCCACCAGGATCGCGAGGCCGGCAGCGAGCGCGAGCACGCCGACCAGCTTCAGTGTCGACCGCACTCTCCGGCTTGTCGGCGCGCGTATCCGCGTGATACTAGCTCTCACGACAGCAACATGCGCGTGAGGCAAAGCATATGAAATCGACGATGATCGCAGCCTTGACGATCGCGTGGGTGCTTGCGGTGATGCCGGCGGCCGCACAGCCGCCGGATCCGTCGCCGGCCGCCACACCACTTCCCTGGAAGCTCGATCCAGCGATCCTCGCGGGTCACGGCTTGAGCGATGTCCCGCCTGTGCCGAAGAGTGTTCTGATGAGCGGCGTCTCCCGGCCGCGCAGATCGGTAGTGCATCTCGGCGAGGACATCGTGGTGGTCGTGTATGAGGAGCAGCCTGTGAAACTGGCGCTGCGCGGCAAGGGCATGCCCTACAACGAGTTCATTCATGTGCTTGCCGGCAGCCTGGTCCTGATGGACGAGAATGGACAGGCCCGCGAGTACCATGTGGGCGATTTCCTCATGATCCCGCAGGGGTTCACCGGCACATGGGAAACGCGGGGAACGTTCCGCGAACTGGTCATCATCACTCGCGAGGCGTGGGACGCGACTCACTGAAGGCGTGAGCGTCGCCGCCGGCGGCGACGACGCTCGACCACCCAGGGTGCACCGGTTGCCGGATGGCCGCCTACCAGTTGTACGTCGCTGTCACCATGTAGGTGCGCGGTTCGCGCCAGTTGGCCGTGCGGAACATGCCGAAATCGATCCCTGCCAGCAGTGCGTCGTCATCCGTGAGATTGCGGCCCCAGAGCGAGACATCGAGCGTGCCCGGACCCGCCGGCACACCCGCGAGCAGCAGTCGCGCATTGAGATTCTTCTCCGCCGGGATACCGTCCATGTCTGCCCAGTACTGCCCGCCGATGTTCGGCGCCGTGTGCGATTCGTTCACCGCATACAGATAGGTCTTCGCCGTGTAGCTGTAGTCGAGTAGCGCCCGCAACTCGCCCCATGCGCCGCGCGCCAGGCGTCCGTCGAGGTTCAGGTTGAGCGTGTGTTCGGGCGCATTGGGCGGCAGGCGGTTCGAGGCGGTGTCGATGATGCGTGTGGAATCGGCCCGACACAACTGGCCGAAGCCCGGGATCGTCTGGCAGATGATCGGGTTGTCGAGGTACTTGTCGTACTTGGCGTCGAGGTAGCCGTAGCTGAGCTGTACCTGCCAGCCGTCTGCGACCAGGAGAGCCGCTTCGACTTCCACGCCACGATAGGTGGACTCACCCGCGTTCGTGACACGCGACTGGGTCGTGCCGGGCAGCAGTTGCGTGAGTTGCTGGTCGCTGATGTCGGTGTTGTAAAGCGCGACATTCAGGCGCGCCCGCCCGTCGAGCAGCGTCGACTTCACGCCGACCTCGGTGGAGACAGAAGTCTGCGGCTGGAACGGCGTGCTGACATCCGGAGTGGATAATTCCGCGCTGAACCCGCCGCTCTTGAATCCCTTCGCCACACGCGCATAGAAGTTGAGATTTCCGCTCGGCTTGAAGGAGATCGATGCCATCGGAGTCGTTCCGCTGAAGTCCGCGCTGTAGGCCGTGAACGGCAGGATGTCGGCGAGCGGCGGACCGTTCAGTCCGTTCGTGCGGTAACGGTGCGACCAGCCGGCCTTCTCCTCTTCCGTGTAGCGCAAACCGAGTGTCGCCGTCCATCGATCGGTGATGCGGTAGTCGCCCTGGGCGAAGACAGCCTTCGATCGAGTGCTCGTCGCATAGGATTGACTCTGCGGTGGTTGGCCAAACAGCGTAAACGACTGTGCGCCCGTGGTCTGGCCGTCGTCCTTGAAATAATAGAGGCCGACGACGTAATTGAAGCGGTCGCGATCCCCGACCCACTGCAGCTCGTGCGAGTCCTGCTCGTACTCCGTCGTGCGCTGGTAGTAGGCGCTCATGCCCCAGAAGGCAGGGAATGGTGCCGCCAACCCTGTCGGGATCGCAGCGAGCGGCGTGCCGTCGATGTCCTGGCGGTCGCCGTAGCGCATGAGGCGCCGCGCGCCGATGTACTTGAGCTGGTCACGATCGCCCACCTGCCAGTCGAGCGTGAGCGAATGGGCGTTGGTCTTGCCCGCTTCGGCAATCGGCCCGCCGTTGGTGCTCACCGTGTCCGGGCGCGAACTCGTGAGGTAGGGAACTATCGCGTTCTCGATGGCCGTCGTGAGCTGTAATGCTGCGGCCGGTCCGAAGACCGGCGCGAAGGCGGGGCCGAGCATGCTGGGGAAGGTGCCACCCCAACCATTGGTCGCGAGGAGAGTGGTGGGGCTCGGTGTGTTACGGCTCCGCGAGTAATCGAAGTCGTAGGTCGCCGCGAAGCGGTCGGAGAAGTCGAGCTTCAACGATGCGCGCGCCGCCTCGCTGTCTATCGCGCCCATGTCGGGGCCCGTGAGGTTCTTCGCCCAGCCGTCGCGCTCTTCCTTGCGGGCGCCGAGGCTCGCGCTCGCGATGCCAAAACGCGGAAGGTCGAGGTTCAACTTCGTCACCCGGCGATCGAAGTTACCCACCTCGATTCCGAACTTGCCGCGGAACTCGCCCGAAGGCTGCCGGGTGATGAAATTGATGGCCCCGCCCTCGGTGTTCCTGCCGAAGAGCGTGCCCTGCGGCCCGCGCAGCACCTCGACCCGCTCGATGTCTACGACGTCGAACACGCTGCCCTGGGATTTGCCGAGGTAGACGCCGTTCAGGTACAGCCCGACCGGGGGGTCGAACCAGATCGCCGGCTGGCCGGCCACGCTGCCGCGGATGCTCACTACCGAGATCAGCTTCGAGCCCGGGCTCTGCCGGACCATCACGTTCGGCGCGATGGAATTCAACCCGGCGAGACTGTCCACGCCGCGCTGCTCGAGTTGCTCGCTGGAGACGGCCGTGATCGAAATCGGCACGTCCTGGAGTTTTTCCTCGCGCTTCTGCGCCGTGACGACCACTTCCTGCAACGTCATGTCCGCCGGCGGTTCTTGCGCTCGGGCTGTCTGTACCGGAAACGCCACACACGCCGATGCTGCGACCGCGCCGAGTACGCGCGTCATCTTGTCCACGTTCACTTGTACGCCCCCCTGCATGACCGGGCCGGCGGTGTCGGCCTCGGAGCCCCTGAGTTTGAATCCGGATTCAAATTCTCACCTCTGCCGGAGCTTGTCAATCGTCGCGGAAGAAGCCGGCACGATGTTACGATCGCTCGGGTTCGGGCCGGGTCGGCGTCCAGCCGGAGGGACGGGACGATGCGCAACATGGGCAAGGTACTGGCCGCGGCGTTCTCGCTGGCGAGCCTCGCTGCACCACCTGGCTTGGCGCAGGAGCGCCACGAAGTTGTCCTGCCCAAACCGCCGGCGCCCTTTACCGGCACGATCGGGCGCACCTACGCCGATTCGACACCTGCTGCGCCGCAACTTGTGCGCGCCCCCGAGGGCGCGCCGAACGTGCTGCTGGTGATGACCGACGACGTCGGGTTCGCGGCGTCTTCCACCTACGGGGGCCCCATTCCCACACCGAACCTCGACCAGCTCGCCGCCGCCGGCCTCAGGTACAACCGCTTTCACACGACGGCGATGTGCTCCCCGACGCGCGCGGCGCTCCTCACCGGGCGCAATCATCATGCCGTGGGCAGCGGCGTCGTGACGGATCTCGCGGCAGGGTACCCGGGTTACTCCGGCATCATCCCGAAGAGTGCGGCCACGGTCGCCGAAGTACTGAAGCAGAACGGTTACAGCACCGCGATGTTCGGCAAGCACCACAACGTGCAGCCGGGGGCCAACTCGGAAGCGGGTCCCTTCGACCAGTGGCCGTTGGGCCTCGGGTTCGATTACTTCTACGGCTTCGTTGCCGCCGAGACCAATCAGTTCATACCGGCGCTGTATCGCGGCACGACGCGCATTGCGGCGCCACCCGGCGAGATGCTCGACCGGGCCCTCGCGGACGACGCGATCCGCTGGGTGCACAACCAGCAGGCCGGTGCGCCCGGAAGGCCGTTCTTCATCTATTACGCGCCGGGGACGGCGCACGCACCGCACCAGGCGCCGAAGGAGTGGATCGCGAAGTTCAAGGGGCGGTTCGACCAGGGCTGGGATCGGCTGCGCGAGGAGATCTTCGCCCGGCAGAAGAGTCTCGGTATCGTGCCGGCGAACACGCTGCTCACGCCGCGGCCGCCCGGGGTTCCCGCCTGGGATACGGTCTCGCCGGGGCTCAAGCGTGTCACAGCGCGCATGATGGAAGTCTACGCGGCGATGCTCGCCTACCAGGACCATGAGTTCGGGCGACTCATCGACGAGCTCGCGCGCATCGGTGAACTCGACAACACGCTCGTGATCTTCATCGAAGGCGACAACGGTGCCTCTGCCGAAGGCGGAGTCTTCGGGCACACCAATCCCATGGGTGGTTTTGCCAACGGTGTCGACGAAACAGAAAGCGAACTGCTCGCGATGATCGACGAACTCGGCGGCCCCGAAACGGTCGAGAACTGGGCCGCCGGCTGGGCCTGGGCGACGAACACGCCTCTGCGCTGGACGAAGCAGATCGCGTCCCATCTCGGTGGTACCCGCAACGGGCTCGTGGTGTCCTGGCCGGCACACATCGCGGCGCGGGGACTACGCGGCCAGTTCCATCACGTCGTCGACATTGCCCCGACTATCCTCGAGGCGGCGGGGCTGCCGCAGCCGCAGGTGGTGAATGGGATCAATCAGCAGCGGGTCGACGGCGTCAGCATGGTCTACAGCTTCGCCTCGGCGGATGTACCCGGGCGGCATACGACGCAGTATTTCGAGATGATGGGCAACCGGGCGATCTATCACGACGGATGGATGGCCTCGACGACACCGACGCGCGTCACGTGGTTGCGAGAGCCGCTTGCGGTCAAGGCGACACCGGCCGATTACGACTGGGAGCTCTACGATCTCGATCACGATTTCTCGCAGGCTCACAACCTCGCAACGCAATACCCGGGGAAACTCGCGGAGCTGCGGGCGTTGTTCGAACAGGAGGCACGCCGCAACAACGTCTACCCGCTCGACGACCGGCTCAACCTCGCGCGTTTCGCCGCTGCGGTCGCACTCGGCCCGAAACCGCGATCTTCCTATGTCTACCGGGGCAAGGGTGTGAGTGTGCCGGCTGATCTCGCGCCCTCGTTGCGAGGGTCCTTCACTCTCACTGCGGAAATCGGGTCAGGCCATGACACGGCACGCGGTGTCCTCGCCGCACTCGGCGGCAAGTTCGCAGGCTGGAGCTTCTACCTGCACGACGGGTATCCCGTCGTGACGATGGCCGGCGCGAATCGCCCCGATCGCATCTTTCGGGTCGCGGGCGACGCTGCGGTGCCCCCGGGCGCTTCGATCGTGCGTTATGAGTTCGCCTCGGAAGGCATCGGCCGTGGCGGGCTCATGCGCATCAGCATCGACGGGCGGGAGGTGGGACAGGGGCGCATCGAGCGCACCATCGTCCGCACCGTCGAAATGACCGATACCTTCGACGTCGGCTTCGATGGCGACACGCCGGTCTCGGGCGACTATGTGGACGAGGGACGCTTCACAGGCGAGATCCACAAGCTCACGGTGGAGCAGCGCCCCGCGGCGTCCGCGCCGCCCGCGCGGCATTGAACAACGAGGGCCAATGCCGTACCGAAAGTTTCGCACGTATGGGCTCGCCGTCCTGGCCCTGATCGCCCTGCCTGCCGCGGGTGCGCAGGCGCAGGGTGGGGCGGCAGGCGCGTTGCCCGCGCTGCCCGTGCCGCCACTGCAGGCACGCGCGCCCTCGGGCGCGCCCAATGTCGTGATCGTGCTGCTCGACGACGTGGGATTCGGGGCGGCGAGCACGTTCGGTGGCGTGGCGCAAACGCCGACGCTCGATGCACTGGCGCAAGAGGGGCTGAGGTACAACCGTTTTCACACGACGGCGATCTGCTCGCCGACACGCGCGGCGCTGCTCTCGGGCCGCAATGCACACGCGGTCGGTATCGGCGCGGTGATGAACACGGCCGACGAACGGCCCGGCTACAACGGCGTGCACGCGCGCGATGCGGCAACCCTGGCCGAGATCCTGCGGGCCAATGGCTACAACACTGCTGCGTTCGGCAAGTGGCACCAGACGCCCGACTGGGAGATCTCGCAATCCGGGCCGTTCGACCGCTGGCCGACGGGGCAGGGGTTCGAGAAGTTCTACGGCTTCCTCGGCGGGGAGACCGACCAGTTCGAGCCGACGCTGTTCGAAGGCACGACGCCGGTGTTGCGGCCGGCGGGACCGGGCTATCACCTCACCGAAGATCTCGCCACACGGGCGATCGAGTGGCTGCGCGCACAGCACTCGGTAACCCCCGACAAGCCGTTCTTCCTCTACTTCGCGCCGGGTGCGACACACGCGCCATTGCAGGTGCCCGCGGCGTGGATCGAACGCTACCGTGGTCGCTTCGACCAGGGGTGGGACAGGGAGCGCGAGGAGACTCTCGCGCGGCAGAAGGCGCTCGGCGTCGTGCCGGTGAATGCGGTACTCACGCCGCGCCCGCCGGGCTTGCCCGCATGGGAGAGCCTGGGCGCCGACGACCGGAAAATCGCCGCGCGACTGATGGAAGTGTACGCGGGCTTTCTCGCACACACGGACGCGCAGGTCGGGCGCATCGTGCAGGCACTGCAGGACGGCGGCGAGTTCGCGAACACGCTGTTCATCTATATCGTCGGCGACAATGGCGGCTCGGCCGAAGGGGGGCTGCTCGGCAGCATCAACTACATGGGCGCGATCCAGGGACTACCCGAGGAGCGGGCGCGCCTGCTCGCGCATCTCGACAGCCTGGGAGGGCCCGACACGTACGCACACTATCCGGCAGCCTGGGCGTGGGCGATGGATACCCCGTTTCAATGGACAAAGACGGTGGCCTCGCACCTCGGCGGCACACGCAATCCGATGGTCGTGGCGTGGCCGAAGCGCATCGTCGACCGCGGTGGCCTGCGAAGTCAGTTCGGACACGTCAACGACATCCTGCCCACGGTACTGGAGGCCGCCGGGATCGAGGCCCCGGCCGCGTTCGAAGGGATTCGCCAGAAGCGCATCGACGGCACGAGTCTCCTGTACACCTTCGTCGACGCGCGGGCACCCGAGCGCCACACGACGCAGTATTTCGAGATCTACGGTCACCGGGCGATCTACCACGACGGCTGGATGGCCTCGGCCTTTCACGCACGATTGCCGTGGCAGGTCATCTCGCGTTCGGACAAGCCGTTCGAGGCAGACCACTGGGAGCTCTATGACCTGCGTCGCGATTTCTCACAGGCGCACGACCTGGCGGCACGCGAGCCGGCGCGGCTGCAGGAGCTGCAAGCCCTGTTCCTGCGTGAGGCCGAACGCAACCAGGTCTTGCCGCTGCGCGGCCTGACGCTGAATGCCAAGCTGCCGAGCTTGACGGGCGGACGCACGGAGTTCACCTACTACCCCGGCGCAGTTGGCATCCCGGAAAAAGAGGCGCCGAACGTCTTCAATCGATCCTGGAGCCTCTCGGCCGCCATAGAGGTGGGTACCTCGGGAGCGCGCGGTGTCATCGCCACGATGGGTGGCGCGCCCGCGGGCTGGTCGCTGTATATCGACGGCGACGGCAAGCCGGCATTTCGCTATCGGGCGTTCGAGGCCGGCACGGTCGAGCTTGCTGGAGCGAACGCACTCGGCACCGGGCGTCACGTCCTGCAAGTGGATTTCGATTACGACGGCGGCGGCTTCGGCAAAGGGGCGACAGTGCGGCTCGCGCTCGACGGTGCAACGCTCGGGCAAGGGCATCTCGCCGTGACGCCACCGGCCTTCTTCACGATCGACGAGACGTTCGACGTCGGCATCGATTCGGGCTCGTCGGCGGGACGCTATCCGCAAGACGCTGCGCCGGGCTTTCCGTTTGCGGGTGGCCGCATCGAGCGCGTCGACGTGCGGCTTCAGCCGAAGAGGTGATCCGCGACGAACGGGTTCGCGCGCCGCTCCGCGCCGAACGTGGACATCGGTCCGTGGCCGGGCAGGAAGCGCACGTCGTCGCCGAGCGGGAAGAGCCGCTCGCGGATCGAGTGGATGAGCGTCTCGTGATGGCCGCCCGGAAAGTCGGTACGGCCGATGGAGCCCTGGAACAACACATCGCCGACGAGCGCGAGCCGATCGGCCCGGCTGTAGAGCACGACGTGGCCCGGCGTATGCCCGGGGCAGTGCAGGACCTCGAGTTCGCCCTCGCCGAGTTGCACGCGATCGCCGTGTTCGAGCCAGCGCGACGGCGTGAACGATTCCGCCGGCGGAAACCCGAAACTCGCCGCCTGCGAGGGCAGGCCCTCGATCCACCAGGCGTCGCCATGATGCGGCCCTTCGATCGGCAGCCCGAAGCGGCGTGCGAGCCCGGCGGTCGCCGCCGCATGGTCGAGGTGGCCGTGCGTCAGCAGGATCTTCTTGAGGTTCAGTTGGTGCCCGTCCACCACCGCGAGCACCCGCTCGACGTCGCCGCCCGGATCGACGATGGCGGCGTCGCGCGTGCGTTCGCACCAGAGTACGGAACAATTCTGCTGGAACGGTGTAACCGGGACGACGGCGAGCTGCATCGGCACGATTATGCCGCATGCGACGAGCGCACAGGCTCCAGGACCGGTTTCGCGTCACCCCCTCAATTTGGACGATGGCGGTACCCCTGGCCTGTGGTCCCATCGGGGGCTCAGGGGTGGATCGAGGGCGCCGGCCATGTCCGATTCGATCGAGCGCGTGCTGTCAGGCAAGGCCTGGAATGAGTTCTGCAACAGCTTGAAGTCGGCGGGCCAGACCATCCTGCGGCCGGAGGCGCCGGCCACCGAGATCGATCGCAGCGAGGGTTGGCGTTATCTCACGCGGCTCACGCGTATCGGCCTCGAGATGCTGTTCGAGTGCGCGGACCCCGAGTTCCCGGCCTTCTGCAGCGCGTCCCACGCCACCGCCAAGATCGGCGCGGACAACCCCGACAACCTGTATCTGAACGCGGCCATCGACGGGCGCCACGAGTACCGCATCCACGGCCGCCGCGGCAGCGTGCACTACCTGTCCTTCGGCAGTCGCATCAATCGCTATGCCATCGATGGCACGATGACGGAGACCGGCCAGCTCGAAGGCGGCGATCTGGCGATCAACCCCGACGGCACGTTCGAGATCGTGCTCAGCGAGACGCGCAAGTCCGCAAACTGGTTGCCGATCAGCGCGCAGACGAACCTCGTCATCGTGCGCCAGACCTTCTTCGACAGGAGCCGCGAGAAGCCCGCGGAACTCGCGATCGATTGCATCGGCGGGCCGAAATGGCCGCGACCCCTCTCGGCCGAGCGGCTCGATCGCAGTCTTTCGGCGGTATCAGGTTTCGTGAAAGGTACGGCGCACACCTTCGCGGACTGGGTGCAGCTGTTCCAGAGTCGCCCGAACGAACTGCTGCCCTGGGACCAGCAGATGTTCCAGCGGGCCGGCGGCGACCCGAACATCTACTACCTGCACGGCTACTGGCGTCTCGCGCCGGACGAGGCGCTCGTCATCGAGACCGAGGTGCCGGGCTGCAAGCACTGGAACCTGCAGCTCGACAATCACTGGATGGAATCCCTCGACTACCGTTATCTGCCGGTGCACGTGAACAGCCACACGGCGCGTCGGCAGGCCGACGGCTCGGTGCGTGTGGTCGTCGCGCACGAGGATCCGGGGCTGCCGAACTTCCTCTATACGGCCGGTCACGGACAGGGCTCGATGCTGTTGCGCTGGGTGCAGGCCGAATGCCATCCGCAACCGGTCTGTCGCGTCGTGAAATTCGCGAGCCTGAAGGACGGCGGCTCGCGGTGAAGACGCTGGGATTCAATCCCCGCAGGGCGGATCTTTCCCGGTGCGCCTTTCGCGACTACTACGAGACGCAGCATGTGCCGCTCGCGCTGCGGTACATCCGTGTATTCACCAAATACGTGCGCAACTACGTCGTACATGGCGAGCCGCAGGAACCGCGGTACGACTGCCTGGGTGAATTCTGGTTCGACGGGCCCGACGCGATTGCCGGCATTCGCGCGTGGCTTGCCTCGCCCGAAGGCCAGGTACTGCACGACGACGAAGCGAGATTCATGGACCGCGCGCGCATGTCCTCCTGTGCAGTCGGCGAGCGGCTGTTGTTCGGACCTGCCCGGGCGGTCGAACCCGGCATGACCCGCAAGCACGGACTGGCGGTACGCCGGATGACATCGGTCCCTCCCGCCGTGTTCGAGGCCCGGATGATCGGCTTCGGCGAAGAACTGGTACGCCGCAACGAGCACTCGATCGTGCGCGCGACCCTCGATCTCGCTGTCGATCCGCCGGCGGGAGACCTGCCCCTGCACGCGCTCATCTCCCTCTGGCCGGTGGCGCCCGACGCGACGCTCGACATCCCGGCGATCGACGCGGCGATCGGCAACCTGACGTCGCTGACGTTCGATGCGTACGAGACGCCACCCGGCGCGCTGCGAGGCGGGGACTCATGATGGCCACGGTGCTGCAGCGGGTCTTCGCGCTCCTGCTCGCGATCGTCGGCGTCGCGCTGGCGTGGGGCGGCGCGAAGCTGCTGCAGCTCGGTGGCTCGGCCTACTATCTCGTCGCCGGCCTGCTGCTCCTTGCAAGCGCCCTATTGCTGTGGCGCCGGCGCCGCAGCGGCGTATACCTCTACGCAGCCACGCTCTTCGGGACGGTGGCCTGGGCGATTCGGGAAGCGGGTTTCGATGCGTGGGCGCTCGCGCCGCGTCTCGGCCTGCTGCTCGGGTTCGGTGCGTGGCTGTTGCTGCCCATTGCACGGCGTGGACTCACGCCACTCGCGCCGCGTCCGATGCCCTCGCGTCTGCCGCGTGCCGCGAGATCGTCGCTGATGCTGGTCGGCGCCGCAGGGCTGGCCGTGCTGACCGGCTGGGCATGGCGTGCCACGGGCCCGGCGCCACAGGCCGATCCCGCCTATCAGGCCGGCATGCGTGCACCGCGCAGCGCGACGCGGACGCCCGAAACATCCGGTGCGGGCGCGGAGGCCGACGCCTGGCGGCACTACGGCGGCGACGCCGCGGGTACACGCTTCAGCAAGGCTGCGCAGATCACCAAAGCCAATGTCGCGAGGCTCGAGGTGGCGTGGACCTACCGCACGGGACCTGCGCCGCCGGGCTATGTCACGTTCGAGGCGACACCGCTGAAAATCGGTCGTGCGCTCTACCTGTGCACCGGCTACAACGATGTGATCGCGCTCGACGCCGATTCCGGTCGCGAGATCTGGCGCTACCGCGCGCAGGTCGAGACGACGGATGTGTTCGTCTTCACCTGCCGCGGCGTGGGCTACTACAAGGTACCGGGCGCCACGGGCGTGTGCGCCGGGCGCGTCTACGTCAACACCGTGGATGCGCGTCTCATCGCCCTCGATGCGAAGGACGGCAAGCCCTGCGGCGATTTCGGTGTCGATGGAGTGGTTTCGCTGCTCGCGGGCATGGGCGACGTCATCCGCGGCTATTACTACGTGACTTCGGCGCCGACTCTCGTTCGCGGCAAGGTCGTGCTCGGCGGCTGGGTAACGGATGGCCAGTACTGGGGCGAGCCCTCGGGTGTGATCCGCGCGTTCGATGCGGTCACGGGCCGGCTTGCATGGGCCTTCGACATGGGCCGCCCCGACCGGCAGGGCGAGCCGCCGGCCGGCGAGCACTACACGCGCGCGACGCCGAATTCCTGGGCGCCGATGAGCGCCGATGACGAGCTCGGCCTCGTCTTTGCGCCGACCGGCAATGCGACGCCGGACTACTACGGCGCGCAACGCCGCAGTTTCGACGATCGATACTCGTCGTCGGTCGTGGCGATCGATGCCGGGACTGGCCAGGTCCGCTGGTCGTTCCAGACCGTGCACCATGATGTCTGGGATTACGACGTGGCATCCCAGCCGACCCTGGTGGATCTGCCGACGGAGCACGGCGTGCGCAAGGCGCTGCTGCAACCAACCAAGCGCGGCGAGATCTTCGTGCTCGACCGGGTGACCGGCGAGCCCATCAAGCCCGTCGAGGAGCGTCCGGCGCCGCAGGCAGGCGCCGCCGTGGGCGAGCGACTCTCGAAAACCCAGCCCTGGTCGACGGGCATGCCCTCGTTTCGCGGTCCCGATCTCACCGAGCAGCGCATGTGGGGCGTGACTCCGCTCGATCAGTTGTGGT
The DNA here is from genome assembly GCA_050249415.1 of Steroidobacteraceae bacterium. Lineage (GTDB taxonomy): Bacteria > Pseudomonadota > Gammaproteobacteria > Steroidobacterales > Steroidobacteraceae > CADEFQ01. The sequence continues at coordinate 102,459 of JBFWQO010000008.1, forward strand.
GCCGCATCCGCTTCCGGCAGGCCCGCTATGACGGCGAGTTCACGCCGCCCGGACTGCGGTGGGCCGTGCGGTTCCCCGGCTTCTTCGGCGGCCACAACTGGGGGAGTGTCAGCGTCGACCCCGACCGGCACATCATGGTGGCCACCTCCAATCGCATGGCCAATTACGACCGCCTGCTCACCCGCGCGGAAGTCGAAGCGCGCGGACTTCGGGCGCGCCGCGCCGGCAGCACCGAGTTCGTGGGCGGCGCCGTGCCGCAGGAGAACACGCCTTTCGGCGCCGACGTGCAGGTATTTTTCTCGCCACTCGGCGTGCCTTGCCAGCAGCCGCCCTACGGCATGCTCTCCGGAGTGGATCTCGTGACTGGACAACTCGTCTGGCACCACCCGCTGGGTACCGCCGAGGACAGCGGCCCGCTCGGGATGCGCCTCGGCCTGAAGCTGCCGTTTGGCCCGCCCGGCGCCGGCGGGGCGATCACGACCGCCGGCGGGCTGACATTCGTCGCGGCCTCGCAGGACGCATACCTGCGTGCGTTCGATACCGACAGCGGCGAGTGGCTCTGGGAAGGCCGCCTGCCCGCGGGCGGCCAGGCCACGCCGATGACCTGCGAGAGCGACAGCGGGCGGCAGATGGTGGTGATTGCGGCAGGCGGCATGGCCGCGTTCAATACGCGCACGGGTGACTACGTCGTCGCCTTCGCGCTTCCCCGGGGGTCGTAGATGGCCATGGAACTGACGGACATCGCGGCCGACCGCGGCAGGCTCCGCGAGGAGTGGCGCCGGCTCGGCTATCACCCGGGGCAATCGATTCCGCAGTGCCTCCTCGAGGGTGTGCGCCGCCACCCCGAGGTCGAATCGATCTACTACGCCGAGAAGCATCCCCGGCGTACGACGAATCGCGAACTCTACGCGCACAGCCTGCGCATTGCGGCGGGCTTGCGGCAGCTCGGCGTGGGCCGCGGCGACGTCGTGGCCGTGCAGCTGCCCACCTGGTACGAAACCACGGTGCTCTATCTCGCACTGATGCACCTCGGCGCGATCGTGCTGCCGATCGTCAGCATCTACGGTGCAGCCGAGGTCGAGTTCATCCTGCGCCAGTCGAAGGCGAGGCTCTACTTCAGCCCCGTGAAGTGGCGCAAGGCCGACTATCTCGCGCGCCACGCCTCGCTCCGCACCTTGCCGACCCTCCAGGACATCGTCGTGGTCGGTGACGGTGCGCCGCCCGGCGTGTCGTCCTGGGAGCAGCTCGAATCCAGGGCGAGGAGCGGTTTCGAACCGGTCGCGAGCGACCCGGATGCCGTGAGCCTGCTCATGTACACCTCGGGTACCACGTCGGCGCCGAAGGGCGTGCAGCACACGCATCACAGCCTGCTGCGCGAGTGGGGCCGGCCGAGCTACCGCAATCGCGGCCTGTACCTCGCGAACCTTCCGGCGGGGCATTACACCGGCTACACCTACATGTTCCGCCCCTCGATCTTTGGCGCGCCCATGGTGTTCCTCGACCAGTGGGACGCGCAGTTCGCCGCCGAACTCGTGCAGCGCCACCGGATCAAGGCGGGCGGCGGCACGCCGATCTTCCTCTTTTCGCTGATCGAGATGGCCGCGAAACACGGGTTCGATATTTCCTCCCTCGAATCGTTCAGCCTCGGCGGCCAGGGCATGACACCCGAACTCGTGCAGCTCGCCGACGACCAGGGCTTCCCGGGCGCGCGCGTCTACGGCTCGACCGAGCATCCCACCGTGACGAGCTTCGACCCCGAGCTGCCCTTCGAGAAGCGCGCGCATACCGACGGCAGGCTCGACGAGGGCAATGAAGTGCGCATCGTCGATGACGCGGGGCGCGACCTGCCGTTCGGGCGCGAGGGCGAGATCCTCACCCGCGGCCCGGAGATGTTCGTCGGCTACCTCGATGCCGAGCTCGATCGCGACAGCTTCGCGCCCGGCGGCTGGCTCAGGTCGGGCGACATCGGCCGGCTCGATGCCGGGGGTTTCCTCACGATCACAGACCGGAAAAAGGACATCATCATCCGCGGTGGCGAGAATATTTCCTCGGTCGAGGTCGAGGAGACGCTCGCCCGCCACCCGGCGGTGCGCGCCGCCGCGGCGGTGGCGATGCCGGACCGGATCTACGGCGAGAAAGTCTGCGTGTGCGTCGAACTCCAGCCCGGGCAATCCATCTCGATGGAAGAGATGCGCGAGCATTTCGCCCGCTCGGGTCTCGCGAAACAGAAGACGCCCGAACGCCTCGAGATCCTGCCCGAGCTGCCGCGCAATGCGTCCGGCAAGGTCAGGAAGAATGAATTGCGCGCGCGGGTGCGAGCGATGGTCGAAAAGGAGGGCGCGCGATGATCAAGGCCATCGCGCTGCTCAAGGCCCGGCCTGACCTGCCGCGCGACGAGTTCATGCGCTACTACGAAACACGGCACGTGCCCCTGGTGCGCGGCATCCTGCGCAGCAAGACGCGCCTGTTCCTCGTCGATGAGCGCGGTGCGCCGCCGGTGTCATAGGTCGTGCATCCGCAAACACTCGTGTCACTGGCTGGCGGACGGGCGGATGAACCGGCTGCGATACGGCGCAAACCAGCGCTCGAGTTCGGCTCGCGTGAGGCCGAACTCCTCCTGCGTGTAGTGGTGGGGCGCACGCTTGTCGCGCCCGTTGTCCGCCAGCCACTGCGCCGCCGCGCGCCCGGCTTCGGGCCCGGTGGGTTCGCCGAGGCGCGCCAGCACGCGCCGCCATTGCGCGAGCGGATCCCGGACGAGATCTTCATAGGCGACATCGATGAAACGCTTCTCGCCGACCGAGTCGCGGAAGCTCGTGAGGCGCCCGAGCAATCCTGCCCAGCGTTGCGCGGTAAACCGGCCGACCGTCACGCGGTCCGCCTGTGCCGTGGCGAGTTCGTGCAATGCCACGACCATGCTGCAGTACGAAGGCACGGTCTGCAGCGGATCCCGGTGCATCAGGATGAGCTGCGCCTGCGGAAACACGGCGAACAGCGCGTCGAGCGCGGCGAGATGCCCCGGGGTCTTCAGCACCCAGCGCTGGTTCGCGCGCGCCGGGTCCTGCCACTGCAGGAACTTCAGCACGGTGCGCAGATCCTCGTAGGCGGGGCGCTGGTCGGCGCGCTCGAGCCACGCGGAGAACGAAGGAATGTATGCATAGGCTTCCGGCATCGTGCCGATGAAGCACTGGTCGAGGATGATGATTTCCTCGTCGGCGCCGTGCACCTGGAAGGGATGGATCGACATCAGGTCGGGATTGTGTTCGAGCATCGAGGCGAGCAGCCGCTCGGCCCAGGCCACGCGCTCGTCGGGCCGGCCGCGTTCCTCGCCGGGAAACGGCGCGTAGTTCTGTGCCTCCCACCAGCGCAATGCGGTGAGGCCCGGCGCCGTCGTCAGCAGGCGATGGAACATCGTGCTCCCCGTGCGCGGCAGGCCGACGATGACACCGGCCACCTCGGCGGGCTGCTCGAGGATCCCGGGGTGGCGCTTGATCGCCTCGGTGGTGCGCAGCCGGTTCACGAGCGCGGCGAGGATGCGCTCGCGGTGCGCGGCGACACCGGCCTCGCTGAGGCGCGCTTCCGTGCGCAGCGCCTCGAGCAGTACGCCGAGCGGATCGAGGAACCAGCGGGATCCGAAGTCGTCGAGCCCGGCGCGGGTGCGCGCCTCGGCGAGCAAGGTGTCGATCGGCGGGAGCGAGTCGCCTGCACTCATGGGTTCATTATCGCAGAGGGTTTGACATGCTGCTGAAAGAAAAAGTCGTCATCGTCTCCGGGATCGGGCCCGGGCTCGGCGTGAAGCTCGCCATCGAAGCCGCGCGTGAAGGTGCGCGGGGCGTGGTGGCGGTCGCACGCTCGGCCGGGAAGCTGGAGGATGCCGAGCAGCGGGTGCGCGCGCTCGGCACCGACTGCAAGGTGCTGAAGATCCCGACCGACATCACCGACCCTCTGCAGTGCAAGCGTGTGGCCGAGCGCACCGTGGCCGAATTCGGCCGCATCGACGGGCTCGTGAACAGCGCCTATTTCCACGGCAAGTTCGAGTCGGTCGCGGAACCGGATCTCGCGGAGTGGCAGGAGGTCTATCGCACGAATGTCATCGGTTCGATGCAGATGACACTCGCGGTGGTGCCGCAGATGAAGTCCCAGGGCGGCGGCGCCGTGGTGATGGTGAACACCATGGCGACGCTCAAGCCTTATCCCGGCGAGGCGGGCTATGCCGCCTCCAAAGGCGCGCTGCTCAGTGCCGCGAAGTATCTCGCCGTCGAACTCGGGCCACACAACATCCGCGTCAATACGTCGCGTCCCGGCTGGATGTGGGGCCACACCGTCGAGGGCGCCCTGCGCATGATGGCGCAGGCGCAGGGCAGGACCGAGCAGCAGGTCCAGGACGAGATCGCCGCGACCAAGGCGCTGAAGCGCATCGTCACCGACGATGAATGCGCGCAGGCCACGCTGTTCCTGGTCTCGGACTATGCCTCGGCGATCACCGGTGCGATCCTCGACTGCAACGGCGGCGAAGTGATGCCGGCGTGAGGCATTGAATCCATGCACGCGTACACAGTGTCCCGCCTGGACAGCGTCCACGTTGGCGATGTACTCGCGCGATCGGGCGGCGAGCTGGCGCGGCGCCACGAGTCCCTTTGGGACGCGGTCTGGCGACAGCCTCATATATGGACAGGATCCGCAGGCCATCACCGATGAGCTCGCTGGCGCGGTCAAGGCGCACTTCGGCGAGACCGGACTCGTCGCGCTCATCGAAGCGCTCGGCGTGATCGACGGGCGCATCCGGCTCGCGATGATGCTCGGTGCACTGCTGCCGCGGGAGGGCACCCATGGCTGACGGACTGCGAGCCGGCAAACCAGAGAAGCTGACGGGCCACGTGATCCGGGACAGCAGCCTCGGGCTCGTCCCCGAAACACTGCCGGCGATCATGGAGATGCTGCGGCTTCGCAATGCCCGTGCGGTCAATGGCGTCTTCTGCAAGAGCATGCGCTACGACATTGCACGCGCCGACGGCCTGACCGAAGAGAAGGTGGCGCAGATCGATGACGATTATCCGGCGAGCCGGCTGGGCGAGCGCGAGAAGCTCGTGCTCGCGTTCGCGGATCTTTACCTGCGCACGCCGGTTCGCGTCGATCCCGCGGTCGCGGCGCAGCTGCGGCGTGAATTCACGCCCGCAGAGCTCACGCACATGGCGATCGGCCTCGCGACATTTCATGCGCTGTCTCGCTGCGCAGTGAGTCTCGGCGGCATGCCCGAGAGCCTGCCCGTGATGGAGTTGCCGGGCCCGGCATGAAGGGAACATGACCATGCGACGACGCGGCCTCAGGATATTCGCGGTGTTCCTGCTCGCCATCGGCGGCTGGCTCGCGATCGGCGGGGCGCGCCTCGCGAGCCTCGGCGGCTCGTGGTACTACGTGCTCGCGGGCCTCGCGACGCTCGCGAGCGCGGTGCTGCTGTGGCGGCAGCGCCGGCCCGGCGTGTGGATCTACCTCGCAGTGCTCGCCGCGACCGCGGCCTGGGCGTTCGCCGAAGTCGGGCCGGATTTCTGGCAACTCGTGCCGCGGCTCGGACTGCCGGTCGCCCTCTCGCTCATCCTGCTGACCCTGTGGTTGCGCGGCGTGGCGCGCGCGTTCCCGATCGTGATCGCCGCGGCACTCCTCGCCGCGCTCGCCATGACGTGGTACCAGGGTCGGGCCGTCACCGCGCCAACGGCGGCGATCACTGCGACGTCCGCATCGCGCGATACCGAAGCGCGCGGTGCGCAAGCGCCCGGCACTGAATGGAGCGCTTACGGCGCAAACGACGCCGGCACGCGTTACTCGGCCGCCGCCGGGATCACACCCGGGAACGCCCATCGCCTCGAACTTGCGTGGCAGTACCGCTCCGGAGACCTCCCGGATTCAGAGGCCGGGATGATCCCGTCCTTCACGTTCGAGGCGACACCCATCGAGGTGGACGACACACTCTATTTCTGCACGCCGCGCAACGTCGTGATCGCGCTCGATGCGGACACGGGGCGCGAGCGTTGGCGCCACGACCCCGAAGTCGATACCACGGGCGTGTATGTGCTCGCCTGTCGCGGGGTGGCCTACCATGAGGCGCGCACGCCCGTCGGCGATTGCCCGCGCCGCATCCTCGTCGCGACGCTCGATGCGCGCATGATTGCGCTCGACGCGGCGACCGGCGCGCGCTGCGGCAGCTTCGGGCAAAACGGCGAGATCTCGCTGCGCTACGGACTCGGGGACGTCAAGCCGGGCTACCAGTACGTGACCTCGCCCGCCACCATCGTCGGTGATGCGGCCGTCGTCGGCGGCTTCGTGCTCGACGGCATCGAGACGCACGAACCCTCGGGGGTCGTGCGCGCCTTCGATGCGGTGAGCGGGCGCGAGCTGTGGGCGTGGGACGCGGCCCGCCCGGCGGAGCAGGGGCCGCTCGCGCCGGGAGAGATCTACCCGCGCGGCTCGCCGAATGCGTGGACGCTTTTCAGTGCCGATCCCGCGCTCGGCCTCGTCTACGTCCCGACCGGCAATGCCACGCCCGATTACTACGGCGCGCACCGCCGCGAAGCTTTCGATCGCTACTCGAGTTCGGTGCTCGCGCTTGAAGCGGCGACAGGTCGACTGCGCTGGTCGTTCCAGACGGTGCACCACGATCTCTGGGACTATGACGTCGGTTCGCAGCCGGTGCTCGTCGACCTGCCGATCGACGGCGAGACGGTGCCCGCGCTCATCCAGCCGACGAAGCAGGGCGACATCTATCTGCTCGACCGGCGCGACGGACGACCGCTCGCAGCAGTGGAAGAGCGGCCGGTGCCGAAAGGCGATGCGCCGGGCGAACGCTACTCGCCGACGCAGCCGTTCTCGGTCGGCATGCCGGGCTTCGCGCCGGCGCCGCTGCGCGAGGCCGACATGTGGGGTGGCACGCAGCTCGATCAATTGCTGTGCCGCATCGAGTTCCGCAAGCGCCGCTACGAGGGGCTCTACACGCCGGCCTCGCTGACGCCGACGATCCAGTATCCCGGCAATTTCGGCGCGCTCGACTGGGGCAGCGTGGCCGTCGATACCGCTCGGCGCATCATGATCGTCAACGCCTCCTACATGCCCATGCTCAATCGCCTCGTGCCGCGCGCAGAGGCCGAAGCGATGCAGGCGAGCGGCGGCAGCCTGCACGGGTTCCTCTTCCTCACGCCGCAGCTCGGCACACCGTTCGCCGCCGAGTACGGGCCGTTCCTGTCACCGATCGGCGTCCCCTGCAACGCGCCGCCCTGGGGCAAGCTCGCCGCGGTCGATCTCGACACGCGCAAGGTCCTGTGGGAGCGCCCGCTCGGCACCACGCGCGACCACGCCCCGTTCGGCATCGCCGTGCCCGGCGCCTTCAGCATCGGCGGCGCGGCGGTGACGCGCGGCGGCGTCGCGTTCATCGCCGCCACCATCGACAACTACCTGCGCGCCTTCGACGTGACGAGCGGCCGCGAGCTGTGGAAGGGGCGCCTGCCGGCCGGCGGCCAGGCCTCGGCCATGACCTATGTCTCGGAGCGCACCGGCCGGCAATACGTGGTCATCGCCGCCGGCGGGCATCAGCTCATGGGGACGAAGCTCGGCGACTACGTCGTCGCGTTCGCGCTGCCGGAAAAGCACACGCGATGAAGAATCACACCGGCACGATGCGAACGATGGACGCGAGCGCGGCGAAGTCGGCGGGATTGCGCGTATAGAGCGGCACGTCGTTGGCAGCGGCCGTGGCGGCGATCAGGAGGTCGGCCAGCCGCGATCGTGTCGATAGCCCTGCTGAACGAACCGCGGCGAATACCCGCGCGAACGCTCGTGCTGCCTCGGCATCGAATGGCAGCGGATCCCAGGTTGCGATCGCCCACTGCAATCTGTCCTGCCGCCTGGCGCGTTCATCCGCATCATTGGTCGCGTGCGGCCCGGCGGCGAGTTCGGCGAGCGTGATGGCGGCAATAGCCGTTTCTTCGGGCAGCCGCGCAGGGTCGATCATTGCGTGATCTATGACCACGGACGTATCGAGTAACCCGCGAGCCGATTCACTCATCAGGTCTGCTGGTCGATTACGGAATCGAGATCGGCTCGAAATCGCGCGTGATCTATTCGTGGAGCACTGGCGGCTGCGGCCGCGAGTGTGCTGCGCGGAACGAACCGGCGTGGGTGGATCGGGCGCAATTCGGCAACGGGCGTGCCGTTGCGCGTGACAACGATGGTCTGACCGGCTTCCACCTCGCGAAGGACGGCAGCAGATTGATTACGCAATTCGCGCTGGGTAACCGTCCGGCTCATAGGTTAAGCGTAGCGTTCGTAGCACGATGTAGCAACAAGCAAATTTATATCAATAAAAACAATCACGTAGTACGGCACCCTCGGTGCCCTGCCTGTGGGTGGTACTCAGCGTGCCGCCGGCTCCATCACGAGCGTGCGGATGTCGTTGAACATGACCTCCGGCTGGATGAACGCGAGCGAGTAGATCTCGCGCACGATGCCGGTGCGATCGATCAGGAACACCTTCAGCATGTGGTGCAGCGTGCGCGTCGCGCGGCCCTGCGCGTCGGTCTCCACGCTGACATCCTGGCCGAAGTCCTCGAGCACCGGCAGGAGCTCGGCGACCGAGCGCGCGGTGAGGAAGCGCCACTCGAAGCGCGGGTCGGTCAGGAACTGCGCCCCGTAGCGGGACAGGGCCGCCGGCGTGTCCGTCGTCGGATCGAGGCTCACGCTGACGAAGCGCACCTGCCCGGCGAGACCGGGGAAGGCGAGGGCGCGATCGCGCAGCGCCGCGAGCGTGACATAGGCGAACGGGCAACCCAGCGGGTCCGCGCAGTAGGTATAGAAGAAAGTCAGGAGCGTGACCCTGCCTTGCGTCACGCTCGCGAGCGGGCGCGGTAGTCCCGAACTGTCGAGGAGGACCGCGTCCCCGATCGGCTGGATCCGCTGCAGCGCATAGCTGCCCGCGGGAGGCGCCACGAAGTCGGTGCGTGGAGCGGCGCCCGGCAGCGGATCGACGGAGGCCTGCACGGCCATCGGGACCACGGCCGCCAACAGCGCCGCCACCATGGCGGCGACCAGGCCGTGTCGCAGGAAGGTCACTGCACTGCGCCGCCGCTCCGTGCCAGCGCCACCTGCCGCGCCGGCAGTGCGGTGAACTTCATGTGATGGGGCCGCCCGAGCTTCGCCGCGGTGAAGTCGATCGCGAAGGCCGGCTGCAGCGCTTGCCCGTTCCAGTGGAACGCGCGCAGGAACTGTTCGTTGTCGGCGCCCTTCTTGTCCCACGCCGACAGCAGGCTCGAGGTGAGATAGACCCGTTTGCCGTCCCAGCTCTGCGACACCATGTTCACCTGGCTGCCGGTGCGCAGCTGATAGGTCTCGCGCGGGTGCTCGGGATCCGCGAGGTCGAAATAACGCGTGGTGCCGTCCATGAAGGTATTGACCCACAGGCCCTTGCCGTCGGCGCTGATCGAGATGTCGACGGGCAGCGGCACTTTCGCGGGATCCCCGATGGCGCCGACATCCTTCGCCTGCCAGCGCCCGGCCGCATCCTGGCGGATGAGCCACAGCTTCGAGGTCAGCGCCGTCGCCGTGATCGCCCAGTTCTGCTCCGGCGCGAGCGCCCAGCGGATCTCGAGTGGCGCGCCCGGAACGCTGAAGATCTGCGTCGGCTGCATCGTCTTCAGGTTCCACAGCACCATCGTGCCGCCGAACCGCTGCATCGCCGCTGGATCGTTGATGACCTCGCCGAGGTCACGCATGTAGTTGTTCCAGCCGGCGAAGCTCGAGGTGAGCAGGGCATTTCTCGCCGGGTTGAGCGCCACGTCGTAGCCGTAGCCGTCGCCCTGCACACCGCCGATCGCGGCGGTCGGCAGGTCGTAGTGCGCGACATACTCGCCCCGGTTGTTGTAGACCGCGAGCCCGGTGACGCCGCCCTTGTCCTTCGTGTTGGACAGCATGCCGATCAGCATGCGGCCGGGCAGCGCATAGAAGGTGTGCGGCCCGACGAACCCGGTTCGCGCGGGAATATCGGTGATCGTCCGCACGAGCTTCGGTTTCGCGGGGTTGGTGCCGACATCGAAGACGTAGACCTCGCTGTCGTCGAGCCCGCCGGCCCAGAGGTACCGGCGATCGTCGGTGAAGCCCATGTGGTGGGCTTCGTGACGACCGCCCACCGACACGACGTCGACCACCGTGCCGTAGGCTTTCGACGCCGGGTTGGCATCGATCGTGACGAGCTTGTCCGAACCGTCGCCGAGACCCTCGACGCCGAGTGTCCAGACGTGCACGAAGTCTTCCTGGCCCTTGATGAGACTCGAGATGTAAGGGGAATTGCAGGTCTCGTCGGCGCGCGACGGGCCGGCAACGAGACCCGATACGAGCGTGGCGGCGGCGAGGACGGGGACGAGCAGCTGAGCGCGGACCATGGCACGACTCCTTGTGCGATCCGAAAGGTGCGATCCAAATCAGCGGCCCGGAGTGTGGACCCTTTGCGCCTCCGTGGCCAGTCCCTCGACCCCGCAGGCCGCCCTCAGTGGAATGGCAGCGGTTGGGCCGCACCCGGGGCCGGCGGCATGTAGAAATCGTGCAGGTATTTCTCGCCCTCGTCGTCGAGCACCGTAATCACGGTGTTCAACTCCGGGTGACGCTCGCGGATGCGCCGCGCCGCGAGCAGGTGCGCGCCGGAACTCGGCCCGCAGAGGAGTCCGCGCGTGCGCGCGAGCCGGCGCATTTCCGCGATGGCGTCGTCGCTCGAGACACTGATGGTGTCGCGCACGAGATCGCGATGGCGCGAAAAGATGCCGGGGATGAAGCCATCGGAGATTCCCTCGATCTGGTGCAGCGCCACCTCGCCGCAGAGGATGGTGCGCGATTCGGACGGCTCCATCGCGAAGAGCCGCACCTGCGGGTTCACCTTGCGCAGTGCCTGGCCGACACCGATCAGCGTGCCGCCGGTGCCGACCCCGTGCACGAAGGCATCGGGCAAACGGCCCTGCGGCAATTGCGCGAGGATCTCCGGGCCCAGCAGCTCGCGGTTCTCGTCGACGTTCCATTCCGATTCGAACTGGCCGGGAAAGAAGAAGCCGGGTTGCCTGCCGAGCTCGCGCGCGCGGGCGAGGGCGTCGTTGACATGGAAAGTGCCGCAGAAGAGCACCTCGGCGCCGTAGGCTCGCGAGATCGCCACGCGCTCGCTCGACAGGCCCTCGGGCATCACGACGAGCATGCGGTAGCCCTTGACCGCGGCCACCATCGAGAACGCGTTGCCGGTGTTGCCGCTCGTCGCCTCGACGATCGTGTCACCGGGTTTCAGCAGCCCCGCCTTTTCCGCGCGCTCGACGATGTAGTGGGCGATGCGGGCCTTGATCGACCCGGACGGATTCACGAACTCGCACTTGGCGAACACGCCGTCGATTTCGAGCAGCGGGGTGTCGCCGATCGTGTCGAGGATGCTGGTGGAGACGGTGGCGTAGCGCATGGGCACAGTGTAGCGCCACGCGCTGCGCGAAACGCACCGCGCCCGCGGGAGTGGGCGATTCCCGCGGGCGCGGCGCCGCTGTGCGTCAGTACACGTCGTTGACGGTGTTGTAGACGTTGAACTTGCCGGTCGGCGTGATCAGGCGCGGGTCCTTGAGCACGGCCTTGAGCTTGCGCGTCTTGTCGTCCACCACCACGATGGCCGAGCTCTTGTCCTTGGCGTTCCACACCGAGAACCAGACCTCGTCGCCGCGTTTGTTGTACTCGGGCTGCACGACACGCTTGGGGCCGTCACCGAGATTCGCCCACTTGGCGATCGGCAGCACCTGGTAGCCCTTGTCGAGATGCTCGATGTCGAACACCGCGATCGACTGGCTGATGGCGGCATCGGGGTTCAGGGTCGTATCGACCCACAGGTTCTTCGACTTCGGGTGCGTCTTGACGAACAGCGAACCGCCGCCCTGTCCCTTCAGGATCTCGACCGACTTCCATGCGTACTCGGGATGGCCCTCCGGGTCCGTGGCGACGAGCGTGATGTTTTCGTTGCCGAGCGCCGAAGTGGCCCACACCGGCCCGTATTTCGGGTGCACGAAGTTCGCGCCACGCCCCGGGTGCGGGATCTTCTCGACGTCGATCAGCCCCACCATCTTCTGCTCCTGCGAGTCGACCACCGCGATCTTGTCGCTCTGGTTCGCCGCTGTGAGGAAGTAGCGCTTGCTCGAGTCCCAGCCGCCGTCGTGCAGGAAACGCGCCGCATTCAGCGTCGTCACCTTGAGGTTTTCCACGTCGCTGTAGTTCACGAGCAGGACGTGCCCCGTTTCCTTCACGTTGACGATGAACTCGGGATGCTTGTGGCTCGCGACGATCGCCGCCACGCGCGGCTCGGGGTGGTATTCCTGCGTGTCGACGGTCATGCCGCGGGTCGAGACGATCTTCTGCGGCTCGAGTGTCGGGCCGTCCATGATCACGTACTGCGGTGGCCAGTAGGCGCCGGCGACCGCGAGCTTGTCCTCGAACCCCTTGAACTTCGAGGTCTCGACCGAGCGGGCCTCGAGGCCGATCTTGATCTCGGCGACACGATCCGGAACCTTCATCCACAGGTCGACCAGGTCGATCTTGCCGTCGCGACCGATCGTGTAGATATAACGCCCGGAATGCGAGACGCGCGAGATGTGCACCGCATAACCGGTCTTCAGGATATTGATGATCTTCTTGCTGTCGCCGTCGATGAGCGCGATCTCGCCCGAGTCACGCAGCGTGACGGAGAAGATGTTGTCGAGGTCGTAGCCGTTCTGCTTGGCCGTGGGGCGCTCGCTTTCCGGAATGAAGACCTTCCAGCTGTCGCGCATCTCCTTCATGCCCCATTCGGGCGGATTCGGCGGCGTGTGCTGCAGGAAGCGCGCCATCAGGTCGACCTCGGACGCGGCCAGTTCGCCGCCGCTGCCGAAGTTCGGCATGCCGCCCGGTGAGCCGAACGTGATCAGCGCCTTCAGGTAGTCGGTGCCGCGCGCCTGGGTCAGGTCGGGGGTGAGCGGTTTGCCCGTCGCGCCCTTGCGCAGAACGCCGTGGCAGCCGGCGCAGCGCTGGAAGAAGATCTCGCTCGCGCGCGTGAATTCGGGCCTGGTCATGCCGGGCGCGCCGGGCGTGCGCACTTGCTCGACACCTTCGGCGGAGAGCGTCGTCGGTGCCCCTTCATAGGCGACCTGTGCCTGGCTCGTGCCCGGATGCACCTGGCCCTGGGCCGGATCGGTGGACACCGCCAGCGTGTTGCGCTGCTCCTTGACCGCGTCGGCGGTGAGCTGCCCGCCTGCATTGCCCCATTGGTTGAGCACATACGTGATCACGGCCGCGATGTCGGCATCGCTCAGATGGCTCTGGGCCGGCATCACGCTGTTGTAAGTGACGCCATTGACGACGAGTTCACCCTGCAAGCCGGTGAGTACCGTGGCGGCCACCTGGGCCGGTGTCCGGCCCTTCAGCCAGTCCGAGCCGGCGAGCGGCGGGAATGCACCGGCGAGCCCCTTGCCGTTCGGCTGGTGGCAGGCCGCGCAGTTCTCGGCATACACCTGTTCGCCGGATTTCCCGGATGCCGCGTCGGCGGCCATTGCGCCAGACTGCAACATCAGGCTCGCGCTGCCCGCGAGGAGCAGGCCTGACAGGAACTCACGCATCGGAGTATTCATCTCTTGCACCCGACAAATGCAACGTGGCGTTGCGGACGATGCGAATCTTGCATGGCGCTCCCCGGGAATGTCTGACGTAAGTCAATCGGCGGGCGGATGATATGGAAAGGTACGTACAAGTCACATGGCACAAACCGGCATTGCAATTTTCCTCGCGCTGATGGTCGCGACGGATGCGCGAGCGGCCGACGATGCGAGGGCGGCCGATACGCTCGACACCGTCGTCGTGGTGGCGAGCCGCGCGCCCGAGCCGATCAGCCAGGTTGCGGCGAGCGTGACCCAGGTTGCGCGGGACGACCTCGACCGCTACCTCGTGCGCGATCCGGCAGGACTCGTTCGCTACGTGCCCGGCATCGCCGTCATCGCGGATGCGAATCGTTTCGGTACGCGCGGCTTTTCGATCCGCGGGCTCGACGGCAATCGCGTGCGCATCCTCATCGACGGCATTGCCCTCGCCGACGACTACAGCATCGGGCAGTTCGCGTCGGCGGGCCGTGATCTCGTGGATCTCGAAGCGATCGAGCAGGTGGAGATCCAGCGCGGCCCCGCCTCGACGCTCTACGGCAGCGACGCGCTGGCCGGCGTCGTGGCCTTTCGTACCCGGGATCCGGACGACCTGTTGGCGCAAGGGCACGGCTCGCGGCAGATCGGGCTGCGCGGCGGCGGCGACAGCGTCGATCGCAGTCGGGCGCTCGCCGCCAGCTGGGCAGGCGATCTCGCCGAGGGCTGGCAGGGGATGGCGCTCGTTGCGCAGCGGCGCGGCCACGAAGTCGGCAATCGTGCCTGGCGTGCCGAAGACGGGCCGAACCCTGCCGACTATCGCCGGGAGAATCTGCTCGCGAAACTCGTGCGCGACTCCGGCGAATGGGGCCGTTACACGCTCACGCTCGACGCCGGCCGCGATGCGCGGCAGACCGCGGTCAACTCGCTGCGCTTCGGCAGCGGCCGGTTCGCCACGACCTACCGCCTCGACGCGGACGATACCCAGCAGCGCCGGCGCGCGAGTCTCGCCGGCGAATGGGCGCCGGCGCGCCCATGGTTGCAGTCGCTGTCGGCGCAGGCGTATGGGCAGTCGACCGACATCCGGCAGGACAGCGATCAGTATCGCTTGCCCGATCGGGCCACGCCGTTCGAATCCCTGCGCTGGCGTCGCTTCGACTACAGCGCCGAAGCCGCCGGCATTTCGATCATCGGACAGGCCTCGCGCGACGACGACCGCCACGGGCAGCGGCACGTGTTCGGCCTCGATGTCTCCTCGACCCGCTACGAGGGCCTGCGCGACGGGCTCGAGACCAACCTGGGCACCGGTGCGACGAGCACGGTGATCCTCGGCGAACTCATGCCGGTGCGTGATTTTCCGAACAGCACGGTCGAGAGCGCCGCGCTGTACTGGCAGGATGATATCCGCCTCGGAGCGCATTTCGCGCTGGTGCCCGGCGTACGCGCGGAATGGAATCGCGTGCGCGCGCACCCCGATGCGACCTATCTCGAAGACTATCCCGACAGTGAGCCGGTGGATATCGACACCCGCCAGCTGACACCGCGACTGGCCGCGCGCTGGTCGCCGGGCGGCGGCCACGTATTGACGGCGCAGTATGCGCGCGGATTTCGCGCACCGCCCTTCGGCGACGTCAACATCGGCCTTACGCTGCCGATCTTAAATTATGAGGTGCGGGCCAATCCGGACTTGCGCCCCGAGCACAGCGAGGGAGTCGAACTCGGTTGGCGTTATGTGGGGCCGGGCGCCCGTGCCAGCTTCTCTGTCTACGAGAATCGCTATCGCGACCTGATCGAATCGCGGGTCAACCTCGGCATCGATCCGGTCACGCAGGCCCTCGTATTCCAGTCGGTGAACCGGGCCCGGGCCCGCATCCGCGGCATCGAGGCCGATCTGCTGTGGCGGTTGCCTGTCGCGCAGGGGCACGCGAACCGCTGGCAGCTGCGCGGGGCGCTGTCGTGGAGTGAAGGAGACGATACGCGCCGCGGGGAGCCGTTGAACACCATCGAGCCGCCCCGCACGACGTGGGGGTTGCAGTACGAAAGCGCGGCGCGGACCTGGGGCGTCGAGGCGGCTGTCGTCGCGGCATGGCGCAAGGAGCGCATCGATCAGGGCGGCACCGCGCTGTTCGCGGCGCCCGGTTTCACGAAGTTCGACCTGTACGGCTGGCTCGAGCCCCTGCCGGGCCTGCGAATCAATGTGGCGCTGCTCAACCTGGCCGACCGCCGGTACTGGGAATGGAGCGCGGTGCGCGGTGTCGATGCCACCGAAGACAACATCGGCTTCCATACACAGCCCGGGCGCAGCATCGCGATCAACGTCGGGTTCGCCTGGTAGGCGTGGAACCGGGCGATCCCCGGCCGGTCTCACCGGGTTCAGCCCCGGGCGTGGAGCGGCATGGACACTCGATCGCGCAGGTGCCTGAGGCAGGTCATTACGGGGGCGGTCGTCGTCGGCGCCCACCTGCTCGTGCTGCTGCTCGCGACGCGTGAGATTCGTTCACGCAACGCCCGCGCGACGCAACCTGCCGTGGTGGTCACGTCTATCAGGTGGAGCGAGCCGCTATCGGAAGCACGACAACGACGCGGTGGTGCGACGACCCCGGCTGCGCGCCTGCTGGTGCCGGTAGCGCCGCGCGTCCAGCCCCTGCCGGCCGTACCGCAACCAGCCGCTCCGCCTGCCGCGGCACCGTCGCGCGACTGGCACGGCGCAGCCCGGGAAGCCGCGCGCGCGGCGATCGATGCCGCGCCTCCGCCACCGCGGCCCTTCGGCGTACAGCCGCAGACACCCTATCGCGAATGCGGGGAACGCAAGTCCTTCGAGTGGAACCCCGAGCCGGGGCGTGGCGGTTTTGCGGCCGGCCTGCCTTACGTGCGACTCGGGAAGCGCTGCGTCGTGGGGCTCGGGTTCTTCGGGTGCGCGATGGGTGAGTTACCGAAGGCCAATGGCGAGTTGCTCGACGACATGGACGCGCCGGAGCGCGACAGGAGCTCGGTCCCGCGGCTCGACGACTGCCTGCGCCCGGGCGTGGCGCCACTGCGGTAAACTGCGCGGGAACATCGCGCGATGACCGCGCATCCAATGCGCCGGATTTCAGTGCGCCAGACCGGGAATCATGAACGCTCCTGCCTTCAGTACCTTTTCCGCGATCGCCGAGTTTTTCGTCACCGCCGGCGTGTTCTACATCGTGCTGCGCAGCCGGGCCCGCAAGGGCTTCGCGTGGCAGCTCGCCACGGCGCTGATCATCTTCGAGTTCTCGGTCAACATGATGTACATGATCTTCCGCATGCGGGAGGTGTCGGCGGGTGAGGAGATGGCGAGCACGCCGCATCCGCTCGCGCCGTTCATGGCGGCGCACGGCATCCTGTCGCTGCTCGTGTTCCTGCTGCTCGTCGTGTATTCGTATCTCGCGTTCGTCGCGCAGAAGCGTGGCGCGCATTTCTTCGCCGACCACCCGGCGATCACCTGGTCGTTCCTCGGGCTCTGGACGCTCAGCGTGGGATCGGGCTGGGCGCTGTACGCGATCAATTACCTGTAATCGCGACCACGAGGCCGACGAGCGCCACGACGGTGGCGCCGACGACCAGCCGGCGCACCGCGGCGCGCGCCTGCCGCGTCTCGCCCTCCGTCGCACGCGTCACGGTGAGCACAGCGGTGAGCGTCAGGTGCGCCGAGACGAGCAGCACGAATACGAAGCCGAAGAAGATGTGCGCGAGATCGACGATCGTGTAGGCGCGCGTACCCGGCTCGAGGGGCAGCACGAGCGGCAGCCCGGTGAGCACGGTGCCGCAGACCATGAAGAAGGAATGCAGGCCCACGCGATAGTGCGTGAGCTTCGCGTGTTCACGGACCCGCTGCCAGTGGCGCCACTGGTAGAGGGCGTAGGGCACGAGCGCCACCATGGCGATGAGCCAGTGGACGAGCACCCAGTATTCGCGGCGGGCGCGCGGCATGCCGAAAAAGAGCAGCACCGAGCCCGACAGCAGCGCAAAGAGCAGGGCGCCGAGCGTGACGAGGATGAGCGGGGAACGCCAACGTTCGATGCGGGTGGGGGGCATCGGCGAAGGATGGCGGCGAACGCACCGGCGCACAATCGGGAGTGTCCGCATCCGTTACAATTCGTCGATGACTTCGCACCTGCCCGAGGCGCAGCTGCGCGAGGCGGTGCAGCTCGAGCGCGCCGGTCGCGTGCCGGAGGCGATCGCCGCCTACGAACGGCTGCTCGCGGCCCATCCGGCATTGCCCGAGAGCTGGTTCAACCTCGCTGTCCTGCGGCGCAAGGCGGGGCGGTTCGATGCGGCGCTCGCCGCCTATCGCGAGGCACTCGATCGCGGCGTACGCGAGCCCGAGGAAGCGCATCTCAATCGCGGCGTCATCTACGCCGATCACCTGCGCCAGGACGCGGCGGCCGAGCGCGAGCTCGCGGCTGCGCTCGCGCTGAATCCACGCTACGTGCCCGCGCTGCTCAATCTCGCGAACCTGCACGAGGATCTCGGTCGGCGTGAGGCGGCGCTCGCGACCTACGAGCGCCTGCTCGGGATCGATGGCCACCATCCGGAAGCGCTCGCGCGCTACGCCTCGTTGCAAGGCGCGGGTGACGCCGCCGACCCGCTGATCGAGCGCCTGCGTGCGGCGCTCGCGGGCGCCCGCGACGACGCAGCCCGGGCGAGCCTCGGCTTCGCGCTCGGCAAGCTGCTCGATGAATGCGGCGCGTACGACGAGGCATTCGAGGCGTATGCCGCCGCCAATCGCGCGAGTCGCGCCAGCGCCGGCGTGCGCGGGCCGTTGTATGACCGTGCCGCTGCCGCCTCGGAGACCGACGCCCTGATCGCGGGGTTTTCGACCCCTGTGCGCACCGGGCACTCGCGCGATCCCGCTGCCGCACCGACTGACACCCCGCGGCCGCTATTCATCTGCGGCATGTTTCGTTCCGGCTCCACGCTCGTCGAACAGGTGCTCGCCCGCCACCCGCAGGTCTGCGCTGGCGGGGAACTCGATCTGCTGCCCGCGATCGTTCGCGAGCAACTCGCGCCGTATCCCGCCGCAATCGCGCGGCTCTCGCCGGAGCGACGCCGGGCGCTCGCCGCGCAGTATCTCGACGGGCTTGCCCGGCGCTTCCCGGGCGCTGCGATCGTCACCGACAAGCGGCCCGACAACTTCCGCCACATCGGGCTCATCAAGGTGCTGTTCCCCGAGGCGAGAATCGTGCACACGACACGCAATCCGCTCGACAATTGCCTCTCGATCTGGTTCCTGCACCTCGACCCGCGCATGGGTTATGCCCTCGACCTGATGGACACGGGCCACCACTACGCCGAGTATCGCCGCCTGATGGCGCACTGGCGGGCGCGGTACGACAGCGACATCCTCGATGTCGATTACGACCAGTTGGTGCGCGCACCGCGCGAGTCGATCGGGCGATTGCTCGCGTTCTGCGGGCTCGCATGGGACGAGGCCTGTCTTTCGCCGGAGCAGTCGACCACAGCGGTGAAGACCGCGAGCGTGTGGCAGGTGCGCCGCCCGATCCATCGCGACTCGTCGGGGCGCGCGGCCCATTACGCGCGGCCACTCGCGCCGCTCGCTGCGTGGTTGAAAGCACAGGGCATCGATCGATGAGCACCCGCGACGACACGTATTTCATGGAGCGGGCCATGGCGCTCGCGGCGCAGGCCGAGGCGCTGGGCGAGGTGCCGGTCGGCGCCGTGGTCGTGCGCGGTGACGATGTCATCGGTGAGGGCCACAACCGGCCGATCGAGGCGCGCGACCCGAGCGCGCATGCCGAGATCGAGGCGCTGCGTGCAGCGGGCCGTTTCCTCGGCAGCTACCGGCTCGTCGATACGACGCTCTACGTCACGCTCGAGCCGTGCCTCATGTGCGCGGCCGCGATCGTGCACGCACGCGTGCGGCGTGTCGTGTTCGGAGCGTGGGATCCGAAGGCGGGCGCGGCGGGCAGCACGATCGACGCCTTCAGGCTGCCGGCGATGAATCATCGTGTCGATGTGTTCGGCGGCGTGCTCGAACGCGAATGCGCGGAGCGCCTGGCGCGGTTCTTCGCGGCGCGGAGGAGCGCATGAGCGCAATCCGCAGCATCTGCGTCTATTGCGGTTCGAAGATGGGCGCATTGCCGGCGTATGCCGAGGCCGCTGCCGCGCTCGGTACCGGCCTGGCGCACGAAGGCGTGACGCTCGTCTACGGGGGCGCGAGCGTCGGGCTCATGGGCATCGTGGCCGATGCGGCGCTCGCGGCGGGTGGGCGCGTCGTCGGTGTCATTCCGCGCATCCTCATGCGCGAGGAGCTCGCGCACGGCGGGCTCGCGGACCTCGTCGTCACCGAATCGATGCAGGAGCGCAAGGCGAAGATGGCCGAATTGTCCGACGCGTTCATTGCGTTGCCGGGCGGCATCGGCACGCTCGACGAGTTGTTCGAAATGTGGACCTGGGCGCAGCTCGGCCTGCACGCCAAGCCCTGTGCGCTCGTGAATACGGCCGGGTACTACGACCCGCTGGTCGCGTTCCTCGACCGGGCGGTGCAGGCAGGCTTCCTGCGACCCGCCGTCCGCTCCCTGCTGCGGGTCGTCGCCGAGCCCGCGCCGGTGTCGGGAATCTTTACAGGCCCCTGGCTGCGGCACAGCGGTTAGACCGCAACTCGTTGTTTTTACAGATGAGTCTGCGGGTGGTGCGGAACTTGCTTCTTACCATGCGCGGACCGTGTAACCCGTGCCCGCCAGGGGAAGGAAACAGAATGACCAGAAAGTTCAGACTCGCACTTGCCGCGCTTGCCATTGCCGCCTCGGGCGCCGCGCACGCGGACTACATCGACCTCGGCACGGTCACTGCGCCGGAAACCGTCCACTTCGGCAACGGGTGGCTTTTCGCCCCGGAGAACTTCGCCGACGAATTCGGATTCGACCTCACGAACAACGCGGACGTGTACGGTCTCATCGTCGAGGGTGACTGGTGGCTTGGCGCCACCGACGTGCAGCTGGTCGCGCTCGCGTCGAACACGTATTTCGACTTCGACTTCTCACCGGGCCACTTCTCGTTCTCCGGCCTCACGGCAGGCGCGTACTCGCTGTTCGTGGCCGGTAATGCGGCCGGCCTGCTCACGGGCTACAGCGGCACCATGCGCTTCGTCGCGCAGGCGACCCGCGTTCCCGAGCCGAGCACACTCGCGCTGCTCGGCCTCGGTCTCCTCGGCATGGTCCTCGTGCGCCGTCGCGCGCGCACCTGATCGTTCCTGATCCCCGCTGCTGCTCACTGCGTCGCGACTTCCGTCGCGGTCGCGGCGGGCAGCAGCGGCGTTTCAGCCTGCAGTACCGTTTCGATCGACGGCAGCGTCTGCCACTCGAGCACGCTGTAGTACTGCCGCACCCTGCGCTCGAACTGCACGGGTTCCCAGCCGCGCGCGTAACCGCGCTTCGCCTGCAGGTACCAGCCTTCCTGCGCGAGTAGCGGCAGGTTTTCGCGTACGTCCGACCAGCGATCGGGATTGCCGCCGCGGCGCTGCGTGAGCACGCGCGCATCCTCGAGGTGCCCGTAGCCGACGTTATAGGCCGCGAGTGCCATCGATGTGCGGTCCGGCTCGCGAATGCGCGCAGGAATCTTGTCGCGCACTGCGATGAAGTAACGCGCGCCGCCGCGGATGTTTTCGCGCGGATCGAACGGATCCTCGACGCCGACCGATGTGGCGGTTTCCGGCATCAGCATCATCACGCCGAGGGCGCCGTTCGGCGAACGTGCATTGCGGTCCCACTGCGATTCCTGGTAGCCGATCGCCGCGAGGAGCCGCCAGTCGACCCTGGTTTCGAGGGCGGCTTCCTCGAACCATGGGCGCAGGAGGGGCAGCCGCGATTCGATGCGGCCGCGAAAGTCCCGCGCCATCGCGAGCTGCAGGCGCGGTGAGGGCTCGACCGGCGCGAGCGCCGCAGACGCGACCACCTGGCGTGCGGTCTCGCTGCCGAGCCAGGCGTCGATCGCGGTGCGCAAGGCATTCGAGCGCCGCCGCACGACCCACTGCACGGGTCGCGAGTTCGCGAGCTCGAATGCCGACAGCAGCTCCGGATACGCCTGATGGATGTAGCTGAAGGAGGCCGCATCGACGATCGTGATGTCGGCGTCGCCGGCCGCGAGTACGTCGAGCGGGCGATTGACGGCGTCGGCCCGCAATTCCTCCCACACGAGCGCGTGACCGATGCGATCGCGCAGGGTGCGGAGCACGTCGGCCTGGGGGCTGTCCGCCTTCACCACGATGCGGCGATGGGCGAGTGCCGCGACCGACTTCGGGCGCACTGCGCCGCGCGCGTAGATCACGAGCTGCGAGACCTGGTCGTAATTGCGCGAGGGCAGCGCGAAGCTGCGCCAGGGACCGCGGTAGGTGATGAGCGCAGCGGCCACGTCGGCCTCGCCCGTGCGCAGCGCTTCGAGCATCTGCCACTCATTCTCGTAGGGGGTCATCGCGAGGCGCACGCCGAGGGTGCGCGCGAATCCGCTCGCGAGCTCGTACTCGAGCCCTTCCGCGCCCTGCGCACCCTGGTACCAGGTCGTCGGCAGGTTCAGCGTTGCGACGCGCAGCTCACCGCGCGCGCGGATCTGCTCGAGTGTCGAGGGCGGCGCCGTACATTGGGCGAGCCCGACGAGGGCGGCCAGCACACTGAGGACCCGCCAACGCCACGGGCCACCGACGTGGCGCATCGAGCCACCTCTCGCGGGAAAACTTCCGCTAGAATAGCAAGCTCGGCGGAAGCGCTGACGGGATATCCCGCGCGCTTCCGGGCCCGGTTACGAGGCAGGTGACAGGGCCGAAAGTTCGCGTAAATTCAATAAATTACGCCTGAGAACTCCCGGAGAGGTACCGAAGTGGTCATAACGGCGCCGACTCGAAATCGGATGGTCGGTTAATCCCGGCACGTGGGTTCGAATCCCACCCTCTCCGCCAATTCAAAGTACCAGTGGTCGGTGGTCCCTGACGGGACTATCGCGGCGAGCGTGACGCTGCCGCGCGCGAAGCGGCGCGGCACATCCCACCCTCTCCGCCAATCTTCCTTGCCGAGGCTCTCACCGTGTCGCGACGGGGTGACGGTACATCTGACGGTCTCGGCACCGGTGATTGGTGGAGATGCCGTCGAGATGCCCACGGACAGCCTGCGGGCTGTACCTGCATCTGATGCCGGGAGGCGACAAGTACCGGCGCTTTGACTGCCGCTTCAATGCCAGGCGAAGTGCGCTGGCTCCGGGCGCCTGCTGGCGGAGGAGATGGGTTCTGCTATAGTAAGGAGTCCGTACTTTCGGAATCCGCTATGCTTGCCAAGATGACTGCCAAGAACCAACTCACCCTGCCGAAAGCCGTCACCAGGGCGGTAGGTGATCCCCGCTATTACGAAGTCCGCACGGAGGGCGGTCAGATCGTCCTGACTCCGGTACGAATTCAGCGCGCCGATGCGGTACGCGCCAAGCTGGCCGAGCTGGAGATAACCGAACAGGACGTGGAGGACGCCGTCAACTGGGCGCGCAATGTGGGTAGCAAGGCCCACCGATGACCGAGGCGCGGCGAGTCGTACTCGACACCAATACGGTCCTGTCGGCGCTGCTGTTCGTGCAGGGTCGCCTGGTGCCGTTGCGCGTGGCCTGGCAGTCAGGCGCGCTGACGCCATTGCTCTGCGCACAGACTGTCGAAGAGCTCTTGCGAGTTCTGGCGTATCCAAAATTCAAGCTCTCGCCAGAGGATCGTGATGAGTTGCTGGCGGACTATCTGCCGTTCGGTGAAGTCGTTCCGCCATGGAAGAGGAGCCCTGCGGTTCCGGCGTGCCGCGACAAGCACGACCGCGTCTTTCTCGAGTTGGCGTCTGTCGGTGGGGCGGAATGGTTGGTGACGGGCGATCAGGACTTGCTGAGTCTCAGCCGGAAGGTGACGTTCCGGATCCTCGCGCCGGCAGCAGCGGTTGAATGGTTGAGCGCCCCCGAAACTGACGGGGAGTAGTAACTGTAAAGAGCCTCGCCGCCAATTCAAAGTACCAGCGCTCGGTGGTCCCTGACGGGACTATCGCGGCGAGCGTGCAGCTGCCGCGCGCGAAGCGGCGCGGCACATCCCACCCTCTCCGTCAATTTTCCGTAGCAGGGCTGCTTGGTGGGACTCGTGCCGCTCATACGTCGTGGGCCACTGGATCTCGGTGGGGAGTGCTTTCGATTCACGCGTCAGCAGCCGCATTTCAATCCCGCGTCCGTCGAAGCGCACGACGTGCCGATCATGCCGGGTGCGGTGGGCCCGAAGATGCCCGCGACGGCATGGGAGATCGCGGATGGATCGCACACGCATGCGACCAATACTTCGCCTCGCCGCTTGCGCGAGGTGATCTGGCCGAGCGTGGCGGCCGGCACCGGAAGGCGCGACCCGTCCCTCGCGAGCTTGCGCATGCGATGCCGAGCGGGAACGGCGGCGTGGCACGCTCGCCCGTGTGTTCCCGGCGACCGCATATTGGCTGAGCCACGGTCCCTTTGGCTGGCTGGGCATCGGCGAGCAGCTGCGGACAAGTGCACGCGAGCGCCGCTGGCACGACTTGCCGGGTGCGCTCCCCCATCATGTGCTCGACGAATTCCTGGTGAGCGCCCGCCATGCCGAACTACCCGGTAGACTGGTCGCTCTTTTCGCCGGAGTCGTTGATTGGATGACGCTCCCCGTGCCAACGAATCCGGGAAGTGACACGGCCCGTCTGGCCGCCATTGCGGCGATTCGCGCTGCATGAAGCGCGCGACTCGAAACGCTGCGGATTCCGCGCCGCCGCTGCCCCGCAAGGTTCCCCGCCAGCGCCGATCACGCGCGACCGTCGAGTTCATACTCGAGGCGGCACGGCGCATTCTCTACGAGAAGGGCGTCAAGGCGATCACCACCCGTCGCGTCGCGGAGCACTCCGGTGTCGCCGTCGGGTCGCTGTACCAGTACTTTCCGAATCGCGAGGCGATCCTCGCGCGATTGGCGGAAGACGAGGCGCAGCGCGAGTCGCAGGCGCTGCACCGGTACATCGGCTCGCTGCGCCAGTTGCCACTGACGCAGTATCTCGATGCGGTGGTGGCGCGCACCATACGGTCCGAGCGGCGCATGCTCAACTTCGGCGGTGAGTTCTACCAGCGCTACACGCAGCATTTCCAGGTAGGCCGCAGGATGGGTCACGAGCGCAGCGGCCACATTCTCGACGTCGAGACGATCACGCGCGACACGCTCCGTTCCTTCGAACTGCATGCCACGCAGATCGGCGAACCGGACAGGTTGCTCGCGGCCTATCTGCTCGCACGCGGTCTGCCCACGATGCTCGGAGTGCTGGTGGTCGAACGTCCGGAACTCCTCGGGTCGGGGCGCCTCGAGGCCATCCTGGCCCGCGTCGCGGCGGCGGTCGTCGATGCGCGGCCGGCTGGGAGGAAAGGCACCGCAAATGCGAACAACCGCCGCCGGCCGGGAAGGAGGGCCGTGGGAACGCGGTGAAACCGGGCTCGCCCGGCGATCGAATGCGAATTGTCGCCGGCCGTGCAGACCTCGTACAGTCGGGCGATGGTCGCAAATGCTGCCGTTCCCCGCGAAGTCACGATGCAGCGCCTGATGCACGGCTTCTCGCTGGTGGCGAATTACCGGCGCGACCAGGATTACACCGTCGCCGATCGCATCGAGGAACGGGCCCTGGACGCGCGGGACAAGCCGTTCATCATCTTCGAGGGGCGCACCGTCACCTTCGGCGACATGAACGCACTCGCCAACAGGGTCGCCCATGCGGCGCTCGCGGCAGGGCTGAAGCGCGGCGACGTGGTCGCGCTGATGATGCAAAACCGCCCTGAGTTTCCGATGGTGTGGCTCGGCCTCGCAAAGGTCGGCATCATCACCGCACTGCTCAACACCGAAGCCCGCGGCCGCGTGCTGAGCCATGCGCTCGGCCAGACGCGTGCGCGTGCACTGCTCTTCGGCTCGGAATGCGCGGAGAGCATCGCGACCCTCGCGCCGGCGGATCGCCCCGTGATCATCTTCGAGTCGTTGCACCCCGACGCGGCGGGCCGCTCTCCGCGGCTGGTCGAGGCGAGCAGTTTCGACACTGCAATGGCGGCGGCGAGCCAGGAGAACCCGGATCGTACCCAGCGCGCCGGAATCGTCTTCGGCGATCCGCTCTACTACGTGTTTACGTCCGGGACCACCGGTTTGCCCAAGGCAGGTGTGATGAGCCACGTGCGCTTCGTCAATGCGGGCGAGGTGACCGGCGGGATCTGGCAACTCGGGCCGGACGACGTGCTCTACAACGTGCTGCCGCTCTTCCACGGTGCAGGCGGCATGGTAGTGATCTCGGCTTCGCTTCGCTTCGCGGTGCCCATCGTGCTCCGCCGCAAGCTGAGCGTCAGCGAGTTCTGGAACGACATCCGGCGGCACAAGGTGACGGCGATGTATTACATCGGCGAAATCTGCCGTTACATCGCCAACCAGCCGCCGCGTGCGGATGATCGTGACCACACGCTGCGCAAACTCGGTGGCGCGGGAATGCGGCCGGATATCTGGACGCAGTTCCTCGAGCGCTTCGGCGTGGAGATGGTCCTCGAGGGCCTCGGTGCGACCGAGGCGAACTACGGCATTACCAATGTCGACAACCGGATCGGCTCGGTGGGGCGGCTGCCCTACCCGCAAGCGAGCAATATCCGCGTGTTGCGTTACGACACGGAGAAGGGCGACTACGTGCGCACGCCGGAAGGTGCCTGCGTGCCCGCGAGGGCGGGCGAGGTCGGTGAGCTCGTGGCCGAGGTGCTCGACGGGCCGGGCGTCGCCGGCATGTACGAGGGCTACACGTCGGCGGAAGCGACTGAGGCCAAACTGCTGCGCAATCTGTTCAAACGCGGTGATCGCTGGGTGCGCTCGGGTGACCTCGTACGCTTCGACGAGGAAGACTACTTCTACTTCGTCGATCGCCTCGGCGACACTTTCCGCTGGCGTGGGCACAACGTCTCGACCGAGGAGGTCGCGCAAGTGCTCGCATCGTTCCCGGGCCCCGCGAGTGTCAACGTGTACGGCGTGCGTGTCGCGGGCGAGGAGGGGCGCGCCGGCATGGTCTCGCTGACCTATCCCGATCCGTCGCGGTTCGGTCCATCCGCCTTCCATGCATTCGCCGCGGAGCGGCTCGCGACGTATGCGATGCCGATGTTCGTCCGGGTCTCGCGTGTCGCCGATCTCACCGCCACCTTCAAGCTGCGCAAGATCGACCTGCAGCGCGATGGTTACGATCCGCGGCGCATCAGCGATCCGCTGTATGTGCGCGATGCGAGAGCAGGAACCTACCTGCCCGTGACCGATGCGAACCTTGCGGCGCTCCGTATCCTGCCGTTCGCCGGAGACTGAAACGCCCATGCACGTGGATTACACGCCCGAACAGCGCGCGCTGCGCAGCGAGTTTCGCGCCTATCTTGCCCGCATCCTGACTCCCGAGGTGCGCGAGGCGCAGCGCCGCCAGCGTGAGGGTGGCGAGATCTTTCGCGCCGTGGTTCGCCGCATGGGCCAGGACGGCTGGCTCACGCCGGGATGGCCGGTGGAATATGGCGGACGCGCACTCGACCCGCTCGCGCAGAAGATCCTGCTCGAGGAAGTGTGGCTTGCCGAGGCGCCGCATCCGTTCGTCACGGTGAACACGGTCGGGCCGGCGATCATCCGCAGGGGCACCGACGAGCAGAAGCGCAAACTGCTGCCGCCGATCGCCCGCGGAGAACTCATTTTCGCGGTTGGTTACACGGAGCCATCGGCAGGCTCGGACCTCGCATCGCTCAAGACGAGGGCCGAACGTGACGGTGACGATTACATCATCAACGGCCAGAAGATCTTCACGAGCGGCGCCGAAGGCGCCGACTACGTCTGGCTCGCGGCGCGGACCGACCCGGATGCCCCCCGGCACAAGGGCATCACGATCTTCGTGATGGATACGCGCGTGCCGGGTTTTTCGGTCTCGCCGATCCGGACCGTGGGCGGCTTTCGCACCAATGTCA
Organism: Steroidobacteraceae bacterium; assembly: GCA_050249415.1. Classification (GTDB taxonomy): domain Bacteria; phylum Pseudomonadota; class Gammaproteobacteria; order Steroidobacterales; family Steroidobacteraceae; genus CADEFQ01. Next base: position 130,100 of record JBFWQO010000008.1, read on the forward strand.
CTTACTACGAGAACGTGCGGGTGCCGGCGTCGATGATCGTCGGCGAACTGAACGGCGGCTGGCGTGTCATCACCGAGCAACTCAATCACGAGCGCGTCGGGCTCGCCGCGCTCGCCTACGGCGCGATGGGCAGCTTCGACCTGACCGCCGAATGGGCACGCGCTACCCGGGCGAACGAAGGAGGTCGCATCATCGACCGGCCATGGGTGCAGATGGCGCTCGCCGAGGCCTATGCGGTGCTGCAGGCCAATGCCGTGCTCGGCAATCGCGTCGCCTGGGGGATGTCGCAGGAGGACGTGCGTGGCGAGCTGGCCGGGGCCTGCAAGGTGTTCGGCACCGAGAGCTACATCAAGGTGCTGCAACTGCTGCTCGACGTCGTGGGCGCCGCCGGCCTCGTGAAGCATGGCTCGCCTGGTGCGGCGCTGCGCGCCCGGCTCGAAAGCGAGTGGCGGATCTGTCAGATCAATACGTTTGGGGGCGGGGCGACCGAGGTGCTGCGCGACATGGTGGCGCAGATGGGACTCGGGCTGCCACGCGTACGCTGAGAAGGGCAACTCCATGTCGAATGCAGCAACGAAAGACTGGCTCTCGGCGGTGAAGGCGCAGATCGGCCGCGAGGCGTTGCCGCCACAGACCGCCGTGGATCCCGTGAACCTGCCGACGATCCGCCGCTGGTGCGAGGCGATGGGTGAGCGCAACCCGCAATACACGCAGGGCGGAATCGCGCCGCCGGCCACGCTGTTCATGTGGACGATGAGTCATTTCCGCTCCGACCTGACGCGCGCGGGGGGATCCATGCTCGGACTCGATCTGGTCGATGCGGCCGGATTTACCTCGGTGGTCGCGACCAACGTCGAGGAAGAGTATTGCCGCGATCTGCGTTGCGGTGACGTCATCACCCAGCGGGTGACACTCGACGCGATCTCGGAGGAGAAGAATACCGGGCTCGGCGTCGGACATTTCGTGACCTTCCGCTATGAGTTCACCGATCAGAAGGGTGAGTTGGTCGGCCGTACGCTGTTTCGCGTCCTGAAGTTCCGCCCGCCTGCGAAGTCCGCGGCGGCGCAGGGCCCCCTGGTGCCGCGTCCGCCGGTCACCCCGGACAGCGCATTCTTCTGGGAGGGGCTCAACCAGCACAAACTCCTCGTGCGCCAGTGCGGCGGTTGCGGCCGGCTGCATCATCCGCCGGGTCCGATGTGCCCCGCGTGCAATTCGCTCGAGTGGCGCGCGCTCGAGTGCTCGGGGCGCGGCACGATCCACAGTTTCGTCGTCGTGCACCAGCCGCAAATGCCGGGGTTGAAGTATCCGCTGCCGGTCGCGCTGATCGATCTCGAGGAAGGTGCGCGCGTGGTGGCGAATCTGCAAGGCATCGCGGCGGAGCAGGCACGCATCGGCATGCCCGTCGAAGTGGACTACGTTGAAATCGAGAAGGACTTCGTGCTGCCCGTGTTCCACGAACGGCGTGCGGGGTGAGGCCGGCATGGACTTCAGCTACAGCGAAGAACAGCAAGGCCTGCGCCAACTGACGGCGCAGATGTTCGATGACCGCGTCACCGACGAGTTCCGCCGCGACTTCTCCCGTTCCGGCGAGCTCTTCGACCGGGTGCTCTGGCAGGCGCTGGCCGACGCCGGCGTGCTCGGCACCGCGATCGCCGAAGAGCACGGCGGTTCCGGGCTCGGCTTCACCGAGATCTGCCTCGCGCTCGAAGAGCAGGGGCGGGTGCTCGCACCAGTGCCGCTGCTCGCGACGCTCGTGCTCGGCGCACTGCCCGTACAGAAATTCGGCACGCCTGCGCAGCGTGCCGCCTGGCTGCCGCGGGTCGCCTCGGGCGAAGCCCTGCTCACCGCAGCGCTCGAGGAAGCCGGCAGCGGCGATCCGCTCGTGCCGGCCGTGAAAGCGACCGCGGCCGGTCACGGCTGGCGTCTGCTCGGCGTGAAGGGCTGCGTGCCCTACGGCGCGCAGGCGGACGCAATCCTTGTTACTGCGCGCACCGGCCGAAAGTGCGTCAGAGTCTTCATAGTCGATCCGCATGCGAAAGGCATAACGGTCGAGGCCCGGTCCACGACCAGCGGCGAGCCGCAGGCACAGGTCACGTTCACCAACGCCATGGTGTCCGCTGCGGACGAACTCGGCGTTCCGCCTCAGGGCGAGGGGATCGTGCAGTGGATGGTCGAGCGCGGCCACCTGGCACTCGCCGCGCAGCAGGTCGGACTCACGGCCGAGGCGCTGCGGCGCACGACGGCGTATGCGGCCGGACGGGTGCAGTTCGGCCGGCCGACGGGGAGCTTCCAGGCCGTGCAGCATCGGCTCGCCGATGCCTTCATCGACGTCGAGGCGCTGCGTTCGGTGTATCTGCGTGCGCTCTGGGCACTCGAGAGCGAAGTGCCGGCCGCCGCCGACGTCGCGGTCGCCAAGTGGTGGGCCGCACGCGCAGGGCACCGCGTGACACACAGTGCGCAGCATCTGCACGGGGGCCTGGGCGCCGATATCGATTTCCCGATCCACGCTTACTTGCTGCACGCACGCCAGATCGAGCAGTCGCTCGGTGGCGCGACCCCCATGCTCGCGAGAATCGGCGCGCAAATTGCCGCAGGTGCGGTGAGCCCGTTGACCTGAATCGGAGTACCAGAAAGGCATGGCTGCAGACATCACCTTCGACGGCGTCCAGTCGGGCCAGGAACTGCCAGGCCTCGACGTGCCCATCACGGCCTCACTGATCGTCGCGGGCGCGATCGCCACGAGCGACTACTCGCGCGAGCATCACGACAAGGCGCATGCACAGGCGGCCGGTACGCCTGACATCTTCATGAATATCCTGACGAGCAATGGCCTCGTGCAGCGCTTCGTGAACGACTGGGCCGGCCCCGCAGGATGCATCAGAAACGTCAAAATCCGCCTCGGCGCTCCGAATTTCCCGGGCGACACAATGAAGTTGTCCGGGGTCGTAAAAAGCAAGGAATTGGTCGGCGAGGACGGGATCGTGGAAGTGGCCGTGAGTGGCCGGAACAGCCTCGGCGAGCACGTCGCGGCTACCGTACGCCTGTCCGTGCCCGGAACGGGCCGGGAAGCCAAGCCATGACTCACCCATTGAAAGACCAGGCAGCGATCGTCGGCATCGGCGCGACCGAGTTCTCGAAGGACTCGGGGCGCAGCGAGCTGCGGCTCGCTGTGGAAGCCATCAAGGCGGCGCTCGACGACGCGGGCGTCCATCCACGTGAAGTGGATGGCCTGTCCACCTTCACGATGGACAACAACCCGGAGATCGAGATCTTCCGCAACATCGGCGGGCGGGAGCTCAAGTTCTTCAGCCGTATCGACTACGGCGGCGGCGGGGCCTGCGCGCCGGTGCACCAGGCGGCGATGGCGGTGCACAGCGGCGTCGCGGACGTGGTCGTCTGCTATCGTGCGATGAACGAACGTTCGCAGTACCGCTTTGGCGCCTCCTACGTGCCTGTGCCGATGCCGTCGGCCGCACTCGCCACGTTCAGCTGGACCCTGCCCTTCGGCCTCACGACGCCCGCTTCGTGGGTGGCGATGGCCGCGCAGCGCTACATGCACGATTTCGGCGCGACCACCGAGGATTTTGGCCGTGTGAGCGTCGCCGGGCGGCGCATGGCCGCGAACAATCCGAAGGCCTGGTTCTACGGCAAGCCCATCACGCTCGCCGATCACCAGGCCTCGCGCTGGATCGTCGAGCCGCTGCGGCTCCTCGACTGTTGCCAGGAGTCGGACGGCGCCGTGGCGATCGTCGTGACACGCGCCGATCGGGCGCGGCACCTGAAGCAGAAGCCGGTGCTCATCCGTGCTGCCGCCCAGGGCGCATGTGACGACCAGATGAACATGACGAGCTTTTACCGCAAGGACATCTCGGCGCTGTCGGAAATGCGGCTCGTCGCAAAGCAGCTTTATGCGATGGCGGGCATCGGGCCGCAGGATATCCAGACTGCCGTGCTCTACGATCATTTCTCGCCGTTCGTGCTGCCGCAGCTCGAGGCTTTCGATTTCTGCAAGCGTGGCGAGGGCAAGGATTTCGTGCGCGACGGCCAGATCGAACCCGGCGGTCGCTTGCCGGTCAACACGCACGGCGGGCAACTCGGCGAGGCATACATCCACGGTGTCAATGGCATCGCGGAAGGCGTGCGGCAGCTGCGCGGTACCTCATCGAACCAGGTGTCATGTGTCGAGCATGTGCTCGTCACCGCGGGAACGGGTGTGCCGACCAGCGGCCTGATCCTTGCGGCGGGCTGAGAAGGCAGGTGCAGCGGCGCGCCATGAGATTCGCATGTGCGCCGGGACATGGTGCCTGAAGAGTTGTTCCTCGATGCGCCCTCGGGATTATCCCGAAGAACGCGACACCAATAGCAGAGTGGCCTGCCGATAACCGCTGGCAGGATAGGTCGCCGGGATCGGCAACTCGCCTTCGACCCGCTCGATCGCGCGGGTGCCCTCGAGCAGGGCCTGGACGATGGCTTCCAGCTCCAGCCGCGCCAGCGGCGCGCCGGGGCAGGCGTGAATGCCGGCGCCATAGAGCAGGTTGAGTGCGGGGTCGCGATCGAGGCGGAACTCGTCCGGATCGCCGAATACCGCCTCATCCCGATTGGCCGAGGCCCACATCAAGGTCATCCGCTCGCCGGCCTCGATGCGGGTGTCGCCGACGCGGACCGCGCGGGTCGGCGTACGGCGGTTGGCGATCAACGGGGCGTGGATGCGCAGGATCTCGTCGTTGGCGGTGCGCACCTGCCGCGGCTCGCGGCGCAGCCGGGCCTGCAGATCAGGGTGGCCGGCAAGATAGTCGGCGATGATGCCGACGCTGGAGGCGATGGTGCCGAGCTCGCCCACGGTCCAGTTGCGCAGGATGGAGACGATCTCGTCGGCGCGCAGCGGCTGGCCGTCGACGGTCTCGCGCATCAGGCGTGTCGTCACATCGTCGGGTGCCCGACCGGCGGCGGCACGGCGCTCCCTCAGGATCGCGCGGATGGTTTCGTCGAACTCGTTCGCCACCGCGGCGATGGCGTGGCTGTCGCCCGCGAGCGTGGCCACGTTCTTCTTGTGGATCCATTCGCGCAGTGGCTCGTGCAGGGCGTCGGGCCAGCCGAGGAAGGCGCATTGCGCGCGCACGGCGTACGGATGCGCGAGGCCGAACATGATCTCGACCGGTGTGTCGCGCGGCAGCGCCGCCACGAGTCCGGCGCAGATACGACGACACAGGGGCTCGAAGGCGGCCATGCGGGGGGCGTCGAAATACGGGTCGATGGCCCGCCGGTAGGCCGTGTGCTCCGGCGGGTCCATCGTGTTCGGCACCGATACGTGGCGCGACGCCTGGCTGCTGTAAGTCCCGGCATCCAGCAGGATCCGCCTGACGTCGGCATGGCGAAACACCGAGTAGTGCAGGTAGTCGCTGTGCGCGACCGGGCAACGGTGGCGCATGCGGTCGTAGGCGGCGAGGGGGTCCGCGAGGACTTCCGCGGAGCGGGGATCCCAGTCTTGCGAGTCGGTCATGCTGATCCTCGGTGTACGCCGTGCCGATTGTACTCCCCTGGCGCACGCAGGGTGCCGCCCCGCCTGTTGTCTTGTTTAGGATGTGTGTATGGCCCGGGCGGATGGCGCAGGGAGAAACCGCTTGCGCCGGGCCGGCGAGCTGCCTATTGTCGCGACAAATGTCCCGCCTGATGGTCTTCCAGCACGTCGCCGCCGAGCCGCTCGGCACGCTGCATGAACGCATCCGCACGCGCGGTCATCGCGTCCGCTTCCACAACTTCCAGCGCCATCCCGAGGCGCGACCGCGGGTGGATCGCTGCCAGGCGCTCATCGTGCTCGGCGGCCCGATGAACGTCGATGAGCAGGAGCGCTATCCGCACCTGCGTACGGAGCTCGAGGCGATCGAGGCGGCGCTGCGCCAGGACAAACCCGTGCTGGGCATCTGCCTCGGCGCGCAGTTGCTGGCGCACGTGCTCGGTGCGCCCGTCATCCGGCATACGCAGCACGAGATCGGCTGGTACGATCTCGTCACGACGGAACATGGCCGGCAGGACCCGGTGCTGGCGCATCTCGGGGCGAGTGCGCCGGTGTTTCAGTGGCACGGCTGCACGTTCGGGTTGCCCGCCGGCGCCGTGCAACTGGCCCGCACGGCAACGTGTGAGCAGCAGGCCTTCCGCTTCGGCAGCCGTGCCTATGGCTTCCAGTTCCACATGGAAGCCGACGGCAGGCTGATCGATCGCTGGTTGCGGCTGCCGGCCCTGCGCAAGGAGTTGCACGCCGCCGGCATCGGTCGGGACGAGGCGTCCATACGGGCGGCGACCGCGGCGAGTCTCGATCGGATGCAACCGCTGGCCGAGAGCGTATTCAATCGCTTCCTCGACCTGGTGGGAAGGCCGGCGCGGCGCACGGCGCTGCGCTCGACTCACGCACTGGAGGATGACTCTTGACCGGGCCGTCGCCGGACACGGCTGCGAACGGGACTCAGGTGCGCGCGGGCGTCAGTCGCAGCAACCAGCCCTGCCCGCCGTTCGTCCCGTCTTCCAGCAGCCAGAGCGCGCCATCCGGCCCCTGCTTCACGGCCCGGATACGCCGGCGCATGTCGAATCGCTGCGCTTCGCGGGCGCCTTCACCCTGGAACTCGATGCGTACCAGCGACTGCGACGACAGGCCACCGATGAAGGCGTTGCCCCGCCATTGCGGGAACAGGGCGCCGTCGTAGAAGAGGAGGCTCGACGGGGAGATCACCGGAGTCCAGCTGATCACGGGTGCGCGGAATTCAGGGCGCGTGACATGATCCGGAATCGTCCTGCCGTCGTAATGATCGCCGTTCGATACGATCGGGTAGCCGTAATTGGCGCCCCGCTCGATGCGATTCAGTTCATCCCCGCCCCTGGGGCCCATCTCGTTCGCCCACAACTGTCCCTGCGGATCGAAGGCGAGCCCGAGCACGTTGCGATGGCCGAGTGACCAGACCTGCGCGGCGATGCCGCCGCGGTCCGCGAACGGGTTGTCGGCGGGCACGCTGCCGTCGTCGCCGAGACGCACGATCTTGCCGAGGTTCGAGCCCATGTCCTGCGCCGGGTCGAATTTCTGCCGTTCGCTCGAACTGATCCACAGCATGCCGTCGCGATCGAACGCGATGCGATGGCCGAAGTGTCCGGCGCCGCTCGTCTTCGGCACCTGGCGCCAGATCACCTGGAGATCCTCGAGCGCGCCGCCGCCGCGTTCATCGAGCGCAAGCCGCGCGCGCGCGACTGCGGCGCCGACACCGCCTTCGCCGGCCTCCGCATAGCTGAAGTACACGAGCCGGTTCGCGGCGAACTGCGGGTGCAGGACGATGTCGCCGAGCCCCCCCTGGCCCTTGTGCACGACCCCGGGCACGCCGCCGATGATTCCTGTCGCGCCGCCCTCGGGATCGTAGAGCTTCAGCTCACCGGCCATCTCGGTGACGAGCAGGCGTCCGTCGGGCAGGAAGGCCATGGCCCACGGCGAGTCGAACCGGACGACCTCGGTGGTGGTGAAACTCTTGCCCGTGGTGGCGGTACACGCGGACAGCAGCGCCACGGTGGCGCAGAGGATCCGCAGGTTGTCGGGTCTGAACATGACGGCTCCCGTGCGTTACGACTTGTCCCAGGATATGAATGCCCAGCGCATCGGCGGTGCAGCCTCGCGGATCGCGGCCGGCGGCGAGCGCTCGTACCACGCGCGCAGCCGGTCGAGCTCCCCGGGCGTCAGTTCGCCGAGCGACCAGGCGATGCGTCGCGCGAGTTCCCCGAAGTCGGCTGCGGGCGCGAGCCGATGATCGCTCTCGATGTAATCGAGCCGCGGTTGAATTCCCATGCCATGCAGGATGTTCACGATGTAGATGTAGTCCGGCGGCGGCAGGAGCTTGCGGCCCAACGCTTCGATCGCCCCCGGGTCGAACTGGCGCCGGCCGACCTGATGAGTCAGGTAGACGCGCCGGCGTGCCCTGGAATCGAGCCTGGCGAGCGCCGCGGCCATATCCTGCACGTTCATGGAACGCGAGGCCACGACAATATCGCACACGGGCACATCCGACCAATCGTCGTCCCACGAGCGATGCAGCGCCTCGACATTCCCGAGACCCTGCTGCGAGGCGTTGGCCAGCAGCGCATCGAGCATGGCGCGGCTGTAGTCGAGGCCGTAGACGCGTTCGAGGCGCGGGGCGAGGGGCAGGCCGATCGTGCCCGGGCCGCAGCCGACGTCGAGCAGTGTGCTCGCGCCGGCGAGGTCCATGCGGGCGATGAACGCCTGCGCATAGCGGCTGCCGTGCACCTTGTGCTGCAGGTCGACTGCGCGCGTGTCCCAGGCGCTCGCGGGCTTCGGCGCGCGAGCGGCCGCGCGCATGTGCTCGCGATAGAGGCGGCCGAAGTCCACGTCGGCGATCGTGATTGTCACGTCGGCACCGCTTTCCGGTTCAGCGCCTGCCGCGGAAGTGCTCGATGCCGCTTCTGCGACCCGGCCGTCAAAAGCCCTGAATTGCCCGGCATCGGCGCCGAGCCACGCGAGGATACGCACTTTCAGTACTCCATGCTGAGGGCGATGGATCCGAACGCGTGGTGACCGGCTTGCTCCTCGAATTCGCTCGTGCGCCACACCCGCATCAGCGCGAGTCGCAGGCCGCGCCCGGATACGAGCCACTGGCCGCTGACGCCGAGTGCGGCCTGCGCCACCCATGGGCGGCGCGTCACGTGATGACTGACATGCATGAGATTGCCGTCGAGCGAAAAGTGCCACGCGACGGCCGTGGCTTCGAGGTTCACGAACGCATGCACGCCGGGCCTGGGCGCCGCGGCCGGGCGGGGACTCGACGTGCGCAGCCCGGCAGCGGCCGATGGCGGTCGATTCTCGCCGGCGGGGCGGATCGGATAACTCCCGAAGTCGTTGGGGATGTTCCAGCCGGTGCGCAGCTCGAGGCCGATGCCGGCGGCCGTTTCGATATTGCCGACACGCAGGGCATAGCTGCCGATCGCATCGTGGGTCCACCCCGACCGCACGGCGCCGGCGGCGTACGGCTTGAATTTGCGCTCCATGGCGAGCTGCACCGCCGGCTCATTGCGCAGCTGGTGATCCCAGCCGCGGAAGCGCTCGATACCTCGCAGGTCGTGGATGAGGTGCTGCGATTTCTCGGCCAGCGACCACGGACCGATCACGCCGAGCGTCAGCTCGCGCGAGTCGAGCATTTCGTGGGCGCTGCCCTGCGCGTGCACGCGGCGGTTCCACGCGAGACCGAGATGCGACAACCCGGCATACGGACGGTCGTTTTCGATGAGGTCCGTGCGGCTTTCGTCGGCAGGCGTGTACATCGCCTGGCCCACGCGCACGACGACGTTCTGCGCTGTCGAGGCGGCGGCCGTGCCACGCCGGAACCCCGGATCGAGCCGGCCCAGGAAGCGGGTGTAGAGGCCGAGAGGCGGGGGCAGGCACTCCGGTCGGAGCCTGCCCTCGATGTCGCGCGAGACGAGCGCGAGCGACACACCATTCGTGTAATTACGGTCGGTGCCGGTGAGCAGGTCATTTTCGAACCGCACGGTGCCGCCGCGCCAGTGCAGGGACTCTGCCGTCGTGCACGGATCCTCGCCGCTCGACGGCACCGATTCGCCGGCCTGGCCGATGGCGAAAGGGGCCCACGCCAGGCTCGCCGCGAGCAACACCTGTCTCACGGTGCGTATTCCGGCGACAGCTGGCCATCGTCGACCGGCACCACCGGAATCCGCGCCATCGGGCCCGCCGCCCGTGACGACGACGAAGTCCTGCCGGTGCTGCACCTGGAAGCGCGTGGAGATCAAGTGGGTGAAGCGCCGGGCCTCCTCGTAGTGACCCGCCTGTTCCATCCGGTGGCGTGCGCGTGCGATCTGCCGCGTGTCCCCTGCGCCCCCGAGCGCAGCGAGCGCCGCGCGGGCGGGGGCGGCATCGCTCACGCGCGAGCGGCCGAACACCACCACGGGCGAACGCACGCCTTGCTCGCGCAGGATGCGGTCGGGCTTGAGCAGTTCGAGCTGCAAACGCAGCGGCCGCAGGTCCTCCTGGCCGAGGAGTTTGAGGTCCTCGCAGGCGAGATGGCAGGCAGGCGACTCGGTGATGGCGCGCTGCCGTTCCGCGAGGTCAGGCGGCGAACTCATGACACTTTCACCGCGCCGTCGGGCCAATGCTCCGATTGGCCGCGCTCGGGCACCGTGACCCGCCAGCCGAGCTTCCCGCGCAACGATTCGGCCAACGCCTGTGCGGCCGGTGGTTCGCCGTGTACCACGAAAGTCTGTGCCGGTGGCCTGCGAAAGGCGCCCGCCCAGTCGAGCAATGCGTCACGGTCCGCATGCGCCGACAGGCCGTCGACGCTGTGGATCGCAGCTCGCACGGGGATGTCATCGTTGAAGATGCGCACGCGCTTCGCGCCTTCGACCAGGCGACGTCCGAGCGTTCCCCGCGCCTGGAAGCCGGGTATCAGCACGCTGCACTCGCGCCGCGGCAGGTTGTGGCGCAAGTGGTGCCGGATGCGCCCGGCGTCGCACATGCCGCTGGCGGCAATGATGATGGCGCCGGACCGGATCCGGTTGAGGGCGACAGACTCCTCGACGCTCGACGTGAACCGCAGGTAGGGGAGGTGCTGGCCGCGCGCGTGCCACTGCGCCAGGCGTCGGGCCTCCTCGTCGAACAGTTCCAGATGCTCGCGCGTGATGCGCGTGGCTTGCGTGGCCATCGGCGAATCGACGAAGACACTCGGGTGCCTGATCCGCCCTTCGCTCGCGAGGCGATGGAGATGGTAGAGCACCTGCTGGGTGCGGCCCACCGCGAACGCCGGCATGATGACATTGCCGCCGCGCTCATGGAGGGTCTGTTCGACGATCGCGACCATCCTGTCTTCCATAGTGGACAAATCGTCGTGCCGGCGATCGCCGTAGGTGGATTCGACGACGAGGATATCGGCATCTTCGATCGGTGTCGGGTCGCGCAGGATCGGCCGTCCCGGCTGGCCCAGGTCGCCGCTGAATACCATCCGGGTCGTGTTGCCGCGCGCGGTCAAGCGGACCTCGATGCTGGCCGAGCCCAGGATGTGCCCCGCATCGCGAAAGCGGCAGCTCACGCCCAGTGCGGGCCCGAATTCCTGGTCGTAACCGACGCTGCGCGCCTGCTTCAGGCACTCGGCGGCGTCCTGCAGCGTATAGAGGGGCGGAGCGGGGTGCCGGCTCCGCGACCGTCTGGCATTGCGCCGGGCCTCGCTCTCCTGGATGTGGGCGCTGTCGGGCAACATCACGCCGAGCAGGTCCGCAGTGGCGGAGGTGGTGTAGATGGGGCCCCTGAAGCCCGCGCGAGTGAGCTTCGGCAGCAGACCGCTGTGGTCGATATGTGCATGGGTGAGCAGGACGAAGTCGATCGAGGCCGGGTCGAACGCAAATGGCTCGCGGTTTCGCGCCGGCGCATCGCGGCCGCCCTGGACCAGGCCGCAGTCCACCAGGAACCGGACGCCCGTAGCCTGCACCATGAAGCACGAGCCGGTGACTTCGCCGGCGGCTCCTAGAAAACTCAATTTCATGGGCTGCGGCAACCTGTGTGGCGTCGAGCACCGGGATCAGCGCTGCTCATGGAAGTGTTCCAGGAACGGTTTGCGAAAACCCTGGTGACAAGCCAGGCAGCCTTGCTGCAGCTTTGCGAAGCCGGCGATGACCGCCTGGCCATCACTTCGCGCCGCAGCCTCACCCATGGCCATGGCCGCTTCCTGTACCTGTCCGTCAAAGCCACGGAACTTGCCGGCGTCCGTGCCGAGCCATGCAAGGATGCGCATCTTTTCCGACAGGGGCGGTTCGGCGTGTCTGGCGATCCCTGGGGCCAACTCGGCAACCATGGCCCAGTCTTCCGTGGAAATCGCGCCGGTAACGGCCTGCATGTCGCGGCCAAGTTTTTCCATCACGGTGCGAAGGACCATTGGCTTGGCGACCTCCACGGACTGCGCACCAAGTCCGGTGGCGGTGCTCGCCAGGGCTACGGACAAGGCGATCGTGAAAAGCGGGCGGGGGTTCACACGGGGGCTCACGGGTTTCTCCAGTGATGTCGTTGCAGTGACAAGGGGCGTCGCATCGACTGCCGCATTTTGATGCCGCTCATGACGGGAACTTCACTCCGGTTGCTTCTGTTGCAACGGGAACGTGCTCAGGCCGAACAGGTGGCTGGTGGTCGATGTCGCAGTGGACAGGTCCCAGCCACCACCAAGGGCCTTGTACAGCGCCACCAATTGCACGGCGGCGCTGGTATGTGCCCGCGCGGCTGCGGTTTCGGCCTCGTGCAGGTTGCGCTGGGCGGCCAGCAATTCGACCAGCGCAATGTCGCCCGCCGCATGGCGCGCCCTGGCGTGCTCGTAGCTCGCGCGCGCGGCACCCAGCGCCAGGCCGCGGCGCTCCAGTGTGTCGAGCCCGCCGTGGTAGTCGCCCAGCGCGCGCTCGGCGTCGCCCAGCGCCGTCAGCACGGCCTGCTCATAGGCCAGCGCGGCCTGCCGCTCGGCCGCCTCGCGTGCCCGAATCTCGGCGCGAACGCGGCCGCCGTCGAACAAGCGCCAGGAAATCAACGGCAGCACGGAAAAGCGCGAACTCGAGGCATCGAACCAGTTGCCGGCGCTGAGCGCCTGGAAGCCGCCGCCGACACCGATGGAGAGCTTGGGAAACAGCTCGGCCGTGGCCACGCCGATATCGGCGGAACTCGCTGCCAGGCGCCGTTCCGCGGCCAGCACATCGGGGCGTCGGCGCAGCATATCGGCGCGCTCGCCCACCGGCAGTGCACGCAGCGCGCTCGGCGCCACGGGGCCGTCAAGCAGTGCCAGCTCCCGCTCGGGAGGCGCGCCCAGCAGCACGCCCAGGCTGAGCACCGCGGCACGCTGGCGCGCCTGGATATCCGGGATGAGCGCGTTGACTGCCGCCCATTGGGCGTACGCGGCCTCCACATCGGCGGCCGATACGTCGCCCAGCGCGTGCCGCAGGCGTACCAGCTCGAGGGTCTTCCCCAGCGTATCCAGCGTCGCCTGTTGTGCGCGCAACTCGTAGCGGGCACCGGCGGCGGTGAACCAGGTGCGCGCGACTTCGGCCACGACGCGCAGGCGCACGCCCTGTGCCTCGGCTTCGGTCGCCTGCAGGCGGGCACTCGCGCCTTCCAGGGCGCGCCGCCTGGCGCCGAACAAATCGACCTCCCAGGCCGCGTCGAAGCCCGCGTCGTAGACGGTCTGCGTCGCCTCGAGACCGGGGATGGTGCCGATGGGCAAGGGGCCGTGCTCGCTTTGGCGGCGCCGGTTGACGCTCGCACCGACGCCAACGGTCGGCAATGCCTCACCCGCCACGCGATCGCGCAGAGCGCGTGCCTCGTCGATGCGTGCCGCGGCCTGGCGCAGATCCAGGTTCTGTGCCAGCGCGGTGCTCATCAGGCGATCGAGGATCGGGTCGCCCAGTAGCGACCACCAGTGGCTCAGGTCTGCGGACAGGGATTCACCGGCCAACGGCAAGGTCCAGCCGCTGCCGACGTCGACCGGCGGCGGCTCGCGGTAGTCGGGACCCACGGTCGCACAGGCAGTCAGCAACACGCAGGACAGGGCCGGCAGGAAGGCGGTGCGGATGTCGGGTTTCATTGCAGGCGTCCTCGGACGAGTACGGTGGCCATCGTCAGGGTGGTGAGGGCGATGAGCGCCAGCGGCCACAGGTTGGCCAGAATGTCGCTGGCCGGCATGGCCTTGAGGAAACTGCCCTCGACGATGATCAGGAAGTGGGTGAGCGGAATGGCCTGGGCCAGCCATTGCAGGACGACGGGCATGTTTTCGACCGGCGTTGCAAAGCCGGACATCAGCACCGCCGGCACGCCGACGGCGAACGCCCCCAGGATGGCCTGCTGCTGGGTCATCGTGACCGCGGAAATCATCAGGCCGATGCCGACCACCGACAGGATGAACAGCACCAGGCTGCCGAGCAGAAGTGCGAACGAGCCGGAAAACGGGATGCCGAACAGGAATACGCCTGCGCTGATCATGAGCAGGCCCAGCAGCGTGCCAATGGCGAGTGCCGGCAGCGATTTGGAAATGATGATCTCCGGCGTCGAAGTAGGCGACACCAGCAACTGGTCGAAAGTGCCGAGTTCACGTTCGCGTGCAATCGACAGCGAGGTGATCATGAGCGAACTGAACAACGCCAGGATGCCGCTCAGGCCGGGCACGATGAACCAGCGGTAGACCAGGTTCGGGTTGAACCAGTGACGCACCACCACCGGGATTGGCGCCAGGGCGTCGGGTGCGACCTCGGCGCCGACATCGGCGGCGATGGTGGAGAGATAGGCCAGGGTGATCTGGCCCGAGTTGCTGCGCCGGCCGTCGACCAGCACCTGCGCGCGGCCGCTGTCGCCGGCGGCAATCGTGCGCGAGAAGTCCACGGGAATGGCGAGCGCGGCGATCACCTCGCTGCGGTCGATCAGCTCATGGAGGCGCCGCTGGCTGTCCACGTGGCGCACGTCGTCGATGAAGCGGGCGCTGTCCAGTCGCTCCACCAGTTCATGCGACCAGCGGCCCGCGTCCTGGTTGTAGACGGCGATATCGACGTTGCGCACTTCCAGCGTCGCGGCAAAGGCGAACACCAGCAGCTGCAGGATCGGCGGCACGAACACCACCATGCGACTGCGCGGGTCGCGCAGGACGCTGAGCACTTCCTTGACGAACTGCGCGCGCAGGCGGGTGAACGAGAATGCGGCGGTCAGCATCGGCTCACTCCAGGTTCTTGCGCGTGGCCCGCTTGGCGATCACGAAGAACAGCATCCCGATCGCCGCCATGGCGGCCAGGTTGGGCAGGAACACGGCCCAGATGTCGCCGGCCAGGAACACCGTCTTCAGCGAGTCGACGAAGTAGCGCGCCGGAACCACGCGCGTGATGGCGCGGATCGGTGCGGGCATGGCGGCGATCTCGTACAGAAAGCCAGACAACATGAAGGCCGGCAGGAAACCCGTGAACAGCGCGATCTGCGCCGCCAGGAACTGGTTGCGCGCCAGTGAGGAAATCAGCAGGCCCTGGCCCAGCGCCGGCACCATGAACACCGACGACAGCAGCAGCAGCGCCGGCAAGGAGCCGCGCATCGGAACGTCGAACACGAACACCGCCAGCGCCGCCGCGCCCAGCGTGGACAGCATGCCGAGCACGAAGTACGGCAGCAGTTTGCCGATCAGGATCTCGGCCACGAATGCGGGCGTGGACAGCACGGCTTCCATGGTGCCGCGCTCCCATTCGCGCGCCACCACCAGCGCGGTGAGCATGGTGCCGATGATGGTCATGACGATGGCAATGGCACCGGGGATCAGTGCGCGGCGGCTTTCCAGCTCGGGGTTGAACCAGAAGCGCGGCTCCAGCACGAGGGGCTGCGCGGGTGCCGCGACGTCGAGTCCGGCACGCCAGGACTGCACTACGCCGCGGGCGTAGTTTTCGACGTAGTTGGCGGTATTGGGGTAGGAGCCGTCGGTGACGATCTGTACCAGCGGCTCGCCGCCATGCCGGGCCAGGCGCCGCTCGAAATCCTGCGGAATCACCACATAGCCGCGCAGGTCGCCGGAGACCAGTTGATCGGCCACTTCGCGCCGGTCATGAACGAAGTGCGCATCGAGGTAGCGGGTGCCCGAAAATGCCGCGGCCAGCGACTGTGCCGAGGCGCCCGGCGACTCCAGCACCACCCCGACGCGGACGTCCTTCGCATCCAGCGACACCGCATAGGCGAACAGCAGCAGCAACACCACCGGCAGCACGAACGCGATCAGCAGCGTCGAGGGGTCGCGCAGCGCCTGGCGGCTTTCCTTGGCGACCAGGGCCATCAGGCGGCGCAGATCGAAGCGGCGCAAGTCGACCTGCATGGGTTCGCCGTTCATGCAGCGGCCTCCACCTCGCGCTCCGCCGACTCCACCAGATGGATGAAGGCGTCCTCCATGGTCGGGTCGGGTCGTTCGGGACTGACCGCCGAACGTTTGAGCGCGTCGGGCGTATCCAGCGCAATCAGTTGCGCACGCGAGAGCATCGCCACGCGGTCGCAATATTCGGCCTCGTCCATGAAGTGGGTGGTGACCATGATGGTCACGCCCTTGCGGGACAGGCCGTTGATGTGAGTCCAGAATTCGCGCCGGGTGATGGGATCCACCCCTGAAGTCGGTTCATCCAGAAACAGCACCGGGGGTCTGTGCATGAGCGAGCAGGCCAATGCCAGGCGCTGCTTGTGCCCGAGCGGCAGGGAATCGGGCGTGGCGGACAGCCAGTCGCCCAGTTCGAAGGTTTCGATCATCTCGGCGATGCGCTCGCGCCGCGTGTTCCCCTCCAGCTCGTACACCCCGGCCGAGAACTCGAGGTTCTGCTGCACCGAGAGCAGGCCGTAGAGGGAGAACTTCTGCGCCATGTAGCCGAGCTGGCTCTTGGCTGCGCCGGTGGCGTGGCGCAGATCGTGGCCCACCACATGGGCTTCGCCGGCCGTGGGTTTCAGCAGGCCGCACAGCATCTTGAAGGTGGTGGACTTGCCGGCGCCGTTGGGCCCGAGCAGGCCGAAGATTTCACCCTTGCGCACCTCGAAGCTGACGTTGTCGGTGGCGGTGAATTCGCCGAAGCGCCTGGTGAGATTGCGGCACGACACGGCAATGTCGGAGGCGAGATCGACCGGCGGCAGCCGTTCAGCCAGCGCTGAAGTGCCGCCAGGGCCGCCGCCGAGCAGATCGATGAAGGCATCTTCGAAGCGCGCGGGCACCTGTACCAGGCGCACCTGCGCCTGTTCGGCCAGCGCCTGTATCTGCCCCGGCTCCGCGCCCGCGCGCAATACCACACGCACGCCAGCACCCTGGATCACGCCGTCGCTCACGCTCGGCAGGTCGAGTGCCTGCGTCAGGACCGCCCGCCGTCCGGCACCGACGTCTTCCAGGCGGAAGCTGCGGCCTTCGAGCTGGGCAGTCAGTGCTTGCGGCGGACCATCGAACAGGAGCTGCCCCTGGTTCAGCAACAGCACGCTTTCGCAGCGCTCGGCCTCGTCGAGATAGGCGGTGGACCAGACCACCGCCATGCCCTCGTCGGTCAGCGCCTGCACCATGCGCCACAAGTCCTGGCGGCTGACCGGGTCGACACCCACGCCGGGCTCGTCCAGCAGCAGCACCCTGGGCCGCGCCATCAGCGCGCAGGCCAGGCCCAGCTTCTGCTTCATGCCGCCGGAGAGCTTGCCGGCAAGGCGCCTGGTGAAGGGCTCGAGCCGCGTGAAGTCGAGCAGCTCGGCGAACAGATCCGCATTGCGGCTCGCATCCATGCCGCGCAACTGCGCATACAGACGCATGTTCTCGATTACCGACAAGTCTTCATACAGGCCAAAGCGCTGCGGCATGTAGCCGCTGGCGACGTGGATGGCATCGTTGTCCCTGACCACGTCGAAGCCGGCCAGGGTGACGCGGCCAGCGGTGGGCACCAGCAGGCCGGTCAGGATGCGCATCAGCGTCGTCTTGCCCGCGCCGTCGGGGCCGACCAGGCCCGTCAGCCGGCCATAGTGGATGCGCGCGCTCAAGCCCCGCAGGGCCTGCACCCGGCCGAAATGCTTGGCCACGCCATCGATGACGACGGCGGCGGTTGCGCCGTCCGGCGTGGCGGCAATGGCGGCGTTCGCGGACATGTCAGCGCTCCCCGGTGCGTGCACCAGGGTCTCGCCTGGCATCGACCTCGATCGTCACCGGCATGCCCTGGCGCAGGGCAGCGTCGCTGTCGGCAGCGTCGATGACGATGCGCAGGCGGTACACCAGGTCGGTGCGCAGATCCGTCGTCTCCACCGTCTTCGGGGTGAATTCGGCGCGTGGCGAGATGAAGCCGATCTGGCCGCGATACACCCTGGCCGCCGAATCGCTTGCGACGCGTACCGCGGTGCCGGGCGCAATGCGCCCCAGATCGGGTTCGCCCACGTAAGCGCGCACGTACACCGGCTTGTCCAGGCTCAGGCTGTAGACCGTGCTCTGGCTCGCAACCATGCTGCCGGGCTCACGCACGCGCGCGATCACGGTCCCGTCACTGGGCGCCACCAGTTCCGTATCCGCGAGAGCCGTCGCGGCTTGCGCGGCGGTAGCCTGCGCGGCCGCGAGGCGCGCCTCGGCCGCGGCGATGTCTTCCTTGCGAAAGCCTTCGGAAGCTTGCGACAGGGCGGCCTTGGCGGCTTCGACGCCTGCGGCGGCCTGGTCGCGCGCCGCGCGGGCGGCATCGACCGTACGCTGGCTGCTGGCGCCCGCTGTCAGCAGGTTGCTCTGGCGCCGGAAATTGCTTTCAGCCGCGGTGGCGAGCGCCTGTGATTGCCTGAGCGCTTCGCGCGCCTGGGTGATTTCCTGCGGGCGCAATCCGCGGCGCAGCTTGTCCAGTTCGGCCTGCATGACCTGCACCTGGGCCTGTGCCGCCGCAAGGGCTTCGCGATAGGGTTGCGCATCGAGCGCAGCCAGGCGTTCGCCTGCGCGTACGGCATCGCCCTCATCGAAGGCCATTTCAGCTACGCGCCCGGGCTGGCGGAAGGCCAGTTGCACTTCGCGGATGTCGACGTTGCCGTACAGGAGCAGCCGACTTTCATCAGTACCTGCGCGTTGCAGCCAGAAGTATGCGAAACCGCCTGCGATCGCGACGATGGCGGCGACGAGAAGCGGGCGTCCGGCTCTGCTGGAAAGGCCGTTGATCTTCATTGCCCGGCCTCTTGTTCGCGGATACCGCGACGGTAGATGGCGAACACACCCGGCCCGTCGCGGCGGATCCGCCTCACATCGCCCGCCAGCAGCGACTGCATCACCAGCCCCTGAATTGTGCCGATGAACAACACGACGGCCGCCTGCACATCCAGTCCTGGATGCAGCTCACCCGCCGCCTTGCCGGCTTCGAGCAGTTGACGCAGGCGCTCGCCATAGCGACGGGTCAAGGTCTGCACCATTCGCTTGGGCAGGGTCTCGCCTGGCCGCTGCAGCTCGCCGAAGAGCATCCTCGGCACGCCTGGGTGCTCGGACACGAAGTCGATGTGCGTCATGAAGATCGCCTCGAGAGCTGCGAGCGGGGACGCAGCGCCTTCTGCGGCCTCGTCCACCCGAGCCAGCAGACGTTCCGTGACCCAGGCCATCACCGACTGCAAGATGGCGTCCTTGGTCGGGAAGTGTCGAAACAGCGCCCCTTGTGTCAGGCCCATGCGCTGCGCAATGGCCGTGGTCGTGATGTCACTCGGGTTTCGTTCGGCGGCCAGATCGACCACTGCCTCGACAGTGGCTGCGCGCCGCTCATCGGCCGGCAGGTGCTTTGGGCGTCCGCTCATTGCTTGCGCTTCCAGAAGTAAGTAAGTTATTACTATCTTACCACCATGCAGAGGTACGGCAAGAGGAGAAGCGCGAAAAGCAGACCGCGAGCCTGGATCTGTCCGGGTGCCGCGGCGGGCTTACCTGTACGCGGCGAGGTAGCGGCTCTCGAACCGTTCCTTGGCCCAGTGCAGCAGGCGCGAACGGGGCAGTGTGAGACTCCGTGTCCCGCGGCGGTACACGAGCATCCCGCTGTCGAGCGTGTCGACGATGCAGCTGAGTTCCGTCCGGAACTCGTGCCGCTCCGGCGCGCCGCCGCGCAGTTCGGCGGCGATGTTCCTCGCCACGGCGGCGGCCTGTAGATCCGCCTGGTGCGCCTGCTTGGCCATCCAGTCGGGGCCGGGGTAGCTGCCGGCATCGCCCGCCGCGAATACCCGCTCGAGCCCCGGCACCCGGCAGGTCTCGTCGCAGGCGACGAAGCCACCCGGCGAGCGCGGCAGCACGCTCCCGTCGAGCCACGCCGGGCCGGTCAGGCCGGGCATGAAGAGGATGAGGTCTGCGTCGAAGTGACCGCCGTCGGTCACGACCTTGCCGGCCTCGAGGCCGACCATCTTGTGGCCCAACCGCGTCTCGATACCCTGGCGGGCCATGTGCGCAAGAAGTCGCGCCACGGCGGCTCGGCCAAGCCGCTGGCCGGGCTCCTTCGACGGATTGAAGAACACCAGCTCGAACTTCTCGCGACGGCCTTGCCGGCGCAGCAGCGTGTCGATGCCGAACAGGAACTCGAACATGGGGCCGCCGCGCACGGCGCCAGGCTCCTTCGGGTTCGTGGCGAAGCCGACCGCGACGGTGCCACCGTCCATCGCGGCGAGCCGGCCCCGAATGGCTTCGGCGGCAGCGATGCCCTCGCACGGAATGATCGCGTGTTCGATCCCGGGCAACGCGCGCAGGTACCGCCCGCCGGTCGCGACCACGAGGTAGTCGTTGCCGAGTTCCCCGCTGTCGGTCGCGACACGCCGCCCGCCGTCGTGCACGCCCTGCACGCTGCCGCGATGCCAGCGCACCCGCTGGCGCTCGAAGAACCCGGCGAGCGGAATCCGCAGATCCTCGCCGCGCCGCGCGCCAGACGGAATCCAGATGAGGCTCGGCAGGTAGACGAGTTCGTTGCGTGGCGAGACGACCGTGATGTCGACATCCGCGCCGAGTGCGCGCAGCTCGCGGATCGTGGTCAATGCCGCAAATCCACTGCCGAGGATCACGAGCTTCGTCATCGGGATTGCTCCCGTGCCCAGCGCACGATGTCGGCGGCCGCCATCGCGCCCGACATGCGGGCGAGTTCCCGGCCGCCCTTGAAGAATACAAGCGTCGGTATGCTGCGGATCGCGAAGCGCGCGCCGAGATCCGGCTGCGCTTGCGTATCGATCTTCGCGAGACGCATCGCCGGTTCGAGTTGCGCGGCGGCCGCTTCGAAATGCGGCGCCATCATCTTGCATGGCCCGCACCACGGCGCCCAGAAATCGACCAGCAGCGGAAGATCGGTGCGGCTCATGTGTGCGTCGAAGCCGGCGGCATCGAGCGCGATCGGCTTGCCCGCAAACAGGGCCTCATGGCAACGGCCGCACTTCGGCGCATCACCCATTCGGTCGCCCGGCACGCGATTGATCGCGTTGCAGTGCGGGCAGGCCAGTTGAATGGTACCGCTCACGATGCGCTGCCGATGCCGCGGGTGTCGCGCAATACCGTGCCCGCGCCGTCGACGACGGTCACGTCCACGTCGATACCGTGGCGCACGCTCTGGGTGACGATGCAGAAGTCCTCGAACTGCGCGAGTACGCGGTCGAGATTGCGCAAGTCCGCACCGCGCCCCGGAAGACGCAGCGTGACCGATGCCGCCGGCAGCCGCCAGCGCCCCTGTTCGTTGCGTCGTGGCGTGGCAGTAATCTCCGCCACCAATCGGCCTGGCTCGTTCTTGTGCTTGCGCAACGCGAACAGCAGGCTGGCCACGAGGCAATTGGCGACGGCGGCGAGCAGCATGCGCGAAGGGTTCGGCCCCTGGTCGTGACCGAGCGGCGCCGACTCGTCGGTCAGGAGTGGCGCGAGTGCGGAATCGTCGAAGTGCACGCGGAAGGCGTAGTCGCTTTCCTGCTCCAGGTGTATGCGGATCGGGCTGTCGATGCTCACGGGTGTCCTCCTGTCGTCGAAACCTCCCCGGCGGGCACTTCGACCCATAGCGCGCCGCGCAGGTCGCCCACCTCGAAGCCGGTGGCATGGTCGTCGGGATATTGTCGCGCGATGGCGGTGCGCACTTCCGGCGCGATGTGCGTGCCATGGCACGCGAGGCAGACCGGCTCGGTGGCGATGCCGCGCATCATCCGCAGCGCGACATGGGCCGGCAGGCCGTCCCGCATCACGGCGATCTGCTCGCCAGCCGGCGCGCCGCTTTCGACAGCTTGCGCGAAGGCTTGCAGCGTCGCCAGTTGCCAGCCGCCCGCGGCCTGGTCGGGATGGCGATTGCGGCCCGGCAGCGCCACGCGCCCGAGGCGCACTCCCTGTTCCGCCATGACGGCAGCGGCGATGCGGGGCGCCTCGCCGTGGCAGACGCCGACCGCCGCCACCGGGCCACCTTCGGCCATCGCCGCCTGCAGCCGGCCACGCAACCGGCCATTGAACGCCATCGCGGCGGCCTGCGCGCGCTCGAGTCCGGCATCAGGCGATGCGTCGCGCGCCGCAGCGAGGGCGAGGATCGCGGTGCACAGCACTGCGGCGGCGAAGACGGAGGGGCGTGTCACGTCGTGGCCTCCCCGGGGCGATGCGTGATCAGCGTGTAATAGAGCAGCGGAATGACGGCGAGCGTCAGCACGGTCGACACGAGGATGCCGAATACCAGCGAGATGGCGAGGCCGTTGAAGATGGGATCGTCGAGGATGAAAAAGGCGCCCGCCATCGCCGCGAGAGCGGTCAATGCGATCGGCTGCGCACGCACCGCGCAGGCATCGATCACGGCCGCTTCCGGCGCGAGCCCCCGCTCGATCAGGTGGTTGATGAAATCCACCAGCAGGATCGAGTTGCGCACGATGATGCCCGCGAGCGCGATCATGCCGATCATCGAGGTGGCCGTGAACTGCGCGCCGAGCAGCGCGTGCCCCGGCATCACGCCGATCACGGTGAGCGGGATCGGGGCCATGATCACGAGCGGCACCGCATAGTTGCGGAAGTACGCCACGACGAGCAGATAGATCAGCACCATGCCCGCGGCATAGGCGAGCCCCATGTCGCGGAAGGTCTCGTAGGTGATCTGCCACTCGCCGTCCCACTTGATGCCGAACGTGCCCGTGTCTTCGGGCTGGGCGACGAAGTGCTGTGACAGCGATTCGCCGGCGATCGCGTGGTCCGCTACCTGCCCGACGAGATCGAACATGCCGTAGAGCGGACTGTCCACGGTGCCGCTCTCGTCGCCCATGACGTACACGACGGGCAGGAGATCCTTGTGGTGGATCGCACCGTCCCACGCCGCATGCTGCACGGTGACCAGTTCCGACAGCGGCACCAGCTGGCCCTCGCCGCCGCGGACACGCAGCGACAACACGCGTTCGATCGAGGCCTGGTCGGCGGCCGGCAGACGCAGGCGGATCGGGCGCGGGTACTTCGAGCTGCCGTCGATCACGTACGTCGCATCGAGCCCGGAGAGGCCTGCGGCGATCGCCTCGGCGATGGCCGATTGCGGCACGCCGAGCCGCGCGGCGCGCGCCCGGTCGATCGCGACGATATCGCGCGAGGCATCGGCCTCGACGCTGGTGTCGACATCGACGATGCCTTCGGTGGCGAGGAAGCGCTGCTCCAGCGCCCGGCCGACCGCGCGCAACCGGTCATAATCGGGACCGTAGATTTCCGCCACGATCGGTGACAGCACCGGCGGGCCGGGCGGCACTTCCACGACCTTGACCGAGGCGCCATGGCGACGCCCGATCCCGGCGAGCGGCGCGCGCAGCGCGACCGCGATGTC
Source organism: Steroidobacteraceae bacterium (assembly GCA_050249415.1). Classification (GTDB taxonomy): domain Bacteria; phylum Pseudomonadota; class Gammaproteobacteria; order Steroidobacterales; family Steroidobacteraceae; genus CADEFQ01. The sequence goes on from JBFWQO010000008.1 coordinate 153,371, forward strand.
GTGGCTCTGGCGGTCGCGGTCGTGGCGATCGACGAGGTTCACTTGCAGGTCGCCGACGTTGGCGCCCTTGCGCAAGTCGTACTGGCGCACGAGGCCGTTGAAGTTGATCGGCGCCGCGGTGCCCGCATAGCCCTGGTAGTGCCGCACCTCGGGCGTGCGATCGAGCACGGCCGCGAGTTGCGCGAGCAGTGCGTTGGTGTCCTCCAGCGTGCGGCCTTCGGGCGTGTCCACCACGACCTGCAGCTCGGACTTGTTGTCGAAGGGCAGCATCTTCAGCACCACCAGCCTGAAGACCGCGAGGCTCGCCGCGAGCACGACGAGGGCGGCCATCGCGACGAACAGGCGGTGCCGGCGGCGCGCGCCGCCTTCGCGTGCGAGGAACGGCGTCATCAGGCGTTCGAACAGGCGATGCAGGCGCGCGGCCATGGTGCCCGCGGCATGGCCGTGCGCAGTGTCGTGCGGGTCGTGGGCGCCGGGCGTGGCCGCGTGGCGCTTCAGCAGCTTCAGCGACAGCCACGGCGTGACGACGAGCGCGATCGCGAGCGACAGCAGCATGCCGACCGAGGCATTGACCGGAATGGGGCGCATGTACGGGCCCATCAGCCCGGTGACGAAGGCCATCGGCATCAGCGCCGCGATCACCGTGAAGGTCGCGAGGATCGTCGGGCCGCCGACTTCATCGACCGCGGGCGGGATCGCCTCGCGGAGCGTCTTGCCGCCCTGCGACATGTGCCGGTGGATGTTCTCGACGACGACGATGGCGTCGTCCACGAGGATGCCGATCGAGAAAATCAGCGCGAACAGCGACACGCGATTCAGCGTGAAGCCCATCGCCATCGACGCGAACAGCGTGACGGCGAGCGTCAGGATCACCGCCGATCCGATCACGATGGCCTCGCGACGCCCGAGCGCGAAGAGCACAAGCAGCACGACCGACAACGTCGCGAACACGAGCTTTTTGATCAGCGTCTGCGCCTTGTCGCTCGCCGTCTGGCCGTAGTCGCGCGTCACTTCGACCTGCACGCCGTCGGGAATGACCTGGCCATGGAGTTCCGCGACGCGTCGCAGGACGGCTTGCGTGATGTCGGAGGCGTTGCTGCCGGGCTTTTTCGCGATGGCCAGTGTGACCGCCGGCGCAATGCCACTCGCGGGACCGGCGCGCCCGGGCGGCGCGCCATGCCACACATAGTGCGCCGGCGCATCGGCGGCATCTTCGACCGCAGCCACGTCCTCGAGCCGCACCGGCTGCCCGTTCGCCACTCCGATCACGAGGCCGGCGACGTCATCGCGATCGGCGAGGAACCGGCCGGACGTCACCTGCGAGACGCCGTCCGCGCCGATGCGTTCGCCGGCCTGGCGGGCGAGATTGGCGGCCTGGAGGGCGCCCGCGAGGTCGTGGACGGTCAAGGCGTGGCTCGCGAGTCGCGCGGCATCGAGCGTGACCATCAGCGCGCGCCCGGGGGCGCCGACGGTGAACACGTCGCGCGTGCCGGGGATACGCTTGAGTTCGGCTTCCAGCGTGTGTGCGACTTCGGCCAGTTCGAGCGCACTGCGCGCGGCATCGTCGGTCCACAGCGTGAGCGTCATCACCGGCACGTCGTCGATGCCTTTCGGTTTGACGATGGGCTGGCCGACCCCGACATGCGGCGGCAGCCAGTCCTGGTTCGAAAACACCTTGTCGTACAGGCGCACGAGTGCGGCCTGGCGCTTCACGCCGACGTCGAACTCCACGGTGAGCACGGCGATGTCGGGGCGGCTCACCGAATAGGTGTGCTTGACCTCCTCGATTTCGGACAACTTCTGCTCGAGCGGGAAGGCGACCATCTGCTCGACTTCACGGGCATCGGCGCCGGGAAACGGCACGATGACGTTGGCCATCGTCACGTCGATCTGCGGTTCTTCCTCGCGCGGTGTCACCATCACGGCCACGCCGCCGAGCAGCAGGCCGACCAGCGCCAGGATCGGCGTCAGCGGATTCGACTGGAAGGTCGCCGCGAGGCGCCCGGAGAGACCGAGCTTCGCCCGCTGCCCGTGCGACGCCATGTCAGCGCTTCCGCCGCGCGGCGATCAATGCCTGTACTGCCGCGACCGGATCGGCCGCGATCGTCTCGCCCGGCTCGAGACCGGCGATCACGTCGATGGCATCACCGCTGCGATCACCGACACGCAGCTGGCGCAGCGACAGGCGCCCGTCGGCCAGCACGTAGACCGCGTTCACCTCACCCCGGCGCACGAGCGCCGACAGCGGTACCCGCGGATACGCGGTGCCGGCGGCGGCCGGAAAGGCTACCTTGGCCGTCGTGCCCGGATGCGGCGCCGGATCGAGCGGCGGCAACTGCACCCGCACCCGCACCGCGTGCGTGACGGCGTCGGCGGACGGAAAGACCGTGACCGACGCTGCATCGACCCGGCGTCCGTCGGCGAGGATCACCGTGGCGAGCGGGCGTGCGCGCACCTGTTCGGCATCCGACTGCGGGATGCTGACGTCGAGGCGCAGCGCATCCGGTGCAAAGACGGTCATCAGCGGCTGCCCGACGCCGACGCTCTCGCCGGGCTCGACGTCGCGCGTGGCGACGAGGCCGGCGTACGGTGCGCGGATGGTGGTGTACGCGCTCTGCTGGCCGACATCGGCGAGCCGGGCGCGTGCGGCGTCGCGCGCCGCGATGGCGGAATCGCGCTTCGCACGCACCTCGTCGAGCTGCAGCTTCGAGACATAGTGCGCCTCCGACAGCCCGAGATAGCGACGGTAGGTCGCTTCGGCTTCGGTCGCGGCGGCCTCGGCGGCGCGCAGTTGCGCGCGCGCGGCATCGACTCCGGCCCGCTGCTCGACGGCACTCAGGCGCACCAGCACCGTGCCGGCTGCGACGCGATCGTTGATGTCGTGCAGGACTTCGGTGACGCGGCCGCTTGTCTGTGCGGACAGCGCGGCCTGCCGGACCGCCTCGACCACGCCATCCCAGGCACGGCCCGTGCCGGCCTCGCCGGCGGTCACCACCAGGGTGTCGAGACCTGCGATCGGTGCAGCCGTACGCGACGGCTCGACGCCGCCACACGCCGCGAGCGTGACAGCCAGCGACAGCGGCAGCAGGCATCGCGCGATGCGCCGGGCGTCCGTCCGCACGACAGTCCTCACCTGAATGCGCAGCCGCTCGACAGGCCGAGCTTGCGAAACACGAGGGCGGCCGGGCAGAAGCCGGTGAACCCGGACTGCAGCAGGTTCAGCCCGATGAAAGCGGTGAGCAGCAGCCACCAGGGCGACACGAAGTACACCAGCGCGACGCTGACGAGGATCATCACGCCGGCGAAGGCGAAGACGGCACGGTCGAGGTTCATGGCGGGGTCTCCTTGGGTTTGATATCGGTCATGTTCAACGGGTGCGCACGATGCCGAGCAGCTTGAGCACATATTTTTCGTAGATGGGCTCTGTCTTGCCGGATTTCATCTTGCGCAGGAAGTATTTCTCGAAGGCGATCTTGGCGACGTGTACCCACCTGCCGACCCTGGCCCAGGTGACGTTGCGCGGCGGGATTTGCGGCAGCGCCACGAAGGCGATGCCCGTGTCGCCCATGTCGGCCAGGCAGATCGCGTTCCAGGTCGCCTCGGCGGTCGCCGGCACCTGTCGCAGTTCGTCGCGGATGTTGTGGGCGATGGCCGTCACCATCGATTCGATCATGAAGCCCGTCTTCGGAGCCCCGGTCGGAACCGGCGTCGCCTCCACGGGTGGAATGGCCACGCACACGCCGAGCGAGAAGATGTTGCGGAAGGCGGTGTTGCGCTGGTGCTTGTCGATGAGGATGAAGCCTCGGGGGTTGCACAGTCCCTCGACGTCGCGCACCGCGTGCACTCCGGTGAAGGCCGGCAGCACCATCGAGAATCCGAACGGCAATACGTGCGTCTTCTTCGACTGGCCGCTGTCGTCCACCTCGGCCACATCCATCGCGCCGTCGCGCACGGTGGCGATCTTCGCGTTGACGATCCAGTTGATATGGCGCTTGCGGAACTCGCTCTCCATCAGGCCTTTCGAATCGCCCACGCCGCCGAGGCCCATGTGGCCGATGTAGGGCTCGGGGGTGACGTAGGTCATCGGCACCCTGTCCCGCAACTTGCGCTTGCGCAGGTCCTTGTCGACGATCATCGCGAACTCGTACGCCGGCCCGAAGCAACTCGCGCCGGATGCCGCACCGACGACGATCGGACCCGGATCTTTCAGGAACTCCTGATAGGCCTCCCAGGCCGCCGCGGCGTGCGAGGTGGTGCAAACCGAATGCGTGAAGCCGCCTTCGGGACCGAGTCCGGGGACTTCGTCGAACGCGAGGCGCGGCCCGGTGGCGATCACGAGGTAGTCGTACTCGATACGGCGGCCATCCCGCAGCAGCACGCGATTGTGCGCAGGCTCCACCCGTTCGGCGCCTGCCGCTTCGAAGCCGATTTGCCGCTTCGCGAGATAGCCAGCCACGGGAATCTCGATATCGGCCGGCTTGCGCCAGCCCACCGCGACCCACGGGTTCGACGGCGTGAACGAGAAGCGCTCGCCCTCGCCGATCACGGTGATGGCCGCTTCCTCTCCCAGCGTGCCGCGCAGCTCGTAGGCGACACTCATGCCGCCGATGCCGGCGCCCAAAACGACGATGCGTACCATCGTATGCCCTCCATGTCCCGAACAGCCCCGGGGTGCAGCCCCGCGAACATCCCCTTGACGGTAAATTAGCAAGTTCTTATATTAGAAGCAACTGATATCGTGGAGGCTCGATGGCGACGAGGAAGGCGACGGGTACGCTCGACATGCGGGCGATGCAGGCGCACGCCGGTGAGGCCGCGCGCCTGCTGAAGGCGCTCGCGAGCGAGCAGCGCCTCAAGGTGCTGTGCCTGCTCGTCGGCGGGGAGCGTTCTGTCGGCGAGATCAACGACCTGCTGGAACTCAGCCAGTCGGCGCTGTCGCAGCACCTCGCGGTATTGCGTGAGGAAGGGCTGGTGCGGACCCGGCGCGAGGCACAGACGATCCACTACTCGCTGATGCCGGGGCCCGCGGCCGTGATGATCGAAGCGCTGCACGGCATCTACTGCAGGCCCGCCGGCTCATAGCTTGTAGGTCGACAGCAGCAGGCTCGTCTCCGTGCTCGAGATGCCTTCCACGAGGCGAATCCGCGCGAGCACGCGGTCGAAAGCCTCGAGGCTGTCGGCGCGCAGCTCGGCGACGATGTCCCAGCGCCCGTTGGTGGTGTGCAGCGCGCTCACGGCGGGATCGCCGCGCAGGGCGCGGATCACGCCTTCGGTCCGGTTGCCCTCGACCAGAACCGTCATGAGGGCCCGGATGTGCTGCTCTTCGACCTGGGGCTTCAGGCGCAGCGTGTAGCCGACGATGACGCCGTCCGCTTCGAGCCGAGCGAGACGGTTGGTCACGGTCCCGCGCGCGACCCGCAGGGCCTTTGCGAGCGCAGCGACCGGCGTGCGCGCGTTGTCGCGCAGCAGTGCGATGAGTTGGCGGTCGATGTCGTCCATGGGCGCTCCGGCGCGGCGACGGTCCATCAAGTCTATACAAGATGCCAAGCCGATATGACGAATTGCGCAATTAATGCTCACTATTGAGCAGTTTTCTGGCTACTCAATGCCACGAGCGGAGCCGACACTGGGGGCTCAAGCTGGCATGGAGGGCGTCCCGTGGTGGATTACATCGGAGTTGAGCGAATCCAGGCTCTCATGGCCCGGGTGGGTGTGGCGCGGCTGCTCGGCGGCCTCGCGCAGGAGATCGAGACCGATTTCCTGCGGTGGGGCGATTTCGAGAAGTCGGCGCGCCATGCGATCCATTCCGCCGTCGGCGTGATCGAGCTGATGCCGACCTCAGACGGCAAGCTGTACGCATTCAAATATGTCAACGGCCATCCCAAGAACACGGGCGAGGGCCTGCTGACGGTCACCGCGTTCGGCGTGCTCGCCGACGTCGGCACCGGCTACCCGCTGCTGCTTTCCGAGATGACCTTTGCGACCGCGCTGCGTACGGCGGCGACATCGGCGCTCGCGGCGCGCGCGCTGGCGCGCCCCTCGTGCCGGTCGATGGCGTTGATCGGCAACGGTGCGCAGAGCGAGTTCCAGGCGATCGCGTTCCATGCGCTGCTCGGCATCCGCGAACTGCGCGTCTTCGACGTGGATCCGCGCGCGACCGACAAGCTCGCCAGGAACCTCGCGACGCAGCGGCTCGCCGGCCTGCGCGTCGTCGGTTGCGCCTCGGCCGCCGAAGCCGCCCGCGGGGCCGACATCGTCACCACCGTGACGGCCGACAAGCGCAACGCAGTGATCCTCGCCCCCGAATCGATCGAGCCGGGCATGCACATCAATGCGCTCGGCGGCGACTGCCCCGGCAAGACCGAACTGCATGCCGATATCCTGCGCCGCGCCGACGCGCGCGTGTTCGTGGAGTTCGAGCCCCAGGCGCGCATCGAAGGCGAGATCCAGCAGCTCGAACCGGCGTTCGCGGTCACCGAGCTTTGCGAAGTGCTCGCCGGCCGTGCGCCCGGGCGCGCGTCGCGCGAGGACGTGACGATCTTCGACTCGGTCGGCTTTGCACTCGAGGATTTCTCGACGCTGCATTACCTCCATCGCCTGAATCGCGAGCAGGGCGGGGCGCGGCACGGCATCGACCTCGTGCCGGACCTCGCCGACCCGAAGGACCTGTTCTCGGGGCGGACTGCGACCGCCGTACGGGTACGGGCATGATGACTCCGGCCGCACCGCGCACGGCGAGCCTGATCGGCGTGCCGACGGACATCGGTGCAAGTGCCCGCGGCGCTTCGATGGGGCCCGAGGCGCTGCGCGTCGCGGGATTGCGCGAAGCGATCGTGCGCCGTGGCATGCAGGTGATCGATTGCGGCAACCTGGGCGGACCGGCCAATCCCTGCCTGCCGCGCAGCGGCGCCTATCGGCATCTCGCGGAGGTGGCGGCGTGGAATGCGAGCCTGCACGACGCCGTGTACGCGCAGCTCGGAGCCGGGCGCCTGCCGATCGTGCTCGGCGGCGACCACAGTATCGGCATCGGGTCCGTGAGTGCCGTCGCGCGCCATTGCCGCGAGCGCGGCCGCAAGCTGCGCGTGCTGTGGCTCGATGCGCATTCCGACTTCAATACGGCCGATAGCTCGCCGAGCGGCAACCTCCACGGCATGCCGGTTGCCTGCCTGTGCGGTTTCGGCCCGCCGGAGCTCGTGAATCTCGGCGGCGCCACCCCCGCGATCCGCCCCGACTGGCTGCGCCTCGTCGGCATCCGCAGCGTCGACGACGGCGAGGCCCGCTTCGTTTTCCAGCAGGGCCTCGAAGTCTTCGACATGCGCCGCATCGACGAAATCGGCGTGCGTGCGTCGATGGAGCTGGCACTCGACGGCCTCGATGCCGACACGCACCTGCACGTGAGTTTCGACGTCGATTTCCTCGATCCGCAGATCGCGCCGGGCGTCGGCACGACGGTGCAGGGCGGGCCGTCCTATCGCGAGGCGCAGCTGTGCATGGAAATGATCGCCGACACCGGGCGGCTCGCATCGCTCGACATCGTCGAACTCAACCCGGCGCTCGATATCCGCAACCAGACGGCGACGCTCGCCGTCGAACTCGTCGAGTCGCTCCTCGGCAAGTCGACCCTGCCGCAGCGCACGTCGGCGGAACCGCGCAGCGCCGCGGCGCTGCAACGCTGGAACCCCGCGGAAAACCGGGGCGATCGGCCGCTGAAAGCCCCCTCGGCCCATTAGCCCCGCCGCGTCGTCGATGCCCGCCGGCGTCAGCAGCGCCTGCCCGGGCCCATGGGGAAGCTGGAACGGGATGACTCCCGGGACTGCAAGGCGGAGCGCTAGCGACGCGGACAGACCGGCGTCTTCGAGCGCACGAGCGCCATCAGTTCCTCGAACTTCACGAGATCGGCGGCGGTCGGCTTCGGGCCGTCGCCGCCGAGGAACGCGCCGAACACCGAGGCGCCGCTCGCGTCGTAGGCGAGGATGCCGCGCGGGGCAACCTGGTCCTTGTCCTTCGAGCCGAGCGTGACGGCGTAGACCGACGCATACAGGTCGGGCCTGAGGTGGCCGCGCAGCGGCTGCGTGTACGCGATGTTGAAATACCGGCTCGTCTTCGACGGCGTGCCTTTGCCCGCCGCACTCGCGATCTCGAAAACGTCCGGTCCTTTCATGATGAGGAACGTGAGCTGGCTCATCTCGCCGAGCTTGGCCCAGATCGCGGCGAAATCCGCCCCGGGCGCCGACGCGGCGACGTCGGCGCCGAGCGCGCTCACGACGGTCGCCTCGGGCAGCTTCAGGCGCGCGGCCGCGACCGGAGGCATCGTGGCGGGATGCTCCGCGTAAAAATCGGCGACCTGCTTCGCCTCTTCGGGGGTTGCGCAGAATGGGTCGGCGAGCGCGGGTGCCGCGAGGGCGAGCCCCCATGTGGCGAGGAGTGTGCCGGCGAACGTCCTGTGCATGGCGCTATCCCTTCTTCCAGAGAGCCGGGTCGGCGAGATACCGGGCGGCATCGCGGCCGTCGGTCGGCTGGTAGTGCGAGTAGAGGTTCGGTGGAAAGGCTTCAACGTAGTTCGCGTACAGGTCCTTGTACAGCGACGGGTGGATGTTGGGCAATCGCCGCTTGTCGCGGAACGCACGGATCGGGATGCGCGCGAGCACCGGTCCTTCGTGTGGCGAGTTCGCCTTCGCGAGCAGTGCGCCGTCCGGGCCGTAGATCGCGCTCCCGCCCGAGCTGATGTCGTCGAACGAGCCGGGATTGCCGGGCGAGATCGCGTTGTTCGCGATGGCGGTGTACATCTGGTTGTAGCGGGCATTGGCGCGGATGTCGAATTCGTCGAAGCCGCCCGTCGCCGTGCGCAGCATGATCTCCCCGCCCTTGAGCGCGAACGCGCGGATGATCTCCGGCTCGAGCTGGGTCGAGGTGGTGCAGATGTTGCCGATCGGCGTGCGCGTCACCGGCACCACTTCCCCGGCGCCGTACATCTCGACGTACTGGTCGAGCGCATCGAAGATCGTCGTCGTGAAGATCTCGAATGCGCCGCCGAAGAGTCCCTTGATGTTGCGGGCTTTCCAGTGCCGGCCGACGATCTGCCCCTCGCGATCGATGATCGTCGTGATCGACAGGATGTGGTTCGGCCACGCCGGATCGCGCACGTAGGAACCGAACACGACGTAGCAGCCGTAGCGCTTCGCGCGCGCCGCGATCGCTTCGGTCTCGGGGCCGGGGATCTCGATCGCGACCTTCAGCAGGTCCTCGCGCCGCCAGCGGGGATCGAAGCCGGTGAGCGGGAACTCGTGGAACATCACGAGGTCCTTCGGCCCGAGCCAGCCGTTGGCGGCGTCGATCAGGCCGAGCATGTGCGCGAGGTTCGCCCCGAGCGTCGCGTCGCGGTCCCGCACGTCGACCGCGCGCACCCGCGACTGGACGACGCATAGCGAAATCTCGTCGCGCGCGAGCGGCACTGCGGCGTAGGGGGGCGTGCTCACGGTGCCCCCCGTGCCGTCAGGCGTGCGCGGCGCGCGCCTATTTCTTCTCCGCCGTGCCGCGCTGCTCCCGATCGATCTCCGCCTTCACGTGGGCCGGCGTGCGCGATGCGAGCCAGGCCGCGATCACGAGGCCGACCGTGAACAGACTCATCTCGAGGCCGTATTCCCATGGCTTTTCCCAGAACTCCGTGAACAGGTGCCAGCGGCCGGCGATCTCCACCGCATTCCAGACGATGATCGCGGTCGGAATCCCGTAGCGGATCGCGGTCGTGACCTTCCAGAACTTTATCAGCCGCAGGAAAAGATAACCGCCCCAGATCACCATCAGGAAGGCGATGCCGTAGGTCACCGGGTGGTGGTCGCCGAGGATGTTCTCGTCGTAGATGAACAGGAGCAGCAGGTAGCAGAACCAGAGCACGTAGATCGTCTCGAGCGACGTGATCGCCGCGAAGTTGCGCGGATAGCCGGGTGTCGGCTTGCCGGTCTTGAGTCCCATGTGGCGCTGGATCCACAGGAACATGTTGCACTTCGTCTCCTTGTTCATGAGGAAGTACACGAGCGTCGAGGCCATCACGCCGACCGACGACATCATCACGAGGTACTCGCCCTTGGTGGCGATCTCGCCGGGCACCCGCGGGTCCATCAGGTCGGGCACGCCGAGCATGCCCTTGGCCCACACGAACGAGAATTCGATCCAGCCGGTCCACAGGAAGGTGCCCGCCCAGAAGCCGTACCAGGTGGCGGACACTTCGTTCGTCTTCTTCATGCCGACGAAAAGCAGCACGGCGCCGAAGAGCCCGAGCGCGAACGCCGACTGCAGCACGTACTGCTCGCCGAAGACGTCTTCCATCAGGATCATCACCGTGTGGCCGAGCGCCTGGACCACGAACACGATCAGGAACGCGAGCAGGCCGATGTAGGGCGGCCGGTACAGGAGCCTTTTCAGGCGGCTCTGCGAGGCGGGTGCGGTGTCGTTCGGCACGGCGTTCATACTCTTTTCTCCGGCATTTCGAGATATTGGAGCTTGGCGTCGACACTGTCCCACCGGGCGGCGTCGGCAGGGGCGTCGCCCTTGCGCGTGATCACGGGCCACAGGGCCGAGAGCTCGCGGTTCAGGGCCAGGAATTGTGTCATGGCGGGCGGCAGGTCGTCCTCGGCGGCGATGGCATTGACGGGGCATTCCGGCACGCAGAGCGTGCAGTCGATGCACTCGACGGGATCGATCACGAGGAAGTTCGGTCCTTCGTGGAAGCAGTCGACCGGGCAGACCTCGACGCAGTCCTGGTACTTGCAGCGTATGCAGCTTTCAGTCACGGCATGCGTCATCGGGTTCCTCCTCGGCGACGCAGTGTAGGCACTGCGTGCCGGGGCGTGTGTCAACGGTGTGTCAACGCCGCAGCAAGGGCTGCGGCAGGGGCGAATCTGTCCGCCTGTCGGCTAGGTAATGTCGGCCAACGGGAGGTGGACTTCGAGCGCGAGCCCCCCTTCGGCGCGGCGCCGCCGGGCGTGCACACGGCCGCCGTGCAGCCTGAATATGCGGCGCGCGATGGCGAGGCCGAGGCCCGTTCCTGCACCGCGATCGGCGGCCGTGGCGCCGCGATCGGGCGACGTCGCGCCGCGGGGCACCCGGAACCACGGCTCGAAAATGCGTTCCAGCAGGTTCTCCGGCACGCCCGGCCCTTCATCCAGCACCAGGACCTCGATGTCCTCGCCCGCCGTCGCGACGATCTCGACGCGAGTGCCCGCGGCGCTGTGCCGGACCGCGTTGCGCACGAGGTTCTCGAAGGCGCTGTGGAGCAGGTCGGTATCGCCGACCACGAGCAGCCGCGAATCCGCGCGCAACTGCACGCCTACGTCGCGGGCGGTGGCCTCCACCCGGGCGTCCTCCGCGATCTCCCGCAACAGCTCGTCGAGGCGCACGAGACGCCGCACGAGCGATGCGGTGTCGTCGAGGCGCGAGTAGCGAAGTATGTCGCCGATCAGCGCATCCATGCGGCGGATCTCGCGCTCGATGCGCTCGCGATCGACCGTCGCGAGTTCGTTGCGATGCGCGGACAACACGATCGCCGCCTGCAAGCGCGTGAGCGGTGAGCGCAGTTCGTGCGAGACGTCGCGCAGCAGGCGCTGGCGCTGCTCGAGCAGGCGTTCGAGGCGGTCGGCCATCGCATTGAAGTCGGTCGCGAGCGCGCCGAGCTCGTCGCTGCGTGCTGCGATGCGCGGCGGCACGCGCGCCTCGACATGGCCGGAGGCGAGGCCGCGAACGGCGAGCTGCAGTTCCATGATCGGGCGCGTCAGCGCGCGCGCGACGATCCACGCGGCGGCACCGATCACCAGCAGCGCGACCGCGAGCAACCCGAGCGTCGTCGTGCTGCTGCCCCAGGGGCCGACGTCGCGCGGCATCACGAACATCGACAGCACCTCGCCGCGGGGCGAGATCAGCTGCGGTGCGAGTACCGTGGGGCGGTAGTTGGCCGGGTGCGGGTCGCGCCCGTGCGCGGCGATCGCCCGCATCATCCGCGCCGACCACCCGGGCAGTGCGCGCCCGAGCAATTCCGAGCCGTCCGGCGCGACGATATAGACGGTCACGTCGCTCGGCAGTCCCTTGTCGGTGCGCAGGAGCCACGCGCGCAGACCCTCGACGCCGCCCGCCGAGTACGCGTCGGCTGCCTGCCGCCCGAGCGTGCTCTGGCGCGCGTGCACGTAGCCTTCGAGTTCGCGCGAGACCAGCAGCGCCGTGGTGACGAGCGCGAGCACGATGAACAGCACGATCGCGGCCGCGACGGTGAGGAACAGCCGCCAGTAGAGCGGTGAGCCGGGCGGGCGCATCACGTGCCTTCCCCGGCATTGTCGAGCACGTAGCCGTGGCCGCGCACGCCGCGGATACGCGGGCTCTCGACCCCGGCGTCGGCGAGCTTGCGCCGCAGCTTGCTCACGATCGTGTCGATGCTGCGGTCGTACGGCTCGAGCGGCCGCTGCAGCGCGAATGCGGTCAGTTCGGCGCGCGACAGGACTTCGCCGTGCCGGCGCATCAGCACCTCGACCACGCGCAGTTCGGCGGGCGTGAGCGCGACGAGGACGCCGTCCGCGTGCAGCTCGAAACGCCTGAGATCGAGCCGCAAACCGCCCGCGGCGAGTTCGCTCGGCGCGCCCTCGGGCGCGCGCAGCGGCGTGCGTTTCAGGATCGCGCGGATGCGGGCCGCGAGCTCGAGCGGATTGAAGGGCTTCGCGAGATAATCGTCGGCGCCGCCGGTGAGCCCGGCGATGCGCTCCGCGTCGGCGCCCCGCGCCGTGAGCATGATCACCGGCAGCTCGGAATGCTGCCGCAACCGCGCCAGGACCTCGAAGCCGCTCACGTCCGGCAACATCACGTCGAGCACGACGAGGTCCGGCGGATCTTCCCCGATGCGCTCGAGCGCCGCCTCGCCTCCGCCCACGCACGACACCCCGAAGCCGTGCAACTGCAGGATCTCCCCGAGCATCGTCGCGAGGCCTTCATCGTCGTCGACGAGCAGTATCCGGGGTGGCGCAGGCGCGGTCATCGGGCGTCGAGAATACGGTACGTGACGCGTTCGATACAGGCGCGGGCCGCTCGCCAACCGGCTGCGGGCACGATATCGTCTGCCCATGCAGCAGCAGGCAGCCGACGCGCCCTCGAACGCGGCGCAGAAAGATTCGCCGTCCTATCGGCTGGCGGCCCTCGACCAGGACTACCTGCTCGGCGACTCGACGCGGGGCGTGCGCTTCCAGCTCGAATACTCCAAGGCCGAGGAGGCGCTGCGGCGCTGGCACGTGCACTCGACGATCGTCGTGTTCGGCAGCGCGCGGATCCGTGAGGACGACCCGGGTCGACGGGGCGCCTGGTACGCCGAGGCCCGCCGATTCGGGCGCATCGCGTCCGAGCGCGGCGGAGCGCTGCGCACCGACGGCTGTCTGCGCGAAAACGTGATCGCGACGGGCGGCGGCCCGGGCATCATGGCAGCGGCGAATCGCGGCGCGACCGACGCCGGGGCGCCGTCGATCGGCTTCAACATCACGCTGCCGCAGGAACAGGAGCCGAACCCGTACACGACGCCCGAGCTCACGTTCCGCTTCCACTACTTCGCGATGCGCAAGATGCACCTCGCGATGCGCGCCAACGCGCTCGTCGTGTTCCCGGGCGGGTTCGGCACGCTCGACGAGTTGTTCGAGATCCTGACCTTGCAACAGACCCGCAAGGCGCCGCGCATTCCGACCGTGCTCGTCGGCCGGGAATACTGGACATCGGTGATCCGCGTCGATGCGCTCGTCGCGCAGGGCATGGTGGATGCGGCGGACCGCTTGCTGTTCCGCTACGCCGAGGACTCCGAGGAGGCGTGGGCGCAGCTTGCGACGAGCAGCGGGATCAACGGCGCGGCTCGCGCCGGGGCGCCCTGACGTGGCCTTCTTCCTGATCGCCTTTCCGGCGTTATTCTCGATCGTGAACCCGATCGGCGGCAGCTTCGTGTTCCTGTCGCTGACACGTCACTATCCGGCGCGCATCCGCGCGCAACTCGCGCGCTGGGTCAGCATCTACGCGTTCGCGATCGTCATCGGCTCGGTGTACATCGGTGCGCATGTGCTCGGGTTCTTCGGCATCTCGATCCCGGTCCTGCGGGTCGCCGGCGGCCTCGTGATCGCGACCGCGGGCTGGCGCATGCTGAACCAGCCGGACGAGGTGCGCGCAAACCCGAAGGCCGCGAGCGAAGGCGACGCCGCGGCGCTGGCCGAGCGCGAGACCGTGCGCCGCATCGCATTCTTTCCGCTCGCGATGCCGCTCACGACCGGGCCCGGGACGATTGCGGTCGCCGTATCGCTCGGCGCGACGCGCCCGCGCGAGATTGCCCAGATGTTCAACTTCGTCTGGCAGGTCGCGGTTGCGGCGCTGTGCATGTCGGGCCTGATCTACGTGCTCTATCGCTATTCCGATCGTGTCGCGCGGCTCGTCGGACCCACCGGTACGGTGATCATCCAGCGCCTGTCGGCCTTCCTGCTGCTGTGCATCGGCGTGCAGGTGCTGTGGAGCGGCCTCGCGGACCTGCTCGGCGGGCTCGGCCCGCCGGCTGCCGTTCAGTAAGGAGAGAGAGCATGTCAAAGCGCGCCCCATTGGCCTCGATCGCACTCGCTGCGGTGGCGACTCTGCTCGCTGCGGCACCGTCGTTCGCGCGCGAGGTCCGGCACTACATGGTCGGCGACCCGGCCGCGCCGACACCTTCGGCCGTGAGCGGCGGGCTGCTGCTGATGGGCGGCGGCGACCGCAACTACGATGCGCTGCGCTGGTTCGTCGCGAAGGCGGGACACGGGCATCTCGTCGTCCTGCGCGCGTCGCAGTCGACCGACGTGGCCGACGAGTTCTACTACACCGTCGGCGGCCTGGCCTCGGTCGAGACCTGGGTGTTCAGCGGGCGCACCCCATCCTCGGATCCGGCGATCCTCGCGAGCCTCGCCCGTGCCGACGGCATATTCATCGCGGGCGGCGACCAGGCGCGCTACGTGCGGTTCTGGAAAGGGACTCCCGTCGCCGCGGCGCTCGACGCGCATGTCGCGGCCGGCAAGCCGCTCGGGGGCACGAGTGCCGGGCTCGCGATCCTCGGCGAATACCTCTACGGCGCGATGGATGGCGGCAGCATCACCTCACCCGAGGCGCTGGCCGATCCGCTCGGGCCGGCCGTCACCATCGAGTCCGGTTTCCTGCACCTGTCGCTGCTCACGGGTATCGTCACCGACACCCACTTCCGCGAACGCGACCGCCTCGGGCGACTGTTCGCCTTTCTCGCCAAGGCGGAAAACCTGCGCGCCGCCGCGGGAGGCGGCGAGCCGGGCAACGATGCGCCGTTGTGGGGTCTCGGCGTCGACGAGAGCGCCGCGCTCGCCGTCGAGCCCGACGGCACGGCGCGCATCCATGCGACCGAACCCGATGGCGCCGCGTGGCTCGTCCGGGGCGGGTTCGATGCGGCGCAGGTGCCGGGCAAGCCGCTCACGTTGCGCCGGGTCGACGTGACAGGGGTGGGGCACGGCTCGGTGCTGCACCTGCCGGCACGGCAGGTCGAGCGGCCGACGTTCCGCCGCGCCTGGACGGTGCGCAGCGGCCGGCTGGCCGAGGTGCCGCGCTGGTCGCTCGCGATCCACGGCGGGGCCGGCGTGATCGATCGCGCGAGCCTGTCTGCCGAAGAAGACAGCGCCTATCGTGCGGCGCTCACGGCCGCGCTCCGCGCCGGCGGCGATGTGCTCGAACGCGGCGGCAGCTCACTCGATGCCGTCGAGGCGGCGGTGCGCCTGATGGAAGACGATCCGCTGTTCAATGCAGGTCGCGGCGCCGTGTTCACGGCCGAAGGCCGCAACGAACTCGATGCGGCGATCATGGACGGCGCGACGCGGAAGGCCGGCGCGGTCGCCGGCGTGACCCGCACGCGCCATCCGGTGAGCCTCGCGCGCGCGGTCATGGAGCGCTCGCCGCATGTGATGCTGGCCGGCGAAGGTGCCGACCGGTTCTCGGTGGACAAGGGGCTCGAGCAGGTCGAGCCGTCGTGGTTTCGTACCGAGTCGCGCTGGCAGCAACTGCTGCGCTGGCGGCAGCAACACCAGGCGATGATCGACCCGGCGCATGCCTACGGTACGGTCGGTGCCGTGGCGATCGATGCGGAAGGCCACCTGGCCGCCGCGACATCGACCGGCGGCACGACCGGCAAGCGCTGGGGCCGCATCGGCGACTCGCCCATCATCGGTGCCGGCACCTACGCGCGCGACGGTGCCTGCGCGGTGTCGGCCACCGGCACCGGCGAGTACTTCATCCGCGACAGCGCGGCCCGGCAGGTCTGCGATCGAGTGATGTTCAAGGGCCAGGATCTCGCATCGGCCGCGCACGACACGATCATGTCGGTCGGCGCGATCGGCGGCGACGGCGGGCTCATCGCGATGGGGCCGGAAGGTGAACCGGCATTCGCGATCAACGATCTCGGGATGTATCGCGGCCGCATGGCCGCCGGCGGGCCGCCCCGCGTCGCGATCTACGCCGACGAGAAGATCCCGGACTGAAGTCGGCGGCGCGCGTGCCGCGGCTCAGCCGCCGCCCTTGCCCTGCTTGCGGGCTGCGCCGTAGGCGCGCCCGAACGCTTCGACGAACACGTGCGGCAACTGGTTGTCCGGCATCTCGGTGATGTTGCGGTAGAAGTCCGCGTAGAGGTCCCAGTACTGCGCGCGCTGGCCGCCCGCAGGTTTGCCCCGCTTGAGCGCCCGGTCGAAGCGGCTCTCGAGTTCGTTCGGGTCGAGCCGGTCGATGAATTCGATGAACGCCGCGCGCAGCGCCGTGCCGGTTGCCTTCTCGTGGCCGCGCATGTCCTCGAATCTCTCGCGCAGCCACTGCACGGCGTCGATGCGGCGGCTGTCGTGGCTCGAGAGCACGCTCGACACGAGTTCGTCGACCGCGCCACGATCGAGCGGGAAGGGCTCGTCGGCGGCGGAGACCGGCAACTCGATGCGGTAGCTGTTGCGCACCTCGTGGTGATGGCGGCTCAGGTCCTTCAGGCCGAGGAGCGCCTCGCGGAACACCTGCCCCGCGAGATGCAGCATGCGGGTTTGTGCATCCGCGGGCAGGCGGTCGGGATCGATGCCGGCGCCGCGGCAGAATGCGGCGAGGCCGCTCTGCACGTCGAAGAGCGCCGCCGGTTGCGCATTTTCCCGGGCGCGGGCCGCGCGCGCGAGGCGCGCCATGCGCCGTGCCACGGCGTCCGCTTCGGCCTGGCGCACGACATTCGAATCCTCGTCGTGGTCGAGCGGTGTCGCGACCGCCTGGCCGAACGCATTGACCGCGCGGAAGCTGTCGCTCGGCGCCCGGTCGGCGCCGAGCAGCGCGTCCATGTTGATCGATGCGCCGATGTCGCCGTCGGTCGCCACCGGATCGACCCGGCGGGCTGCGAGGGGATCGAGCGCCACGCGTGCGCTGTCGGTCGGCGGGAAGTCCGTGACCGTGTCGATCGCGACCAGGAGTTCGTACTCGCCGATGCGGATCAGGTCACCGTTCGTGAGCGCGTGCGTCGCGTGCTTGCCGATCGGGCGCGGCTGGTCGTTGACGAAGGCGCCGTTCGTCGAGAGATCCTCGAACAGCCACTTGCCGTTCCGGAAGTGCACGCGCGCGTGGCAACTCGACACATAGCGCAGCGGGTCGGGCAGCACCCAGTCGTTGTCCGCCGCGCGCCCGATCGTGCCGCCGCCGACGCCGAACACGATCGTGCCCCGCTCGCCGAGGGAGCGTCGCTGGGAGCTGACGACACGCAGTCTGAGCGCCATGTAGAAGCGACCGTTCGCACAGACCCGCTGCGGGCCCGCACAGACATATAATGGAGCGCCTAAATTAACAAGCGATGCACCCGTTCCGATGGCAGCCAGTCACATTTTCAAGGTCATGTTCGTCAACCAGGGCAAGGTCTACGAGGTGTATGCCCGCAAGGTCCAGCATGGAAATCTCTTTGGATTCATAGAGATAGAGGAACTCATCTTCGGTGAACGCACCACGGTGGTCCTCGACCCCGCGGAGGAGCGCATCAAGGGCGAATTCGAGGGGGTCAAGCGCACGTGGCTGCCGCTGCACTCCGTACTGCGCATCGATGAGGTGCGCAAACAGGGGGTCAGCAAGATCACCGCCTACGAGGGCGGCAACATCGCGCAGTTTCCGGGCCCCATCTATTCCCCGCCACCCGGCAGCGAGGGACCGCGCAAGTAGGTCGCTCGCACGATGCTGGTACTCGAAGGCGCACCCGCACTTTCCCCGTTTCGACTCGCGAAGCTGCTCGAGCGCCTGCGCGCGCTCGATGCGCGCGTGGGCGCGGTCGAGGCGCGTTTCCTGCACATCGTCGATGCATCGCAGGAGCCCGACGCCGCCGCGCGGCAGGTGCTCGCGTCGCTGCTGACCTACGGTCCGCGAGCGGCCGCGCCATTGGCCGCCGCGGCCGGCCGCGTCGTGATCGTCGCGCCCCGGCCGGGCACCGTGTCGCCGTGGGCGAGCAAGGCCACCGACATCGCGCACGTGTGCGAGCTCGCGGGCATCGCGCGCATCGAGCGGGGCATCGAGTATCGCCTCGGCGGAGTCGATGCGCTCGATGCAGCGGAGTTCGCGCGCCTCGCCGCGCCGCTCCACGACCGCATGACCGAGGCCGCCTTCTTCGCGAGGGCCGATCTGGCCGCACTCTTCGCGCACGCCACGCCCGGTGCGCTGCGCACGGTGCCGCGCGCCGGCGGCCGCGGCGCACTCGTTGCGGCCGACCGTGAGCTCGCGCTCGCGTTGTCCGCAGACGAAATCGATTACCTGCTGGCGGCGTTCAACCGCCTCGGGCGCGATCCGACCGACGTCGAACTGATGATGTTCGCGCAGGCGAATTCCGAGCACTGCCGCCACAAGATCTTCAATGCCGACTGGATCATCGACGGTGCGCGCCAGCCGAAATCGCTGTTCGCGATGATCCGCAACACGCACGCGAAGAATCCGCGCGGCGTGCTCTCGGCCTATCGCGACAATGCGGCCGTGATCGAGGGCACGAATGGCGCGCGCTGGTTCGCGGCGCCGCAGGGCGGCGCCTACGAGCGCAGCCGCGAGCCGATCGACATCCTGATGAAGGTCGAGACGCACAATCACCCGACCGCGATTTCGCCGTTCCCCGGCGCGGCGACCGGGGCCGGTGGCGAGATACGCGACGAAGGGGCGACGGGACTCGGCGCGAAGCCGAAGGCGGGCCTCGCGGGATTCTCGGTTTCCCATCTGCGCCTGCCGGGCCTGCCGCAGCCGTGGGAGACGCCGTTCGGCAAGCCGGACCGGATCGCCTCCGCGCTCGAGATCATGCTCGACGGGCCGATCGGCGCGGCGGCGTTCAACAACGAGTTCGGCCGGCCGAACATCTGCGGCTACTTCCGCACTTTCGAACTGCGTGGCGCCGGCGACCCGCCGGGGCGTGTGCGCGGCTACCACAAGCCGATCATGATCGCGGGCGGCGTCGGCAACGTGCGCCGCGACCACGTCGAGAAGGGCGAGGTGCCGGTCGGCGCGAAGATCGTCGTGCTCGGGGGGCCCGCGATGCTGATCGGGCTCGGCGGCGGCGCGGCGTCGTCCGTCGGCAGCGGCAGCTCGAGCGCGGCGCTCGATTTCGCGTCGGTCCAGCGCGGCAATCCCGAGATGCAGCGCCGCGCCCAGGAAGTGATCGACCGCTGCTGGGCGATGGGCGAGCGCAACCCGATCCTGCTGATCCACGACGTCGGCGCGGGGGGGCTTTCCAACGCGGTCCCGGAAGTGGTCGCGCACAGCAGCCGCGGGGCACGCATCGAGCTGCGCGACGTGCCGAACGACGAGGCCGGCATGACGCCGATGGAGATCTGGTGCAACGAGGCGCAGGAGCGCTACGTGCTGACGATCGCGCCGGGCGATCTTGCGCTGTTCGACGCACTGTGCGCCCGCGAGCGCGCGCCGTTCGCGGTGATCGGCGAGATCGACGACAGCGGCACGCTCGTCGTGCACGACCGGCATCTCGGCGTGAATGTCGTCGACATGCCGATCGAGGTGCTCCTCGGCAAGCCGCCGCGCATGCTGCGCGACGTGCGCGCAATTGTCCCGTCGTGTGCGCCGCTCACGGCCGCCGCGCGCATCACCGATGCGACCGCACTGCGCGACGCCGCGCTGCGGGTCCTGCAATTCCCCGCCGTGGCCGACAAGACGTTCCTCATCACGATCGGCGATCGCACGGTGGGGGGGCTCGTGAGCCGCGACCAGATGGTCGGGCCGTGGCAGGTGCCCGTCGCCGATGTCGCGGTGACGCTCGCCGATTATGAAGGCTACGCCGGCGAGGCGATGGCGATGGGCGAGCGCACGCCGGTCGCCGTGCTGGATGCGCCCGCGTCCGGGCGTCTCGCCGTTGCCGAAGCCGTGCTCAATATCCTCGCCGCCGACATCGGCGTACTCGGCGACATCCGCCTCTCCGCGAACTGGATGGCGGCCTGTGGCGAGCCGGGGGAGGATGCGGCGCTCCATGCGACCGTGAGGGCGGTGGGCGAGGAGTTGTGCCCGGCACTCGGCATCGCCATTCCGGTCGGCAAGGATTCGCTGTCGATGAAGACCGCGTGGCGCGAAGAGCCGGGCCGCGCCGACGAGGAGCGGTCGGTCGTCGCGCCGGTGTCGCTGATCGTCTCGGCATTCGCGCCGGTCGCGGATGCCCGCCGCACGCTGACGCCCGTGCTTCGCCTCGACGCCGGCGATACCCGCCTGCTGCACGTCGGCCTGTCGGGACGCCGCCAGCGTCTCGGCGGGTCGGTGTTCGCGCAGGTGTACGGCGAGCTCGGCGACGCCCCGGCCGACCTCGACGATCCGGCGCGTCTCGTCGGTTTCGCGGCGGCGCTGCGCGAGCTGCGCGCGGCGGGGCACGTGCTCGCATATCACGACGTCTCAGACGGCGGGCTATTCGCGACGCTGGTCGAGATGGCCTTCGCCGGCCACTGCGGACTCGATATCGCGCTGTCCGCAACGGACGGCGCGGCGGCCGCACAGCTCTTTGCGGAAGAACCCGGCGTCGTGCTGCAGGTTCCGGCGGAGGCCCGTGCCGCCGTGCTCGCGATCCTGCGTGCGCACGGCCTCGCCGACGGCGCGCGCGACATCGGAGCGCCGGCCACGGCGCCGCAGGTGCGGATCGCGGTCGGCGCGCTCGCGCTCGATCTGCCCTGGCGCGAATTGCGCGAAGCCTGGTCGCGCACCTCGCACGAAATGCGCCGGCTGCGCGACGAACCGGGCTGCGCCGACGAAGAGTACGCGGCGGGTTGCGACGAGACCGACCCGGGGCTCGCGCTCGCGCTCACGTTCGATCCCGACGCGGACATCGCCGCGCCGTACATCGCGCGCGGCGTGCGACCGCGCGTCGCGGTGCTGCGCGAGCAGGGCGTCAACAGCCAGGTGGAGATGGCCGCGGCGCTCGATCGCGCGGGGTTCGAGGCGCACGACGTGCACATGACGGACCTGCTGTCCGGCGCGCGCCGGCTCGCGGAATTCCGCGGCCTCGTCGCCTGTGGCGGCTTCTCCTACGGCGACGTGCTCGGCGCGGGCGAGGGCTGGGCCAAGTCGATCCTGTTCCATGCGCGCTTGCGCGATGCATTCGCGGCGTGGTTCGCGCGGCCCGATACGTTCACGCTCGGCGTCTGCAACGGCTGCCAGATGCTCTCCGCGCTGAAGTCGCTGGTGCCGGGCGCCACCCACTGGCCGCGCTTCGTCAGGAACCGCAGTGAACAGTTCGAAGCGCGCTTCTCGCTCGTGGAGATCGTCGAGTCCCCGTCGGTGCTGCTCTCCGGAATGGCGGGCTCACGCATCCCGGTGGCCGTTTCGCACGGCGAGGGCCGCGCGGAGTTCGGCTCGGCCGCGGCCGAGGACGCGTTTGCGGCGGCCGGGCTCACGGCGTTCCGCTATGTCGATCATCGCGGCGACGTCGCGCTGCGCTACCCCGCCAATCCGAACGGCTCGCCGCGGGGCATCGGCGCGATCACCAACGCCGACGGACGCGTGACGCTCACGATGCCGCATCCCGAGCGCTCGTTCCGCTACGCGCAGAACTCCTGGCGCCCGCACGAGGCCGGCGAGTCGAGCGGCTGGATGCGCCTCTTTCGCAACGCGCGCGCCTGGGTCGATTGAGAGGCCCCCCGGCCGACCGGCGTGCCGCTCAGGCGGCGGCGAGCGCGCCCGTACGCACGAGTTCCTGCACCGCGGCGATGTCGCGGTCGAGGCGATGGTCTTCCCGGCGAAACGGCACGCGCTCGCGGATGCGGGCGTGCAGCGCCTCGAGCTTGGCGCTCGTGTGCAGCGGGCGCATCACATCGACGGCATGGGCGGCGGCGAGGAACTCGATCGCGAGCACCGCGGCGGCGCGCTCGCAGATCGTCAGGAGCTTCTCGCCGGCCCAGGGCGCCATGCTCACGTGGTCTTCCTGCCCGGCCGAAGTGGGGATCGAATCGACGGAGGCGGGATGCGCGAGCGCCTTGACGCTCGAGGCGAGCGCCGCCGCGGAGACGTGCGCGATCATGAATCCCGATTCGAGTCCCGGGTGGTCCGCCATGAACATCGTGAGCCGCGGATTGACGCGGCGATCGAGGAGGTCGATGCGGCGCTCCGACATGGATGTCGCATCGGCGGTCGCGATCGCCATGAAATCCGCGACGTAGCCGAGCGGCGCGGCGTGGAAGTTGCCGCCGGAGAGGATGTCGGCGCCGAACACCAGCGGATTGTCGGTCGCGGCGTTCGCCTCGCGCTCGAGCACGGTGCGCGCATGGGCGAGCGTATCCGCGAATGCGCCGAGCACCTGTGGCATGCAGCGCACCGCGTAGGGGTCCTGCACGCGGTCGCAGTCCGCGTGACTCCGGTGGATCTCGCTGTCCGACAGCCACGTGCGGAAACGGTGCGCGACCTCGATCTGGCCCGGGAGCCCGCGCGCGTCGTGGATGCGCGCGTCGAACGGCGCGTGGCTGCCGGCGAGCGCCTCGACGGTGAGCGCGCCCGCCGCGATCGACGCGGCGAGCAGGTTCTGCGCGGCGAACAGGCCCTCGATCGCGAGCGCGCAGGAGAGCTGCGTGCCGTTCAGGATCGCGAGGCCTTCCTTCGCCTCGAGCACCACGGGATCGATCCCCGCCGCGCGCAGCACCTCCGCGCCCGAGAGCGTGCGGCCGCGATGGTGCGCCTCGCCCTCGCCGATCAGCGCGAGCGCGAGGTGCGCGAGCGGCGCGAGGTCGCCCGAGGCGCCCACCGAGCCGAGGCGTGGCACGACGGGCAGCACGTTGGCGTCGACGAGCGCGAGGATCGCGTCGATCACCTCGGGGCGCACGCCCGAGCAGCCGGTTGCGAGGCTGTTGGCCTTGAGGAGCATCATGCGCCGCACGATCGCATCGGGCAGTGGCTCCCCGACACCGCAGGCATGGCTGCGTACGAGGTTGACCTGCAGCGCCGCGACGGCGCTGCGCTCGATGCGCCGGTTCGCGAAGGCGCCGAAACCGGTGTTGATGCCGTAGACCGCGGCATCGCCCTGCGCGGCGGCCGCGACCTGCCGCGCCGAGTCACCGAGGCGCACGCGCGCATCGGGCGCGAGCACGAACGCGCGCGCCTTCTGCGCATCGTTCGCGAGGATCTGCAGGGTGAGGGAGCGACCGTCGAGTGCTATGGCTGTCATCGCGGGATGATACTAGGAGCGAACGGCGAGTGGCGAACGGCGATCGGCCAGACCGCGAACGGCGATCGGCCAGACCGCGAACGGCGAGTGGCGAACAGCGAACGGCCAGATTGCGCGCGAGCGCGCCATGCTTGCCCGGGCCGACGACGCTTCCGGCCGTCCGCCGCTCGCGATCTGGCCGATCGCCGTTCGCCGTTCGCAGCGCTGCAAGTGCGGCGCGGGCGCGGCTCACGCTGATCGCGGATCGGCGGTCTGGCCGATCGCCGTTCGCCGTTCGCTGATCGCAGCGGTGAGAGGGCGGCGCGCGCGCCGCCCTCTCACCGCGTCAGGGGCTTGTACCGTATCCGATGCGGCTGTGCGGCGTCGGCGCCCCTGCGGCGCTTGTAGTCCTCGACGTACTCCTGGTAATTGCCCTCGAAGTACACGACTTCCGAGTTGCCCTCGAATGCGAGGATGTGGGTCGCGATGCGGTCGAGGAACCAGCGGTCGTGCGAGATCACCACCGCGCAGCCCGGAAAATTGAGCAACGCGTCCTCGAGCGCCCGCAGCGTCTCGATGTCGAGGTCGTTGGTGGGCTCGTCGAGCAGCAGCACGTTGCCGCCGGAACGCAGCACCTTTGCGAGATGGACGCGGTTGCGCT
This sequence comes from Steroidobacteraceae bacterium, assembly GCA_050249415.1. Classification (GTDB taxonomy): domain Bacteria; phylum Pseudomonadota; class Gammaproteobacteria; order Steroidobacterales; family Steroidobacteraceae; genus CADEFQ01. The sequence goes on from JBFWQO010000008.1 coordinate 177,679, forward strand.
CGCCGCCCGACAGTTCACCGATCAACTGCTGCTGCTGCGTGCCACGGAAATTGAACCGGCCGACATAGCCGCGCGCCGCAGTCTCGTAGTTGCCCACGCGTATGACGTCCTGCCCGCCGGAGATCTCCGCGAACACGGTCTTGCCGTCATCGAGCGAATGGCGCGACTGGTCGACGTACGCGAGCTGCACCGACGGGCCGACGCGGATCTCGCCCGAGTCCGGCTGCTCCGCGCCCGTCAACATCCGGAAGAGCGTGGTCTTGCCGGCGCCGTTCGGGCCGATGATGCCGACGATGCCGCCCTTCGGCAGGTTGAACGACAAGTTGTCGATCAGCAGGCGCTCGCCGTAGCCCTTGCGGAGGTTCTTCGCCTCGATCACGAGATCGCCGAGGCGCTCGCCCGGCGGGATGTAGATCTCGTTCGTTTCGTTGCGCTCCTGGAATTCCCTCGATGCGAGTTCCTCGTAACGCGCGAGTCGCGCCTTGCTCTTCGCCTGGCGCGCCTTCGGGTTCTGGCGCACCCATTCGAGCTCGCGCTCGAGCGTCTTGCGCAGCGCCTCGCGCTCGCGTTCCTCGAGCGCGAGCCGCCGCTCCTTCTGCTCGAGCCACGACGAATAGTTGCCCTGCCACGGGATGCCGTGGCCGCGATCGAGTTCGAGGATCCACTGCGCCACATTGTCGAGGAAGTAGCGATCGTGGGTGACCGCGATCACCGTGCTCGGGTACTCCTCGAGGTAGCGCTCGAGCCAGGCGATCGATTCGGCGTCGAGGTGGTTCGTCGGCTCGTCGAGCAGCAGCATGTCGGGCGCCGACAGCAGGAGCTTGCAGAGCGCGACGCGACGCTTCTCGCCGCCCGAGAGCTTGTCGATCTTCGCCTCCCAGGGCGGCAGGCGCAGCGCGTCGGCCGCGATCTCGAGCTTGCGCTCGACTTCCCAGCCGCCGGCCGCATCGATCGCATCCTGCAGCTGCGCCTGCTCCGCGAGCAGCGCGTTCATCTCGTCGTCGGACACCGGTTCGGCGAAACGCTCGCTGATCGCGTTGAAGCGCGTGAGCTGCGCGAAAGTCTCGCCGAGGCCGAGCACGGCCTCGTCGCGCACGGTTTTCGCAGGGTCGAGTTGCGGTTCCTGCGGCAGGTAACCGATCTTGATGCCCGCTTGCGGGCGGGCTTCGCCCTCGATGTTCGTGTCGATGCCGGCCATGATCCGGAGCAGCGTCGACTTGCCCGCGCCGTTGAGGCCGAGCACGCCGATCTTGGCGCCCGGGAAGAACGACAGGCTGATGTCCCGCAGGATCGTGCGCTTCGGCGGCACGACCTTCGAGACGCGATTCATCGTGTAGATGTATTGCGCCATGAAATTCCGGTCGGTGGGGTGGGGCGCGGCATTATGGGGTAGCAGGGCGTGCTGTGCTAGGCTTCACGGTCGTGGCATCGGTGCTCGTCGTCATGGGCGAAACAATCGCCCGCTATGGGTTCCCTGAAGGTCATCCGTTCGGCGTCGACCGCCACGATGCTTTTGCCCGGCAATTCGAGTCGCGCGCCTTCGATGCGCGCGTGAGCGTGGCGCCGCCGGTGCCGGCCGCGAACGACGAGATCCTGCTGTTCCACACGCCGCTCTACGTCGATTTCGTGCGCGAGCGCTCGGCCACCGGGCAAGGCTGCCTCGACGACGGCGACACCCCCGCCTTTCGCGGCGTCTACGAGGCGTCGGCCCACGTCGTCGGCGCGACGCTCGTCGCGACACGCGCCGTGATGGCGGGCACCGCGCATCGCGCCTTCGTGCCGATCGCGGGGCTGCATCACGCCGCGCGCGACCATGCGGCCGGCTTCTGCGTGTTCAACGACATCGGCGTCGCGATCGAAGTGCTGCGGCGCGAGTACGGGCTCGCACGCATCGCCTATGTCGACATCGACGCCCATCACGGTGACGGCGTGTTCTACGCCTACGAGGACGATCCCGGGCTCGCCTTCGCGGACATCCACGAGGACGGCCGCACGCTGTACCCGGGCACCGGCGCCGCCGATGAGCGCGGCCGGGGCGCGGCGGCGGGCACCAAGCTCAACATCCCGGTTCCCGCCGGCGCGGACGATGCGATTTTCGCCGCCGAATGGCCGCGCCTCCTCGCCTTCGTCGAGGCGGCACGCCCGGAATTCATCATCCTGCAGTGTGGTGCGGACAGCATCGCCGGCGACCCGATCACGCATCTCGAATTCACGCCCGGGGTGCATGCCCGCGCGGCGCGGGAGCTCGCCGCGCTCGCCGACCGGCTCGGCCACGGCCGCGTGCTCGCGCTCGGCGGCGGCGGTTACAACCGGGCGAACCTCGCCACCGCGTGGAACAACGTCGTGGAAGGGCTCGCTGCCTGATCACGGTGTGCCTGCGTTCGGGTAGAATGCGCGCTCCCCCGGGTCTCCCGCCGCACCGAAAGCACAGCCCATGTTCCGGTCTTCCATGGACATCGCACACTTCGATCCCGAACTCGCCGCCGCCATCGAGGGCGAGCGCCGCCGGCAGGAAGACCATATCGAACTGATCGCGTCCGAGAACTATGCGAGCCCGCGCGTGCTCGAGGCGCAGGGGTCCGTACTCACGAACAAGTACGCCGAAGGTTATCCGGGCAAGCGCTATTACGGCGGCTGCGAGTTCGTCGACATCGCCGAGACGCTCGCGATCGAGCGGGCGAAGAAGCTCTTCGGCGCGGCCTATGCGAACGTGCAGCCGCATTCGGGTTCGCAGGCGAATGCCGCGGTGTATCTCGCGCTGTGCCAGCCGGGCGACACGATCCTCGGCATGAGCCTCGACCACGGCGGGCACCTGACGCACGGCGCGAAGGTCAACTTCTCGGGCCAGCTGTTTCGCGCCGTGCAGTACGGCATCCGGCCGGACAACGGCGAGATCGATTACGACGAACTCGCGCGCATCGCGCGCGCCGAGAAGCCGCGCATGATCGTGGCGGGTTTTTCGGCTTATTCGCGCGTGATCGACTGGGCGATGTTCCGCAAGGTGGCCGACGAGGTCGGCGCCCGCCTCTTCGTCGACATGGCGCACGTCGCGGGGCTCGTCGCGGCGGGCATTTACCCGAATCCGCTGCCGCACGCGGATGCCGTGACCACCACCACGCACAAGACTTTGCGCGGACCGCGCGGCGGCCTGATCCTCGCGCGCGAGAATCCCGAGTTCGCGAAGAAGTTCAATTCGCTCGTGTTCCCGGGCACGCAGGGCGGCCCGTTGATGCACGTGATCGCCGCGAAAGCGGTGGCGCTGCTCGAGGCGCTGCAACCCGAATTCACGGCGTACCAGCAGCAGGTGCTCGCCAATGCCCGCGCGATGTGCGCACGCATCGCCGCGCGGGGCTATCGCGTCGTGTCCGGCGGCACCGACAATCACCTGTTCCTCGTCGACCTGTCGGACAAGGCGATCACCGGCAAGGAAGCCGACGCGGCGCTCGGTCGCGCCAACATCACGGTCAACAAGAACGCCGTGCCGAACGACCCGCGGCCGCCGATGATCACGAGCGGCCTGCGCATCGGCACGCCGGCCTCGACCACGAGGGGTTTCAGGGAGGCCGAGGTCGAGACGGTCGCGGACTGGATCGCCGACGTGCTGGATGCCGCCGGCAGCGACGCGGTCGTCGACCGCGTGCGCACGGAAGTCCTCGCGCTGTGCCGGCGGTTTCCCGTTTACGGCGCCTGACGCGCCCGCGCGGGGGGCACCATGCACTGCCCGTTCTGCGGCCATGACGAGACCAGGGTGACCGATTCGCGGCTCGCCGGCGAGGGCCGCCAGATCCGCCGCCGCCGCGAGTGCCTGCAGTGCGCCGAACGATTCACGACCTTCGAGACCGCGGAACTCGTGATGCCGCTCGTCGTGAAGTCGGATCGCAGCCGCGAGCCCTTCGATGAGCAGAAGATGCGCCACGGCATCGTCAAGGCGCTCGAGAAGCGCCCCGTGTCGCAGGAGGCGATCGAAGCGGCCGTCACGCACATCTGCAACCGGCTGCGCAGCCTCGGCGAGCGCGAGGTGGCTTCGCGCGCGATCGGCGAGTATGTGATGGAGGAGCTGCGGCATCTCGACGAGGTGGCGTACGTGCGCTTCGCGTCGGTGTACCGCAGCTTCCAGGACGTCGAGGCCTTTCGCGACGAAGTCGAGCGCCTGCGCCGCCATCCGCGCCGGCGCGCGGACAATCGCGACCAGTTGCCGCTGCTGCCGGGCGGCGACACCGGCGACGCGAAGGACACGAAGTGACCGGCGCCTTCACGGCATTCGACGCGCACGCGATGCGTCGTGCGCTCGAACTCGCGCAGCGGGGCCTCGAGACGACCGACCCGAATCCGCGCGTCGGCTGCGTGGTCGCCCGCGGCGAGACCCTCGTCGGCGAAGGCTGGCATGCCCGCGCCGGGGAGGCCCATGCGGAGATCGTCGCGCTGCGCGCGGCGGGCGGGCAGGCGGCGGGCGCCACCGTCTATGTCACGCTCGAGCCGTGCTGCCACCACGGGCGCACGCCCCCGTGCACCGAGGCGCTGATCGCGGCCCGCGTCGCGCGTGTCGTCTTCGCGCTGCGCGACCCGAATCCGCACGTGGACGGCGGCGGCGCGGCGCGACTCGCGGCGGCCGGTGTCGCGGTGGCGCACGGGCTCCTCGAGGCGGAGGCGCTCGCGCTGAACGCGGGCTTCGTACAGCGCATGCGCATCGGCCGGCCCTGGGTGCGCCTCAAGACCGCCGCCAGTCTCGACGGCCGCACGGCGCTCGCGAACGGCGTGAGCCGCTGGATCACGGGGGAGGCCGCGCGCGCCGACGTGCATGCATGGCGCGCGCGCAGTTCCGCGGTGCTGACCGGCATCGGTACCGTGCTCGCGGATGATCCGCGCCTCGACGTGCGCCGTACGCAGCCTGTACTGCGCGCGCCGGTCCGTGTGATCATCGACTCGAGGCTGCGCACGCCGCCGACCGCGCGGCTGTTCGATGCGCCGGGCGGCGTGATCGTGATGCACGCGCCCGGCACCGTCGCCGCGCAAGGGTCGGCCGCCGCACTCGCGGGGCGTGGCGCACGGCTCGAGGCGATCCACGGCGCACCGCGCGTCGATCTCGCCGCCGCGATGCACCGGCTCGGGGAACTGGCCCTGAACGAAGTGCTGGTGGAGGCCGGGCCCACCCTCGCGGGTGCGCTGCTCGAGGCCGGGCTCGTCGATGAATGGCTGCACTACCTCGCGCCGATGCTGCTCGGCCCGGCGGCCCGGCCGCTCGCGGCGTGGCCCGCCCTCGCACGGCTCGATGCGGCGCCGCGATTTGCGATCACGGCCATCGAGGCACTCGGCGGCGACCTGCGCCTGCGCCTCACACCGGAGCGGCATTGAACATGTTCACGGGTATCATCCAGGATGTCGGCAAGGTACGCGCGGTGACGCCGCGGGGCGGCGACATCGAGTACGTGGTCGCGGTCGATCGCCTGCCGCTCGCGACGACACGCGCCGGTGACAGCATCGCGGTCGACGGCGTGTGCCTGACCGTGACCCGCATCGGTGCGAACGAGTTCGCCGCCGACGTCTCGCGCGAGACGCTCGCGGTGACGACGTTCGGCGGGCTCGAAGCCGGCACACGCGTCAACCTCGAACCGGCGCTGCGCGCCGGCGATGCGCTCGGGGGGCATCTCGTGTCGGGCCATGTCGACGGCGTAGCGGAGGTGTTGTCGGTCGCGCCCGACGCGCGTTCGGTGCGGGTGGCGATCCGCGTGCCGGCGGCGCTCGCGCGCTACATCGCGCGCAAGGGCTCCGTGTGTGTCGACGGCGTGAGCCTCACGGTCAATCGGGTGCAGGGCGACACCTTCGACGTGAACCTCGTGCCGCACACGCAGGCCGTGACGACGCTCGGCGAATGGCGGGCGGGCCGGCGCGTGAACCTCGAAGTGGACCAGGTGGCTCGTTATGTCGAGCGTCTCGGAGAGAGCTGAGCGATGGAACTGGACAGCATTGCGGAAATCCTCACCGACCTCGCCGCCGGGCGCATGGTGCTGATCATGGACGACGAGGATCGCGAGAACGAGGGCGATCTCGTCATGGTGGCGGAGAAGGTGCGCCCCGAGGACATCAATTTCATGGCGCGCTACGGCCGCGGGCTCATCTGCCTCACGCTGTCGGCCGAACGCTGCCGGCAACTGCGGCTGCCGCTGATGGTGAGCAGCACCCAGCGCGAGCAGCGCACGAATTTCACGCTGTCGATCGAGGCCGCGGAGGGCGTCACGACCGGCATTTCGGCCTACGACCGCGCGCACACGGTGCGCACGGCCGTGCGGGCGGACGCCGGTCCGGAAGACCTGCGCCAGCCGGGACACATCTTTCCGATCATGGCGCAGCCGGGTGGCGTGCTGACCCGTGCCGGCCACACCGAAGCCGGGTGCGACCTCGCGCGCCTCGCGGGCTTCGAGGCCGCGGCGGTGATCGTCGAGGTGATGAACGACGACGGCACCATGGCGCGCCGTCCGCAGCTCGAGGCCTTCGCACGCCACCATGGGATCAGGATCGGCACGATCGCGGACCTGATCCGCCACCGGCTGCGCAACGAGCGTTCGGTCGAGCGCATCGCCGAGCGCACGGTCATGACGGAGTTCGGCGAGTTCCGCCTGCTCGCGTTCGAGGACCACGTGCAGCGCGACGTGCATCTCGCGCTCGTGCGGGGCGACGTGAGCGGGCGGCGGGCGCCGCTCGTGCGCGTGCATCTCGCCGACACGCTGCGCGACGTACTCGGCGCCGGGATCGGCCCGCCCCGCGCCTGGACCCTGCGCGCGGCGCTCGCCCGCATCGCGCGCGAGGGCTGCGGCGTCGTCGTCGTGCTGCGCCGGCACGAGACGCCGCGCGACCTGATCGCATCGATCCACGACGGCGAACCGCCGCCGCCCGCCGCGGCGGGCGAGGTGCTGCGGACCTTCGGGGTGGGCGCTCAGATCCTGAAAGACCTCGGTGTCACGCGCATGCAGGTGCTCTCGGCACCGAAGCAGATGCACGGCATTTCGGCCTTCGATCTCGAAATAGAGGGCTATGTCGACGACGACGGCTGATCGACCGCCCCGGCTATACTGCGCACATGCCCCCCGTCCACACCGGCGAGTCGTCCGCCGCGCACCTGTCCGTCGCGATCGTCGCGGCACGCTTCAACGATTTCATCGTGGCGAGCCTGCTGCGCGGCGCCGTGGAGGCCTGGGAACGGCACGGCGGGGCTCCGGACCGGCTCGTGATCGCGCGCGTGCCCGGTGCCTTCGAACTGCCGGTTGCGGCGCGGCAGTGCGCCGCGAGCGGCCGCTTCGCCGCGGTCGTCGCGCTCGGCTGCGTGATTCGCGGTGACACCGCGCATTTCGACTTTGTCGCGGGCGAGTGCGCGCGGGGCCTGTCGCAGGTCGCGCTCGACACGGGCGTGCCGGTGATGTTCGGCGTGCTGACGGTCGAGAATGTCGAGCAGGCCGTGCAGCGCGCGGCGGTACGCGCCGGCAACAAGGGCGGCGAGGCGATGTCGGGTGCGATCGAGATGGCGAACCTCCTGCCGAGGCTGTCGTGAGCGGTACGCTGACGACCGCGCGCATCGCCTCGAACCGGCGCGCGGTGGCGCGCCGCCTCGCGGTCCAGGCCCTCTATCGCTGGCAGGTCAATGCCGGTCCGTGGCAGGACCTGCTGACCGAGTTCGCGGCCGCGGACGACATGGCGAAGGCCGACCGCGACTATTTCGATGCGCTGGTCCGCGGGATCGCGGCCGACGGCGCGCACTGGGATGCCGCGCTCGTGCCGTTCATCGATCGCGCGCCCGCGGAACTCGATCCCGTCGAGCACGCGGTGCTGCTGATCGGGCTCTATGAATTGTCGGCGCGGCCCGATGTGCCGTACCGGGTCGTGATCAACGAAGGCGTCGGGCTCGCGCGCCGCTTCGGCGCGACCGACGGCCACAAGTACGTGAACGCCGTGCTCGACCGGGCGGCGCGCGACCTGCGCCGCGACGAGCACTGAGTACGCCGGCCCATGCCGTCCGGTGAGTTCGCGCTGATCGACCGGTATTTCCGCGACATCGGCGCGCGGCGTGACGTGACGGTCGGCGTGGGTGACGATGGCGCCGTGATCGCGCCGCCCGCCGGCCACGACCTCGTCGCGGTCGTCGACACGCTCGTCGAAGGCGTGCACTTCCCGGCGGACAGCCCGGCGCGCTCGATCGGGCATCGCGCGCTCGCCGTAAACCTGAGCGACATCGCGGCGATGGGCGCGACACCGGCCTGGGCGCTGCTCGCGCTGACGGTGCCCCGCGCGGACGAGCGCTGGCTCGGGGAATTCACGACCGGCTTCGGCGTGCTCGCGCGTGCGCACGGCCTGCAGCTCGTCGGCGGGGACCTGACGTCCGGGCCGCTCACCGTCACGGTGCAGGTGCTCGGTGTCGTGCCGCGCGGTACCGCGCTGCTGCGCAGCGGCGGGCGCGCGGGCGATGTCGTGTACGTGACGGGTACGCCGGGCGATGCCGGTTGCGGGCTCGCGCTGCTGCAGGGACGCCTGCGCACCCCCGCGAGTGCCGACGGGGCGGCGCTCGCGACGTTGCGTGACCGTTTCCTCTTTCCCGCGCCCCGCTGCGCGACGGGCGAGCGGCTCCGTGGCGTCGCGAGTGCCTGCATCGACCTCTCGGATGGCCTCGCGGGCGATCTCTCGAAGCTCGCGCTGGCGAGCGGCTGCGGTGTGCGGGTCGATGTGACGCAGTTGCCGCTGTCGCCACCGCTGCTCGCCGTCGCGGGCCGCGCCGCCGCGGAGCATTTCGCGCTGACCGGCGGTGACGACTACGAATTGTGCTTCACGGTTCCCGACGCGCGGGTCCCCGACCTCGAAGGTCTCGCCTGCACGGCCATCGGCCGCCTCACCGCGGGCCACGGGCTCGTGGTCTGCCGCGGCGACAGTGTGATCGAGTTCTCGCATTCGGGGTTCGACCACTTCGCGCGCTGACGCCCTGCGTCACAGCGCGCGCGGCCCCCGGGCGATCCGCGAGGCGCATCACAGATCGTGCCCGCCCGGCCCACATATTCTGGCGCGCGATGTCCACGCCTGCCCACCAAGCACTGCCGCACGGCAGGATCCCCGACAAGATCGGCAAGTACGTGATCGTCAACGAAGTCGGCAAGGGCAGCACCGGCACGGTGTATCTCTCGCACGACCCGTACTATGGCCGCGACGTCGCGATCAAGGTGTACAACATCGACGCCGGCGGCGACGAGGAGCGGGCGCGCATCTCGCGCAAGATGTTCCTCTCGGAAGCGCACATGGTCGGCATGCTGCAGCACCCGCACATCCTGCCGATCTACGACGCGGGCGAGGAAAACGGCCACTGCTACATCGTCACCGAGCACGTGCACGGCGCGCGCACGCTGGCGGCGTACTGCAAGTCCGACAACCTGCTGCGCGTCGACGACGTGGTCGAGATCATCTACAAGTGCGCCAAGGCGCTGAACTATGCGCATTCGCGCGGCGTGATCCATCGCGACGTGAAGCCCTCGAACATCATGCTGACGCAGGACAGCGACGTGCGCATCATCGATTTCGGCATCGCGCTCGTCGCCGATTCCGACATCTCGCGCATCGAAGGGATCGCGGGCAGCCCGTCCTACATGTCGCCGGAACAGGTGCAGAGCCTCGAGCTGACGAACCGCTCGGACCTCTATTCGCTCGGGGCGGTGATGTACGAACTGCTGTCGGGCGTGCGGCCGTTCCGCGCCGGCAACCTCGCGAAGCTCCTGCACCAGATCGTCTACGCGACGCCGGCGCCGATCCACACGCTCGCGCCGGACGTGCCCGAGGAGCTCGAGACCGTCGTCGCGATGGCGCTGCAGAAAAACCCCGAGAAGCGCTACAAGAGCGGCCTCGATCTCGCGGCCGAACTGACGCGCGTGCACCAGAAGCTGCGCCAGCGCTACGCGCGCATCGACCAGCAGGAACAGTTCGCGACGTTGCGGCGCCTGAAATTCTTCCACGAGTTCTCGCACGCCGAGATCTGGGAAGTGCTGCGCGCGAGCAACTGGCAGGATTACGCAGGGTCCGAGGAGATCGTCAAGGAAGGCGAGATGGACGACCGGTTCTACGTGGTCGTAGCCGGCGAGTGCGTCGTGGAGCGCCATGGACGGCGCCTCGGCGCGCTCGAGAGCGGTGACTGCTTCGGCGAGACGAGCTATGTGCAGGGCGCCAAGCGCACCGCGACCGTGAAGGCGAACGGGCCGGTCACGGTGCTCAAGGTGAGCTCCACGCTGCTCGAGCAGGTCTCGGCGTCCTGCCAGCTGCGCTTCAACCGCGTGTTCCTGCGCGGGATGATCAGTCGCCTGCAGAATGCGGAGCAGCGGGTGGCGGCTGAAGCCGCGTCGTAAACCAGTCGAGGATGATCCCGAGCCGCTCGACCCGCTGGCCCGGCGGCCCGTTCCGTGACAGGCCGTGCGAGGAGCCGGGGAAGAGCGCGAGTTTCGCGGGCTTGCCCAGCATCCTGAGCGCATTGTAGTAGCCGATGCCCTGGCCCTGCGGCGTGCGGTAGTCCTGCTCGCTCTGGATCACGAGCACGGGTGTCGTCACCTTGTCGACCTGGTTGATGCTCGAGCGCGCGAAGTAGTCCTGCGGGTCCCGCCACGGGAAATCGCGGAACCAGTGCTGCACGAAGTAGAGGTTCAGGTCCGAGACCGCGGCGAACGAGGCCCAGTCGACGACCGGGCGTTCGACGAGCGCGGCGGCGAAACGGTCGGTCTGCGCGATCGTCCAGCTCGTCAGGACACCGCCACCGCTGCCGCCGCCCACGCCGAGGCGCGCCGTGTCGACCTGGCCACGCGCGATCACCGCGTCGAGCACCGCCATCAGGTCGCGATAGTCGTCGCCCGGGTAGCGGAACTGCACGCTGTTCGCGAAGTCCCCGCCATAGCCCGTGCTGCCGCGCGGGTTCGCGATCAGCACGAGGAAGCCCGCGTTCGCGAGCACCTGGAATTCGTGGAAGAAACTCTCGCCATACATCGCGTGCGGACCGCCGTGGATGTAGAGCATCAGCGGATACTTCCTCGCCGCATCGAAGCCCGGCGGCTTCAGGAGCCAGCCCTGGATGCGGGTGCCGTCGAACGAATCGACCCACAGCTCCTCGTACGGCACGAACGTGGCGCCTGCGAGCGAGTCGCGGCCGTGCGTCGTGCGCTGCACCCAGCGGCCGCCGGGCGCATCGAGTGTCCACACGTCGTAAGGCTGCGTCGGCGAGCCGAACACCGCGGCGATGCGGCCGGTGCGCGCGATCGAGAATTCGCGCAGGTCGCCGCGCAGCTGCGTCGACATGGGGACCGGTGCACCACCGCCCGCCGGGGCGCGATAGAGCTGCGCGAGGCCGCGGTCGGCCGCGATGAACCACAGCGACCGGCCACCCGGGTCGAACTGCGCGCGCGCGCCTCCGCCGCGTGGCATGGGCGTGTCGGACATCACCGACTCATCGACGTTGCGATCGAGCGCGGCAGTGACAGTCACGGGGGCACCGAGTCCGGCGCCTGCGGGCTTCGCCGTGTAGAGCCGCGTGATCGTCGAACTGCGCAGCGGTGGCGCGTCATCGAAGCCGGTCCACGCGATCGGCCCGTCGCGCGACACGGCGACCGGGCCGTCATCGGGCCCGCGGCGATCGGTCAGTGCCATGGCACGCGCGCCTGCGGCGACGGCGACGCGAAAGAGCTCGGTGTCGAGAGGCGCCGACGGCGGGTCCGGTTCGGGCAGCGCGCCGAATACGAGCGCCTCGCCGTCGGGAGTCCACGCCGGCTCGGAGGGTTCCGTGCGCCCGTCCCACAGCGGGCCGATGGCCGGGCCGTGCCCTTCGGCGACGTCGACGACCCAGAGCTGTGAGCGCGCCTCGGGCAGGAAGCCGGGCGCACCGTCGAAGCGGTAGAAGAGCCGCTCGGTGATACGCGCCTTGCCGGCGCCGTGCTCCTTCTTCGACGGATCCTTCGACGCTTCGGACTCGGGCGCCTCGGCCGGCGCGGGGCGTGCAAGGTAGGCGATGCGCCGCCCGTCGGGCGACCATGCGAAAGCGCCGGCGCCTTCCTGCTCCGCCGTCAGCGGCCAGGCTTCGCCGCCCCGCAGGTCGAGGATGTGGATCTGGCGTTTCCCGGTCCGGCTCGACAGGAACGCGAGCCGTGTGCCGTCGGGCGACCAGCGCGGACGGAAGTCGTCGGTCGGCCCGCCGACGATCCGTCGCGGCGCACTGTCGCCGTCGATCAGCCAGATGTCGCCCTGGTAGTCGTCCTTGTCGGCATCGACGTGGGCCACGACATAGGCGATCCGGCGCCCGTCGGCGGAGATCTGCGCGTCGCCGACGAACGCGAACTTCGCGATCGAGGCGGCATCGAGCGCCGCGGCGCCCGGCGCCGCGGTGTCGGCGCGGGCGGTGGCGGACAGCGCGAACAGGACGGCAGCGAACGCGAGCGTGCGGCGGTACATGGTCGATCCCCCCTGCGAAGTGGCGCCATGTTACAGAAAACGGCGACAATCCCGCGATGCAGATTTCCTGGCGCAAGCGCGTATCCCGCCTGCTGCGTGCACGCGGGCGCATGCGTGTGCTCGCCGCGCACGGCATCGGCCTCGTCGCCGACACGAAAAACGGCACGCTCGTCGTCGACGCACGCGACTTCAACGTATCGCGCCACCTGCTCGAACGCGGCGAGTACGACTGGCCGCAGGTGACGCTGCTTTCTTCGCTCGTCGCGCCGGGTGCACGCCTCGTCGTGGTCGGCGCCCATGTCGGCAGCGTGCTGATCCCGCTCGCGCGCATCGCGGGCGCCGCGTCGACGATCGCGTTCGAGCCGAGCCCGCGCAATCGCCGCCTGCTCGAGCTGAACCTCGTGCTGAACGGGCTCGCGGGGCTCGCCGTGCAGGCGAGCGCGGTCGGCGAGTCGGCGGGCAGGGCGCGCTTCACCGAGAACCCGATCAATTCCGGCAACAGCCGCGTGAGCGCACTGGGGGAGATCTCCGTGCCTGTCGTCACGCTCGATGCGACGCTGCCACAGGATGCGCGGCAGATCGATCTGCTCGTCGTCGACGCGGAAGGCTACGAGGTGCAGGTGCTGCGCGGCGCGCGCGACACCCTGGCACGGACCCGCGCGCTGTATGTCGAATACGCGCCGGAGCAGCTCGCGGAGCAGGGTTGCACGGTGGCGGAGTTCGCCGGGCTCGTCACAGCCGCGTTCGCGCACACCTACGTGGTGCGAGGGGCGCGGGTCGAGCGCATCGAGGGCGAGTTCGCGGGCCATCTCGCGGCGCACGGCGCGCGCGGCACGCGCTTCGATCTGCTGTGCCTGCGCCAGCCGCTCGGGGCGGCCTCAGCGAACCGCTGAAGGTCCCGCATCCTTGTCGCGCTCGACGCGCGCGTAGGCCGAGTGGTTGTGGATCGACTCGAAGTTCTCGGCTTCGATCACGTAGGCCGCGACCCGCTCGTCGCGATTCAGTCGCAGCGCGACGTCGCGCACCAGGTCTTCGACGAACTTCGGGTTGTCGTAGGCGCGCTCGGTGACGAACTTCTCGTCGGGGCGCTTCAGTATCCCGTACAACTCGCTCGAGGCTTCGGATTCGGCGATCTCGATCAGTTCCTCGATCCACAGGTGGCCGCGCAGCTTGACCTCGATCGTGACGTGCGAGCGCTGGTTGTGCGCGCCGCGATCGGCGATCTTCTTCGAACACGGGCACAGGCTGGTCACGGGCACGACCACCTTGATCCAGAGCGCCGTCTCGCCGTGGCGGTGCTCGCCGATCAGCGCCGCGCGATAATCCATCAGGCTCTGCACGCCGGACACCGGCGCCGACTTCGTCACGAAGAACGGGAAGCTCATCTCGATGTGGCCGGCATCGGCCTCGAGCCGCCGCGTCATCTCCGCGAGCATCGTGCCGAAGGATTCGACCGAGACCTCGCGCCGGCCGTGCAGGATTTCGACGAAGCGCGACATGTGCGTGCCCTTGAAGTTGTGGGGCAGGTTCACGTACATGTTGAAGGTCGCGATCGTGTGCTGCTCGCCCTCGGCGCGGTCGCGCACGAGCACCGGGTGGGCGATGTCCTTGATGCCCACCTTGTTGATCGGGATGCGGCGCGTATCGGCGTGGCCCTGGACGTCCTCGACCGTGTGCGAGCGGGAACCGGGGGCTGAAGCAGGGGCGGAGGGGGTCATGGAGCCATTATACGGATCCGGGCCGGCCCGGCAGTCAGTGCGGACCACCAGTGGCCGGTCGCGGCGAGGAGGCTCGCCGTGTCGAGCCCCGCCATTTCGAGGCATTCCTCGCGCGAGCCGTGTTCGATGAAGCGGTCGGGAATGCCGAGCGACAGCAGCGGCACGGCGATGCCCTCGGCCGCGAGCAGCTCGCCCACCGCGGAACCGGCGCCGCCGGCGAGCACGTTCTCCTCGAGCGTGAGCACCGCGCGATGCCGGGCCGCGAGCTGCGCGACGAGCGACTCGTCGAGCGGTTTGACAAAACGCATGTTGACGACCGTGGCGTCGAACCGGTCGCCGATCGCGGTCGCCGCCTCGACCAGCGCGCCCCACGCGAGCACGAGGAGGCCGCTGCGGCCCTCGCGTCGCAACTCGGCCTTGCCGACCGGCAGTGCGGTCATCTCGGCGGCGATCCGCGCGCCGGGTCCCGTGCCCCGCGGATAGCGCACGGCCGCCGGGCCGTCGAGCGTCGCCGCGGTGTAGAGCATCTGCCGGCATTCGTTCTCGTCGGCCGGCGCCATCACCGTGAGGTGCGGAATGCAGCGCAGGAACGAGAAATCGAAGCTGCCCTGGTGTGTCGCGCCGTCGCCGCCGACGAGCCCCGCGCGATCGAGCGCGAACACGACCGGCAGGTTCTGCAGCGCGACGTCGTGGATCAGCTGGTCGTACGCGCGCTGCAGGAACGTCGAGTAGATCGCGACGACCGGCCGCAGCCCTTCGCAGGCGAGGCCAGCGGCGAAAGTCACCGCATGCTGCTCGGCGATCGCGACGTCGTAGTAGCGATCGGGAAAGCGCTTCGAGTACGCGACGAGGCCGGAGCCCTCGCGCATCGCGGGCGTGATGCCGATGATGCGCTCGTCGCGCGCCGCCATGTCGCACAGCCACTCGCCGAACACCTGCGAATAGGTCGGGCCGCTCGCGGCTTCCTTGAAGATCGTGCCGCTCGTCGGGTCGAAGGGACCCGGACCGTGCCACTTGATCGGATCGGCCTCGGCGGGTGCATAACCCTTGCCCTTCTGTGTGACGACGTGCAGGAAATGCGGGCCCGTGAGGCTGCGCAGGTTGCGCAGCGTCGGCAGCAGCGCCTTCAGGTCGTGGCCGTCCACCGGGCCGTGATAGGTGAAGCCGAGTTCCTCGAACAACGTGCCGGGCAGCACCATGCCCTTCAGGTGCTCTTCGGAACGGCGCGCGAATTCGCGCATCGTCGGCATCTGGCTGAGGATCCGCTTGCCGCCTTCGCGCACCTTCGCGTAGGTGCGGCTCGACAGCACGCGCGCGAGATAGTGCGACAGCGCGCCGACATTCTCCGAGATCGACATGTCGTTGTCGTTCAGGACGACCGTGAGGTCGGCCTTGCTCGCGCCGGCATTCAGCATGCCCTCCCACGCGAGCCCCGCGGTCAGTGCGCCGTCGCCGATCACCGCGACGACATTGCGCCGCTCGCCACGCTGCTTCGCGGCCACCGCCATGCCGAGTGCGGCGCTGATCGAGGTGCTCGAGTGACCGACGCCGAACGTGTCGTACTCGCTCTCGGCGCGAGTCAGGAAAGGCGCGAGGCCGCCTTTCTGCTTGATGGTCTCGAGGCGATCGCCACGCCCGGTGAGGACCTTGTGGGGATAGGCCTGGTGGCCGACGTCCCACACGAGCCGGTCGTGCGGCGTCTCGAAGACGCGGTGCAACGCGATCGTCAGCTCGACGGTGCCGAGGCCCGCGGCGAAATGGCCCCCCCGCGTCGCGACGGTCCGGATCAGGTAGGCGCGCAACTCGTCGGCGAGGGCGCCGAGGCGGCTCTCGTCGAGTGCGCGCAGGTCCGCCGGGGAACGGGCCACGGCAGCCAGCGTCGGGTAAATGTCGGCAGGAATGCTCATGCGAGGGTGTGGAAAGTCTAGCTCAACGCTCGCGGCGAACCACGTAATGCGCGAGGCTTTCGAGCGCCACGGCGGCCTCGCCGAGCGACGCGAGGGCACCGAGCGCACGGTCGCGCGCCGCGAGGGCGAGCCGGTGCGCCTCCGCGAGTCCCACCCGGCTCGGGTAGGTCGGCTTGTCGCGGACCGCATCCGCGCCCGAAGTCTTGCCGAGCTGCTCGGTGCTGCCCTCGACATCGAGGATGTCGTCCTGGATCTGGAAGGCGAGGCCGATCTCGGCGCCGTAGCGCGCCAGTGCGTCGTAGCGCCCGCCCGTGCGCACGCCGGCGGCTATCGCGCCGAGCAGCACGCTCGCGCGGATCAGGGCCCCGGTCTTGCGCCGGTGCATGTTCTCGACGGCCGGGAGATCGAGCGCGCGCCCGATCGATTCGAGGTCGATCGCCTGTCCGCCCGCCATGCCGCTCGTGCCGATCGCCTCGGCGAGCACGCGGATCATCGCGAGATGCACGCCCGCTTCGGCCGGGCCTGCACCCGTCGCGGGCCGCGACAGGACCTGGAAGGCGTGCGCCTGCAGCGCGTCGCCCGCGAGCAGCGCGGTCGGCTCGTCGAAGGCGCGATGGCACGTCGGACGCCCGCGCCGCAGGTCGTCGTCGTCCATCGCGGGCAGGTCATCGTGGATGAGGCTGTACACATGGATCATTTCGACCGCCGCCGCCGGCGCATCGAGCGCATCGAGCGGCGCAGCGAGCGCCGATCCCGTCGCATAGACGAGCAGCGGCCGCAGCCGCTTGCCGCCGCCGAGTGCGCTGTAGCGCATGGCATCGCGCAGCCGCGCGGTGGCCGCATCGGGCAGCGCGAGCGCCTGGTCGAGCACGCGCTCGAAGCGGGCTCTCCACGCCGCGACGCGCGCCTCGAAGGCCGGGTCGTTCACTCGGGCTCGTCGTCCGGCTCGAATGGCACGGGCGAGTCCGCATCGCGACTCGCGAGGATCTCGACCTTCGCCTGGGCCGCCTTGAGCGCCTCCTGGCACTGGCGCGTGAGCGCGACGCCGCGCTCGAACGCTTCGAGCGCCTTGTCGAGCGGCAGGTCGCCGCGTTCGAGCCGCTCGACGAGCTTCTCGAGTTCGCCGAGCGCCTTCTCGAAATCGGGCGCCTTGGCTGCCTTGTTCAACGCGATCCCCCGGGGCAAAAAGTGGCGCCACGTTACGAGGACGGAACCGGCCGGTCAACGCGATTGCTGCAGCGCGCTGGCGTGTTGACGACCCCCGGCAACAGGACTACATTTCGACGCTTCTTTAGACTTAGTCTAACTACGGAGGATTCCCCATGAAGGCGCTGAAGGGTACGAAGACCGAGCAGAATCTGAAGGACGCGTTCGCAGGGGAGTCCCAGGCCAACCGTCGCTACCTCTATTTCGCAGCCAAGGCCGACGTCGAGGGCTACAATGACGTCTCGGCCGTGTTCCGTTCCACCGCTGAAGGCGAGACCGGCCACGCGCACGGCCACCTCGAATACCTCGAGGCCTCGGGCGATCCGGCCACGGGCCTGCCGATCGGCGAAACGAAGCTGAACCTGAAGGCGGCCATCGCCGGCGAGACGCACGAGTACACCGACATGTACCCGGGCATGGCGAAGGCGGCGCGCGACGAGGGCTTCGGCGAGATCGCCGACTGGTTCGAGACGCTCGCGAAGGCGGAGCGTTCGCACGCGAACCGCTTCCAGAAGGCGCTCGACACGCTGTGAGCGGCATGGGTGGCCCGCCTCGCGAGGGCAGCCTCGAGGCGCCCACGCGCCATCCGGTCGACTGGCAGAACCCGTCGTTCTACGACGAGGCCGCGCTCGGGAAGGAACTCGAGCGCGTCTTCGACATCTGCCACGGCTGCCGGCGCTGCTTCGCGCTGTGCAATGCATTCCCGACGCTCTTCGATGCGATCGACGCGACGGACAGCGGCGAGGTGGAGGCGGTCGACAAGCGCATCTTCCAGGATGTCGTCGACCACTGTTACCTCTGCGACATGTGCTACCTGACGAAGTGCCCCTACGTCCCGCCGCATCCGTTCAACGTCGATTTCCCGCACCTGATGCTGCGGGCGAAGGCGGTCGCGGCGAAGAACGGGCATACGCGCCTGCGCGACAAGGTGCTCACCGCGACCGGCACGGTCGGCGCGCTCGCGGGCATTCCGGTGGTCGCGGAGATCGTCAACGCCGTGAACCGGAGCAGGCCGGGGCGCGCGCTGCTCGAGAAGACGCTCGGTGTCGATCGCACCGCGCCGCTGCCGAAGTACCACTCGCGCACGGGCCGCGCGCGCGCGCAAGCGCAGATCCGGCGCGCGGGGGCGCTCGCGGTCACGCCGACCGACGCGACGCGCGGCAAGGTGGCGCTGTTCGTCACCTGCTACGGCAACCGCAACGAGACCGCGCTGCCCGAGGACATCGTCGCGGTGTTCGCGCACAACGGCATTCCGGTCTCCGTGGTGTCGAGCGAAAAGTGCTGCGGGATGCCGAAGCTCGAACTCGGCGATCTCGCGACCGTCGCCCGTTACAAGGAGGAGAACGTGCCGCGCCTCGCGGCGCTCGCCGCGGCGGGCCACGACATCGTCGCGCCGATCCCGTCCTGCGTGCTGATGTTCAAGCAGGAGCTGCCGCTGCTGTTCCCGGGCGACGCCGACGTGAAGGCGGTCGCGGAGGCGATGTTCGACCCGTTCGAATACCTGATGCTGCGGCACAAGGCGGGCCTGCTGCGCACCGACTTCAAGGGTTCGCTCGGCAAGGTGAGCTACCACGTGCCCTGCCACCTGCGCGTGCAGAACATCGGCATGAAGACCCGTGACGTGCTGCGCCTCGTCCCGGACACGACCGTCGATGTGATCGAGCGCTGCTCGGGCCACAACGGCACGTACGCCGTGAAGAAGGAATACCGCGCCGCATCCCTTCGCATCGGCAAGCCGGTGGTCGACCGCGTCGCGCACGCCGCGGCCGATCACTATTCGAGCGACTGCCCGATGGCGGGCCACCAGATCGCGAGCGGTCTCGGTGCAGGCGCCCGCGAACCCGAGCATCCGATGCGGCTGCTGCGCACGGCGTACGGCCTGTGACAGCGCTCGTCGCCGCCGATCTCTACCCGCTCGAACAGTACGCGCGCGAGCGGCCGGCGTTTCGCGCCCGGGTGATCGAGCACAAGCGCCATCGGCAACTCGCGGTCGGGCCGCATGCCACCTGGTGCTTCGAGGACCGCCTGACGATCCAGTACCAGGTGCAGGAAATGCTGCGGGTCGAGCGCATCTTCGAGCCGGAGGGCATCGCCGCAGAGCTCGCGGCCTACAATCCGCTCATTCCCGACGGTGGCAACTGGAAGGCGACGTTCCTGATCGAGTTCGTCGATCCGGCCGAGCGTGCGCGACGGCTCGCCGAACTGCGCGGCATCGAACGCCGCTGCTGGGTGCAGGCCGAGGGCCACGAGCGCAGCGTCGCGATCGCCGATGAAGACCTCGAGCGCGAGAACGACGAGAAGACCTCGGCGGTGCATTTCCTGCGCTTCGAACTGCCGCCGGCGTCGATCGCGGCGCTGCAGGGCGGTGCGGCGCTGCGGGCCGGCATCGAGCATCCGCACTATTCCCATAGCGTTGTTGTGCCTGAGGCCACGTGCCGCGCGTTGCTGAACGACTTCGGCTCATAGCTCATGGCCCATAGCTCATAGCCAGAAGGAGACCGCGAGCGTCACGCGTGCCGCCGACGCCTCTGGCCATATGCTATGAGCTATGCGCTATGCGCTCTCCGCTCCAAGCGGGTGCTAGAATCCGCGGCGCCTCATGAGCCAGACTTACAACGCTTCCGACATCGAAGTCCTCTCCGGCCTCGAGCCCGTGCGGCGCAGGCCGGGCATGTACACCGACACGAGCCGGCCGAACCACCTCGCGCACGAGGTGATCGACAACAGCGTCGATGAGGCGCTCGCCGGCCACTGCGACGAAATCTCGGTCACTCTCCACAAGGATGGCTCGCTCGAAGTGGCCGACAACGGCCGCGGCATGCCGGTCGACATCCACCCGAAGGAGAAAGTGACCGGGGTCGAGCTGATCCTCACGCGCCTGCACGCCGGCGGCAAATTCTCCGATGCCACCTACCAGTTCTCGGGGGGCCTGCACGGCGTCGGCGTCTCGGTGGTCAACGCGCTCTCGACCCATCTCGAATGCTGGATCCGCCGCGGCGGCAAGGAATACAACATCAGCTTCAAGGACGGCAAGGTCGCCTCGAAGCTCGAGGTGATCGGCAGCGTCGGGCAACGCAACACCGGCACCACGGTGCGCTTCTGGCCCGACCCGAAGTTCTTCGACAGCGAGAAGATGTCGGTGCCGCAGCTGCGGCACGTGCTCAAGGCGAAGGCCGTGCTGTGCCCCGGCCTGCGCGTGCGCTTCGCGAACGAGGCGAGCGGCGAGACGGACGAATGGTTCTTCACCGGCGAGCTCGGCGCCTATCTCACCGACGAGCTCGGCGCGGTCGAACGCCTGCCGCCGGAGCCCATCACCGGCAAGCGCGAAGGCGAGGGCGACTCGGTGGCCTATGCGCTCACGTGGGTGCCCGACGGCGGCGCGACCGTCGCAGAGAGCTATGTCAACCTGATTCCCACGGTCGACGGCGGCACGCACGTCAACGGCCTGCGCGCCGGGCTCGTGAGCGCGGTGCGCGAGTTCTGCGAATTCCGGAACCTCGTGCCCCGGGGCGTGAAGCTCACCGCCGAGGATGTCTGGGACCGCGTGTCGTTCGTGCTGTCGATCAAGATGCGCGAACCGCAGTTCGCCGGGCAGATGAAGGAGCGGCTCGGGTCGCGCGACGCCGCGCAGCTCGTCGAGGGCTATGCGAAGGACGCGATCGCGCTGTGGCTCAACCAGCACCCCGACGCGGGCGAGCGCATCGCGCAGTTCGCGATCGCGAACGCACAGGAGCGGCTCAAGGCCGCGCAGCGCGTGCAGAGGAAGCGCATCGCGAGCGGGCCCGCACTGCCCGGCAAGCTCGCCGATTGCACCTCGCACGACCCCGTGCACTCCGAGCTCTTCCTCGTCGAGGGCGATTCGGCCGGCGGTTCGGCCAAGCAGGCGCGTGACCGCGAGTTCCAGGCGATCATGCCGCTGCGCGGCAAGATCCTGAACACCTGGGAGGTCGACGCGCGCGAGATCGGCAATTCGCAGGAAGTGCACGACATCAGCGTCGCGCTCGGGATCGACGCCGGCGCGGCCGACCTGTCGGACCTGCGCTACCACAAGGTGTGCATCCTCGCCGACGCCGATTCGGACGGCCAGCACATCGCGACGCTGCTGTGCGCGCTGTTCCTGCGGCATTTCCGCCCGCTCGTCACGCACGGCCACGTGCACGTCGCGATGCCGCCGCTCTACCGGATCGATGCCGGCAAGAGCGTCCACTATGCGCTCGACGACGCCGAGCGCGACTCGCTCCTCGAGCGCCTCGCGGCGGAGAAGGCGCGCGCGAAGCCGGTGGTCACCCGCTTCAAGGGTCTCGGCGAGATGAATCCGTCGCAGCTGCGCGAAACGACGATGGACCCGCGCACGCGCCGGCTCGTGCAGCTCACCGTGAGTGCCGGGGACAAGGCGGAACAACTGATGGACATGCTGCTCGCGAAGAAGCGCGCCGGCGACCGGCGCGAGTGGCTCGAGCACAAGGGCAATCTCGCGCAGGTCTGAGGAGCGGATGCAGGACCAGGAGCTGAATTTCGAGGGCATCGAGCAGCAGGCGCTCAAGACCTTCACCGAAAAGGCGTACCTCGACTATTCGATGTACGTGATCCTCGATCGCGCGTTGCCAGCGCTCGGCGACGGCCTGAAGCCGGTGCAGCGCCGCATCATCTACGCGATGAGCGAGCTCGGCCTCTCCGCCGCGTCGAAGCACAAGAAATCCGCGCGCACCGTCGGTGACGTGATCGGCAAGTTCCATCCGCACGGCGACAGCGCGTGCTACGAGGCGATGGTGCTGATGGCGCAGCCGTTCTCGTACCGCTACCCGGTCATCGACGGCCAGGGCAACTGGGGCTCGTCGGACGACCCGAAGTCGTTCGCCGCGATGCGCTATACCGAGGCGAAGCTGACACGGTACGCCGAGGTGCTGCTGCGCGAACTCGGCGACGGCACCGTCGACTGGCAGCCGAACTTCGACGGCACGCTGGAAGAGCCGATGATGCTGCCGGCGCGGCTGCCGAACCTGCTGCTGAACGGCACGTCCGGGATCGCGGTCGGCATGGCGACCGACGTGCCGCCGCACAACCTGCGCGAGATCGCGGCGGCCTGCCTGCATCTCCTCGAGGAACCCGAGGCGACCACGCGCGCGCTGATGAAATTCGTCAAGGGCCCGGACCTGCCGACCGGAGCCGAGATCGTCTCGCCGCGATCGGATCTCGTCGAGTTCTACGACAAGGGTGTCGGCAGCTACAAGGCGCGCGCCGTGTACACGGTCGAGGACGGCAACGTCGTGGTCACGCGCCTGCCGCACCAGGTGTCGGGCAGCCGCGTGCAGGAACAGATCGCCGAGCAGATGCGCGCGAAGAAGCTGCCGATGGTCGAGGACCTGCGCGACGAATCGGATCACCGCAACCCGACCCGCCTCGTGATCGTGCCGCGCTCGAACCGGGTCGATCTCGACCAGTTGATGGCGCACCTCTTCGCGACCACCGACCTCGAGCGCAACTACCGCGTCAATCTCAACGTGATCGACCTCGACGGCCGGCCGCGTGTGCTGGGCCTGCGCGAGATCCTGTCGCAATGGCTCGAGTTCCGCCTCGCCACCGTGCGCCGGCGCCTCGAGTGGCGGCTCGACAAGGTGACGCGGCGCCTGCACATCCTCGACGGCCTGCTCGTCGTCTATCTCAACCTCGACGAGGTGATCCGCATCATCCGCCGCGAGGACGAGCCGAAGCCGGTGCTGATGCGGCGTTTCAAGCTCTCGGAGGAGCAGACCGAGGCGATCCTCGAGACGAAGCTGCGCCACCTCGCGAAGCTCGAGGAAATGAAGATCCGCGAGGAGCAGAAGGCGCTGGCGGACGAGCGCGACGACATCGAATCGACGCTCGGGAGCAAGGCGAAGCTGCGCCGGCTCGTCGGCGGGGAGCTGCGCGCGGATGCGGAGAAGTACGGCGACGACCGCCGTTCGAGGATCGTCGAGCGCGAGGCTGCCCAGGCGATCGACGAGAAGGAACTGCTCGCGAACGAGCCGGTCACCGTGGTGCTGTCGTCGGCCGGGTGGGTGCGTGCCGCGAAGGGCCACGACATCGACCCGCTCAGCCTGTCGTACAAGACCGGGGATGCATTCCAGTCCGCCGCGCGCGGGCGCAGCCTGCAGCCGGCGATCTTCATCGACAGCACCGGGCGGGCCTACAGCCTCGCGGCGCACACGCTGCCGTCGGCGCGCGGCCAGGGAGAACCCCTGTCGGGCCGCCTCGATCCACCCGACGGCGCGAAGTTCGCCGGCGTGCTGATGGGCGAGCCCGACGACTTATGGCTGCTCGCCTCGGATGCCGGCTACGGCTTCACGGTGCGGATCAGGGAACTCCTGACCGACCGCAAGGCCGGCAAGTCCGTGCTGTCGGTGCCCCCGAAGTCACTGGTGCTGCCGCCGGTGCCGGTGCCTTCGGAGGATGCGCTCGTCGCGGTGGTGAACACCGAGGGCAAGCTGCTGGTCTTCCCGGCCGCCGACGTGCCGGAGTTGCCGAAGGGCAAGGGCAACAAGTTGTTCGGCATCCCGGGCAAGAAGGCCGGGGCGCGCGAGGAAGTGCTCACCGGCCTCGCAGTGGTTCCGCCCGGCGGCTCGCTCATCGTGCTGTCCGGCGAGCGGCGCATGACGCTCGGGCCGGCCGATCTGAAGCAATATCGCGGCCAGCGCGCGCAACGGGGCATCAAGCTGCCGCGCGGATGGCAAACGGTGCAAGGGCTGGCTGCCGGCGAATAGCGAATAGCGAACGGCGAACGGCGATCGGCGATCGGCGATCGGCGAATAGCGAACAGCGATCAGCGATCAGCCAGACCGCGAGTCGCGATCGCCGCGCAGCTCCACATCTTCCGGCGCGTGCACGAAATAGCCCTGGATGAACTGCACACCGAGCTGCCACAGCACGGCCATCGTGTTGGCATCTTCGACGCGCTCGGCGATGGTCTCGATGCGCCGTCTGGTCGCGGCCTCGACCAGCGCGCGCACCTGCTGCTGCAGGTCGACATTGCCGGCGAGGCCCTGGATCAATGCGCCGTCGATCTTGATGAAATCGACCGGCATCGCCTCGAGGAGGCCGAGCGGATCGCGCCCGCCGCCGAAGCGCTCGAGCGCGAAGCGAAAGCCGCGCGACTTGACGGCATCCGCGAGCGCCTTGATCGGCTTGACGTAGGCCGCCGCGATTTCCTCGGTGACCTGGAAGCACACGCGCGCGGGGTCGGCGTTGGTCGCCTTGCGCTGGCCGTCGAGCCAGCCCGCGAACGACGGATCGAGCAGGCTGTCCTTGGCGAGGCGCACGAACAGGCATCCGGGTCGGCGCTGCGCCGCAAACGACAACGAGGCGCCGACGACCCAGCGGTCGATGTTGCGCAGCAGGTCGTTGCGCTCGGCCGCAGCCATGAAATCCGCCGGCAGCACTTCCTTCTTCTGGTGATCGAGCATGCGCACGAGCACGTCGAACATCTGCGGGTCGTCACCGCGCAGCGATGCCACCGGTTGCTGCACCAGCCGGAAGCGGTTCTCCATCAACGCGGCCTTGATGTGCTTGACCCAGACCTGGTCGTAGGCCTGCACGCGCGAGTCGGTATCGGCGCGATCGAGCATCGCGACGCGCCCCCCGCCCTGGTGACGGGCGCGCCGGCAGGCATCGACCGCATCGAGGATCGCGTCGTCGAGACCCGGGTTGCCGTGCGGGACGACGCCGAGGCCGACCGAGCAGGTGGCGCGCAGCGTCTTCGTGCCGACATGGAACACATGCTTCGCGACGCGCGCGACGAACTGTTCGGCCCAGGTTTCGACGTCGCGTTCGTTGCCGCGCTCGAGCAGCGTGAGGAACGAGGTGCCGCTGAAGCGCCCGGTGACATCGGCCGGATTGGTGTGCTCGCGCAGCATGTTCGCGAACTCGGCGAGCAGCTGCTCGCTCGCGAGCGCGCCGATCTCCCTTTCGATCTCCGCGAACTTGTCGGGCCGCAGCAGCGCGAGGTAACGCACGCCACCGCGCGCCGGGTTCGCGATGCGCGTGCCGATCGTCTCGAGCAGCGGGCGCCGGTACAGCAGCCCGGTCGCCGGGTCGCGACGCACCGAGTCGGCGAGCTCGCTCGCGAGTTCGCGCTCGTCGCGCTTGCGCGCCGGCACGATCAGGCGCACGCACGGCTCGCCGTCGAATTCACCCTGCGACAGCACGAACTCGAGCGGCAGCACCGTGCCGTCCGCGCGCAATGCATCGGCCTTGAGCCCGTGATCGGTCCAGCGGCCCTGCAGGCAGGCGACCAGCGCGCCCTTGAGCGCGGTATGCGAGGACTCCTCGAACAGGTCCATCAGCGGCTGGCCGACGATCGCGGCGGCATTCGCGAGGCCGAACACCGCGAGCCACGAGGCATTTGCCTCGACGACGATGCCCTCCTGCACCTGCGCGATCGCATCGTTCGAGCGCTGCAGCACCGTTTCGAGCTGCTTGCGGTAATCCCGTGCCGACTGCAGCGTCGTGTTGAGCGCGCGTTCGAGCCGGAAGCTGCGCAGCTCGCGCTCGATCACCGCGCGCAGGCGGTCGGGGCGCGCGAGGGTCACCGCGTCACGCGCGCCGACGGCCAGCGCCGCGGCGATCGCGGCCTCATCGGCGACATCGAGCAGTGCGACCAGGGGCACTTCGGGCGCGAGTTGCGTGCGCACCGCCGCGACGGCCGACAGCTCGCCCTCCGTGGTCGGCTGGCAGATCAGCAGCTCGGGGTTCAGCTGCGCCAGCGCGTCGCCGAGGTCGGCGAGCGCCGGGATCCAGGTGCAGTGGACCGCGTGGCCCGCGCGGCGCAGGTGTGAATTGACCGCTTCGACCGGATCGCGAGTCGGCGCAAAAACGATCAGCGGAACGGCGGGCGAGGCGGACAGGACGGTTCTCCGAAAGGTAGCGAGCCTACAGGCTATAGCTTACAGGTCTATGACCCAGTGCTCAGGGGCAGAAGGGTCTTGCCCGGTGCGCCGGCTTCCTCGCGCACGAGCCTTGGCACGAGGTAGCCGGGCAGGCGCGCCGCGAGGCCGCGCACGATGTCGCGCGCGCGCGCCTCCGGCACGTCGAAGTGTGACGCACCTCGCACGCGGTCGAGGAGGTGCAGGTAATAGGGCAGGGCCCCGGCATCGAACAGCGCGGTCGACAGGCTCGCGAGCGTCTCCTCGTCGTCGTTGACACCCGCGAGGAGCACCGACTGGTTCAGCAGCTGCGCGCCGGCGGCCCGCAAGCGGGCGAAAGCACCCGACACCTCGTCGTCGATCTCACGCGCGTGGTTCACGTGCACGACGACGGCCGTCGGCCAGGGCAAACGCGCGAGCCATTGCGCGAACTCCTCGTCGACACGCGCCGGCAATACGACCGGCGTGCGCGTGTGCACGCGCAGCCGCCGCAGGTGCGGGATGGCCGCGAGGGACGCCGTCAGCGCACCGAGCCGCGCGTTCGACAGCGACAGCGGGTCACCGCCGCTCAGGATGACTTCCTCGATGCTGCGGTCGGCGGCGATGGCCGCGAGCGCCTCGTGCCGGCGGCCGCTGCCGCAAGCCTGCGCATCGTAGGGAAACTCGCGGCGGAAACAGTAGCGGCAATGCACGGCACAGGCGCCGGTCGTCACGAGGAGCGCGCGGCCGCGGTACTTCCTGAGGAGCCCCGGCACGGGGTTGGCCGCGGCTTCGCCGAGCGGATCGGCGCTGTAACCGTCGGCATCGTGCAGTTCCTCGCCCACCGGCAGGACCTGGCGCAGGAGTGGATCGTGGCGGTCGCCACGCCGCATCCGGCGCACATACGAGTGCGGCACCCGCAGCCGAAAGCGCGCGGCCGCCGCGAGCGCGGGAGTCAGCAGGGCCGGATCGAGGCCGAGCGCGTCGAGCAGCTCGGCCGGGTCGGTGATGGCGTCCGCCATTTGCTGCTGCCACGCGTTCCGGTGGCAGTCCGTGAGTCTTGCCGGTATCATTTGCGCCCTTTTTTGCGGCCCCGATTCTGGGGATACCCATGGCCACTTACAACACCAGCGAATTTCGCGCCGGCGTCAAACTGCTGCTCGACGGCGATCCGTATTCCGTCGTCGAGAATGAATTCGTCAAGCCGGGCAAGGGCCAGGCGTTCAATCGCGTGAAGGTCCGCAACCTGAAGACCGGCCGCACGATCGAACGCACGTTCAAGTCGGGCGATACGGCCGAGGCCGCCGATGTCGTCGACATCGACATGCAGTACCTGTACCAGGACGGCGACTTCTGGCACTTCATGGTGCCGGACAACTTCGAGCAGTACACGGCCGGCAAGCAGGCCGTCGGCGACTCGGCGCAGTGGCTCAAGGACGGCACCGTCTGCATCGTGACGCTGTGGAACGGCGTGCCGTTGCAGGTGACCCCGCCGCCGCACATCGAACTCAAGGTCGTCGAGACCGATCCGGGTGTGCGCGGCGACACCGCGACGGGCGGCCAGAAGCCCGCGAAGCTCGAGACGGGCGCCGTCGTCCGCGTGCCACTCTTCATCAACGAGGGTGAAGTGCTGCGGATCGATACCCGCACCGGCGAGTACATCTCTCGCGCGCGCGGCTGAGCGCGCGGCGCCGCAAGGCGCGCGTCGGCAACGCAGGGGCCGCCGAAGAGCCCCTTTCAAGAACGCCGTGAATACGTCCCTGTAGGCTCCGGGCGCGCCATCCATGGCGCGCACGGTCTTGAAAGGGGCACATCGGCGGCCCCTGCCTCGCCTTCGTGCGTGCGTTGCGACGGCTGTGAATCAAGTCAGCTTGGTTACTATTGGATGACTAACAATTCCGGGCAAGGGGGCGTCGGGCATCACACCAAGAACTGAGGTTCTGCGGGCGTAGCTCGACACATGAGGTGCGGCTGTGGCACAAGACTCAGGCAGCAAGCCACAAGAACGCTCGCCGGCACCGTCACTGGGGTCAACATGGAACCATTCGGCACTACCACGCAAGGCATCTCGGATGCCACATTCGCGCAGTTTTTTCGCGCAGCGACATCATTGCGGCAGCCCTACCCCTACCAGCATCGACTTGCCATCGATCCGTGGCCCGATTTGCTCGACGTGCCGACCGGTATGGGCAAATCCGCTGCCACCACCCTGGCGTGGCTGTGGAAACGAGGGTGGCGGGAAGGCGGTCGCCGGAGTGCCATCGACGCCACTACTCCACGTCGCCTCATCTGGTGTCTACCAATGCGGGTGCTGGTCGAGCAGACACATGACAATACCGTCGGATGGCTGCGCAATCTCGGTGCCCACGACGCGGCGGGCAATGGAAAAGTATCCGTCCATGTGTTGATCGGGGGCGAGGATGACCTCGGATCCTGGGCCGAGCACCCGGAAGAGGACATGATCCTCATCGGCACCCAGGACATGCTGCTCTCACGCGCGCTGATGCGCGGCTACGGCATGAGCCGCTACCAGTGGCCGATCCACTTTTCCCTGCTGCACAACGACTGCATGTGGGTGTACGACGAGGTACAGTTGATGGGTGCAGGGCTTGCCACATCCGCCCAACTTGAGGCCTTTCGC
Source organism: Steroidobacteraceae bacterium (assembly GCA_050249415.1). Taxonomy (GTDB): domain Bacteria; phylum Pseudomonadota; class Gammaproteobacteria; order Steroidobacterales; family Steroidobacteraceae; genus CADEFQ01. The sequence continues at coordinate 206,477 of JBFWQO010000008.1, forward strand.
CGAGATTTCGTGCCGGCGAGACGCAGCCGGTCACTGTGGGTTTCGGCAACCTTGCGCCCCGAGTGGCTGGCGACGGTGGACCTGCGGTCATATGCGGATTCGTTGCAGCGTCGCACCATCGACGATGCCGACCGACAGCAGGCCGCGGAGCGCTTGGGCGCAGTCAAATCACTGGGGCCAGCCACATCTCGACTCGACAAGGACAACAGCAAACAGGACGCCAGCCCTTATCTCGAAGCGCTAAGCGCCGAAGTACTGGCCCATCACGACGTAAACGCGCAGACCCTCGTTATTCTCAACAACGTCAGCCGTGCGCAGCAGCTTTTTCAGCTGCTGCGCAAGACGCGCAGCGATAAGGCCGACCTTCTGATTCATGCACGCTTCCGCCCGGCTGAACGCGCCGAGCAAGCGCACCGGCTGCTCGATGAATCGGCCGCCGATCGTATCGTCGTGGCAACGCAAGCCATCGAAGCGGGAGTTGACGTTTCTTCCAAGGTACTTTTCACTGAACTGGCTCCGTGGGCGTCGCTGGTCCAGCGTTTCGGTCGCTGCAATCGATCCGGCGAGTTCAACCGAGCCGGCGCGTCCATCTTCTGTATCGACATTGAAACCGACAAGTCGCTGGCGCTGCCTTACGCCATAGAATCGCTGGATACCGCGCGCTCCAAGCTCTTGAAGCTTTCGAGTGCCAGCCCACGGGACTTGCCATCCACCGATGAAGACCGTCCACTCAGCGCTGTACTGCGACGCAAGGACCTGCTCGATCTTTTCAATACCGATCCCGATCTATCCGGTTTCGACGTCGACGTCTCCGACTACATCCGCGACAGCGACACACCCGGCGTGCAGGTGTTCTGGCGCGAGTTCAGGGACGATCCAAACCTGCCGGAACTCCAACCGCGACCCATGCGCGATGAACTGTGTCCGACATCGATCGGGCAGATCATGGCATTTGCAAAGCGCAAGGATGTCACGCTCTGGCACTGGGACACGCTCGACGGCCGCTGGGTGAAACTTGCGCGTGATCGCAGCCCGCGGCCCGGCATGGTGCTGCTGGCACGCGGCAGCGACGGCGGCTATGACGCAGCGATCGGCTTCGAGGCCGGTATCAGGAAGCCTGTAAATCCTCTTCTGTCTGCTGCAATGGCGCGCGACAGTGAACGTGACTACAGCGACGACTGGCGTTCACGACAGAACCGTCCGGTGCTGCTTGCCGAGCATCTCGCACACGTTGCCGAGCACGCCGGTCGACTGTGTGCAGCAGTCGATGAGTCAAGTCATCGCGACGCGGTAGTACGCGCCGGTCGCTGGCACGATCTCGGCAAAGCTCATGTAGTGTTTCAGCACTCCATGTACCGCTGCCGCCCGCCTGCCGATCCGGCGCAGCCCCTCGCGAAATCAGACTGCGCCGGACCAATGCGGCATGTGCGTCCCTTCTTCCGCCACGAGCTCGCCTCGATGCTCGGCTGGCTGGCCCAACATGACGACCACCCAGACGCCAACCTCATCGCGTACTTGATCCTTGCCCACCACGGCAAGGTGCGCATGAGCCTGGCGCTTTCTACATCATGGATCGCGGCTACATCGACTTCCAGCGCCTGTACCGACTGCACCAGGCGTGCACCTTCTTCGATCAAACGCTCGTGCTGCAAGGCTATCAATCCTCCAAGGACTATCCGGAGAGCTTCCGCGGCATCCGTTACCGCGATCCGCACAGCGGCAAACGTTTGCTCTTCATCACCAACAACACTGCGCTCCCGGCACTGACGATCTGCGCGCTCTACAAAGCGCCGCTGGCAGGTCGAGCTCTTCTTCCGCTGGATCAAGCGGCACTTGCGAATCAAGTCCTTCTTCGGTACCTCTCAACAAACAAAGTGTAAGTGACTGAACGATTGAGCTGTGCTCTTCACGCCGGGGTCTCCGCGGGGGTGAGTGTGAAGCCCATGGCCCGTGCCTTTCGCTTGAGGTGGAAGAGCACGCGTTCG
>JBFWQO010000009.1:0-197652 GCA_050249415.1 Steroidobacteraceae bacterium
CGGAACGCCCCCGACAACAGCCCGAAGCTCATCAACTGCTGCAGCCATTGGCAGTCGAGCACGTCGCTCTTGCGTCCCGAGACGTTCTTCACATGCCGCGCATTCACCAGATGCACCGTGAACCCCTCAGAACCAGTCGCCGTCGAAGGTTTCCCAGGCTTCGACGTGCCGGGCACGCGGCAGCGGCGTGAAGCGCCCGAACACGCCGCCCTGGAACACGAGCGGCGCGCCATGGCCGATTGCGACGTGCGACACGCGACCGAGGACGATCAGGTGATCCCCGCCGTCGTGCCGCGTTTCCACCGTGCAATCGAGCCGGCACAGCGCGCCGTCGATGGCGGGCGGCGTTTCGTCATCCGCGTGCTCCCCCGGCACGAACTTGACCGTGGCGCGGCGCGCAAAATGCATTGCCGTCGCCTGCTGCGCGAGGGTGAGCACGTGCACCGCGAACGCCCGCCCCGGCGCGAAGGCCGCGATGCTCGTGCTCTCGCGTTGCAGGCACCAGAGCACGAGCGGCGGGGAGAGCGATACCGACGTGAACGAATTCGCCGTGACGCCCACCGGCTCTCCGCCCGCCTTCGTGCCGGTGATCACCGTCACGCCGGTCGCGAAGGCGCCGAAGGCATCACGCAGCGATCGCAGGCCGGGTGCGTCGCTCACAGCACCACGGCCGTCACGAGGGTAATCACGACCACGGCCGCGAGATCGACCTGCCATCCGGCGCTGAGCATCTGTCGCATCGATATGCGCCCGGTGCCGAACACGATGGCGTTCGGCGGCGTGCCGACGGGCAGCATGAAGCCGGCCGATGCCGCCATCGCCGCGGGCGCGATCAGCAGCAGGATCGTCGCGGGGTTGCCGTCCGCCATCGCCGCGAGCACCGGCATGAAGGTCGCGGCCGTCGCGGTATTGCTGTTGAATTCCGTCCAGAACACGAGCAGCAGCACGATCGTGAGCGTCAGCGCGAGTGCCGGCCAATGCGCGATGCCGCGCAGCGCGACGCCGAAGGTCGCGGACAGTTCGCTCGACTGGATCGCGGCGGCGAGTGCGAGGCCGCCGCCGAAGAGTATCAGTACATCCCACGGCACTTTTCGCAATGCTTCGTGGTCCAGCAGGGGGCCGGAGCCCGCCTTCCCGCCCGCCGGCATCACGAAGAGCGTGAGCCCGGCCGTCATCGAGATCACGGTATCGGTGAGGCCGTGCAGTCCCGGCAGTGCATCGAGCCAGGGGCGCGCGATCCACAGCGCCGCGGTCGCGGCCGCGACGGCCGCCACGCGCCGCTCCGCCGGTTGCATCGGGCCGAGCTCGTGCAGGGCGCGACGCATCGCGTCGCGCGGCAGAACGTCCGCCGGCAGATCGAACGGCAGCGCAATGCGCGTGAGCAACCACCACGTGAGCGGCAACATCAGCAGCACCGTCGGAATGCCGAAGGACATCCACGTCGCAAAACTCAGGTCGTAGGCGAAATTCTTCGCCATGAAGCCCTGCACGAGCGCATTCGTCGGCGAGCCGATCAGCGTGCCAAGACCGCCGATCGTCGCTGCGTAGGCGACTCCGAGCAGCGTCGCCGTGGCGAAATTGCGCGCGGCTCCCTCGCGGCCCTCCGACGCCACGAGGGCGACGATGGAGCTGGCGACCGGCAACATCATCAGGGTCGTCGAGGTATTCGACACCCACATGCTCACGAAGGCCGTGGCGACCATCACGCCGAGCACGAGCCGTCGCGGGTGGCTGCCGACCGCCGCGATGATCGCGTAGGCGATGCGGGCGTGCAGCCGCCAGCGCTCCATCGCGAGACCCAGCAGGAAGCCGCCGAGAATCAGGAAAATCGTCGGGTTCGCATACTCGGTCAGGACCTGCGCCGACGCCGGCACTCCGATGAGCGGCACGACCGGCAGCGGCAGCAACGCGGTCGCGGCGAGTGGTACGGCTTCGGTCGCCCACCAGATCGCCATCCAGGCCGCGAGCCCGAGGGTCGTCCACCCGGGCCCGGTGAAGCCCGCGGGCGACGGCGCGATGACCGTGAAAAGGAAGGCCAGGGGGCCCAGCGCTGCGACACCCCGGCGCAAGTGCGTGTCAGGATCCAGGAGACGCCGGCGTATTGCCCGACGCGAGCGGGGCCTCGCTCGCCGGCGGACCGTCGTCGGCCTCGATGCCGATGAGCACCGGCATGCCGGTGCCGCCTTTCAGCATGTCGAGTGCATAGTCCCAGTGCACGGCCGTGCGCGTCTCACCGAGCAGCTGGTCGAGCCGGGCGGCGAAAACGTTCACGTCGATCGGCGCCACCTGCCCCTCGTCATCCACCGGCGGGTGCACTTCCATGTACACCTCGCCGTCGACGAAGGCGACCTTTACCGGCTCGTTGACGAGGTAGACATTCGTGCCGACCGGCACCATCGAGAAGAGCTGCTCGATGTCCTCGGGGTACATGCGGATGCAACCGTGCGTAATCGCCATGCCGACGGCCGCCGGGTTGTTGGTGCCGTGGATCAGGTAACTCCCGCCGCCGATCGCGAGGCGCATCTTGTAGGCGCCGAGCGGATTGTCGGGACCCGGCGGCACGGCCGCCGGCAGCGGATCACCCCGCTCGGCGTGCTCCTTGCGCACCGAGGCCGGCGGATACCAGACGGGATTCTTCTGCTTCTGCACGATGCGGGTCTTGCCGAGCGGCGTGTGCCAGTCCATCTTGCCGATGCTCACCGGGTAGGTGTAGACGACAGGCTTTTCGCCCTTTTTCGGTTTCGGATAGTAGTAGAGCCGATGCTCGGGCAGGTTCACGACGATGCCGTCACGGGGGCCGGACGGCAGGATGCGCTGGCCCGGCAACACGATCGCAGTGCCCTCCCCCGGCAACCACGGATCCACGTCCGGATTGACGCGCCGGATTTCCTCGTAACCGAGGCTGTAGCGACGCCCGAGATCGACCAGCGTGTCCTCGTACGCCGTCACCGTATGCTCGACACTGCCGAAAAGCGCGGATCCGTGCTCGGGCAGGTCATAGACGGTGGCATGGGCCGCGGGCGCGACCAGCCCGACCGTCAGCAGCAAGAGACGTTTCATGACGTTACCATTCTACTGGTGCCGGGGCTGGGGTTGTTCGGTTATGGCCGGAGCGCAATAACCGAACAACCGAAGCCCCGGCACCATGCCTCATTTCCAGCCCGGTCCGCGCACCACCTGGCCCGGTGTCGCGCCCGTGTGCTCGCCGTTGGCGATCACCTGCACGCCGTTGACGAACACGTCGACCACTCCGGTTGCGAAGCGGCGCGGCTCGGCGAAGGTCGCATGATCGGCAATCGTCGCCGGGTCGAAAATCACGATATCGGCATGACAACCGGCGTCGAGGCAGCCGCGGTCCCGCAACTTCCAGTTCCCGGCCGGCAAGCGCGTCAGTCGGCGTATGGCGTCGGGCAGTGTCGTCACCTTTTCGTCGCGCACGTATTTGCCGAGGAACCGCGCGAAACTGCCATAGGCGCGCGGGTGGTTCGTGCTCGCGAGGAAGGCACCCTCCGGTGCGAGCGCACCTTCGTCCGAATCGATGCTCACCCAGGGCTGCGACAGCCCGAGCCGCACGTTGTCCTCGGACATCAGGAAGTACGCCGTCGAGACGCGCGTGTGATCCTCGATCACGAGCGCGATGGCCGCCTCCTCGGGCGTCACGCCGCGCATGCGCGCGACCTCGGCCAGCGTCTTGCCGGTCAGGGCCTTCAGCTTCTCGCTCTTGAACCCGATCAGCAACACGCGGTCCGCGCTTCCCGCAGCGTACAGGAGGTTCTCCCAGTCCTTGCCCGGCGCGCGCATCTCCTGCGCGACACGCGCCGCAATGGCCGGGTCGCGCAACCGCTCGACCCACGCATCGAGGCCCCCTTCCTGCACCCATGGCGGCATCGCCGCATCGAGGCCCGTTGCGCCGGCCGTATAGCTATACATGTTCGCAGTGATGCCGAGCCCCGAGGCGCGCGCCGCGTCGATGCGCTCGATCGCTTGGCGCATCTTCGGCCAGTTCGATTCGCCTCCCGCTTTCAGGTGATGCACTTCCGCGTGCACGCCGGTGGCCCGCGCGATGCCGATCAGCTCATCGAGCGCCTCGAGCAGGCGATCGCCCTCGCTGCGGATGTGCGAGATGTAACCTCCGCCATATTCACCGGCCGCGCGCACGAGGGCCGTGAGCTCGTCGGTGCGCGCGTACGTCCCCGGCGCATAGATGAGCGCGCTGCCGACACCGAGCGCCCCTTCGCGCATCGCCGCGCGCACGAGGTCCTGCATACGCGCGAGCTCCGCCGGCGTCGGCGCGCGATTTTCGTACCCGAGCTCGTGTATGCGGACCGTTGCGGCGCCGACGAACGACGCGATATTCGGCGAAACGCCCTTTTTCGCCAGCGTATCGAGGAACTCGCCGAGCGAGGTCCAGGTGATGTCGTAGTGGATGTCGGCCTGCGTCTTCAGCATTTCGGCCTTGCTCTCTGCGGTGAGCGGCCCGTAGGAATCGCCCTCGCCGAAGATCTCGAGCGTGACCCCCTGCTTGAGGTCGCTCATGCCGCGGCCATCGTAAAGGAGCGAATCCACCGCCCACGACAGCACATTGATGAAACCCGGCGCGACCGCGAGGCCGTGGGCATCGACCGTGCGCCTGGCGCGCATTCCCGGCGCATCCGGGGCCGCCGCGACGATGCGTCCCTTGTCGACCGCAACGACACCACGATAGGGCTCGCCGCCGCGACCGTCGTAGATGACAGCGTTCCGGATCATGAGGTCGACCGTGCGAGGCACGCTCTGGCAGCCCGCGAGCGATCCCATGACGAGGGCGAGCACCCACGCGGCGTGCAGGCGAAGCGGCTGAGTCTTCATCGGATCGTCCCCGGATACCACGGCTTTCGCCATGGTGCCACTTTCCGTGGCCGCACCGTAAGATCGATGCATGTGCGGCCGCTATGTGACACCCGATGAATCCGCCCTCGAACGCGAGTTTCGCCACGTGCCGCCGCCGTTCGCCTATCGCCCGAGCTACAACGTCGCACCGACCACGGCCGTACCGGCCCTGCGCCGCGGCCAAGACGGCGCGGACTGGGCACTGCTGCGCTGGGGACTCGTGCCGTTTTTCATGCGTGGCGAGTTGCCGAAATATCCGACCATCAATGCGCGCATCGAGACCCTCGAGACGGCCGCGAGCTGGCGCGGCCCCTGGAAGCGCGCCCAGCGCTGCATCCTGCCCGCGGCGGGTTTCTACGAGTGGCGCGTCGACGAACTCGGCCGCAAGCAGCCGTTCTACATTCACCTCGCCGGCCGGGAAGCCTTCGGTTTCGCCGGCCTCTGGGATCGCAGTGTCTCGCCGGATGGTGCGGCGATCGAAAGCGCAACGATCATCACGATGCCGGCCAATGCGCTGCTCGCGGAAATCCACAACTCGAAACAGCGCATGCCCGCGATACTCGCGCAACAGCAGGAGGACGCATGGCTCACCGGAACGGCCGACGAGGCCCGCGACAGCCTGCGTCCCTATCCTGCCGACCTGATGGTCGCGTATCGCGTCGGCACGCGCGTGAACTCGCCGCGCAACGACGGCCCGGACCTCATCGCACCACTCGCCGCGGGATCACCACCCCATTGACGCATGCGCCGGTCGGCGCATGATTGCGGCCCATGATCCTGAAAGCCGCCGCCATGAGCGTAATCCTCGGCGCCGCGTCCGGCGGCACCGCCACCGAACTCGCACAACTCTTTGCCGAGTGGCGTGTCTTCGAGACGCCGCCCATGCACGACGGCGTCCCGGACTACACCGCCGCGACCTTTGCGCGACGCCATGCGGAACTCCCTCGCTGGCGCGCGCGCCTCGCCGCGATCGATCCCGGTCGGTGGCCCGTCGAGCAGCAGGTCGACTACGAACTGCTGCGCGCAGAATTGAACGGATTCGACTTCTACGTGCGGGTGCTGAAACCGTGGGAGCGTGATCCGGGCTTCTACCTGTCGGCATGGACGGATCAGAGCGATACACCCGCGCACGAAGGACCGACGAATCATGCAGCCATCGAACTGTGGACCTACGCGTTTCCGCTGACCCCCGCGGCCGAGGCGAAGCTCGCGCGGGAATTGCGCACCATTGAGCCACTCCTCGCGCAGGCCAAAGGCAATCTCACGGGCAACGCCCGGGATCTCTGGAACGTCGGCATCCGCGCCCTGAAAGGCCAGGAGACGGCACTGGCCGATCTGGCCGCGAAGACGAGCGGCAACGGTGCGGCGCTCGGTGATGCCGTGCGCAGCGCGCAGCGCGCGACGGCCGAATTCGTCGCGTGGCTCGAGCGCGAGGCGCCGTCGAAAGCGGGCCCGTCGGGCATCGGCAAGGAGAACTACGACTGGAGCCTGCGGCACGTGCACCTCGTGCCGCTCACATGGGACGACGAGGTCGCGATGCTGAAGCGCGAACTCGCGCGTGCACACTCCGCGCTACGGTTCGAGGAGGCACGCAATCGCGGCCTGCCGCCGCTGCACGTCACGGCGAGCCCCGCGGAGTTTCGCGCCCGGGGCGAGGCGGCCGTCGACAAGTACATGGCGTTCCTCGAGGCGAAGCAGATCCTCCCCATCCACGCCTACATGCCAGGCGCGATCCGCGCGCAGATCGGGGAGTTCTCTCCGGAGGCGACGAGGAATTTCTTTGCGATGGCGACCCATCGCGAGCCGATGACGCTCTACACGCACTTCTACCACTGGTGGGACCTCGCGCGGATGCGAGTGGCGCCCCATCCGAGCCCGTTGCGCAGCGGCCCGCTCCTCTACAACATCTGGGACAGCCGCGCGGAGGGCATGGCGACCGCCATGGAAGAGTTCATGCTGCACGCGGGTCTCTTCGACGACAACCCGCGCGCCCGGGAGGTCGTGTGGATCCTGCTCGCGCAGCGGGCCGCGCGCGGCCTCGGTTCCCTCTACGCGCACGCGAACATCTTCCCGATGAAGGAAGCGGCCGACTTCCACGTCGCCTGGACGCCACGCGGCTGGATGCGCGCCGACCTCGACCTGCTCGGTTTCGAGCAAGGCCTCTATTTGCGCCAGCCCGGGTATGGCACGAGTTACCTGACGGGGAAATACCTCCTCGAGCAACTGCTCGCGGAGCGCGCGAAACAGCTCGGCGATGCGTTCACGACATCACGCTGGTTCGAGGAAGTGAACGCGGCGGGGCTGATTCCCGTTTCGCTGATCCGCTGGCAGTTGACCGGCCGGGACGAGGAAGTGAGGGCGCTCACGCGCCCCGATTGATTCCCGGGCCCTCAGCCGAGCGCGAGCTGCACTTCGACCGCGGCGCGCTCGGCGGATTCGAGCGCCGCCTCCATGCCGCGACTGCCGAGCGCCGTGTGCTCACCGCAGAAAAACAGCCGCTCGTGCGGCTTCGCCAGCTCGTTCGCGAATGCCGCGACCTGGCCCGGGCGATAGCAGGACCACACGCCGGCCGCAAACGGATCACGTCCCCACGAGAGCACCTTCGCCACTTCGAGCGCGCCCTTGGCCGCCGGACGCAGCCGCTCGAGTTCGGCCACCACGGCGCGCCCCGCGGCCTCGGGTCCGAGCAGATCGAGGTACTGCGCATGAAGGCCACGCGCCCAGCAGGTGAGGCTCATCACGTCCTTCGGGTCGGGCCCGAAGCGCTGCGCGTAGACGGTGCCCGCGATGCCGTCGGTCCACATCGACGGGTTCTGCCCGTCGCTTTCCCAGAACTTTCTCTTCGGGACGATGTGAACCTGCGTGATCGGCACATAGCCGATCGTACGGATCGCCAAGTTCTGCGCCGCCGGCGGCAACGGGTCGATCGCGACATGGCGCAAGGTCGCAAACGGCATGGAACACACCACAGCCCTGGCGCGATGGCGCGAACCGTCGTCGCAATGCACTTCGGCGCCATCGGCACGCGCCCCGATCGCAACGACCCGCCGGCCCTTGAGCAGGTCTCCCTTCAGGTGCCCGGCCATCGCCTCGGGCAGGCGCTGGTTGCCGCCCCGGAACGCACCGATGAAGCGGGCATTGGCGTTCCTGTTCACGAGCTGCCACTGCTCGACCGACGCGAGCATCAGCAGCGAGACATCGTGCGCGGTCGTGCCGTACGAGATGTTCGCATCGAACCCGAGCTGGATGGCTGCATCGGCAGCGCCCAGCGAGGCCAGGAAGTCGTATACGGAGATGTCATGTTTCGCATTCTCCGGATCCCACCACCGGCCGAGGTCCTCGAATGGCATGTTCCGCTTGAGCAGCGCATCGGCCCACGCGCCGGGCGGCAGCGCCTTCAGCTCGCCGGAGAACGGATTGCGCGGATGCTGCGCCCATGCATCGGGCGCCACCACCGCACCGTCGATATAGAGGCCGGGCGGCCCCCCGCCGAACGCACGCATGGCGATATCGTCGAGCTCGACACCATAGCGCTTGCCGGCGGCGATCACGCGGCCATAGGCCGCCGCGACGGAATTGCCGCCCGCCTCGGGATGGCCGGCCACATCGTCGAGCGTGTAGAGGCGGCCGCCGGCGCGATCGCGACCCTCGAGCACCCGCACGCGCAGCCCCGCCTCCTCGAGCGCGAGCGCGGTGCCAAGGCCCGACAGCCCGGCTCCGATGACCAGCACATCGATGTCCCGGCCCGTCGCGGCGTGCGCCGGGCGTGCGGCCGCGGTCGCAGTCATCAAGGCACCGGAAGCGATCATGAAGTCGCGGCGTGAAATCGTCATCAGCGCAGTCTACGGGTTCAGCGGAATCGGTACGTCAGGGTAAGCCCGTACATGCGCCGATCGGGCAGTGTCACCGCGAAGTCGCGCGCGTTCGTCGCACTCACCGTACCGGGCAGCGGCGGCTGCACCGGTACGACGACGAACAACGCTGGATCCACGGTGCGCATGATATCGATCGCGCTCTTGTCGTCCATGAGGTTATTGGCCCAGAGTGTCGCGGTCCATGCATCCCGCTCGATCCCGAGGCGCATGTTGACGACATTCGAGTCACCGGTCTCCGCGAGGTTGTGCACCTGCGCGTAGCGGCTCGCCTCGAAGCTGTAATCCGCGCGCCAATTGAGCGTGCCCCAACTGCCGACCGGGTAGTGCGCCGCGAGCGATGCCGACGCCAGTTGCTTCGGAACACGCGGCAGCGTCCTGCCGCGCAAGTCGCCCGCGGCGACGTAGGCGGCATAGCACTGCGAACCCACGATGCAGCTCGTGTACGGCCCGGCGAAAACGAGGTCGGCCTGGTCGGAGCTGAAGTACTCCTTGATCTCGGCGTCCTGCAGCGCATACGTCATGCGCAGATCCCAGTTCCGGCCGAGCGCCGCGAGCATCTCGATCTCGAGACCGCGGATCCTGGACTTGCCGAGGTTCGACGCATACGACGTCGTGAACTGCGGCGCCGCGGGCGCGCCCACGGCCGCCCCCTCTTCCCGTACCGGGCTCGTCTGCGTCAGCTGCTGGTTCGACCAGTCGATGAAATAGAGCGCCGTGTTGAATTGCATGCGCCGGTCGAAGAGGCGACTCTTGAAGCCGATCTCATAGCTGTCCGCCTCCTCTTCATCGAACGACAGCAGGCCGAGCGTGGCGAGCGCGGCCCGATCCGCCGGCACAGTGCGCGCGTTCTCGGCATCCGCATTGAACCCGCCAGGCTTGTTGCCCTTTGCGTACTGCGCGTACAGCGTCATCGTGTCGGACGCGAGCCAGGTCGCCGTGAGGCGTGGCAGGAAGTTCTTGAACGACGAATCGTTCACGTAGGCGTTCGCGCAGGTCATCGTCTGGCGGTTCGGGCTGCCGGGGAGCGGCGTGTTGACGACCGCGCATCCGCTCGAGTAGCTGCCGGGCACGAAACCGGTGTTGCTCGACTTCGAGAACACCGAGCGTCCGCCCGTGTGGATCTCGTCCTGCGCATAACGACCTTCGGCTGTCAGTGTCAGATCATCGAGCACATCGAACTCGAGCATGGCAAACACCGCCTCGTTCTTCGTGCTCGAATCCACAGCCTGCGGTGTGATCACGGCCGGCAGGTCCGGCTGGCCTGCCACCGGGTTGGCGACGAGGCTGCCCGACCAGGCGGTCTTGTCCGGATTCACCTCATAGGTGTAGAGACCGGCCTGCCAACGCAGGCGCCCGGTGCGTGGGGACGCGACGCGCAGCTCCTGGCTCCAGTAATCGGTGTTCGAGAAGCCGACCGACTCGAACGCGCCGCTGAACCCGCGCAGCGAACTGTAATCCTGGTCGGCTGCCGCGTAATTGCTGGTGCGATCGAGGCTGGTCGTCGAAGTGAAGACATAGTCCCGCCAGGTCGCGTTCATCACAAGACTCGAGCGGAAAGTGTTCACCTGCCGGCCCGGATAGAGCCCTGCGGCGCGGTAATTGGTCGTGTTGGCGGACAGGAAGTCGAACACCGGCACGACACCGCAGAAGTAGCCCCGGCGGCGTGTACCGGCGAGCGGCTGGTAGCAATTGCGTATGTCCGCGGCCGTGAGGCCGGTTCCCGGGCCGCCGAGGCGGACCAGTTGGGCGAGTTCGTCCTGATCGACCGAGTAGTTCGCGCGCAGCGTGGCGTCGAACCACTCGGCTGGCGTCCAGTCGAGCACGGCGCCCACCGACTTCGAGCGCTGGCCGCCGATGTCCCGGCTTCCCGACACGAGGTTCGTGTACTGGCCGTCCTTGTTGTAGTAGCGGCCGTTCACCTGGAAGCGCAACTTGCCCTCGACGATCGGCCCGCTCGCCCAGGTGCTCATGTCCTGGTAATTGAACTCGCCGGCTGAAAGCTTGACGCCGCCCTCGTAATCGTCCGTCGGCTTGCGCGTCACGTAGTTGATCGCCCCGGCGAACGTGCTGCGGCCGAACAATGCGGACTGCGGACCCCGGATCACCTCGATACGCTCGACATTGTCGAGGTTGTAGCCGGTGATGGAACCGTTCACGAACACGCCGTCGATGAAGAATGACGCGTTCGGTGATCCCTGGATGTTCGACATGCCGCGGATCACGGGACGCTCGAAGCCGCGACCGAATCCCTGGCGGAACGAGAACCCCGGCGTGAGTGCCGCGATATCCTCCACGCGCGAAATACCCATCGCCTGGATGTCCGATTCACCGATCGCGGTGATCGACAACGGTACCTTCTGCAGGCTCTCCTCGGCGCGCCGAGCCGTGACGACGATCTCGTCGAGCATGGCGGCCGCCGGTGCAGCCTCCTGCGCCGGCGCCGCGGTTGCGGCCACGGACAAGGACACGGCGACAGATACGCGGGCAATCAGATTCATGCGGCTCCCCTGGTCGACAAGCGCGGTGTAATCGCGCGCGGAGCCTATCTACGGCCGCGAAATGCTGTCCAACAACCGCACCGCCTGAGCCACAACGGAACGTTGTACTTTGATATATCGCAAGGACGGATTCGGGCGCAGGATCCGGAGTGTGCCGGGACATTGGCCGTCGCATCATCCGTTCATGAACTTCCAGATCACCGGACTGCCCGCGGACCGCTTCGTGCCGCTCTACGCACTCGGTGCACGCGCGCTCGCCGCACGCGGCGTGGAGACGCGCACTGCCGACGCACCGAATGCGTATCCGTGTCGCGTGTCGCTCGAGGACGCGCTGCCCGGGGAGGAATTGCTGCTGCTGTCCTGGCCGCACCTGCCGGCGCGCGGGCCGTACGCCTCATCGGGACCGATCTTCGTGAGGCGCCATGCGGCGACGGCGCAAGTCGCCGCGGGCACGGTGCCCGGACAGCAGCGCCGCCGCCTGCTCTCGGTACGCGCGTATGACGACCGTGACTACCTGATCGACGCGGATGTGGCGCCCGGCGCCGGGCTCGAGGCGCTGATCGAACGCTTCTTCGGCGACCCGTCAGTCAGCTACCTGCACGTGCACAACGCCCGCCACGGCTGCTACGCCTGCCGCGTCAATCGGGCCTGACCGTACGCCGGCGCGGCATCACGACGGCGAGCACCATCGCGATGACGAAGGCACCGAGCAGCAGGCTCATTTCGAGCGCGTACTCACGGGGCTTCGTCCAGAACTCCTCGTACAGGCCCCATTCCTGCGTGATCTCGATCGTGATCCACATGACTCCGGCGGTCGGGATCGAATAGCGCACGGCGGCGAGGATGCGGGTGAAGCGCACGAGCCGCATCAGCAGGTAGAACGTCCAGATCGCGAGCAGGAATGTCGCGACGTAGGTCACCGGGTGATGCAGGCCGAAGAACCGTGAATCGACGAGGAACAGCGACACGGCGTAACAGAACCAGACCACATACAGGACTTCGAGGAACGTGATCCGCGCGAAATTGCGCTCACTCGCGGCGCAGGGCTTGCCCCCGTCGTAGCGGCACAGGCGCTGGATCCACATGAAGGCGTTGCAGCGCGTGTCCTTGTTGAAGACGAAGAACGGCAGCGTCGCCATCAGCAAGCCGACCGTCGCCTCGACGAACAGCAGGCTGGCCGACAGGACATGCTCGCCGTTCACGACCAGCGGCCCCATGCCCATGAAATCGGGATTGAAGCGGAATGACAACTCGATCCAGCCCGACCAGACGAGGTGCGCGGCGATGAACCCGAGCCAGGTGCCGACCGCTTCGCTCCTGCTGAGCGAGCCGTAGACCATCAGGCCGACTGCGACGGCGCCGATGCCGAGGCTCACCGGCGTGTCATAGCCCTCCGGAAATTCGTCCAGCACGAGCTGCAGGACACTGTGCATCAGGGGCACGATGCCGAGCACGGCAATGAATGCCAGGACGCCCACGAAGGGCGGTGCGGCGAGGCGCCCGAACCTCCCGGCCGGAGTGGATGTCGCTGTCGTCATGCCGTGAATACCCCCTGCTGATGAGCGGCCGAATCTAGTGCTCCGGCGCCGGTCCTGGCAAGACAGTGCGCGTCATGTCACCGCGTATCGGCCGGTCCTGTGCACCCGCTGAGCTTCGAGCGACCGACCGGCGGCAGACTGCTGAATACGTGCGGTCAAATGAGGCCGACCTTCTGGCCCATCCTCGCGGCCGGAATCAGGAGTTCGCGGATGATGAGGTCCTGCTTGCCGGGGCGGGCCACGCGCTCGGGCTTTTCGAGCGGGAACGCCAGCCGGTCCATCCTGTCCGCGGCCAGTGCGTTTGCGAGCAGCATGCCCATCAGCGGCGCCATCAGGTTGCCCCAGGCGTTGAAGTGCATCAACCCGAACACACCGGGCCTCACTGCGAAGGCGCCCGGAAATTCGCGATCCCGCAGCGCCACCCGCCCGGTCCAGTAGGTCTCGAGCTCGATGTCCAGGTCGCGCGTCTGCGGCCAGGTGCGGTGGATCCACGCGAGGTGATTGCCAAAATGCCAGGCGGCGTCTTCCGGTCGCCACACGCTCGGGATCGACGAGGTGATGATGCGCCCCTCACCGTCCACGACGAACGGATTGAGGTCGATCGGTGCCTGGGCCAGCGTCGCGCCCGCGGGCATCACGATCGCGCGCGCCTCCGGCGGCAGCGGCCGCGTGGACAGCGCATAGGCCGTCAGCGGATAGAAGCTGTCGGCGAACTCGGGCACGATCCGCGTCGGGTAGGCATTCGTGCAGAACACCACGCGATCGGCCGTGACGCTCCCGCTCGCCGTCGAGACCCGCCACCGCTTGCCCGAAGCAGCGAGCGTCCGCGCCTCCGAATGGCCATGCACGGTCGCGCCGTGGCGGATCGCCGCCGACACCATGCCGTTGGCGAAAAGATACGGGTTGATTCGCCCGCCGGCCTTGTAGAGCACACCGTACGGGTAGTACGAGGAGCCGGTGAGGCGCGCCACATCCGCGGCGCCGAGCCGCTCCACTTCCAGCCCCTGCTCGTTCTCGAGGCGCTTCGCCTCCGCGTCGAAGTCCTCGAACGCGCCCTTGCTCCGCATCACGTTCAGGTAGCCCGACTGCACGCCGTCGCATTCAATGCCGTGCCGTCGCGCCAGGTCGAAGGTAATCGACCGATGTTCGCGGAAGAGCTCGAGGAACTGCCTGCCGCCGTCCGGAAAGCCGCGGACGACCTCGAGATCCTTCAGGACCGGCAGCACGTGCCCCGCGTTGCGACCGGAGGCGCCCCAGCCCGGCTGGCGCGCTTCGAGGACGACGACACGAATGCCCGCCTGCGCCAGGTGCAGCGCGAGCGAGGCACCCGCGAGTCCGGCTCCTACGACGAGCACATCGGCCTGCACGTCGCCCTGGAGCGCCGCGTGGGCCGGCGCCATGCCGCGCGTTTTCGTCCAGCCGCTGCGTTCGATGGGAACCTCGCCCCGGTCGAACAACTCGCGCAGGTCCGGTGACGACGCCCCACCGGCCACATCACCGCGCGCGCGGAAACCGCGCTCGCCACAGCCGGGCAAAGCAGACGCCGCGAGCAACGCCGCCGAATGCTTGAGGTAATCCCGCCGGTTCATTCGAGCGCGTATACGAGGAGCGCGTTGCCTGGCCGGCCCATGACGCTCGCACCCGACGTGACGTAGACCGCGCCCCCGCTCACGACGACCGGGTAGCCGCCGAGCTGGCCGCCCCGCGCTTCGATGCCGTTGACCGCCGCCACCGGCACGGCGGTATCCACGTCCCACAACAATCGCCCGTCGGCGCTCGAGTAGGCGCGCACGTGCCCATCCCAGCCGGCGGCGAAGACCGCACCGGGTATCGCAGTGGTGGCCGCCGCCTTGGCACTGCTGCAATCGCAGGTGTTCACATCCGTGCACGCCGCCGGCCGACCCGCCTGCCAGCTGCAGGCGGGTGCCTCGGACTCGATCTGCCACCGCACCTTTCCGGTGGCGAGTTCGAGCGCAGCGAGCCCGCCGGCCCGCGCCGGCGGCAGTACCGTCGTGTCCGCGATCGGCACGTAGAGCGCGTCGGCGTCGGCCGAGGGACCATACATGATCCCGCCGAGGTCTCCGCCCTTGCCCACTTTGCGGCTCCAGAGCACGCGCCCCCCGTCATCCGGATCGAGCGCATACATCCACCCCCATTTGCTGCCGGCGAGCAGCACGCCCTTGCCGCCCGGCAGGTCGTGCACCATGACCTGCGTGCTCAACGAGAAGAGGTTGCGGCAGTCGGTCTCGCCGACTTCACGGCATATGCGCTCACGATCTTCGGCGGGGGGAATGAACTGGCGCTGCCAGCGATGCGCACCGCTTTGCATGTCGAAGGCGATCACCGAGTACGTGCCCGATGGATTCCCGTGATCGTAGGCCTCCGCCGTGGCGGCATAGACGAGCCCGCGCCGGGGATCGACGCCGAGTGGTGTGAACACCGAGCCGCCCGCCGGCGCAAAACGCTGTGGGTCCGCCGCGCGCGCTTTCGGCAACGGCCTCGGCGCCTCCTCGACCGTGTAGCTCTTCCAGAGCAGCTTGCCGCTCAACGCATCGAGCGCCGCGACACTGCCGCGATGCGTGCAGCATGGATACGCCGGATCGTGCGTCAGGGGATCTTCCATGCCGGAAACGGGCACGAACACGCGGTCGGCGAAGGCGACCGGCGGCGCCGTTATGCGCGCAAGCGGATGGGTCTCGACCTGTGTCCTCCAGAGCAGCGCGCCGCTCGCGGCATCGAGTGCCGTCACATGGCCCTGGTCGTCACCGAAGAATATGGCGCTGTGGAGCGCCGGGCCCTCGCCTGCCCCGACACGCGCAACGGTCACCGCGCGCACCACGCGGCCCGTTTCGAAGCTCCAGTAACTGCAGCCGCTCCGCGCGTCGATCGAGTGCACCTGCCCGTCGCCGGAGGCGAGAAACACGCGCCCTCCGGCCACCTGCACGGGGCCCGACGCACCTTCGGGATAGGCGAACGCCCACCCGAGTTTCAGGCGCGGCAGGTCCGCTGCGCGCAATCCCGGCTCGGCCTGGTAGCGGCTACCGGCGATGTCCCGGCCGATGACCGGCCAGTCATGCGGGCCGATCACGACCGGCGCACCCGGTTTCGCGCAGCGGTTCACCTGCGGCACCGGTCCCGCTGCCGGTGCGCGCCCGGTCAGGAATGTGGCGAGGGCGACGATCTCGCCGTCGTCGAGGCCTGCGGCCATCGGGCGCATGGTGCCGTGGGTCAGCGCCCGCACGATCGCGCGGGGCGAGCGAAAGCCGAGCAGCTGCCGGGGCGGGATGCGATCGCGCGGATGATCGTGGCACACCGCGCAGTGCTGCCGGTAGAGCGCCTCTCCCCTGGCCGCCGCGTCCGCCGCTGTGTCTCCGGGTGAGGGCGGCAGCGGCGCGCCGGGCGCCACTCCGCCGAGCAGCAGGGCCCATGGCACGACGAAAGCGAAGCGGGTTCTCATGCGGTGCCCATCGTATGACATATCATCTGATATCTTACCGTAACACCCGGGCCCGATGACGACAAGCCGCACCTGGTTGCGTTGCTATACTCCCCCCACATGCCGAAGCGGGTAAATGCAGACGAGCAACGCAGCCGGGTCGTTCGCAGTGCATACCGGGTCCTCGCCCGGGTCGGCCTCGAGGGGCTGTCCATGCGACAGGTCGCCCGGGAAGCCGGGTGCACCATCGGGCTCATCAATCACTGGTTCACCTCGAAGGAGGACCTGGTGCTGGCTGCGTGGCAGGAGGCGGTGCGACACGAGAATGCACGCGCCGACCTGCTGCGCACCGAGGGCAAGTCAGTGCTCGGCGAGGTGCTGTCGGGCGCATTGCCGACCACGGCCGACTTGCGGCGCAAGGAGTTCGTCTGGCAGGCGTTCGCGGCCCTTGCGATCAGCAACCCGGTCGTCCGCAAGATCTACAACCACCACTACGCCTACGCGCGACGCATCTTGTCCGAGGCATTGGCATCGGGCCGTACACCCGACGAACGGGACGTGGAAACGGCGGACATCCTCATCGCAGCCACCGACGGCATCGCGAAAATGGCGGCGCTCGATCCGGGTCACTGGACGCCGGCGCGGCAACGCGATGCATTGCGCAGGCTCATTGAACCGCACCTCGGCGCGTCGCCCACCGTAGTGACTGCAAAGCGAAAGCGAAAGGCGGGCTCCGGCTGACTCACGGTCCGGTACGGCACGAGATGGCGTCCGCCGCCGCCAGCACCGCGCGCGCCAGGCGCTCGCGGTCCGCAAGCGTCGCCATGAGCGCCGGTGCAGTCACGAGTTCGACGCCGACGGGCACCGCCGCGCCGGCGTCGGCACCATCGACCACGAAGGCATCGAGCAGGCCTGCGTAGCGCTGCGCGACCGCGCTCGCCGTCACCTCGATCCCGAACTCGCGCATCATCCTCGCCGTCGGGCCCTTGACAGCCTGGCCTGCAATGATCGGTGATACAGCGACGACCGGGGCGCCGCACTGCCCGAGTGCGGCGCGCATGCCCGGGACGGCGAGGATGGGCTCGATGCTGAGAAACGGATTGGACGGGCAGATGACGACCGCCCGCAACTCATTGCCGCCCAGCAGCTCCAGGATCTCCGGCCGGGGCCGCGCGGTATCGGCGCCGACATAGGCGAGCTCCTGCACCGCGGGCTCACAGCGCAGGCGAACGAAGTAGTCCTGGAAATCCAGCCATTCGCCGCCGGAGCGCAGCCGCGTACGCACCGGATCGTCGCTCATCGGCAGCAGGCGCGTGGCGACGCCGAGTTCGCGACGCAAACGATCGGTCACCGCCGACAGGCTCTCGCCCGACGCGAGCCGGCGCGTCCGCTCGACATGCAGGGCGAGATCGGCGTCACCGAGGCGAAACCAGGTCGGGCCGCCGAGTTGCTCGAGCGCCGCCATGAACTTCCACGTTTCGTGCCGACGGCCCCAGCCGCGCGCACGGTCGGCGAGCCCGGCCAGCGTGTAGAGCAGCGTGTCGAGGTCCGGCGAGATGCTGAGGCCGAGGTGGGTGAAGTCATCGCCGGTGTTGCCGACGACGACGAGTTCGCCCTCGTCGAGCACGCGTGACAGGCCGAGCACGAGCTTGGCGCCGCCGATGCCGCCGGCCAGCGCGAGGACCTTGCCCGTCACTGGAACAGGTCCTCACCCCGCGGACGGAGCAGCGCATCAGCCGCTTGGTGCGGCTTGTCCGACCGCAGTCCCCGCACCAGGACGACCGGGCGCGACTCCTCCGCCTGGCCCATGAGCAGGGATGCGGCCGCCGCGATTTCGTCGGCATGAGCGACGACGGTCGTCTGCAGTGTCCGGCCGAAGAGATCCGGATCGCCGCGCCGGTCGATGACCGCCGGCAGGCCCGCGCAGCCGATCGCGACACCCACCGTACCGACCCGCCAGGGCCGGCCGAAGCTGTCGTTGATGACGACGCCGACGCGGCAGCCGAGCCGGCTGCGAAATTCCTCGCGCAGCCTCGCCGCGCTCGCATCCGGATTTTCGGGCAGCAGGAGCGCGCGCGGCGGGCCGTCCGGGTCGGCGATGTTCGACTGGTCGACGCCCGCATTGGCCATGATCAGGCCGAGCCGATGCTCGACGATGAGCACGTTCCTCACGGCGCGCACGACTCGCCGCGATTCGGACAGGATGAGCTCGACCAGCCTTGGGTCCTTTGCGAGGACGATCGCGAGTTCCCGGGCGCGGGCCGACGGCGTGACGGATGCCAGCTCGACGATGCGCCCCTCCGCCTTCGAGACGACCTTCTGCGCGATGACGATGACGTCGTCGTCCCTCGGCGCTTCGCCGGCCGAGGCCAGCCCCGCGATGATGAGTCCGGCCAGGTCGTCACCGGCCTGCACCAGCGGCATGCCCGGCACGGCGATGAACAGCAGGTCGGTCGTCATCGCGTGAGTTCGGCCACGAGCTCCGCTGCGCCCCGCACGGCACCTTCGATGTAGCTGACTCCCGTGCAGTCGCCGAATGTGTGCACGTCGAGACCCGCGGCCCGAAGCAGGTCCGCGGTCGCGGTATCGGCCGCAGCGCCCTTGGCCACGATGACGTGATCGGCACCGAACACCCTTTCCTTGGCGGCCCCGTCCACGAACCGCACACCGGCCGCCTCGATGCGCACGTCGCGCACGCCGGGAAACAGCGATACGCCGTGCTCGCGCAGCTCCGCGAGTATCCGCATGCGTCGCACGAGCTGCAGGCCGGCGCCCATGCGCGTGGCTTCTTCGAGGACGGCGACACCGCGCCCCCGCTCCGCGAGGAACTCCGCGAGCTCGATGCCGACCAGTTCGCCGCCGATGATGACGATGCGCTTGCCGAGCGGCATCCACTGCCGGGTCGCCTTGCGAACGAACGCGGGATCAGCGGTCAGGCCGAGCGCGGCGCCCGCCCTGGCCGCCATGCGGGTCATCAGCGGCAACTTCTTCGACAATTCCGCACTCGATTCTCCGAGCAGCATGCGGCGCATGTCGTCCCCGCTCAACACGTGCGGAAGATCGGCGCCGGGGATGGGCGGCATGTCGCGTCTCGCGCCGGTCGCGACGAGCACGGCGTGTGGCGCGAGCGACGTTACGAGCTCTGCCGTGGCCGGCGTATCCAGCCGGACCTCGACGGTCGAAGCCTTGATGCGCCCGCGCAGCCAGTCGAGCAGCTGCTCGTTCGGCTCATACGGCAACGCGGCGATCTGCAACGTGCCGCCCAGCCGTGCGGTCCGTTCCAGCAATGTGACCTTGTGCCCCTGTGCATCGAGGCGCAGGGCCGCTTCCATGCCGCCGGGACCGCCGCCCACGACGACGTAACGCTTCGGCGTGGCACTGCGCCCGCCACGATGCAGGTATTCGAACGCGAGATCGGCATTGACGGCGCAGCGTACCGAGTCGAGAAGGTAGATCGCGCTGACGCAGGTGTAGCAATAGATGCACGGCCGGATCGTTTCGGGTTTGCCCTCGGCGAGCTTGCGTGGCAGGTGAGGGTCGGCCAGGAGCTTGCGCCCCATGCCGAGGAAATCGAACGCACCCGCCGCGATCTTCGCATCCGCGACCTCGGGTTCGACGCGGCCCGACGTGATGACCGGAATGCGGATGGCCCGCTTGATCTCCTCCGCCGCCGGCAGGTTCCAGTCGGGCACATGCGGAATGTTGGATTCCGAATGCAACTTGAGCCGGCCGATGTTGTGATACGAGGAGACGGTCACCCCGTCGGCGCCGGCCGCCTCGATCATCTGCGCGGTGCGCACCGCGTCCGGCAACCGGATGCCGTCCGGCGCACCGAACTGCTGCGAATCGATCTTTACCCAGAGCGCAAAATCGGGGCCTGTCGCCGTGCGTATCGCATGGATGACTTCGAGCAGGAAGCGGACCCGGTTCTCGAGTGGGCCGCCATATTCGTCGTTGCGGCGGTTGCTGCGCGGCGAGATGAAGCTCGACAGCAGGTAACCGTGGCCGGCGTGGATCTCGGCACCGTCGACACCGGCCCGCTGGGCGCGAACGGCCGCATCCGCGTACTGCCGGACCGCGATCCGGATATCTTCCTGGCTCACGACCCTGAAGCTGTCCGCACCGATGCGCGGCCCGTTCGCGAAGACCGGCAACTCGCTTTCGACGAGCGCGTCGGTGATCTGCTCCGCATCCGGATCGGGGGTCGGCATCGAGGGGCACCACATCGGCTCGCCGTAACCGAGGGCGTAGGCGGCCACGAGGCCACCATGGTGGAGCTGGACCGCGAATTTCGCGCCCTGCGCATGGACCACATCGGCGAGCCGCGCGAGGCCCGGTATGAACCGGTCGTCCGAGATCGCAATCTGGTTCTTCGTGACCGCGCCGACCGGCCACGCCACGCCGCACACACCGCTGATGACGAGCCCGGCGCCACCTCTCGCCTGCTCTTCGTGGTAGGCGAGCAGTCGCTCTCCGACGGTGCCGTCGGCTTCGGCCAGGCTCACACCCATCGCCATCACGATGATGCGATTCGAAAGCTGCATCCTGCCGATCGTGCCCGGCGACAGCAGGCGGGAGAACTTGCCTTGGCTCATGTGTCGGGTCCCCTAGCCGAAGTAGGCCTGACCGCCGTCGAGCGGAATCGTCGCGCCGGTCAGGTAGGAAAGGTCCTTGTTCAGCAGCGCGACGATGCCGCGCCCGATGTCGAGTTCACAATCGCCGATCCGGCCCGCGGGAATCGATTTCGTGAACTCGGCGGCCTCCTGCGGTTTCGCCTTGGTCCAGTTCTTGAGCGCCGGCGACGTCGCGTGCGGCGCGATATTCAGCGCACGGATTCCGTCCGGCGCCCACTCGCATGCCGCCGCGCGGGTCAGCGAGCGGACCGCCTGCTTGTAGGCGGCATAGAGCCCGAAATTGCGCGCGTCCCAGCGCACCATGGCCGACGTCACCATGTTGACGATGTCGCCGCGGCCGCGCGCCTTCATGTGCGGGTAGCACGCCTTCATGAAGCGCAGCGTGGAGACAGGGCCTGCCATGAAGCCCTGCACGAGGTCTGCGTCGGAAATCGACAGCAGCGGACCCATGCCGCCGGACGTGTAGTTCGCGTTGTTGACCAGGATATCGACCCCGCCGAGCGCGCGCACGGCCTCCTCGACCATGCGCTGGATGTCGTCGCGGTCGTGCGCATTGCCGATCACCGGAAAGGCCTGGCCGCCACGGCGGCGGATCTCCTCGCAGGTTTCGTTCACGTTCGCTGCGGTTCTCCCGAGCACGGCGACCGCCGCACCGTCGGTCGCGAGCGCAAGCGCCGTTCCACGCCCGACGCCCTGCCCCGCACCGGTGACGATCGCGAGCCTTCCATCCACTAGTCCCATGATTTGCCTCCTCGTTCGCCCGTGCAGACTGGCACGGGCGCTACGGCAGCACAACCGTACTCGATTGACAGACGGAGCGAGCGACCGCGTAATGCCGCCCGGAAATGGCGTCGGCCAGGAAGCGGAGCAGCAGCCAATGTCGCGGTTCAAGGGCAGGACAGTGATCGTCACCGGTGCGGCTTCGGGCATCGGGTACGCCGTGGCCGTGCGATTCGCGCGTGAAGGCGCCCGGGTCGTCGCGGGCGACATCAACGCGGACGGCTTGGCGAAAGTCAAAGCCGAACTGGGCGATGCCGCGCTGGCGCGCGCGTTCGATGTCGCGAATCCCGCCGAATGCGCCGCGATCGTGCATTTCGCGGCCGAGGCGACCGGGCGCATCGACATCCTGTGCAATGTCGCGGGCGTGCTGCGCCTGGCGCCCGTTGCCGCCATCACCCCCGACGACTGGAACCGCATCCTCGGGATCAACCTCGGCGGCACGTTCTACATGTGCCAGGCGGCATTGCCGAAACTCGTCGAGACGAAGGGCTGCATCGTCAACCTCGCCTCGTCCGCCGGCCTCGTCGGCGTGCCCTTCAGCGCACCCTATGTCGCGTCGAAGCACGGCGTCGTGGGTCTCACGCGCTCGCTCGCGCTGGAGTTCGCCCAGGCGGGCGTGCGCGTCAATGCCATCTGCCCGACTGCGGTTAAGACCCCCATGGTCATGGGGCCCCCGCCCGAAGACGTGGACTTCGCCCTCCTCACACGGTCCGCGCCCTGGCTCGATGGCGGTGCCTATCTCGATCCGCCGGATATCGCCGATGCCGTCGTGTTCCTCGCGTCGGATGAAGCGAAGCGCATCACCGGCATCGCCCTGCCGGTTGACGGCGGTCAAACGGCGAACTGACCCGCCGGCCTTCCGCCGCGCGGGTGGTGCACTGCGCTCGTCCATTTGGGTGATATCGCGGCACACGCAAGCGGCTATACAGTCGCTTGCCGTTCCGATTCACCGACCAGGGGGTTCCGATGAGCGAATTCAGGGTCCATGCTCGCGCGTGGGCAAAGTCCACTGCGCGGGTTGCGGGCGTTGTCCTGTTGGGCGCAGTGCCGGCGCTCGCGCAGGAATCCACCGAGGGCGTGCTCGAGGAAGTGATGGTCACCGCGCAGAAGCGCGAGCAGGCACTGCAGGACGTGCCGATCGCGATCAGCGCCATTTCCACCGACCAGATCGAAGCGCGCGGCATCGACACGCTGCTCGACCTGAAGGCGATGGTGCCGAACCTGATGGTGAGCCGGTATCCCAACAGCAACGTCGTGTCGCAGATCGCGATCCGCGGCGGCGTGACGATCAACGGCGCGATGTACTGGGAACCCAGCACCGGTCTGTACCTCGACGGCGTGTATCTCGGCAAAGCCGTCGGCTCGGTGTTCGACGTGGTCGACATCGAGCGCATCGAAGTGCTGCGCGGGCCGCAGGGCACCCTGTACGGCCGCAATACGATGGCGGGCGCGGTCAATTTCATCACGCAGGCGCCGAGCGGCGAATTCCAGGGACACGCGAGCGCGGAAGTCGGCAACTTCGGCCACCACGTCGAGAAGCTGTCGGTCGACCTGCCACGGCTCGGCATCGCGCGCATGTCCTTCGGTGTGCGCTCGGAGAATCGGGATGGTCTCGTGAAGCTGACGCAGGGCAGCCCCGGCACCCACCTCGACAGTCGCGACAAGTTCGGCGCGCGCTTCGCACTCGCCCTCGACTTCAGCGACCACTTCGTCGCCGACTACCGGTTCGATTACACGGATGTCGACCAGCTGCCACCGCACAGCCAGCTGTACCGGGTCTCGGCGTCGACCAACCCGCTGTTCCAGGCGGCGGCGACCTATGCATCGACCAGGCGGCTCGGGACCGTGAGTACCAACTGGCCGGGGTATGAGCAGCTCACGCTCACGGGCCACGCGCTCACGCTCGAATGGAACATCAACGACCACAACACCGTGAAGTCCATCAGCTCGTACCGGGATCTCGAGAACGACGACTCGGTCGACCTCGACGGCGTACCGCTGACGATCGCCACCGCCAACCGCATCTCCCGCTTCAACCAGAAGTCGCAGGAACTGCAATGGATCGGCAACACCGAGCGGCTGGATTACGTGCTCGGCCTCTACTACTACAAGGACGACGGCTACACCATCAACCCGCACGTATTTTTCTTCGGTACGGACAGCTCCGAGTATGGCTTCGGCGCTGAAGCCGTCGCGGCCTACTCGCAGCTCGATTTCGAGATCACGCCCGCCCTGACGCTGTCGGCCGGCCTGCGCTGGACCGACGAGGACAAGCACACGCTGCGCTTCAAGACCGTCACGGGCTTCGGCACACCGATTCCGCGCGTAACGGCGAGCAAGTCGTTCTCCGACACGACGCCGATGGCCAGCCTGTCCTACAAGGTGCTCGACAACCTGAACGTGTACGCCAGGTATGCGGAGGGCTTCAAGAGCGGCGGATTCCAGGGCGAAGCGGGTTCCGCCGCGGAAGCGGTGATCCCCTACGACCCGGAAGAACAGACGACGTGGGAAGTCGGCGCGAAATACGCCTCGGACAGCGGCCGACTGCAGGTCAATGCAGCGGTCTTCCGCAACGACATCGAGAACATGCACGTCAACCGCTTCACCGGCCTGCCGGGCGTCTCCGTGATCCGCAACGCCGGCAAGGCGCGCACGCAGGGTGCCGAACTCGAGGCCACCTGGCTGCCCGTCGAGGCGCTGCGGCTGCAGCTGAGTTACGGCTACCTCGACGCCGAGTGGATCGAGTTCATGGAGGCGCCGGCGCCCGGCCAGCCGATCGTGAACGTCGCGGACAACCGCTCGTACCCGCACGCGCCCGAGCACACGATCAGCTTCCTCGCCGAGGCGAAGATCGCGCAGACTTCGTGGGGCGAACTGCGTGCCCTCGCCGACTACGGCTATACGTCCTCGTTCTACGCGTATCCGTACCAGCTGGTCACGATCGACCCGACCCGCGCCACGGCGGGCAACACCCGGGTAGAGGGCGTCGGCCTGCTCAACCTGAAGTTCCGGCTGTCGGACATTCCGCTCGGCGACTCCGGGCAGGGCGAACTTGCGCTCTGGACCCGCAATGTCACCGACGAACAGCAGCCCATGAACTTCATCGACTTCGGGCCGGGGTTCTTCGCCAACTACACGCTGGCCTACTTCCAGGAACCCCGGACTTACGGGGCGACCTTCACCTATCGCTGGTAACCGCACTGGCCGAACCCACCCCGATCACGGGGTGGGTTCAGGTCAGCAGTTCGTCGCGCAAGCGGCGTGAAGCCGCCCAGAAGAACAGGCTCGAGACCCCGCCGAGCAGTCCGACCGCCAGCAGGGAGTAGCGGATACCGGTCACACCGTACGACGGGCCGAACACGTAATCGTTCAGCAGGCCGACCAGCAACGGGCCAAGACCGAGCCCGACCATGTTGGTGATGAACAGCATGATCGCGGCGGCCGTGGCGCGCATGCGCAACTCCACGAGGCCCTGCACCATCGCGAACATCGGGCCCACGTACATCGCGGTGAGCGTATAGAACGGGATGAAGGATGCGAGCGCCAGCGACGGCTTCGCGAGCAGCGTAAAGCCGACGACGAACGGCACCGCGAGCAGACACTGCAGCGCCGGCAGGCGCATGTACCAGCGCGCATCGCGCCGGCCCATGTAGTCGGCGAGCCGCCCGCCCGCGAGCGCGCCGAATGTCCCGCCGATCCCGATGACCCAGCCGAGTCCCGTGCCGATCTCGCTCCAGGACATTCCATAGACGCGCGCCAGGAAGGCCGGACCCCAATTGATGACGGCATAGCCCGATAGCGATTGCATGGCGGTGCCGAGCACGATCAGCACGAAGGCACGGCGCGCGAGCAGGAAGCGCACGACCTCGCGCAGCGGCGCCGGCGCGACGGTTCCGGTGCGCCCCTCGGCGTGCCCGCGCGGCAGTTCGCGCACGGTGGAACCGACGACGATGGCGAGCAGGAGGCCCGGCAGGCCGGCGACGAAAAACGCGGTCCGCCAGTCATAGCGGGTCAGGAGCCAGCCGCCGGCGAGAAACGCGATCGCCGAGCCGATGAACACGCCGCAGGCGTACACCGACAACGCCGTCGCACGGCGTTGCGGCGGAAAGTAGTCCGAGATCAGCGAATGCGCGGAAGGGTTGCACCCGGCTTCACCGACGCCGACCAGCACCCGGATGATCGCGAGCTGCGTGAAGCTGCGGACGAGCCCGGATGCCGCGGTCATCACGCTCCACGCGGCGAGCGAGATCGTGATGATGCCCTTGCGCGAGGCCCGATCGGCCAGTCGCGCAATCGGAATCCCGGCGAGCGTATAGAAGAGGACGAAGGCGAAGCCGGTCAGCAGGCCCATCGCGGTGTCGGAGACACCGAACTCGCGCTTGATGGGCTCGATCAGCATCGCCAGGATCTGCCGATCGATGAAGCTCACCACGTAGACGAGCGTGAGCAGCGCCAGCACGTAGCCGGCGTAGCCCCCGGAGATCTGCTGTGGGGGCGCCCCGTCGGGCGCCCCCGCGCCGGCCTCAGCCGCTGCGCTCACCTGTCAGAACTCGTAGACGAGATCCACACCCGCCGAGCGCGGCGGCGCGAACTGGGCGCTGATGACGCCGAGGTTCGTCGTCGAGTACCGATAGATCTCGTCGGCGAGGTTCTTGCCCCAGGCCGCCACACGCAATGAGCCGTGCGGGACCGGGATGTCGGCCAGTTCGAGGCGCGCATTCCAGACGTCATAGCCCGGCGAGAGCGTATTGGCGATCGGGCCCGCATAGAACTCGGCCTGCTTGTGGTAATCGATGTTCAGGAGAAAATTGCCGAAAGGCAACGGCGGGAAGGCGTACTCGACGCCGGCACCGACCTGGTAGCGCGGCGCATTCTGCATGTGCCGCACGGCCGCGAGCTCCACGCCATTGTCGACATACGACTGGTACTCGCCATCGAGCCAGGAGTAGAAGAGGTTCGCGGTGAGGCCACGGGCCAGCAACGCCGTCGCCTCGAGTTCCACGCCCTTCACCGTCGCGCTGCCCGCATTGAGCGTGTCGACGAAGATCGGCGGCGTGCGGGCCTGGTCGACCTGCAGGTCGCTGTACTCGCTGCGGAAGGCCGCGAGGTTCACGCGCAGCCGCCGGGCGAACAGATCGGACTTGAGGCCGATTTCCCACGCCTCGACATTCTCTTCGTTGAAGCCCGGTCCGAAGTACGCCGGGGTGCTCTGCGTGCTGAATCCGCCGGCCCGGTACCCGGTGGAATACTTCGCGTAGCCGTTCACCGTGCTGGCAAACGCGTACTCGAGGCTCACTGCGGGGTCGAACGAACTGAAGTCGCGATCACCCGAGACCATGAGACCCGTGATGGCCGGCGTGAAGCCCGGATTCACGTAGTCCTTGACCGCCTTGCGTGTATCCTCCGTGTAGCGCACGCCGAGCGTGATGCCGAGGCGGTCATCGAGCACCGGGGGCGTCCACCTGGCCTGCCCGTAGATGGCCGCCGACGTGCCATCGGCCTTCACCTGCCAGTAGTCGACCAGCGCGCCGCCGGCAAAGATCGACGCGAGCGCCTCGTGGGCGCCTTCTTCGAAGTAGAAGAGGCCCAGCACGTAGCTGAGGCGCCCGAAGGCGTCCCCGATCAGCTGCAGTTCCTGCGAGAACTGGTGCTGCCCCTGATTGTTGTCCTGCGTGAAGATGTCGACGTAGTTCATGTTCGTCGAGCTGTCGAGATCGCGATACGCGCTGATCGACTTCAGCGTGACGTCGCCGAGTTCCCAGCTGACGGTCAGGTTGTGCCCGGAGACCTCCGTGCGGCTCGGATACAGGCCGCGCACCCGGTTGGCGGATTCCTGCCGGCCCGGGACCGCATTGGGACCCTGGAGGATCTGGTAGAAGTGGTTGCCGTAGATCATCCTCGAACTGTCGAAGCTGTAGTCGACGACGATGTCGTCCGTCGGCTCGAAGCGCAGCGCCGCCTTGTACGCCTCCTTGACCCGATCCTCGTTGAAATTGATCTGGTTCGGCAGCGTCGTGTTCGTGTTCTTCACCCAGCCGTCGTTTTCCATGCGCATGTAGGCCACGCGCGCGAACAGGCGGTCCGTGATCGGCACGTTCACCCGCGCGCGCCCGGACAACTGCTCCCAGCTGCCCGCGGTCAGTTGCGCCGCGAAGGACAGCTCGTCCTCCGGCTTCTTCGTGATGAAGTTGATGGCGCCTGCCGTGGTGTTGCGCCCCCAGAGAGTCCCCTGCGGGCCGCGCAGCAGTTCCACGCGCTCGAGGTCGGCGATATCCACCGCGAGCCCGATGCCGCGCCCGACCGGCACGCCGTCGATGTAGATGCCCGTGGCATTGTCCTTGGTGATCTGCGCCGCGAGATTGCCCATGCCCCGGATGAAGAGATTCGGTGCGACGCGCGTGCCGGCAAAGGGCGCCAGGTTGACCGACGGCGCCTTGTTGACGAAATCCATCACGTTGTTGATGCGCTGGGTCTCGAGATCCCGCGTCGTGAAGGCGGTGATCGCGATCGGCGTCTCCTGCAGCGATTCCTCCCGGCGCTGCGCGGTCACCGTGACTTCCTGGATCGCGAGTTCGGACGATTCCGCCGCAGGCGCCTCGTCATCCGCCTGTTGTGCGAGCGCGGTCGCGGTAGCGCACGACAGCGCAAGGGTCGCAGTCAGGACGGCCGTTTTCGTCAGCACGCCCGCATTGGCGCAATTCCTGGTCATCGATAGTTCCCCGGTGTGATGGATCGACAAAATGACGCGCAGGCTACCGGGCCCGCCTGTGCCCCAACATCATCCGAACGGGTGATGCGTCGGCGCTACACCGAGCCGCTATCGATGCACGGATAGTCGATGTAACCGGCCTGCCCCGGCGTGTAGAGCGACTTCGCATCGAAGCCGGCAAGGGGCAGGCCCTCGCGCAACCGGTGCACGAGATCCGGATTGCCGATGTAGTGCCGCGCGAACGAGACCGCCGCGCCCCGGCCGCCGGCCAGCGCCTGCGCCGCGGTGGCACCGTCGAAACCGTCATTCAGGACGAGCGGGCCGCCGAAGTGTCGACGCGCGAGCGCGAAGGCGTCGAGTTCACGCAGCGGCGAGCGAATCACGTGCAGGTAGGCGAGCTGCAGGTGCGCGCTGCCGGCCAGCAGTGCCTCATAGGTGACTGCCGGGTCCGGATCGAGCACGTCGTTGAACGGGTTGCCCGGGCAGATGCGCATGCCGACCCGCCCGCGGGCCTCGTGCGTCATCGCCTCGAGCGCCTCGATGACGAAGCGGACACGGTTCTGCACGGCGCCCCCGTAGGCGTCCGTGCGCAGGTTGCTGTTCGTTGCCATGAACTGCATCGGGAGGTAGCCGCTCGTGCAATGCAGTTCGACGCCGTCGAAGCCCGCCGCGAGTGCGAGGCGCGTGGCCGCCCCGTACTCATCGACGACACCGCGAATCTCCGCGAGCGACAACGCGCGCGGCACGTCCTGCTCCTGCATGCCGGCGACATCGGTGAAGATCCTGCCGGCCGCGCGCACCGCGGACGGCGCCACCGTTTCCGCATCGGGCGCCTTGTTGAGACGCGAGCCCACGCGGCCGCAGTGCATCAGCTGCGCGACGATACGTCCGCCCGCCGCGTGCACCGCCCCGGTCACCTCGCGCCAGACCCGGGCCTGGGCCTCGTTGTAGATGCCCGGCGTGCGGCAGTAGCCGATGCCGTGGCGCGACGGCGCGATGCCTTCGGAGACGATGAGCCCCGCGCTCGCGCGCTGGCGGTAGTACTCGACCATGATCGGGGTCGGTACCGCGTCGGCGCCGGCCCGCGAGCGCGTCATCGGCGCCATGACCACGCGATTCCCGAGCGCGATATCTCCGAGCTGCAACGGATCGAAGAGGCCGGCCATGTCAGCGCACCCGGATCTTCGGGACGGGCGCACCCCGCCGCATCGTCGCGAGGAACCGCCCGAGCGGCGCCGGTGGCGCCACTTCGGGGAGCCGGTCCTTGTCGGGGCGCGTGGCCCAGAATTCCTTCCAGGACGGAAACAGCTCGTGGTAGGCCCCGTCGTAGCGCTCGCGCCCCGGCCAGCGCATCTTCTGCTCGCCGATGGGCGGCTCGTTGAGATCCGTCGCGTACCAGTAGCACGGCAGCCTGCGGCGGAAATACCAGCGACCCCCGATGCGCTCGTAGTCGTCCCAGTAGAGCATCTGCATGATGACCCATTCGGGCCCGCACTCGTGCTCGTTCTTCGAGTACACGACTCCGGTCGCGTGATCCGGATCGTCGAACTCGATGATGTGCTGGCCGAGGTGATGCGACGTGCCCGTGAACTGCTCGCGCAGGGTCTCGTCCAGCCAGGCCTTCAGGTGGGCACGACCCACTTTCTCGCGGCTCACCCGGATGTCGGGGGCGAAGAGATTCACGTGCGCGTCGAGGTCGCGCATGTCGAGCGACAGCGAATACCTCGCGGCGAGCTGGCGGATCTCTTCGATCGATTCGAGGCGGTCGAGCCGCGCGAGGAGTCGTGTCTCGTCCATGGACGTCAATCGAGCGCCGCGGCGATGACCAGGGCGGACGCCTGGCCCCCGTCGACCGACAGGGCGGCACCATTCACGTATGACGCCTCGTCCGACGCCAGGAACAGGATGGCGTTCGCGACCTCCACCGGCCTGCCTACGCGGCGCATCGGGATTAGTTTTCCCGTCTTGCGGCGCGACTCCTCGCTCGCAAGCATCGCCGCCATCGGCGGCGTCTCGATCGTGCCCGGGATCACGACGTTGCAGCGGATATTGCGCGCCCCGCCCTCTGCAGCCACGGCGCGCGAGAAGTTGATGATGGCCGCCTTGGCCGCGCTGTATCCGGCCATGTGGGCGGCGCCGTACAGGCCGCAGATCGAGGACACGTTCACGATCGCCCCGCCCTTGCCCTGCTTGTGCATGAGCCGCATCGCGGCGCGCGTACCCCAGAACGTGCCGTCGACGGTCGTCGCAAAATTCGAATGCCAGTCGGATGTCGACGTGCGTTCGATCGGGCCGACCGAATAGGCCATCGCATTGTTGACGAGGATATCGAGCTGCCCGTGGCGCCTCGCCGCATCGTCGATCGCAGCGACGAACTGGCTCTCGTTGCCGACGTCGACCTGGGCCGCTTCCGCCCTGCCGCCCTGCGCGCGGATCGCCGCGACGACGCCGTCGAGCACATCCTTGCGTCGCCCGCAGATGACGACAGCGGCCTTCTCTTCGGCAAATCGCTGTGCCGTCGCCTCGCCGATTCCCGAACCGCCGCCGGTGATGAAGGCCACTTTCCCTTCGAGCCGACCCGTCATGCCAGTCTCCTCATTTGAAGTACGAACCGCCGTTCGCGACGATGTCGGCGCCGGTGATCATCGCGGCCTCGTCCGAAGCGAGGAACGCGACGACGGCGGCGATGTCATCCGGTGCGGCGATGCGCCCGAGCGGAATCGCCGCGACCATCTGGTCTTTCCATTCCTGCGAGACATTCTTCAGGATCGGGGTCTCGACCGCCCCGGGCATCACGTTGTTGATCCGGATGCCGCGCGGCCCGAGCTCGCGCGCCATGCTGCGCACCATGCCGACCAGCGCCGCCTTCGACGCCGCGTAGTGCGGTGCGCCCTCGCCCGAGAGCGCCGCCGTGCTCGACAGGTTGACAATGGCGCCCTTGATGCCGTGCTTGACCATCAGGCGCAGCGCTTCGCGCGTGCAATAGAACGTGCCGTGCAGGTTCACGGCGAGCACGCCGTGCCAGCCCTCGTCCTCCATGTCGATCGTGATGTCGGGATAGACGGTCGGCGTCTCGCCGCGGGCCAGCTGCTTGCTGCGCTCGCTCATGCGACTCATCAGTTTCGCGAAACCATCCCCCTTTGCGCTGCCGATGCCGGCGTTGTTCACCAGCGCATCGAGCCGGCCGTACCTTTCATCGACCGCGGCAAACAGCTGCTTCACGGCCGCGCTGTCGGCGATATTGCAGACCCGCGCCATGCCGGCGCTGTCGCCGCCCGCCTGCGCGATCGTTGCGCGTGCGTTCGCCTCGTTGACGTCGACCGCGACGACCCGGGCGCCCTCGCGGATGAGCCGCTGCGCGATCGCGCGCCCCATGCCCTGCCCGGCTCCGGTCACCACGGCCACCTTGTTCGCATATCTCATCGGTCCACTCCTCGCGCCATCAGCCGTCCGCCATGCCGAGCGCATGCCGCGCCGCCACGTATCCGAAGGTCATCGCGGGGCCGAGGGTACCGCCCGCCGCGGGGTACGACCTGCCCATCACCGACGCCGAACAGTTGCCGACCGCATAGAGCCCTGGCATCGGCGCTCCGCCTTCGGTGAGTGCCTGCGCATGCTCGTCCGTGAGGATGCCACCGTTCGTGCCGATGTCGCCCGCAAAGAGCGGTAGCGCGTAGTACGGCGCCTGCGCCAGCGGCGCGAGCGACGGGTTCGGCTTCACGGCCGCATCGCTGTAGTAGCGATCGACGAGGCTCTCGCCCCGCTGGTAGTCGAGATCCTTGCCGGCCTTCGCCATCTCGTTGAAGCGCGAGATCGTCGCTTCGAGCGCGTCGGGCGCTACACGCATCTTGCGGGCCAGATCCGCGACCGTGTCGGCCTTCTCGAGGATGGCCCGCATCGAGGGGGGCAGCCAGGCGTCCATCTTCGGCGGGCCGGGAAAGAGCGGGCCGAGCGCGTACTTGCCGCGAAACTGCTTGTCGAACACGAGCCACGCCCGCCTCGCTTCGCCGCCCTCGCCGTGGGCCATGATCCCGCCGGTCACGTGATAGGACGCCGCCTCGTTGCAGAAACGCCGCGCGTGTTCGTCGACCATGATGCAGCCCGGCAACGCGCGCTCGACGAACAGCGGCCGCGTGCGATCCTCGTCGCTCAGCTTGAACGCGGGCGCCCACCACGCCGAGCCCATGTTGCCCATCGCGATGCCGATGCGCTGCGCCGCGAGGATCGGCTCGCCGGTATTGGTCAGGACGCCGGCGCCCCACGCCGTGCTCGTCGGCTGAGGCATGTACTGCGCGCGCATGCGGGCGTTGCGCTCGAAACCGCCCGACGCCACGATGACGCCCCGCCCGGCGAGGATGCGCTGCGACACGCCGTCGGTCGATACCACGGCACCGACGACGCGCCCGTTCTCGACGAGGTAGTCCGTGAGGGCCGTCGACAATCGCAGTTCGACCTTGCGCTTCCTCGCGG
The DNA here is from genome assembly GCA_050249415.1 of Steroidobacteraceae bacterium. Lineage (GTDB taxonomy): Bacteria > Pseudomonadota > Gammaproteobacteria > Steroidobacterales > Steroidobacteraceae > CADEFQ01. The sequence goes on from JBFWQO010000009.1 coordinate 32,810, forward strand.
CCTGCATGAGCCTCGCCACCAGTGCACCGCCTCCCGTCAGGCGCCGGTCGAGCGACGTCTTCCAGCGCTGGCCGATGTCGAAGACGTACTTGAGCAGGACCTTCATGAAAGTCCACTTCGCGCCCTTCGCCTGGGTCACGAGCGTGTGGGCTTCGCGCGCCGTGAAGTTGATCCGCCCGAAGGCCGTCGAGCCGAGATGCGGCTCCTGCAGGATCGCGGCGTCCTGCCCGAGTGCGTTCGATTTGATCGACAGCGCCTGGCAGCTGCGGAAGCCGGGTTTGCCGCCGGGGAGTTCCGGGTGGTAATCGCAGTAGCTCTCGAGCGACTCGAATTCGATGCCGCATTGTTCATTGAAGAACCTGAACATGCGCGGCGCCTGCCTGACGAAGGCCTGGATCCGTGCTTCGCTCGCGTCGCCGCCGACCAGTTCGTGCAGGTATCGCAGTGCTTCGGCTTCGGTGTCCGACCCGCCCGCGGGCGCGATCAGGTGATTGCACGGCACCCAGATGACGCCACCTGACGTCGAGGACGTGCCACCGAAGCGGTGGCTGCTGTCGATGACCAGCACGCGCGCACCGCATTCGGCGGCCGTCAGCGCCGCCGCCAGCCCGCTGGCGCCCGAACCGACGACCAGAACGTCCGTTTCCGCATCGGGCAATGAGGGAGTCGTCACGTCGGCACTCCAGTGGGCTTTGGCCGTGGCGCGGTAGTCGGCGCTGAGGCTGACAGGAACCCGGGTCTGCGGCCTCGTCCACTCGGACCAGAAATCCCGAGTCGTCCCATTGGACCAGGACGCCGGCCCTGTCGGGGTGCTATACGGGCGCGAATCGCAGGAGAACCCCGCATGCACGATGAATCACGTCCGGTCATAGCAGTCCTCGGCGGCTCGGGCAAGGAGGGCAGCGGGCTCGCGTTCCGCTGGGCTCATGCCGGCTATCCGGTGATCATCGGCAGTCGCACGGCGGACAAGGCCGAACAGGCCGCCCGGGATATCAACGAGCTGCTCGGGCGCGATGCAACCCGCGGCCTCGCCAATCCGGCTGCCGCGGCCGCGGCGGCCATCGTCGTCCTGACGGTGCCGTATGCCGCGCAGCGCCAGACCGTGGAGGACGTACGCCAGGCACTCGCGGGCAAGATCCTCGTCGACGTCACGGTGCCGCTGGTGCCGCCCAAGGTGAGCCGGGTCCAGCTGCCCGGCGGCCGCTCGGCCGTCGAGGCCATACAGGAGCTGCTCGGCGATGAAGTGAAGGTCGTGTCGGCGTTCCAGAACATTTCCGCGCATCATCTGAAAGACCTGAATCACGTGATCGAATGCGATGTGCTCGTCTGCAGCAATGACCGTGCCTCGGCCGACACGGTGATCGGGCTCGCGCGGGACATCGGGCTCGGTGCCTGGTACGCGGGCGTGCTCGGCAATTCCGTGGTGGCGGAAGCACTGACGTCCGTCCTGATCACCATCAACCAGCGCTACAAGGTGCCGGCCTCCGGCATCCGCATCACGGGCGTGCCGACGCCGCAATAGCGGAACCGGCACCTCCCGTGTTAGTCCTTATGGACGTAGTGACCGCGGCCCCCGTTGCCGATACTCGGGCCGCCCCCGACCGCCGCAATGCAGGATCCGAACCATGAGCAAAAAAGACTTTTTCGTGGCGATGACCGAGTTTCACTTCATGAACACGCAGACCCTGAGTGAAATCGGTTACTACCCCGGCATGCACCATTTCCACTCGAGCGTGAGCGGGGTGTTGCGCGCGTGGTCCGGGCGCAGCATGGACGACCCGTGGCCCTCGCCGGTCGCGAGCGAGCTGGCTCCCTACATGGACAAGGCCGGGGTCGACGTGGCGTTCTGCCTGCGCGAGCCGATGATGGACATCACCGGCGGCGTGGTGTCGTTCTCGACGAACGGGTTCATGCTGCAGCAGATCGAGCCGTACCCGAACCGGATGTACCTCGAGGCGAACGTCGGCCCGGTCATCCGGCGCGGCATCAAGCACGCCAACTGGGAGCTCGAGTTCCTGGTGAAGGAAAAGGGCGCGAAGCTGTGCAAGGTGTACCAGCCCGAGGACGACGGCCCGATCAACGACCAGCGGCTGTGGCCCTTCTACGAGAAGGCGCAGGAGCTCGGCGTGCCGCTCACGCTGCACACGGGCGTGAGCTATGTCTGCCCGCAGCCGAACAGCCACTGCCACCCGTCACAACTCGACGACGTGGCGCTCGCCTTCCCGGACCTCAAGATGATCGCCTATCACGCCGGCTGGCCGTATACGGAGGAGCTGATCGGCCTGTGCGGCAAGCACAAGAACCTCTACATGAGCCTCTCGGGCGTGTTTGGCTGGTACCAGCGCTCGCCCTATCGTGGCTACCACGTGATCGGCACCGCGCTGCAGTGGGTGCCCGCGGACAAGATCGTGCTCGGCTTCGACCTGCCGTTCGACGACCTGCCCCGGGTCACCGACTACATCAGGGACCTCGAGATGCCCGAAGAGCTGCAGGAAAAGTGGGGCTATGCGCCGGTGACCGACGAGGACAAGGCCAAGATCCTCGGCCTCAATCTCGCGAAGCTCACGGGCATCGACCCGGTGAAGCGTGCCAAGCCGGTCAGGTAAGGCGGCGGCGCCCGCGCCGCTCGCGGGTGTGCGCGTCATCGAAAGCTCGATCCTCGGGCCCGCCGCCATCACGACCGCGTTCGTCGATCTCGGCGCCGAAGTCATCAAGGTCGAAACGCCGGCGGGCGATTACATCCGCGAGATGACCTGGCCGATCATCCAGGGCGTCTCGTTGATGCACTACCACCTGAACCGGGGCAAGAAGAGCATCACGCTCAACCTCAAGGTCGAGGCTGCACGCGAGGTCTATCGGGCGCTCGTCAAGGACGCGGACATCGTCATCGAAGCCTCGAAGCCGGGAGCGCTCGCGAGGCACGGCCTCGGCTACGAGGACCTGCGCAAGGTCAATCCCCGCATCGTGTTCTGCACCGTCTCCGGCTACGGCATGACGGGTCCCTACCGCGACATGCCCTCGCACGGCATCGCGTACGACACATGGGCGGGCGCGTGCCAGCCCGCCTATGACGAGGAAGGCTTCTGCTACATCCCCGAACACGTCGGCATCGGCATCAATGCGGCGCCGCTCTTCGGCGGCCTCGCCGTGCTCGCGGGTGTCGTGCGCGCCCGGGCGACGGGCATGGGCTGCCACATGGACCTCGCCCAGAGCGACGCGGCGGCGGCGTTCGACTGGTACCGCAGCGAGAGCCACATGGCGTATGCGCGGCCGGAAGACATCGTCACCGGCAACAAGGCCGACGGTTACCAGCGGCGTCCGGTCGCCACGGCCGGCATGCGCGAAGGCGTGCGCTACCAGCTCTACGAATCGGCCGATGGCCACGTGCTGTTCATGGCCTCCGAGCAGGCGTTCTGGAAGAATTTCTGTGCCGGCATCGGCCGCACGGATCTGTTCGAAAAGTGGCCCGGTTCGAAGTATGCGGACCATGCGCGCGGCAACCGTGAGCTGCAGGCGGAGCTGCGCACCATTTTCAAGACGAGGACGACCCAGGAGTGGCTGCGTTTCAGTGTCGAGGCCAACACGCCGATCGCGCCCGTGAATACGCCGCAGAGCCTCGTCGACGACCCGCAGTTCAAGGACCGGTTCAGGGTCCTGCCCCACGAGACCCACGGCGCCGACATGCTCGGCTTTCCCGTCAAGTACATCGGCGAGGAACTGCCGGATCCCGCCATCGCGCCCACTGCCGGCGAGCACACCGCCGAGGTGCTGCGCAACCTGCTCGGCTACGACGAGCAACGCTGTGCCGACCTGAAGTCAGCCGGCGCGCTCGGCTGACCCATGCTGCCGCCGAACCCGGATTTCGGCACCGGCCTGTTCCGGCGACGCGTGCGGCTGCGCGTCGCGGCTCACGCCGCGCACGTCGACCTCGAGGACGGCGTGCATGCGTTTCGCGTGAGCCTGCGACACGACGGCGCGCGCATCACCGCGATCGAGCCGACCTATGTCCGCCATCCGTTCACGACCTGCCCTGAATCCGCGAGCCACCTGCTGGCCTACGTCGGGCGGCCGCTCGCCAGTATCCCCGACCTGCGCCGCGCGCTCGAAAAGCGCCACAGCTGCACGCACGTGACGGACATGACCGCACTCGCACTGGCCCATGTCGGTGAAGAAGGACTCACGCGCCTGTACGACATCGTGGTCGACGACGAACGCGAAGGGCGCACGCGCGCGCGGATCTCCAGCGACGGTCGGGCGGTGCACGACTGGACCCTGGCGCACCACCTCCTCGTCGAGCCCCGCGTACTCGTCGGGCGACCGGTCATGCAGGGTTTCCACGCCTGGGCCAGCGAGACGTTCGCGGGCAGTGCTTTTGAGGCCGCGTTGATGCTGCAGCGTGGCTACTTCGTCGCGCAGACCCGCCGCTTCGTCATTACCCCCGTAAAGGCGCACCCGGCGATCGGCGACGGCATGCCGGATGGGGTCTGCTATTCCTACAGCACGCCCGTCGTGCAGCGCGCCGAACGGATCGACGGCAACCGGCGCGATTTCACGCACGACCCGGACGCCATGCTGCGCTTCGACGGCTGATGCGCGGGAGCTGCCTGTGTGGCGAGGTTCGCTACGCTGCCCCGGGCTCCACCGGCGACATGTGGTACTGCCATTGTTCTGCCTGCGCCCGCTCGAGCGGCGTCGGATTCGGCACCTGGGTCGGAGCAACGGCGGTGAAATGGGAGGCGGGAGCGCGAAGTCGCGTCCGCATCGCCGGTACGACACCGCTCGTGCGCTCGTTCTGCGCGACTTGCTCGACCCCTCTGCCCGCGGAGTGCGGCGATGGCGGTTCGGTCATGCTGCCGGCCGGCGGGCTCGATGACATCTCGGGCCTGAGACCGGCGTGGCACGCGCACGTCGCACAGCGCGCGCCGTGGATGCCCGCCAGTGCCCGACTGCCCTGCTACCCGGGGTCACGAAGTGCGGCGAGCCAGATTCCCGCTGCGAGCCAGCCCGGGCCGGCATCGCCGCATCGTCCGCGATCCCCGCTGACGGGCGGGTGCCTGTGCGGCGCGATCGGGTATGAAATTGCCACTCCGCCCTACGCGATGCGCGCCTGCCATTGCTCGCGTTGCAGGCGCCGCTCGGGCAGCAGCTATCTCGTGGCACTCGCGTGCGCATCGTCCGGGTTCACGTTCACGCACGGTGCGGGATCGATCCGCCACTGGCAGCTGCCGGAATCGGCCCGCTATCTCGTCTCCTTCTGCGGCGAGTGTGGCGCCTCGGTGCCATCCGTCATCGGCGAGGTCGCCTTCATCACGGCCGGCGCGCTCGACTCGGACCCGGGGGTGCGCACCCGCTGCCACATCTATTTCGGCTCGCGCGCGGCCTGGGTCGATGCCGAGGACGACCTGCCGCATTTCGACGCGTGGACGCCGCCTGATTTCAGCTGGTCGCGAGACGAAACACCGGCAGCGTGATCGCGTCGGTCCGCCGCTCGAAATCGACTCGCACCGGCATGCCGATGCGCAGGGCGTCGGGCGGGCAGTCGACGACATTGCCGAGGAAGCGCACGCCCTCCTCGAGTTCGACGACCACGGCCGCGTAGGGCACCGCCTCGATGAACCCCGGATGCAGCGCACGCGCGACGACGGTGAACGTGAACACCGTGCCCTTGCCGCTCGAGCGCACCCACTCCCAGTCGAACGAGCCGCACGCGGCGCACAGATCGCGGGGCACGTGGCGGAACGTGGCACAGCGGCTGCAGCGCTGGAAGCGCAGCTCCCCCTTGCCGCACCACTCGTAGAACTGCGCGGTCAGGCCCGTCATCGCCGGCAGCGGCCGCGTCATGCCTCGCCTCCACGGCGCAGGATTGCGATGCTGCCGTCGCCGAAATCGCCCCATCCGGTCACGACACCCACCTCCGCGTCCTTCACCTGGCGTTCTCCCGCCTCGCCGCGCAACTGCCGAACGGCCTCGACGATGTGCCCGATGCCGAGCAGGTGACCCTGGGACAGGAGTCCGCCGTGCGTGTTGACGGGCAGGCGGCCACCCAGCTCGATGCCGCCGCTCTCGACGAAGGCGCCGCCCTCGCCGCGCCGGCAGAAACCCGCCTCCTCGATCTGCTGGATCACCTCGAACGTGAAGCAGTCGTAGATCTGCGCAAAATCCGCATCCGCCGGCGTGAGGCCCGCCATCGCGAACGCTTCGGGCGCCGCGGTCGTGAGGCCCGTGCGATGGAAATCCTTGCGGTTCACGATGTCGTCGGCGGGATACGGCTGGCCCGACGCCGCGCCCATGATCGAGACAGGCCTGCGGCGCAGATCGCGCGCCCGCGCCGCCGAGGTGACGATGTAAGCGGCCCCGCCATCGGTCTCGAGGCAGCAATCGAGCAGCCGATACGGCGAGGTGACCATCGGCGAGGCGAGGTAATCGTCCAGGGTCATCGGCTTGCCGCACATCAATGCACCGGGATTGAGTTGCGCGTGCCTGCGCATCGCAAGCGCCACGGCGCCGAGTTGCTCGTCGCGTGTGCCGTATTCGTGCATGTGGCGCTGCGCCATCAGCGCATACCACTGGGGCGGTGCGGACAGACCGTAAGGCAGGTAGTAATCGTGCGCAATGGCGGCGCCGGGGATTGAATTGACGTCGGTCGCGGCGATGTCCCGGGTGCGCGCGCCGGAGTAGCCGTTCCAGCCGCCAGGAACCAGCACATGGTTCGCGCTGCCGGTCACGACCGCCATGGCGGCGACGCGCAGCGCCGCGACCGGCGAGGCGCCGCCGAGATTCAGCGTGGCGGCGAAGCGCAGGTTCTCGCAACCGAGGTTCGCCGCAAACGCCTCGGCGCGGCCGAGGTTCGGGAACGGCATGATGCCGTCGATGTCGCGCGCCTCGAGCCCCGCGTCGTCGAGCGCTGCGGCCACGGCGCGCAGCTGCAGTGCCATTTCGCTGAGGCCCGAGCCCGGCTTGCGACAGATCGCGGTCTCACCGATACCGACGATGCAGGCCGCATCCTTCAACGTACCCCTCGCCGCCATGGTCCCGCCGCTCAACCGGCGCCCTTGTTCGCAGCCTGCAAGGCCTCGTACTCGTCGAGCAGTGTCTGGCGCATCTGCGCCTCGCGCCGGCGAATGTCCCAGAACCGTGCCGGACGCTTCTCGACGAAAGCGGCACCGCCTTCCTTGCCTTCCGGCATGTCGAACCAGTCCGGATACAGCGCGCCCGATATGGCGCACTGCTCCTTGTAGCCGTCCATTTCCTGGTCGAAGGCGTTTTTCAGGATCTCGAGGCAACCCGGACTCTTCTCGAGCAGCTCCTCGCACCATTTCTCGACTTCGGCCTCGAGCTCGCCGAGCGGCACCACGGTGTTGACAAGGCCCATCTGCAGCGCCTCGGCGGCCTTGTACTTGCGGCACAGCATCCAGATCTCGCGCGCCTTCTTCGCGCCGACGACCTTGGTGAGGTACGGCACGAAGTAGCCGTCGGCCGGCGAAGAGACCCGCGGACCCGCCTGTGCGAACACGGCGTTGTCGGCCGCGATCGTGAAATCACAGCAGTAGGCCATGTGGTTGTGCCCGCCGACGCAGTACCCCTGCACCTGCGCGATCACCGGCTTGCGCGACATGCGGATCAGCCGGTTGTGCGGATAGCGGTTGTAGAACGCCTCGCGCAGGCCCCAACGCTCCCAGACGACGTCGCCGCCGGCGCCGAAATGCTTGCCGCGGCCCGCCACCACGATCACGCCGATCGACGGATCGTGGCTCGCGTCGTAGAACGCCCGGAACATTTCGTCGACCGTCGCCACGGTCATCGCGTTCATCTTGTCGGGCTTGTTGAGCGCCACGCGCGCCACGCCGCCGCCGAGCGCGCGATGATGGCGCTTCTCGTAGACGATTTCCCCGAAATTGTCGAGACCGTCGCCGGTGACGACGCTCCAGTCGCTGAAATTCGCACCACTCATCGTTTCCACCTCGCACGTCGGCTCAGGGAATCGCGCCCTTCGCCTTGAGCGCCTCGATCTCTTCCCACTCGTAGCCGAGCAATTCCATCATCAGGATCTCGGTATCCTGGCCGAGCTGCGGCCCGAGGCTGCGCACTTCGCCAGGCGATTTCGACAGGGTCACCGGCAGGCCGCGGATGTCGACCTCGCGCTGCACTTCCTCGCACCACGTCTTCATGAAGTACCCGTTCTGCCACGCCTGCTCGTCGCGCACGACGTCGGCGAAGTTGTTCACGGGACTCGCAGTGATGCCGGCGCGGCGCAGCGCCGCCATCAGTTCACCGTGGTCGTGCCTTTGCGTCTCGACCTCGATCGCCGCGATCAACGCTTCGTTCCGTTCGCGCCGGCCCGCCGCGCTGCCGTAGGCGGGATCCGCCAGCGTCGCGGGATCGCCCAGCGCGCGGCGCAGCGCCGCGAAGCGATCGTCCTCGTTGCGTTCGCACAGAAAAACCCACTTGCCGCTCGTCGGATACAGGTTCCACAGCGGATTCTCCACCTGCCGCCGCGAGTGCTGCAGCGCGTTCGACTCGTGGCCGGCGAGGTAGGCCTGCAGGTACGGCGCGGCGAGATACAACTGCGCGCCATAGAGCGAGGCATCGATGCTCTGGCCCCTGCCGGTGCGCCGGCACTCGTAGAGCGCGAGCAGGATGCCGAGTGCCGACATGATGCCACCGTAGGCGTCGCCCGAACCCATGCCGAGGTAGATCGGCGGCTGCCCGGGCTCGCCGAGCCGCGCCATGATCCCGGTGAGCGCCTGCACCGTCATGTCGAACGAGGGCTTCGAGACCTTGCTGAAACGGCCATAGCCCGTGTTCGTCGCGTACACGATCTTCGGGTTGATCGCTGACAGCTTCTCGTAGGACAGGTTCCACGCCGCGAGCATCTCCGGTGCGAGGTTGCTCAGGAACACATCCGATTTCGCGACGAGCCGATACAGGATCTCCTGCCCCTCCGGCTTCTTGAGATCGATCGCGATACTCTTCTTGTTGCGGTTGATCACCAGGAAATACTGGTTCCAGTCGCCGATCTCGAGCGACTTGATGCTGCGCACGCCCCGGGCCTGGTCGCCGCCCTGCGGCCGCTCCACCTTGACGACATCGGCGCCGAAGTCGGCGAGGTACTGGGCGGACACCGGTCCCTGGAACCACACCGTGAGGTCGATGACGCGCACACCCTCGAGGGCCCTGCTCATGCCAGCACTCCCGCGTCGCTGAGCTCGTGGAGCGATTCCCGCGAGTAGCCGAGCAACTCGTGCAGCACCTGGTCCGTATGCTGGCCGGTGCACGGGGCGAGCCGCTCGAGGCGGGCCGGGCTGTCACTGGCCCAGATCGGAAAGCCGAGCGTCTTGACCTTGCCGAAGCTCGGGTGCTCGAGTTCCATGATGTAGCGATTGGCGTACGCACCGGGATCGTTCGCCGGGTAGTCGAACTGCTCGATGATGTCGGCGGACAACTGCTTTTCCTGGAACAGCTGCCGCCAGTGGCCCGCCGTCTGCCGGCTGAAGCGCTCTTCGAGCTCGCCGATGAGCTCGAGGCGGTTCACCGCCGTGCGCTTCTCGTGCGTATCGAACCGGGCGTCGTTCGCGTCGACGCCGACCATCGCCGAAAATGCCGGCCACCAGCGGTCGGTGTCGGGCATCGTCAGCGTGACCCAGCGGCCGTCGGCACTGCGGTATACCGAGCCCGACATCGGGTTCGACACGTCGAGCCGCGAGATCGGGTGCAGCAGGCGATCGCCGTGGCCTATCGCCAGGAATGCCTGCAGGTCGAGCGCCGAGCCGTACATGTTCGCGCCAAAGAGGGAGACGTCGACTTCCTGCCCCTCGCCGCTTCGCATCCGGTGCAGCAGCGCCGTGACGATGCCGAACGCCAGCATTCCGGTGGCGTGCATCGCGCCGGCGCCCGTGTACACCGGTGGCTGGCCGGGCTGCGGCAGGATGGGCATCGCGCCGGTGCGCGCCGCTGCCAGTTCATCGATGGCCGGCAGGTCCCGGTCGGGGCCCTTCGGCCCGAAGCCGGAGAGGCGCGCGAAGATGACATCGGGACGCGCGGCGCTCACGCCGGCGTAGTCGAGCCCGAGCGCGGCCAGTTCGTCGCGCGGCCAGTCGGTGACGACCACGTCGACTTTGGCCGCGAGTGCCGCGAGTACTTCGCGGCCGCGGGCGGTGGACGCGTTGACGGCAACCGAGAGCTTGTTGCGGTGGATCAGGTCCGCTTCGTGGTTCCAGCGACCGGTCGGCTCGTTCCGTGCCGCCGGCAGCAGATCGACACGAATGACGCGCGCGCCGAAGTCCGCCAGGAACGCGCCGGACAGCGCGCTGCAGAACTGCCGCGTGAGATCGAGCACTGTGACGTCATGCAGGATGCGACCCATCTCGGTGCCTCGCACGTTCCAACGATTCAGGCCCGGCGGCCCGGACGCATCGTAGCAGCGTCGCCGCGATGATCGCCGACGGCGCGCTTCCCGCCATCCTGCATCCGGACTACCCGGGCGCCTGCTGCGCCCGCACGCCGGCGCGCTGCGATCACGCCGCCCCGGAGGGTCGTCGCCGCGCCTTTCTCTCCGCGCGCCGCCGCAACATTTCGGGCCGGTCCGCGCTCACGCCGGCCGCGACCAGCGCCTCGATCTCCGCCTCGCCGTAGCCGAGGCTCGCCAGCAGCTCGCGCGTGTGCTCGCCGTGCATCGGCGGATGCCGGGTGACGCGGCACGGCGTGCCATAGAAGCGGATCGGAACCCCGGTCACATCGACATGGCCGAGCAACGGATGCTCCAGCCGCACGATCATCCCGTTGTGCCGGATCTGCGGATCCTTGACGACATCTTCGACGTCGTTGATCGGCGCGGTGAGCACGTCGGCGGCGATCAGCCGCTCGACGAGTTCGTCCCGGTCGAACTGCCGCGTGCGTTCGGCCATCACGCGATCGAGTTCGTCGTGGTTCGCGAGCCGCGACGCGATGTCGTGGAAGCGCGGATCACGGTCCCAGTCCGCGTCGAGGGCCCGGCAGACATTGCCGAAGAACTTCTCGCTCGGTGTCGTGATGATGACGTGCCGGCCATCCTTCGTCGGATAGACACCCGAGGGTGCGAAATACTGGCTGCGGTTGCCGGTCCGCTTCGGCGGCTCGCCGGTCGCGAGATAGCTGCCGATGGAACTCGCCTGTGCGTGCATCAGCGCATCCAGCAGCGATACCTCGATGCGCTGGCCCTCGCCCGTGTGATCGCGGATCCGCAGCGCCGCGAGCGCGGCGTTGCTCACTAGCAGCGAGGTGATCACGTCGACGGCCGGGAATCCCGTGCGCACGGGCCCGCCGGCAGGATCGCCATTCAGCCCGAGCACTCCGCAATAGCCCTGTGTCAGGAAGTCGATCCCCGGGCGGCCCGCATACGGCCCGTCGGGACCGAAGGCCGTGACGCCGATCCACACGATGTCGGGCCGGTGCGCACGCACCTGCTCGTAGTTGAGCCCGAGCTTGCTGAGCGCCGGCTCGCGGACATTCGTGATCAGCACGTCGGCCGTCGCAGCGAGCCGCGCGAAGACTTCCTGCCCCCGCGGCTGCTGCATGTCGATCACGATGTCACGCTTGCTGCGATTCAGGCTGAGGAACGGCCCGCATTCGCCGTCCCGCATCGCGCCGAGGCGCCGGCTGTCGTCGCCGAGGTGCGATTCGACCTTCACGACATCCGCGCCGAGATCGCCGAGCAGCGTGGCGCCGTAGGGCCCCGCCAGCATCGTCGACACGTCGAGGACACGCAGCCCCTCGAGCGGCCGGGCGGGTACGGTTTTCGCGGACATCGGGGGTTCCTCCAGCCGTCGGGCTCAGGCGCCGCGGAAGTCGGGCTTGCGCTTCTCGAGGAAGGCCATCGTGCCTTCCTTGGCGTCGGCCGTGGAGGCCACCGCCACGCCATAATGCCCCTCGAAATCGAGCATCTGCTCGAGGCTGTGCTGCAGCGACATGTGGACCAGGCGCCGACCCATCTCGACCGCGGTGCTCGCGCGCTTCGCGATCATCTTCGCGTACTCGAGCGCCGATTCGAGATCCTTGCCTTCCGGCACCAGTTCGTCGATCAGCCCGAGTTCGCGGCACTCCTCCGCTTTGAACATCCGCGCCGTCTCGACCATCATCAGCGCGTTGGGCAGGCCGACGATGCGCGGCAGGAAATACGACAGGCCGCAGTCGGGGGCCACGCCGACGCTCGTGAAAATGGCGCTCATCTTCGTGGTCGTGTCGCCGAAACGGCGGTCGCAGGCGAGCGCGTAGGCGAGGCCCGCCCCGACGGCATGCCCGTGGATCGCCGCGATCACGGGTTTGTCGACCGCGACCAGCTGCCGCGCCACGTCGAAAAAGTGGCCGCCGGGCGTCTTCCTCTGCCAGCGCGGAATCGGGCGTGACGCATCCGACGTGCCGGGCATCGCATGGTCACCCTCGCCGGACAGGAACTCCACGTCGCCGCCCGCGCAGAACGCGCGGCCCGCGCCGGTGAGAACGATCGCGCGGACCGAGTCGTCGAAGCGCAGGCGGTACAGCAACCCCGACAGCTCCTCCGCCAGCTGCCAGCTGGCGGCATTGAGCTTCCCGGGTCGATTCAACGTGATGATCCCGACGTGGTCTTCGAAGGCGTAGCGGAGGGTTTGCAACTCGTGGGTCATGGCTGTCCCGTTCAGTAGATGACTTTGCGCTCGATGAGGTCGCGGTAACGCTCCTCACCGAGGCCCAGGATCCCGCGGAAGGCGCGATCGTTGTCCTGGCCGATCGTCGGACCGGTCCGCACCCGCGCCGGCGTGCGGCTCAGCTTGACGTAAGCCCCGTAGATCATTTCACGAAAGCCGAGCGGATGCTCGACTTCGATGAAGGTGTTCCGGGCCGCGTACTGCGGCTCGTGCAGCAGGTCACCCACGTTCAGCACGGGCGCGGCGGCAACGCCGTGCCGCTGCAGCGTCTCCGCGAGCGCGCGATCGTCGTGCTGCGCCGTCCATGCGGCGATGCGCGCGTGCAACGCATCGATGTGGGCGACGCGCGCGCTCATCGTGGCGAACTCCGCCGCCCTCGCCCACTCCGGTTCGCCCATCGCACGCACGAACCCGGCCCACTCCGGCTCGGTCTGCACCGCGATGCTGATCCAGCGATCGTCGCCCTGGCACGGAAAGACCGAATGCGGCGCGCACATCGCGACCGGATGTTCGTTGCTCTTCGGCCCGCCAACGCGCCCGTTCAGCACGTAGTCCATGTAGGCCGGCCCGATCATCTGCAGGACCGCTTCCTGCTGCGAGAAATCCACGTGCTGGCCGACACCGGTGTTGCGGCGATGATTCAGCGCGACGAGGACGGCGAACGCGGCGAAAATGCCCGCCATCGGGTCGGCGAAGGCATTCTCGAACGGTATGGGGCCACCGCCCTTGTACCCGACCAGGCTGTCGAGGCCCGTGAGCGACGTGAGACTGAGTCCGTAGGTGCGCACGTGCGCGAGGGGCCCCGTCAGCCCCGCGGCGGGCATCGAGAGCATGACGAGGTCGGGTTTCGCACGGCGCAGTTGCGCGTACCCGAGGCCCATCCTGTCGAGCACGCCCGGGCCGAAGTTCTCGATGACGACATCCGACCGCGCGATGAGTTCGAGCGCGAGGTCGCGCGCCTCCTGCTCCTTCAGGTTCAGTGAAACGGAGCCATTGCCCGCCCAGCACGCGTGGTTCGAGAGGCTGCGGTCGGGGCCCGGGATGCCCTCGGCGAACGGCGGCAGAGTCCGCAGCATGTCGACCCGCTGGCGCGACTCCACCTTCAGCACTTCGGCGCCGAGGAACGCCAGTGTCTGGCCCACGACCGGCCCGGCCCAGACCCAGCCGAGATTGACGACCCTGATACCCTCGAGCGGCAGCGCGTTACCCATGTCGAATGGCCTTCGCGTGGATTCAGCTCGCGGCGCGGCCGCGCAGCGCAGCGTACACTTCGGCGTTGTGCTCACCGAGACGGGGAGCCGGGCGCGCAGGACCGCCCGGACTCGCCGGTAACCTGAAGGGCGCGCCGAGATTGCGCAGCCGCCCGAGGTCGGGATGCTCGATGTCGACGAAGTAATCGCGCGCCGCGAGGTGCGGCTGCGCGGCCACTTCCGCGATCGTGAACACGGCGGTGATCGGGCAGCCCGCCGCCTGGCACTTCTCCATGATCTCCATCTTCGTGTGCTGCGCCGTCCACTCCTCGATGAACGAGTACATGATGTCGGCATTCTGGGCGCGCACGTACATGTCGTTGAAAATCTCGAGGCGTGCCCATTCAGGATCGCCCATGACCTTGCACAGGCCCCGCCACTGTCCGTGCTCGAGAGCGAGCATCCACACGTGGCCGTCCTTGCACGGCACGATGGTCGCCGGCGCGCCGAGCGGCATGCCGACACCCGTGCGCTTGTCGAAGCGTCCCTCCTGCGCCACGAGCCCGATGTTCTGGCCGCCGACGAACGACGCCGCGATCGCCTCGGCGCAGGAGACGTCGACGTGCTGGCCGCCGCCGGCGATGTCGCGGCCGTACACCGCGGCGAGCCCCCAGGTCGCGCCGGCGATCGCGCCGTAATAGTCGGCGGAGAACGTGCCGTGCTCGAGCGGCATCTCGCCGGGCCGGCCGCAGTAGCGCGAGCTCGCGCCGGAGAGGTGGAAGGCGTTCAGGTCATAGCCGTTCCAGCCGCTGTAGGGCCCGGTCTGCCCGAACGGCGTGATGGAGATCATCACGAGATCGGGATTCACCGCCTGCACCTGCTCGTACTCGAGGTGCCACGCGCGCATCTGCCGCGGCAGGTTGTTCTCCACCAGCACATCCGCCCAGCGCAGCAGCTGCAGGAACCGTTCACGTCCTTCCGGGACCGTGACATCGCAGGTCACGCCGCGCTTGTTGGTATTGTTGATGAAGTAGAGTCCGCTTCTCTCGGGATGCGCCACGTCGCCCGGGTACGGGCCCGCCCGTCGCGCGGCGTCGCCGTCCGGCGGCTCCACCTTGATCACGTCGGCGCCGAAATCGCTGAAGAGCTTCGCGCAGAAGGGGCCGGACACCATCTGCCCGAAATCGAGCACCTTGATGCCGGCCAGGGCGCCGGCGCCGGGCGGGATCATGGCGTGAACGGATCCGGGATCGTCCGCGGCAGGCCCCTGTCGAGCACGTCGATCGCGATCAAGCCCTCGAGATAGCGGGAATCCCACCAGTTCAGTTGCAGTTGCTTGGCGCGACGATAGTAGAGCTGGATGTCGTAATCGAGCGTGAAGCCGATGCCGCCGTGGACCTGCTGCGCCATGTGCGTCACGTCGCGGAAGGTCTTGCAGCCGAACAGCTTCGCCATCGGGGCGAGGCGCTGGATGTCCCGTCCGGTCGAATGTGCCCAGGCCGCTTCATACACGAGGACCTTGGCGCCCTCGACGACCGGTGCCGCATCGGCCATGTAGTGCGCGAGTGCCTGGAATGCGCCGATTGGCTTGCCGAACTGCTCGCGGTCCTTGGAGTACTGGACGGTGATCTCGAGGGCGCGCTCGGCGCCGCCCGCCGCATACGCGCCCAGCAGGATGACGGCTTCGTGCATCGCATCCCGCCAGTGCTTCCAGCCGCTGCCCTCCGCGCCGAGGCGCTGTGCCTTCGCCACGACGACGTCGTCGAACGTGACCCGATACTGCGTGTCGGACGCCATCGATTTCTGCTGCGTGAGCGTCACGCCCTGGGCGGCCGTATCGACGAGGAACAGGTCCACGTCCTCCGCTGCGCTTCCGGTGCGTGCCAGCACGAGCAGCTGCTGCGCGGCCTTGGCGCAAAAGACGTGGCGCTTCACGCCGCGCAGGCTGTAGCCGCCCTTCGCGAGCGTTGCCGCGAGCTGCACTCCTTGCGGCCCGTAACCGCCATCCGGCTCGAGCCATGCGGGAACGACGATGCGCTCGCCACTGCCGATGGCGGGCAGGAGCGCCTTCTGCTGGGCGGCGTCGCCCGCCCGGCGAATCGCGAGCACGCTCGCCACGGCGCTCGGAAAGTGCGGCCCCGGGACGAGTGCACGCCCGAACTCCTCGTAGATCATGGCGCAGTCCAGCAGCGTGAGCCCCATGCCGTCGAATTCCTGCGGCACGAGAATCCCGGTGAGCCCCATCTCTTTCATGTTCTGCCAGAGCGCTTCCGGCACGCCGAGCGGGTCGTTCTCCATCTGGCGCACCACGTCCACGCCGCAACTCGCCACGCACAGATCGCGGGTGGTTTCCCGCAACATCCGTTGTTCGTCGGTCAACTTCAGGTCCATGGGCTTGCTCTCATTGCAGTCGATCGAACCGGCGCCGGGCGCCGGATCAGGGTTTCCAGTCCGGGCCCCGGCGGGCCCACGGGTTGTCGTCTTCGTTCGCGGGCAGCGCGAGCTTCGCGTGGCCTTCGGTCGTCAGCGTGCCTGCCACCGACACGCCCAGGTCCACTTCCACCCATCGGCAGCCGCCCGCGTCGTCCGATGTGCGTGTCACGCGACCCGAGAAGACCATTTCGTCGCCCGGGAACACGGACTTCTTCATCTTGAACGCCAGGCGTCCGAGACGCCCCTTCGGGCCGGTCCAGTCGGTCAGGTAGCGCTCGAACCAGGCCTGGAAGTTCGGCGTGTTGATGAAGATGTCCTGCACGCCGTTGCGCTCGATCGCGAAATCCTTGTCGTGGTGCATCGGCCGCCAGTCGCGGCTCGCGAGCGCGCCGAGCACGATCGTGGTCGCGCTCACCTCGACCCGGAGCGGCGGCAGCGCCTGCCCTTCGGTGACTTCGCCCGCGAGCCGGTTGCGCACGGCGGTCACGTCTCGTCCTCGGGCCGTCGATAGCCGAGGAAGCTGTAGGTTTCGGTGCCGACCCACTCACCCCGCTGGTTGCGCGTCTCGACATCGATGACCCAGAAGCGCCCCGTGCCGAGCTTCGTCTGCTTGAGCGGGCCGACCGAGCGCACGATCTGGCTCGCCGTCAGCACGTCGCCCATTCGAACCGGTTCACCGAAGCTCGCTTCGTTGCCGACGACGACGGCCTCGGGCAGTCCGCACAGTGCCTTCAGGTCGAAGTGGGTCATCAGCGCCTTGCGTTCGCCGGGAGCCCCGGGCGCCCAGTAGTGCGGCCGCATCCACACGGACAGCATCGTCGGCGGGGCGATGCGGCCCCCGGTGAGTTCACGCGCGATCGTGTCGTCCCAATAGAGCGGATTGCCGTTGCCGGTCGCGGCGCACGTGTTGTAGACATAGCCGATCTCGATCGGGAACTCCGAGTGCTCCTCGTACTGCGGCACGCCGATGAGCGCCTGGACGGCCGGCGGCAGGTCGGACGACGTCACTGCACGCTCCCGTTGCCGCGCAACGCACGGATCTCGCCGGCCGAGTAGCCCGCGTCGCCGAGCACCGTATCCGTATCGAGCTGACCGGCAGGCGGCAGATTGAAGGTCGGCTGGTCACGCTCGGCCCCTGCGAGGTTCGGCGCGAGCTGCCCGAAGGTGCCGTGCTGCGGGTGGTTCGCGGTCATGAATGCGCGTTGCGCGAGGAGGTGTGGATCCGCGGCGACCTCGGAGATCGCCAGCACCGGCGCGACACAGGTGTCCTCGCCGGCCAGCGCCGCGGTCCACTCGTCGCGCGTGCGCGTGCGGAACCGCTCCTGCATCGCCCGCCGGATTTCGTCCTGCCGCGACGCGTCGTACTGCGCATCGGCATACTGCTCGACTCCGAGCAACCGGCAGAGATTGCGGAAGAACTTGCCCTCGATCGCGCCGACCGCGACGTGCTTGCCGTCGCCCGTCGTGTACACGCCGTAGCACGCGAACCGGCCGGTGAGCAATGCGGACCCCGGCAGCGTTTCCTCGCCGGTGGCGAGGTACTGGTCGATGTACAGCGACATCAGGTTCAGCACGCCGTCGACGACCGACACGTCGAGATGCGTGCCGACTCCGGTCTTTGCGCGCCCGACCAGCGCCGCCATGATCGCCATCGCCGCGTGCATGCCGCCGCCCGCGCTGTCGGCCACAGTGGCGCCGGGCAGCGCGGGGCGCCCTTCGGCATCGCGACCACTGCACGCGAGAAACCCGCCGACGGCGAGGTAGTCGATGTCGTGTCCCGCCCATTGCGAGTAGGGGCCGTGCTGGCCGTAGCCCGTGGTCGAGCAATAGATGAGCCGCGGATTGTGCGCCTTCAGCTGCTCGTAGCCGACACCGAGCCGGCTCGCCACACCGGGCCGGTAGCTCTCGATCAGCGCATCGGCCCGGCCCGCGAGGCGCACGATCACGTCCCGCCCCGCATCCGATTTCAGGTTGACGCGGATCCTCTGCATGCCGCGCCCGCCGCCGTAGGCGTGAAACACGGGCTCGATCGCATCGACGCCCGCTCCCGCCACCGGCGCCACCTTGATCACGCGCATGCCGTAGTCCGCCAGGATCCGCGAGGCGCGTGCGGCGGGGCCGACGGCGGCGAGATCGAGAGCGGTGAGGCCGTGCAGCAGCGACATGGCGGGCGTCAGAAGTTCTTCGGCAGGTCGAGCTTGCGCTTCGCGATGATGTTCTTCTGCACCTCCGAGGATCCGCCGCCGATCGTGTCGATCACCGTGTAGGTGTAGCAGCTCTCCGCGCGACCCTTGAGCGGCGCATCCTCCGTCCCGAGGGCGAGCTGCGCACCGGGCCCGACGATGTCCATCGTCGCGTCCGCCACGCGTCGCGACAGCTCGGTCGCATACAGCTTGTACTCCGAGGCCTCGATCGTCGGCGTCTTGGACGAATACAGCGCCGCATCGACGAACCGCACGCCGAGGAGCCGCGCCACTTCGCACTCGGTGGCGAGCTGGGCGACGCGCTGGCGAATGACCGGATCGTCCTTCAGGGGCTTGCCGTCACGCACGGTGTCGCGGACGAAGTTGCAGAGCAGCTCCACCCGCCCGCGTATCGGCGAGAATGTGAACATCGTGAAGCGCTCGATATCGAGCGCCTCGGCGATGTACTGGAAGCCCTTGCCGAGTTCGCCGACCCGATAGTCGTCGTGCACGAACACGTTGTCGAAAAAGACGGCGTTGGTGCGCTCGTTGCCCATCGTGTACATGGGCTGGATGGTCAGGTTCGGGTCGTCCATGCGGACGAGGAACAGCGAGATCCCGTGGTGCTTCGGCGCCTCGGGATTGGTGCGCGCGCCCACCCAGTACCAGTCGGCGAAGTGCGCCGAGGTCGTGAAGATCTTCTGGCCGTTCAGCACCCAGCCGTCGCCCTTGCGCTCGGCCTTCAGGCGCATCGCGGCCGCGTCGGAGCCGGCACTCGGCTCGGAATAGCCGACCGCGAACTCGATCTTCGCCGAGAGGATCTGGGGCAGGAATTCCTTCTTGAGCTTTGCGGAACCGACGCGGATCAGCGTCTTGCCGATGATGCCGATGCCCTTGCCGATCTGCGGCGCACCGACCGACGAGAGTTTCTCGTTCAGCAGGTACTCGTAGAAGCCCTCGCCATCCTGGCCGCCGACCTCCTTCGGCCAGGTGATGCCGAGCCAGCCCTTCTTCGCGAGCTTGCCCATGAAGGCGCGCCGCTCCGGCGTATCGCACACCTGCGCCATGTTCTCGCGGGTGACATCCATGACCATCGGGTCATGGTTGGCCTTCAGGAATTCGTCCACTTCGCGCAGGAAGGCGCGCTCTTTGTCGCTGAATTCAAAGTCCATGCAATGACTCCGGAACGTGGCCGAGCCGCCGTGCGGCGTGCATTGCGGGCAACGCCGCGCCGCCGTCGAATGTGACTGCAACGTACTGCCCGCCCCCGTGGAGGGCGACGTCCAATCGGACTATCGGGGCCTCAGCGCCCCTTGTAGTCGGGCTTGCGCTTCTCGGCGAAGGCCTTCGGTCCCTCGCGCGCGTCCGCGGAGGAGAACACCCGCGCGCCGATCGCTTTTTCGAGGACGAAATTGGGTTCGTTGTTGAGCGCCCGCACCGCGATCTCCTTCGCGGTGCGCACCGCCAGCGGGCCGTTGTCGCAGATTCTCTCCGCGAGCGCCAGCGCCTCCTCGAGCAGCCGTTCCGATGGCACGATGCGATTGACCAGGCCCACCTCGTAGGCACGCTTCGCATCGATGCTGGCGCCCGTCAACAACATCTCCATCGCGACGGCCCACGGAATCTGCTGCGGCAGGCGGATGTGGCTGCCGCCCACCGGGATCACCGCCCAGCGCACCTCGCTCAGGCCGAAGGTGGCGTTTTCCGCCGCGAGGCGGATGTCGGTACCCAGCATGAACTCCATGCCCCCCGCCACGCACATGCCGTTCACCGCCGCGATGATCGGCTTGTAGATGGTCTGGAACGGCCGCTTCACCGGGTCCTCGTAGCCCATCGAATCGCCGGCCGCGATCGCGGGCAGTGCGGACTTCAGGTCCATGCCCGTGCAGAACGAACGATTGCCCGCGCCGGTGAGGATCGCGACATGCAGGGCGGGGTCCGCGTTGAAGTCGTCGAACGCCGCGTCCATGCCGACGATCATCTCGCGGGTCATCGCGTTGGCCGCCTGCGGGCGGTTCAAGGTCATCACCGCGATGCGACCTCGCTTCTCGTAAGTGAATGTCTCGGGAAGATTCAATGCCATGGCCTCGCCCTGTCGTTTATTGAAGCGCGTCGGCGACGAGTTCCGCGAGGTCGAAGACCTGCGGCTCCTCAGAGTGCTTCGCCGCGCTCGAACTCAGCATCAGGAGACAAAGCGGACAGGAGGTCGCGACCTTGTTCGCGCCCGTGCCGAGCGCTTCCGTGATCCGCACATCGCTGATGCGTGCCGTGCCGGTCTCGCGCGACCAGTATTTGCCGCCACCACCACCGCAGCAGAAGTTGTTCTCCCGGTTGCGCGGCATCTCCACCAGTTCGCCGAGCGCTGCGACGACACCGCGCGGCTCGGCCTCGATACCATTGTGCCGCGCGAGATAGCAGGGATCGTGGAACACGATCTTCTGCAGCGCATCGCGCCTGACGGCGAGCTTGCCCCCCCGGACGAGCCGGTCGATGAGCACCGAGTGCATGATGGTTTCCCACTGCGCGCCGAGCTGTGGATAGTAGCGGCTGAAGCTGTTGAAGCTGTGCGGGCACATCGTGATCACCTTGGTGACCCGCGCCTCCCGGAACTCCTCGATGTTCGCCTGCGCCAGCTCGACGAACAGCAGCTCGTTGCCCATCATCTTGGCGGGGTCGCCCGTGCAGCGCGTCTCCTCGAGGATGCCCCACGAGAGGCCCGCCGCACCCAGGATCCGGACCATGGCGCGCGCGATCTTTTGCGCACGCTCCTCGTACGCGACGGAGCAGCCGATCCAGAGCAGGTACTCGGTCTGTCCCGGGACGAAGCGGGGCACTTCGAGGCCGCGATGCCAGTCGTCGCGATTGGCGGACGTGCCGACGAACGGGTGGCAGCGCGACTCGAGGTTGCGGTTCGCGGCCGCCATGACCTCCGGCATTTCCGAGCGGCCCATGACGAGCTGGCGCCTGAAGTGCAGGATCACCTCGGCCGGGTCGTTGGTCACCGGGCACTCTTCCACGCACGCGCCGCAGCTCGTGCAACTGAAAAGCGCGTCGACACCGAGCGTGTCGATCAGCGATGTGTCGTCCACCCGCCCTTCGGCCTGGAACTCGGCGCAGGTCAACATGATCTTCTTCGGCGAGAGCGGCTTGCCGGTCTGCGCCGCCGGGCATACCTCGTGGCAGCGGCCACACCACAGGCACGCCTCGAAGTCGAGGCGGTTCTTGAACGGCAGGTCGGCGAGCTTCCCGGCGCCGAGGACCGGCTCCTCCGCGTCGAAATCGATCGCCGGTATCGTCACGCCAGGACGCCGCTTCGCGAGCGCCGTGTTGAGGGGGCCGAGCAGCATGTGCGACATCGGCGTGCGGGTGATCAGCACGATGAACGCGAGACCCAGCAGCCCGTGCAACCACCACAGCGCGAGGTAGCTGTGCTCATGCAGGGCCGCACCGACCTGGCCCACCCAGGGGGCCAGCTCGAGGCCGAGGAATTCCCCGGCGCTCGTGATCCCCGGCTGCGCGAGTCGCACCGACTCGGCGACGAAACCGGCGACGATGACGAGCAGGAGGAGCGCCTCCATGACGACGAAGCCACGGCGTGCCTTGCCGACGGTCAGCCGCTCCGGCGGTCTCGAACGCCGCAACAGGAAGAACACGACACCGAGCAGCATCGCGAGGCCGCCGACCTCGCGCCCGAGTTCCATCACGAGGAAGCCGAACCGGCCCTCGTACACGGGAACGCCGACGAAACTCAACGCGTAGGCGCCGTGCCCGAAGATCTCGAGCAGCGCGCCATAGAAGAGGAGCGCGTGTGCGATGCCCGATGCCGGCCGCTTGTAGAGGCGCGAGAGCAGGAGACCGCGCAGCAGGAACGACCGCCAGTTGACGCGGCCGACGACATCCGCGAGCGAGGTGGCGCCGGCAAACGGCGAGCCCCCGGCGGCCGTACGGCGCCAGAGGTCGCGCAAGCCGAGCACGAGCGCGGCGCCCGCGGCACACAGCAGGATCGCCAGGAGGACGTAGTTCACCGCGCCGATGTCGTACACGTTCGTTGCCCCAGCGAGCGCCTGCGCGCCGGCCCGGCGCGCGGCGCGATCAGCGTTTCAGGATGGCCGCCGTCGCATTGCCACCCAGTCCATTCGTTTGCGCAAGACCCACTTTGGCGTCGGGCACCTGCCGGCCGCCGGACTGGCCACGCAGCTGCCACGTGAGCTCCGCGATCTGGAACACGCCCATGGCGGTCGTCGCTTCGCCGAACGACACGAAGCCGCCCGAGGGATTGATCGGCATGCGTCCCGTCGGTGTCGTCTCACCGGCGGCCACCAGCCGCTCGGCTTCCCCGGGCTCGCAAAGCCCCCATTCCTCCGGAAATGCGAGCTCGTAGTAGCAGGTGTTGTCCTGCAGCTCCGTGAAGCTGACGTCCTTCGGGCCGATGCCGGCGCGCTCGAACGCCCGCGTGACAGCGCCCTTGACCTCCGTGTGCAGGCTCGGGCCGCTCGGGACAGGCCCCGCCAAACCGCGCGGCAGCGAATCCTCGAAGGTCATCGTCGCCACGGCACTCGAGGCCACCCAGACCGGTCTCGTCGTGAACTCGCGGGCCTTGCGCTTCGAGCAGATGATGACTGCCGCCGCGCCATTCGACACCGGGCAGATCTGGAACAGTCGCAGCGGATTGCTGACATAGGGCGACGCCAGCACGTCGGCGAGCGTGACTTCCTTCTGGAAGCGCGCATACGGGTTGCCGACGGAGCACTTGCGCGCCTTCACCGTGACGCTCGCGAACTGCTCCTCGGTCGTGCCGTAATCGTGCATGCGCCGGCGCGCGAGGGTCGCCCAGAACGACGGCCCCGGAAAGCCGATGCAGCGCTGGCGCAGGAACTCCGGATCCGTGGCCTCCTCGATGCCCGAAGTCTGGATCATGCCTTTCGGCATCACCTCGCCTCCGACGACGAGCACGATGTCGTACAGTCCACCGGCCACCAGCGAATAGCCGACGTTGAACGCATTGCCGCCGGCGGCACAGCCCGCGGACATGTTGAAGACCGGGATGCCGGTCGAGCCGATGTCCTCGACGACATCGTTGCCGTTCAGTCCCCAGCCCTTGCCCCCGGAGAAGCGAGAACTCGCGGCGGCCACCGCCTCGATCTGTCCCCACGCGACGCCGGCGTCCTCGAGCGCCCTGTCCACGGCATGGCGGCACAGTTCCGTCACGGACTTGTTGCCGACGACGCTGTCCCCGGTCTTGCCGAAGCGATGGAGGCCCACGCCCAGTACTGCGACATCCTGCATATCTGCCCACTCTCCGCCGGCTCAGGCCAGCTTGAATTTCCAGGTCGTGAAGGCCTTGCCCTCTTCGTGATAGAGCGCGTCGACGACCAGCTCCACGGCCGCGCCGACGCTCATCGCCGCCGGCGGGTCGACCATCTGCCCGACGAGCCGCAGGCCGTTGTCGAGATCGACGACCGCGATCGCGTACGGCTTGAACGGCTTGTCGTGCTTGTGCGGCGGCGGCGGCGGGAAGTCCGCCACCGAGTAACTCCACACCTTGCCACGGCCGCCGAATTCGCACGGCTGCATGTCCGATCCCGGGCACTTCGGGTTGTGACAACTCGCCGCCTTCGGGAAGTATGGTGTACCGCACGCAGCGCACCGCGACCCGAGGACCCGGGCGCCCCCCTCGGCGACGAACAGACCCGGCACACACGGCTCAGAAGCTTCGACCACTTGCATTTCTCCGTCAGCCGCCACGGGCTGCCTTGATGAGTTCCGGCATCACTTCCAGGCAATCGCCGACGATCCCGTAGCGCGCATACCGGAAGATTGCTGCGTCCCGGTCCTTGTTGATCGCGACGATCGTCCTGGCCGCCGAACATCCCGCCATGTGCTGGCTCGCGCCGGAAATGCCGGCCGCGACATACAGTCGCGGCCGCGTGATCTTGCCTGTCAGGCCGATCTGCCGTGAGGCATCGATCCAGCCCTCGTCGACGATCGGGCGCGACCCTCCCCACATGCCGCCGAGGGCCGCAGCGAGGTCCCTGACCAGTCCGAGATTGTCCGCCTTGCCGAGACCCCGGCCGCCGCCGACGATGATATCGGCATCCTCGAGGCGGGGACCTTCGGCCCTGGGCGCCGCCACGACCTTGAAGCGCTCCTCGATGGCGCCGAGATCGACATCGACCGGGTTGCACTTCGGCTCGGTGGACGCCGCGGCAGGCTCGGTCGCGAGCGTCGTCGTCGCGACGCACACGACACTCGTACGGGGCGGCATGCGATAGACGACATGCGTGTCGCCCCCGTAAGCCGTTGCCGACACGTGCAGCGCACCGTCCTCGTGCCGGAGCGCGAATACGTTCGTCACGACCGCGCCGGCGAGCCGCGTGGCGAGGCGCGGCGCCACGAGCCGCGATGCCGCCGACTGGTTGAAGAGGACGACGGCGGCCGGCGCCTTCGCGAAATACTGCGCCAGCGCCTCGGTCAGCACGTCCGGACCGCAGCCGCCGAGCTTGGCGTCGCCGATGACGTCCACCGCTTCGACGCCGTGGCGCGACGCAATGCCGCGCACCGCCTCGCCATCCGTTCCCGCCACCACCCAGCGCAGCGGCAGTCCCGCAGCCGAGCCGTATGCGCGGGCCGCCGTCAGGACCTCCTCGGTGCCGCGTTCGACGGTGCTTCCCCAACTGCAGACGACTACGCTCATGAAGCCCCTCTACGCGCGCCCGAAGAGGCGCCGGAAGAAGCCGCGCAGGCCCTCCCACAGCGTCTTCAGCACGACTGCGACGATATTGATCGATTCCTGCCTCACGGGTGGCGGCGCAGGCGGCGCTGCCTGCCCGCTGCCCGGCGCCGCGCCCGCCGGCGTCGCGGCGGCCGCGGCGGGCTCGAGCATCGCGCGCACATTGTTCACGTACATCTTGATGATCTGGCCCGAGACACCCTCGATCATCCCGCGACCGACCTGCGCGATCTTGCCGGTGAGATCGATGCTGGAACTGGTTTCGACGCTCGTGGCCGTTCCGCCACCCGCCGCCGTGAGCCGGCTCGTGATCGTGCCCCGCACGGTCCCGCCGCCCCGCTCCTTGCCTTCGGCCAGCATCCTGACGATGCCGGCCGCTCGATCCGTTTCGGCGTAGGTGATCGTCCCCTGGTACTGCGCGGTCACCGCGCCGACCTTGACCTTGACGGTACCCACGAAACTCTTGTCGTCGACGACCTCCGTCAGCGATGCACCCGGCATGCACGCGACGACATTCGCGGGATCGAGCATGAAGGCCCACACCGCGTCGATGGGCGCGCGGACTTCGAAGGCCTGCTTGAGTTCGATCGCCATGCCGGCTCAGATCGCGCCGTCCGCGCGCAACCGCTCGACCAGTTCTCGCGCCACTTGCGGCGCCGGGCCCTGCAGGAATTCGCAGTTGCCGGCGACCACCGGCAGTTGTTGCCGCACCAGCGCGACCGCGGGCGCAAGATCGGCAGCCGGGATGCCGAGCGAGTCGGCCGTGACGACGACAGGCGCCATCTTGCGCGCGGCCATCTTGGACTTCGCGGTCGGGAAACGCGGCACGCCCACCTCGTTGCTCACGGTCACGAGCGCGGGCGTCGCGCCCTGCACCACTTCGTCACCGTCGCTCGTCACGCGTGTCACGCGCAGGGTCGTGCCGGAGACCTCGACGGCGCGTGCATACAGGACGGCGGGCAGGCCGAGCTTTTCCGCGAGCAGGACGGGCACGACCCCCTGGTCGTCGTCGGAAGCCTGCCGGCCGCAGAGGATGAGATCCGCGCCGCCGTTGACCCTGATCCACGCGGCGAGCAGCTTCGCCACCGCTTCGCAATCGAGTTCGGCGCCGGCCGGGTCGATCGCGACGATCTCGTCGGCGCCGAGCGCCGCGCAGTGCCGCAGCACGGACTGCACGTCGGCGCCGATCGATACGACCGCGATGCGGCACTCGACACCGGCATCGCGGATGCGCAGCGCGACTTCCATGCCCTGCTCGTCGTAGCCATTGATCAGGCGCGGCACGTTCGCGACTTCGAGCGTGCGCCCGTCGCTCCCGATCCTGAGCTTGCCCGCGAGCGCCAGGTTGTTGACGGCGTTCGGGTCGAGCACTTCCTTGACACAGACTACGATGCGCATGGCTTCATTCTTCGCCTTCGAGAACCAGACTGCCGGCGTCGCACCACACGGCTTCCTGCGCATAGCCTTCCGGCTTGCGCGTCAGTTCCGCCATGAGATACCAGCGCCACGGGATGTCGCCGAAATCGCGGAAGTGCCCGGTCAGCGTACCGGCGAATTCCTGGCGCCCCGCGAAATGCGTGCCCTCGATCGCCTTGCCGCCGTCACATTCGGCGCGCCGCCCGCGCATCGCCGGGTCGAAGCCCGCGCGATCCGCGATGGCCCGCACCGCGTCGTCAGGCCGATGCGAAGCGATCGAAGACATCGAGTGCCTCGTCGACCAGGTCGGAGAGGATCTGGCGCGCGGGCTTCATTTCGGTCACGTAGTGGATGCCCTGCCCGGCGGCCTCGGTCATCAGGTCCTTGCGCTGGTAGTCGAGCGATCCCTGGATGTAGTTCGCCGACAGCAGCATCTGCAGCGGCGGTTTGAGCACCGGCGGCGCCTCCGGCCCGAGCCACTCGTCGTGCCAGGGGCAACGGGTCGTGCGCATGGTGTATCCGGAAATGCAATCGGAGTACACCGTGTCCTCCGTCTCCGCTTCGAGCAGCCGCTCCTTGAGCGGGAGGTTCACGTCGGATTCGCGCGAGGCGAGCCACACCGAACCGGTCCACACCCCGGCCGCACCGAGTGCGAGCGCCGCAGCGAGGTGGCGCCCGGTCGTCACGCCACCGGCCGCGAGCACCGGCACGCCCGCGGCGCGCGCGGCGTCGGCGATCTGCGGCACGATCGAGAAGGTGCCGATGTTGCCGGTGTGACCCGCGGCGTCGTAGCCCTGCGCGATGATCACGTCCGTCCCGGCGTCGATCTGTTTCTTCGCCTGGCGCGGCTTGCCGACGAGGCCCCACACCTGCATGCCGAGCTGGTGGGCGCGCTGCAGCAGGAACGCCGGCGAGCCGAGACCCGAGGCGAACACCGGCACGCGCTCGTCGAAGACCACTTCGACCTGGGCCAGCGCGCGCTTCTGGTCGAGGCCGCCCCAGATGTGCAGGTTCGGCGCCTCCTTCGGATCCGGCACGTTGTACTTGCGCTTGATCTTCTGCTCGAAGTCGACGTGCGACTGCGGAATTTCCGCGAGCAGCTGTTCGACCGTGCGCTCCTCGGGAACCGAGGCGGGCAGCACGAGGTCGATGCCGAACGGCTTGCCGCCGACACGGTCGCGGATCCACTTGATGTCCGCGGCGATGTGGTCGGGCGCGCTCAGCGCCTCGCCGAGCACCGAGAATCCGCCCGCGTTGATGACCGCGACCGCGACGTCCTTGCAATGCGTGAACGCGACGACCGGGTACTCGATGCCGAGTTTGTCGCACAAGGCTGTATGTAAGGGTCCGCTCATGGACATTCCTGCCGTACTGGATGTGACCGCGTACCGGTCCCGATGCTGAATGCAAATTATCGGCCGTTGCGCGCGGCCGATACCTCCAATCGGACGATGCCCCATGGTTCCCGCGTGGTCAAATGCACGGGCCGCCGCGAGTCGCGGGTCCGGTTGACCTCGTGCGCAACCGGGCTGCAAGCTGCGCCGCACGGGATGTACCAGAGGACCCGGATCGGGACACGAAACGTGAAAGCCGCCCCCTTCGATTACCATGCGCCGCGGACCATCGAGTCGGCGGTCGCGCTGCTGCAGCGCTTCGAGGGCGAAGGCCTCGACACGAAGCTGCTCGCGGGCGGCCAGAGCCTCATGCCGATGCTCAACATGCGCATCGCGCGGCCGCAGGTGCTGATCGACCTCGGCAGGATAGAGGCGCTCGATTACATCCGCGCGCAAGGCGAGGCGATCGCGATCGGCTCGATGACGAGCAAGCGCGCGGCCGAAGACTCCGCGCTCGTGAGAGAGCGGCAGCCCCTCTTCCATGCCGCGACCCTGCTGATCGGCCATCGCCAGATCCGCAATCGCGGCACGGTCGGCGGCTCGTTCGCCCACGCGGACCCCGCGGCCGAGTACCCGGCCGTCGCGCTGGTCCAGGACATCGAGCTGAAGGCGCAGGGACCCGGCGGGGTTCGCGATATCGCAGCGAGCGAATTCTTCGTCACCTTCATGACGACCAGCCTCGAGGCGACGGAGGTGCTCACGGAGGT
Organism: Steroidobacteraceae bacterium; assembly: GCA_050249415.1. Taxonomy (GTDB): domain Bacteria; phylum Pseudomonadota; class Gammaproteobacteria; order Steroidobacterales; family Steroidobacteraceae; genus CADEFQ01. Next base: position 61,522 of record JBFWQO010000009.1, read on the forward strand.
GCGGCTGCCGCCGTTTCGGCCGGGCACCGGCTGGGCGATCCAGGAATTCGCGAAGCGCCACGGTGACCTCGCGCTCGCGGGTATCGTCGCGACGCTGCGCAAGGCCAGGGGCCGCTGCGAGGACGTGAGGCTCGGCGCCTTCGGCGTGAACGCCACCGCGGTGCGCCTCACGGCAGCGGAACAGGCGCTGAACGGCCAGGCGCCGACACCGGAGAATTTTGCGCGCGCGGCGGCCCTCGCCGGCGAAACCGTCGCGGAGCCGCTCGGCGACGTGCACGCCACGCCGGACTACCGCCGTCAACTGGTCAAGGTTCTCGTCGAACGCTGCCTCGCGCAAGCCGCGGCACGTGCAACCTGAGAGGAACGGGCGTCAGGACATGACAACGAAACAGCGTACGCGGCTGACGGTCAACGGCCGCCTCTACGACAGGGAGGTCGAACCGCGCGTCACGCTCGCGGATTTCCTGCGTCACGATCTCCACCTCGGCGGTACCCATGTCGGCTGCGAGCACGGCATATGCGGTGTCTGCACCGTGCTCATCGACGGCCTCCCGGCGCGCTCCTGCCTCACGCTCGCCGTGCAGGCCGATGGCGCGGACGTGACGACCATCGAGGGACTGAAGGACCGCGAGACCGGGAAGCTGCACCCGGTCCAGCAGGCGTTCGTCGACGCGCACGGCCTGCAGTGCGGGTTCTGCACGCCCGCATTCATCATGACGACGGTCGAACTGCTGCGCGACAACCCGGATCCGGACGACGAGGCGATCAGGGAGGCCCTGGGCGGCAACCTGTGCCGCTGCACCGGGTACGAGAGCATTCTCGCGTCGGTACGGCTCGCGGCCCGCCGGCTGCGGGAAGCAGGCACTCCCCCCTGAATCGGCGCGCGCCGCGACGGAGCAGATCCAGCATGGCCACAGAGTTACCCCGACTTCCCGACGAGTTGCCGACCAGCACGGTCCGCTATGTGGGCAAGGAAGTCAGGCGCGTCGAGGACCCGGCCCTCGTGTCGGGCTCGGCGCCCTTCATCGACAACCTGCAACTGCCGGGCATGCTGCATTGCGCGATCCTGCGCAGCCCGCACGCGCACGCGCGCGTGCTCAAGGTCGATGCGAGCGCTGCGGAGGCGCTCGAGGGCGTCGTCGCCGTGCTCACGCCGGACGATGTGAAGCGCTGGGCCAATGCGCACGTGACGAGCCCCCCGGGATGGGGCACGCACTGCATCGCCATCGACAAGGTCATCTTTGTCGGCGAGCCCGTGGCAGCCGTCGCGGCCACGAGCCGCCATCTCGCCGAGGACGCGATCGAACTGATCGACATCGATTACGAAGTGCTGCCGGCCGTCGGATCGCCCACGGCGGCGCGCGAGGCCGACGCGCCGGTGCTGTTCGAAGAGCACGGCACGAACGTCATCCAGCAGCGCACTTACACCTGGGGCGAAGTGGATCGCGTCTTCGCCGAGGCCGATCACATCGTGAGCGCCACCTTTCGCTGGAACCGTTGTGGCTCCAATCCGACCGAGACGTTCGGCTGCGTCTGCCAGTGGGACCTGACCGACAACAGCCTCGTCTGCTACGGCTCCTACCAGGTGCCGGGCTTCTGGGCCCTCGCCCGCTCGTTCTCGCTGAACCTGCCGGCGAACAAGGTGAAGATCGTGAGCCATCCGATGGGAGGCGGCTTCGGCGGCAAGGGCGGCGCGCGCGGCACCGACATCGCCGCGCTCCTGTCGCGCAAGGCGGGCGGCCTGCCGGTCAAATACATCGAAGACCGCATGGAATGTCTCCTCGCCGGCGCGAGCCAGTCATGGGACCGCCGCTACGAGGCGTCGCTCGCGCTCAAGGCCGACGGCACGATCACCGGTTTCGACGTGAAGCTCCTCGACGACCAGGGCGCGACGACGGAAACCTACGGCACGATCTCGGTCGCGAAGCCGCTCGCGGCCTTCACCGGCAATTACCGCATCGAGGCCGCGCGCTACGACACCACGCTGGTCGTGACGAACCGGGCACCGGTCGCCCCGTACCGCGGCTACGGGCCGCCGCCCCACTTCCTCGTACTCGAAAACCTCGTCGACATCGCGGCGCGCAAGCTCGCGCTCGACCCGGCCGAAATCCGGCGCATGAACTACATCCGCCCCGGGCAGTTCCCGTACACCATCCCGAGCGGCAACGAGTACGACAGCGGCGATTACGAAGCCGTGCTCGACAAGGTGCTCGCGCTCGCGGACTACGCAACTCTGCGCAAGGAGCAGGCGGCGGCGCGGGCCGAGGGCCGGCTCGTCGGCATCAGCGTCGTGAATACGGTCGAGCCGGGCGTATTCGACTGGAATGCCTACGCCACGGTCGGCGTGCAGGGCGTCGGAGTGCCCGAGGGTGCGCGCGTCTCGTTCGACATCCTCGGCAACATCACGATCGTCGTCGGCTTCAACCTGCAGGGACAGGGCCAGTTCACGGTCGCGGCGCAGGTCGCCGCCGACTATTTCGGCGTGGACATCGCCTCGATCAGGGTCACGACGGCCGCGACCGATGCCACGCCGCCGCACTTCGGCCAGGGCGGCAGCCGCGTGGGCGTCGCGATCACCGGCGCCGTGCTCGGCGCGTGCCGGAAACTCGAGGCCGACTTCAAGCGCGTGGTGGCGCACATCATGGGCGGGCTGCCGCCGGGGCAGATCGAACTGATGGACGGGCGACTGCGCGTCAAGGGCAAACCGGAGATGGGCATGACCGTCGCCGAGGTCGCCGGCACGATGCTCGGCCGCAGCGACCTGCTCCCGCCCGGCATGGAACCCAACCCGACCGCCACGTCGGTGTGGACGGCGAGCGGCCGCAACATGCCGGACGACCAGGGACGCTGCCGCAGCTACCTGACCGCGGCCACCGCGACGCATGTCGTGATGGTCGAGGTCGATCGCGGCACGGGCCACACTTCGATCCTGAAGTACTTCATCGTCGACGACTGCGGCACGCGGCTGAATCCCGCGACTGTCGAAGGGCAGCTCCAGGGGGCTGTGGCACAGGGTGTCGGCGCCGCGCTCCTCGAGGAATATATGTACGACGGCGAGGCCAACCCCCTCGTCACGACTTTCGTCGACTACCTGCTGCCGTCGATCTTCGAGGTGCCGATCACGCGGCGCGACCACATCGTGACACCGTCACCCGTGACCCCACTCGGCGCGAAGGGTTGCGGCGAAGGGGCGATGCACACCACTCCCGCGGCGGTGATCTGCGCGATCAACGACGCACTCGCGCCGCTCGGCATCCAGGTGACCGAAACGCCGGCCACGCCCCTGCGCGTCTGGAAGCTGCTGAAGGAGGCGGGCGCGGCCCGTTGAACGGCCGCGACGCGGCCAGGCGGGTACGGTCCCTGCGCTACCGGAACCGCGCGACGATCGTATCGCCGAAACGCCTGATCGCGTCGATCTGCTCCCGGCCATCACGCACCTGTGGCGGCCAGGCGATGAGCGCGGCCTCGGTGGCGCCCAGTGCCTCGAGGCGCTGGAAATCGGCGACGGTCTGCGCGTTGGAATCGATCACGTGGATCTCGAAATCCTTGCGGTCCGCGGTGCCGTACTCCCTGCGATAGCCGTTCAGCCGGGCAATCAGGTTCGACAGCGAGTCATAGTCGCTGTTCGCCGAGATCCAGCCGTCGCCGAGCCGTGCAGCACGCTTCAGCGCCGGCGCCGCATGTCCGCCGACCAGGATCGGGATGGGCCGGTCCGGCACCGGGTTCATCTTGAGCGGGCCGAACTCGTAGTTCTCGCTGTGGTGTTCGTAGTAGTCGCCCGACATGACCCCGCGGATGATCTCTATGCACTCGTCCATGAGCACACCGCGCCGTTCGAACTTCACGCCGTTGTAGGTGAAGTCTTCCTTCCACGGGCTCAAGCCCGCCCCGAGCGCGACGCGGCCATTGCTGACGACGGCGAGCGAGGTCAGCAGCTTCGCGAGCACCAGCGGCTGGCGCACCGGCACCTTCAGCACGCTCGGGTAGAAGCGGACCCGGGAGGTGACGGCGGCCATCGTCGCCATCGCGATGAACGGCTCGATGAATTCGGTGGCGCTGATATATCCGCGGATGGTCTCCGTATCGTTGTACGGATACTCCGATTCCGACACCTTCGGGTAGAAGAGACTGTCGGGCATGCACACCGAATTGAAACCGGCCGACTCGGCGGCCTGGGCGAGCGCGGGGAAATCACGGTGGTGGCTGAATCCGAGCAGCAGTGCGAATTTCATGGGAGCCTACGATTTCAGGTCGGCGAAGTGTTGCTTCAGGACGCGCCGCAGCACCTTGCCCATTTCGTTGAACGGCAGTTGATCGACATAGCGAATCACGGTCGGCACGCGGGATGAGCGCAGGCGCTGCCTGACCCAGTCCTGCAGCTCGGCATCCGTCGCCTGCGCGTGCTCGCGCAGCACGACCACCGCCCCGACCGACTCGCCCCATTGCCGATCCGGCACGGCGACGACGGCGGCATCGGATACCGCGGGATGTTCGAGCAATGCGTCCTCCACCTCGCCCGGCGAGATGTTCTCGCCGCCCCGGACGATGACATCGTCGGCGCGGCCCTCGAGGTACACATAACCGAACTCATCGACGTGCCCGCGATCGCGTGTCGGGAACCAGCCATCCGCGTCGAGCAGGCTGCCCTGCTCCAGGTACTCGCCCGCGACCTGCCCGCCGCGCACGAAGACTTCTCCGGACGCCCCGGGACCGAGCACCTCGCTGGCCTCGCCCCGCACCTGCAGTTCGATCGTGGGAACGGGTTTGCCGACCGACGCCAGGCGGCGGCGCACGAGCGGATCCGAGCTCGCGAACCCGCTGCGATGATCGTCGGGCCCGAGGAGACAGATCGTCGAACTCGTCTCCGTCAAGCCGTATGCATTGGTGAAATCGACGCCGGGAAGGAGCTGCATGGCCTGCTCGATCACGGCGAGCGGCATCTTGCCGCCGCCGTAGGCGATCGCACGCAGCGTCGGCAGGCTGGCACGGGCGGGATCCTGCTGCAGGTAATCGACGATGCGCGACAGCATCGTCGGCACGACGAATGCGTTCGTCACCTTCTCGTCGCGACACAGCTGCACCCAGGTGGCCGCATCGAAATTGGGCAGCTGCACCATGCGCCGGCCGGCGTAGATCGAGCTCAGCACCGCGGAAATACCGGCGATGTGGTACGGCGGAACGGAAATCAGGATCGCATCGTCCTCGGCCGCGGAGGCGAACTCCACCGTGCCGAGCACGTAGGACATGAGGTTCTCGTGCCGCAGCACGGCCGCCTTCGGCTTGCCGGTCGTCCCGCTCGTGAACAGCTGGATCGCGGCGTCGTGCGGTTCACCCGGCGCGGTGACCTCCCCGGGTACGCCCGTCAGGGCGCGGCGCTGGAATTCGCCGCGCAGCATCACCGTGATCCCGGCGGGAACCGCGAGCGGCGCGACGACCGGCGCGTCGGTGATGAGCAGGGCCGGCGTGATGCGGGCGAGCAGCCCCTCGATCTCGGCGCCGGTGAGCCGATAGTTCAGCGGCACATAGGGCACGCCCGCGTACGCCGATGCGTAGAGCGCGATCGGTACGGCGGGGCTGTTGATGTCGAGCATGCCGACGTACTCCACGCCGGCCTCGCGAATGATCTGTGACGCAGCCCGCGCAGCTGCCAGCAGCGCGGAACAGGTGAGCTGCGTTCCGTTCGACGAGATGGCGATGCGCTGCGGATGGCACTCGGCCGCCATCTCGAGCGTCATGACCAGATTCACGGCTCAGTCCGACGACGGCAGCGGCTTGGCCTGCTTGACCGAGAGCGGCTCCCCGCCCACCGCCAGCTGCCCCTTCCCGCCTTTCGTGCACAGGAGTTCGACGACATCCGCCGCATTCACATAGCGCTTGCCGACGAGCGCGGAGTGGCCCGCCGCCGCATCCGCGTGCGCACCCGGCGCCTTCACGCCATCCATCGCGATCAGCTCGACGCCGCCGCAGGTGACCTGCACCTCCACGGGCGCCGCGCGGACGACCATGACTTCCGTGTCGCAAACCGCGCACCTGGCACGCGTACCGGCCTTCAGTAACCTCATGAGGATATCCGCCGTGTTTTCCGGGCAAACCTCGACTCGACGATGCGCCCGCATGCCCCCTGCGACGCGCGCCCAAGTCTCGTCGCCGGGCCGTCATGGATCATCGTCCACCTGGACTAGCCGAAGACTACGCCCTTTGCCGCGACCCCGGCATCCGGTCAATATCCGGCCGATGCAGATCCCCTCCGACTCCGAGGCCGCTCTCCTGCCAGCGCAGGCGCCGCTGCGCCTCGCGGGCCGTGGCATCGCGAGCGACTACGCGGCGGCACTGCTCGGCACGCTCGGTGCGCAAGTGGCACGCATCGCCGGCCCCGAGGACCTGTCTGCCGCAAACGCATGGGCGCGCAGCGGCCTCATGGCGCTCACCGGGCTGGCCGAGGGTCCCGGGCAGATGTGCCCCGCACCCCTCGCGAGTTGTGCGGACGGCGCGATGAAGGCACTCGCCCGTCTCGCGCCGTTCGATGCCGCGCGTCGCGCGCCGGCGGGGCATGCCCTGCTCGGTGAACGGGCCGCCATCGCCGGGTTGCATCGAAAAGGTTGCATCTCACCCGGGGGCAGTTGCCGCCTGCTCGAGGGCGCGGACGGCTGGTTCGCCGTCAACCTGCCGCGCGCGGCCGATTGGGCGGACGTGCCGGCGTGGCTCGAGTGCGGCCGCATCGAAACGTGGGAGGCGCTCGCCGCGGCGGTGGCTGTGCGCGCGGTCGAGCCGCTCGTCGCGCGCGCGCGCCTGCTCGGACTCGCCGCCTGCGAATCCGCCCCGCCGACGGCACGGCCGGCGCCCTGGTACACCGCGTTGCGCCATGGCGCGGCGGCGGCGCCCGACGCCCGCTCGCGGCCGCCCCGCATCGTCGACCTGTCTTCGCTCTGGGCCGGGCCGCTGTGCTCGCACCTGCTGCAGCAGTTCGGCAGCGAGGTCATCAAGGTCGAAAGCCCGGAGCGGCCGGACGGCGCCCGCGGTGGGCCCGCACGGTTCTACGACCTGCTGAATCACGGCAAGCGCAGCGTGGCGATCTCCTTCGAGGGTCGCGATATCGCGCGGCTGCACACGCTGCTCGACTGGGCCGACATCGTCATCGAGGGATCGAGGCCCCGGGCCTTGCGCCAGCGCGGCGTGATCGCCGAGCAGTGCATCGCGAGGCGCCCCGGCCTCACCTGGATCAGCCTCACCGGCTATGGGCGCGATGAACCGGCCGCCGGCTGGGTCGCTTTCGGCGATGACGGCGCCATCGCCGCGGGCCTGTCCGCGCTGATGCAGCAGGTGACCGGCCTGCCGCTCGTCTGTGGCGATGCGCTCGCCGACCCCCTGACCGGCATGCACGCGGCGCTGGCCGCGCTCGCCAGTCATCGCAGCGGCGGCGGCCGGCTCATCTCGCTCGCGCTGCGCGATGTCGTCGCACACTGCCTCGCGTTCACGCGGCCGCGCACCGCTGAGGCGCTGCACGAGCGTTGGCGGGCGTGGACTGCCGAGGCTCGTGCACTCGGGCCCGAAATGCCGCCGCGCGCACGCACCACGGCAGGGCACGCACGCCCGCTCGGCGCCGACAATGACTCGGTGCCCCGCGGCGGGAGCCGCCTTTGCTGATTCGCCATGCCGTACTGGCCGGCGGCGCGCGTGCAGACGTGCGGATCGGCGGCGGGTTCGTCGCTGCGTTGGGGGAGCGCTTGCCCCCGCGAGCGGGAGAAGCCGTACTCGATGCAGGTGGCGGCGCGCTGCTGCCCGGCCTGCACGACCATCACATCCACCTCTTCGCGTTCGCCACCTCGCTCGCCTCGCTGCACTGCGGGCCACCCGCAATCCTGACGTTGGAATCCCTCGGGCAGTGCCTGCGGGAACACGCAGGCCGCCTGCCTGCGAGCGATGACGCGTGGATCCGCGGCATCGGGTATCACGAATCGGTTGCCGGGGACATCGATCGCGCGTGGCTCGATCGCGTGGTGCCCGGGCGGCCGGTGCGCATCCAGCATCGTTCCGGCCGTCTCTGGATCGTGAACACCCGCGGGCTCGAGCGCCTGGTCGAAGGTGCGGGGGATGCGGATCTCGCGCCGCTACGCGCCAGCGACGCGCTCGCCACCGGCCGGCTCTACGATCTCGATCAATGGCTGCGCCGGCGGCTCGGCGGCGCACCACCCGCACTGCACGCCGCGAGCGCCCGCCTCGCGAGCTTCGGCGTCACCGGTGTCACCGACGCGAGTGCGCACAACTCGCGGCAGGAATTTCGCCACTTCGTCGCTGCGGCCGCACGCGGGGAACTCCTGCAGCGGGTGATCGTGATGGGCGATGCCGGCCTCGATGACGCCGGCGAGGCGGAAGGCGTGACGCGGGGCCCGACCAAGATCTACCTGCGCGAATCCTCGCTCCCCACGTTCGACGAGCTGTGTGCCGCCATCGCGCGCAGTCATCAGGCGGGGCGCGCCATCGCCGCGCATTGCGTGACGGAAGCCGAGATCGTGTTTGCCCTGGCAGCGCTCGCCGCAGCCGGCAGCCGGCCCGGCGATCGCATCGAGCACGCCTCGGTCGCGCCTCCCGCGGTGCTCGCACTCCTTGCCACGCAGGGCGTCACGGTCGTGACGCAGCCGAACTTCGTGCGCGAGCGGGGCGACACCTATCTTGCGGGCGTCGCCACGCGCGATGTCCCGTGGCTCTATCGTGGCCGCGCCTTCGTCGCCGCGCGGATCGCGCTCGCCGCCGGCACCGATGCGCCACTCGGACACCCCGATCCCTGGCTCGCCATGCAGGCCGCGGTCGATCGCCGCACGCTTGCGGGACACACCCTCGGCGGCGCCGAGGCGCTGTCTCCCGAGGAAGCCCTCGGACTCTTCGGCGGAGATCCGCTCGCGCCGGGCGGAGGTACGGCGCGCATCGCACCCGGCATGCCGGCGGACCTGTGTGTCCTCGACCGTCCGTGGTCGGAGGCCCGGCCCGATCTCGCGGCGGTGCGCGTGATGGCGACGATACGGGACGGCCGGCTGATCTGGCAGCGGCGCTGAGCGGTCGCGCCGCCGGGCCGGAGCGTGTGATCGGCGCCGCTTCGCAGCGGGCCCCCGGGCGTCAGTCGGCGATGGCGTCGATCAGTCCCCAGGCGAGCGCAGTCGGCGCATCGATGCGCTCGGCCGACAGCGCCAGCAGCGCGGTACGCTGGCGACCGATACGGCGCGGGATGCTGGCGCAGCCACCCGCGCCCGGGATCAGGCCCATCCGGATTTCGGGCAGCTGGAAAAACGTGTTGCGCTTCGCGTGAACGCGCGGCGCGAAAGCAGGCAATTCAACGCCGGCACCGATGCAGGCCCCGTGCACCTGGAACTCGACCCGCCCATCGCAGCGAAGCAGTGCCTTCGCCGGCAGCCTGAGGCTGCGCACCGCGTGGCCCGTCGCGGTGTCCGGCGCGGCACCGAACTCGTCGAGGTCTCCACCGGAGCTGAAGGCCTCGCCATTGCCGGCGACCCGCGCCATCGTAATGGAGGGATCCGCGGCGACGAGTTCCAGCGCTTCGCACAACCCTTCCCGCATCTCGACCGACATCGCGTTGCGGCGCGATGGGCGATTCAACCGGATCTCGACCTCATTCCCGATCCGCGCAAGCAGCACCGGCGGACCCGGATCGCGCGCAGCCGGGCGCCCACGAGGCGTTCGCCCGGCGAGCCAGCGACGAAACTCTGCACCGCCCTGCAGCGTGCCATAGGCGAGCGACTCGACCACGAGTGCCTGCTCGATGGGCATCTGCTCCGTCGCCCGCAATACCTGCACGAGCACCATGGCGGCGAGCGGCGAGTGCCGGATGTTGTCCATCGCGACCTCGAGTGCCCGCTCGTCCGCCGCCACCACATCGCACGAGCGCTGCAGGGCCTCGTGCGCGCCAGGCTCCGCGATAGCCAGCACCGGGCACGGCTGTGCGCGCAACCAGCGTTCGATGCCTGCCTGCGCCTGCGTGCCGCGCGCGCGCGCGGCGCCCGCGAGGTGCAGCAGCAGGAAGGGACGGCCGGCCAAAGGCGATGCGGCCTCGCCAACGGGCGAGCACGCCAGCGCTGCCAGTTCGCCGAGACCGATGATTTCACCGGCCACCGGCGCCCCACCCGTGGGAGTCCCCGCCAACGGCACGCATCACGATCGGCATGCCGGTCCGGGTCAGGCCTTGGAGATCAACTCCGCGGCAACCCGGTCGATCTCCGCGCGCTTCTGCGCGAGCGTCGAGCCGCGCCCGATCGTGAACGGAAACGGCAGGATCGTGTAGCCGGTTGCCCCGGCGTCTTCCAGGCGACGGATGTCGGCCGGCGTGACGGGCTTGTCTTCTCCCCGCATGATCGCGACGATGGAGTTGAACGGCTTGCCGTGCGTGCCGTACTCGCGGCGCAGCCTGTCGAGGGTCTTCAGGGTCGCGATCTCGTCCTCGATGGGCTGTCCCGGCGAGACCCAGCCGTCGCCGATTCGCGCGGCGCGCCGCAGCGCAGGCTCGCTCGTGCCGCCGATCAGGATCGGCACGGGGGTCGGCGGAGCCGGGGTCATGATGATGCGCGGGAAGTTGAAGAACTGCCCGTGGTGCTCCACGAACTTCCCGGTCTGCACCTTGCGGATGACCTCGATGCACTCGTCGTAGCGTTTGCCGCGCGTGTGGAAATCCACGCCCAGCATCTCGAACTCTTCCTTCATCCAGCCGGCGCCGACGCCGAGGTGCACGCGCCCGCCCGAGAAGTAGCCGACGCTGCCCGTGGCCTTCGCGACCTCGAGCGGATGACGCAGGGGCAGGATGAAGACGTTGGTGCAGAAATGCAGCTTCGTCGTCAGTGCCGCGAGCGCACCCATCAGCGACCACGCTTCCGGCCACAGGGTACCCGCCTCGAATTGCGGTGGCTTGTGGTCGGAAGAGTACAGGTACTTCGAATCCTGCTTCTCGGGGTGCAGCAGGTGGTCCGAGACGAGCACGCCGTGGAATCCCGCGGCCTCGCAGTGCTTCGCGACGTCGTAAAGGTGTTCGCCTTCGCACAGGAAAGTCGATTGCCAGAATTGCATCTCTGCTCCTCAGCCCTGCTTCGGCAGCCGGCGACCGGTGCGGGCCAGCGTGTTGACGGTGAACTTCGGCACCGTCGTGATCGGCTCGACCCGCTCGAAGATGCGCTCGTAGCTCTGGTGCCGGATCAGCCAGCGCCCGTCCACTTTCAGGTAACGGTCCCGGTAGATGGCCGTACCCTCGGTCCGGATCATTTCCCGCAAGTTGAGGAAGTCATCGTGCAGGTACCAGGTCCCCGACGCTTCGGTTTCGCTCGTGACTTCGATCTCGGGATGATGGCCGTTGTGGCGCGCGACGCATTCCGCGTGGAACGAACTCGCGATCATCTCGATGAACTCCTCCCGGTCCGCGAGTTCGAGGCGATAACTGCCGCCGACGTAGCAGGTCGTCACCTCCGGGTGCGTGAGCCCGCGGAGTTCCTCGAGATTGACCGTATCGATGCAGCGAAAATAAGCATGCTTGAGGCGCTTGATTTCCTCGATGTCGCGCAACACGCGCACCTGTCGCTCGAGTTCTTCGATCGAAATCGTCATCCGTCGCCTCCTCGTCTTTCCCGGCCCATGTGTGTCGCGTCACACGGCCGCGCGCTCGAGCGGGGCGGCGCGACTCGCGCCCTCGCCCGCCTCCGCGCGGCCGTACAGGGTGGTTCTCTGCCAGATCGGGCGACCGATGCCGGCCACGAGCTCCGCCATCGCATGCGTGTCGAATTCCTGGCCGTTCGCGCCACCGGCCGCCCGGGTGATCGATTCGTACATCAGCGTGCCGCCGAGGTCGTTCGCGCCGGCCTGCAGACAGAGCGCCACGCCCTTCGGCCCCATCTTGACCCACGATGCCTGGATGTTGCCTATTACCGGGTTCAGCGCGAGCCTCGCGACCGCGTGCATCAGCACCGCCTCGCGCAGCGTGGGACCCGAGCGGCTGCGGCCGCGACGCCACATCGGCGACTCCATGTGCACGTACGGCAACGGCACGAACTCGGTGAAACCGCCCGTCTCTTCCTGCAGCCTTCTGATCCGGAGCAGGTGGCGCGCCCAGTGCACCGGACGCTCCACATGGCCGAACATGATCGTCGCGGTCGTCCTCAGGCCGATCGTGTGGGCCTCGCGGATCACTTCGAGCCACTGCGCCGTATCGAGCTTGTCCGGGCAGATCACTGCGCGGATCTCGTCGTCGAGAATCTCGGCGGCCGTGCCGGGGAGCGTCGAGAGGCCAGTCGCCTGCAGTTCGCGCAGGTAGTCGTGCAGCGACAGCCCGAGCGACTGCGCACCGTGACGCACTTCGAGCGGCGAGAAGGCATGCACGTGCATGCGCGGCACGGCGCGCTTGACCGCCGCCACGATGTCGAGGTACGTGCGCCCGGTGTATTCCGGATGGATACCCCCCTGCAGGCACACTTCCGTCGCGCCCCGCTGCCAGGCCTCGGCCGCGCGCCCCGCCACGTCGTCCGGCGTGTAGTTGTAGGCGGGCCCGCGCAGGCTCGCCGCACTGCGGCCTTTCGCGAAGGCACAGAAGCCGCAGCGATGCTTGCAGATGTTGGTGTAGTTGATGTTGCAGTTGACGACGTGGGACACGCCCTCGCCCACGCATTCCGCGCGCAGCCGGTCCGCGGCGTGCAGCACCGCATGCAGGTCCGGGCCTCGGACGTCGAACAGCCGCACGATGTCGTCTTCGGAGAGCGATCGCCCGGCGACAGCCCGGCGCAGCACGCGCCGGATCTCCGGGGCCGCCGCAGGTTGTGCCCGGCTCCGCTTCACCCAGTCGAGCGCCGCCGCGGGCAGGTCGCTGCCGGTCCCCGCGTACCAGTCGGCATCGCGCGCCCTGCCGATGGAATCGGCCTGGCGCAGCACCGCGGTCTGCAATGCGGGATCGACCCAGCGCCCGAGATTCCGCACATATGCCGGGGTGAGCGCGAGTCGCTCGACGAGACGCCGTCCTGCGGCCTCCGTCGCGGCGGCGAGCGCGGCGAGGTGCGGCCAGGGCGCCTCCGGATTCACATGGTCGGGTGTCACGGGCGACACGCCGCCCCAGTCGTTGATGCCCGCTCGAATCAACGGCTCGAGTTCGCCGGCGCGCAGATTGGGCGGCGCCTGGATCGACATCGACGCCCCGAAAATCAGCCGCGCGGCGGCTATCGTCCACAGATGTTCCTCGAGCGGTGGCTCGGGCGCATCCGCCATGAGCGTACCGGGCTTCGCCCGGAAATTCTGGATGATGATTTCCTGCAGGTGGCCGAACGCATCGTGCAGGTCGCGCAGCACGAGCAACGATTCGATGCGTTCCTCGCGGGTCTCGCCGATGCCGATCAGGAGACCGCTCGTGAAGGCCACCTGCTGTTCGCCGGCGGCCCTCAGGGTCGCCAGCCGCACGGGGGGCGCCTTGTCAGGGCAACCCCAGTGCGGTCCGCCGCGCTCGCAGAGCCGCTCCGAAACCGATTCGAGCATCATTCCCATCGACACGGCGACGGGGCGCAGCCGCGTGATCTCTTCCGCGGACATCACCCCGGGATTCAGGTGCACGAGCAGGCCCGTTTCCCTGTGCACGAGCTCCGCCATCCGCTCGACGTATTCGAGCGTCGTGGCGCAGCCGAGCGCCTGCAGCGCGTCGCGGGCGGCGCGATACCTGAGTTCCGGTTTGTCGCCGAGCGTGAACAGCGCTTCCTTGCAGCCCGCGGCCACACCCGCGCGCGCGATCCGCAGGATCTCCTCGCCCGACAGGTAAGCCGGCTCGGCATCGTTCGGCACGTGGGCGAACGTGCAGTAGCGGCAGACATTGCGGCACAGTTTGGTGACCGGGATGAAAACCTTGCGGGAATAGCTGACCGCATGCCCGAAGCCGCGGATCGTGAGCGCCTCGGCCGCGCCGAGCAGGTCAGTGGCGCTCGCCGGCACGAGCGCGAGCGCCTCACTGCGACTCAGCCGGTCCGGGCCGGGGGCGTGCGCGCGCGGCTCATTCGACACGAATGCATAACGCGCCCCGCCGCGCTCACCGAGTTCGGACAGGTCCACGGGCTCATCCACGTCGAAGGCGAGTCCGGGCAGGCGCACGGTGCGGATTGCCATGCCATGCAGTGCCGCCTCCTCGCGATGCCGGTCGTAGCTCCCCTCGCCGAAGTGGAACCGGAACGCAGTCGGCAGACCGACGAACAGCGCATTGGTGCCGGTCCCGCGCTGGTCCGGCGCGAGCGCGACATCCGTCCGGCGACCCTCGGCGATGAAGGCCTCGATATCGTCCGACGTGACCAGCGGCAGGTCCGCGTGCACGACCAGCAACTGGGTCGCGCCTCGTGCCTGCAACTGGCTGGCAGCCGCCGACAACGCGTCGTTCAGGCCCGTACCGGGGTCCGGCAACACGAGCGCCTGCGGTTCGGCACGGCGCGTATCGGTCGTGACGAGCGCGATGCCGTCGACCGAGCGGCTGCCGCGCAGCGCGGCGAGGACGTCCTGCAACATCGACTCAGCGAGCCGCTCGCGCGCAGGCGCCGAAAGGCGCCCGGCCAGTCGCGCCTTGCGGTCGGCCCCGGCCTTGACGGCAACGAGTGCCCAGCAGCTCATGCCGGCGTGCCGCTCGCGCGCACGCGCGCCCGGTACGGGACAGTCAGCCGCGCTGCCAACATTTCCAGCCACCTCGCAACAGGGCCAATCGGCCTAGGCTATTCGTCAATCTGCCGGTGAACCTCGTCCACAAGGACTACGCTCAGCTGATCGAGGCGACGCTGTTCAGCAGCAGGTGGATCAGGGTCGTCTGGCGCCGCACACCGGTCTTCGCGAATATCGACCGCAAGTGCGCACGAATCGTGTTCTTGCGGATCTTGAGCTCCACCGCGGCCTCGTCGAGGGTGTAGCCGTTGGCGAGCAGGAGGGCGAGCGCGGCCTCCGCGCCGGTCAGGCCGAACAGGTGACGGACCATTTCGAGCGACAGCTGCGATTTACGCCCCGGATCCCGGATGAAGGCGACCGCGGTCGGACGATGGCGGTCGTCGGGCCACTCACCCGGCGGAACCGATCGCACCAGCACACCGAGGCTCGCCCGACCGGACACGCGGGTCACGGACATGGGCTGCGGCACGGCGGGCGCGGCGCCGGGCTGGGCGAGGGCCGCCTTGATCAGGCGCTGCAACTCCCGATCCTCGGCGGGGAACTCGGCGTGGAGTCTGCCCTGGCTGATGCGGATGCCGTCCTTTTCCGCGAGCACCTCGTCGGCGATGCGATTGGTACGCATGACCGCACCCTTCTCGTCGAAGACCACCGTACCGACCAGCATGCGATCCATCGTGGTCGAATACATCAGCAGTTCGGTTTCGATGCGCTCGATCCGCGAATGCAGGGTCACGGCACGCCGCACGTGCGGCAACAGCGCCTGGCACAACGCCTTGTCCTGCGCCGAAAAATCAACGGCACCCTGCGGCCGCGTGATGCGCAGCCGGCAATCCGCGCCGCCTTCCGTGACCATGTCGGCGCCCATGATGTAGCGGATGTCGTTCGGCGCGAGGAAGGTCTCGTAGAACTCGCCCGACCGCCACGAGGTGTCGATCATCTCGTCGATGGTGACTACGCGATCGACGGGCAGGCCGACGAACGGGTCCATCGAGAACATCTCGAACTGGCTATAGGCTGCGTGGTACACCTCGGGGCCCTGTTTGCCGGCACGGATGACGAGCGCCGGCTGGTCCGTCGACGCCGGACGCAGGATCAGTGTGGCCCAGTTGGCCTGCATGATATCCCGCAGCATGACGAGCGCCCCGCTCCAGGGCACGGTGTCGAGCGGCCCCTGGTAGATCGCACCGATCAGCGCGCTCAGCTGGTCGAACGAGAGTGGCAAGTCCTCGCGGCGGGCGTCAGCGGTTTGGGGGGACGCGGGTTGCCGGCTCACTCGTATACTTCAACATGCGTCCGGAATGACTGAAAGATCATAGGCCGGCCGCCATTCGACGTCCAATCGGGCGCCGGGGTCAGGATCCGGGGCTTTCGCGGCCCTTTTTCGCGAGATCGAGGAAAACCGGCTTCTCACCGCCACCGTGCACCTCGATCTTGGCGCCGCTGACGTACGCCGCGAGCGGCGAGGCGAGGTACAGGCAGGCGTCGGCCACGTCCTTCGGCGTGCCCATGCGCAACAGCGGCAGCATCGCCCCGACACGCCGGACCCCCTCCTCGCCGCCGTAATGCGCGAGGGAGTTGTCGGTCGCCACGAGGCCGACGATCAGGGCATTGACCCGGATGCCTTGCGGGCCCCATTCCATCGCCAGCGATTCGGTGAGATTGAGCAGCCCCGCCTTGGCGGCGCCGTATGCCGCAGTGCGGGGCGAGGAACGTACCGCCGATACACTCGAGATATTGATGATCGAGCCGCCCCCGTCCTGCGCTTTCATGGCCGCATGCGCCGCCTGCGACATGAAGAACGCCGAGGTCAGGTTCAACTGGATCACTTTCTCGATCAGGGTTGGTGAGCAGGTCGCGGAATCGACCTCGGGGCTGCCGCCCGCATTGTTGACCAGCACATCGAGGCCGCCATGGTCGCGCACGATGCCCTCGACCAGCGCGTGGCACTGTGGCGCCTGGCGGACGTCGCACCGGCGAAACTCCAGCTGACGCAGTCGCCCCGACTGCGTCCCCTCCGGTTCGTTGCGTCCGCACACGATGACCGTGGCCCCGCACTCCCGGAACGCCGCGGCGATTCCGAGTCCGATGCCCGCCGTGCCGCCGGTCACGAGTACCCGGCTGCCCGAGAAGTCCAGCTTTGCATTCGCCACTTTCACTCCCCGCTTCGCACGCGGCCCGTCGCGGCGCGGGCGCGAAGTTGAATCCGGATTCGATTATATTGATGATCGAACTTCATATAGACGTTCAAGCGACACGCATGCAAGCTCCTCTTCCTTCGACCGGCCCGGCCGCCCTGCAACACGCCGCCCGCCGCTACGGCGGCGACGTGGCGCTCGAGGACGCCGGCCGGCACTGGACCTTCCTTGAACTCGAGGCCGACGTCCGCCGCGCCGCAGCGGCGTTCGTCGCCTCCGGCCTGCAGCATGGCGATCGCGTCGCGATCTGGGCGCCGAACCAGGCCGGCTGGATCATTGCGGCACTCGGTGCGCAAGCGGTCGGCGGCATCATCGTGCCGCTCAACACGCGACTCAAGGGGCGCGAAGCGGCCTATATCCTGAACCGCAGCGGCGCGCGGGTCCTCGTCCACGTCGGGGAACTGCTCGGCACGCGCTACGCGGACCTGCTCGCGGGCGAGGCGCTCCCTGCGCTCGAGCGACGCGTCGTGCTCGACGGGCCAGACTGGGATGCGTTTCTCGCCGCCGGCGCATCCGTCGACGAGGCGGCGGTGACGGCCCGTCTCGCGCGGCTGCGCGGCGAGGATGTCGCGGACATCCTGTTCACGTCCGGCACCACCGGCCAGCCCAAGGGCGTCATGAGCTCGCACGCGCAGAACATCCGCGTGTTCGATGCATGGTCGACGATCGTCGGGCTCGCCCACGGCGACCGCTACCTGATCGTCAACCCGTTCTTCCACGCGTTCGGCTACAAGTCGGGCTGGCTCGCCTGCCTGTTGCGCGGCGCGACGATACTGCCCCTCGCGGTGTTCGATGCCGAAGTGGTGCTGAAGCGCATCGTGGACGACCGCATATCGGTGCTGCCCGGCGCCCCCACCCTGTTCCAGTCGCTGCTGACGAGCCGCGAGCGTGCGCCGGTGGACGTCTCGTCGCTGCGACTCGCGGTGACCGGGGCCGCCAACGTGCCCGTCACGCTGATCGAGCGCATGCGCTCCGAGCTCGGGTTTCGCACCGTGATCACCGGCTACGGCCTCACGGAATCCACGGGCTGCGTGAGCATGTGCCGCCCGGGCGACAGCCCCGAGCGCATCGCGCGCACGTGCGGGGCCCCGATCCCGGGCGTCGAGGTCCGTGTCGTCGACGCAGCCGGCCGCGAGCTGCCGCGGGGCACGGAAGGCGAGTTGCTGGTGCGCGGGTACAACGTGATGCTCGGTTATTTCGACGACGCGGCGGCCACGCGCGCGGCGATCGACGCGGACGGCTGGCTCCACACGGGCGACATCGGCGTGATGGACGAGACGGATTATCTGCGCATCACGGATCGCAAGAAGGACATGTTCATCGTCGGCGGCTTCAACTGCTACCCGGCGGAGATCGAGAACCTGCTCGGCGCCCATCCGGCGATCGCGCAGGTGGCCGTCGTCGGCGCACCCGACGAGCGCATGGGCGAGGTCGGGCACGCCTACGTCGTCCTGCGCCCGGGCGCGACGCTCGACGAAGCCTCGTTGATCGCCTGGAGCCGCGAGAACATGGCGAATTACAAGGTGCCACGCCGCGTGCATATCGTCGCCGCGCTGCCGACCACGGCCTCCGGCAAGGTGCAGCGCTTCGCGTTGCGCGGGGAAGCACGATGAACGGCTCGCGCGCACCCGGCGGTACCGCCACAGCCCGCTGACCGCGGCCGAATGGAAAAGCTGCTGTACGCGTTCTGGCGCGGCGATGAACCCGCGGCGACGCTCCGCGCCCGGTTCGTCGGGGAAGTCGCGCCCCGGATTACGGATCTCGGCGCCGCGCGGCTGCAGTTCAACATCACCGATTTCGACGATTTGGCGGGGGCGCTCGCAAACTTCAGCATCGCGAGCATGACGCCGCCGCCCGACGGCATCGTCTCATTCTGGCTCACAAGCGCGTGGCGTCGCGCACCGGTCGAACGGGTCGTCCGGGAGGTTTTCGTGCGCAGCGCCGGCTATGTCGTCGCCGAATCGACCATCCTGCCGAACGTCGCGCATCCGGGCCGCGAAGGCGGGCGCACCGCCGGGTTCAGCCAGGTGACGTTCCTGCAGATTCCGCCCCGCCTCGGCGCCACCGATTGGCGCCGCATCTGGTTCACGGAGCACACGAGCGTCGCGATCGAGACGCAGGCCAATTTCCGCTACGTGCAGAACGTGGTCGTGATGCCGCTCGCGGCCGACTGCCCGCCGGTCGCCGGCATCGTCGAGGAATGCTTCCCGATCGAGGGCCTGCGCGATCCTCACGCGTTCTTCGGCAGCGGCGGCGATGCGCAGGAACTGCAGCGACGAACCGCACGCATGCGCGCGAGCACGGCGAAGTTCATCGACCTCGACCGGCTCGATGTGATTGCGACCAGCGAGTATCTCCTTCACGCGGCGCGCGAACCCGGGTTGTGAGACGATCGGGCACATGAGTACACACCAGCTCGACAGCCTCATCGACGAATGGGCGCTGCGCCGCCTCGTGCAGCAGTACGCATCCGCGGTCGATCGCAACGACGGCGCACTGTTCGCCTCGCTGTTCCTCGAGGACGCGGTGGTCGAGGGCCCGGGCTTCCGCTTCGCCGGGCACGAACAGCTCCGTGCGGTGCCCGGCCAGCTCGCGCAGCAGTTCCGCGGCACGATGCACTGCGTGTTCAACCAGCTGGTCACGATCGCTGGCGACAGCGCGAGTGGGGAGACCTACTGCATCGCCAGCCACGGTCTCGTCGACGACGCGGGTCGGCCGATGACGCTCGATTGGGCGATCCGCTACCAGGATCGCTTCGTGCGCCGGGGCGCGGAGTGGCGCATCGCCTATCGACGCCTCGTGGTCCAGTGGACCCGCACCGGCCCGGTGGAATTGTTGCCGGGGTAGCGGGTGAACTACGCTCCCGGCAATCCCGTATCACTCGACAAGGTCCGGCGCTGGGACATCGAGACCGATGCGGTCGTGGTCGGCTTCGGTGCGGCCGGCGCCGCGGCGGCGCTCGAGGCGGCGCGCGCCGGTGCTCGCGTGACTCTGCTCGAGGTCGCCGCCGGCAACGGCGGGGCGTCGGCGCTATCGGGGGGCGAGATCTACATGGGGGGCAACGGCGGCACGCCCATCCAGCGCGCATTCGGGTTCGAGGACTCGACGCAGGACATGTACGAGTACCTGCTCGCGAGCACCGGCCCGAACGCCGACGCCGCGAAGGTACGCCTGTACGCCGACGAGAGCCTCGCGCACTACCACTGGCTGACCGCGCAAGGCGTCGAGTACAAGAGTTCCTACATTGCCGAGCGCTGCGTCGAGCCGCTGACGGATGACTGCCTGATCTGGTCGGGCAGCGAGGAAGCGTGGCCCTTCGCGCAGCGCGCGAAACCCGCACCACGTGGCCACGTGCCGAAGTTCGTCGGCCTCGGCGCGGGGCGGTACGTCATGGACGTGCTGGCGAAGCGCGTCGTCGAGGCCGGCGTGGACGTGCGCTACAACGCCCGCGCGCTCGCGCTGATCACGGATCCGCGACGGCACGTGCACGGCCTCGTCGCCCGCATCGACGGCGAGGTCCGCTTCGTGCGCGCGCGGCGCGGTGTCGTGCTTTGCGCGGGCGGCTTCATCATGAATCGCGACATGGTGCAGCGTCATGCGCCGCACCTGCTGCGGGCGCTGTATCCGATCGGCACCGTGGACGACGGCTCGGGCATCCGCCTCGGCATGAGTGTCGGCGGCAGCGCGATCAACATGTCCGAGGGTTTCACCACCCTGCCCTGGTATCCACCCGGCTCGCTCGTCAAGGGCATCTTCATCAATGGGCGCGGCCAGCGCTTCGTGAACGAGGACGTGTACCACGGCCGCGTCGGCGCGATCGCCCTGCAGCAGGGCGGCGACCGGATCTGGCTGCTCGCCGACAAGGCGAGCTACGAAACGGGCCCGTTCCATTCGGCGGTGCGCATCGAAATCGGCGCTGCGGGCGACACCTGGGAGGAAGTGGAACGCGAACTCGCGCTGCCGCAAGGCGCGCTGGTGTCCACGGTGTCCGTCTACAACCGCCACGCCGCGCAAGGAGCCGATCCGCTGTTCCACAAGGGTACGCAGTGGCTGAAGGCGCTCGATGAACCGCCCTTCGTCGCGCTCGACTGCCGCATCGATCACTGCTTCTATTCCGCGTTCACGCTCGGCGGGCTCGACACGCTGCCGACAGGCGAAGTGAAAGACACGGACGGCACGGTCATCCCGGGGCTGTTTGCCGCCGGGCGAACGGCCTGCGGCCTGCCCCGCTGGGGCGTCGGCTACAGCTCGGGCACTTCCCTCGGCGACGCCACCTTCTTCGGGCGCCAGGCCGGCAAGCGCGTCGCGACGACCTCGAGATGAGCGCCCGGCACGGTGCCGGGCGACCCGGCTAGATCGCGAGCCCGATGTGGGCGCCGTGCCGCGTGGCCTCCGCCATGCGGCGGGGCAACCACGCCGCGCCGGCCAGGAACAACTGCGCGGCCCCACCCTCGGCCTTCAGCTGGTCGTAGAGATCCGGCCGGGGCACGGCGCCGTACACGAGCACCACGCTGTCGAAGCCATCGTAGCGTGAGGTCTTGTCGCCCACCGCCGAGACGAACTCGAGTCCGGCGGCGTCGATTTTCCGCAGGGTCACGTTCGGCACGGTGGTGACCCCGAGCGTCTCCATGCGGGCGATCACCATCGCGAGCGAATACCTCGCGACCTCCCAGCCGAGATGGACGTTCTTGTGGAAGACCGTGACTTCCTTGCCCTTGCTCGCGAGGAAATCCGCGACGCATGGCGTGTCGTAGTAATCCTCCTGCGACACGACCGCGACGCGCTTGCCGGTCCTCGCGACGCCCTCCAGGACTTCCCAGCCCTGCACGACATGCGGCAGCTCGAGGCCGACCACATCGTGCGGCACGCGCGGCACGGCGCCCGTGGCGATGACCACGGCGTCCGGCTTCAGGGCCTTGATGGCCGCCGCATCGGCGCGGGCCTCGAGGCGCACGTCGACGCCGGTACGCTTCATTTCATTCTCTTCGAAGTAGATCTGGTCTTCGAACGAATCGCGCCCCGGCGCCTGCGCCGCGAGCCGCAGCTGGCCGCCGAGGCGCTTGCCCTGCTCGAGCAGGGTCACCTTATGGCCGCGCTGGGCCGCAATCCGCGCGGCCTCGCAACCGGCGAGCCCACCGCCGACGACCACGACGCGTTTGGCCTGCGCGGCGGGCTTGTATTCGTTCTGCCAGCGCAGCTCGTTGCCGATGACCGGATTGATCGAGCACGTCGGGGTGTACGGGATGTACAGCGGCTCGGACGCCTCGTCGATGCAGCGCGTGCAGGCGATGCAGCGGCGGATCTCGCCGAGCCGCCCTTCGCGCGCCTTGTTGGCGAACTCGGGATCGGCGATACCCGCGCGCACCATGCCCACGAGGTCGCAGTAGCCCTCCTTGATCAGGCTCTCCGCCAGCACCGGATCGTTGATGCGCCCGGTGAAGAGGATCGCGACCTTCCTGTCGAGTTCCGACAGGTCGGCCTTGGCGGCCTTGCCCGCCTCGCGGTGTTCGGCGTGCGGGTAGTAGGAGTTCGGCACGTAGGACGGCGCGCCCCAGCAGTGGCCCGTGTCGATGTCCGCGAAATCGAGGAGCCCCGTCTCCGCGATCGCGTAGAGCATCTCGCGCATTTCCATGTTGTCGTAGCCGCCCTGGCGAAACTCCTGCGCGCTGATGCGGATGCCGACGGCGAGCGAGTCCCCGATGCGGGCGCGGATGCGCCTCAGCACCTCGACTACGAAACGGGTGCGCTCGGCCGGGCCGCCACCCCAGCGGTCGGTGCGCCGGTTGCTGACGGGCGACAGGAACGCATGCCCCATGGTTTCATGGGCGCAGTGCATCTCGACACCGTCCGCGCCGACCGTCCTGGCCACGGCGGCGGCGTCGGCATAGGCGTTGATGCAGAATTCGATCTCCGCCTCGCCCAGCACGTGCGGCGTATAGGACTGCGCACCGATCATCGGTACCGCCGAGGGCCCCCACGCCGAGGTGAGCTGCGTCAGCTGCACGATCGCGACCGATCCGGCCTGATGCACTTCGTCGACGAACTTCTTCATGCCCTCGGCAAACGCCGGGTACTGGTACGCCGCGCCGTGCGAGGCGCAGCCGATCGACAGGCCGATCTCGTCCGGCGTGTTCGGCGGGAACGGTACGTCGAGCAGCCAGGTCTCGCTGCCGATCCAGCCGGTGCCGCCGCGCGCCTTGGCGACGTGGTGCGCGATGAAGTGTTCGTCGATCATGCCCGGCACCATCGACGAATTGATGGTGTTCGTCGTCTCGCAGATCCGGTTCGGCACCCGCATCGGCCCCACCTGCAGCGGCGTGAACAGGTGCTCGAAATGCGCTTCGCTCATTCTGCTTTCCTCGGATTGTTCGGGATGTCAGGCGGCCGGGATCGGGCCCGTCGGCGTCAGGATCTTGATCGGGAACGGCCGCTCGGTCTGCATCTGGAAGTAGCCCCACGCCGGGAATGTCTTCACCAGTTGCGGCCACATCGCCTTGCGCTCCTCCCCGGTGGCATCCCTCGATGTCGCCGTGTACCTGTCGAAATCGAGCTGCAGCTCGCACTTCGGGTTGGCATTGAGATTGAGCACCCACGCCGGATCCTGGTCGTAACCGGCCAGCGACCCGACGACGACCAGGTTCGCGCCGCTGCGCATGAACACGGCCGGAGTCGTGCGCTTCTCGCCGGATTTGCGCCCGACCGTCGTGAGGAGCAGCGTCGGGAAGCCGCCTTGCGCGGTCTTGCCGCTCGCGCGACCCGCGGGATTCGCGAGATAGGCCTCGACGTCCGCGTGGGCGTCGCTCCTGATCAGGTCCAGCGAGGCTGTGCGCTCCTTGAACCAGGCCCACTCCTCGTCGTTCATCCATTCGGGCTTCTGCATCTTGTCGCGATTTGCCATGGGTCGCCCCTCAGGTTGATACCTCGTGCCTTTTGCGATGGCAGGCTCCGGCCGTCAACCCTCATTTGAGGTAGGCCGGCCGCCTCACTCGTACGCGACGAGCAGTTCGTACGACAGGGCCGGGCCCGTGTCGCCGACGACCTGCACCTGGACCTCGTACTTGACGCGGGTTCCCCGCGTACCCGCGCGCGCCTCGGCGAGGCGCATGCGGCCGATGATCTCGCTGTCGACCGGGACCGGCCGCACGAAGCGCACGCGATCGAGGCCCGCATTGAACGCGCGCTTGAAGCCCGTGATGTCGATCGGGCTCTGCGCGCCGAGCGCCGGGACGAGTGACAGTACCAGAAAGCCGTGCGCAATCGTGGTTCCGGTCGGACTGTCGCGCCGCGCCCGTTCGGGGTCGACATGCAGCCAGAACTCGTCGTGCGTCATGCGCGCAAAAGCCGTGATCAACTCCTGCGTGACACGAAACGGCGGGCCCCATGCGGTGAACTCGGGACCGACCGCCGCGGTGAGTGCGTCCAGGTCGTCGAAGCGGATCTGCCGTCGTTCAGTGTCCATGATATTCCCGTGTCACTGCGGCGGCAGGGCGTAACCGTCGACCACGCTTTTGTGGTCGGCAGTGAAGTATCCGGCCAGCGTCGCATGCAGGTCCTCGGGCGTCCATTGCCCACCCTTCGGGTTGTCGTAGAAAACGTCGAGCCGCGGGCGCTGCACGATCGTCACGCGATTACCCCACACGACGAACACCTCGCCCGAGATGTGCGCCGCCTGCGGCGATGCGAGGTAGCCCACCATCGGCGCGACGTTCGCCGGGCTGAACACGTCGAAGCCCTCCGCCGGCGCGGCGAACAGGTGCGCGTGCGGCATGTTCGCCGTCATCGCGGTGCGCGCGCGCGGCAGGATCACGTTGCTCGTGACCCCGAGCTTCTGCAGCAGCGCCGCGGCGCCGATCGCGAGCGACACGATGCCCGCCTTGGCCGGCGCATAGTTCGGCTGGCCCGGCGCGGCGAACAGCATCGCTTCCGACGCCGTGCTCACGAGGCGACCGTAGACCGGTCCGGATTTCGCCTTTTCGCGCCAGTATTGCGCGGCATTACGCATGTTGACGAAGTGCCCGCGCAGGTGCACGCGCACGACCGAATCGAACTCCTCGTCGGTCATGCCATAGAGTGTCTTGTCGCGGGTGAAGCCCGCGTTGTTGACGACGATGTTGACGTCGCCGAACTTCCCGAGCGCCGTCTTGAAGACGCGGCCGGCGTCCGCGGTGTCCGCGCAATCGCCGAGCACGGCGACAGCCTCGCTGCCGAGCGCCTTGACCGCGTCGACCACTTCCTGCGTCTTGTCCCGCGCCGCGGGAATATCGTTGACGACCACGCGCGCGCCCTGGCGCGCGAGTTGCAGCGCCTCCTCGCGCCCGAGGCCCGCGCCTGCGCCGGTCACGATGGCCACCTTGCCGCTCAAGTCTCCCATCACCCTCTCCCTCTCCGTGCCGTTCAGAGGCGCTCGATGATCGTGCCGGTGCCGACGTTGGCGCCGCAGCACATCGTGACGAGCGCCGTCGTCTTGTCCTGCCGCTCCAGCTCGTGCAGCGCCGTGCAGAGGAGGCGCGCGCCGGTCGAGCCGACCGGATGGCCGAGCGCGATGGCGCCGCCGTTGACGTTCACCTTGCTCATGTCGGCATCGTAGACCTGCGCCCACGAGAGCACGACCGAGGCGAAGGCCTCGTTGATCTCGACGAGATCGATGTCGCCGAGCGTCATGCCGCTGCGCGCGAACAGGCGTGCCGTCGCATCGACCGGGCCGTCGAGCCCGTAATACGGGTCCGCCCCGACGAGGCAATCGGTGACGATGCGCGCCCGGGGCTTAAGGCCGCGCCGCTTCGCCTCGTCGGCGCTCATCCACAGCACCGCCGCCGCGCCGTCCGAGACCTGCGAGCTGCTGCCCGCGGTGATGATGCCGCCCGGCATCAACGGCTTCAGCTGCGCGAGGCCCTCCATCGTCGTGTCGCGCAAACCCTGGTCGCGGCTCACGATCCGGGTGGCGCCCGTCGGCTTGCCGTCCTCGCCCAGGACCGGCGCTTCGACCTTGACGACCTCGTGATCGAAGCGCCCTTCGGCCCAGGCGAGCTTGGCGCGCCGCTGCGATTCGCACGCGAAGGCGTCGGTCATCTCGCGCGTGAGGCCGCGGTTCTTCGCGATCCGCTCGGCCATCTCGAACTGGGTCTGCGCGGTATCCCACGGCCACTCGGGCGGAATGAAATAACCGGGCCCGTTCACGGCATTCGCGCCGAGCGGCACGTGGCTCATCATTTCGACTCCGCAGGCGATGCCGATATCGATCGATCCCGCGCCGACCAGCGCGGAGACCTGGTGATTGCAGGCCTGCGCCGAGCCGCATTGCGCATCGACGGTATAGCCGCCGGTGCCGTAGTTCCTGCCCATCGACAGCCAGGCGTGGCGCACGATGTTGTTCGACTGCTCGCCGGCCTGCGTGACGCAGCCGCCGGCCACGAGGTCGACATCGGCGTGATCGATACCCGTGCGTCGCACCAGCTCGTCGAACGTGGCCGACAGCAGCCGCGTCACGTGCAGGCCGGACAGTTCCCCGACGACGGGTTTGCCGCGGGCGATCGGGGTGCGGCAGGCTTCGATGATGACCGCTTCACGCATGGCGTGACTCCTTCATGGTTTCAGGCATCGCAGATCCGGTACTCGTGGCTGCCCGCGGCCGTGAGCGTGCGCACGATGCGGCCTTGCGCGAGCAGGTAGGCGAGATGGGCCATCGTCTCGCCGATGGCCAGGATCGTGTCGAGTGCATTCGGGCGATTCGGGTACAGACGTCGCGACAGGCCGTAGACGGTATCGGACCGCTCCGCGCACAGGCCCCACACCCGGTCGAGTACATGGTGATGATGCTGCTGCAGTTCGGCGGCGCGCGTCCGCAGGCCGTGGAAAGGCAGCTCGTGCGCGGGCAGCACGAGGGTTTCGTCCGGCAGTTCGGCAATGCGGTCGAGCGAAGCCAGCCAGTCCTCGAGCGGATTGGCCTCGGGCTCGAACGGGAGCACGCCGACATTGGGGGTGATGCGGCCGAGCAGCTGGTCGCCGCTCAGCAGGATGCCGAGTTCTTCGCAATAGAGTGCGATGTGCTCGGGCGAATGCCCCTCCCCGGCGCGCAGCGCCCAGCGATGCTCGCCGATGACGAGTGTGCCGCCGTCCCGCAGGCGGCGGTGTGCCATCGCGGGTTGCGAACGCGTGAAGAACTGTGCCAGTGCCTGCGTGAAACCCGCGGTCTGCTCGTCGGTCAGCCCGGCGTGCCGGAAGTAAGCCTGGTACTCCCATGAATTGAGCGACGGATCGCGGAGCAACCGCATCGCGAAATATTCGGTGCGGCTCATGTACAGCGGCACGCGCAGCTTCTCGGTGAGCCAGCCCGCAAGGCCGCTGTGATCGCCGTGATGGTGCGTGCACACGACGCCCGTGATCGGGGCGCGCAGCGCCGGCAGGATCTGTTCCCACAGGTCTCGTGTCGCGCGCGTGTCGAAGCCGGTATCGATGATGCGCCAGCCGTCGCCATCGCGGACGAGGTAGAGGTTGATGTGGTTCAGCGCCATCGGCAATGGCATGCGCAGCCACCGGATGCGATCCGGCACCACGTCGATCAGCTCGCCATTGCAGGCGGGCGGCTCGAAGGGATAGCGCAACGCCGCCATCAGCGCGCCGCTCTCGGCATGCCGAGGCCGAACTGCGAGGCGATGTCGCGCAGCAGTTCGTTGACGCCGCCGCCGAAGGTGTTGATCAGCGCGAGGCGGTATTCCTCCTCGAGCTTCGCGGCGAGCACCGCGGCCGGGCTGCCGCGGCGGTACAGCCCGCCGGAGCCCACCACTTCGAGCAGCTTGCGGAAGACCGCGATCGGCGTCTCGGTGCCGAACACCTTCGCGGCCGATGCGAGCCCCACGTCGATGCGACCCTGCGTGACGTCGGCCGCCATCCGGTAATTGAGCAGGCGCATCGCCTCGAGCTTCTGGTAGCACTCCGCCAGCGCCGCCGCCACCCATGGCCGGTCGATCGGTCGACGACCGGCCTCGTCGGGCTCGCGTGCCCACGCGAGCGTGCGCAGGAAGCAGCCGCGCGACTTGATCCCGAAAGCCCCGAGGCCGATGCGCTCGTGATTCAGCTGCGCGGTGATCAGCTTCCACCCGCCGTGCAGCGCGCCGACGAGCCTGTCGCCGGGCACGTGGACATCGCTGAAATAACTCGCGAAGGTCTGGTGGCCGACCGTGTAGATCGGCGTGAAGGACACGCCTGGCGCCTTCGCATCGACGATCAGCACGGAGATGCCCTTGTGCTTCACCTGCGCGGGATCCGTGCGGCAGGCGAGCCAGACATAGTCCGCGGCGTCGATATCCGATGTGAAGATCTTCTGGCCATTGACGATGAAACCGTCGCTCCCCTGCAGCGCAGTCGTCTTCAGCGACGCGAGATCCGTGCCGGCCGACGGCTCGGTGTAGCCGATTGCGAAGTGGATCTCGCCCGCGGCGATGCCAGGCAGGAATTGCCTGCGATGGGCGTCCGAGCCGTGCTCCATGAGTGCGGGCGCCACCGTGTTGATGGTGACGAACGGCAATACGACGCCGGCGAGGAATGCCTCCTCGAAAAAGATCAGTTGCTCGAGCGGGGTGTACCCCTTGCCGCCGAACTGCTTCGGCCAGCCGACGGCCAGCCAGCCGTCGCGGCCCATCGTGCGGATCAGGCCCTTGTAGCTCGCGAGGCGCTGCGGGTTGCGGTAATCGTGGATCAGCTCGCCGTAGCCGGGCGTGACGATGCTCGCGAAGTAGTCGCGGATTTCGCGCTTCAGCGCCTGCTGTCCGGGCGTGAGGTTCACATACATGGCGGTCGGTCCCCGGCGCGGCTCAGCCGCCCGCCTCCGTGAGCGCCGGAGTGCCGAGCCACTCCCCGAGCACCGCAAGGTTCGCGGAAATACCGCCGCACGCAATCTCGAGGGCGCGGCTCCAGTACGTGTAGCGGTGGATCGGATAGCTGATGTCGGCGCCGATGCCACCGTGCATATGCTGCGCGGCGTGCGTCACGCGATGGCCGGTGTCGCAGGTCCAGGCCCTGACCACCGCGGCACTGCCGGCCGCATCGAGACCCGAATCGAGCTGCCAGAGCAGCTGCCACAGCGAGGACCGCAGCGCTTCGACATCGATCAGGCAGTCGGCCGCCTTCTGCGAGATCGCCTGGAAAGCGGCGATGGGCTGGCCGAACTGCCGGCGCTCGCTCGTATAGGCCACGACCCGTTTCAATGCCTCGTCCGTCACGCCGAGCTGCAGTGCGCCGAGGCACGCGGCCACACGCGGTTCGAGCCACCCGAGGGCTGAGGCGTCGAGTGCGGCGCCGGCCGGCACTGGCAGGTCGACGAACACGAGATCGGCCGCCGGTTCGTGGTGCGTCATCCGGCCGTCCAACTTTCCGATGCCGGGCTGCGTCAGGTCGATGGCGACCAGCCGCACGCCCTCGTCCGTTTGCGCCGGCAGCAGCGCAACCGCCGCCTGCGCCGCGAGCGGCACCGCGACGGCGCGGCCGCGCAGTCGCCATCCACCTGCCGTGCGCCCGGCGTGCAAGGCCAGGCCGCGACTGCCGTGCAGGCCCTCGACACTGAGCGTGGCGATCTGCGTGGCGTCGGTCACGGCCGGCCAGTGGGCGCGCACCGCATCGCCGGCGGCATATCGCGCGATCGCGGCGACCGCCAACTGGTGCGACCACAGCGGAACCGGCGCCAGGTGGCGCCCCTGCATCTCGAGCACGATGCAAAGTTCGGTGATGCCGAGCGCACTGCCGCCCAGCGCCTCGGGCAGGATCAATGCCGCGAGACCGCCTTCCCGGAGGCTGCGCCACAACGCGTCGTCGAACGGTGCATCGCCCGCCCAGAACTGCTGGATCTTCTCATCGCTGCAGTAGTCGGAGAACACCGTCGCCGCCAGGGCGCCGATGGCCTCCTGCTCTTCCGACACCGAAAAATCCATTACAGGCGTCCCAGTATCGCGCCCCCGGTGGGCACACCCACGCCCGACGTCACCAGCGCATGATTCACCGCCTTCTTCGGCTGGTTGACCGACGTGCCGCGCACGAGCCGCACGGCCTCGACGATACCGTTCACGCCGTGGATGTACGCCTCCGACAACTGCCCGCCGTGCGTATTGCTCGGCAGTCGGCCACCCGGCCGGAGATTCCCGGCCTTGACGAAGTCGGCCGCCTCGCCGTACCGGCAGAACCCCCACGATTCGAGCTGCCAGAGTACGATCGGCGTGAACGCGTCATAGATCACCGCCGCATCGATGTCCTTCGCCGTGAGACCGCACTGCGCATAGGCTTCCGCGGCGGCGAGATCCATCTCGGGAATCCGCGCGATCTCCGGGCGGTAGAACGACGTCATCTCCTCCTGGTCCTTCGCGAGGCACTGCGCGACGCCGCGGATCGCGACCGCAGGCTGTCGCAGGTGCCGCGCGCGTTCCGGTGTCGTGACCACGATCGCGCAACCACCGTCGCTTTCCTGGCAGCAATCGAAGAGCTTGAGCGGATCGCAGATCTTCTTGCCGGCGTCGTACTCGGCGCGCGTGAAGGGCCGCTGGTAGAAAAAGGCCGCGGGGTTGTTCACCGCATATTCGCGCGTCGAGTGCGCCACTTCGAACAGGGCATCCTGCGTACAGCCCGTGACGTGCATGTACCGCCGGGTGAACATCGCGACCCATGACGCGGGGGTCAGGAGCCCGAACGGCATGTAGTAGCCGTAGTGGATCGCGCTGCCGGTGATCAGGTTGCCCGATACACCGGCCGAGTAGCGCTGGCCGGAGCGGCCGTTCAGCGCGCGGTAACAGACGACGGTCTGCGCCACGCCCGTCGCCACAGCCATCGCGGCCTGCAGCAATGTTCCGGTGGCCGCACCGCCGCCGTACGGCACGCGGCTGAAGAAGCGGATATCGTTGCAACCCGTCGCCCGCGCGACGTCGACCTCCTCGTTCTGGTCGATCGTGAACGTCACGAGGCCGTCGACGTCCGACGGCTTCAATCCGGCATCGTCCAGCGCCTTCCTGACGGCCTCGGCCGCGAGCGCGAGCTCCGAACGACCCGAGTCCTTGGAGAATTCCGTCGAGCCGATGCCGACGATGGCCGCCTGGTCCGCAATCTTCGCAGCCATGTCTCAGCCCCCCCTCGGCAGCGCGACGCGCACCATGCCGGCCATGTGATTGCCCCAGACGTTGTTGTCGCCGCTGACGCTGATATCCACCGTGCCCGCGGCATCGTCCTTCGCCGTCACCTCGCCGGTGATGGTCATGACCATTCCCGGCAGGTTCGGCGCGCCGAGCTTCACGTCGATGCGCTTGATCGCGGCTTCCGGGCCGGTCCAGTCGGTGACGAAACGGGCCATCAGGCCATTGCTCGTCAGGATGTTCATGAAGATGTCCGGCAGGCCGGCGGCCTGGGCCGCAGCCTTCTCGTGGTGCACGGGCGTGAAATCGCGCGAGGCGATCGCGCCCCCGACGATGAGGCCCGCCGTGACGTCGATCCTGAGGGGCGGCAACCGCTCGCCGAGGGCGACGCTGCCGATGCTCCGTGTGCTCTTGTTCATGGCTTTCGCTCGCTGTCCTGTACTCAGGCGGGGTAGAAGTTCGGCAGCACGGTCTTCGCGTCGACGCGTTCCACCTTGCCCTTCACTTTCATGCCGACCCGTACCTGCCCGGGTTCGCAACCGGCGATGTTCGCGACGATCCGCGTGCCTTCGCGCAGCTGGATGAGCCCGCAGAGGAGCGGAGACGGATAGCCGGGGAACTTCGGGTAGCTGACTTCCGTGTAGCTGAATACTTCGCCCTCGAGCGAGGATTCCACGCTGTCCCAGTCGAGGGACTGGCAAGCCCCGCACATCGGGCGCGGCGGGTGGCGGAGGGTGCCACAACCCTTGCAGCGCTGGATCAGCAGCCTGCCCTGGTCGATCGCCTCCCACCACCACGCATTGTCGTGGCCGCGCGGCGACGGTATGCGGGTCGGCACTTCGGGGGCGGCCGCCTCGCCTGCCGGGGCGCCGCCGCTCGCCGCGAGCGCCTCGGCGTTCGGAGCGAACCTCAGTGTCCGGAATACCTGGCGACCCACGGGCTCGCCATGCTGGTCGGTGAAGTTCGTGACCGTCTCGATGAAGTAGCCGACACCCCGCGCCGTCTTCTTGCGTTCCGAGATGTTGTCGATGGTCGTGTGCGCGATGACCGCATCGCCCGGCCGCAAGTCGCGGTAAAACTCGGTGATCGTGTTCGTGCCGAGCACGCCCGTGAAGCCGTGCGCCTCGAAGACATTGTGCAGGTCGCGCTGCACGTTGCCGCTGCCCGTCTGCGCGCCGGCCATCGGGTAGCCCTCCATGGCCCAGATCGCGAGCATGGTCGGGGGCGCGATGATGCCCTGCCTGGCCGATGCGGCCGCGAACTGCGCGTCGGTGTACAGGGGGTTTTCGTCACCGGTCACTTCGGTCCAGTGGCGGATCATGGCGGCGTTGACGTCGTCGTGGCCGCGCCTGGGCGGCCCCATTTCGCGGCCCACATAGGTGCGCACCAGGGTCTCGAAGGCCCTCGTCTCTTCGGGGGTCATGCGTGATCCTCCTGCCGATCTTGCGCCTAGGGTATTTGTAGTTGAATATAGATTCAACTATGCCGCGCATCCACAGCCGCAAACGCCCGCCCGTGCAGAGCACCCGCCTCGGCAGCCGGGGCCGCGCCACCCGGGAACGGCTCAAGGCGGCCGCTCGCCGGGTGCTCGAGCGCAAGGGCTACAGCCAGCTCACGGTCGCGGACGTCACACGCGAAGCCGGGGTCGCGGCCGGCCTCTTCCACCGCTATTTTCCCGACCTGCGGACGCTGGCTGCGGAAATCCTCGGCGAGGTGCTGGCGGAGCTCGGTGACACGGCGCGCATCGAGCAGGGCGTGGGCCGTGGCGACTGGATGGGGCGGATCCGCGCACACATCCAGCCTTCGGTCGCCAATCACGCGCTGCGCCCTGGGCTCGTGCGGGCGATGAACCAGCTGGCGGACGAGTACCGGCCGTTTCGCACCCAGTTACGCAGCTTCTACCAGTCGCAGCTCGAGTTGCTGTCGGCCCGGCTGCCACGCCTCTTCCCGCAAGCGGCGCTGACACCGGCCGAGGCACTGCTGCTCGCCTACGCGCTCGGCGGGATCTCGGAGGCGGCGCTGCGTGAACGCTACCTGCTGCGCAACCCGGCTCTGCGCGACCTGCCGCTCACACCGGAGGACATGGCCGACTGGCTCGCAGTCCTTTTCTACCGCGCGCTGTTCGCAGCGAACCCGCCCGGCCCCCTGTCGGGGAGCACGGCTCGCCTGGTCCCTGAACGGCCACGTCGCCGCGCGCCCCGGCTGGCGAACCGATGACCCGGCTGCAGGATCGCGTGGCGATCGTCACCGGCGCGGGCGCCGGCATCGGCAAGGGGATCGCGCGCCGTTTCGCGGCCGAAGGCGCCGCGCTCGTGCTCGCCGAGTACGACGTCGATGCCGGTGCGCAGGCCGCGGCGGAGCTGCAGCACGATTTCGGGGCACGCGCGCTTTTCGTGGCTGCCGACGTCAGCCGGCGAGCCGATGTCGAGGCGATGGTGCGCGCGGCCCATGATCGCTTCGGGACGGTCGACATCCTCGTGAACAACGCCTGGGCGCGGCGCAAAGGCGGGCCATTCGCGGCTCGCGTCGAGCAGCAGGCCGACGACGATCTCGACCACGCCTGGCGCCTCGGCGTGCAATCGGCGCTCTGGGCGATGCAGGCCGTGTTTCCGTTCATGCGTGCCCGCCGCTGGGGGCGCATCATCAACCTGTGTTCACTGAATGGTGTCAATGCCCACCCGTTCACGGTGGACTACAACATGGCGAAGGAAGCGCTGCGCACGCTCACGCGCACGGCCGCGCGCGAGTGGGCGACGTACCAGATCTGCTGCAACGCGATTTGCCCGGGCGCGGCCACCGAGGCTTACAGGCGATTCGCGGCCGCCAATCCCGGCAACGCCGCGGAAATGCTGAAGCTCAATCCCATGGGCCGCATGGGCGATCCGGAGGCCGACATCGGTGGCGCGGCGCTGTTCCTTGCGAGCGAGGACAGCCGCTATGTGACGGGCAACACCTTGTTCGTCGACGGCGGCAGCCACATCAACGGCGTGCCATGGGCACCGCAGGTACCCGAGTCCTGATTGCGCCCGCCGCGCGGCGCGGCCTCGTCAGAGCACCTCGAACAGCGCCGCCGCTCCCATGCCACCGCCGATGCACATGCTGACGACGACATGGCGGACGCCGCGGCGGCGGCCCTCGAGCAGCGCGTGGCCCACGAGGCGCGCGCCCGACATGCCGAACGGATGGCCGATCGCGATCGCGCCGCCGTTGACGTTGAGTCGATCGTTCGGGATGCCGAGCGTGTCGCGGCAGTGGAGCACCTGGCAGGCGAAGGCCTCGTTGACCTCCCACAGGCCGATGTCGGCGACCGAGAGCCCGGTCTGGCGCAGCAGTTTCGGCACGGCGAACACCGGCCCGATGCCCATTTCATCGGCGCGACAGCCCGCGACCGCCATGCTGCGATAGGCGCCGAGCGGGCGCAGCCCACGGCGATCCGCTTCATCACGGCTCATCACGACGCACGCGCTGGCGCCGTCGGACAGCTGCGAGGCATTGCCCGCCGTGATGTACCGGCCCTCCTTCACCCACTGGCCGTTCTTCCACACGGGCTTCAGCGCCGCGAGGCTCTCGTGCGTGGTGTCGGGGCGGTTGCCCTCGTCGCGCGCCAGAGTCACGGCTTCCGTGCCGGCCGGATTGCCTTCCTTGTCGAACAGCTGCTTGACGCTCGGCAGCGGCACGATCTCGTCGTCGAAGATCCCGGCGCGCTGCGCCTGCGCCGTGCGCAGCTGGCTCTCGAGCGCAAACTCGTCCTGCGCGGCGCGTGCGACGCCATAGCGCTCGGCCACGAGTTCCGCGGTCTCTATCATCTGGATATAGGCGGTCGGCATCGCCTCGAGCACCGCCTTCGACTGGGCACGCCAGGCATTCTTGTGCTTGTTCTGCGTCAGCGAGATCGACTCGAGTCCTCCCGCGACGGCGACCTTGTGCTCGCCGGCCATGATGCTCTTCGCGGCGCTCGCGATCGCGGCGAGACCCGACGCGCACATGCGATCGATCGTCATGCCGCCGACACTGTCCGGCAGGCCCGCGGTGTAGGTGCACAGGCGCCCGAGGTTGTAGCCCTGTGTGCCCTGCTGGGCGGCGATGCCGAGGATCACGTCGTCGACGTCGGCGCCGTCGACACCGGCACGCTCGAGTGCCGCACGGATCACGTGACCGCCGAGCACCGGCGCCTCGGTGTCGTTGAATGCACCGCGATACGCGCGGCCGATCGGCGTGCGCGCGGTCGAGACGATGACGGCTTCTGCCAGGCTCATGGGCGGGTCCTCACTCGAAAAACAACCGGCTGATCGTGTCGACGACGCAGGCGGGCTTGCCTCCGCCTTCGATCTCGACGGTGACGCGGATCGTGACCTGCACGCCCCCGCCCTTCACGGCCTCGGCCGCCACCACCGCGCCGTGCCCGCGGATGCGCGCTCCCGCGCGCACGGGGGCGGGAAAACGCACCCGCTCGCAACCGTAGTTCACGCCCATCTTCAGCCGGTCGTAGGCAACGAGTTCCGGCAGGAACTTGCTCGCGAGGCTGAGGGTGAGATAGCCGTGCGCGATGCAGCCGCCGAACGGCCCTTCGGCCGCGCGCGCCTCGTCCACGTGGATCCACTGGTGATCGTCGGTCGCATCGGCGAAAAGGTTGATGCGATCCTGCGTGAGCGTCATCCAGTCGGTGCGGCCGAGATCGCGGCCTGTCGCGGCGAGGACGCTCGCCACCGAGTCGAAACGTTCTGCCATCGTGCTATCCCCCCTCAGGCGTGCTGCGAACTGACCGAAACCACCTCGCCGGTCATATAAGAAGAGTAGTCGCTCGCGAGAAAGACCATCACGTTGGCCACTTCCCAGGGCTCGGCGCCGCGCCCGAACGCTTCGCGCGCGCACAACTGCGCCAGCAGTTCCTCGGACGCGGACTTGCGCAGGAACGCGTGGATTGCGATCGACGGCGCGACTGCATTGATGCGTACGCCGAACTCCGCCGCCTCGATCGCTGCACAGCGGGTCAGCGCCATCACGCCGGCCTTGGCCGCGGCGTAATGCGCCTGCTCGGCCTGGGCGCGCCAGCCGAGTACCGAGGCGTTGTTGACGATGACCCCGCGCCCGCGCGGCTGCATCACCTTCATCGCGGCGCGCGTCATGCGAAAAGTGCCCGTGAGCGTAATGTCGATGACCCTGGACCATTCCTCGTCGGCCATCTCGACGATGCGCCGGCTCGTGCCGAGGCCCGCATTGTTCATCAGTACGTCGATGTCGCCGAGCGTCGCCTGCGCGAACGCGAACAGCGACTGCACGTCCGCCTCCTTCGAGACATCGCACAACTGGCCGTGCACCGCCTCGAGGCCGGTCTCGCGTCGTATCGCGGTCACCGCCTCGGCGAGCCGGCGCTCGTGGATGTCGCTCACGACGAGACCGCGGCAACCCTCTTCGGCGCAGCGCTTGGCGACCGCAAAGCCGATGCCGGCGCCTGCAGCGGCGGTGACCAGCACGGTCTTGCCCTGCAGCAGCTGGTGCCCGGGAACGTAATCAGGTGACGGTTTCATGATTGCGATGCTCGCCTGTGGGTTCCCGCGCTCAACGCGGCATGCCGAGCGCGCGCTCGGCGATCAGGTTCAGCTGGATCTCGTTGGTGCCGGCGTAGATCGTATCCGAACGGCTGAAGAGCCAGACCTGCCGCAGCTTCCGCGCCAGCGGATCGTCGTCGGTCAGCGTCGCGGCCGCGCCGAGCACGTCGGCGGCGAGGGCGCCGAAATCGCGCCGCCAGTTCGACCACACATACTTCGCGATGTAGGCCTCGCGCGCGACCGGCGCGCCATCGGCGGCTGCTTCGCCCTGGGCGAGCACGCGCAGCGCATTGCAGCGCAAGGCATCGAGCGTCACGGCGGCCTGCGCGATGCGCTGGCGCATGACGGGATCCCGCGCCGCGCCGTTTCGCTGCGCCAACGCGAGCAGGAAAGCCATTTCGCGCTCGAACCCGGCCTGCTGGCCGAGTGTCGACACGCCGCGCTCGAAGCCGAGCAGGGCCATCGCCACCTTCCAGCCCTCGCCGGGTGCACCGAGGTGCAGCGCGCCCTCGGTGCGGGCCCCGGCGAAGAACACTTCGTTGAACTCCGAATCGCCGGTGATCTGCCTGATCGGGCGGATCGTGACGCCGTCCTGCGCGAGCGGCACGAGCAGCATCACGAGGCCGCGATGGCGCTGCGAGCCCGCTTCGCAGCGCGCGAGCACGAAGATCCAGTCGGACTCGTGGGCCCACGAGGTCCAGGTCTTCTGGCCGTCGATCACCCAGCTGTCGCCCTCGAGGCGGGCGCGCGTCTGCACGTTCGCGAGATCCGAGCCCGCATTCGGTTCCGAGTAGCCCTGCGCCCAGTATTCCGTGCCGGCGAGGATCCCGGGCAGGAAGCGCTGCTGCTGCGCCGGCGTGCCGAAAGCCATCAGTGTCGGGGCGAGCAGCGTCTCGCCGATGTGCCCGAGGCGCCCGGGGCCGCCCGCCTGCACGTACTCTTCGTGGAAGACCACCTGTTGCGACAACGGCAGTGCACGGCCGCCGTGTTCCCGCGGCCAGCCGATGCCCACCCAGTGTCCGCGCGCGAGTTCCTGCTCCCAGCGCTTGGCGAGCTTCGGGTCATACCGCGCATCGCCGAGCCCCCCGCTGCCCTTGAGCGACTCGAACTCGCCCCGCAAGTGCGCGTGCATCCACGCGCGCACTTCGGCGCGGAACCCGTCATGCTCCCGCCCGGTCACGCGGCTGCTCCGTCGAACAGCGCACCCGCCAGGCGCTCGCGCCACTCGGTGGGCGTCCCGAGCCAGCTGTGCGCCGCCTGTGCGCGCTTGAAATAGAGGTGTGGATCATATTCCCAGGTGAAGCCGACCCCGCCGTGCAGCTGTATGGCCTCCTGGGTGCAGTAGCGGGCCGCGTCGTCGGCGAGGGTGCGCGCCATCGTCGTGATTCGAACCCTGCGACCCTCGTCCGGCATGCCGTCGAGCTCCCGGGCGGCACCGAGCACCGCCGAGCGCGCGAGTTCCACGGCGACCATCATCTGCGCGCACCGATGCTTCAGTGCCTGCAAGGTCGCGAGCGGCTTGCCGAACTGCACGCGCTGCGCGAGATGCGCGACCGTCAGGTCGAGGCACTGCTGCGCCACGCCGACCTGTTCCGAGGCCAGGACGATGCCCGTCAACTGCCGGCCACGCTCGAGCGCCCGATCGGCGGCCCCGCCGCGCGCAACGCAGTCGACGTCCGGCACTCGCACGCCCGCGAGCCGCACCTCCGCGACCGGGCGTGTGGCATCGAGATTGTCGCGCGCGCGCCTGGCAATACCCTTGGCATCGAGCGCCAGCATGAGCAGTCGCCGCTCGCCTTCGGTCGCTACGGGCAGCAGCAGCGAAACGGCAGCCATGGCCGCCGGCACTGCCGGCAGCACGCCGTCGAGCTGCCATCCCGCGCCCTCGCGACGCACGGCGAGCGGCGCACGTTCCAGCAGGCCGATATCGAGCGTGAAAATCCGCTCGCCGCTCGCGAGGAAGGGCAGCCAGCGCGCCGCAGCCGCCTCGTCCTCCAGCGCCGCAATCGTCGAGCCTGCAAGAACGGCGCTCTCGAGCCAGGGCACGCACGCAAGACGCTTGCCGAACTCCTCCGCGACCAGCACGAGTTCGGTGACACCGAGGCCGAGCCCGCCATGCGCCTCGGCGACCTGCACGCCGCAGGCACCGAGCTCGGCCACCTGCCGCCAGAGCGCGGCGTCGAACCCGCCCTGTCCAAAGGCAGCCCGCCGCATGTTCGCCGAGTCGCTCGCGTTCGCGAGCAGCTGCCCGACGGATTCCGCGATCTGGCGCTGCTCTTCGGTGAGTCGCAGGTCCACTGTCATGGGCCTCAGCTGCCGTAGACCTTCTGGGCCGGTCGCCCCTCGGCGATCAGCCGGTTCACGACATCGGTCAGCTCCGCGACGTCCCAGCGCGCACCCTTGTCGGTGATCTTGCCCGTGTGCCAGCCCTCGGCGATCGACAGCTCTCCGCCCTTCGCCTCGAAGCACTGCCCCGTCACGTGCGCCGACAGCGGGCTGCCGAGCCACACGACGATCGCGGCGACGTTCATCGGATCCCAGACATCGAAACCCGAGTCGGGCTTTTTCACCATGTCCGGCATGGCCCCTTCTGTCATGGCGGTGCGTGCGGCGGGCGCCAGGCTGTTGACGGTGATGCCGTAGCGCCTCAGCTCCACGGCCTGCACCAGCGTCAGCGCCGCGATGCCACCCTTGGCCGCCGAATAGTTGCTCTGCGCGACCGAGCCCTGCAGCCCCGCGCCCGAACTGGTGTTGATGATGCGCGCGTCGACCGGCTTGCCTGCCTTGCTCGCATCGCGCCAGCGGCGCCCGAGGACGTTCGCGAGGCAGAAATGCCCCTTCAGGTGCACCCGCATCACCGTGTCCCAGTCCTCTTCGCCGAGCGACAGGAACATGCGATCGCGCAGCACCCCGGCGTTGTTCACGAGGACGTGCACCTCGCCGAACGCGGCGAGCGCGCCATCGACGATGCCCCGGGCACCGGCGAGCGTCGTGATGTCGCCGCCATCGGCCATCGCGCGCCCGCCCGCGGCGGTGATCTCCGCCACGACGGCCTGCGCCGCTTCCACCCGGATGTCGTTGACGACGACGTTCGCGCCCTCGGCCGCGAAGGTGAGCGCATACGCGCGGCCGAGGCCGCCGCCGGCGCCGGTGATGATGACGGTGCGTCCTTTGCAGATACCCTTCATGCCTGCCCCAGTCGTTCGATGATCGTTACATTCGCCTGGCCGCCGCCCTCGCACATCGTCTGCAGGCCGTAGCGCTTGCCGGTGCGCTCGAGTTCGTGCAGCAGCGTCGTCATCAGCTTCGTGCCGCTCGCCCCGAGCGGATGTCCGAGCGCAATGGCGCCGCCGTTGACGTTGATGCGCTCGTGCGGATAGCCGGTCTCCATGAGCCACGCCATCACCACCGAGGCGAAGGCCTCGTTGATCTCGACGAGGTCGATATCCTCGAGCTTCATGCCGGCCTTCTGCAACGCGTGCCGCGTCGCCGCTATCGGTGCCGTGAGATGCCAGATCGGATCATCGGCCCGCGCCGACAGGTGCACGATCCGGGCGCGCGGCGTGAGCCCATGGCGCTTCAGCGCCGCCTCCGAGACGACCAGCATGGCCGAGGCGGCGTCGCAGACCGAGCTCGAGACGGCGGCCGTGATCTTCGGATACGCGGGGTCCACGGGCTGCAACGTCGCCATCTTCCCGAGCGTCGTGACGCGCGCAGTCTCATCCATCCGGAACTCGCCGTAAGGCACGATCTCGCGGTCGAAGCGCCCTTCGGCGATGGCGCGCAGCGCGCGATCGTGGCTCTCCTTGGCGTAGACCTCCATCGCCTCGCGGCTGATGTTCCAGCGATCGGCGATGCGCTGCGCGGCGTAGAACTGGTTCACCGGCGCATCGCCGAAACGCGCCCGCCACCCCTTGCTCTCCGCGAACGGCGTCGTGAAGCCGAGCGGCTGCCCGGCCAGCATCGCCGATGAAATCGGGATGCTCGACATCGTCTGCACGCCGCCGGCGAGCACCACGTCCTGCGTGCCGCTCATCACGGCCTGGGCCGCGAAGTGCACCGCCTGCTGCGAGCTGCCGCACTGCCGGTCGACGGTGACGCCCGGCACGCTGTCGGGCATGCCCGCGGCGAGCCAGGCCGTGCGCGCGATGTCGCCCGCGAGCGCCCCGATGGTGTCGACGCAGCCGAAGATCACGTCGTCATACTCGGCGGCCGGGATGCGGTTGCGCTCGACGAGCGCCTTCACGACGTGCGCACCGAGGTCCGCCCCGTGGACCTGCGCGAGGGACCCGTTGCGCCGGCCGGTGGGCGAGCGCAGCGCGTCGACGATGAAAGCTTCGGGCATCGGGCGTTCTCCGCGTCTCAGTTCAGTGTGCCGGCCGGGCCGATTGGCGCATCGTCGCGCAGCAAGGCGTCGGCGAGACGCGCCTTGTGGAACGCACGATCTCCCCAGGCCGCATCCAGCACCCAGGCGCGCTTCATGAACATCTGCAGGTCGACCTCCCACGTATAGCCGCTCGCGCCGTGGACCTGGATGCCCTTGCGCGCGGCGGTCCATGCCGCATCGGCGCAGGCGAGCTTGGCGTGCGAGACGAGCGTGGCGCGATGGCGTTCGCCACGCGCGAGCGCGAGCGCCGCGCGGTAGAACACCGGACGCGCGAACTCGATCTTCGTCACCACATCGGCGAGGTGATGCTTCACGGCCTGGAACGAGCCGATCGGCTTGCCGAACTGCTTGCGCTGCGCGACGTGATCCACGGACAGATCGAGCATGCGCTGGGCAAGGCCGACCAGGCGACCGGCCACGGCCACCGCGGCACGATCCAGGGTCACCTCGGCAAACTGTTGCGCTTCGGCGCCGTCCAGCAGGCGAGTCGAGGCGGTGAACTTCTGCGGCAGGACCGCGAGGCGTCGCGATCCGTCGATGCTCGTCATCGCGGCGCGCTGCAGTCCCGCACCGGGCACTGCGTGCAGCTCGATGGCGCCGCCGTCGCCCGCGCGAAATGCGAGCACCACATTGGCGAGGTGGGCATCGGCGACGCACGGATTGACCGGATGCTCGATCGCGAGGCGGGCGCTGCCGTCGACCACCTTCGCCAGCCACTGCTCGCGCAGCGCGCCCGCCTGCGGGATGGCACAGATCAGGTTCGTCGCCACGTAGGCCGTGTCGACGAGCGAATCGGGGATGGCGTAATAGCCGAGCTCCTCCATCACGAGCGCCCAGTCGACATCCCCGAGGCCGAGCCCACCGAACGCCTCCGGCACCGACAGGCCCGTGATGCCCTGCGCGGCAAACTTGGCGCGCAGCTCGCGCGAGCGGCCGCCCCCCGTCTCCCAGATCTCGCGCAGGAGTTCCGGCGGTGCCTCGTTCATCAGGAAGCGGCTGACGGTATCGCGCAGCGCGACCTGGTCTTCGGTGAACGTGAAATCCACGATGTTCGACCTCGCTCAGGATTTCGGCAGGCCGAGTACGCGCTCGGCGATGATGTTGCGCTGGATTTCGTTGGTGCCCGCATAGATGGGCCCCGCCTGTGCGAACAGGAACCCTTCGAGCCAGTCGTGCACCTCGGGATCGTCGACGAGCTCGGCGCGGGGCCCGAGGATCCGCATCGCGGTCTCGTGCATCTGCAGGTCGAGTTCGGACCAGAAGATCTTGTTGGTGCTCGCCTCGGCGCCGACCCGGTATCCCTTCTGCAGCCGGCCCACCGTGTGATAACTCGCGAGGTTGTAGGCCTCCGCGTCCATCCACGCCTTCAGCACGCCGTCGCGAATCGACGGATCGCGATCCGCGCTCGCCTGGTGACGCCGATAGAGGTCGAGCAGCCGCTTCGCGGTGCGCTGGAAGCGCGCCGGCGAGCGCAGCAGCAGCCCCCGCTCGAAGCCGGCCGTGGCCATCGCGACATTCCAGCCCTGGCCCTCCTCACCCAGGCGATTCTCGACGCTCACGCGCACGTCGTCGAAGAACACCTCGGCGAAAGCCTCCTTGCCGTTCAGCGCCCTGATCGGGCGAACG
Source organism: Steroidobacteraceae bacterium (assembly GCA_050249415.1). Classification (GTDB taxonomy): domain Bacteria; phylum Pseudomonadota; class Gammaproteobacteria; order Steroidobacterales; family Steroidobacteraceae; genus CADEFQ01. The sequence goes on from JBFWQO010000009.1 coordinate 104,048, forward strand.
GTGATGCCCACGGCATCGAGCGGCACGAGCAGATAGGTGAGGCCCTGGTGGCGGGTGCTCTGCGGATCGCTGCGAAAGAGGCCGAAGAGCCAGTTGGCGAACACGGCCCGGGTCGACCAGGTCTTCTGGCCGTTGATCACATATTCCGATCCGTCGCGGATCGCGCGACTCGAGATCGCGGCCATGTCGGAGCCCGCGTTCGGTTCGCTCCAGCCCTGCGCCCACATGTCGTCGCAGCGGGCCATACGCGGCAGGAAGCGCGCCTTCTGCCCGTCGGTCCCGTACTCGAGCAGCGTGGGCCCGAGCAGCAGGATGCCGTTCTGGTTCACGCGCATCGGTGCATCGGTACCGTGGTATTCCTCCTCGAAGATCAGCCACTCGATGAGATCCGCCCCGCGCCCGCCCAGCTCCTTCGGCCAGGTCACGCTGCTGTAGCCGCCCCGCGCGAGCTTCGCCTCCCAGGCACGGTGCTGCTCGAAACCCTCGCGCGTGTCGTAACTCGCGAGCGGCGACTTCGGCACATTGTCCTGCAGCCACGCGCGCACTTCGGCACGGAAGGCTTGCTGCTGTGGTGTGAAATCGAGATCCATGGGGCCGCTCCGTCAGAACCGGGTGTCGCGTTTTTCGACGAAAGCGCGGCGTGCTTCCGCCGAATCCGCGCTCATGTAAGCCTGCAGCGTGAAGCCCTGCTCCCAGCGGTATTTCGCCTCGAGATTGCCGTCCTCGACGCCGGTGAGCGCTTCCTTGGCGATGCGGATCATCGCCGGGCTCTTCGCGGCGATTTTCGCGGCAATCCCCAGCGCCTCTTCGCGCAGGCGATCGCGCGGCACGACGCGCTCGATGGCGCCGAGCCGGAACGCTTCCGGCGCGCCGATCATCTCGCCCGTGAAGAAGAGATAGCGCGTCTTCTGTACGCCGAACATGCGCTGCAGGTGCGCGGCGCCGCCCATCGCGCCGCGATCGACCTCGGGCAGCCCGAAGCTCGCATCCTCGGCGGCGATGACGATGTCCGCGGCGCCGCAGATACCGATGCCGCCGCCCAGCACGAAGCCGTGCACCGCCGCGATCACCGGTACCTTGTTGAGGTGCACGGCCTTGAACGTGGCGTAGTTGCCGGCATTCACGCCCGTGATCAGCCCCGGGTCGGCATCGAGTTCCTTGATGTCGACTCCCGCGCAGAAGCCGCGGCCCTCGGCCCGGATCACGATCACGCGCACGGCCGGGTCTTCGCCGAGCGCCGCGACGGCCACGGCGAGCGCATTCCACCCGGCACAATCGAGCGCGTTGACCGGCGGGCGGTTCAGCACCAGTTCGGCCACTCCGTTGTCGTGCACCTCGCGCGTGAACTGCTCAGGCATGGCTCCCCCCGGTTGTGCCCATCGCGGCCAGTGCGGCACGTCGCTCGCGCGCCTGGGCGATGATTCCTTCGATGATGTCCTCGCAGCTCGCGAGGCGATCGATCAGCGCGGCGACCTGGCCCGCGGCCATCACGCCCTCGGCCGGATTGCCCTCGACCATGGATCGCTGCAGCAGCATCGGTGCGTTGGCGGCCATGAGGGTCTGCGCCACGCTGCCCGCGTCGTCGCGCAGGCCCCGCCAGAATACGCGCAGCGCCTGTGCGTTCGTCATGCCCGTCTGCGCCTGGTACCGGCGTGCAAGGCCGATCGCGATCCGCAATCGCGACAGCGGTGTCGCCTTCCCGAGCATCGCGAGGTATTCGTTCGGGATCATGCGCTGGGGCATGCCGTCGACGAGGTACGAAACCTGGATCTTTTCGGCGTCTTTCGCCGCGATATACCGCTCGAGCGTCGCGCGTGGCACCTTGTTGTCGGTCGACATCAGGAAGCGTGTTCCCATCGCGATGCCCTGCGCACCGAAGGACAGCGCCGCGAGCAGGCCGCGGCCGTCGAAGAAGCCGCCGGCAGCCACCACGGGCACTTGCACCGCATCGACGACCTGCGGCAACAGCACCATCGTCGGCACGCTGCCCGTGTGGCCACCGCCCTCGGCGCCCTGGATCGTGATGACGTTCGCGCCCATCTCGATCGCCTTCTGCGCGTGCTTGAGCGCCCCGACCGTGGGCATGCAGACGATGCCGGCATCGCGCAGGCGACCGATCACCTTTTTGTCCGGGCCGCGGCCGTAACTCACGGCGCGGACGCGATGCTTCACCGCGAGGTCGAGCAGCTGCGCCGCATTCGGCTGGAACATGTGGAAGTTGAGCCCGAACGGCTTGTCGCCGGTCAGTTCGCGCACACGGACGATTTCGGCCTCGATGCGATCGGCGGCGATGGTCGCGCCCGCCAGGAACCCGAAACCGCCGGCATGGGTGGTGGCGGCCACGAGGCCTGCGCCCGTCACCCAGCCCATGCCGGTCTGCACGACGGGAAAGCGGCATCCGAGCAGGTCACAGAGCGGCGTGTGGAAATCCGACATCGTGTGCGGCCCTCAACGCTTGACGATGATCGTGGACCCGTGGCCGAAAAGACCCTGGTTGGCGGCGATGCCCACGTTGGCGCCGTTCACGCCGCGCGCCCCGGCCTCACCACGCAACTGCCAGGCGAGTTCGCACACTTGCGCCAGCGCCTGCGCCGGCACGGCTTCGCCGAAACAGGCGAGGCCCCCGGACGGATTGACGGGCAGGCGACCTCCGACGCGTGTAGCCCCGCTGCGCAGCAGCGCCGCCGCTTCACCACGGCCGCAGAGCTGCAGGTCTTCCATCCAGTCGAGCTCGAGCGCCGTCGACAGGTCGTACACCTCGGCCAGGCTCACGTCGGACGGGCCGATGCCCGCTTCCTCGTAGGCCTTCACGGGCAACGCGGCGCGAAAGCTGTGCGCCTCCGCGGCCACCGCCGAGTCGGTCGCGATGTCCGGCATTTCGATGTTCGCGGACGCGAAAGTCGGCGTGACCGTCGAGATCGCCGCGACCCGCGGAGCGTCGGCCCGCCCGAGGCGACGAGCGAATTCGATGCTCGAGACGATCAAAGCCGCTGCGCCGTCGGAGGTCGCGCAGACGTCCATGAGACGCAGGGGATTGGCCACCATCGGCGAGGCGGCCACCTCCGCCGCGGTGAAGCGCTTGCGATATCGTGCATTGGGATTCCCGAACCCATGCTCCGAGTTCTTGACCTTGACGCGCGCGAAGTCCTCGACCGTATCGCCATAGAGCGCCATGCGGCGCCGCGCATAGAGTGCGAAATAGGTGGGATTCGTGATGCCGATCCGGAACCGCACCCAGTCGGGGTCGTCGGGGCGTTCCCCTTTCGCCGGCGCCAGGAAGCCCTTGGGCGTCGTGTCGGAACCGATCACGAGCGCGACTTCGCACTCGCCCGAGAGGATCTTCGAGCGCGCCGCGGCAAGCGCCTGCGCGCCCGAGGCGCAGGCCGCATAAGAGGTGTTGACCTGCGCCCCCTGCCAGCCGAGCGCCTGCGCGAACGTGGCGCCCGCGACCTGTCCCGGATAGCCGTTGCGGATCGTCGCCGCCCCGCTGACGAACTCGACGGCGCGCCAGTCCACGCCTGCATCCTTCAGCGCCGCGCGGGCCGCCACCACACCGTAATCGATGAAGCTGCGCCCCCACTTGCCCCAGGGGTGCATGCCCGCGCCGATGATGGCGATCTCGCGGCTCATGGCAGGGGCTTCCACTTCCACACGAGATGGCGTTCGGTCGCCGTCTCGGACAGTGTCGCGATCACGAGTTCCATCCGCATGCCGACGCGCAGCGCATCGACGCCGATGCCGTCGACCACGGGACCGAGCACGATCATCCTCTCGCGCTCGAGTTCGACCGCCGCGATGGCGAACGGCACGTACGGGTCCGGCGCCACGAAAGGTTCGGGCGGCTGGTAACACGCATCGGTGTACGACCAGAGGCGGCCCTGGCGGGACAATGGCACCTCTTCGAACTGCTCGCCGTCGCAGGCGGGGTTGCGGCAGAAACGCACCTGGCGCGGGAAATAGAACGTACCGCACCGTGTGCAGCGGGCGCCGACCAGGTGCGCGCCGCGCTCGTCGCCCGCGAACCAACCGTCGAGGAACGGCCGTTCGGTCTTGCCGCTCATGGCATCAGGCTCCCAGCACCGACGCGCGCATGCCGTGCGGGTCGAGCCGCGCGATCACGGCGAGTTGCGCGGCCGTCGGTGCGGCCGTGGTGGCCAGCTTCGCCGGAACGTGCAGCGGGAAGCCCGTCGCCTCCTGTACCTGCGCCACCGTAACGCCCGGGTGAACGCTGCGCACACGCACCTGCCGGCCGGGTCCGCCGAAGTCCATCACGCAGAGGTTCGTGACGATCAGCCGGATGTCGATGTCCTCGAGCCGCCAGCCGCGCGCGAGGCGCGCCGGGTTGTAGCCGACGGAGCCCACCATGTCGACCTCGCCCGCCACGAACACCTTGGTGCCGTGGTTCGGCACGAAGAACGAGTTCGCGTGGTTGATCGAATTGCCCGGGAAGCCGCGCACGCCGAGCATCTGCACCTTCGGCTTGTGGTGGTCGGCGCCGATCATCGAGATGTTCGCCTGGCCGTACCGGTCGACCTGCGTGGGCCCGACCATGGCGTGGCGCTTGCCGCTCCATACGTTGTCGAAAATGCGCGCAAAGCCCATGTGCGTCTCGCGCCGGATGCGGTAGTCACCGCGCGGGCCGATCGGCACCGGTTCGCTGACGACCCACGCCTCGCTGTCGGTCATCAGGAGACGGGGGTTGCAGGTCAGCTTCGCGAGCGAGGCAGCGAGTCTCTGCACGACGCCGATGCCGGTCGCCAGCACCTCGCCGTCGTCGCGCCAGGCCTCGGAGGCGGCGCAGATGATCGTGTCGACCAGGGTCGTATCGGACATGGCTCGTGCTCCGTCAGAACACCGGCAGTGGCAGTGCTCTCACCGCCTCCGCCCCGCCCACGCGCCGCAGGTACTCGTCTTCACCGACGGCGACATAGCGTGCGAAATACCGCGCCCAGCCATCGGGCTCCTTGGCACCCGCCGCGTACTCCTTGAAGTGCTTGACGTCGAAACCGTAGAGCGGCGCACAGGATGTGGGATGCGCACCACAGGGACTGTGTACGACACCGGTCGTCTGCGTGCGCTCCCAGAACACGTAACGCGCTTCCTCGCCCTGCTCGAAATACCCGGGCTCCACGAGTTCGTCGCAGGTCACGTAGGTGCGGGCCGCAGCGCGGGCGTACCAGTCGTCCATGTACAGGTCCGGGCCTTTGACCTGGCACACGCCTCGCACGTCGGCCCGGTCGACGTGCAGCAGCGCGGCGTCGAGCGGCAGCGCCGGCATCGCGACCCATTGCCTGTCGTCGTAGGGCGAGTCGACGAGGCGTATCCCGGGGTTGCAACGCAGTACGTCGGTGCCGAGGCCCGTGCGGGTCGGGATGAACGGCGAGCGCATCGCGGCGGCCTTCAGGCCGAGCAGCAGCAGCCCCTCGTCGATTTCCATGACATCGATCGCGCCCGCCTGGCGTGCGGCGCGAAAGTACGGCTCGAGCGGGATGAAATCGAGCGACACGAATGCGAAGACGAGCTTCTTCACCTTGCCGGCGGCACACAGCATGCCGACATCCGCGCCGCCATAGGACACGACGGTCAGGTCCTTCAGAGGGCTGCGCAGGATCTCGCGGACCAGCGCCATCGGCTTGCGACGCGGGCCCCAGCCGCCGATGCCGATCGTCATGCCGTCGCGCAGTTGCGCGACCGCAGCGCCGGCCGTGATCAGCTTGTTCATGCGCGGCGCCCCTGCCGGGCCGCGATCGCTGATGGGGCAGGCCGGAAACCTGGGCGAACGTGATGCCGGACCATGGGCCTTCCCGCAGAGTTGGATGGTGCCTTTTTTACCCGCACAGGGGGCTGCGAGCCTACGTCCTAAAGGACTAGACCGGGCACCCCCGCGACGACGCGATTGCCAATGCGCCGCGGTATTCCCACACTGGGCGACGATCCGGCAACGACTCCAGGAGGTATTCGCCATGGCAAGACTGGCCGGGAAGATCGCGATCGTCACCGGGGCCGCTCGCGGCATGGGGGCGGCGATAGCCCGCCGGTTCGCGGAGGAAGGCGCGACCGTGTCGCTGACCGACGTGCTGCCCGAAGTCGAAGCGACGGCGCGTGCGATCGGTCCGACTGCCACGGCTTTCATCCACGACGTGACCGACGAGGCGCGCTGGCAGCAGATCGTCGCGGACATCGTGGCCAGGCACGGGCGCATCGATGTGCTCGTCAACAATGCAGGCATCCTCATGTTCAAGGACGTACTGTCGACGAGCGTCGCCGAACTGCGCCGCGTACTGGACGTCAATGCGGTCGGCACCTTCATCGGCATGCGCACGGTGGCGCCGCACATGATCCGCCAGCGCAAGGGTTCCATCGTCAACAACTCGTCCTGTGACGGGATCTCGCCCGCCAACTCGCTCGTGGCCTATGCCAGCTCGAAATTCGCCGTGCGTGGCATGACGAAGGTCGCCGCGCTCGAACTCGGCCCGCACGGTGTGCGCGTCAATTCCGTGCATCCCGGCGGCATCAACACCGCCATGGTGAACCCGCAGCAGGCGCCGGCCGATGCGCTGAACCGGGGAATGACCTGGTTTCCGGCGCAGCGGGTCGGCGATCCGGTCGAGGCGGCCCACTGCTTCGTGTTCCTGGCGTCCGACGAATCGGGCTACTGCATGGGCGCCGAGCTCGCCGTCGATGGCGGCCTCGTCGCAGGCCACTACTACTTCGGCCTGCCAGGCGCGCCGCAAGGCGTGCTCCCGCCCGCCCGGGCGCCAGATCAGCCTGTCTCGAAGTAGGCGCGCCTCAGTTCGCTCTTGAGCACCTTGCCCGCGGGATTCTTCGGCAGGCGCTCGCGGCTCACCACGATGCGGGCCGGCACCTTGTAGGACGCGAGCCGCTCTGCGACGAAAGCCTGCAACTGCGCCTCGGTCGGCGCCGTCGCCTCGGCCGGCACGACGACAGCCGCCACCGCCTCGCCGTGCGCGGCGTCCGGAATGGGCAGCACGGCCGCTTCGACGAGCCCTGCGTGCTGCAGCAGGCACGACTCGACCTCGGCCGCCGCAATCTTCTCGCCGGCGCGATTGATGACATTCTTGATCCGGTCGACGATGTAGAGGTATCCATCCTCGAGGTAGCCGACATCGCCCGTGCGCAACCAGCCGTCGTGCAGCGCCGCGGCGGTCGCTGCCGGATCGCCCCAGTATTCCCGCATCACCGAAACGCCGCGGACCTCGATCTCACCCGCCTGTCGGTCAGGCAGCACTCGCCCTTCGGGATCGACGATGCGCAACTGGATGATCGGCGAGAGCGTCCCCGAGCAGGTCGGGCGCGCGCGAAATCCCTCGCCCGAGATCGCCGACGTGACGCCGCTCGTTTCGGTCATGCCGAAGCCGACGCCGGACATCGTGGCGCCGAGGCGATCGAGCACCTGCCCGATCACGCGGTGCGGCAGCCCGGCACCGCCGAACCCGATGCCTGCCAGCAAAGGGCGCATGGCGTCGAAATCGAAATCCGGATGCTCCACCAGCTGCATGACCATCGTCGGCGCAGCATTGAACTGTGTCACGCGGTACTTCGCGATCATGTCGATCGCCTCGGCCGGATCCCAGCGACGCATGAAGACGAGCCTGCGCCCGTTGACCATCGAGCTCAGCAGTTGCGCGTGCAGGCCGCTCACATGGAAGAGCGGCACGACCGTCAGCGTGGTGGGCAGCAGTCCACGGCGCATGAGCGTCTCGATCACGGCAGGCGACGACATCGCCGAGATCGCGCCGATGTAGTTGATGTTCATGATCGCCTGGCACAACGCCCGGTGGGTCGTCAGCACGGCCTTCGGCCGGGCCGAGGCCCCCGAGGTGAACATCAGCAAGGCGGGATCATCGGGATCGGCTTGCACCGGCGGCGGCCCCGTACGCGGCTCTCGCGCAAGTGCGGTCCACGAATGCACACCCGTGACCGGCGCGGACCCCGTATCGCACAGCACGACCTCGACGCCGGGCAAGTTCCCCGCTCCCCCGAGCCGCTCGAGGCGCTCGGCATCGAGGATCAGGGCACGCGGTTGCACCGTCTCGCAGGCGCCGAGCAATTCATCACGCAGCCCGAAGCTGTTGACCGGCGCCGGCACCGCGCCCGCCAGCGCGGCGCCGAGGAACGCGACGGCCCATTCCGGGCGGTTACGCATCGCGATCGCGACCCGCTCGCCCTGTTTCACGCCGAGCCGCTCCCGCAGCGCCCACGCCAGAGCGTCCGCCGCTGCGAACACGCGCGCATAGCTCCAGGCTTCGTCCTGGTAGACGATGAACGGCGCGTCGCCGAAGGATCGTGCGGCATCGATGAGCTCGGGCAACGTGCGCTTCGCGTGGCGATACGCGGGCAGTTTCTCGCCGCCGATCCCGACTTCCGTGAGCTCGAACGGTGCACCGGGCGCGGTCAGCTTTGCGCGCAGGTCGGTCAATGTACGGGTGATCTCATCCAAGCCCATTCCCCCCAGGTGTCCGCCGCAGCATCAGAACCCGCGCAGCCGCGCGTAGCGGTCGCGATGAAAAGTTCCGTCGCCGAAGGATTGCTGCAGCACACGCGCACGCTTCAGGTAGAGCCCGATCTCGAGCTCGTCGGTCACGCCGACGCCGCCGTGCATCTGCACGGCCTCGTTGAGCGCCCGTTCGCCGAGGTCGGACGCGCGCGCCTTGGCGAGGCTCGCGAGTTGCGCCGTCGCCTGGCCGGTGTCCGCAGCCTCGAGCGCCGCGGCGACCGAACTTCGCAGCAATTCGATCTCGACGTGCAACCGCGCGACGCGGTGCTGCAGCGCCTGGAACGACCCGATCGCCACGCCGAACTGCACCCTCGACTTCAGGTAGGCCACGGTGCGTTCGAACGCCTCGGTGATGACCCCCAGCAGCTCGGCCGCGAGGCACGCGCGCGCCTGGTCGAGCACGACATCGAGCGCGGCAAATGCCGCGTCGGGTGCACCGATCAATGCATCGTCCCCGAGCTGCACGCGCGAGAAGCGCGCGTGCGCCGCATTGCGGCTGTCGACGACGGCCGTGCGCGCAATCTGCACGCGGGCAGCGGCGGGATCGACGAGGAAGAGGCTCAGTCCGGCCTCCTCGCCCGCTGCGCCACTGCTGCGCGCCACGACGATCAGCCGGTCGGCGACGTGGCCATCCAGCACGAACTGCTTGTCTCCTTCGAGCCACCAGTGGCCCGCGTCGCGCCAGGCGCGAAGCGTCACGCCTGCCGGATCGTGTCGCGGCGCTTCCTCGAGCGCCAGCGCAAAGAGGGCCTCGCCGGAGGCGATCTTCGGCAGCCACAGGTCACGTTGCGTCTCATGCCCCGCCTGCGTGAGCAGGCCGCCGCCCAGCACGACGGTGGACAGGAGCGGCGTGGCCGCGAGCGTACGACCCAGTTGCTCGAACACCGCGCCGAGACCCTGGAATCCGACGCCGAGGCCACCGTGCGTTTCCGGCAGTGCGGCAGCCGGCCAGCCGAGGCCAGCGATGTCCTGCCACAACTGCGGGTCGTAGCCGCGCGTGTCGCGCCGATCCCGCAAGGCGCGCAACGCCGCGACCGGCGAACGCCCGGCCAGGAATTCGCGGGCGCTCGCCTGCAGCATGCGCTGCTCGGCATTCAGCAGTAGTGCCATCGCAGCCTCATCCCGGCAGCCCGAGCACGCGGCGGGCGATGATGTTGAGCTGGATCTCCGAGGACCCGCCCGCGATGGTGTACGACTTGGTGTAGAGCCAGAGCCGGCACACCGCCTGTTCGTCGGTCGTGTACCCCTCGCCATCCAGGGTGAGCCCGCGCTGGCCCATCAGCTGCTGCAGCAGTTCGTACTTGGCCGCTTCCTGCTCGGTCTGCACGAGTTTCATGATGGCGCTCACCGGCGCGAGGTCCTCGCGCGCCGCCTGCATCTCCTTCATGCGCCGCACGGTCAGCGAGAATGCGTGCTGATCCATCAGCGAGGCCGCCAACCGGTCGCGCCACACAGGCCCGGCCCCGGCGAGATACGCCTTGGCGGTCGCCAGCGCATCGAGCGTCGGAGCGCCGCCCTCGGTGAAGGTCGACATCGCGGCGCGCTCGTGCTCGAGCAGACGCTTCGCGACACGCCATCCCTGGTTCGTGCCGCCCACGACGTTCCTCGCCGGCACGCGCACCGCGTCGAAGTACGTTTCACAGAACTCCGACTTGCCGCTGATCAGCTCGATCGGGCGCACGGACACGCCGGGCGATTTCATGTCGAGCAGGACGAAGCTGATGCCTTCCTGCTTCTTCGCCTGCGGATCGGTGCGCACCAGCGCGTACATCCAGTCTGCCTTGTCGCCGTGGCTCGTCCAGATCTTCTGCCCGGTGATCACGAAATCGTCGCCGTCGCGCACCGCCGCCGTTCTCAGGCTCGCGAGATCGGAGCCGGCGTTCGGTTCCGAGAAGCCCTGGCACCAGCGGATCTCGCCACGCGCCATCGGCACGAGGTGTTCGAGCTTCTGCTGCTCCGTGCCGAACTCGAGCAGCACCGGCCCGAGCATCCAGATGCCGAGGTTGTACTGTGGCTGGCGGCATCCGAGTGCCTGCATCTCCTCCCCGAGGATGCGCTGTTCGCGCGGGCCCAGGCCGCCGCCACCGTAGGCACGCGGCCAGGCCGGGACGAGCCAGCCGCGCTCGCGCATGCGCTCGAACCATACCCGCTGGTCCTCCGTATGGAAGGCGATGCGCGAGCCGCCCCAGACCATGTCCTCGTCGCTACGCAGAGGTTCACGCATCGACGGCGGGCAGTTGGCCTGCAGCCATTGCCTCGTGTCTGCCCGGAACGCATCGCCTCCGCTCACCAGTGCGTGTCCTCTTCGCCCGCCGCCTGCGTGACCTTGTACCGGAATGTATCGCCCTTTTCGAGCCGGCGTTCGAGCGCCCCGCGATCGCACAGCCAGGCGAGGTGCGCCGCCGTTTCGCCGAGCGCCAGCAGGTCCTGCTCCGGGTCGTGCAGGCGCGGGTACAGCGCGAGCATCACGTCATAGGCGGTACTGTCGCCGTCGCGACCCACGATGCGCAGCACTTCCTCCAGCTGCTGGCGATGATGTTCGCGCAACTGGCGCACGCGCAGGTGCAGGCCGCGGAACACGCCCTGGTGCGAGGGCAGGACGAGCGTGTCGTGCGCGCAGCGCTCGAGACGGTCGAGCGAATCGAACCACTGGGCGAGCGGATTGCCGTCGGGCTCGAAGGCATTGACCATCACGTTGGAGGTGATGCGGGGCAACAACTGGTCGCCACCGATGAGCAGGCGATCCTGGGCGCTGTAGAGACAGACGTGCTCCGGCGAATGGCCCTCGCCGATGATGACTTTCCAGCGTCGCGGGCCGATCGTGAGCACATCGCCGCCGCGCAACCGCCGAAACCGCGCGAGCCGCGGCGGCAGGAAAGGATCCCGCTGCAGCGCATCGAAAAGGCGCGCGGCGCGCTCCTCCGGCATGCCCGAGCGCGCGATGAACTGCCGATCTTCGGGTTGGGGCGTCGTGACGGACGTGTCGCTGAACATCCGCATCATCAGGAACTCGCCGAGCGACATGTAGAGCGGCACACCGAACCGCTCGGTCATCCAGCTCGCGAGGCCCGCGTGGTCGTAGTGGAAATGCGTGCACACCACTGCGCGCACCGGCGCACCGTCCAGGTGCTCGGCCACGATGCGCTCCCAGAGCGCACGGGTCTCGTCGATCGCGAGCCCGGTATCGACGATCGTCCAGCCATCGTCGCCGCGCAGCAGCCAGACATTGATATGGTTCAGCGCGAGCGGCATGCCCATGCGTGCCCACAGCACGCCGGGCGCCACCTCGACGACGGAACCGTCGGGCCGCGGCGCCTGGAACGGGTACTCGAGTGCGGGGGCACTCGACAGCCCGGTCGTGGCCAGTGTGACTCTTTCGTTCATCGACAGGACTCCCGCGCCGTCAGCTCGCCAGCGCACGCGCGACGGATTCTTCCGTCAGCGGCACGTAGGTCCCTGCCGCATCGTCGCGCACATGCAGCGGATCGGGGCACAGCGCCGGATCGATACCCTGGCGCTGCAAGTCCACCTTGCGCAGCTTGAAGGTCGATGTCATGTCGGCGACCGGCGCCACGCGTACGAACAGTGGCGCCGCATATCTCGGCAGGCTCGTCGCGGCGCGCTCGTAGAACGCGGTCGGGTCGAACGTGTGGCCCGCCTGCATCACGACGGCCGCCATGCCGGCCCGTCCCTCCGCGCCCGGCACCTGCACGCCATAGACGGTCACGGACTCGACACCCCGCATGTCGGCAAATACCTCGGCCACCTCCATCGTGGAAACGTTCTCGCTTTTCCAGCGAAACGTGTCGCCGATCCGGTCGACGAACCAGCAGTAGCCGTCCTCGTCGTAGCGCAGGAGGTCGCCCGACGACCACCATGCATCCCCGTCGACGAATGCGCTCCGCAGGATCTTGCGCTCGGTGGCCTCGCGCGAGGTGTAACCCTCGAACCGGCCCGCGACGATGTCGGGATAGTCATGGATCATGCCGATCGCCTCGCCCACTTCGCCCGGCCGGCAGGGAATGAGATGCCCCTGCGCGTCACGCGGATGGCTGTCGCTCTCGACGTCATAGCGCACGATGCGCAGGTTGGTCTTCTCCCAGTACGGCACGCGGCCGCAGGAGCCCGCGCGATTGTCGATGTTGATCGTGTTGGCGTTCGCCTCGGTGGCACCCCAACCCTCGTAGATGTCCATCGGTCCGAACCGCTCGATCCAGCGCGCCCAGCTTTCCGCACCGAGTCCCGCGCCGAGCATCTTGCGCAGCGTATGGTCGCGATCGTCGGGACCCGGCGGTTCCGCGAGCAGGTAACGGCAGATCTCACCCACATACTGGCAGACGGTTGCGCGATAGCGGCGGATGTCCGGCCAGAATTCGCGGCGGCTGAACTTGCGGCGCAGCGCAATGCCGGCGCCACTGCAGATGGCCGTGGCCGAGGAGGACATCGAGGCCGCCGCGTGATAGAGCGGCAGGAAGGTATAGAAGCAATCGTCGCGGCCGACCTCCATGGTCACCGCCATCACTTCGCCCGTCAGCAACCAGCGTGCATGACTGATCACGGCGGCCTTCGGCAGGCCCGTCGTCCCGGACGTGAAGATGTAGAGCGCGGCATCACCGGCGGTCAGGCCCGCGCGCCAGGCGGCATCGGGGTCGGTGGCCGGTGCGCCGGCGGCGCGCTCCCCGAGATCGAGCGTCGTGAGTCCGCGCAGCGCCAGCGTGGCCGGCTTTTCGGCGTCACGGACCAGCCACAGGGCTGTTTGCGTCCCGGCGAGTTCGGGCGTATCGAAGGCGGCCAGGCATTCTTCGCCGACGATGGCGCGCTTCGCGCCTGTCACTTCCAGCGCATGCGCGAGCGCGCGGCCGCCGATCTGCGTGTTGAGGAAGGCCGCGACCGCGCCGGTCTTGGCGAGCGCGAACCAGGCGAACACGAACTCCGGCCGGTTTTCCATCGCGAGCGCGATGACGTCGCCGCGCCGCACGCCGAGCGCATGCAGCGCGTGCGCGCACCGGTTGACCTCTGCATTGGCCTCGGCGTAGCTCCAGGTCCGCGCACCGTAGTGCAGCAGCGCGCGCGCGCCGCCTTCGCGCACTTTCGACTCGAGCAGATCACCCAGCGTGAACGCGGAGGACGCGCGAAACTTCGCCGCCAGGGCGCCGCGACGATCGAGCCTGCGCTGGGTCGCGTCGCGCGGCACGATCCCGGCCGCTGTGGTCGACGCCTGAGTACCTGCCTCGTTCATCCGTCGAGTCTATGCAGCACCCCCGGTTGACCCCACGTCCAAACAGACGAGAATGGAGCGCCCCGGGAGGATTCGCACCATGAGCAAGCGGGCTATCGTCGTGCTGGCCGAAGGATTCGAGGAAATCGAGGCGGTCACCCCCATAGACGTGCTGCGGCGTGCAGGCATCGAGGTCACGGTGGCGGGGATTTCCGGAACGACCGTGCGCGGCGCCCACGGCGTGAACTTCGGCTGCGATGCAACACTGGCATCGGTCCATTTCGTTCCGGATGTGATCGTGCTCCCGGGCGGTTTGCCTGGCGCGGAGAATCTCGGCGCCAGCGCGATGGTGCGCGATCGCGTGCTCGAGGTGCGCGACGCCGGCGGCCTGTGCGCCGCCATCTGCGCCGCACCGGCGTTCACGCTGGCACCCTATGGCCTGCTCGACGACCGTCGCGCCACCTGCTATCCGGGCTTCGAGCATCACTTCGGGCCGCGCACGCAGGCGAGCGACGAACGTGTGGTGGTGGACGGTCGCATCGTCACCTCCCGCGGACCCGGCACCGCACTCGAATTCAGCCTGGCGATCGTCGACTTGCTCGTGGGCGCAGAGGCCGCGCGTGGCCTGGAGCAGGGCATGCTCGCCAAAGGCGGCTAGAAGATAGCCGGGCGAGCCAGCGCATCGACACCGCCGTCCACGTACACCTGGGTGCCGTGGACATAGCTCGCGCCCTGCCCCAGCAGGAATGCGATGACGGAGGCAATTTCGTCGGGGCGCGCACGCCGCCCGATCGGCGCCACGAAGTCCCTGATGGCCTTGCCGTATACCGGATCCGCGAGCCCCGCCTGCAACAGCGGAGTCTCTACTGCGCCGGGCGCTACGGTGTTCAGGCGCACGCCGGCCTTGCCCCACTCGACGGCACGCCGCCGCACCGCCACCGTGAGCGCGTTCTTCGTTCCGGCATAGGCCATCTGGCCCGCACGTTCGCCCGCGGCGGCCAGCACCTCGGCAATACGTGCCTCGTCGCCCGCCTCGAGCGCGCGCCCGATCGGGTTCGCTTCCCAGGTCATCTGGACCGACGATACCGAGGACACGACCACCGCCGCGGGCGCAGAACCGCGTTCGAGTGCGCCGCGCAACCCATCGAGCATCGCCACGGCGCCGAAGTAATTGACTGCCACGATGCTCATGTGGGGCTTGGCGGTCGGGCCGAGGCCCGCGCACAGCACGAGGCCATCGAGCTTACCGGCGCACCGATCCAGTACCGCGGCAACGGCCTGCACACGCCCATCGGCTTGCGACAAATCGGCCGTGATGTCCGTGCCGCCGATATCGATGCCGATGACTGCATGGCCGCCCGCGCGCAGCATGGCCGCCGTAGCGGCCCCGATTCCCGATTTCGCGCCGGTGATGGCGATGAGTGACATGTCGTACTCCGCTTCGCTGAAATGCCGCGCAATGACATGGGCGGCGCCACCGGCCAAACGGACGATGACTCCCGGGCAGCGCGGCGCCTAGGCTCGGCCATGAGTCTACGATCACGAGTGGTCCTCGTCACTGGCGCCAGCCGCGGCATCGGCGCCGCCACCGCGCTGGCGTTTGCCCGCAAGGGGTGGCGTATCGCCATCACCGCGCGCAGCGAGAACGAAGGGCAACGCCTCGAACATCAGCTGCGCCGTCCCGACGGTACGTTGATGCGCGGCAGCCTCGCGACCACGGCCGCTGCCGTCCGCGAACTCGGCGCGGAAGTCTTCGCGCATCCCATGGACCTGATGGACGCCACTTCGCTCGACACGGCGCTCGATGCCGTGCTCGCGCATTTCGGGCGCATCGACGTGCTGCTGAACAACGCGGTCTACCAGGATCGCGAGTCGAACGCCCTGCTGCACGAACTGACCGACG
Organism: Steroidobacteraceae bacterium; assembly: GCA_050249415.1. Lineage (GTDB taxonomy): Bacteria > Pseudomonadota > Gammaproteobacteria > Steroidobacterales > Steroidobacteraceae > CADEFQ01. The sequence goes on from JBFWQO010000009.1 coordinate 119,687, forward strand.
AGGCACTGCAACGCACGCTGTGGGGCAATGCGGTCGCACCGTTTCACCTTGCGAGGCGCGTGTTGCCGGCCATGGTGGCCCAGGGCGGGGGACGGATCGTCAACGTCAGCTCGGGCGCTGCGAAATACGATCCACCGGTGCCCGCCGATCGAGGCGCATGGGGATTCGCCTACGGGGCATCGAAAGCCGCGATCGCACGCCTCGCCGGTTGCATCAATGTCGAATACCGCGAGCGCGGCGTCCAGGCTTTCACCGTCAACCCGGGGCTCGTGAGTACGGAGGCCGTCACCGCCACGCTCGGCGACGGCGGCGTGATCGAGCAGCGCTTTGGCGCCATGCCCCCGCAGGCCATCGCCGAGGCCCTGTTCTGGCTGGCCAGCGACCCCACCGCCGCGCCGATCATCGCGAGCCCGAAGATCCTCGAACTGCAGGTCCTGATCCGCGAGGGGCGCATTCCCGTCACGCCCGCGGCGTGATGCACGCCTGTCAGGGCGTCAGTTTCGGACGCCGTGCAGCCCACGGCGCCGCCTCTTCGAGCTGGGCCGCGAGGCGCAGCAGCGTCAGCTCGGCGCCGAAGCGCCCCGCGAACTGCACGCCGATCGGCAGCCCTTCACCGTTCCAGTGGAGCGGCACCGACATCGCGGGGTGCCCGCCCTGATTGAACACCGACGTGAACGGGCTCGCATCCATGGCGGCCCTGACGTATGACTCCCAGGGTTGATCGAGCGACAGCACGCCGAGTTGCGGCGGCGGCACGGCCGTCGTCGGCGACAGGATGACGTCGTAACGCCCGAGAAACCCGTCGATGACGATGCCCACGCGATCGAGCGTCGCGCGGGCGCGGAGCATGTCCTCGGACGTCCGCTTCGCCGCCTCCTGCAGGCTGCGCCAGTTGATTCTTTCGAGATCGGCCTCGGTGACGGCACGGCCGAGCGCCTTCTCGCGATCGCGCACCGACACCAGCATGCCGGTGCCCGTCACGACGCCCATGGCCGTGCCCATGTCCTGCACCGGCAATTCGAGAACGGCCGGCTCGACGACATGACCCAGCGATTCACACAGCTTCGCGGCCTTCAGCATCGCGTCCCTGCAATCCGGGTGCACGGTGCCGCCGAAGATGTGCCGGTCCCAGAGCGCGATGCGAAGCCTTCCCGGCGGTTGGGTGTAGCCCGCGGTATAGGACGCGGCACCGACGGGCGGCACGACGCGGCTGCCGGGCTCCGGGCCCTGGCTGACATCGAGGATCGCCGCCGAATCGCGCACGGAGCGCGTGATCGCGTGCTGCACCGACAGGCCCATCCAGCTCTCGGTGGCGGTCGGCCCGTGCGGATTGCGACCGCGGCTCGTCTTCAGGCCGAAAAGGCCGCAGTTCGACGCCGGAATCCGGATCGAGCCGCCGCCGTCACTGGCGTGCGCGGCGGGCACGATGCCGGCGGCAACCGCCGCCGCGGCGCCACCGGAGGAGCCGCCCGTCGTATGTGCGAGGTTCCATGGATTGCGGGTCAGACCCCACAAACGCGATTCGGTCGTGGCGGTCTGGCCGAACTCCGGCGCCGCGGTCTTGCCGAAAATCACGAGGCCCCCGCGGCGATACCGCCCGACCAGCGTGCTGTCGAAACGGGACACGTCATCGCGAAAGAATGCGCTGCCATTGGTCGTCACGGTGCCTGCGAGGTGGATGCCGAGATCCTTCAGCAACCACGGTACGCCCGCGAGCGCGCCCTGCGGAACACCGCGCGCAACCGCCTCCCGCGCCATGTTGTAATGTTTCAGGGTCACGGCATTGATGATCGGGTCGACAGCCTCGGCGCGCGCGATCGCGGCCTCGAGCACTTCGGCGGCGCTGACCTCGCCCGTGCGAATGAGCGCGGCGAGCCCGACGGCATCGTATGCCGTGTACTCGTCGAACGACAGCGAACGGGCGCTGGCGCCCGCCGGCAGGCCGATCGCGGCACCCGCCACGAGACTGCCGCCGACCTGCAGGAATTCCCGGCGGGGCATTCCGCTACCCCGCGCACTGCCTGACTGGTGAACCGACCGACGATCGTCTTCGTTCATGGGCGTCTCCTGTCGCATTGCACTTTCGCAACATGATCCGGTTGGATAGTCCGTTTGGACGTGTCCTTCGTGCGGCGCCTGTGCAACAACGCCGCTTGTCCGCTGAGGCCAGTTACGTCGATTCAAGGGGGAACCAGGGAATGAGCTTATCGAACATCACGCCGAAGTTGTGGCTCGGGGCCTCGATTCTGGCCATGGCGGCCACGTCGGGATTGGCAGTCGGGCAGGAAGCCGATGCCTCCAGGGCAACGGCGCCGAAGGCCGTCGCGCTGGAGGAAATCGTCGTTACCGCCCAACGACGCGAAGAGAAGTTGCAGGAGGTGCCGCTCTCGATCACCGCCATCGGCGCCGATGATCTCGCGGCACGCGGCATTCGCGACGTACTCGATCTGAGCGGCTCCGCGCCGACCGTGATCGCCCGTCCGAGCGCGGGCGCCGGCGGCATCTCGGTCATCAGTATCCGCGGCTCCGCGACCAGCCAGCCGGCCATCTGGGTGGACCCGCCGGTCGGCGTGTATCTCGACGGCGTGTATCTCGGCAAGGCGCAAGGCAGTGTGCTCGACATCGTCGATGTCCAGCGCGTCGAAGTGCTGCGCGGGCCGCAGGGCACGCTCTTCGGGCGCAACACCGAGGGCGGCGCGATCAACTATGTCTCGCGGCAGCCTTCGGGCGAATTCCGTGGCAAGGCCGAGATCAGCGGGGGCGACTACAACCACTGGATCGGCAAGATGACCATGGATCTGCCGAAGTGGGGCATCCTGAGCGCAAGCCTCGGGGCACGCAAGGAGAAGATGGACGGCTGGGCGGAGAACCTGACGGGCCCGCAGGACCTGGGCGCACGCGACCAGGATGCGTACCGGGCGGCATTGAAGTTCGACTTCACGGACGATTTCCGTCTCACCTATTCCTATGATTACTCGAAGGCCGACAACACGCCGATCGTGACGAGCGTGATGTCGTTGCGCGGCTGGGCGGGTACCTTTCCGAGCATCTTCGGTGCAACCCTCGGCACAGCGATTCAAACCGCGATGACTCCGTATGTGACGACCTCGCGGCCGGACAAAGTCAGCACACCCGCCGGCCAGGACCTGTGGGAGAAGATGAAGAATCGCTCCCATACGCTGGTGATGGACTGGCAGGCCACCGATACGGAGAACTTCAAGTACATCTTCGCCGACCGCAAAGCGGACTACGAAGATCGCCAGTCGATCAACGGCACGCCGCTCGACACGATCACGGTCCTGCCCGGCACGCCCTTCGCGTTCCCGTACTCGATGACGGCCCTCTACCACCGGATCACGGACTACGAACAGCGGTCGCACGAACTGCAATGGCTCGGCGATCACGGCAGACTGCGCTACGTCGTCGGCCTCTACTATTTCGAGGACGAAGGCGAAACAATCGACCCGCAGCGCTTCGGCATGTTCGGCCAGGGCTCTGCGTTCACCGTGAACCTGGCGGCCAACACGGAAGCCAAGGCGGCTTACACCCAGGTCGACTGGGACTTCGCCGATCGCTGGACCTTGACGGCGGGCATCCGCTACACGAAGGAAACGCGTGACGGCTTCACCCACCAGTGGCAGACGAACGGATACGGTGGCCCCTTCGTCACCGACAATCCGGCCGCCTGCGGCGCCGTACGGGTGGCCTGCCTGCCGCTGACCACCTACAGCAAGGATTTCACGGGCACGACTCCGATGGCGGCCCTCGCGTTCCGGTTCAACGAAGACCTGAATTTCTATGCACGCGTGGCGCGCGGCTTCAAGAGCGGCGGATTCAGCTCCGAGCTGATCAACCCGCTCGTGACCACGCCCTATCAGCCGGAGTTCTCGACGGCCTACGAACTCGGCGCCAAGTCGACGCTGTGGGACGGGCGCGCCAACGTCAACCTGACGGTGTTCTACACGGACCTCACCGACCAGCAGGGCACCGTGCTGATTCCCGGCACGACCTCGTCCTACCTGCAAAATGCCGGCGAGGGCGAGCGCAAGGGCGTGGAACTCGAAACCCGCTTCCGTTTGACGGAAGGCTGGACGTTCGGCCTCAACTACGGCTACCTCGACGCGAAGTACAAGAAATACCTCGACAACTCGTTCGCGCCGGGGCGGCCGATCGTCGACACGGGGAGCAACCGCCTGCCGGGCTATGCGCCGAAGAACACGATCGGTGCCAACCTGGACGGGCGGCTGTTCGCGTCGCAGTTCGGCGATCTGCGCATGATCCTCGACTACACGTACAGCGATAAGTACTACCTGTACGCGGTCAACAAGAGCCTCGCGGCGCCGAACGCCGGCGGCGCGTACGTTGCGGCGCTCGACGCCGTCCCGTCCAACAGCCAGTTGAACGCGCGCCTGCTGCTCTCGGACATTCCCGCCGGGCCCGGCTCGCTCGACCTGTCGCTGTTCGTGCGCAACGTGACTGACGAGGACAAGATGAACAACGGCATCGACTTCAGCATGTTCCGCTCCGCCAACTGGCAGGAACCGCGGACCTGGCTGCTGTCGGCCGGCTACAAGTGGTAAGGCTCGCCTGAGCGGACCTGCCAGAGGGCGCCGACGCGAGTCGGCGCCCTCTTTTCTTGCGCGATCTTCAAGGCAGGCCCGGCCGCAGCGCCGCGATCACATCGGGCGGGGCCTGCACCAGTTCGATCAGCACGCCCTCGCCGGCGAGCGGAAACTGGTCATTGCCCTTCGGGTGCACGAAGCAGATGTCGTGGCCCGCGGCCCCGCGGCGGATGCCGCCCGGCGCAAATCGCAATCCCTGTCCCGCCAGCCACTCCACCGCCTTCGGCAGGTCATCCACCCAGAGGCCGATGTGGTTGAGCGGTGTCGTATGCACCGCGGGCTTGCCGTCCGGGTCGAGCGGTTCCATCAGGTCGACTTCCACCCGGGTCGGGCCCGCGCCGAGGCTGCAGATGAGTTCGTCGACGTTCTCGCGTTCGGAACGGAAGGCACCCGTCACCTCGAGCCCGAGGAGGTCCACCCACAGTGCCCTGAGGCGCGCCTTGCTCGGCCCGCCGATGGCGACCTGCTGGATGCCGAGGATGCGAAACGGTCGCTGACGTTTATTTTCCATGTCGCTCACTGCTCGAACAGGTCGAGCAGCGCCCGCGCCGCAGCCGACGGCGCGACCCGTGCTGCCTCGACATCCTCCAGCACCCCGGGCAAAGCCGCACGCACCGCGGGATGCCCGTGGAAGTCCGCGAGCAGGTGTGCGCGCACGCTATCCCACATCCAGGACAGGGCCTGGCCGCGCCGGTGCTCCTCGAATGCGCCACTCGCCTGGCGCTCGCCGATGAGCCGCTCGGCCGTGGACCAGAACTCCGCCACCCCCTCGCCTTTCAGTGCGCTCAACTGCAAAACCGGCGGCTCATGCCCGCCGCGTCCGTAGCGCGCGAAGGCGCGCAGCGCGCCGGCGATCGTCGCGCAGGCGCGCAGGGCGGCGGTGCCATCGAGGTCGGCCTTGTTGACGACGACCACATCGGCCATCTCCATCACGCCCCGCTTGATCGCCTGCAGGTCGTCGCCCGCGTTCGGCAACTGCAGCAGCACGAACAGGTCGGTCATGCCGGCCACCGTGGTCTCGCTCTGCCCGACCCCGACGGTCTCGACGATCACGATGTCGAAGCCGGCGGCCTCGCACACGAGCATCGCCTCGCGCGTCTTCTCCGCGACCCCACCGAGCGTACCGCTCGAGGGGCTCGGCCGGATGAACGCCGCCGGCTCTACGGACAGGCGTTCCATGCGGGTCTTGTCGCCGAGGATGGACCCTCCCGAAATCGTCGACGAGGGATCGACCGCGAGCACCGCGACGCGATGACCCCGCTCGATCAGGTGGAGGCCGAGCGCCTCGATGAAGGTCGACTTGCCGACGCCCGGGACGCCGGAAATGCCGAGCCGGCGCGATCGACCGGTCGCCGGCAACAGCGAGTTGAGCAGCGCATCCGCGCGCGTGCGATCGTCCCGGCGTGTGGACTCGAGCAACGTGATCGCCTTGGCGAGGGCGCGCCTCTCGCCCTGTCGCACCGCGCCGGCCAGCGCCGCATCTTCGGCAGGCAGGCTCACGGGCGATGCTTGAGATGGGCCTTGATCTGCTCGAGCACGTCCTTCGCGCTCACCGGAATCGCGGTGCCCGGACCGTAGATGCCCTTCACGCCGGCCGCGTAGAGGAATTCGTAGTCCTGCTGCGGGACGACGCCGCCGACGAACACGACGATGTCCTCACCGCCCTGCGCCTTCAGGCTGTCGATGATCGCCGGCACCAGGGTCTTGTGGCCGGCCGCCAACGTCGAGATGCCCACCGCATGGACGTCGTTCTCGATGGCCTGGCGCGCACATTCCCCGGCCGTCTGGAACAGCGGGCCGATGTCGATATCGAACCCGAGATCCGCAAAGGCCGTCGCCACCACCTTCGCGCCGCGATCGTGCCCATCCTGGCCGAGCTTCGCCATCATCACGCGGGGCCGGCGACCGTGCTCGGCGGCGAACGCATCTATTTCGCGCTTCAGCTTGTCCCACCCGTCGGCGTTGTCGTAGGCGGCTGCATACACTCCGGTCACCTTCTGCGTGTCGGCCCGATGCCGTCCAAACACCTTTTCCAGCGCGGCACTCACCTCGCCGATCGTGGCGCGCAGCCGGATGGCGCGCACCGTGTACTCGAGCAGGTTGCCGGTGCCGGTTCTCGCACAATCCGTCAGCGCCTGCAACGCGGCCTGCACGGCCCCGTTGTCACGCGCCGTGCGCAGCGCCGCGAGGCGCCGCACCTGGTTATCCCGCACCGCGTGATTGTCGACCTCGAGAATCTCGATGCGCTCGCTCGTCGTCGGCTGGTACTTGTTGACCCCGACGATCGTGTCGGCACCCGAATCGATGCGCGCCTGCTTTTCCGCGGCGCTCGCCTCGATCCTGAGCTTGGCCCAGCCCGATTCGACGACGCGCGTCATGCCGCCCATCGAATCGACCTCGGCGATGATCTCCGAGGCCTTGTCGGCCATCTGCTGCGTCAGGCTCTCCATCAGGTAGCTGCCGGCCCAGGGGTCGATGACGTTCGTGATGTGCGTCTCTTCCTGGATGATCAGTTGCGTGTTGCGCGCGATGCGCGCGCTGAAATCGGTGGGCAACGCAATCGCTTCGTCGAGCGCGTTCGTATGCAGGCTCTGCGTACCGCCGAACACCGCGGCCATCGCCTCGACGGTGGTGCGCACCACATTGTTGTAGGGATCCTGCTCGGTGAGGCTCCAGCCGGAGGTCTGGCAATGCGCGCGCAGCATCAGGCTCTTGTCCTTGCGCGCGCCGAAGCCCTTCATGATCCGGTGCCACAGCAGGCGCGCCGCGCGCATCTTGGCGATCTCGAGGTAGAAGTTCATGCCGATCGCCCAGAAGAACGACAGCCGGCCCGCAAACTCGTCGACATCGAGTCCGCGCGCGATCGCCGCCTTCACATACTCCTTGCCGTCGGCGAGCGTGAAGGCGAGTTCGAGCGCCTGGTTGGCGCCGGCCTCCTGCATGTGGTAGCCGGAAATGCTGATCGAGTTGAATTTCGGCATGTGCCTCGAGGCGTGCGCGATGATGTCACCGACGATGCGCATGCTCGGCTCGGGCGGGTAGATGTACGTGTTGCGGACCATGAACTCCTTGAGGATGTCGTTCTGGATGGTCCCGGAAAGCTCTCCCTGAGCCACGCCCTGCTCTTCGGCCGCCACGATGTAGCTCGCGAGCACGGGCAGCACCGCACCGTTCATCGTCATCGACACGCTCACCTTGCCGAGCGGGATGCCGTCGAACAGGATCTTCATGTCCTCGACGCTGTCGATCGCGACGCCCGCCTTGCCCACATCGCCGGTGACGCGCGGGTGATCGCTGTCGTAGCCACGGTGGGTCGCGAGATCGAACGCGACGCTGATCCCCTGCGCGCCCCCGGCCAGCGCCCGGCGGTAGAACGCGTTGCTCTCTTCCGCGGTGGAGAATCCCGCGTACTGGCGGATCGTCCAGGGCCGGACCGCGTACATCGTGGCCTGCGGACCGCGGACGTAGGGCGCGAAGCCGGGCAGCGTATCGGCGTACGGGAGCCCGGCGATATCGGCTGCCGTGTACAGGGGCTTGACGACGAGACCCTCGGGCGTGTGCCAATCCAGTGCGTCGAGTTCGCCACGAGGCGCCGAACGGGCCGCTGCGGTGCGCCAGGCCTCGAGGTCTGCGGAAGTCGGCAAGGTGTCGTCTCGGCTCATCGTGTGTGAAGTAGTGTGAAGCTACGGTAGGTATACAGCGCATGCCGCGCCCGGCAGCGCAGATTACAGGAAAAGAACCGCGCGAACGATTTGCCATCTGGACCCGGTCCAGCAGACCGGACCTCGACGTCGCCCGCGCGCAACTATCGTCCCTTTGGACTAAGAAATGCGCTGCCGACCGATGGTACGTTCGCCACGATGCCGGAAGAGTCATGCACGCGCGTTTCTCCGGACCAGCACCCGACACATCCAGATTGGCCAGTACAAGTTCCAGCATTTCGCAGGAGTGATCCCATGAGCGATCTTGTCCGCTTTCCCGTTCTCGTGAGTGCGGTGGCTGCCGCGCTCGCAGGCACCGCGGTCCACGCGGCCGCCGACGAGCAAACTGCCGCGCAGCCGGTACTCGAGGAGGTCGTGGTCACCGCGCAGAAGCGCGAGGAGCGACTGCAGGATGTGCCGGTGGCGGTCACCGCGATCAGCGGACAACAGCTCGCCGACCGCGACATCAAAAGCGTTGCCGATCTCACTGCGCTCGCGCCCAATCTCCAGGTCAGCAGCTCCGTCGGCAACAACACCGGCATGCAGATCGGCATCCGCGGCGCATTGCAGCAGAACCCCGCGCTCTACTGGGATGCGACCGTCGGCGTCTATGTGGACGGGGTCTATGTCGGCAAAAACCTCGGTTCGGTGTTCGACATCCTGGATCTCGAGCGGATCGAAGTGCTGCGCGGACCGCAGGGCACGCTGTACGGGCGCAATACGCTCGCCGGTGCCGTGAACTTCGTGACGCGCCAGCCCTCGGGTGAATTCGGCGGCAATGCCAGTGTGCGCGTCGGCAACTACAACCTGCGCGCAGCGAAGGCCTCCCTCGATCTGCCGCGCTTCGGCATCGCGAGCATCTCGCTGGCCGCACGCACCGAGCAGCGCGACGGCACCACGAAGACCACGCCCGGCAGCGCGGTCAGCGAACTCAACACGCGAGACTCGACCAGCGCCCGCGTCGCGGTCAACCTCGACTTTACCGATACCTTCCAGGCCGCCTATCGTTTCGACTACAGCGACGCCGACCAGGTACCGCAGCAGGCGTATCTTTCCCGGGCAAACCCGGCGATCCTGCCTTTCCTGCAGCCCTACGTCACCGACGATCGCGACGCGCGCGTCGGTGTCGATGCGGCGACCTTCGAACGCAGCAAGGTGCAGGGACATGCCCTCACTCTCACCTGGGACGTGAACGACTCGAACACGCTGAAGTCCATCACGTCCTATCGCGAACTCGACTGGGATGACATCCTCGATCTCGACGGTTCGCCGCTGCCCGTCGCCGAGACTTCGCGCCTGTCCGACTACGATGCGTTTTCCCAAGAATTGCAGCTCGTCGGATCCACCGAGCGCTTCAAGTATGTCGGCGGACTGTATTACTTCAAGGATGACGGCTTCGCCTTCAATCCGCAGACCTTCTTCTTCGGTACCGCGAACTACGATTCGCGCTACGGCTTCGGCACCAGGGCCTGGGCGGCCTATGGGCAGGTGGACTACCAGGCGACCGATGCGCTGACTCTCACCGCAGGCCTGCGTTACACGCGCGAGGAGAGAAATGGCGAGCGCTATCTCGCTTTCAACGACGGCACGACGCCATTCTTCCCGCTGATCCCGGCAGGGACGACAGGCGAGAGAACCTTCAGCGACACTACGCCGGTGTTCATCGTCGCGTACCGCTTCTCGGACTCGGTGAACGCCTATGCGAAATATTCGGCCGGCTTCAAGAGCGGCGGCTTCAACGGTGAAGCGAACTCCACGGTCGAAGCCGTCACGCCCTATGAGCCGGAGAAGCTCAAGTCCTACGAGGTCGGCCTGAAGACGACTTTCGCCGACGGGCGCGCGATCGTGAATGCCGCGGCGTTCCAGAACGATACGGACGACATGCAGCTGTCGATCTTCACCGCGGCCGGCGCCTCGTCCTCGATCATCCGCAACGCCGGCAAGGCGACGACCCGCGGCTTCGAACTGGAAGCGATGTGGGTGCAGTCCGACGCACTGCGGCTGCAGGCGAGCTACGGTTATCTCGACGGCGAATACGACCGGTTCATCGACGAGGGGGTGAACCAGGCGGACAACCGCGCGGTCATCCACTCTCCAAAGAACTCTTTCAACGCGTTGGTCGATGCACGTATTGCCCGCACCGCCTGGGGCGATGTGCGCGGCGTGCTCGACTACAGCTGGACGGACGATTACTACACCTACCCGTACCAGCTCGCCTCGAGTGGTCCACAATACAATCCGCTGCGACCGATCGCGGGTGATTCGCTCGTCGAGAGCTACGGGGTGCTGAATGCGCGCCTCGCGTTGTCCGGCGTCTCGCTCGGCAGCGCGCAGGGCGAAGTGGCGCTCTGGGGCCGGAACCTCGCCGACAAGTCGCACATCAACAATTACATCGATTTCGGCCCGCTCTTCGGCAACCTGACAAATGCGTTCTACATCGAGCCGCGTACGTACGGGCTCGAAATCAGCTTCAGCTGGTAAGGAGCCGGGGCGATGGCTGCGCCGCTTGCAGTCATCGCCCCAGCCCGTGCGACCCCGAAGAGGCTGTTGACATGACAGACCTCGCGCAAGCCATGGTTACCGCGCACCCACCCGCTCGCCGTCATCACTCACCGCATGTCGTCGGGCGCGGAAGGCGGCTTGTCGGCCAGGGGCATGACCCGCGCCGATACCTGTTCCGCATGAATGGTGATCGTGACGCGCTCGGCGCCAGGCGCATCGAAGGGATAAACCTCCACGCCCATGTAGTGCCGGGCGATCGAATTTATGAAGGACCGGTCCACGTCATCGGTCAACTCGGCAATGCCGCGAACCTCGACGTACCGGTTCGGGTTGTTGCGATGTGGAACAGAAATCGCCACGCGTGGATCGCCAAGGAGATTGCGGTACTTCTGCCGCGACTTCACCGTGCTGACGCGCACATGCTGCCCGTCCCACATCAGGCTCACCGGATTCACGGAGAGGCGGCCATCCGGGCGAATGGTGGCGATGTGGCCGACGGGCCGATCCACCAGGATGTCGTGATGCGTGGCGGGGATCGGCTTGGAGGGAGGAAAGTTCATCGTGGCTTCTCCTGACTGTACCAATATGAGGGCCTGTATTTGCCGTGGAAACATGTGTGCTGACAGGCACGCTGTCAAGCGCCTGCAGCGGGTCGCACGCCGCGCCGATGCCGGTCACTCTCGACGCGTGATGCCCGGCCCTTGCACCTGGAAGGGTAACGAGTGATCAAGGCAATGGTTCTGATGAAGCGAAAGCCGGGCATCGCGCACGATGAGTTTGCCCGCCACATGTACGAGTATGGATTGCTCGCAGGCAAGGTCTTGCGCCCCTGGCTGAGGGGATACATACAGGATCTTGCCGTTGCACTCGAAGGTGCCGGTGAGCCGGCAGTGGACGGAGTCGACGAGTTGTATCTGGACGACTGGCAGTCGCTGCAAGCCATGCGGGACTTTTTCACGAGCGATGCGGCTGCGGTCCTGCGGAAGGAGCAGAACAGCTTCTTGCACGCGCCGGCGACCATGTTGATTCCGGTCAGACAGAAATTCATGGTCAAGCCATCAGGCGGCATCAAGATCATCGCCCTGCTGAAGAGGAAGCAGGGTACGACCCATGAACACTTCTCGCGACACTGGGAAGACATACACGGCCCGCTCTGCACCCGACTGTTGCCCTGGTTCACCGGCTACGTTCAGGACCATTGCATGACTGTCCCCGGCGGGTCGCAACCCGCGCTGGATGGCCTGGACGAGATGTGGGTGGCGGATCAGCCATCATGGCAATCACTCTTCAGCTTTCACGGGAGCGATCATGGAAAGCCGATACGGGATGACGAAGCGAAATTCCTGGACACGGCAAGTGTCGGGATATTCCTGGTCGAGCAGAGGTACATCATCGGTGACCCGCTACTCGAAGCCACGAGCACCGACGCGTAGTCAGCGAAGGAACGCCAGGTCATGGGCCACACCACTGGATTCGTGCAGCACCATGAGCAGGCGCGACCGTATTTTTGCATATCGCGCATTTGCGGCAGTTGAGCCAGTGTCATTCGTGCGGAATTCTGCGCGCCGGTCGCGCAACCATTTGAGAACGTCGACAGGAGAGGGTTAGCAATGTCAACGAGAGCCATTTCCCGAGGCCGCCAGACAGCATTTGCCGCGGGCGCAGTGCTGCTGGCCTGGACGACAGTGGTTGCGGCGCAGCAGGAGGAGGCTGCCGCAGGGATTCAAGAGGTGGTCGTGACTGCCGAACGGCGCGAGAGCACGCTGCAGGACACTCCAATCGCCCTTACGGTACTGGATTCGGGGATCCTGGCTGATCGCGGCATCACCGATCTGGAAGGCGTGGTCAAGTCCACTCCCAGCATGTCGTTCACGCCATACAACCCGAGTTCGAATACGCTCGCGCTTTTCATGCGCGGCTCAGGCGTACAGGATCCGGGGCAAATCACGATCGACACGGCGGTCGGCCTCTACCAGGACGGCTTCTACATTTCACGCGGACAACTGGTGACTTTCGACCTCGCCGACATCGAGCGCGTGGAAGTGCTGCGCGGCCCGCAAGGCACGCTCTACGGCCGTAATACTACGGGCGGCGCCGTGAATCTCATCAGCAGGAAGCCGGGTGGCGAGCTCGGCTTCAAGCAGGAACTGGGCTTCGGCAACAATGGGCGACTCAGGAGCCTGACCGTGCTCGATTTGCCCAAGTGGGGCGGATTGTCCAGCAAGTTCTCATTCCTCAAGCGCCAGATGGATGGCTACGTCAGCAATACCGGTCCGAGCCACGACTTCGGTGAAGAGGACCAGACAGCCGGCCGCGTGGCGCTGCGTTGGGATACCGATGGTACCTTCACCGCCGACTACTTCTACGAGCGGGGAGATCTGAACTCCACGCCCGCGTATTACACGAATGCGGCACTGGTCGGGCTCATTCCGGGGTACACCGATCAGGGCAGACCCGAATCCCACAGCTACCGCTCGATCGACCTGCCCGAGAGCAAGGGCAGATTCGAGGGCCATGGCCTCACACTGTCATGGGACGTGAACGACGATCTCACCCTGAAGTCCCTGACCGGGTATCGGGATATCGATACGATCTACTTCCAGGACTACGCCGAAGCGTTCTTTGTCGGCTTCAGGAGTACCGATGACATCCGGACCCACCAGTTCTCGCAGGAACTGCAGGCGGTGGGCAGTCTCTTCGATGGGCGGGTCAACTATGTCGCCGGGCTCTATTACTTCAAGGAAGCCGGATCTCATTACCAGCACTCCGTCATCACGAATGCGCTGCCCGGTTCCGCTGCGCTGCTGCTCGACAAGAATCGCTACGTGGAAATGGAGTCGAAATCGAAGGCGGCATACGCTCAGCTCACCTGGACACCACCCGTCCTGGACGATCGGCTCGACCTCACCTTCGGCGCCCGCTACACGAACGACGAGCGCTCGGCGGAGCGGCAGATCCTGAATACCTACTTCGGCTTCCCCATCGGCGTAGAACCATCGCCGGGGCTCATCAACTCCAATGACCTGGAGTCGAGCCGGTTCAATCCCGCCTTTACGGCGAATTTTTCGTGGACCAGCGATATCAGCACCTACCTGCGGGTCGCCACCGGCTACAAGGCTGGCGGTTCGAGCGAATCGGTCGATGTCGGGCAGTTCGGCCTCACCTTCAAACCGGAGAATGTCCGGCTCTACGAACTCGGCCTCAAGTCCTATCTCTTCGACCGACACGTCCGGTTGAACGTGGCGGCATTCAATAGCGAATACGAGGACATGCAGCTCTTTTTCCCGACCAACCCGGCGGACTTGTCGCTCCTTGTGGCCATCAATGCCGGCAAGGCCTCCATCAAGGGACTGGAAGTCGAGACTTTCTGGCAACCCACGAACGACCTGAACTTCACCGTCAATTACGCCTACCTCGACCCGCAATTCGACGAGGTGCTCGCTCCGGCAGGCACGATATTCGACCCGGCCGTGAACCCGCTGTCTCCCTACCAGCCCGGGGAGAACGTCAAGGAACTGTTTTCGTTCGGCTACGCGCCACGGCACAGCGTGGACGTCAGTGCGAACTGGACATTCCTCAAATTCGCGAGCAGCGATCTGACGGCGATCGCGGACTATCGCTGGTCGGATCGCACCTACCATACGGGCGGAGCAGGACCGGGCGTGCCCAACCACATCAGGGCATCACGCCCTGCTTTCGGGCTCCTCGATGCCCGCCTGTCCTGGCAGGTGGATTTCGGCAAGGCGAGCAGGGGTCGGGTCGATCTCTGGAGCAAGAACATCACCGACAAGCAGTGGCCCCTCTATGTCGTGGGCTCCGGATCCCCGCTGGACGTCCAGGACACGACCACGGGTGCCATCACGCCGGCAGGGTTCAACGTGGCGCCGATGGCGTGGGCGGAACGCCGTTCCTACGGCATCAATCTCGTATACGAGTTTTAAGATGGCCGTTCGTGCCGGGGGCCATGCGTCGTGAGATTCGGCTTCCACATGTTCATGGTGCCTCCTGCAGAATTGCAGGAGGTCGCCCGTGCCGCCGACGACGCGGGCTGGGACTGCGTGCAGGTCGCCGATGCGCCGTTCTTTCCGGAGGTGTGCTCCGTACCGTACCCATACACGCCGGATGGCTCGCGCTTCTGGCCGCTCGACATGCCCGTGCTCGATCCGTGGGTCGCGATCGCCGCGATGGCGGTCGCGACGAAGCGCATCCGCTTCATGCCCTCGGTGCTGCGGCTCGCCGTTCGCCAGCCGCTGCTCGAGGCCAAGAGCCTGTGTTCGGTTGCCGCGCTGGCCGACGATCGCATCACCCTCGGCGTCGGCCTCGCGTGGATGCCCGAGGAGTTCAAGTGGCTCAGCATGGACATGAAGACCCGCGGTGCGCGCCAGGACGAGGCCATCCAGATCCTGCGCCTGCTGATGCGCGGCGGCATGAACGAGTTCCACGGCAAGTACTACGACTTCGACCGCCTGACCATGGCGCCGGTGCCGAAGCGGAAGATTCCCATCTACGTGGGCGGCACGACGCCACCGGCCATGCGCCGCGCGGCGCGCCTCGGCGACGGCTGGGTCAGCGTCATCCACAACAAGGCGGACGTTCCGGATATCGTCGCCGAGCTGAACGGTTATCGCCGCGAGTACGGGCGTGACAAAGAGCCGTTCGACATCATGCTGCACTGCCCGGACGCGGAATCGGTCGACGACATCCGTCGCCTCGAGGATCTCGGGATCACCGATCTCCAGGTCACGCCCTGGAGCGCACCCGGCATCCTCGCCGAAATGGGAGTGGGCACCATCATGCGCCAGCAGCCTTCGCTGCAGGTGAAGCAGGAGGCGATCAAGCGCTATGCCGACAAGGTGATCGCGCGGTTCAGGTGACCGCAGAAGCGGGCTGCGCCGGCGCCACGACCAGCGACTATCATTGCGCCGGCATGTTTCATTGGGACGATGTCCGCTACTTTCTGGCGCTCTATCGCGCGGGAACGATTTCCGGCGCTTCCAGGCGCCTGTCTGTCAGCTACACGACGATCATGCGACGCATACGGGCGCTGGAGGCGTTCGTCGGTGCGCCTCTCTTCAAGAAGCAGAGCCCGGACTACTCGCTGACCGGCAAGGGCCGGGATCTGCTGCCGACATTCGAACAGATCGAGAATTCGTTCACGCGACTCGAGCAGCAAGCGGCCAAACCGTGCACGTCGCTGCGCGGCATCATCCGGATCTCGCTGTCGGAATCGATGCTGAGGCTGGTCGCGTCGCATCTCGCGGGATTTCGCCGACGGCACCCGGAAATCGTCTGGCAGCTCGACATGACGAATGATTTCGTGGACGTCACGAAGGGCCTCGCCGACATCCACATATTTCCGCGCTTCGCGCCGCTCGAGAACATCGAGCGCTTCGAGCGCATATCGCTCGGCCGGTTCTGTGCACGGCCCTACATCCACCGTGCTCTACGCAGCGGTCGGGACCGGCCCCTCCGCGCGCAGGACGTCGACTGGATCGCCTGGGACACGTCGCAGATCACCGATGAACTGTCGCGGCGACCGTCTTCCGCGCTCGGCGCCGACCTGAACATCGTCGCGATGGCCTCCTCCGGCACGGTCACGATGCAGCTCGCCCGCGTCGGCCTCGGTGCCGCACTCGCCTGGGACTTTCTCGCCGGCAACGATCCCGACCTCGCTCCACTCGATCTCCCGGAGCTCACGAGCGACGTGGAGATCTGCCTCTATGCGCTACCCGAGGCGCTGCGGCGCACGGCGATCCGTGCATTCTCGGACTACCTGGTCGCGGCGCTCGCCACGCGGGGACCGGATCAGAGCTGATAACCCACGTTGACGCCGAACGTGCGCCCGGGCGCGAAGGTGCTGATGGCCCAGCCCATGGCGCCGAAATCGATGCTCCATTCGCGCACTGCCTTGTCCGCCAGGTTGCGGCCCCACACCGAGAAGAGCAGGCTGCCCTTGCGCAGCGGGACGTCGCGCAACGTCAGGCGCGCATCGATCAACGCATGCGCCGCCGTCGATGTGTACAGATGAAGCAACGGGTCGAAGTCCCGGCGACTCGCGTAGGTGGCGCCTGTCCACAGCGCCCACGTACCGTGGCTCGTCGCCGGGAAGGTGTACTCGGCGCTCGCCGCACCGGTGTGTTTCGGCGCATGCACCAGCGTCGACGCGATCCCGGAAACGTCGGCGGTGACGCCGGTGCCGAGCCCGGTCACGGGATTCGAGATCGCGGTGATGTACTCGTCGTACTTGACATCGAGATAGCCGTAGCTCAGCCGGAGCTCCAACCCCTCGACAGGCAGCACCGTGAAATCCATCTCCAGTCCCCGCGCGCTGCTCTTGCCGGCATTGACGAAGCGCTGCGATGCGCCGCCGGTGCCCGCCTCGAACTGCTTCACCTGGCGGTCCTCGTAGTCCATGTCGAACAGCGCCACGTTGAAGCGCGCGCGACGCTCCCAGAATTCGGACTTCAGTCCGAGCTCGTACGCCAGCACGGTTTCGGCATCGACCGGCGACATGAACGACGCGATGGTCGTCGCGCGGGCGTTGAAGCCACCCGCGCGATAGGCGGTCGCGATCTTGAAATAGGTGTTGATGCCCTCCCCGGCCTTCCAGGACAAAGTGCCGCTCGGGCTGAAGTCACTCCACGACTTGCTGCCTTCCACCGTGCCCGGTGTGCCGCCGAACAGGGTGGTCAGGGTCGCGGACCTGCGGTCCCTCGACCAGCGGCCACCGAACGTCAGATCGACGGCATCGCTGATCGCCCAGGTCATCTGGCCATAAAGCGCATAGGCCTCACTGTCGACCGCGTAACGGAACGCCGGGTTACCGAGGCGTACGCTCTTGCCGAGACAAGGTGTCGACGAGGCGAAATCCGCACACAGGAACCGCTGGGTCGCGAGCGGCTGGCTGCCGAAGGCGAACTGCGCGGGCAGCACGTACATCGACGGATTGAATTCCTTGCCTTCCTCGGTGAAGTAATAGGCGCCGAGGGTATACGTCAGCCGGTTTGCGAAGGCCGAGCCCAGCAACTGCAGTTCCTCGCTCCACTGCTCCTGCTTGTCCTTGCGCGTGGAGTAGAAATTCGCGACCCGCTGGCCGGCCAGGATGTACGTTCCGCTCGCGCCGTTCAGCACCGTGCCGGCGTCGACGAACACATCACCGAAACTGCTGCCTCGCTCATCCTCCTTCCAGGTCCGGTATGAGCTGATCGATTTCACGGTCAGGTCCGCCGCCGGATGCCATTGCAGGGTCAGCGCGTGGCCATATACATCGGCCGTGTTTTCGTCATTGCTGTCCTGGACCAGGGGCAGCCGCTGCATGCGATCCGGCGACGAGACGGCCGCGAGCTGCTGATAGAAGCGGCCGCCGAGGCTGATCTGCAGCGGCCGCACGTGCACCAGCTGCGCGGTCGCGTTGTTGGCCTGGCGCCGCGACCAGTCGAACGCGTAGTCCGCCGTGAAGCGCTCGCCCGGTGACCAGCGCAGGGCCAGGCGCGCGGCATCGGACTCGATGGCACCGAGATCCTTGCCGCTGTACAGGCTGTCCACGTAGCCGTCGCGCTGCGTGTGGTTGTACGAGAGCGAGGCGGCGAGCTGGCCGGACAGCGGCAGGTCCACGCGGGTCGTGCTGCGCAGCAGATTCTCGCTGCCGTAGCCGAGGGTCTGCGCGAATGCCGGCTCGTCACCCGGCTTGCGCGTCACGAGATTGATCGCACCGCCCGTCGAGTTGCGCCCGTAGAGTGTCCCCTGCGGGCCGCGCAATACCTCGATGCGCTCGAGGTCGACGATGTCGAAAACCGCGCCGGTATGGCGGCCGATATACACGCCATCGAGATAAATGCCGACCGCCGGGTCCATTGCGAGCTGTGTATCTGTCGCCGAGACGCCCCGGATGCCGATGCCGATGTTCGACTGTGACCCGGCGATCGAATTGATGCGGACGTTCGGTATCTGGTCGGAGATATCGCTGATCTCGAACGCGCCGATCGCCTCGAGCTGCGCGGTCCCCATGACGGCGAGCGAGATGGGCGTGTCCTGCAATGCTGTTTCGCGTCGTTCAGCGGTAACGACGATCTCTTCGAGCGCGGGCGTGCCGGCCGACGGCGTATCCTGCGCCTGCGCCGCAATGCTCGCGGCACCGAGTGCGGCCGCAATCATGCCATCGCGGATTGCGCCCGTCGCACGGGTGTGCCGAATTGCCTGCATGTTCGTCTTCCTTCCGGCCCGTTCAGGTATCGAAAGGCAAGCTAGGTGGCCTCCCCGGGCTTGTAAACACGAAGTTTTGCAGATGTTCGCTGCAAATCTGATCCCGGGATCGCGTTCCATTCTCGGCGCGACTGCCCCATTCTCGCGGCTGAATCATCTGGCTCGGCGGCACACTGATGAGCAACCGATATCTATGGACCCTGGCCGCGGCGCTTCTTGCCGCCGTGGGCTCGGCGCCCGCAGCCGTCGATCGCGAGAGCGTGATGGAACGGCTGCGCTCCGAAGCCGAGATCGCCAGGCTGCCCGTCAGATACGCCTGGGCGGTCGACGGCAAGCGGATCGACGACGTGCTGGAGCTCTTCGCCGAGAATGCCGTCTACGATCTGTCCGCCTACGGCCATGCAAGTGCGGTCGGGCGGGCGGCCATCAGGAAGCTCTTCCTGGACTCGGTCTTCCGTGCCGAACAATGTTCCTTCAGCAGCATCTCGAACGTCAGGGTCGAAGTCCGCGGAGCAGAAGCAAGCGGCGCCGACTACTTCGTGCACCTCGGCTACAATGATCCGAACTTTGGCGCCAATACCCGGCACTATGTGGAAGGCCGGCACTTCTACGAGTTCGTCCGGGAAAAGGGCGAATGGAAAATCGCGCGCATGCTGGGTCGCCCCACATTCGAGACGGTGGAGAATTTTCCGCCGACGGCCTTGAAGCACTGCCCGTGAGCGGGCGCGCCCGGCACCCCCGTCGATACGGGAGTCGGCACGATCATGCGCCAGCCGCCTTCGCTGCAGGTAAAGCAGGAGGCGATCAATCGTTGAAACGTTCTTCGCCCGGCTCTTTCTCCACGAGCGGCTCGGCCTCCATGAGCCGCCCCGCCCGCTCACGGCTCGCATCGTCGACCATCACACGATCCGCGGTTTCGTCGAGAACGATCTGGAGGATTTTCTCCGCTTCTTCCAGCTGCCTTCGCGCGTCGACCCAGTCCCCCCTGTTGCCTGACGCGATCGCCGCAGTGACACGGACCGTGACCGGACCCAGCCTCTCGAGCAGCTGCATGCGTTCGCGGCGCAGCATCGCCCGCTCCGCGTCGGCATCGATTTCGGCGAACTTTCCGTAGTGTCGACTCATGAGCCCCTGCCGCAGCCTCGCGCTCAGACGAGCGGCGCGATGCCGCCCAGCAGCACGCGCAGCAACTCAGTCTGGCGGGTCACGCCCGTCTTGGCAAAGATCGCGCGGATCTGGCAACGCACCGTGTTGCGGCTCACGCCCAATCGGCGCGCAGCCTCCTCGACCGTACACCCGTCCATGATGTGCAGGGCGAGGTTCGCCTCGGCGGGCGTCAGGCGATAGAGGCGCTGCAACTGTTCGTGCGTGGCGAGCACCCGCGCTTCCGGATCGCGGATGACGACCAGCGCCGCGGCCCGCAGGCCCGGCTCGGCGAGGCCGGTGAGCGGCACGGCGCGCACCGCGACACCGAGATTGGCGCGTCCGGAGGTGCGCCTGACCGACATTCCCGTCAGCACTCCGGGCACGCGTGCGCCCGCCGTCGACACGGCCTGCTCGATCAGCCTGCGAAGCTCCCGGCTCTCTCCCGGAAAATCCGCGACCAGGCCATTGTTGGCCAGGGACAGGCCATCGCCCTGTGCCAGGATCTCTTCGGCCGCCTGATTGACCTTGACGATCCGCCCTTCGCCGTCGAGGAACACGACGCCCACCGACAATCGGTCGAACATGCCCGTGTACAAGCCCCGCTCGAGTTCCGCGACATTGAGGCTCGCGCGCAGCTGCACGGCAATCGCGAGATGCGGCAGGAGCAGATCGCAGATCGTGCGCTCACGCGCACCGAAACGATCGCCACGGGGCGGCCGGGTCACGCGCAAGCGGCAGTCGGGTACCGGCCCGGCTCCCAGGTCGGCCGCCATGTGGTACCGGATATCCACCGGCGCATGAAACTCGCGATAGCACGGGCTCGCGAGCCAGGCATCGTCGTCGATCAACTCCTCGAGCAGCACCGCTCGCTCGCGCGGCAGGTTGACGAACGGGTCGATGGCGACGAGGTCGGTGCAGGACATCGCCGCCAGGGCAGGCTGCGTGCGTCCGGCGTACACCACCTGCAGGGGCTCGTCCGCGCGCGGCTGGTGCAGGATCAGCGTCACATAGTTCGCATCGAGCAGACAACGCAGGTGATCGAGCAGCAGCGCCCACGGCAGGGCTTCCCGCACACCTGTATAGATGAGTCTGACCAGCTGGTCGAACTCGGCAAAAGCGAGTCCCGAGCGCACGAGCAGGGCCGAACCTTCAGCGGAAGGCTGCGCCTGGTGCGGCAGACCCGCTGCGGGCACGGCGATATGGCTCATCATCGATCGTGTCACTCTAATCCAAATTGGGGATGATCGAGATACGGACAGGCAAGATATTGCCCGTACGCGGACCAACCCGGGAGCCCCCGTGCGCCTCGATCCCCAAGCGCAAGCCATCGTAGAGCAGTTTGCGCAGCTGCCGCGGCCGGATTTCTCCACGCTGGGCGTCGCGGAATACCGGGCGCTGCTCGCGGCGGTGCCACCGATGCCCGTCGGTGACGACGGACTCGCGTCCATCGAAGATGACGTGCTGCCGGGATCCGCGGGACCCTTGCCGATACGGATCTTCCGTCCGGCGGGCCGTGCTCCCCTGCCGTTGACCGCCTATTTCCACGGCGGCGGCTTCGTCAGCTGCGGCATCGACACGCACGCCAACGTGTGCAGCCGCCTCGCCGCGCTGTCCGGGTCGATCGTGGTCTCGGTCGCCTATCGGCTGGCGCCCGAGCATCGGTTCCCGGCGGCCGTCGACGACGCCATCGCCGCGGTCGCGACGCTGCACCGTCGCGCCCGCGCGTTCGGTGCGGATCCCGATCGAATGGCCGTCGCCGGCGACAGCGCCGGCGGCACGCTCGCCGCCGTCGCGGCTCATGCGCTGCGCGGCGGCGAAGTCGCGATCCGCCACCAACTTCTGATTTATCCCGGCACCGACGCGGCTTGCGATTCGCAGTCGCAGCTCGATTCGACCAATGCACCGTTCCTGAACCGTGAGTTGATGCGCTGGTTCTGGCGACAGTATCTGCCGGATGCGGCCTCCGGGCTCGACCCGCGCGCCTCGCCGCTGCGCCAGGATGATCTCGCCGGCGTCGCATCCGCCACCGTCATCACCGCGGGCTTCGATCCGCTGCGCGACGAAGGTGAAGCCTACGCGCGTGCGCTGATCGAGGCCGGCGTATGCGTGACCCAGCAGCGCTGGAGCGGCCAGTTCCACGGCTTCGCCAGTTTCCTCGGCGTCGTCGATGCGGCTGCCGAGGCGCTCGCCCTGTGTGCCCTGCAATTGAGAGGCGCGTTCGACAACTGAGATGAGCACGAGACAAGCGGACCCAACCCCGAGGCGCCTGCGCATCGCCGTGATCGGCGCCGGCATGGCGGGCATACTCGCCGCGATCCGGCTGCGCGAGACCGGTCATCACCGGGTCGTCATCTATGAAAAGGCCGGACGCATCGGCGGCACCTGGCGCGAGAATACCTATCCGGGCCTCGCCTGCGACGTCCCGGCGCACGCCTACACCTATTCATTCGCCCCGAATGCGGAATGGAGCAGCTATCTCGCGCCGGGCTCCGAGATACAGCGCTACTTCGAATCCGTGGCCCAGGCACACCGCCTCGATGAGATCATCCGTTACGGGGAGGAAGTCACGCGCTGCGAGCTCGTGGACGGCCGGTGGCACATCGAGACGGCCCGCGGAACGCAGGACGATGTCGACGTCGTCATCGCGGCCACCGGTGTCCTGCATCATCCAGGCACGCCCGATATCGCCGGCCTCGATCGCTTCGCCGGCCCCTGCTTCCACTCCGCGCGCTGGGATCACTCGGTGCCGCTCGACGGGCGGCGCATCGGCATCGTCGGCTGCGGTTCGACGGGCGTGCAGATCGTCTCGGCGCTCGCCGGGCGCGCGAGCCGGCTGGTCCACATCCAGCGCACGCCACAATGGATCATGCCGGTGCCGAACGATCCCTACACAGAGGAGCAGAAGGCCGCGTTTCGTGCCGACCCCGCGCTCATCGACGCGATCCGCTACGGCGAGGAGTACACCTCGGCCGTGCGCCGTTTCACCGATGCGATCGTCGACCAGGACTCGCTGCAGATTCGCGAGATCGAAGCCATCGTGCTGCGGAACCTCGAGGACAGCGTCACCGATCCGGTGCTCCGCGAGAAGCTGCGCCCCGACTATCGCGCCGCGTGCAAGCGCCTGATCTATTCGCCGGATTACTACCAGAAGGTGCAGCGCCCCGATGTCGAGGTGGCCATCGGCCCGATCCGGCAGATCGAACCGGCCGGCGTACGGATGGCGGACGGCTCGCTGCACGAAGTCGACATCCTGGTGCTCGCCACCGGCTTTCGCGCCGACCGCTTCGTCCGCCCGATGCGCGTGCGGGGCCGTAACGGTGCGGACATCGACGCGGCGTGGTCGCCCGCGCCCTCCGCCTACCTCGGCATCTCGGTGCCCGGCTTCCCGAACTTCTTCATGCTGAACGGGCCGACCGGGCCCGTCGGCAATTTCTCGCTGATCGATATCGCCGAGCGCCAGTGGGGCTACATCGGGCAACTGATCGCCGGGATCGAGTCGGGCAAGTGCCGCATGATGGACCTCAAGGAGGCCACGATGCGGGACTACGACGCGCGCCGCATCGCTGCGGCGAAACGGACGATCTTCGGATCCGGCTGCAAGAGCTGGTACCTCGATGCCACCGGCGTGCCGTCCAGCTGGCCGTGGAGCTACGACTCGTTCGCCGAGCAGACTGCGGCACCGAAGATCGCCGAGTACGAGTACATCCCCTGAGGACGCCGGGAGACTTTCGCATGACCCACTTCGAAGACCGCCTCGCCATCCGCGAACTCGTGGAGCGCTGGAGCGACGGCACCAACAACCACGACTGGGCGGCGCTCGAGGCCCTCTTCACCGAGGACGCCGTCTGGGATGTCGGCGAGCCGCTCGGTTTCACAGTGCAGGGCCGGCGCGAGATCGTGGCCCTGCTGCGCGAGAAAATGGGGCCCACACAGTACGTGGTGCAGACGCCGCACGCCATCATCGTCGACGTGCGCGGCGATGCCGCGACCGCCCGATCGACCATCCACGAAGTCTGCCGCTTTGCCGACGGCAACGGGCTCGAGATGATGGGCACCTATTTCGACGAGCTGGTGAAAGAGCCCCGTGGCTGGCGCTTCCGCCGCCGCAACTACCGCTGCACGTTCCTGAACCCGCAGCCACCTGCAGGACAGGTCTACCGGATCTTCGGGGAATGATCGCGGCGGCGCTGCCGGTTCGGCGGCAGCGTCACGTCCGCTTCAGGCGTTCGCCGATGACGCCTGCCTGCGCGAGCGCCGCGAGCTCCTGCGGCGTCACGCCGAGCAGGCCGGCCAGCACCTCCGCATTGTGCTGCCCGAGCGTCGGCGCGGGGCTGCGCTGCTCGCAGCGCGCGTGCGAGAAGCGCAGCGGAAACCCCGGGTAGCGGTGCACGCCGGTGAACTTGCGCTCGAGGGCACGGTGCATGTCCCTCGCTGCCAGTTGCGGGTCGTCCAGGAGCTCCATCGGCTTCAGTACGGCGCCCGAGATGACGCCGCGCGCCTGCAGGCGCTCCATCACGGCCCGCTTCGCCTGGCTGCGGGTCCATGCGGCGATCCCGCGGTCGAGCTCCCGCTCGTGCCGCTTGCGCGCGGCGGACGTGCTGTAACGCGTGTCACGCAACCATTCGGGCTTGCCCATGGCGTTCACGAGCGCGGCCCACTGTGCGTCGGTCTCGACTGAAATGCTGGCCCATTCGTCCTCACCGCTGCACGGATAGACATTGTGCGGCGAAAACACGGGATGATGATTGCCGCTGCGCGGCGTCGACATCCCGGTGAGCTGGTATTCGATGATGCCGGGCCCGAACAGGAACGCGAGCGATTCCACCTGCGAGAGGTCGATGAACTGCCCCTGCCCGGTGCGTTCGCGCTCCTCGAGGGCGAGCAGCGCGGCGTACACGGCCAGGATGCCGGAAGTGACATCGGACGCGGCCATCATGTGTGTCGGCGGCCCGTCCTCGTAGCCCGAAGCCGCCGCCGCGCCGCCGATCTGGTCGAACACGTAGCCGAAGCCGACGAAGTCGCGCCACGGACCTGAGTGCCCGAAGCAGGACATCGAGATCATGACGATCCCGGGATTGATCTCCTGCAGCCGCTCCGGACCGAAGCCGAGATTGCCAAGGACACGGGGCGAGAAGTTGTCGATGACGACATCGGACTTCGCGATGAGTTGCGTGAGAAGCTCCTTGCCGCGCACCGTGTTCAGGTCGAGCGTGATGCCGCGCTTGTTCGTGTTGCTGGCGTTGAAATACGACCCCATTTCGTAGAACAGTGGATCGCCCGGCCGCGACGTATTGAAGAAGCGGAAGCCGTCGGGCCGCTGCACCGCTTCGATCTTGATCACGTCGGCACCGAGACCCCCGAGCAGCGAGGTGCCCGTGGGCCCCGACCGGTAGTGCGTCAGGTCGGCGATGCGAACCCCGGACAGCAGGTCCCTGGTCATCGTCGCGGTTCCGGCTGCGCTCGACGGTGGCACCTCACGGCCGACCTCGCGCAGCAGCGCGTCGACACTCTCGTCGTGGGTCGGAGCCGGCCGCGGGTCGCTGCGCAGGGAGGCAGACCGGAAGGGCGCACGCGGCTGCAGGAACGCACCGAGCCCGGGCTGCACCGACGGGACCAGGAACTCGCGTGCGAGGAACTGCTCGCAGTCGAGCATCTCACTGGCCGCATAGGGAATGCCTGCGGGAATCTGCAGTTCCTGCGCGGCATGGAAAGCCTCCAGCTGCGTCTTGTCCCGCGCCCATGCCTCGGCCGCGGCCATGAGCTCAGGCACGATCGCCCGCTTCTTCTCCATGTCGGACAGCAGCGTGGGGTCGTCGGCCAGGTGCGGTACGCCGAGCAGGATACAGGTGCTCTCCCACTGGGCCGGGGAGAGATGATTGAGGGCGATCCAGCCGTCACGCGCCCGCACATAGAATGTCTGCAACGACGCCGAGAAACTCCTGCGCAGGGGCGGGCAGCCGAACTGCTCGAGCACCTGCGGATAGGACAGCATATTGAGGCAGGCTTCCAGTGACGACACGTCGACGTGCTGTCCCCGGCCGTCGACGCGCCGGCCGCGCAGGGCCGAGAGCGCCCCGATGGCCCCGTAGATGCCCGCCATGTAGTACATCACCGGGAATCCCACCTGCAGCGGCTCGCGGTCCCCTTCGCCGAAGGTGCTCGCCCAGCCGCCGAGCGCCGAGATCGCGAGATGATCGGCGGCGTAGTGCCGATAGGGCCCGGTCTGGCCAAAAGGCGTGATCGACACCACGATGATCGCCGGATTGATCGCCGCCAGGGACTCGTAGCCGAGCCCGAGCGCCTCCATCGTCCCCGGTCGCGACGATTCGACCACGATGTCCGATACCGCGCACAGCCGCCGGAGTGCTGCGCGCCCGCCTGCCGTCGTGAGATCCACGGCGACGCTTCGCTTGCCCTGGTGCAGGAATGCCTCGAGGGCGTCCAGGCGCCGGTCGCCTCCGCGCGCCGGATCGACGGCCCTGAAGACCTGGGCGCCGCCATCGGCGAGCAGCCGGGCACAGAAGGGCGCCGCGATGTCCTCGCCGAGATCGATCACGCGCAATCCCTGAAGACCCGCCATCGCTCGCCTCGCTACGAGCGGCTCACGTCGCCACCCGGAACCGTAGCAGGGCCACCTGCTCGTTCACGTCCTCGAACCCCGCCTCGACGGGCAAGCCGTCACGCAACTGCTCGATGGACCCCTCGAAGCTGGCCACGACGCGAAACCCCTCCTCCATCGTGACGAGAGCGACCGCGTACGGGACCTTGTCCGAAAAGTAGGGATGCGAGGCCCGGCGCACCACAACCCAGCTGAAGACGCTGCCCCGGCCGGACGAGCGCCGCCAGCCGCGCTCGAGGGAGCGGCACGCGGGGCACGCAGGTTCGGGGGGGAAAGCGAGTGTCCTGCAGCGCGGACATTCCTGCACGAGCAGTTCGTGGCGCCGCAACCCGGCCCACCATGCTTCGTGTTCCGGGTCGATCTGCGGCAACGGCCGCGGCCCTGTTGGCATTGGCTGTGTCATCGGCCACTCACTTCGAGAGGATCAGGGCGCTCGTGGGCGCCCCCCAGCAGCTCGTAACGAGCGAGAACTCCACGTCATCCACCTGCGCCGTCGAGGACCCACGGATCTGGCGTACACCCTCGAGTATCAGATTCCAGCCGTGGATGTAGCCCTCCGAAAGCAACCCGCCCGCGGTGTTGAGCGGCAACGCTCCTTCGTGGGCGATGCGCCCTTCGCCGACGAAGGCTCCTGCCTCACCCTTGCCGCAGAAACCGAAGTCCTCGAGGGCCGTGAGCACGAGCGGCGCGAAGTGATCGTAGATCTGCGCCACATCGATGTCGCGTGGCGCAAGGCCGCTTGCGCCCCAGAGGGCCCGGGCCGCAGCCACGACCTCGGCACCGGTGGTCAGCGAATCGCGGTACCAGTTCGTCTGGTACCAGACGGGGCAGCCGGTCGCCTGCACGGCGGTGTGGATATATGCGGGCACATTGCGCAGCGACCGCGCGCGATCGGCGGCCACCACGACGTACGCGACGGCGCCGTCGGTTTCGAGGCAATAGTCGTAGCGGCAGAGCGGCTCGGCGAGAATGGGCGCCGCGAGGTAGTCCGCATGCGTCAGGGTCTTCGCATGGAGCATCGCGCGCGGATTGCGGTTTGCGTGCGCACGAAAGGTCACCGGCACCGTTGCCCATTGCTCGCGCGTCTCGCCAAACTCGATCATGCGCCGGCGGGCGTGCATCGCGGTCCATTCCCCCGGAACGACCAGCCCGTACGGCGCATGCAGCCCGAATACCCACGGAAAGGCGGCCACCGGCCCGGCGCTGCCGTAGCGATGTCCGGAGCGCTCGTTGAGCGAACGATAGGCGACGACGCAGCCGCATGTGCCGCTTGCCACCATCATCGCAGCTTGCAGGACCGTGCCGCACGGCGAGCCGCCACCGTGGGGAATCGTGGCGTAGGCGCCGATGTTCTTCAGTCCGAGCGCATTGATCACATCGACCTGGTTCGTCGCATCGAAATCGGAATTGACGATACCGTCGACATCGTCGGGATCGAGGCCGGCATCCGCGAGCGCAGCGAGCACAGCCTCCACGGCCAGGCGTCGCTCACTGCGCCGGGAACTCGCGGAGAACTCCGTGGCGCCGATACCGACGATGGCGGTCTTGCGTCTGAGCGTGCGGCTCACGCGACAGGCCTGTACCGAAAGACCGTGCGGCTGTCGGTGACGCAGAGATCGCCTTCCTGGTTGCGGAACGACGCCTTGACGGTCACCTGATGCCCGACCCCGACGCGGAACGTCCTCGGCGCGATCGCCACCAGCTTCTCGCTCTTGAACACCCGGTCGCCCGGGCGCAGCGGCGTGAAGCACTCGATCTCGTAGTCGGTGGCGAGCAGCCGGTTGCCAGGCAGCGGCACGCTCATGAAGAACGTGGTGGTCTCTCGCGACGGCCCCATCCATTCGGGTCGCCATACCCGGTGCTCGGCGGTGAGCACGATCACGCCCCACGGCGCGATGCGCCCGTCCCATCGGGTCCGTCGACCGAACTCCTCGCTCCAGTAGAGCGGATTGGGATCCTGGATTCCCTCCGCGAAATGTTCGATGTGTTCGACATCGACCGGATAGGGCTGCTCGACGGGCTCGGATTCGCGCCCGATCCACGCAAGCCCCTCCTCCTCCGTGCCGATGCGGTAGACATAGCCCGCCGGGTCGGTCTCGAGGACGGGATCGCTCACGGTGCGCCCCCCCGCGCGTACAACGCAATGGTCGCGCTGCCGGTCGCGACCTTGTCGGCATCCTGCTTGTCGAGCCATATGTCGAGGTCGATGAGCGGCTCACCGTTGCCGATGCGCTTGCCTGTCACCACGCCGCGCGCGTGCACCGTATCGTGGCGCACGATCGGCCGGCCCATCCGGTACCTGATGCGCCTCGGGATCGCGTTGGGGCCTGCCCATGCGCACAACACGCGCTGGAACAGGCCATGCTGCCAGGTGGCGTTCATGAAGATGTCGGGCAAGCCCTGCGCGCGTGCGTACTCCACGTCGTGGTGGCCCGGGTACCAGTCGTGGTGCGACGAGGCGATGAAGAGGAACTGGGTGTGGCTCAACGGCCCGATGCGAACCGCGGGAATTTCCTCCCCGATACGCACGTCTTCATAGCGCGTGTCCACGACCGGCGGCAGCGGCATTGCGGGCTCCTACGTCAAGGCAATCGAGTACTTCTCGTCGAGCCGCGGCGGTTCCTGGTCGAGTATCTGCGTCGCGACGATCTTCTCGTGGTACTGGCTGTTGCCGAGGGTCTGTTGCAGCTGCTTCGCCCAGCGCAGGAACGGCGTGGTGCGCGCGTCCACGGTGGCACCGAGGCCACCGTGCAGTTGCGTCGCGAGCTGCGTCGACTCGACCGCGGAGTAGCCGACGAAGGCCTTCGCCGTCGAGACGGCTTCGCGACCCGGCATGCCCTGGTCGATGAGCCAGGCCGCGTAGTAGCCGAGATACTCGCCCATGACGTTCTTCGCCCAGGACGTCGCCAGATAATTCTGGATCGCCTGGAATGCGCCGATGGGCTGGCCGTACTGGACGCGCTCCTTCGAATAGTCCACGCCGAGCTCGTGCGCGCCCTCCGCGATCCCGGTCAGGTAGGCGCAGAGTATGGCGGTAGCGGCCTGGATGACTCCGTCGAGCACCGGCCAGGCCTGATCGATCTCGCCGACGACCGCCTCCGGGCCGACCCTGACATTCTCGAGTACGACCCGCGCCTGGGGCTGCAGCGCGAGCGTCTGCAACGGCTCGTAGCGGATGCCAGGCGCCCTCGCTTCGACGAGGAACATCGTGAGCCCCCGTTCGGGCCTCGTGTCCCCACGCGTGCGGGCAACGACCAGCATGAGCTCCGCCTGTTCGGCATACTCGACGAAGTGCTTGGTACCGTTCAGCACCCAGCCGCCGCCATCGGTCCTCGCAATCGTCCTCACCGTCGCGGCATCCGGCTGGGCACTCGCTTCGATGAAGGCGAATGACATCAGCAGCTCCCCGCCGACAATGCGCGGCAGCAGCGCTTGCCTCCGCGCCTCGGAGCCGGCCTCGAGCACGCAGCGGCCGGCGAGCAGGACGGTCGACAGGATCGGGCTCGGCAGCGCCACCCGCCCCATTTCCCGCATCAGGAGCGCCATGTCGAGATTGGCGAGGCCCATGCCACCATAGGCCTCCGGGTAGACGACACCCGCCCAGCCCATCGCGGCGAGTTGCGCCCAGAACTCCGGGGGATAGCGCAGCGGCAATTTCTCCCATTGGCGCACCGTGGCGAGCGGGCAGTTGTCGCGCAGGAACCCGCGCGCGCTGTCCACGAGCATCTGCTGATCGTCGCTGAGGCTGATGTCCATGTACGCGTTCGCGACGCCCCGTTCAGTTGTTCGACCAGCGCGGCAGGCCGAGGCCCTGCTGCGCGATGATCTTGCGGTTGAGATCCATGCCACCGCCGCCGGAGAGTTCGTGGCCCGCCCAGCCGTATTCGGCCGCCCACCAGCCGTCGAGGGGCGCGCCCGGGCTTCCTGCCGTGAGTGGCCCGTGCGAGCGCATGATGTCGAGCGCGAGATTCGCCTTCTCCCAGCTCAGCATGGCGCGGTACATCTTGCAGGCCGATGCTTCGAGCGTCGGGATGTAGTCCTTGTCGGCCGCCCGCGCGCCCGCGATCAGCTGCAGCATCTTGCCGCCCGCGATCTTCACGTGCATGTTCGCGAGTGACTGGCGCGCCACCGGATCATCCGCCACCCGTTGCCCGTCGATCTCCGCGCTCCGCGCCCATTGCACCAGGCGCTCGAACGGCTCGCTCACCGCCTTGAAGTTGATCATCGTCATGCGCTCACGCGAAAGCGCCTCCATGAGATGCTGCCAACCGTGCCCGCGCCGGCCCACGAGGTATCGCTTCGGCACGCGCACCTCGTCCAGGAACACCTCACAGGTCTGGATGCCGTTCATCATCTCGAAGACCTGGATCGAGATGCCGGGCAGGTTCGACTTCATCAGGACGATGCTGAGCCCCTTGTGGCGCACCGACCCGCGCTCGGAACGCACCAGGGTCCACAGGTAGTCGGAAGTGTCGGCGCAGGTGATGAACCGTTTCTGCCCGGTGACGATGAAGTCGTCACCGTCGTCCACGGCCTGCGTGCGGATGCTCGCGATGTCGTTGCCCGAATCCGGCTCGCTGTAGGCGATGGCGAAGCGCAACTCCGCCTGCAGCATGCGCGGCAGGAACTCCCGCTTCAATTCGGCGGAACCGGCCTGCAGCAGCGTGTTGCCGATGATGCCGATGATGTAGGTGACCGTGAGGGCAATGCCCTCGAAGCCGGCGTGGTGCAGCTCGTCGATCAGGATGTACTCGACCATGGGTACGCGCTCACCGCCCTGCCCACCGTACTCCTGCGGGAAAGCAGCCCCCAGCCATCCCTTCTGCGCCATCTTCTTCAGGACTGCCATTTCGAGGGGCACGTGTTCGGCGTGGATTTCGTGGAAGCCCTCGAGTTCGCGCGGGCAGTGCTCGGCGATGAAACGGCGCACGTCCAGGCGAAACTGCTGCTCTTCCTGCGTGTAGCGGAAATCCATCGGGCGACTCTCCATCAGGCGCAAGTGGCAGGCTACGTGCCGATGCGGGGAGCCGTCATCATCCCCTTGGATGACGCGCGCGCTCGCCGCTCCCGCTATTCGCGCCTTCGCACGCAACGATCGGCAGGGTCAGGCACGACGGACGCAGCGCATCGTGGAAGACCTGCTGCACCGCCTTGCGGGCATCGGCAGCGCTGCCGAGTGCGGGGGTCACGCGGGAGTTCAGGTTGCGGTCGAAGCGCGGGAAGTTGCTGCTCGAGATCTCGAGGCGGATGCAGTGCCGGGGCTGGAAGGTGTGCGCCACATCCCACAGGTCGATCGTGAACTCGGTCGGCCGGCCTGGCTCGAGGAACTCGGCGTGCTCGCGGCTGCTGCGATAGCGCGCGCGCACGATACCCTCGGCGATGTTGGCGCAGTAGCCGTCCGGCTCGACATCGACGAGCTTGGCCGTGAAGTCGGTGTCCTCGGCGCTGCTGCTGGCGTGGAGCGTGACCGTGACGGGGCCGGCGATGGCGAGGGGTTCGGCGAGCCGCGCGCTGGTGTATACGAGGATGTCCGGGCGCGTCTCGACCTCGGCCTGGTCCTCCACACCCGTGGGCACGCCGATCATGCTGCGCCCGCCGCGGGTCGGCACCGGGTCGAGCGGATCGTAGACGAAGCTGTCGCGCGGCTCGCTCGCCGGCGGCGCAAGGTCGAGCGTGCCATCGCCCATGCGGGTGTTGGCACGCCCGGCGCTGTGCAGGTAGTAGCGCGTGGGCGCATGCGGAGGCGGCCAGGACCGGGCCTCTTTCCAGACGTTCTCGCCCATCTGGTAGTAACGCACGCCGTTGTCGGGCAGCACCTTCAGCGGCTCGCCACGCAGCCAGTGGTCGAACCAGCCGAGCGCCAGGCTGCCGAGCAGTTCGGGGCCCGTGAATACATCTGGGCCGAAATCCCGCTGCCCGGCGCAGGTAGCGCGCTTGTTGTAGTAGGCGCTGTGGTCCCAGGGGCCGAGGATCAGGCGATGCTTGTCGCGCACGGCCGGGTCGCTGCGCTCGGCCAGCGCCCGCGCAAAGTCCAGATGCCCGCGCAGGCAGGTGTCGTACCACGAAGTCATGTGCAGCACCGGTACGTTGACGCGCTCTGCGCGCGGTATCGCATCGGCCTCGCGCCAGTACTCGTCATAGCTCGGGTGCGACAGCCACTCGCGCCAATACGGTGCCGCCCCGTTCTGGAAGGGCGGAAAGTCGATCAGCGGCAGGAAGCTCGCCGAGCCATTCATGTCGCGCGAAGCCTCCGCGAGCTTGCGCAGCGCCTCCTGTTCGGCCTCGGGCGGGAGACCCAGCCGCGGGATCGTGTCGGTGGCGAGCGCCGTCCAGATCCAGGACATCTGGAACCCGAGCTCCAGAGCCCCGTTCGAGTAGGTCCAGCCCGACGTGTAATCCGTGGCCGTCTCGTACGCGAACACCGCCTTCAGCCGCGGCGGAGCGGCCACGGCGCCCTGGATCGCCATCGTTCCGAGTGCGCACGCTCCGTAGAGCCCGACGTCGCCGTTGGACCAGGGCTGCGTGCCCGCCCACTCGACGGTGTCCCAGGCATCCTCACGGATCTGCGTGTACGGGCGCCAGGTGCCTTCCGACCCTGACCGCCCGCGCACTTCCTGCACCACGACGACATAACCGCGCTGCACCGCGATCAGCGGGCTGAAGATGAGTTCGTGCACGACGAGGAACTGGTCGTTGTTGTAGACGTGGCCGTTCACCAGCACCGGATGGCGCTCGTCGTCGGCCGGGCGATAGATGTCCACTGCCACCCGCACGCCATCGCGCATCGGCACCATCACGTCACGCTCGATCAGAATATTGCCCGCCATGATCTGCCTCAGGACTTGCCCCGGTCCGGCGCATCGAACGAATATTCGTCGGCGCCCAGGTAGTGCCGCCCGATCGAATTGATGAACGAGCGATCGGCGTCGTCGCGCAACTCCGCGATGCCTCGTACCTCGACGTAGCGATCCGGATTGTTGCGGTGGGGGATCGACATCGCGACGCGCGGGTCGTGCACGAGATTGCGATACTTCCGGCGCGCCTTCACCGTGCTCACCCGCACGTGCTTGCCGTCCCACATCAGACTCACCGGATTGACCGATAGCCGGCCGTCGGGGCGGATCGTCGCGATGTGGCCGATCGGCCGATCGGTCAGGATGTCGTGGCACGAAGCCGGAATCGGCCTGGTTTCCCTGGAGATCATGAGTTACATCTCTTGCATTGCATGACGCGCCGCGATGTAGCCGAAGGTCGTCGCCGGTCCCAGTGTGGATCCGGGGCCCGGGTAGGTCCCCGCGATCGCCGACGCGGAGCAATTGCCGACCGCGTACAAGCCGGGGATCACGCCGGCATCTTCGGTCATGACCTGCGCATGGATGTCGGTCTCGAGCCCGCCGGTCGTGCCGAGGTCACCCGGATAAATCGCCATCGCATAGAACGGCGCCGTCTCGATCGGCCCGAGCGTCGGATTGGGTTCGACCGCCGGGTCTCCGTAGAAGCGCTCATAGGCGCCGTCACCCCGGTGGAAGTCGAGATCGACGCCCGTGCGGGCGTACTGGTTCACTTTCGCGGCCGTGGCCCTCAGGCCTTCGGCATCGACCTCGATGAGCCGTGCGAGTTCATCCAGCGTATCGGCCTTCGCCATGAAGCTTCGCAACCGCCGCGGCACCATCCAGTCCGGCTGCGCGCTCGAGGGCAGCAAGGGGCCGAACGGATATTTCCTGCGAAAGCTCGCGTCGCAAACGAGATACGAGGGAATGGTCGGCGCATCGGGCCGGTTGCTCGCGTAGATGGCTTCCACGGTGTCGATGTACGGCAGCGCCTCATTGACGAAACGCGCGCCATGGCGGTTCACGATGTAACCGCCGGGCAGCGTGCGCTCGAACAGGATGGACGCCGGGCTGTCCCAGCCCGGCACCGGGCTCACCGGCATCCAGCAGCAACGCGACATCAGGTTGATCTTCGCGCCCGCGGACTGACCGAGCGACAGCGCATCGCCCGTGTTGTGCCGATTGCCGACTGTCCAGGCGGCATCGGTCGGCTGCGGCAGGTAACGCTCGCGCAGCGTCTGGTTGGCCTCGAAGCCGCCCGACGCCAGAATGACGCCGCATCGCGCGCGGATGCGCAGCGCGTGCCCGCCGCGTTCGGCCACGACACCGACGACGCGCCCGCCCTCGCTGACCAGTTTGCGCGCCGGCGTGCCGAGCCACAGCGGCAGCTCGCGATCCATCAGCGAGCGGCGCAGTGAGCCGACGAGCGCCGCCCCGGCGGAGAGGTCGCGGCAACGCCGCGACCTGAATCGCCACGGCAGGTCGAACCAGTACCTGCCGAAGATCTTCAGCAGGTTCTTCGCCCAGCCGGGATTGCGGCAGAGCATGTCGTGCGCGTCGTTCAGCGTGACGTTGTAGCGGCCCATCATCACGGTGCCGGCATAGGTCACCATCCGCAGGATCTCGTCGCCCAGCGGGCGCGCATCGAAATAAGTTGACTCGATGCCCCGGCCACCGCCGCGCCAGCCAGGCTGGTCGGGATAGTAGTCGGGATAGGTCGGCATGCACTGCGGCCGAAAGCGCGTGTGTTCCGCGAGGTATCGCAGCATCCGCGGCGCCTGCGTGACGAAGGCCAGCAGCCGTCCTTCGGGCTCGATGCCCCGGGTCACCGCTTTCAGGTAATCCATCGCGGCGTTCGGGTTGTCCTCGATGCCCGCGGCGCGCATCAAGTGATTGTCCGGGATCCACAGGCCTCCGCCCGACTTGGCGGACGACCCGCCATAGAGGTCGCTCTTCTCGATGAGCAGCGTGCGGGCTCCGCGGTCGTGCGCGGTGAGGGCGGCCACCATGCCGCCCGCCCCGGACCCGATCACCAGCACGTCGACGGCATGGTCCCAGCCCGCGTTCATCGACACTCCTCAGGCCGGCTTGCGCGCACGTTTCTTGGGCTCGATGCCCAGCAGCTTCGCCATGTTGAGCCCGAAGATCTTCGCCCGGTCCTCGTCCGTGATGTAACGATAGCCCCAGCCGCGGTGCCCCTCTTCGTCGATCTGGAAAGTGTGGAACGGCTCGACGCATTCCTTCATGCCTGCGCCGTTCGTATCGCTGCCCCACACGATCTTGTCGGCGGTGGCATAGAGCATCGCTTCGCCGATCAACTCCTGGAACAGCTTCGGCCGCCAGGTCGCCGTATGGTTCAGGAAGCTCACGCTGATGTGGAGGTTCGGGAACGTCGCCGCGAGGTGATTCAGCTCGCGATGGTGTGGCCAGCCGAAATGGAATGCGACGATGCGCAGGTCGTAGAAGTCGTAGAGGACATCTTCCAGCAGGGCCGGGTGGCAGAACTTGTTGCGGCCCCCGTAGATGTAGCCCGTCCCGGTGTGGACCTGCATGACGAGATTCAGCTCCTGCGCCTTCTCGAAGAACGGCCACAGGCGCTTGTCGTTGATGTAAGTGTCCTCGGGACAATAAAACTTGAAGACCTTGACGCCGTACTCCTTCGCCATGAATTCCATTTCCAGGATGGCCTCCGGGACACCCCGCTGGATGATCGGGCCGAAGTTGGGACACATGATGAAGCGGTCCGGGTACTTCTCCACTCCGGTCAGCATCCAGGCGTTGGTGGACAGCGGCGTGGTGCCGCCGGTGCAGAACAGGAAACTTTCCGGGATGACACACGCGAGATCCGTGCCCGATGCATCCATGTTGCGGATCATCTTCTCGAACGGCCCCGCACCGTCGTCCTCCATGGACGGGAACTCCGCCATCACGGGCCGGATACAGCCTTGCAGCGAATGCATGAACCGCTGCATGCCCGGGTATGGCGCCAGCTGGTGCCACATGGCCGCCGCGATCGGATGCGTCTCGGTATCGATGATGAAATAGTCTTTCGACATGGGATGACTCCTCAGTTCGTCCGGCCGTGCAGCAGCTTCCACACGCGATGCGGCGAGGCCGGGACTTCACGTGCCAGCAACCCGAGAGGCGCGAGCGCATCGTTGACGGCACACATGACGGCCGCCGGCGCCGTGTGCAGCGCCCCCTCCCCGCAGCCCTTCGCGCCGAGGGGCGCCACCGGCGATGGCGTCACCAGCGCGAACTTCTCTGTCATCGGGACTTCATCCAGGGTCGGCAGCAGGTAATCGACGAAGGTCGTCGATCGCGGCTGGCCGTCGGCTGCGTAGGCGTACTCCTCGAGCAGCGCGGCGCCGACACCCTGCGCCACGCCGCCCTGCGTCAGGCCTGCCACCGTGGCCGGATTGAGTCGCGTGCCGCAGTCGTCGACCACGACATACTTGAGGATCGACACACGCCCGGTGTCGCGATCTATCTCGATCATCACGACGTGACAGGCGTTGGCGGCCGTCAGGTAGCTCTTCGCGCGTCCCTCTCCATCGATCGGCTGGCGGCCCTGCGCCGTCCACACCCCGCTCGCCTCGAGCCCCATCTCCATGCCCGGCGGCAGCAGGTCACTGCGGGCATGCGCGACACCTGCAATCTCCGCGAGACTCAGCCCGCTCACGGGGTGGGCGGTGATCTGCGCCCTGCCGTCGACGAACTCGAGTCGCTCCGCGGGTGTCTGCAGCAATCCGGAGGCAATCGCGATGATCTTCCTGCGCAGCTTGGCGGCGGCGAGCATGGTGGCGCCCGCGATGGCCACCCCGAGTCGGCTGCCGCCCGGCCCGAACGACGGCGGAGCACCCAGCGTGCTCAGCGGCACGACCTCGATATCGTTCAGCCCGGTGCCGAAGTAGTCGGCGAGCAGCTGCGCAATGACCGTGTACTGCCCCTGCCCTTCGCTGGTGAAGCCGACCCGCGCGGTGATCCGGCCGAACGCATCGATCGAGACGGTGATGCCCTCCGGAATGCCGATGGCCTGCGTGCCGACGATCGCGTAGGCGTTCCAGTCGAACACGCCCGGCTCGACCGTGTTGGCAATGCCGATGCCCACGAGGCGCCCCTCCGACCTCGCGCGCGTCTGCAATTCGCGCAACCCGGCATAGCCTGCAATCTCGAGCGCCTTGTCGAGCGCGGCTTCGTACTCGCCGCTGTCGTACTCGTTGCCGCTCGGAATGGTGTAGGGAAACTGTTCCGGGCGAATGTAGTTGCGGCGGCGCATCTCCGCCGGGTCGAGCCCGAGACCGCGCGCCGCGCAGTCCATCATCTGCTCCAGCACGAAGAAGTGTGGCGGCGGGCCCATGCCCCGGTAGGCGCTCGTCGGCACCTTGTTGCTGAGCACGATCGTGAGGTCGTAGGACGCCGCCGGAATCGTGTAGCAGCCGGTGAAGGCACTGAGCGGCTTGCCGGCACCCAGGGCGCCGAAGTTCTCGCCGCTCGCACCGATATCCTCGATCAGCGTGACGTGAAACGCGGTGACCGAGCCGTCGTTCATCACCGCGAGGCGCGCCGTGTAGTACCGGTCCCAGGCCTGGCCGGCGCCGCTGGTCAGGTACTCCATGCGGTCTTCGATCCACTTGACGGGCCGGCCGCCCGCCTTGCGTGACAGCAGGCTCGTGATCACGATGCCGCGCCCGTTTCCCTTGCCGCCGAAGCTGCCGCCGCGCTGCGTGCTCGACAGGTCGAGCTTGTTCGACGCAAGCCCGAGGGTGCCGGCGGCCCCGGCGGCATACATCAGCGGCGCCTGGATGCTGCCGCGGACCGCGAGCTTGTCGTTCACGGTATCCCACCTGGAGATGCAGCCGAAGGTTTCGATGGGATTGGCGCCCATGCGATGCCAGCGGAAGTGTTCTGCGTAGACGCGGTCGGCCTTCGCGAAGTGCGCCTCGACCGGGCCCCACGTGAACGTGCGTTGCAACGCGATGTTGCTGCCGAGTTCCTCGATGACGAGTGGGCCGCCCGCCTTCATGGCCTCGCGCGCATCGATCACGGGCGCGATCGGCTCGAGATCGACCTCGATCAGTTCGACGGCGTCCTCCGCGACGTGACGGCTGATCGCCGCGACCGCGGCCACCGGCTCACCGACGAAATGGACCTTGTCGATCGCCATGCAGTAAGCGCCGGTTCCCTCGGGCGCGCCCACCGAGCGTTGCGTCCACCTGCGGACATCCTCTCCGGTCAGCACGGCGTAGACGCCCGGCAGTCGCTCGGCCCGGGACGTATTGACGCACCGGATGCGGGCATGCGCGACGCTGCTGTACTTCATCGCACAATGCAGCATCCCGGGCAGCGCGATGTTGTCGATGAACTCCACGGTGCCCGTGACCAGCGCCGCATCGTCGATGCGCTGCACATCCTTGCCGAGGAAGCGCAGCGAACTGGCGGGAATGTCTTCGAGGCGTGGTTCCTGGTGCGTCATCGACTTCGGCCTGGTGACGGAAAATGTTATGAACCCCTCCGGAGGCGACGCATCATCCATATTGATGACGCACCCGGGGCGCGTTCGTCGTACAACTCCTCACCAGGCAGCAGTGCAATCCGGGCGAATCGACAGCACGCAGATGAAGTCAGCCGCGTTTGACTATCACGCTCCGGCTACGCTCGCCGAAGCCGTAGCGCTGCTCGAACGTTTCGGGCGCGAGGGCAAGGACGTGAAGATCCTCGCGGGCGGCCAGAGCCTCATGCCGATGCTCGCCATGCGGGTGGCGCGCCCCGAGATCCTGATCGACTTGCGACGCGTCGCGGGGCTCGATGCCCTGCACGAAGAGGCGGGCCGGATCGTCATCGGTGCCATGGTGAGCAAACGCCGCGCCGAGGAATCGCCGCTCGTCCGTGACCGGCAACCCCTGTTCCACGCAGCCACGCAACTCGTCGCCCATCTGCAGATCCGCAGTCGCGGCTCCGTCGGCGGCTCGTTTGCCCATGCCGATCCGGCCTCCGAGTACCCGGCCGTCGCGCTCGTACTCGACATGGAGATGAGTGCGGTCGGTCCGGCCGGCAAGCGTGTGATTCCCGCGCCCGAGTTCTTCGTGACGTACATGACCACGAACCTCGCGCCGACGGAGATCCTGGCCGAGGTGAGCATGCCGGTCATGCCGGCGGGCACCGGCTGGGCCATCCAGGAGTTCTCGCGACGCCGAGGCGATCTCGCGCTCGCCGGTGTCGCCGTCACGCTGCGCCTCGATCGCGGAGTCTGCCGCGAAACACGCATGGCCGCGTTCGGCGTGAATCCCACGGCGGTACGCCTGGGCGCCGGCGAGGACGCGGCGAACGGGCGTCGCCCCGACCCTGCCGTGCTCGCGCACGCCGCTGCGGCGGCGGCAGACGCACTGGATGAGCCGATGAATTGCGTCCATGCATCCGGTGCCTATCGCCGCCATCTCGTGAAGACGCTCGCGGAACGCTGCCTTGCGCAGGCGGCCCGGCGCGCCGGGCGGAGCCGGGCGTGAACGGCGCGCAGCGTATCCGGGTGACGGTCAATGGGCAGACATACGAGCGGGATGTCGAGCCTCGCCTGACACTGATGGATTTCCTTCGTCACGAGTTGCGCCTGGGCGGCACCCACGTCGGCTGTGAGCACGGCATTTGCGGGGCCTGCAATGTCATGATCGACGGACAGGTCGCGCGCGCGTGCCTCACACTCGCAGTCCAGGCGGACGAGGCACAGGTCACGACCGTGGAGGGTCTGCGCGATCCCGCCACCGGAGCGCTGCACCCG
The DNA here is from genome assembly GCA_050249415.1 of Steroidobacteraceae bacterium. Classification (GTDB taxonomy): domain Bacteria; phylum Pseudomonadota; class Gammaproteobacteria; order Steroidobacterales; family Steroidobacteraceae; genus CADEFQ01. The sequence continues at coordinate 160,084 of JBFWQO010000009.1, forward strand.
ATCCAGCAGGCCTTCATCGATGCGCACGGCCTGCAGTGCGGGTTCTGCACGCCAGGGTTCCTGATGAGCACCTTCGAACTGCTGCGCGACAACCCGAATCCGGGCGACGACGAGATCCGGCATGCCCTGGGCGGCAACCTCTGCCGCTGCACGGGCTACCAGAGCATCCTCGCCGCGGTGCGCCTCGCAGTCGCACGACTGCAGTCGACTTGATCCACATCAACAGGGGGGAACCGAGATGCCGACTATGACGCTATCCCGCACTGTGCAGCTGGGCCTCGCCGCCGTGGTTGCCTGCTCGATCTGCAGCTACGACGCGCTGGCACAGCAGCCGCAGGAAACAGAGGGCGCGATCCAGGAGGTGGTCATCACCGCGCAGAAGCGCGAGGAAACCCTCCAGGACACTCCGATCGCCATCTCCGCCTTTACGGCCGACACGCTCGCCAATCGCGGCATCACCGACTTCGACGGCGTCGCCAAGGCGACTCCGAGCATCTCGTTCGCGCCCTATCCGAGTTCCTCCAACACCCTCATCCTGTTCATTCGCGGCCAGGGCGTCGCCGATTCCGGGCAGATCACGCTCGACAGCGCGGTCGGTCTCTACCAGGACGGCTTCTACATTCCGCGTTCACAGATGGTCACGTTCGATCTCGCCGACATCGAACGGGTGGAAGTGCTGCGCGGCCCGCAGGGCACCCTCTACGGGCGCAACACCACGGGAGGGGCGGTGAATCTCATCAGCAGGAAGCCGAGCGGCGAGTTCGGCTTCAGGCAGGAAGCGGGTTTCGGCAACAACGGGCGGCTGCGGAGCCTCACCGTACTCGACCTGCCGCAGTGGGGCGGACTGTCCGCCAAGTTCTCGTTCCTGAAGCGCCAGCAGGACGGCTATGTGAAGAACGCCGGGCCGAGCCACGATTTCGGCGAGGAAGAGCAGACCGCCGGCCGCGCGGCTTTGCGCTGGGACGCCGGCGGGCCGTTCACGGCCGACTATTTCTTCGAGCGCGGCGACCTCGACTCGACGCCGATTTTCTACACGAACCCCGCGCTCGTGGGGCTCGTCCCCGGCTACTCCGACAGCGGCCGGCCCGAGGACCACACCTACCGCCCCATCGACCTGCCGGAGAGCCAGGGCGAGTATGAAATGCACGGCCTCACGCTCGCATGGAACGTGAGCGATGCGCTCACGCTGAGATCACTCACCGGCTATCGCGACGTCGGCACACTCTATTACCAGGACTACGCCGACTCGTTCTTCGTCGGATTCCGGACGGATGACGACATCCGGTACCACGTCTTCTCCCAGGAGCTGCAGGCGATCGGCAGCCTGCTCGGCGACCGTATCCACTATGTCGCGGGGCTTTATTACTCGAAAGAGGACGCCCGGCACTTCGAGACCGTGACCATCACCAACCTTTTTCCTCCGCCGCTGCTGATGACCAAGGACCGCAACGTGGTTGCGCAGTCCAGGTCGAAGGCGCTCTTTGCCCAGCTCACCTGGACTCCGCCCGTCCTCGACGACCGTCTCGACCTCACGTTCGGCGCTCGCTATACGAAGGATGAGCGCCTGGCGACCCGCACATACCTGATCAGTTTCTTCGGCTTCCCGATCGGCCAGGAACCCGCGCCCGGGCTCGTCAATTCGAACAACGTGGAATCGAGCCGCTTCAACCCGGCCTTCACGGCGAATCTCTCGTGGACCGAAGACGTGAGCACCTACCTGCGTGTTGCCACCGGCTACAAGGCGGGCGGCTCGGCCGAAAGCACCGACATCGGCCAGTTCGGAATCACCTTCAAACCCGAAGATGTCACGAGCTATGAACTCGGGCTCAAGAGCTATCTCTTCAACCGCCATGTGCGACTGAACGCGGCGATCTTCGAGAGCAAATTCGAGGATATGCAGATGTTCTTCGTCGCGAGCCCGACCGACAACTCGGTCGTGCTCGGGTTGAATGCCGGCAAGGCATCCGTGCGCGGCCTCGAGCTCGAGACGCTGTGGCAACCGTTCGACACCCTGAGCTTCAACCTCGACTACACCTACATCGATGCGGAGAACGACGAAGTCATCGCGCGCGCCGGCACGCTGTTCGATCCGGCGGTGAATCCGGCTTCGCCCTATCAGGTCGGGGACAACATCAAGGATCTGTTCCGCGTATCCTACGTGGCGAAGAACAGCATCAGCGCCGGCGCCAGCTGGACCTTCCTGAAGACGGCGACGAGCGACTTCACTGCGATCGTCAACTACCGCTGGGACGATCGCGTGTACCTGACCGAACCCTCCGGCACGGACGTTCCCGGCGCGGACCTCTACTCGCGCCCTCCGGTCGGGCTGCTCGACGGGCGCCTCTCGTGGAAGACCCGATTTGCCAACGAGAGCCGCCTGCGCGTCGACCTCTGGGGCAAGAACCTGACCGATCGCGCGTGGCTCACGCATCGCATCGGTCTCGGCGGGCCTGTCGCGGTACAGGACCCGTTCACGGGCACCGTGACCCCGGCGGGGTTCACCTCGAGCGCCGACGCCTGGGCGGAGAGGCGCACCTATGGCGTGAATTTCATCTACGAATTCTGAAGCCGACGTCGACCATACCGGCGCGATCGCGTTCTTGCGCGGTCGCGCCGCCCGGGGTCAATCGAGCATCGCGATCGCCGAGATCTCGACCAGCATCTCCGGATAGGCGAGCCGCTCCACGCCGACCAGCGTGGCGGCATGGGGCGGAAACGGCTGGCCGTCGAGCGCCTGGCTCATCGCGCTCGTGAAGCGCTCGAGCACTGCCGGCGTGAGCCCCACGACGTACAGGGTGCTCGAGACCACCTGATCGGGTGTCGCACCGAGCGCCCGCAGCGCCGTCGCGAGATTGCGAAACGCCTGCCGCGCCTGCGCGAAGTGATCACCCGGACCAATCAGGTTGAACTGCGCATCGAACGCACCCTGCCCGGCGATGAAAGCCAGGCGGCTTCCGGTGCCGACCACGACCTGGCTGAATCCTTCGGCCTTGAACAGGCCCGCCGGCTGCACGTGTTCGATGGTCATGCGGCGTCTCCCCGGTCGCGCAGGCTCACGACATCGCCCTCGCGCACGCGCCCCGGCCGCACCACGCGCACGTTCACGCCGAGCTCGCGTTTCACGTGATCGACGATCGCCCGGGTCATGGATTTCTGTTCCTCGAGATCGAAGAGCGGCTGCATGCGCGAAGGCATCGTGCAGCGGATCGTGCGCGATTCGATGCGCAGCACGGCCTCGCCCACTGCCAGGTTGCGGTCCATCCAGTCGAACTCGGTGAGCGCCGCGGCCTCCTCGTCGGGGCGCACCAGCAGGTTCGGGCGAAAACGCCGCACGTCGGTGTCGAGCCCGCTGCGCTCCGCGAGACAGCGCAGGCTGTTCGTGGTCAGCAGGTGCAGCGGATAGGCGTCGTAGTAGTAGCCCGGCGGTGTCGCGTATTCACCCAGCAACGTGATCAGGTCTTCCGGGATCGCTTCGTAGGATGGCATCGCTTCGCCCTCCTGCAGCGCAATCTCCGCTTTGACCTCCGCCTCGGTGATGCGCCCGGCACGCCGGTAGTGGTCGCGATCGGAGGCCGGCCGCCGCGCCATCAGCCGGGCGGTCCTGGCGAGCTGGCCGCCCAACCACGTGTCCATATGAGCGTCGTCGCTGCGACAGCTCGAGCCATCGGGCGACGCGAGCTCGACCGGTGCGACCTGCGCACCAAAATCGTCGGCGCCGGGCTCGCGCAGATAGCGCGCGCGCAATTTCAGCAGCGCGGGCCACTGCTTGGCGGTGCGGATCTGCTTGTCCTTCACCGCCCAATGGCGGTCGCCCGCAAGGCCGCCGATCGCGAGCAGGGCTTGCGGGATCCGCTCGCCGCCCAGACTCTTCACCGGGTAACGCCACAGCTCGACCACCTCGCCGAGGCGCATCACCGGCCCTCCGTCACTGCAATGCCCGGAGCCTCCATCCGCAGCGGGAGCAATATGAAGAACGCGACCGCCGCCACGCCCGCCATCATGAGGAATGTGGCCGCGTAACTGCCCGTGCGATCGAACAGGTGGCCGCTCAGGGGCATGGCCAGCATCACCATGATGATGGCGATCGGCTGCATGCGGCCCATGACCCGACCGAAAATGAACGGCCCGTACAGGCGCGCGAGCAACGCACCCCAGGCGGGCAGGAACGCGCCCGAGGCGAGCCCGATCATCGCGGCCGCCGTCAGCATGATCCATTGCTCATGGAACCGGACCAGCAGCGCTAGCGACACCGCGATGAGCGCCAGGGCGCCGAGCAGCGCCCATTTCAGGTCGATGCGATCCGCGAAAATGCTGAAGATGAGTTTCCCGCTGATGCCCGCGACCGACACGGTCGAAATCAGGAAGGCGGCCTGCTTCGCCGCCACGCCGTGCCCGATCGCGTACGGCACGAGATTGGCGAGGATCACCGTGAAGGTCGCCATCAGCGCGCCCACGGCGAGCGCAATGCGCCAGAATGCGATGCTGGTCAGGAGATCGGGCAACTGCGTCGACCCTGCACCCGCGGCCGCCGCGCGCGCGTGGTCGTCGGCCGAGCCGCCGTCGGGGTGCAGTCCGATATCCGACGGACGGTTCCTGACGATCAGCCAGATGGGCGGCAGCAGGACCACCAGCGCGATCGCCGCCAGCCAGAGGCAGGCAGACCGCCAGCCATAGGTGTCGACGAGGGACTGGACGATCAGCGGCATGAGCAGGCCCCCGAGCGACGTGCCGAGCGCCGTGATGCCGAGCGCGCGGCCGCGGTGCTGCGTGAACCAGCGGCTCACGAGGGTGTTGGTGCCGATCTGGCCGAGGAGCGTGGCGCCGACCGCCATGGGCAATCCGTAGGCGAGGACGAACTGCCACACATTGCGGGACAGGGCAATGACCACCATCGCGAGCGCGAGCGCGGCGGCACCGACCGCAAACAACGTGCGGGCCGAGCGGCGGTCCATGAGCGATCCGGCGAAGGGCGAGATCAATACGGTGGTGAGTGAACCGGCCGTCAGGCCCCACATCATGGCCATGCGGCTCGCGCCGAACTCGGTACCGACCGGCAGCACGAGCAGGCCATAGGAATAGCTGTTCATGCCATTGCTCAGCCCCATCGCGAGCATCGCCACCACCACGATCCGCCAGCCGTAGAACATCGCGTCTCCTGTTTCGGGCTGCCTTGGCCCGGCAGACGGATAATGCCCTGCATCCGGCATCACGCCAAACCGCAATATGATCTCGCATGGGAGAATCACTCGCATGATCCGGACCGGGCTGTCGGTACTTGCGCTCCTCGCGGCGTCCGCGCTCGCGATGCCTGCGCACGCCGACGCACCCGATGAACGATTCTATGGCCCCCTTCGGGCGCGCGATCTCACGCCCTTCGGGTTCCTCCGGCTCGACATGCGCCCTGCCCACACGGTCTCGATCGAGCCGCGCACCTGGGCGGCCGAGGTGGAACTGGCGTACCAGAATACATGGGCCATGAGCCCGCAGGTCGAGCGCTACCTGACGGACCGTGAGGCCGCGGGGCGGCACGCACTCGGGCCGGCGGACCTGCAGGCGATTCGCGATCTGCCCGGCGAGAACTATCTCGTCGACCTCGAGTCCGCCGTGCTCGACGTGACCATGCGCTACAAGTTCACGAGATACCTGTCGGGCTATGTCATTGCCAGCGCGGTGTCATACCAGGGAGGGTTCCTCGATGGACCGATCGAAGCCTTCCACGAAGCATTCGGCTTCAGCAGCTTCGGCAGGCCGGCGGCGCGACGCAACGACGTGAACATACTCTTCGACCTGAAATCCGCGCAGGTCGCGTACTTCCATGCACCGACGGGCGGCGGCCTGAGCGATCCGACCATCGGCGTGCGCCACACGGGGTCGTGGGCGCATGGCCGCTGGAAGTTCGGGCTGGAGGGCGCCATCAAGATCCCGATCGCCGGCAGGCGGCTGCTGCTCTCGACCGGGCGCACCGACTTTGGAATGCAGGCCTTCCTGCAGCGACGTGCGGGCGCACACGGCTTCAATGCCAGCGCCGCCGCCGTCTACTTCGCCGGCGAGAGCGAACCCGTACCGCAGGCCTCGCAGGTCGTGCCGACCCTGATCGTCGGCTACGAGTACCGGATGACCGAGCGCACGAACTTGAACCTCCAGGGCTACCTGAGCAAGAGCACGTTCACCCGGAAAACCACGGACCTCGCCGAATTGCGCAAGGCGAAGTACCAGGTGACCGTGGGGCTGCACCACCGGCGCGACGACCTGCTCTATTTCTTCGGGATCACCGAGAACCTGCAGAACGTCAACAATACGCCCGACCTCGGCCTGCAGCTGGGAGTCGCCCTGCTCCCCCATCCACGATGACTGTCGCAGATTCGATTCCGCCCGTGCCGCCCGGTTGCCATTTGTCACGCATGCGCAGCGCTGCTGCAGGCCGCGCGGGCACACGATATCAATCTCTCGGCCACGCTCGAAGCCGCTGTCGCCGCCCAGCTGCGCGGGCTACGCCGGGCCGAATGGCTGAAGAAAAACGCGGGCGCCATCGACGCCTGCAACGAGGACATCGCCGCGAACGGCACCTTCAGCGTCGGCCTGCGCAGCTTCTGACGGCGCAGTTCGACTTGCACCGCAATCGCGACGCGGCCAGCAAGTCCCGCTTTCCCCTCCTGCTCGACATCCAGTCCGACCTGCTGGACCCGCTGGCGACGCGCGTGGTGATCCCGCTGACGCCGGTCGCGACTGCGCGAGCCCGCAGGATCGACACGCTGACGCCGGCCCTTCGCGTCGACGGCAACGACTATCTCCTGATGACACCGCTGCTCGCCGGCGTGGCCGCACGCGAGCTCGGCCCGGTCGCCGGCAATCCCGGTGCCGGCCGTGGCACGATCATCGCGGCACTGGATCTGCTGATCGCCGGAATCCGACGATCGCTGTTGCCACTGCGCGCTCATCCGGGCATTCACCCGCGTCCCGCCAAGCTGCTACATTGTCGCGGTGGCGAAAACCCTCATCGACAAGCTCTGGGACGAGCACCTGGTCGCCGACCTGGGTGACGACAGCAGCCTCCTCTACATCGACCGCATCTTCCTGCACGAACGCACCGGCAGCGTCGCGCTCGAGGAGCTCGCGGCGGCAGGTCGCCGTGTGCGCAATCCCGAGCAGGTGTTCTGCACGATGGATCACATCGTCGACACCTTTCCGGGGCGCGGCGACATCACGCGCGTGCCGGGCGGCACCGAGTTCATCACCCGGACACGCGCCGCAGCGCGTGCGGCCGGCATCACGCTTTTCGACATCGACCACGACAATCAGGGCATCGTCCACGTGGTGTCGCCCGAGCAGGGCATCGCCCTGCCCGGCGTCAGCCTGGTCTGCCCCGACAGCCACACGTGCACGCTGGGCGGCCTCGGCGCACTCGCCTGGGGGATCGGCTCGACGGAGGCCGGGCACGCGCTCGCCACCAAGACGCTGGTGGTGCGCAAACCGCGCAACATGCGCATCCGCTTCGATGGGCGGCTCGCGCCAGGCGTGACTGCCAAGGACATGATCCTCGCGCTGATTGGCGCCCACACTGCCGGGGGTGGCGTCGGCTACGCGATCGAATTCGCGGGTGAGGCGGTGCGCTCGTTGCCGGTGGAGGCACGCCTCACACTATGCAACATGGGCGTCGAGTTCGGCGCGTGGACAGTCATCATCCCTCCGGATGAAACGACGTTCGAGTATGTCCGCGGCCGTCCCTATGCTCCGAAGGGCGGGACATTCGAACAGGCCGTCGCCCACTGGCGCACGCTGCGCAGCGATGATGGGGCCCGCTTCGACAAGGAAATCACGCTGGACTGCGCCGGCCTCGCGCCACAGGTCACCTGGGGCACCAGCCCGCAGCACGAAACCGGCATCGACGGTGCGGTGCCGGACCCGGCCCGGCAAACCGATGCCAACCGCCGCAAATCCATGGAACGGGCATTGGAGTACATGGGCCTGCAGCCCGGTACGCGCCTGCAGGGCCTCCCGATCCAGGCTGCGTTTATCGGTTCCTGCACCAACAGCCGTCTCTCGGACCTGCGCGCAGCGGCCGCCATCCTCGAGGGCCGCAAGGTGGCGAGTGGCGTGCGCGCCATCTGCGTGCCTGGCTCGACGCAGGTCAAGCGGGCAGCCGAGAATGAAGGCATCGACCACATATTCCGGGAGGCCGGTTTCGAGTGGCGTGAATCCGGTTGCTCGATGTGCTTTTACGCCGGAGGCGAGAGCTTCGGGTTCGAGGAGCGCGTCGTGTCGAGCACCAACCGCAACTTCGAGAACCGTCAGGGTCCACGCACCCGCACCCATCTCGCGAGCCCGGCCACCGTGGCTGCTTCGGCCATCGCCGGACATCTCGCGGATGTCCGCCCACTGGCGCGCTGAGTACTGCGAGCCCGACAGCATGGAGAAATTCACCCGCATCACCGCCGTCGCCGCACCCCTGCTGCGGATCAACATCGACACCGACGCCATCATCCCGAGCCGCGAGATGAAGACCGTGGGCAAGACCGGCCTTGCGGCAGGGCTGTTCGCCAACTGGCGCTACGAGGCGCCCGGCAGCCGCGAGGAGGTTCCCGACTTCGTGCTGAACCGCGAGCCCTACCGGCACGCGCGCATCTTGCTCGCCGGCGCGAACTTCGGTTGTGGCTCGTCACGTGAACACGCGGTCTGGGCGCTGCGCGAGTGGGGCATCCGCGCGATCATCGCGCCGGGCTTTGGCGCCATCTTTGCCGGCAACTGCGTGCGCAACGGCATCCTGCCGGTGGTACTCGACAATGCCGTGGTGGAAGATCTGGCGCGACAGGTGGAGGCCGATGCCGCGAGCCGGCCGCTGACGGTGGATCTGGTCGATTGCACGGTCACGGCACCGGACGGCAGGCGCCATGCATTCGCGATCAACCCCACGGACCGCGAGATGCTGCTCGAGGGCCTCGACGGCATCGCACTCACGCTGAAGCGCGAAGCCGAAATCCTCGCCTTCCAGGTCAATGACCGCCTGCGGCGGCCCTGGATCTACCTGTAGATCGCGCCATGCGCCCGCAAGCGGCTTCTCACTCGGCTCCGACGGCACCGGCGCCGATCATGGCGTCGATCTCCGCTGCGCTGTAGCCGACCTCCGCCAGCAATTCCCGGCTGTGCTGGCCGCGCCGCGGCAGATCGCGCCGGATGTCGAAGCGATGCCCGTCCATCTCGAGCGGCAATGCCGGCAGCCGCGTCTTCCCGCCCTTGCGCTCGCCGTCGGTGATGGTCAGCGGCAACAGTCCACCGCCCGCCGCCAGGTGCGGATCGTCGAAGAGCTGCTCGGGACGCGCAATGGGCGCGAACGGCAGGCCGGTCTTCTCGAGTTTGGTCATCAACTCCTGCTTGTCATATTTCAGGAATGTCGCCTTGATCACCGGCAGGACGCGGTCCTTGTGGGCCACCCGGTCGTTGTTGGTATCGAGGCTGCGATCGGCGGCGAGTTCGCGCAAGTCGAAGGCTTCACAGAGCAGCTTCCACTGCTTGTCGCTCACCACACCGACAAACACCTGCTCACCGTCGGCCGTGTCGAACACCTGGTAAATGGCCCAGGCCGACACGCGCACGGGCATGGGTGCGGCGGGCTTGCCGGTGACGGCGAACTGCGCCATGTGCTGCCCGACCAGGAATACCGTGCTCTCGTACAGCGAGGCGACGATGTACTGGCCGCGCCCGGTCGCCTCGCGCTGGTACAGCGCGGCAATGACGCCGAGCGCACCGAACATGCCGCCCTGCACATCGATCACCGAGGTACCGGCGCGCAGCGGCTTGCCGGGAGGTCCGGTCATGTAAGCCAGGCCGCCCATCATCTGCGCGACTTCATCGAGCGCCGTACGCTCTTCGTACGGACCCTTGAGGAAGCCCTTCTCCGAGCAATAGATCAGGCGCGGATTGCGCGCGCCCAGCGCCGCGTAGCCGAGGCCCAGGCGATCCATGGTGCCCGGGCGGAAGTTCTCGATCACCACGTCCGCAGTGTCGGTGAGCCGCAGCACCGCATCCCTGCCCGCGGGCGATTTCAGGTCCACGCAGAAGCTGCGCTTGTTGCGGTTGTACATGGGGAAGTAGCCGGCGCCCGAGCCCGGCAGTGTACGGGTGCTGTCACCCTCGACGGGCTCGATCTTGATGACGTCGGCGCCTAGATCCGCCAGCATCAGACCGGCCGCAGGCCCCATCACCATATGGGTGAACTCGATGACGCGCACGCCGCCCAGCGGGTGCATCTGCTTGCCAGACATGGAAATCCTCGGTTGCTGTGCTATGGTCCGCGGGCCCTGCGGCAGGCCGCGGCATCACGGATTATCGGCCGCGCCGTCACTGTGCAGGAGACGAAGATCGGACGCCATGCAGGAAAGCCGCAAAATCGATGTATTGGTCAGCGAGGTCGGGCCTCGCGACGGCCTGCAGAGCATCAAGTCCATCATGCCGACGGCCGCCAAAAAGGCATGGATTGCCGCCGAGGCCGCGGCTGGTGTGCGCGAGATCGAGGTCGGCTCCTTCGTGCCCGCGACACTGCTGCCGCAGATGGCCGATACAGCCGAAGTCGTTTCCTACGCGAGGACCATTCCCGGTCTCACGGTGCTCGCCCTCGTGCCGAACTTCAGGGGTGCCCAGGATGCCGTCCGGGCCGGCGCCCACAAGATAGCCCTGCCCCTTTCCGCCAGCGAAACCCATAGCAAGGCCAACCTGCGCAAGACTCACGACGAAGTTTTCGCGGAGGTGCGCCGCATCGCCGGGCATATCCGCGGCCTTCCCGCGGCAGAGCGCCCCGGCTTCGAGGGCAACGTGTCGACGGCCTTCGGCTGCACGCTGGAAGGAGCCGTGCCGGAAGGCAAGGTCGTGGAACTGGCACGGCGCCTCATCGAGGCCGGCGTCCAGGAAGTCGGGCTCTCGGACACGACCGGCTACGCCAATCCGGCCCAGTTGCGCCGCCTCATCAGACTCGTCCGGGCGGAGATCGGCCACGACCGCCTGTCGGGCATCCATCTGCACAACACGCGCGGTTTGGGACTCGCGAACGCGCTCGCCGCGCTCGACGAAGGCATCACCACGCTGGACAGTTCGCTCGGCGGCCTCGGTGGCTGCCCCTATGCGCCAGGCGCCAGCGGCAACATCGTCACGGAAGACCTGGTGTTCATGCTCGACGCGATGGGCCTGCGCACCGGCATCGATCTCGACAAACTGCTCGCGGTGCGCCGGATCCTCCTCGAGGCCCTGCCGGGCGAAGAGATGTATGGATTTACGCCGGATGCCGGCCTGCCGAAAGGCTATGCCGCCGGTGGCTGGGGCGTGCCTGCCGGCGCCTGAGAACTCGTTCCCGGGACATGCGGCAGGCGTGCAGGTGCGCGGACAGCGCGCTCTCGGCCCGACCGGGCGCCAACGTCGATTCCTGCCGCATCGCGCGAGTCTCTCCTCAATCACGCCCGTCCTCTGCAGAAGAAAGTATGTCCATGGAAACCTGTTATCTCAGGTACACCTCGAGAAAATCAGAGTCGCTCGATCTCTGCCGGCAGTTGGTGTGGAAGACACTGGATCAGTGAATTCCCGACAGAGAGGCGGTTCTCCAGCCGCAAAATTCAATCCCGCGTCACTGCGATCCGGGTCCGGAATCGACAGGCCCTCCCCTGGAAGGTGGACACAAAAGCGGACACAGACGGTGAGCGAGTCGCTCGTAAGTATTGGTCGGAGCGCCGAGATTTGAACTCGGGACCCCTTGCACCCCATGGAATAAATGGGCGCAATCGAATGAAATCCGATGGACGGCAATGATAGGCGCAATGCCTATTTTTTCCGGTGTTTCTTACACTCATATCGTCGCTTGCGATTGCGAGGAGTTTCGGCAAAACTGACCCCAACATGACCCCAGAACCGCCCCGATCGGCCGTCTCACCCCGCAGACAAGTCCCGCGGCGACGGCTCACCGCATCGGGTTTGGGGTCACTTCCGCCGGGAGAGTACGCCGATCCAGCTGTTCCTGGCCTGCAATTGCGCGTCCGCCGGGGTCAGCGGTCGGATACGCGCGTATGGGTCTTTCGGTACGCATGGGGCAACGAGAAGCCCCGCGTGCGTATCGGACACCTCGCGACGCACCCCCTCGCCAAAGCCCGCGAGACCGCGCTCGCGCTGCGGGCGCGAATTGACGAAGGCATCGACCCGCGCGCCGCCACCCCCCGCCGACCGACACCGGGCCGCATTACTGCGCCGAGTGCCGCCGCGGACCCGCAGGGCCGCCACACTGTCGCGGCACTCGCCGAGACGTTCCTCGAACGCCATATCCGCCCAAACCGCAAGCGACCCGAATACATTGAAGCGATCCTGCAGCGCGACGTGCTGCCCATCTGGCGAGGCCGCGACGCGCGCACCATCGAGCCGCAGGAGGTCATCGCGCTGCTCGACGGCATTGTCGATCGGGGATCACCAGTCATGGCGAACCGCACCGCGGCTGTCCTCGGGCAGATGTTTCGCTTCGGCATTCATCGCGGGCTGATCAAAGCCTCGCCGGTGCAACTACTCTACCGCCCCGGCGGAAAGGAGGCGCCGCGCGCGCGCGTGCTCACAGACGACGAGCTGCGCATCCTGCTCGTCAATCCGATCGGTGCGACTCGCTTTGAACGACTCGCACACGTCGTGACCGCGTTGCTATACACCGGACAGCGGCGCGGGGAACTCGCCGCTGCGAAGTGGACGGAGATCGACTTCGACGCGGCGACATGGACCATTCCGTCGGAGAATTCAAAGACCAGCCGCGGACACGTTGTGCCGCTCACGCCCCCTGTCGTTGCGACTCTGCGCGCGCTGAAACAGCACGGGGGCCGCTCGCGCTACGTCCTGCCGAATGAGTCCGGCGACGCGCCCGTGAACGCGAAGCTGCTCACGCGCTCGCTGGCGCGCTGCCAGAGGCGCATGCAGAAGCTCGGCATCGCACCGTTCACGCTGCACGACCTGCGCCGGACCTGTCGCACGGGCCTCGCGCGTCTCAAAGTGCCACCACATGTGGCCGAACGTGTCGTCAATCACGCGCAGGAGAAGCTGACGGCCACTTACGACCTGTACGCTTACGCCGACGAGAAGCGCGAGGCACTCGAAAAGTGGGCCGCCCATTTGGGGTCTCTCAAGGCATGAAGCGAAAGCGAACGAGCTGCGCGACGGGGATTCGCGGTTTGGTTTGGATCCTGGTCTTCACGGCCCCGGAACGTCGTCCGTAGCATGAGTGGGCGCCGTTTCAGCGCGCCCTCATCTTCGACCGCACCGCTGCCCGCCCCTTCGCCACCGCCACACCAAGACCGGCGCACTGACCGATCGTTTAATCGCGAGGAAGACGCCCATCGCCCCCCCGCCAAACCCAAACTGTGATGTGCTCGACAGACTGGCACGCCCCCGTGTGAACCGCCAACCGGCCCCGAATCCACCACAGCCGTACCGTCCGCACGATGTCTGATCATTCGCCCGCGAGACCCCTCCCAGTCTGCAGTCCCGGATTCTGGAAGCTTGGATAAGGCCGCGGCTAGCTAGCGCACCTCGGGAATAGTGTGGCATTGATCAAATGATGGCATATGCCATCAACCATTGACTGCCACCCACTTTACACCGAAGAGGCGCGGCAGTAGCGTCTTGCTCCATGAAGACGCAGAAGACAACCGTCCGGCTCTTGAGTGTTCTCAAATCGAGACTCGACGTTGCGCTGGAGCGTGCCTGTCTGAAGCGCGATGCATATCTCAACCGCCTGTTGGAGAGAGAGCTGGCCGAGCTCAATCGAGAGGTTCGTACTCCGAACTCGCCCGCCGCACTCGCCTACATTTCGCTTTCCCTGAAACACCTTGGTGCCCGAGATCTCGTCACTCTGACGCTGCGCTCGGACCTTCTTGCGAAGCTCGACGGTCTTTGCACACGGAAGCGCATTTGTCGGGACGCCTTTTTCAATCGAATCGCGTTCTTGCTCACGGCCCCCGCTTGGCTGATTGACGCGACCTTCTTTCCCGAACTTGAGAAATGGAGAGCCGAGGTCTGGACTGAATGCCGCAACGACGGCCCGATCTATGCGAATGTGTTCTCGCCTCTCGATCCCATCATTGATCCGTTCTGGACTATACGCGCTGGCTTGGCACTATCTGCCGAGGAATGCAAGCAACGTGGCAATCTGCCACCAGACGGTTTCTACACGACCTGCCTCTTCGGACGAAGGAGGAAGAAGTTCATCCCTCTTTGGGGACTGAGTTGCCACATGGACGATGCGCTTGTCCCTCGCACAGATGCCTCGAAAGCATCGGAACTGGATATCGCACAACTCATCTCGGAGATAGACAGACACCCACAGCAACGGAGGAGATGCACATGAAAGAAAGCCAGCACGCCCGTCGCCGCGCTCGTGAACGGGGCATCCCACCGCTCATCCTCCAGTGGTTGTCCGACTACGGTCGGGAACACTACGACGGGCACGGCGGCCGCGTGGTCTGGTTCGACAAGGCTTCGCGCCGCCGTATTGAGCGCGAGGCGGGTCGGGAAGCAGTGCGCCGCATGTACGAGTTCTTGGATGCGTATGCAGTGCTCGCGTCATCCAACGATCAGATCATTACCGTGGGCCATCGCTACAAGCGCGTACGCGTCTAGGAAAAAGCATGTCGACCATCGACCACGTCACTGCCCTATCGCTCATTCGAGCCCATGTATATGACCTGGGCGTTGCCGTGCAGAACCTGCAACTCTCTCTCGACGCGTTCTCGTCACTTATCTCGGTATCCGCCCCAAGCAAGAGCCCCAACGCGGTGCCAGAGGTTGCGGAAGTTGCAGTATCCACCGAGACTGCAGAGATTCGTCCTCGTGGGTTTCGTCTTGGGTCGCATTTTCACCGCTGCAGCACCAAGAAGGACATCTACATCGGAATCTGGCGGGCACTCTGGGCGGCACACCCGTCGAGGCGCGACCCCATGATGCACGCCAGTCGCCTGGCAGCGCGCAATCGTCGATACGTTGCAACGAGCCGCAGCCAACTGTTTTCAGGCCGCCAGGTTGCATGGTGCAACACTCATTCATCCCCGATCGGGGACGGTTGGTACGTGGACACGAATCTGAGCGGTCGCCAAATGCGCGTTCTTCTCAGCCGGATCATTTCCGCCGCCGGACTTCCTCCAGGTGCGCGTCCGGAGATCACTTGGTGCGAATCCGGATCTCGCGGCGCGAGCTCGCCCAGTAGGCGTGTGAGATGAACGGCACCTCACGAGACCCGGAGGTCGAGTCGAGGCGATCCTTCTTGTATCGACATCCGACGGGCAGGGTCGATGTCATATTGCTGACACCGTGCGACGAGTGCAGAAGGCTGATGATTTACGGCAGTTTTAAACTCACGCCAGAGGTGCAAGAGCGTCTTGCGACGCAAATTCCCTACTGGGTCGGCGACCCGCCACCGTTCAGGGCCGTACCAGCGTGTATAACGCCAGTGATTTGTGACATCTGTCTCAAAGCCAGCTAGTTCAGAAGGCGCTGGCTTCGCAACTCGCTGGTTTGGAGCTGTGCGCGCTTCGTTTAGATTCTGCGCAACCCTCCGCTTTCCGCAAGAGACCTGGCGAGAAGTGCACTACGTCACTTCCGATGCAAGTTGAGGCTCGCTAACCTGAGCTACAGTCCGGCTTCGAGAGCATTGTAGCCCTCCCCCGAGAGATGTGTCCGGCGCGCATGCAGCGGGGGAAGCACTGCACCGACACGCCATCAGCGCGGCGGAGGGGAGAGCCCGAACAACGCCCGATCATCCGCCCGCGTCAACGACCGCCCCATCCACCCGCGAAACGTCTTCTCATCAAGCACACCTCGCTCGACCAGGCTGAGCACCACGGCGCCGACCAGAATCTTCCGCCGAGTCTCCTGCTGCCGAGTGCGCTTCGAGGCCAGGAAACGTTCTCGCGCCAAAGCCCTCGCAGCCCGCGCCGATCGCTGCGCCTCCGTCAGCCGTTCACCACCACTGCCCATCGCCTGCTCCCCAAAGTCCCGGAATTCGCAAGAACCGCAACCGCGCGTCCCGTACAGATCGCCGGCGCTTTCCTCCCGCGTTCGCCCACCAGACCGCCGACCGAACTGACCCGCTGCAGCGAAGAGTGCGGCACGCCGTCTCCCAGCCCCTCGCCAAACCTCATCCCTCCACCCCAGCAGGCACACCAGCGCCGGCCGAAGCGAGCATGGCGCCTCAGCGCGGATCCACCGACGCGCAAATCTGGCGCAACAGGCCAGAAATACCAGCTGCGCCCAATCTCGCGCAGACGCAAAGTCCCGAAGCGGCCACGCGAAGGGCGCACTTATGCAAACCCGCCGGTCTTCGACCGCCAGGTTTGCGTGCGGCAAGGGATCGGCTCTCACGCCCGCTCCCCTGCACCCCTGCACGCAAGCGCGCCCGAAGACGCGGCCAGCCTTTGCCCTACGGTGCGACGGCCAGCCACGCACAGACCGTGCACGCGATGAAGGAGACGGACTTGGCAAGCTTCCACATGAGCGTGAAGTGCGTGAGCCGCGCGAGCGGCCGCTCGGCACCAGCTGCCGCCGCCTACCGCGCGGCGACCCGCCTGCGCGACGAGCGCACCGGCGAGTGGCACGACTATGCGCGCAAGCGCGGCGTCGTCCACGACGAGATCGTACTCCCGCCCGGCGCCCCAGCTTGGGCGAAGGAACGCGAGGCACTCTGGAACGCCGCTGAAGCAGCCGAGCGGCGCAGCAACGCGACCGTCGCACGCGAGTTTGAAGTCGCGCTGCCACGCGAGCTGGCAGCCTCCGAGCGTCTCGCGCTGGCGCGCGAACTCGCCCAAGCAATCGCCGCTCGCCACCGCTGTGCCGTGGATCTCGCGCTCCACCGACCCAGCAAAGACGGCGACCAGCGCAACCACCACGCCCATCTCCTGTGCACGACCCGCCGCGTAGGCAAGGAAGGCCTCACCGAGAAAACCCGCGAACTCGACGAGAAGAAGAGTGGCGAAGTCGCCTACTGGCGCGAACGCTGGGCAGCGCTGCAGAACGAAGCGCTGAAGCACAAAGGCGCCAGCGAGCGCGTCGACCACCGCAGCTTCAAGGCACAGGGGAGAACGGACGAGCCCGGCTTCCACAGAGGCCCGACCATCACCGCCATCGAACGCCGCGGTGGCTGGAGCTACGTGCTCGAGCGCGAGCGCGAAGCCGCCAACGAACGTCTCGCGCGCGCCGCCGCCCAAGGCCGCGCCGAGCGTGAGCGAACACCCACTCCGATCCTGGACCTCTCCGGCAACGTCGCCGCCGCCACCCGCAGCGCCGACGAGGAGCGCGCCGCAGCCCGCGCTGCCTGGCAGGCCCTGCGCTCACAATCAGAGCGGCCAGTACCCCCTACAGCACCGAGCGACATCAAAACCCCCGACAAGTCGAACACCCGAGGCCCGGAACGCTGACCACCGCCGCCGTCACTCTTAAGTTTTCCATTCGCCAAGCTCTCCCAGCGCGAAGGACCGCCGACCCGGAACCTCGGTCCAGCGCCCCGCGCAGCTGCGATCTGTCTAAATTGGCAGAATCTCTCGTTGCGCCCCTGTGTCAGCCAGGGCCACAGCAGACTATGCTACGCACAATGGCAACATGAATCCTGCGTGCAAGGAGCCATGACAAGCCCCGCGATTTTTCTGGATGCCAACGTACTCAAGTTCGCAGCTACACGGCAACTGGGGTCATACCGCTACAAGAGTTCTGTCCGGTGGGGGTCTCAGATCGTCACATCGGAGGCCACTCGATACGTTGAGCACAATCCCCAAGCCACTTTGAACGATCGGCAATGGAACGAGACTATTCAACTACCCGTCCTAGCCCATTTGGCGGAGCGAAAGCGAATTCGCCTGCTCGTTCACCATGAAGTGTGGATGGAGTTCCTGAGTTTGCCAAAATCCCGAGATATCAGGGGGCCCTTCTTCGGAGCGCCACTTGAATGGATTCAAGGTCCCGCGAGGTTGCCCGAGATTGCGGCCGCTTCATGTGCGGCTGCAGGGGTCCGTATCATTCTTGGCGAAGATCCAGAGGCAACCAAGAACCGCGCAGCCGCACTTCGCAGGCGTGTCAGCAGGGAGACGGCCATCACGTTTTTCCAAGCTATTTCACACCCTCGATACAGAGAGTTGAAACGCGCAGTTGGAGCCACGACGCCAACAGCTGGCAATTACCTTAATCAGCTGCGCGATGCGTTCCACATTTGGTGCGCGGAGACGGCCGGCGCAGAGTACTTCTGCACACAAGACATACAACTGATCAAGCATCTGAAGAATCACAAAGCCACCGCTCCGCTCTGCGTGGTCACGACCCCGAGTGCGCTCGTTAAGCAGCTTATAAGGACTAGAGTCATTAGGTTTCGCGACGCGGCGCGGTTCCCAGAGTATCTATGGGGCATCCGCCGGTCGCGACATGATCCAGATTCGAGCTTGATTGACTTCGGAAAATGGGCAGAAAGAATTCACCGCAGAAGCCGATGACAATTGGAGCAATCTAGGCGTTGTAGCTCAATTGCTCGGAATTACTGAAAGCTCGCCGCAAACCGCTGCCATCTCTCCCCCACGTGCTGGCTCGCCCTTCAACATCTCCACGCCCCGAACCTCGACCGCCAGCAATTCCCAGAAATCGCCCACCACAACGCTACCTCGGAAGCCCCTTAAAGCAACTCCTCCATACAGTCCTCGCTCAATCGCCCAACTGGATGGACGAAGGCAAGCACGCACCGTCACGATCCGCACATGCGCGCAACAGGTTTTCGCTGCCGAATCTGCCAGCACGGCGCCTACACCATCGTCGGCAAGTCGCGACTCGGCCTGACCATCCTGGCCTGCGCCGGCTGCTCCGCACTATTCACCGACGCCGTGAAATTCAGCGCGACTCGCGTAACGATCGACGACCTTGAACCGCTCCCGCGTCACCGCAGGCCCCAACAGCCCGATCAAGGAGAGCCGGAATTGCCGGCTGTCCGAAGGAGGCGCCCATGAGGATCGCCCCACTTCCGATCAGCTACGCGAAGTATCAAGGGGCCAGCTGAGCCGGATACTGCGCTATAAGTTCCAAGACGCGAAAGCATAGTGCTGAATCCATCTTGGAATCACATCGGAGACCTTCCGACAAATACTTAAGTTCCAAGCGTTCATATTGTTCCTTGGCCTCGTCGATGAGCTTGCGCCCCGCCTCATCACAACGAGTCTCGCAACGAAGAGATGCCTGCTCCCATTTGTACAGGGCGCCGTCCATGTCTGCGGGCATCATCGCGCGATAGTGCTCGTCAGCTGATTCTTTCAAGGCTTTGGCGGTGAGGCAGCCGGCTGGACGCACACGTTCCAGCATGCAGGAAATAGACGCGCCCGATGCAGCGGACTGCGCCAGATATGCTGCCTGAAGAGCAGTTTCCGCCATTGCTGTCGCGCTGAAGCTCCAGAAAGCTAAAGGAAGGAACATGCAAAGGAATAGCGACTTCATGCAGAAAGACCCCTGGTCAGCGAACTCCAACGAGCATTTTGTATTACCCGAGCAAGGACAACAACGCACTTCACAGTTCTGAGGCTCGAGCTTCTGGAGGGCTATGCCAGAGTCCGAAATGTCGAAGTCGCTACCGACCACGCTGCGCCAGAATTGGCCACCAGCCGAGTGACTTTCTCTCAATTTCCACCGCTTTCTCGGCTTGCCTCCTGCGAGCGCTTCCCTCCCCATTCGCGCATGGCACTCCCCGACCTGCTCGCCCACCGTGATTCTCTGCTCGCCGCCTACCTGCTGAGCGCGATCCCGCTGCTGGCCGGTCTCGCCCAGGCCCGCGCAAGACTCCCGCGCTACCTCGCATTCCCTTTCGTCGCCGTCCCCGCCGCGGCGCTCGCCACGGGCTTGCTGATGCTCACGCGACGCTGGCTCGACGCCGTGCACATCGAGGCCTCGGCCGAGGCGCTCCAAGTCACGGCGATCGCCCTGCTCGTGATCGCCGGCTACCTCGCCGGCCGCCTCTTGGCGCGCGAGCGCCCTGCCCTCACCATCCACCGCGGCACCCGCATCAAGTCCGCACCCGCCCGCCGAACAATGCCGAGCCGACACCAGCTGACCCTTGCCGGCCACCATCGTCGAAAACTGCGGCAACACGCTGATCCTGCGCTGCTCAGCCTCCGAAGCCGGCGGCACCGCCCAGTTCGCCAGCCGCCTGATCGGCGAACGCGAAATCATCCGCCGCCAGATCACGAGAACCCGACGCCCCGGCGACCTGCAAAGCGCCCGCACTGAATCCCTTCAACACACCACCGAACTCGCAGTCCTGCCGAGCGAAATCGAACAGCTCCCCGACCTCACCGGCTACCTCAAACTCGCCTCAATTCCTCACTGGCAGCTTGTCTCCTTGCGACCGCGCAGCTACCAATGCCCGCGCCATGCCGAGGTGGGTATGCGGTGGCCCGGCAGGCTGCATGCGAATGTCTTCAAACATCACCTGAAACTCTCCTCTTCATCCATGAGCCTCAATCCACCTCATTTCCAACTGGGCTGCTCAATTCGCGGGATCAACTCGTATCTACATCGCTTCGAGCTTGCTCAAGACTGCCAGCTTAGCGGAGCTCACCTCGCCGTTTTCGCATTCCTCGGAGCAATACCCGCAGTGATGACATTTCAGCTTATGGCAGTGCTCGCAGGATTCGTCTTGTCCCAACACCAGTAGCGATGCTCCACATTTCCGTTTGTTGTCCGTCTGGTCGAGCACCCTCCAACCACCGCAAAACGCGAGCAGTGGCCTCTCACTTCCGTCCTCGTGCGAGCCCATCAATATCCAAGGTGAACCGCCCCCACTCTATCGGAGGCTGCGCGGAAGAGAACAGTCTCACTCGACCCCTCCGTCACTCCGCCGCCGGCGGGGCCCTTTTACTCCCCCTCGAGCTGCACGATCGCACGCGCCAGGTCAGCCTTGCCGTAACCCCCCGAGCCGACCGGGGACCGCTTCGTCATGATCCCACCGTCCACAACACCGGCTTGGCAACCATCAGATAGAACACGACAAGGACGCCGAGAAAGGCCGGCCACCCCAGCGCAAACCACCAGCGGTAGTACTGAAAATACAGCACCGGCAGCGCCACACCCTGACTTGCGCAGTGCGCTGCAATGTCGCGCATCCTCACCTGCAACCACACCACGGGCAGCCAGCACGCACCGATCAGGACATACAGCACGAGCGAAGCGACGATCCAGGATGTCCAGAGCGGATAACCCATCTGCAACAGGAGCGCGAAGCCAGTCACCGGCTGCAACAACACGGCCATTGCAGTGAACAGCAGATCCGCACGCACGACCTCGCGAGCCACCGCAGCGATCACTCGCACATCGCGGCTGCGCTGAGCCCGAAGGAAGAAGAACGCGATCCCCGCGCCGGTGCCAAACAGCACGGTCGAGGAGATCACGTGCAACCACTTCAAGATCAGATACGTGTTCACGACCCGGACCCTCCTTCAACGCTCGTGCGAATCCCCCATTTGTCGAATTCTTCTCGGAATGCCGCGAGATCCAGGTATCCCATGCAAGCGTTGGCGCCACTTGTGATGGACTCCCCCTTCGCGAGCCGACGAGCCAGAAGCACCGCCGCAAAGGTCGGAATCTCCGGTCCGTTCAGCGCCGGAGCTACCAACTGCCAGGTCCGATCCTCCGCGCATCCATTCACTTTGCCCCTGACTCGTACCGACATGCCACCCCACTCGCCTGCCCAACGATCAAACACTCCTGCGTGGCGATCCAGTGCCGGCGCCCATCGCGCCATTGGCACTGGAATGCCCACGCGCCGTAGCGCCGCCAGTCCCCACAGAAAGAAGTGTTGGATGCCCATTTCCAGCGCGGCATGGAACTGCACGGACTGCACCGGCGAATACCGCTTCGGAAACAAAGCCAGATCCGGGACATCACAGGCCGCCGCCCATCGCCGCCCGAACAGCAGCTCGACACGACGCAGATCCATCCATCCAAAGGAAGACCGCCACTGGCCTTCTTCCCACACCGCAAAAGCTCGCCCGAGATAGCTGAACACCGCCTCCAGCGTAGCGGCACCACGCGGCGCCTTCTGGCCAGGCGCAATCACAACCTCGATGGACTCGAGCTCCTCCATCGAGGTCCTCAGCGAGTCGACGACCGCGGAAGACAGCGCCGGCAGCGTACTGGCGCCGCTGATCGCGACCCGACCGGCCGAGCGAGCCGCGGCGTCCAGCGTCGCCCCAAACTGGGCAACGAATTCCCGTCCGTCAGCCAGATCGATGTAATGCGCCCCGGCCGCCAGTGCCGCTCGCGCCACCCGATAGTCCTGACCTTGGAACGGCCCGACGCAGTGCACGACCAGCCCGGGAGCGAGCAATTTCAGATCCTCGGCGAAAGCCTCGGCATGCATATCCAGACGCACAGCCGGTACATCCTCCGCGCCTGGCACGCGCGTCCCGTTCCGGCTGGCCGCAACGAGTTCCAGCGAAGAATCCACCGCGAGCGCCCGCACGATCCGCGCTCCGAAGTTCCCAGAGCCGCCCAACACCAGAATCCGCATGCCCTTACCTTAGCCGAACTGGCGATTCCGCCGCTGGCGGAGCCCTTGACAGCGCGGCCGCGGTGGGCTTCGCCGCCCGCACGCGCTGCCACCAGCCAACCCGACCGATGCTGGCTGCTCTGGCAACGGGTCGCGTTCGCGCGCGAGGCGTCGTTCTACCCACATGGGGCAATGCGATGCCCAAGTTGGCATTACACGCGCTACATCCCATCTTGGGCGAAGGAGCCGCGACTCCGCCACGGGCGGACTACTTTCACCCCGCCTCGAGCTGCGCAATTGCCCGCGCCAGATTTGCCCTGGCCGGCTCCTCATAGCGCTCGCGCATCTCAGGCCAAGCATAGATCGCCGGCCGATCGAGGAACGAACGCAGCACCGCCCTCCTCGCCTGCCGATACCTTGAGCGCGGCACCCAACCGTACTCGCACCGCACCGCCTGCTCGAACCGATCGTAGACGCCGGGCGGTTGCCCGAGGATGGAAATGTCTATATCGACAACGAGCCCGACATCCGTCGCGCCTTCCGGCCCCGCATGCTTCGTCGCCAGAATCGCCACCCTGACGCGCTCGATCAGCTCGCCGTCTCCGCCGCGCTCTCCGAGCACCCTCGCCGCCCAGTCTGCACTGCGCGCCTCGTTGTCGCTGCGCCAGCTGCGATAGACCGCGTCGTGAAACCACAGCGCACACTCCACTGCCGCCGGCCGCTCAGCCACAGCCGAAACCCGATCGAACTCCGCGAGGCAGGCCTCGAGATGCGCCAGCGTGTGATACCGCCTCCCGAATGATCGCCATCCGCGCAGCAGCCCTTCGTAGTCGCGCTTCTCCGCTGCGATTCCAAGGCGATCACACATCGCGAACCAGCGCTGAGATACCGCGGACTGCAATTCAAAAATCACTCGATCACATGCCCTATTGCATGCCTACGGTTCGCGATGAGTGTCTCCATCCCACTGAATACTGCCCACGACCGGGTCTACCAGCCGCTCGACGTCAGCAACCAGCCCCATCGTCCGAATCATGGCGAAAGCTTTGATATCCAATCCCGCCAAGGACGACGCCAACACATTCGCACCTGCCAGTAACGTCCGACCCTTCGTGACAACATCATCAACGAGCAGGATCCGTTCTGTCGGCGCAATGAAATCACGGCATCGCATGGATTGAATGTGCGTGGCCATTTCCGGACGCATCCCCGGGCCCGCGCTCGCTGACTTTTGAACCGCCGTCTCCCGCACCAGCACCGGCCAAATCTGGCCCGCGAGATTAGCCTCAACCAGAACCCGACACAGTCGTTCCGTGACCCACAGAGAATCGGAAGTCTTAAGTGGCGCACTGCCGGGCATCGGCACGAGCGTAACGTCCCGTCCAAAGAACCCAGGGAAATGCCCTTTCGATACTTGACTGACGAGATGCGCACCCACTTTGCGCAGAAGGTTCGGATCGGCGCGCTTGAGCGCGTAGCAATATCTTCGCGACTTAATCGATTCTGGTGCAGAGCCGCGCGGCGAGTATGCGAGAGCGGCGGCAAACTCAAGGCGCGCGATCACGCCAGTTCGGAGAAGCTTTCCGAGTGGACGGCGGTCAGCGCCGGCACCTCATCCAGCGCCTCGTCAAGATTGCTCCTCGTCAGCACCTGCGCCCCATAGCGGATGAACTCTGCTGGCCAGCTCAACGATGTATCCATCGCCACCGACTCCATCAGGAACAGCAGCCGCCCGAGCCGCAGCGCCTCCCAACCCTGGTGGATCGTGCCGCTCTTCTCGCCAGCTTCGACAATCACCGTCGCGTCGGTCAGCAAGGCCATCAGCCGATTGCGAATCGGAAAATTCTTCGGCGTAACCGCGACCCCCGGCGCGAACTGGCTGACGAGCAAATGCTCGCGCGCAATGCGCGCCTGCAGCGCCGCATTCTCCTTCGGATAACTCACATCGAGCGGCGTGCCGATCACAGCGATCGTGCGTCCTCCGGCTTCAATAGCCGTCTCGTGCGCAACCCGATCGATCCCTTCGGCAAGGCCGCTCACGACCACCATGTCATGTCGCACCAGCGCGCGCACCAGCACCTGCGCGCGGCGCATCCCCTCCTCCGACGCCTTGCGCGAACCCACGACCGACACACGCGGCCCGCGCCTCAGCAGCGACTCATCACCCTGCAGAAAGAGCGTGCGCGGTGCATTGCGCTCCTCGACATCGTTAAGCATGCCCAGGAATTCGGCCGGCGAAGCACTCCGGAAAGAATCATCCCGCACGACAGGCTCTGCGCTCATGGTGCGAGCGTAGCGCAAAGAAGCGAGTCTCGCGGCCAGACTGTCATTCGCATCGCGCCCCTCCTCGCTGCGTACCTGCGCCCCACCCGGGAATCTGGAGTTCCAACCTGAGTTTTAATTATAAATCAATAACTTAGACGAACCGCATGGCGAAACCTTCTGTAAATTCACGCGGAACACCCTTTCTGGCCAAACCCACTCGATTCTCGACGCGACAGATCGCTCACGCAGCGTCAACAATTTCCGCGACGCACCGGACGCGCTCATCTCGCACCACCGCGACGCACGGCCTCCCGGAGCGCCCAACTGAAGGAGCACTGACCATGGAACGCCATCGGATTTCCCAGGCCACCTTGGGCCCCGCGCGCGCCACGCGCGGCCGCCCCGCTGCGCCGCTGAACTACCTGCCCGGCGCGCCGGTCGCCGCCCCGATGCAACTGCTGCGCATCGCCGACATCTGCCGCCTCTTTCGCATCAGCAAGCCGACCTTCTGGCGCATGCGCAAAGACCCGGCCTTCCCGTCGCCGGCCGACATCAGCCCGGGCGTCGTCGGCTGGTACGCGAGCGATATCGAAACCTGGGTCAACTCCCGGCGCCGCGCCACCGGCCGCGCCAGCACCCTGCCGCCGCTGCGCTAAAGCCGCACACGCCCCAGCTTCATCGCCCGCACGTTGGCGCGCCCCGCCCCCCAGATTCTTCGCGCACGAGACAACGACGCGCTGCTGCTCAACGTGCTCGCCGAACTCCGCGTATCCCCACCCGGCTAATCCGAGCGCCCGACCCCCAATCACCCAGCACTGCCAGATGGTCTTGAGACCGCCGCTCTCGCGCGCGAAGTGGCGGCCGGAATCGCGCGGCAATGTCGCCTCGACGGTCGCCCTTCTGGCGCCGCGAATGCCCGTCAGAGCGCTCACGAAATCTCGCTTCCGCAAACTGACCCCAGAGCTGACCCCAACTGGTTAGTGACCTGCGCGTTTTTATTGGTCGGAGCGCCGAGATTTGAACTCGGGACCCCTTGCACCCCATGCAAGTGCGCTACCAGGCTGCGCCACGCTCCGACACGATTTTTCTTTGCGCGGATGATACCACCCGCACCGCCGCGACGCGCGGCGGTCGCGCCGCTCAGCGGCGCAGGACCTTCAGCATGTCCTCGAGTTCCATGCGCACCTGGCGCACGATCTGCTGGCTCTGCGTCGTATCCGTGCGCGCCTCTTCGCCCGCGAGCTTGTTGCGCGCGCCGCCGATCGTGAAACCCTGCTCATAAAGCAGGCTCCTGATCTGGCGGATCACGATGACGTCCTGACGCTGGTAGTAGCGGCGGTTGCCGCGTCGCTTCACCGGCTTCAGCGACGGGAATTCCTGTTCCCAGTAGCGCAGCACGTGCGGCTTCACGCCGCACAGGTCGCTCACTTCACCGATCGTGAAATATCGCTTGCCCGGGATGGCCGGCAGGAGGTCGTTATTCTTTGGTTCCAGCATAGGCCTCGACCCGAGCCTTCAACTTCTGCCCGGGACGGAATGTCACCACACGACGGGCCGTGATGGGAATCTCCTCGCCTGTCTTCGGATTGCGACCCGGACGCTGGTTCTTGTCGCGCAGATCGAAATTGCCGAAGCCGGACAACTTGACCTGTTCGCCATTCGAAAGCGCTGCGCGCACTTCCTCGAAGAACAGATCGACGAGCTCACGCGCTTCACGTTTGTTCAACCCGAGTTGGTTGAACAGCGCTTCGGCCATTTCCGCCTTGGTCAGGGCCATCCCTACTCTCTAATTCTTGCGGCCAGCACGCTCGCGAGGTCGGCCACCACGGCCGCCACCGCCCTGTCCGCGTCCTGATCGGTCAGGGTGCGAGATTTATCCTGAAAAATCAAGCCTAAAGCGACGCTTTTTCGTCCGGATTCTATGCCGGCCCCCCGGTAAACATCGAACACCACGAGATCGCGCAGCAGGCTCGATCCCGACAAGGTTACACGTTCGCGAATCGCGCTTAAAGGCGTCGCATCGTCGACCACGATCGCGATGTCGCGCCTCACCTGCGGGAACCGCGAAACCTCGTGAAACTGTGGTTTTTCCACCGACAACGCGGCGTACTCCAGTTCGAACAGCACCGGTACATATGTCAAGTCGAGCGCCCGGACGAGGTCGGGGTGCAGTTCGCCGATCCAGCCTATCGCGCGCGCGCCCCGCAGGACGCGCGCCGTGCGCCCGGGGTGCAGGCACGGCAGGCGATCGGCGACGAACTTGAAATCCGTGCTCCCCGTCGTCGCGAGAAGCGCCTCGAGATCGCCCTTGAGGTCGTGGAAATCGACCGCGGCCCGTGCCACGCCCCACTGTTCCGGTGCGCGCGCACCGCACGCAACACCCGCGAGCATGTCGAATTCCCGCGTGCCTGCGCCCTCCGCGACGAACACATTGCCGCGTTCGACGAGGCGCACGCGATCGTGCTGGCGACGAAGATTCTCCCGTAGCGCGCGCAGCAATCCCGGCCACAGCGACACGCGCATCACCGCGAGGTCGCTCGCGATCGGATTGGCGAGCGCCAGTGCCGTTGCATCCGCGAAGAGCAGTTGCTGCAGGCCCGGATCCACGAACGCGTAACTGATCGACTCGTGGTAACCGCGCGCGGCGAGGACTTCGAGCACACGCGCCTCGTCCGGCACCGACGAGGCAACCGCGGCGATGCGTTGCGCGGCCGCGAGTCGTGCAGCCGGTATGGCCTCGAAGCCTGCCAGCCGGGCCACTTCCTCGATCAGGTCCGCCTCGATCGTGAGGTCGAAGCGAAAGCCCGGCGGGGTCGCTTCCCAGCCATCGGCCGTCGCCGCTACGGTCATCCCGAGTGCGCGCAAGTGAGTCTCCACCCCGCGATCCTGTGGAGCCACGCCGAGCACTCGCGCCAGGCGCGTCTTTCGCAATCGCACGGGCGCGCGGCCTGGCAGGTGCTCGGCACGCTCGACGACCTGCGTGGGGCCCGGTGTACCGCCCGCAATCCCGACGAGCAGCGCGGTCGCGCGCTCGATCGCGCGCGCTTGTCCTTCCGGATCGACGCCCCGTTCGAAGCGCTGGCTCGCGTCGGTGTGCAGCCCGTGACGGCGACCGCGACCGGCGAGCGCTCGCGGGCTGAACCACGCGCTCTCGAAGAATACGTCGGTGGTGGCGGCGGTCACGGCCGCGCGCGCGCCCCCCATGATGCCCGCGAGCCCGATGGCCCCCTCGTCGTCTGCGATCACGAGTTCATCGCCGTTGAGCGTGATGGCCCGGCCGTCGAGCAGCGTGAGCGGCTCGCCGGTCGCGGCGACGCGTGCGCGCACATCGCCACGCAATGTCGCGAGATCGTACGCGTGCATCGGCTGGCCGAGTTCGAGCAGCACGTAGTTCGTGACGTCGACCACGGGGCTGATCGAGCGCTGGCCCGCGCGTCGGAGCCGCTCGCGCAGCCACAACGGTGTCGGGCGCAGGTTGTCGACGCCGCGGATCACGCGCCCGACGAAGCGCGGCGCAGCCTTCGGCGCGTCGAGGCGCACGGCGCGGCTCTCGCCGCTCCCGGCGGGAACCCCATGCAGTGCGGGGCCCGCGACCTTGCGCCCCTCGCCGAGGATCGCCGCGACTTCGCGCGCGACACCGAGCACCGACATCGCGTCGCCGCGGTTCGGCGTGACATTCAGCTCGAGCACCGCATCGTCGAGATCGAGCCACGCACGCACGTCGCGGCCGACCGGCGCATCCGCCGGAAACTCGAGGATGCCCTCGGAATTCTCGGCGAGGCCCAGCTCCTTCGCCGAACACAACATGCCGGATGATTCAACGCCGCGCAGTTTCGCGGCCTTGATACGCAGGCCGCCCGGCAACCCGGCGCCGACGACGGCCAGCGCGGACTTCAGCCCCGCGCGGGCATTGGCAGCGCCGCACACGATCTGCAGCGGCGCGCCCTCGCCGATCGACACGCGGCACACCTGCAGCTTTTCGGCCTGCGGGTGGCGCTCGGCCGACAGAATTTCGGCGACGACGACACCCGCGAACGGCGGCGCCGCCGGCGCGATGCCCTCGAGCTCGAAGCCCGCGAGTGTCAGCCGATCGCCGAGTGCGCGCGCATCGATGCCGACGGGCACCCACTCGGCGAGCCATGAAATCGGGATTTTCATTCAGGCGCTCGCGAACTGGCGCAGGAAGCGCAGGTCGCTCTCGAAGAAGAGGCGCAGGTCGTTGACGCCGTAACGCAGCATCGCGAGCCGGTCGATGCCGAAGCCGAACGCGTAGCCGGTCCAGCGCTCCGCGTCTATCCCGCACTCGCGGAACACGTTCGGGTGCACCATGCCGCAGCCCGCCACTTCGAGCCAGCCCGTGTGCTTGCACACGCGGCAACCCTTGCCGTCGCAGAATACGCAGGTGATATCCACTTCCGCCGAGGGCTCGGTGAACGGAAAATACGAGGGCCGCAGCCGCAGCGCGAGGTCGCGCTCGAAGAAACCCTGCATGAAATCCTGCAGCGCGGCCTTCATGTTCGCGAAGCTCACGCCCTCGTCGACCACGAGCCCCTCGAGCTGGTGGAACATCGGCGAGTGCGTCAGGTCGTGGTCGCAGCGATACACGCGCCCCGGCGCGATGAGCGCGAGCGGTGGCGCCCGTTCCAGCATCGTGCGCACCTGCACCGGCGAGGTGTGGGTGCGCAGCAACCGCCCGTCGGGGAAGTAGAACGTGTCGTGCATCGCCCGTGCGGGGTGATCGGGCGGAATGTTGAGCGCGTTGAAATTGTGGAAATCGTCCTCGATTTCCGGGCCCGCCTCGACCGTGAAACCCGCGTTGCGAAAGAGCTGCTCGATGCGCAGGCGCGCGAGCGTGACCGGGTGCAGGGTTCCGCGCCCTTCGCCCCGGCCCGGCAGCGTCACGTCGATGCGGCCGGCGATGAGTGCCTGTTCGACCGACGCGCGCTCGAGCGCCGCGCGGCGCACCTCGATCGCATCCTGCACGCGCGCCTTCGCCTCGTTGATGCGCTGGCCCGCCACGGGTCGCTCGGCGGCCGGCAGCGCACCGAGTGCTTTCAGCTGTTCGGTGAGCACACCCTTCTTGCCGAGCCAGTGCACGCGCGCGGCGTCGAGCGACGACAGGTCGTCGCTCGCGCCGATGGCCGCGAGTGCATCCTCGGTGAGACGGGCGAGCTCCGTCACAGCGACTTACGCCGCTGCGAGCGCTGCTTTGGCCTGCTTCGCGATCGCCTCGAAGGCCGGCGCATCGTGCACGGCGATTTCCGCCAGCACCTTGCGGTCGATCGTGATGCCGGCCTTGCGCAGGCCGTTCACGAGCTGGCTGTACGAGATGTCGTACAGGCGCGCCGCAGCATTGATGCGCGTGATCCACAGCGCCCGGAATTCGCGCTTCTTCGCGCGACGATCGCGGTACGCATACTGGCCCGCCTTGATCACCGCCTGTTTCGCGGTGCGATAGGTCTTGCGACGGGCGTTGTAATAACCCTTCGCCTTGCCCAGTACCTTCTTGTGACGGCGCCCGGCCGTCACGCCACGCTTGACTCGTGCCATGACTCGTTACCTCGTGCCGTTACTTGTGGTTGGGGAGCAGTTGCGTCAAGCGACCGACGTCGCTCTCGTGCACGAGACTGCTGCCGCCCGAACGGGCGTGGCGCTTGACCTTGGGGGCCTTGTGGCCGAGGTTGTGGCGGCGGCCGGCGGCATAGCTCTTGAAGCCTTTCGCAGTCTTGCGAAAACGCTTCGCCGCCGCCCGGTTGGTTTTCAACTTGGGCATGCTCATCTCCTTTTATAGCCAGAGCTCGCAAGACCCGCAGCGGGCCCGCTCGCTCGCGGACCGGCAGTTACCCGCCGGTCACTTCTTCTTGGGCGCGAAGACCATCACCATCTGGCGCCCCTCCATGAGCGGGTTCTGCTCGATGCTGCCGACACCGGCGAGGTCGAGTACCACCCGATCGAGGAGCTTGCGCCCGATCTCCTGATGCGCCATCTCACGGCCGCGGAACCTCAGGGTCACCTTGGCCTTGTCACCTTCGGTCAGGAAGCGAACGAGATTTCGCAGCTTGACCTGGTAATCGTTCTCGTCCGTGCCTGGACGAAACTTCACTTCCTTGACCTGGATCTGCTTCTGCTTCTTCTTCGCGGAGTGCGCCTTCTTGTTCTGTTCGAACAGGAATTTGCCGTAGTCCATCACGCGCACCACGGGCGGGTCCGCCGTGGGCGACACTTCCACGAGATCGAGCCCGGCAGATGTCGCCATCTGCAGCGCGTCGTACCTGGACATGACTCCCGCCTGGGAGCCGTCGGCTGCAATCACCCGCACTTGCGGTGCGTTGATCTCGTCATTGCGCCGGACGCGCTTGCTTGCAATGGCTATAAATCAATCCTCCAAAGTTCGGCGCCCGCGGCTTCCGAGCTCGTCGCTGAGGCGCTCTGCAAACGTCTCCGGCGACATTGTGCCCAGATCCTTGCCGTTGCGGGAACGCACGGAAAGCAGGTTCGCAGCGACTTCCTTGTCACCCGCGACCAACATGTAAGGCACACGCTGTAGCGTGTGGGCGCGAATCTTAAAGCCCACCTTTTCGTTCCGCAAGTCGTTTTCGACCCGAAATCCCTGATTTTTAAGCAAATCCGTGACTTTCCGGGCGTAGTCGTCCTGACGGTCGGTGATGGTGCAGACCACCGCCTGCACCGGCGCGAGCCACGCCGGGAGGCGCCCCGCGTGGTGCTCGAGCAGGATCGCGAAAAACCGCTCCAGCGACCCGAAGATCGCCCGGTGGAGCATCACGGGGGTGCGCTTCGCGCTGTGCTCGTCGATGTAATGCGCGCCGAGACGTCCCGGCATGTTGAGGTCCACCTGCCAGGTGCCGCACTGCCAGTCGCGGCCGATCGCGTCCTGCAGCACGAACTCGAGTTTCGGGCCGTAGAAGGCGCCCTCGCCCGGATTCAGTACGTATTCGATGCCGGCCGACCTGGTCGCCGCGATCAGCGCCTGCTCGGACCGGTCCCACACCTCGTCGTTGCCGACCCGCTTCTCCGGCCGATCGGAATACTTGACCTTCACATCGTCGAAGCCGAAGTCCCGGTAGATCGACAGCAGCAACCCGATGCCGCGCACCGTCTCTTCGGTGATCATGTCTTCCGTGATGAAGATGTGCGCATCGTCCTGAGTGAAGGCGCGCACCCGCATCAAGCCGTGCAGCGCACCCGAGGGTTCGTAGCGATGCACCTTGCCGAACTCCGCGAAGCGGATCGGCAAATCGTGGTAGCTGCGGATGCCCTGCTTGAAAATCTGCACGTGGCCCGGGCAGTTCATCGGCTTGATCGCGTACAGCCGCTCGTCCGGCGTCTGCGTGAGGAACATGTTCTCGCCGAACTTCTCGAGATGCCCGGACTGCTGCCACAGCGCCGCGTCCATGATCTCGGGCGCATTCACCTCTTCATAGCCGGCCGCGCGCTGCTTCTCGCGCATGTAGGCGATGAGCGACTGGAAGATCTGCCAGCCCTTCGGGTGCCAGAACACCGCGCCCGGTGCTTCCTCCTGCATGTGGAAGAGGTCGAGCTCGCGGCCGATACGGCGGTGGTCGCGCTTTTCCGCTTCCTCGAGCCGGTGCAGGTAGGCGTCGAGGTCCTTCTTGTCCGCCCAGGCCGTGCCGTAGATGCGCTGGAGCATCTCGTTGCGCGAATCGCCGCGCCAGTAGGCGCCCGCGACCTTCATCAGCTTGAAAACCTTCAATTTGCCGGTCGAGGGCACGTGTGGACCGCGGCACAGATCGACCCAGTCGCCCTGGCCGTACAGGCTGATGTCCTCGCCTTGCGGGATGCCGGCGATGATCTCGGCCTTGTAGTGCTCGCCCAGGTCGTGGAAGAAGCTGACGGCATCGTCGCGCGCCATCACGCGCCGCGTGACTGGCTCGTCGGCCTTGACGAGCTCGGCCATGCGCGCCTCGATCGCCGCGAGATCCTCCGGCGTGAACGGCCGGGAATAGGCGAAGTCGTAATAGAACCCGTCGTCGATGACGGGCCCGATCGTGACCTGCGCGTCGGGGAAGAGCTGCTTGACAGCCTGCGCGAGCAGGTGCGCCGTCGAGTGGCGCAGGATCTCGAGGCCGTCGGGGTCCTTCGCGGTGACGATAGCGACGCTCGCATCGCGATCGACCACATGGCTCGTGTCGACGAGCCGGCCGTCCACGCGGCCCGCGAGCGCCGCCTTGCGCAGGCCGGCGCCGATGCTGCCCGCGATGTCGTCGACCGAGACCGGCTGGTCGAAGCTGCGCCGGCTGCCGTCCGGCAGCGTGATGACGGGCACGGCGACTCAGTGGCCAGCGCAGGATTGGCAGCGGTCCGCGTACGGAATCGCCACGAGCCGCGCCGCTTCGATGTCGTTGCCGCAAGTGGTGCAGACGCCGTAGTCGCCGCGCTCGAGCCGCACGAGTGCGGCGTCGATCTGCGCGACTTCGGTACGTGCGGCCGACTCGATGCCGCGCAGCACGTCGTCGTTCTGGCGCTCGGCGGCCTGCTCGGAGAAATCGGGGCTCACGGCCTCGCGGCGATGCGCGGCATCGTCGCGCGCGCGCTCGGCGCGCTTCAGCAGCTCCTCGCGACGCAGCTGCAAGGTTTCCCGGACGCCGGCGGCACCAATCATCACACGCTACTCATTGCACCCAAAGCAAGATGGTAGGCGCGAGTGGGATCGAACCACCGACCACTTCCATGTCAAGGAAGTGCTCTACCACTGAGCTACGCGCCTGCGGGGGCGCGAAAGATACCGTAGAGCGCGCCCCGGAAGCAACCGAATACACGATATTTCAAGGCTTTACCGGCCCGACACTCACCCTGCCCGGCTCTGCGGCAGGCCCAGCTCCGCCTGCTTCAGCTGCTCGATCTCGTCGCGCAATCGCGCCGCCGCCTCGAACTCGAGGTTGCGCGCGCGCCTGAACATTTCCGCCTCGAGCGCCTTGATCCGCCGCACGATCTGCTCCGGCCGCAGGACCTTGACCTTCGCATCGGCGGCGGCGGCCCGGCCGCGGGGCCGCGGCACCTCGGACCGGGCGCCCTCCATGATGTCGGCGACCGCCTTTTCGATGCCGCGCGGCGTGATGCCGTGCTCGGCATTGAACGCGAGCTGCTTCGCGCGCCGCCGGCTGGTCTCGTCGATCGCGCGCCGCATCGAGCCCGTGACATGGTCGGCATAGAGGATCGCGCGCCCGTGCAGGTTGCGCGCCGCGCGACCGATCGTCTGGATCAGCGAATTGTCGGAGCGCAGGAAGCCTTCCTTGTCGGCATCGAGGATCGCCACCAGCGACACTTCCGGCATGTCGAGCCCCTCGCGCAGCAGGTTGATCCCGACCAGCACATCGAACTTCCCGAGCCGCAGGTCGCGGATGATCTCGGTGCGCTCGACCGTCTCGACATCGGCGTGCAGGTAGCGCACGCGCACGTCGTGCTCGTGCAGGTACTCGGTCAGGTCCTCGGCCATGCGCTTGGTGAGGGTCGTGATCAGCACACGCTCGCCGCGCTCGACGCGCAGGTGGATTTCCGACAGCACGTCGTCGACCTGCGAGCGCACCGGGCGCACCTCGACCTCGGGATCGACGAGCCCGGTCGGGCGCACGACCTGTTCGACGACCTGCGAGGCGTGCCGCTGCTCATACGGGCCCGGGGTCGCGGAAACGAAGATCATCTGCGGCGCGAGCGCCTCCCACTCCTCGAATTTCAGCGGCCGGTTGTCGAGCGCCGAGGGCAGGCGAAAGCCGTACTCGACGAGTGTTTCCTTGCGCGAGCGGTCGCCGCGATACATCGCGCCGAGCTGCGGGATCGTCTGGTGGCTTTCGTCGACCACGAGCAGCGACCCCTCGGGCAGGTAGTCGTAGAGACAGGGCGGCGGCTCGCCCGGCGCGCGCCCCGACAGATAGCGTGAGTAGTTCTCGATGCCGGCGCAGTAGCCGACTTCCTGCATCATTTCCATGTCGAACATCGTGCGCTGCTCGAGCCGCTGCGCCTCGAGCAGCTTGCCGGCGTCGCGCAGTTCCGCGAGGCGCCCGCGCAGGTCGCCCCGGATCTGGTCGATCGCGGCAATGATCCGCTCGCGTGGCGTCACGTAGTGCGAGCCGGGGTAGACGGTGTAGCGGGGCACCCTGCGCGTCACCTCGCCGGTCAGCGGATCGAACAGCGCGAGCGACTCGATCGTGTCGTCGAACAGCTCGATGCGTACCGCGGCACGGTCCGACTCGGCCGGGAACACGTCGATCACGTCGCCGCGCACACGGTAGGTGCCGGCGCGCAGGTCGAGTTCGTTGCGCGTGTACTGCATGTCCGCGAGGCGGCGCAGCAGCCGGCGCTGGTCGAGCCGGTCGCCCCTTTTCAGGTGCAGCACCATCGCGAAGTAGGCCTGCGGATCGCCGAGGCCGTAGATCGACGACACGGTGGCGACGATGATCGAGTCGCGCCGCTCGAGCAACGCCTTCGTGGCCGAGAGCCGCATCTGCTCGATGTGCTCGTTGATCGATGCGTCCTTCTCGATGTACGTGTCGCTCGAGGGGACGTATGCCTCCGGCTGGTAGTAGTCGTAATACGAGACGAAGTACTCGACCGCGTTGTCCGGGAAGAACTCGCGGAACTCGCCGTAGAGCTGCGCGGCGAGCGTCTTGTTGTGGGCGATTACGAGTGTCGGGCGCTGCACGCGGGCGATCACGTTCGCGATCGTGAATGTCTTGCCCGAACCGGTCACGCCGAGCAGCGTCTGGTGCGCGAGGCCGTCGCCGAGCCCCTCCACGAGCCGATCGATCGCCTGCGGCTGGTCGCCGGCCGGCACATAGCCGGCACTGAGGGTGAACGGCCCGTGGGCCGGGTGGCTGCTGTCCATGGGGCTGCAATGTGTACCTCGGGGACGATCGGGTAATATAACCCGCTCGCCGTCCCCACTCACCCACCTGCAGGTCCGCTCCGTGACATTACCCGTCTCCCGCCGTGTCCAGCGCGTCAAGCCCTCGCCCACCCTGGCCGTCACCGCACGCGCCGCGAAGCTCAGGGCCGAAGGCAAGGACATCGTGGCGCTCGGCGCCGGCGAGCCCGATTTCGACACACCGGCACACATCGCCGCCGCCGGCGTGGACGCGATCAGGAGCGGCTTCACGCGCTACACCAATGTCGACGGCATCAACGAACTGAAGGACGCGATCATCGCGAAATTCCGCCGCGACAACGGCATCGGGTATGAGCGCTCGCAGGTCATCGTCTCGAGCGGCGCGAAGCAGACGATCTACAACCTCTGCATGGCCGTGCTCGACCCGGGCGACGAAGTCGTGATCCCGGCGCCCTACTGGGTGTCGTACCCCGACATGGTGCTGCTCGCCGACGGCCTGCCGGTCATGCCGTACGCGGGCGCAAACCAGGGCTACAAGATCACCCCGCGCCAGCTCGAGGCCGCCATCACGCCGAAGACACGCCTCGTGCTGCTGAACAGCCCCTGCAACCCGACCGGCGCGGCATACACGCGCGCCGAACTGCGCGCCTTCGGCGAGGTGCTGCTCGCGCATCCGCGCGTCGTGATCGGCACCGACGACATGTACGAGAAAATCTACTGGGCGAACGAGCCGTTCTGCAGCCTGCTCACGGCCGTGCCCGAGCTGTACGACCGCACCATCACGATCAACGGCTGCTCGAAGGCCTACGCGATGACCGGCTGGCGTCTCGGCTATTGCGGCGGCCCGAAGGAGATCGTCACGGCGATGTCGACGATCCAGGGCCAGTCCACCTCGAACGCCTCGAGCATCACGCAGCGCGCGGCGGTCGTGGCGCTGAACGGCGACCAGGGCTGCGTCGCCGAGATGAACGAACAGTACAGAAAGCGCCACGACTACATCGTCGAGGGGCTGAACGCGTTGCCGGGCGTCTCGTGCCTGCCCGGCGCGGGCACGTTCTACGCCTTCGCCGACGTGAGCGCCGCGATGCACGCGATGGGCTGCCGCGACGACAATGCGTTCGCCGAGCTGCTGCTGAACGAGGGCGGCGTGGCGGTCGTGCCGGGCTCGGGCTTCGGCGCGCCCGGACACATGCGCATCTCGTTCGCCTGCAGCATGGAAACGCTCGAGAAGGCGGTGGACCGCATGGCGCGCGTGCTCAACTCGGGGGCGGCGGCCAGGACCGCCTGAGGGCGTGACCGCGCGCTTCCTCGCCGATGGCGTCGTCGCGCTGCACTTTGCCTTCATCTTCTACGTGGTCGCGGGCGGCTTCATCGCGTGGCGATGGCCTCGCACGGCGTGGCTGCACGCGATCGCGCTCGCCTGGGGCCTCTGGATCCTCGCCTCCGGGGCCATCTGCCCGCTCACCCCGCTCGAGAACCACCTGCGCCTGCGCGCGGGCGAGACGGGTTACGAGGGCGGATTCATCGCTCGATACATCACGCCCGTGATCTACCCCGCGGGCCTCACGCGCGGCCTTCAGTGGACGCTCGGCGCCGCGCTCACGCTCGTGAACGCGGTGGCCTACCTCGGGCTGTGGCGGCGCGCGCGCCGCAGGCGGGACCCCGTCCCTTGACGGCCCCGCCCCTGTCCACGAGAATTCGCCGCCTTTCCGCGGCCCCTGTTCCCCGGTAGCTCAGCGGTAGAGCGTCGGACTGTTAATCCGTTGGTCGTTGGTTCGAGTCCAACCCGGGGAGCCACTCTAGTCATGTCCATTCCGTTCACATGGGTAACGGATTATTCCGAGGACATAGGTAACACCTTAGCAGCGAACGGGTTCTCGGCGCACTCAAAGCGCGAGCTCTCGTGATCGAAGAACCCCAAGTCGTAGTGCAT
>JBFWQO010000010.1:0-194013 GCA_050249415.1 Steroidobacteraceae bacterium
CCATGCTCAGAAACGGGCCGCAAAGCACCAGGGCTGACTCGGTCTTCTCCCGCGCAACACCCCACGCTACCACGACCCCGTTTGCTCGCCACGCCCCACGGCCCCGCGCCGGGCGGAATGCTCAGAACGTGACGACACTGCGGATCGATTCGCCCGCATGCATCAGGTCGAAGGCTTCGTTGATGCGCTCGACCGGCATCACGTGCGTGATGAGCGGGTCGATCTCGATCTTGCCGCGCATGTACCAGTCGACGATCTTCGGGACGTCGGTGCGGCCGCGCGCGCCGCCGAATGCGGTGCCCTTCCAGACGCGCCCGGTGACGAGCTGGAACGGCCGGGTGTGGATCTCCTGGCCGGCGGCCGCGACGCCGATGATCACCGACACGCCCCAGCCGCGATGGCAGCACTCGAGCGCCTGGCGCATGAGATCGACGTTGCCGACGCACTCGAAGCTGTAGTCCGCCCCGCCCCCGGTGAGCGCGACGAGATGCGCCACGAGGTCGGCGCCCGCCTCGTGCGAGTCGACGAAATGCGTCATGCCGAATTGCTCGGCCAGCGCGCGACGGCGCGGGTTGCGGTCGACGCCGACGATCATGCTGGCACCGGCGAGGCGTGCACCCTGGATCACGTTGAGGCCGATGCCGCCGAGACCGAAGACGACGACGTTCGCGCCGGGCTCGACCTTTGCCGTGTTTATCACCGCGCCGATTCCGGTCGTGACTCCGCAGCCGATGTAGCAGACCTTGTCGAACGGTGCGTCCTCGCGGATCTTCGCGACCGCGATCTCCGGCAGCACCGTGTAGTTCGCAAAGGTCGAGCAGCCCATGTAGTGGTGGATCTTCTCCTTGCCGATCGAGAAGCGGCTCGTGCCGTCGGGCATCACGCCCTGCCCTTGCGTCGTGCGGATCGCCGTGCAGAGGTTGGTCTTGCGCGAGAGGCAGGATTTGCACTGGCGGCATTCGGGCGTATAGAGCGGGATCACGTGGTCGCCCTTGCGCAGCGTCGTGACGCCCGGGCCGACATCGACGACGACACCGGCGCCCTCATGGCCGAAGATCACCGGGAACATGCCCTCCGGGTCGGCGCCCGAACGCGTGAACTCGTCGGTGTGGCACACGCCGCTCGCCTTCACCTCGACCAGGACTTCGCCCGCGCGCGGCCCGTCGAGATGCACCGTTTCGATCGACAGGGGCTTGCCCGCCTGCCATGCCACCGCCGCCTTGACGTCCATAGGTCCTCCGAAATGGCGGAATGGTGCCGGGGCTTCGGTTGTTCGGTTATTCGCGCCCTGCGCCGGAATAACCGAACAACCGAAGCCCCGGCACCAATGAACAGGGCCCGCTTGCGCGGGCCCTGTAGCGTCTCAGAAAGACGTCCGGATCGGTAGCCGTTACCAGCGACCGCCGCCGCCGCCCCCGCCGGAGCGGAAGCCGCCGCCGCCGCCCGGACGCGGGCCACGGCCACCACCGCCCGGGCCACCCGTGCGCGGCTTGTCCTGCGCCTCATTGACGCGCAGCGGACGACCGTTCATCGAGTACCCGTTCAGTGCGCCGATCGCGCGCTGGGCGTCCGCCTGCGACATCTCGACGAAGCCGAAGCCGCGGGGGCGGCCGGTTTCGCGATCGGTCGGCAGGGACACCGATTCCACCGTGCCGTGCTTGGAAAACAGCTCGCGCACTTCGTCCTCACCGGCCGTAAACGGCAGGTTTCCTACATAGATCTTGGCCATCGAAACAACTCTCTCAAAAGGTTTGGAAGCTCAAACACGGCAGGAACTTGCGATCCCTGACCCCTGATCGCAGTCGAAACGGGCTTGCAGACGGGACGCTCTCTGGCGCCGTAAATGCAGGTCGAACAGGCAACGATCGGCGCGCAGCATACCACAGGCTCGAAAAACCCCAAATTCCCGGGGGTTACGGCCCGAGACGCCCCCCGCCGGGGGGTGAAAGGTCGATGAACCGCAGGAATTCGGCCCGGGTCCGGGGGTCGTCGCGGAAGGCGCCCGACATCCGGCTCGTGACCATCGACACGCCGCGCTTGTGCACGCCCCGTGTCGTCATGCACTCGTGCGCCGCATCGACCACGACGCCGACCCCGCGGGGCTTCAGTACCTCCTCGATGCAGCTCGCGATCTCCGCGGTCATCTTCTCCTGCACCTGGAAGCGCCGTGCGTAGCTTTCCACGACGCGCGCGAGCTTGCTGATCCCGACAACCTTGTCGCTCGGCAGGTACCCGACATGTGCGCGGCCGATGATCGGCGCCATGTGATGCTCGCAATGCGACTCGAACTCGATATTGCGCAGCACGATCAGCTCGTCGTAGCCCGCCACCTCCTCGAAGGTGCGACGCAGGTACTCGCCGGGATCGCTCGCGTAGCCGGAGAACCAGTCGCCATAGGCATCGACGACACGGCGCGGCGTGTCGAGCAGGCCTTCGCGCGTCGGGTCGTCGCCCGCCCAGCGCAACAATACCCTCACGGCCTCCTCGGCCTCGTCGCGTGTCACCATCACGTATCTCCCTTTCGGCCCATCATAGCGGCAAGTGCTAGCATTGCCGGATGAGTTACGACCAGTACCACAAGCGCCGCATCGGCAAGCACGAGTTGCACCCCGAAACCCAGATGATGGGTTACGGCTACGACCCGCAGCTGTCGGAGGGCGCGCTCAAGCCCCCGGTCTTCCTGACTTCCACCTTCGTGTTCAAGACGGCCGAGGACGGCAAGGCCTTCTTCGACTACACCTCCGGGCGGCGCGAGGCGCCACCGGGCCAGGGCGCGGGGCTCGTCTACTCGCGATTCAACAACCCGAACCTCGAAGTGCTCGAAGACCGCCTCGCGCTGTGGGAAGGCGGCGAAGCGGCAGCGGTGTTTGCCAGCGGCATGGCCGCGATCTCCACGACGATACTTGCGCACGTACGCCCCGGCGACGTCATCCTGATGAGCCTGCCACTCTACGGCGGGACCGAGACGCTGATCGAGAAAACCCTGCCGAATCTCGGCATCCGCGCAGTCGGCTTCACGGACGGCTGCAGCGAGCGCGCCGTCATGGAATCGATGGAAGAGGCGCTGCGCACCGCGAAGGAAGCCGGCGGGCGGGTCGCCTTCATCATGACCGAGACGCCCGCGAACCCCACCAACAGCCTCGTCGATCTCGCGCTGATGCGCCGCGTGGCCGACGAAATCGCGCGCCGCCAGGGCGGCGAGGCGCCGCCGGTCGCGGTCGACAACACCTTCCTCGGCCCGGTGTACCAGCAGCCGCTGAAGCACGGCGCCGATCTCGTCCTCTACTCGCTCACCAAGTACGTCGGCGGCCATTCCGATCTCGTCGCAGGCGGCGTCATCGGGTCGAAGGCGCGCATGCGCGGCACGCGACTGCTGCGCAGCGCACTCGGCACGCAGCTCGATCCGAACACCGCGTGGATGATCATGCGCTCGATGGAGACGATGGCGCTGCGCATGCGGGCCGCCAGCGACAACGCCGCACGCGTCGCCGCGTACCTCGCGACACACCCGCGCGTCTCCGGCGTGAACTGGCTCGGGCTCCTGCCCGACAGCGATCCGCGCACGCCGGTGTTTCGCCGCCAGTGCACGGGCGCCGGTTCCACGTTCGCGTTCAGGGTCGGCGACGGCGAGGCCGACGCCTTTCGCATGCTGAACCGCCTGCAGGTCATGAAGCTCGCGGTGAGTCTCGGCGGCACCGAGACACTCATCTCTCATCCGGCCTCGACCACCCACTCCGGCGTGCCGAAAGCGACGCGCGACCGCTACGGCGTCACCGACGCGGTGGTGCGCATCTCGGTCGGTGTCGAACATCCGGACGACCTGATCGCGGATCTCGAACAAGCCCTCGGATAACACCCGCCCATGATCGAACGTACCCTCGAGCGACTGCTGTTCGCGTCGCGCTGGCTCCTCGCACCCGTGTATCTCGGCCTTTCGCTCGCGCTGCTCGCGCTCGGCGTGAAGTTCTTCCAGGAGGCGTGGCACGCACTGTCCCAGGTGCATCTCGTCTCGGAATCGGACCTGGTGCTGACCCTCCTCGCGCTGATCGACATCGTGCTGGTCGGCGGCCTGATCGTCATGGTGATGCTCTCGGGCTACGAGAACTTCGTCTCGCGGATCGACATCAACCAGGGCGAGAGCCGCGAGGCCGCGCTCGGCTGGCTCGGCAAGCTCGACGCGGGTGGCCTCAAGCTCAAGGTCGCCGCGTCGATCGTCGCGATCTCCTCGATCCACCTGCTGCGCGTCTTCATGAACGCGATGCAGACGCCGAACGAGAAAATCCTCTGGTACGTGATCCTGCACCTGACCTTCGTGGTCTCGGCGGTGCTGCTCGCCGTGATGGATCGCGTGACGGGCGCCGCCAAGAAGGCGTAGGCGCCACGCTCAGGCCTTCGGACCGGACAGCCCCATCCAGCGCTGCAGCGCCTCGATGCGCGAGCGGCTCACGGGCAGCTGGCGGCCGGACTTGAGGCGCAGCGTGTAATCGCCGCCGGCCTCGCGCAACAGCGCATCGATCCGGTCGAGGCGCACGATCGCAGAACGGTGCACGCGCGCAAAATGCGCCGGGTCGAGCCGGTCCTCGAGCGTCTGCATGCGCTCGCGCACGAGCCAGCTCTTCTCGCCGACATGCAGCTCCACGTAGGGTCCGCTCGCCGTGATCGCATCGATCTCCGCCACCGGCACGACGCGCACCTGGCCGCGCGTCTCGACCGCGATGCGCTCGAGCCGGCCGGCGGCCGGCGGCGCGGCGCCGGCCGCCGCGGCCGCATCACCTTCGAGCAGGATCTTGAGGCGCGTCGAGAGGGCGCCGATCTCGGCGAGTTCGATCGCGCGGCGCGCCCGCGCGAAGGCGGTTTCGAACCGCTCGTCGTCGAACGGCTTGACGAGGTAATCGATCGCCGCGACGTCGAATGCGTGCAGCGCATACTGGTCGTACGCCGTGCAGAAGATCGTCACGGGCATGCGGTCGGGCCCGATCTCGCGCACGACATCGAGGCCCGTGCGACCCGGCATCTGGATGTCGAGGAAAACGAGATCCGGCGCGAGCGTGCGGATCGCCTCGACTGCGGCATTGCCGTTGTCGGCGACGCCGGCGATCTCGACCGCCGCCTCGTGGTCGAGAAGATCGATCACGCGCTGCCGCGCGAGCGCCTCGTCGTCGACGACGAGCACGCGCAGGGGCCGCCCCGTCATACCGCCACCGCACGCAGGTCGGCCCCCGTGTGGAACGGCAGCCGCACTTCGACCCGCATGCCGCCGCCCTCGCGCGGCGCGAGCACCAGCGACTGTTCATCGCCGTAGAGCTGCGCGAGGCGTTCGCGCGTGTTGCGCAGGCCGATACCCTCGACGGCAGGCGGCACGGCGCCCGGCGCCGTCGGCCCGTTGTCGAGAACCGTGAGCACCACCGCCGCGCCGTCGCGGCGCGCGCTGATCGTGATGGCGCCCGCGCCCTCGTGCTTCGATGTGCCGTGGCGGATCGCATTCTCGACGAGCGGCTGCAGCACGAGGTTCGGCACCAGGGCCTCGCCGAGCCCGGGCTCGACCTGCATGTCGACGGTGAGCTGGCCCTGGAAGCGCACGCGCATGATGTCGAGGTAGCCTTCGAGGAAACGCAGTTCCTCGCGCAGCGGCACCTCCTGCTCCGTGCCGCCCTCGAGCGTCGTGCGCAGCAGCTCCGACAGGCGCGCGATCATGCGCCGCACGCCGCGCGGGTCGCGCTCGACGAGCGCCGACACCGCATGCAGCGTGTTGAAGAGGAAATGCGGGTCGAGTTGCGTGCGCAGCACCGCGAGCCGTGCGTCGGCCAGTTGCGCCTGCAGCCGGATCGCCTCTTCACGCCGCGCGAGATCGCGCCGGAAGTAGTATCGCGCGAGTCCCGCGGCGAGGATCGCCGCCGCGATGATGAACTGGTTGACGAACCACAGGCGCGATATCCGCTGCAGCACGCCGAGCGGCGGGTGCCGGCTGCGCGGCTCGTAGAACACTTCCCAGCGCAGCCAGCCGAGCAGCGTGTCGACCGCGAACCCGACGACGATGCCGAGCGCGATCAATGCGAGGATGCGCGCGGCGATGTGGCCGCGGTCGACACTGAGGCGGCCCGCCGCAAAGAAGAGCGGCGGGGTCAGCAACGCCCAGATCCACGCGCTCGAAAAAGCGAGCAGCACCGGCGCGCCCGGCAAGACCGGCACCATGCGGCCGCTCGGCGCCTGCAGGGCATTGGCCGACCACAGCAGGCCGAAGACGGTCCAGAAGAGGAAAATCATCACGTATTCCGCGCGCTGCAGCGGATAGTGTTCCGGAGGCATCCACGTCGTCGCCATGGGGTACAAGGATAGGTAGCGCGAGGGCCCGCGGCAAAGCCGTTCGAGACGCCGGGCACGCCGTTCGTGACAGCGGCGTGCCATTCGTGCCGGAGCCCGCCCGCGGGCCGTGCGACGCCGCTATCCTCGCACCATGAAACGCAAGCCACTGATCGTCCTCGTTGCCGCCGCCGTCGCGATTGCCGTGGGCGGTTACGCGTGGACGAAGCTGTCGCGTGAAGAAGCGTCCCCGTACCGCTTCGCGCCGGTCGAGCGGGCCGACATCCGCGCAGCCGTCGCGGCCACGGGCACGCTCAGCGCCGTGACGACCGTGCAGGTCGGTACGCAGGTGTCGGGCCGCGTGGTCGCGATCTACGCCGATTTCAACGACACCGTGAAAAAAGGCCAGCTGATCGCCCGCATCGACCCGACACTGCTCGAACAGGCGGTGCGCGACGCACAGGCGAGCCTCGAGGGCAGCCGCGCGCAGTATGAACAGGCCGACGTCGAGTATAAGCGCAATCTCGCGCTGTTCGAGGGCAAGGTGCTCACCGAGATCGAATTCGATACGTCGAAGTTCGGCCGGGCCGTCGCGCTCGCGAACTACAAGTCGGCGCAGGTGACGCTCGACCGTGCGCGCCAGAACCTCGCCTACACG
This sequence comes from Steroidobacteraceae bacterium, assembly GCA_050249415.1. Classification (GTDB taxonomy): domain Bacteria; phylum Pseudomonadota; class Gammaproteobacteria; order Steroidobacterales; family Steroidobacteraceae; genus CADEFQ01. Next base: position 6,959 of record JBFWQO010000010.1, read on the forward strand.
GAAATCTTCGCGCCGATCGACGGCATCGTCGTCGAGCGCAATGTCGATGTCGGGCAGACCGTGGCCGCGAGCCTGTCGGCGCCGCAGCTGTTCCTGATCGCCAGGGACCTGGCGGAAATGCAGATCATCGCGCCGGTGGCCGAGAGCGACATCGCGGCGATCCACCCCGGGCAGCCGGTCACTTTCACCGTGCAGGCCTGGCCCGACAGCCGGTTCACCGGGACGGTGGGCAAGGTGCGCCTGCAGTCGACGTCGACCGACAACATCGTCAGCTACAACGTGGTGATCGCGGTGGCGAACCCCGACGACAAGCTGCTGCCGGGCATGACGGCAAGTGTCGATTTCGTGACCGGCGAGGCGCAGAACGTCCTCTCGGTGCCGAACGCGGCGCTGCGCTTTCGCCCGACACAGGACATGCTCGCGAGCGTCCGTGCGCGCTCCGGCGCGCCCGCCGGCACGGGCGGCACCGCCGGCCGGTCGACAGCCGGCGCGGCGGTTGGCCCGGCAGGCAGCGCGACCGGCGGCGCACGACGCCCTGCCGACGCGGCCGCCCTCTGGTACCTCGACGGCAAGGGCCAGCTCACGCGCACGCGGGTACGCACCGGGCTCACGGACGGCCAGCGCACGGAGGTGAGCGGCGACGGTATCGTCGATGGCCTGTCCGTGATCGTGGGCGTCACGCTGGTGACCGATTCGGCCGGCTCGAATCCGTTCCAGCAGTCGCGGCAAGGCCGCCCGCCCGGCTTCTGAGCGCGCGATGGCACACGGTTCCGCGGCCCGGCCCGTCATTCGCCTTGCAGGCGTCACCCGCGTCTACAGCGCAGGCAGCAATGCGGTGCGGGCGCTCGACGGAGTCGACCTCGTGGTCAAACGGGGCGAGATGGTCGCGATCATGGGGGCGTCCGGCTCCGGCAAGTCGACCCTGATGAATATCCTCGGCTGCCTCGACACGCCGACCTCCGGCCACTATGAGCTCGACGGTACCGCGGTGAACGGGCTCTCGCGCAACGAGCTCGCGAGCCTGCGCAGCGAGAAGATCGGCTTCGTCTTCCAGGGCTTCAACCTGCTCGCGCGCACGAGCGCGCTCGAGAATGTCGAGTTGCCGCTGCTGTACGACCGCAGCGGCCGCTTCACCGGCCACGAGTCGCCCGCGCCCGAGGCACTGCGTCGCGTCGGTCTCGCCGCCCGCGCGCACCACGTGCCGAGCGAGCTCTCGGGCGGGCAGCAGCAGCGCGTCGCGATCGCGCGCGCCATCGTCACGAACCCGTCGCTGATCCTCGCCGACGAGCCGACCGGCAACCTCGACAGCCACACGTCGATCGAGATCATGGCGCTGTTCCAGGAGCTCAACGACCAGGGCATCACGATCGTGCTCGTCACGCACGAGCCGGATATCGCCGGACACGCGCACCGCATCGTCGAGATGCGCGACGGTCGCATCCTGCGCGACGCGCCCGTCCCGCAGCCGCGGGACGCGCGCAGCGAGCTCGCGGCGTTCGGGGCGGCGACATGAGAAAGCGCGCGCTGTTCCGCATCGCGACGCGCAGCATCCTGCGCAACAAGCTGCGCACGCTCCTCACGATGCTCGGCATCGTGATCGGAGTGGCGGCCGTGATCGTCATGGTCGCGCTCGGCCAGGGCGCGCAAGCCATGATCGAGAAGCAGATCAAGGGTCTCGGCACGAACATGCTGATGATCATGGCGGGCTCCACGTCGCAGCGCGGCGTGAGCCAGGGCGCCGCGACCTTCAACCGGCTCACGATCCCGGACGCCGAGAAGCTCGTGCGGGAAAGCACGTTGCTGTCCGCGGTGTCGCCCGTGATCTTCTCGCGCGGCCAGCTGATCGGCGGCATCGGCAACTGGCGCGCCATGATCATGGGCGTGTCGGCGAACTACGGGATGATCCGCGACTGGCCCGCGCAGAGCGGCAGCTTCTTCACCGAAGCGGACCTGCGGTCCGTGCGCCGCGTCGTCGTGCTCGGCAGCACGGTCGCGAATGCACTCTATCCGGGCGAGGACCCGGTCGGCCAGCAACTGCAGGTGCGCAGCGTACCGTTCACGATCATCGGCGTGCTCGCCCCGAAGGGCCAGACCGCCGGCGGCAACGACCAGGACGACGTCGTCATCATTCCGTACACGACGGCGCAGGCGCATCTCGCGGGCCACAGCCGCATCGGCCAGATCATCGCGAGCACCTGGTCGCCCGGCGACATCCCGGCCGCCGAGCAGGAAATCCGCTCGATCATGCGCGAATCCCACAAGCTCGCGCCCGGTGACGACGACGATTTCACGATCCGCAACCAGGACGATATCGCCGCCGCGGCGAGCGGCACGACCCGCGTGATGTCGATGCTGCTCGCCGCGATCGCGTCGATCTCGCTCGTGGTCGGCGGCATCGGCATCATGAACATCATGCTGGTCTCGGTGACCGAGCGGACGCGCGAGATCGGCATCCGCATGGCCATCGGCGCGCGCGGCAGCGACGTGCTCGCGCAATTCCTCGTCGAGAGCATCGTGATCAGCGTGGCCGGCGGCCTGATCGGCATCGTGCTCGGCTACCTCGCCGGCGCCGCACTCGCCCGCACGACGGGCTGGGCCGTCGCGATGCCGCCCGAGGCGGCGGTGATCGCGGTGCTGTTCTCGGCCGCCGTCGGCGTGTTCTTCGGCTTCTATCCCGCGCGCAAGGCCGCCGCGCTCGACCCGATCGAGGCGCTGCGCCATGAATAGCATGCCCGCGAAACGTTCACTCGCGCTCTTCGTCGCACTCGCCGTCGCCGCCACCGCCGCCGGTGCGCAGGGAACGCGCGTCATCGGCTTCGACCAGGCGGTCGAGATCGCCCTCGCACAGAACGACACGCTGCGCCAGGCGCGCAACGCCGCGGCGCTCGATGCGCTCGATGTCGAGGACGCGCGCAGCGGTTTCCTGCCCGACCTGCGCGCCACGAGCCAGACGACGCGCGCCTTCGGCCGCGCCGACGACGACACGACGCGCACGACGAGCCTCGGCGTCAGCTCCGGTGTCACGCTGTTCGACGGCTTCGCCAATACCGCGACGCTGAAGAGCGCGCGCTTCACGGGCATCGCGGGCGAGCGGGACCTCGAGCGCGCGCGCGAAACGGTCGTGTTCACGGTCGCGAGCCAGTTCCTCGCACTCGTGCAGCAGCGCGAAGAACTGCGCGTGCAACGCGAAAATCTCACCGCGCAGGGCGCGCTCGGCGCGCAGATCGAGACCTATGTGAAGGCGGGTGCCCGCACGATCGCCGACCTCTACCAGCAGCAGGCGAACGTCGCGAGCGCGCAGCTCGCGGTGGTGCAGGCCGAGCGTGCCGCCGAACTCGCGCGCATCGACCTGATCCGCACGCTGCGCCTCGATCCGCGCGGCACCTATGAGTTCGTGGCGCCTGAAATCGCCACGCCGGCCGCGATCAGCATCGCGGATCTCGACACGCTGATCGGGCGCGCGTTCGACACGCGCGCGGACATCCGGGCGAGCGAAGCGCGCCTCGACGCCGCGCGCGAGGACATCCGCGTGGCGAAATCGACCCGCTGGCCGACCCTGTCGCTGTCGGCGGGCTACGGCTCCTCGTACACGAGCGCCGTCGACGGCGGCTGGTCCGATCAGCTGGGCGATGCACGCGGCGGCTCGATCGGCCTCAGTATCGCCCTGCCACTGTACGACCGCAGTGCCACCCGGATCGCGACGCGGCGCGCCGAGATCCGGGCCGACAGCGCCCAGGTCGACCTCGACAGCCTCGAGCAGGACGTGGGCTCGCAGGTGCGCACGGCCGTGCTCGATCTCGACTCGGCGCAGGCGCAGCTCGCTGCGGCCGGCGCGCAGCTGCGCTCCGCGGAACGCGCGCTCGAGGCCACCGAGCAGCGTTACCGCGTCGGCGCCGCGACGCTGGTGGAACTGACCCAGTCACGCGCCACGCGGGTCGAGGCGGCGAGCGCCGAAGTGTCGGCCCGATACCAGGTGGAGTTCCGCCGCCGCCTGCTCGACTACTACGTCGGGGGATTGACCGCGGCCGCCATGCGCTTCTGACTGGCCGCATAATGCGGCGGTGGGCATCGGGGAGGCGGCATGAGTCTATGGACGGCGGTCTGGATCGTGTTTCTCACCGGCACCGTCGCGACATCGGCGGGCGCCGCGCCCGTGCTGCTGCTGAAGCGCCTCTCCGACCGGGTCGCGAACCACTGCATCGCGCTCGCCGCCGGCGTCATGCTCGCCGCCAGTGTCTACGCGCTGCTGCCCGCGGCGCTCGACGAGGCGGCGCGACGCCTGCAGAGCGCATGGTCGATTCCACTCACGCTGCTCGCGCTCGGCAGCGGCGCATGGTGCGTCTCGTGGGCCAATCGCAACGTCCCGCACGAGCACCAGTTCAAGGGTCACGATGGCCGGGGCGGCCGTCACTCGATGTCGTTCCTGCTCGTCACCGCGATCGCGCTCCACAACTTCCCCGAAGGCCTGAGCGTCGGCGTCACGATCGGCGCGGAGGATCCCACGCTCATGCCGCGCATCGCGACGGCGATCGCGGTACAGAACCTGCCCGAGGGCCTCGTCGTCGCGATGGCGATGCTGTCGAGCGGCCTCGGACGCGGCCGCAGCTTCGCGCTCGGCGTCGTCACGGGCCTCATCGAAACGGCAGGCGGCATCGTCGGGGCGGGCGCGGTGGGCCTCGCCGGCGGCCTCCTGCCCTGGGCGCTCGCGTTCGCGGCGGGCGCGATGCTCTACGTGATCAGCGCCGAGGTGATCCCCGAGACCCACCGCCAGGGCATGTCGGGGGGCGCCACCGCGAGTCTCCTCGCCGGCTTCGCCGCGATGGTGTGGTTCGACGCGCTGTTCGCGGGCTAGGCCGCCATGGGGCGCCCTGCACCGTCCCGCGCGCGCACGCCCAGGGTCCGCGCCTTTGCGCCGATACTCGGCGCGCGCCCGCGACTGCTGATCCTCGGCAGCCTGCCCGGTGTCGCCTCGCTGCGCGCCGGCGAGTATTACGCGCACCCGCGCAATCAGTTCTGGCCGCTCATGGACGCGCTGTTCGGCGTGTCGGTCGAACTGCCCTATGCGCGACGGGTCGCTGCGCTCCGGGCGGCCGGCGTCGCGGTATGGGACGTGCTCGCGGAAGCGTCGCGCGCCGGCAGCGCCGATGCCGACATCGATGTCGCCGGCGCCCGCGCGCACGACATCCGGGGCCTGCTGCTTCGCCACGGCACCATCACCGTGGTGGCGTTCAATGGCGGCACCGCCCGGCGCCTGTACACGCGCCTCGTGCTGCCCATGCTGCCCGAGAACCGGCGGCGGACCCTGCACCATGTCGTGCTGCCCTCGACCAGCCCTGCGCACGCCGCGCTGACGGGCGCCGCCAAACTGGCACACTGGCGGACTTCGCTGTGTGGTCCGGGCACCGCGGCCACACGGCGGTAAACGCCGCGCGATCGCGCGCGCACCACAGTACACTCGGGCAATACTCGACCGCATGCTGTTGAAGGACGGCCGCCTCGCCCCATGACACGATCGTATGCCGAGTTCCGGCGCGGATGGACAGTGCTGGTCGCCTCTTCGCTGGGCGTCGCATTCGGCGCCTCGCCGATTCCCTACAATTCCCTCGGCCCGTTCACCCGGCCGATCACCGAAGAGTTCGGCTGGGGCCGCGGCGAATTCCAGCTCGCGATCCTGTGGTTCACGATCGCGGTCGTCTGCGTGGTGCCGATCGTGGGCGCGCTCGCCGACCGCTACGGCGTGCGCCGCCTCGCGATCCTCACGCTGACCCTGTTCGGGCTGTCGTTCGCGGCGCTCGCACTCTCGCCGGCCTCGATCGGCGTGTTCTACCTGATGTGGTTCATGGCCGGCCTGCTCGGCGGCGGTTCCACGCCGGTCACCTGGACGCGCGCGGTCAACAGCTGGTACGTCGAGAACCGCGGCCTCGCGCTCGCGATCACGCTGCTCGGCACCGGCATCACGGCCGCGTTCCTGCCGGCGATGGCGATCTGGCTGATCGAACAGTTCGGCTGGCGCTGGGCGTTCGCGGGCATCTCGCTGTTGCCGCTCGCGATCGCCCTGCCGGTCGCGATCGCGTGGTTCCGCGAACCCGATCACCGCGAGGGCTCCATCGACGGTGCCGCATCGGCGCGTCACGCGGAAGCCGGCGTGACGCTGCGAGAGGCCGTGCGCAACTACCGGTTCTGGGTGATGATCGTGTCCATCCTGCTCGTGGCGACCGGCATCGGCGGCACGATCACGAACCTCGTGCCGCTGCTCCAGGATCGCGGTTTCGCGGCGCTCGAGGCCGGCCAGATCGCCGGCGCCGTCGGCGTCAGCATCATGTTCGGGCGCGTGTTCGCAGGCTTCCTGATGGACCGGTTCTGGGCGCCCGGGGTCGCGCTGCCGATGCTGTTGCTGCCCGCGCTCGCCTGCCTGATCCTGATGAACCACGGCCTCGGCGCGAGCGCGGCGATCCTCGCCGCCATACTCGTCGGCTTCGCGTCCGGCGCCGAGACCGACCTCGTCGCGTATCTCAGCGCGCGCTACTTCGGCCTCAGGCACTACGGGCGCATCTACGGCGCGCAGTACGCGGTGTTCGGCTTCGCTTCGGGCATCGCGCCTCCCCTCTTCGGCAAGGTGTACGACGCCACCGGCAGCTACGACGCGATCCTGATCGCCGCGGCCATCGCATTCGCCATCGGCGCGACTCTTCTGCTGACGATGGGGAGGTATCCGTCGTTCGCGCCGTCGTTCGCGCCGTCGGCGCGAACGACGTAGCGAACAGCGAGTAGCGATCAGCGAATAGCCAGAGGCGGCATCGCCGCCCTACGCCTCTGGCTGTTCGCCGTTCGCTGCTCGCCACTCGCCTTCTTCAGACTTCCACTTCCGTCCCGAGCACCATCACGCCCTTGGAGGGCATGTTGAAGAACTCGGCGGCCTGGGTGCTGCGTCGCTGCATCCACGCGAAAAAGCGCATCCGCAGGCCCGGCAGGCCGGTGCGCGGCCGCGGGCGCACGAAGTGCAGGCCGAGGAACCAGGCGGCCTCGTCGCCGTGGATCCGCAACCCGAGCGAGCGGCAGCGCCGCAACGCATCGCGCAAATCGGGCGTTTCCATGAAGCCGAAGCGCACGTACAGCGCATAGACGCCGGGCTGCAGTGTCTCGATGCGCACGCGATCGACGGAATCGTGGCGTGGCGTACGCGTGATCGACACGTTCAGGATCACGATCTGTTCGTGCGCCACATGGTTGTGCTCGAGGTTGCGGATCAGGGCGGAGGGCACGACGCCGGGATGGCTCGCGAGGAAGATCCCGGTGCCCGGCACCCGCGTCGCGCCGGTGAGCAGCTGCGGGAGGCGGTCGAGCGGCACGGCCTGGCGCGCCAGCGCCTGCCGCAGCCGCAGGCGACCCTCGCGCCATGTCCAGAAGATCGCAAACAGCACCGCGGCGAGCGCGACCGGTACCCAGCCGCCGTCATTGAGCTTGGTCATGTTGCCGCAGACGAATGCCGCATCGACGATCAGCAGGCTGCCGAACACCATCGCCGTCGTCACGACCGGCCAGCGCCATTCCATGTGCGCCACGACCGCGCCGAGCAGCGTCGTCACGAACATGGTGCCGACCACCGCGGCGCCGTAGGCGCCCGACAGCGCATCGGAGGTACCGAACCCGAGCACGAAGGCCATCACGGCGACCAGGAGCAGTGCGTTGACGACCGGTACGTAGATCTGCCCGTGCTCGAGCGCCGAAGTCTGCAGCACACGCATGCGCGGCAGCAGGTCGAGCTGCACGGCCTGGCGCGTGACCGAGAACGTCCCGGTGATGACGGCCTGGGAGGCGATCACGGACGCCGCGGTCGCGAGCAGCACGAGCAGCGGCAGCACCTGCGGCGGCACGAGGAAATACAGCGGATGTGCGATCGACGCCGGATGCTCGAGCAGCTGCGCCCCCTGGCCGTAGTAATTGAGCATCAGCGCGGGCCACACGAGGCCGAACCAGGCACGGCGCACCGGGCGCTTGCCGAAGTGGCCCATGTCGGCATAGAGCGCCTCGCCCCCGGTCAGCGCGAGGAAAACCGCGCCGAGTATCGCCAATCCGAGCCCCGGGTGGCTCGCGAGCAGCCAGGTCGCCCAGCGCGGGTCGAGCGCCGCGAGCACGCCGGGGCCGCGCACGATCGCGTTGAGCCCGGTGGCGCCGATGGCCACGAACCAGACGAGCATGACCGGCCCGAAGAGCCGCGCCACGCGGTCGGTACCACGCCGCTGGATCGCAAAGAGCGCGATCAGGATGCCGAGCGTGACGGGTATGACGACGCGTTCGAACCCCGGATCGAGGAGTTCCATGCCTTCGACCGCACTCAACACCGTGATGGCGGGCGTGATCAGCGCGTCGCAGTAGAACAGCGCCGCACCCGCCAGCGCGAGGACCGCGACCCAGCGGATGCGGGGCGAATGCGGATCGATGTGCTTCTGCACGAGCGCGAACAGCGCGAGGATGCCGCCCTCGCCCTGGTTGTCGGCGCGCAGCATCAAGGTCACGTACTTGAGCGTGACGACCACGAACAGGCTCCACGTGATGAGCGACAGGACACCGAGCACGGCCCCGGCATCGCCGGCTTGCGCGCCGGTCGCATCGAGCGACACCTTGAGCGCGTAGAGCGGGCTCGTGCCGATGTCGCCGAACACGACGCCGAGTGCGCCGACGAGGGCGGGTGCGGCGCGGCGCGTATCGCTCACGTGAGCCAGGGTCGGGTAAGTTCTTCCGAGACCGACCAGAGCTTCGCGGCGAGCGCGACATCCTCCATGTGTCCACCCGGCACTTCGGGATTGCAGTTGGCGAAGTAGCGGCCGCTCACGCCCGCGAGACGCGGGCTCGTCGCGACGTAACACTGGGTCGCGGCCCCCGCGGGGATGCTCTTCATGAATGTCCAGCCGATCAGCTTGCCGAGCGACTTTTTCCACCCGGGGAAGTGCCTGCCGAGCCTGGTCCTGATGATGCCCGGGTGCACCGAATTCGACGTCGCGTTCGTGCCGGCGAGCCGTCGCGCGAGTTCGAGTGAAAAGAGCCCGTTCGCGAGCTTGCTCTGCCCATACGCCCGGTTCGCATCGTACTCGCCGCGCTCGCCGGAGAGATTGTCGAACTCGATGCCCCCGGGGGGCGCCCAGAGGTAGCCGCGGCTCGACAACACGACGACGCGGCCACCAGCGGCTGCGACGACGCGGTCGAGCAGGCGATTGACGAGCAGGAAGTGACCGAGGTGATTCGTGACGAAGTGCTTCTCCAGGCCGTCGACCTGCTCGAGCTTCGGCAGCGCCATGATCCCGGCGTTGCACACGAGCATGTCGATCGCGGCCCCCTGGCGACGCACCGCCTCGGCGCACGCGACGACGGAACCGAAGTCGGTCAGTTCGAGCGCGAGCGGCGTGGCCCGGTTGCCCGCCGCGGCGCACGCGGCTGCCGCCTTGTCGAGCGTGCGCCCCGTGCCGAGCACATGGGCGCCACGCATCGTGAGGACCCGCAGTGTCTCCGCGCCGAGCCCGGAGGTGACGCCGGTGACCAGCGCGACCCGGCCGTCGAGGTCGAGCCCGGCCGTCACCTGTTCCGCCGTCGACTCCGCGCCAAAGGGGCCGACCGGCACGCCGGCGGGACGTCGCGGCCCCTTGCCGCCGCGCACCCTCTTCGTCACGAGCGCCGCCGCTCCGGCGACGGCCACCGCACCGGCCAGCGCGAGTGCCTTGCGTCGATTCATCAGATCTGGCTCTCCACGAAAGGCAACAGTCCCGCGAACCACACCATCAGGCGTTTCCACCATGCCGTGTCGGGTTCGTGATCGTACCGCATCACGCCGCCGAGGTTCTCCCCGGTCCAGGTGAGCGCGTCCGATGCACCCCCCGGTCCGTCCCGCAATGTCACCGTGTAACTGAAGGTGCGGGCGCTCGCGAGATCGAACAGTGCCGCCGCCTCGCGTGCGAGCACTTCGCTGTCGATCAGGAGGCCGATCTCGGTGTTGTGCTCGATCGAGCGCGGGTCGAAATTGACCGAGCCGACGAACAGCGCGCGGCGGTCGAGCACGAAATACTTCGCGTGCAGGCTCACGAACTCCGATCCGAACAGGCGGCGATCGCGGCGGCGTGCCTCGAGGTCGGATGTGACGCGCAATTCGTGCAGGTTGACGCCGCCGCGCAGCAGGGCGGCCCGATAGCGCGCATAGCCGCTGTGCACGATGCTGACGTCGTTCGCGGCGAGCGAGTTCGTGAGCACCGACACGGCGACACCTTCCTTTGCGAGTGCCGTCAGCGCCACCACCCCGGCCGCGCCCGGCACGAAGTACGGCGAGCTCACCAGCATCTCGTGCCGCGCCCCCTCTGCCTCGCGGCGCAGCCGCTCGATCAGGAAGCCGCTGCGGTCGGCTGCCGGCGCATCCACTTTTGAAGGATGGTCGGCGATCACGCGGGCGGTCCCCCACGTCAGTCCGAATGTGCCCGACGTGAACTCCTTCGATATCGACGAACTCTCGAGCGAGTGCACATAGGGTGAATCACGCAACCCCGCACGATGCGCGGCGAGCGCGGCGCGCACCGATTCGAGGTCGGCGGCAGTCGGCGCCTCGTCGAGCAGCGCCGATGCCGGCACCGCGTGCGGGCTGTTCCAGTACTCGTCGAACGACGCCGACGCCTCGGCGGCCACCGGCCCGACGGCGAGCACGTCGAGGTCGCGGAAGTTCAGCTGTGTCTTCAGGTCGAAGTATTCGTCGCCGATGTTGCGCCCGCCAATGATCACGGCGTAGTTGTCGGCCGCGAACAACTTGTTGTGCATGCGGCGGTTCAGGCGGCGGGTCAGCAGGAAGTCGACCGCGCGCGCGACCGGTCCGTGCCGCCGGGTCCACGGATTGAACAGTCGCAGTTCGATCGACGGGTGCGAATCGAGGATCGCGATCGCCCGATCGTTCGATGCGGCGTAGATGTCGTCGAGGAGGATCCGCACGCGCACGCCGCGATCGGCCGCGGCGAGCACTTCGCCGGCGAGCAGGCGCCCGGTGTCGTCCGTGTTGATCATGTAGTACTGCAGGTCGAGCGTGCGTGCAGCGCTGCGCGCGAGCAGCGCGCGGGCGACGAACGCGCCGACGCCGTCCGGCAGCAGGCGAAAGCCCGACTCGCCGGGCTGCGCCTGCGCGACCCCGGGAAACATCCGGTGCACGGCCGTCACGGTGTCGTCGGCGATGGCCATGGACGCGTTGCGCGGCGCATGCAGGTCGAGGCTCTGGCAGGCCACGAGCAGGGGCACGAGGGGCCAGACCCGGAGCACGCGGGCGACACCCCTCAACACCAGAGCCGCTTCGCGCGCAAGATCCCGCCCTCGTAACGAATCGCCGGACACGTTAGCCTACTGCAACCCGTTACGCGAGGTTGAGCCCCATTCCCGGCGACGCACAAGACCTGCTGCGCGAGGCCCAGGAGATTGCCCAGCTGGGCAATACCGAGTTTTACGTGCCCGACAACGGCGTCAACTACTGGTCGCCGCAGGTCTACCGCATGCTCGGCATCGATCCCGCCGAGCGCCCCTCCCATGCCCGCATCTTCGCGGGCCTGCACCCCGAGGACCGCGATCGCTGTCTGATCGCGTGGTCGCGCGCCATCCGCGGCACCGGACGCCTCGAACTGAGCTACCGGTTCGTGCGCGCCGACGGCACGGCGCGCCACATCGAAGCGCGTTACCGGCTGTCGCGCGCCGAAGGCGGGAGCCTGCGTGCGGTCGGCACGCTGCACGACGTCACCGAGCGCAAGACCGCGGAGGATGCGGCGCGGCTCGCGCAGGCCCGTCTCAATGAGGTAGGCCGGCTCGCGACGCTCGGCGAGATCGCCGCCGGCATATCGCACGAGCTGAACCAGCCGCTCGCGGCGATCACGAACTATGCGCGCGCCTGCGAACGGCTGCTCGCGATGCCGCAGCCGGACATGCCGGAAGTCTCGGCGGCGCTCGGCGAGATCACGGCGCAGGCGATGCGCGCCGGCGAAATCATCCACCGCCTGCGCGGCATGATCCGCCACCGCGAGACCCATCGCACGGTCGTCGCGCCGAACGAGCTGGTGCGCGGCGTCATGAGCCTCCTCGAGATGGACGCCCGCGCCTCGCGCAGCACGCTGCGCTTCGACCTCGCGCCCGACCTGCCGCGCGTGCTGGTCGACGGCGTGCAGGTCGAGCAGGTGATCGTCAACCTCGTGCACAATGCGGCGGAAGCGCTCGCGGGCACGGGCGAACCGGGGGGCGAGATCGTGATCCGTACGGCGATGGGGGACGGCCAGGTGGAGGTCAACGTGTCCGACAACGGGCCGGGGCTCGCCGCGGGCGCCGAGGCGCGCATTTTCGAGCCGTTCTTCACGACCAAGTCCGAAGGCACCGGGCTCGGGCTCGCGATCAGCCGCACGATCCTCGAATCACACCGCAGCCAGCTCGTTTACCTGCCCAACCAGCCGCGCGGCGCACGCTTCGCGTTCAACCTGCCAATCGCACCGGAAATGTCATGAAAAACGGCAACCCCACGGTCTTCGTCATCGACGACGACGATGCGGTCAGGAGCTCGCTGCGCCTGCTGTTCAAGTCCTACGGGCTCGAGGCGGTGCTGCACGCTTCGGCCGACGAGTTCCTCGCCGGCTACGATATTTCGCGCCCCGGCTGCGTCGTGCTCGACGTGCGCATGCCCGGCATGAGCGGGCTCGAGCTGCAGCAGCGGCTCAATGCCGTGGGCGCGACGATCCCGATCGTGTTCATCACCGGCCACGGCGACGTGCCGATGGCGGTCGAGGCGATGCAGGCCGGCGCGTTCGATTTCCTGCAGAAGCCGTTCCGCGACGACGACCTGCTCGCACGCGTGCAGAAGGCGCTCGTCCGCGACGCGGAACTGCGTACGCTGCTGCGTACACGGCGCGACACGCGCGGACGGCTCGCCACGCTGACTCCGCGCGAGCGCGACGTGCTCGATCTCGTCGTGGTCGGCAAGGCGAACAAGGTGATCGCGGCCGATCTCGGGCTCAGCCAGCGCACGGTGGAGATCCACCGCGCACGCGTCATGGAGAAGATGGACGCCTCGTCGCTCGCGCAGCTCGTGCGGATGGTGCTCGACCTCGAGCGACCCGCGGGTTAACCGGTGCTCTGCAGGCCCTGCGCGATGCCGCCTATGCTCGCGAGCAGCGCCTCGAACAGGTCGCGGTCCTGCCGCTTCGTCGCGCGCCATCGCGCCAGCAGATCGACCTGCATCAGGTTCATCGGATCGACGTACGGATTGCGCAGCCGGATCGATCGTTGCAGGGTCGGATCGCCGTCGAGCAGCTCGCCGTAGCCCTTGATCGCGAGCACCGCGTCGCGCGTGCGCGTGTACTCCGTAGTGATCGCGCTGAACCAGGGTTGCGGGCCGGGCGCGAGCGAGTCGTAGGTGCGCGCGATGTCCATGTCCGCCCGGGCGAGCATGGTCTCGACGTCGTCGACGAGGTTGCGCAGGAAGTACCAGCCGTCACAGGCGTCGCGCACGAACGCAAGGCCCGATTCCGCGATCAGCGCCCCGAGTCCGGTGCCCGCGCCATACCACCCCGGCAGCATGCAGCGCGACTGCGTCCAGGCGAACACCCAGGGCACCGCACGCAGGGCATCGAATCCGTGTCCTTCGTCGCGCCATGCGGGGCGTGAGCCGATCTGCATGCGTTCGATCGCATCGATCGGCGTCGCCGCCGAGAAATAGTCGAAGAACCCCGCGCTGTCGCGCACCAGCGCGCGGTAGGCGGCGCGGCTCGTGTCGGCGAGGTGCTGGGCTGCTGCGAGCCATTCCGCCGCCACCTGCACCGGCGCGCCGCGCAGCGTGGCCGCGGTACCGAGCGCGAGGGCGTTGAAGGCGCGCTCGAGCGTGCGCAGCGCGATGGGCCGCAGGCCGTAGTTCTGGTTGATGACCTCACCCTGCTCGGTGAGGCGCAGCACGCCGTTCAGCGATTCGGGCGGAGCCGCGCGTACCAGCGCATCGATGCGCCCGCCGCCACGCGCGACGCTGCCGCCGCGGCCCCGGAATATGACGTGCCGCTCCTCCGCGCCCGCGAGCGTCGTCGCGAGCATCTGCTCGGCGCGATAGACGGCGACACGCGATGCGCACAGACCCCCGTCCTTGTTCGTGTCGGAGTAACCGACCATCACGCACTGGCGGCGCCCGCGCGCCTCGAGATGGCGGCGATAGAGCGGATCGTCGAGCAGCTGGCGCATCACGTCGGCGCAACCGGCCAGGGTCTCGATGCTCTCGAACATCGGGCCGAAATCGATCGCCACTTCGCCCGAATGCTTGTCGTAGGCCTCGGCCCAGCGCGCGATCAGGAGCGGCGCGAGCAGGTCGTCGGCCGCCCGGGTCGAGCCGACGATGTAGTAGCCGATGGCGTCGCGCCCGTAGCGGTGGCGCGCCTGGATGATCGCCTCGAACACCGCGACCGCGCGCTTGCCGAGCGCATCGAGCTCGCGGCGCGGCCCGAGGTCGCGCTCGATCGCGTCGACCAGCCGGTCGTGGCGCTCGGCCCCCGGGCGCTCGAGCCACCGCACGTCATCGAGCCCCTGGGCGAGCACCTGGTGATGCACATCCGCATGCTGGCGCACGTCGAGTGTCGCGAAATGGAACCCGAACGTCTCGACCCGGCGGATCAGGCGCCGCACCAGATAGAGCCCGGCGTGGCTGCCCTTGTTCGCCGCGAGGCTGGCGGCGATCAGGCCGAGGTCGTCGAGCAACTGGCGCGCATTCTCGTACGCGGTCGCGCGGCCGTCGTAGGTCGCACGCAGGCGCTCGGCGATCTGGCCGAGGAACACGCGATAGGGCATCCGGTCGTGCCGGGCGGGGGTCGCGGCCTGCGCCGCCGGCACCAGCGTCATGTAGCGCTCGATGTGCTTCGCGAGCGCGGGGCTCACGCCGATGCGGCTCGCGCTCTGCGACAGGATCTGCGCGAGGTGCTGGCATTCGCCGAAGTAGGCGTTGACGATGACCTGGTGCTGGCGCGCGAGTGTCTCGCGGATCGTCTTCGCGTTGACGTCGGGATTGCCGTCCATGTCGCCGCCGACCCAGCTGCCGAAGCGGATCAGCACCGGCAGCTCGATCGTCTCGGCCGACGTGCCGTAGAGCTTCTCGAGCGCGAGCGCGATCTCGTCGTAGAACGCCGGCAGCACGCGATAGAGCACTTCGGCGATGTAGAACATCACGTGCTCGCGCTCGTCCGCGACGGTCAGGCGGTCGCGCGGATGGTCCTCCGTCTGCCACGCCGTCGTCATCTCGGTGCGCACACGGCCCCAGAGGCTGCGTGTCTCCTGCGGCGTCAACGTCGGGTCGAGGCGGTCGAGGAGCATCTCCGCGACGCGCTGCTGCTTGCGCAGGATCGTGCGGCGCGTCGATTCGGTCGGGTGCGCCGTGAACACCGGCTCGATGCGCAACTTGCCGAGGAGTGCGAGCACGTCCTCGAGCGTCGCGCCACCCGTCTTCAATGCAGCGAGCGCGTCCTCGACGCCGCCCGGCTGCGGACGGCCGCTGCCGGCCAGGAAATACGCCTTGCGTCGCCGGATGCGGTGCACCTTCTCGGCGAGATTGACGGCCTGGAACCAGGCCGTGAAGGCGCGGACGAGGTCGCGCGCCATCGCGGGCGGCCGGCCGCGCACACGCACGGCCAGCTCATCGCCGGCGTCCGCCTCGCCCGCCCGGCGGCGGATGGCGAGCACCCGGTCGCGCTCGACGAGATCGAGCAGTGCATCCCCGCCCTGCTCGCGCAGGATCTCGCCGACGAGCCCGCCGAGCGCATGCACGTCGTCGCGCAGCGCCTCGTGCTTCGGCGGGAACTGGATGTCGTGGCGGTTCACGGCCGCCTAGTCTAACTGGTGCCGGGGCTTCGGTTGTTCGGTTATTGGGGCTCCGCCCGCCAATAACCGAACAACCGAAGCCCCGGCACCAGGCTCTGCTAGAAGCGCAGGCTCACGTCGAGTCCGTACGAGCGGCCCGGGGCATTGTGGATGAACGCGCCGCCGAACTCGGGTGCCGGGATGATCTCGGCGAGGTAATCCTCGTCGGTGAAGTTGCGTGACCACGCGGTCACGCTCCACCGGTCCTGTCGCAGCGACACGCGCGCGTTGAAAATCTCGTACGCGTCACGGTGCATCTTCGAGAACTCGCCCTGCCCGAATCCGAACCCGGTGAACAGGTTCGGCACACGGTTGTCCTGCACCGGGTGGAACCAGGTTTCACCGAGCGCCGTCATGTCGACGCGCGCGGAGAGCTCGAGGCCGTTGCCGCCGACCGGTGTTTCGAACTCGATGCCGGCGTTGCCGGTGTACTCGGGCGCATAGGGCACTTCGTTGCCCTTCGTGTACGGCCGCCCATCGTAGCGATCGATCTTGCCGTCGACATAGCCGATGCCGCCGAACACCGTGAAGTGGTTGTTCAGGCGCCAGCGGGCGTCGAACTCGGCGCCCTTCAGCGTCACCTCGTCGATGTTCGTCACGACGCGCAGCAGGCCGAAGGGGCCGGCGAGGAAGTTGAAGAACAGCATGTCGTCGACGCGGGTATGGTAGAGCGCGCCGTTCAGCACGAGCCGGCGGTCGAGCAGTTCGGCCTTGAAGCCCACTTCCGCGGCCTTCGACACTTCCTTGTCGTAGTTGTCCCGCACGTTCGTGATGTTGTGGACCGACGTCGGCGTGCACGGCGGCAGCGTGTACGAGGGGCCGAGGCACAGGTTGCCATAGGCCTGCGCGACCGTCGCGGCGCTGCCCGTCGAATTGAACCCGCCCGAACGGAAACCGTAGCCATAGGAGCCGAACAGCGACCACTGGTCGGTGACACGCCAGTTGACCGACAGCTTCGGCTGGAACTGGCTGTACGTCTTGTCGCGATCGGGGATGCCCGAGGTCGCGAGCGCCGGGTCGGCCGTGTAGGCCGGGTTGATGTACGGCGCGCCGCCGGGGTTGAATGCCGCGGCAAATCCCGGCGTCTGCGCGAGCGCGCCGGCGCCCGTCGGCACGTTGTTGCCGACATCGCGCTTTTCCTGGTCGTAGCGGACCGCGAGCGACACTTCGAGACCTTCGCGGATGTCATACGCGAGCTGGCCGAAGCCGGCGAGCACCTTGCTCGAGAAGTCGTCGTCGTACAGCAGGTCGGTCGGATTCGGGCCGCTCGTCGGCACGAAGGCCTGGTGCAGGAACACGCCGCCCCCGTTGTCCGAGCCCTGCGAAACGACGACCCGCCGGTCGATGTCGGCGAAATAGACACCGCCGATCCAGCGCAGGCGCTGGTCACCCGGCGACGCGAGGCGCAGTTCCGCGCTCACATCCTCCTGGTCGCGCTGCTGGTACTGGTAGCCGTCACAGGTCGTCGGGCTGTACGGCGGCAGGAAGCTCGTGACGAAGCTGCCGCTCGGCGCATAGAAGAACGGCGCCGGCAGCGGCGTGTCGGCGCTGCGTGCATCGTTCGAGGCGATGCAGGACGAGGTCGTGCTGTAGAGGTTGAACGCCGCGCTCGTGCCGTCGGTGACGAAATTGTTGTCCTGCTTGTTGTAGGCGACGTAGCCGATGAGCGAGTTCGCGCCGACGCCCCACTCGCCCTTCAGCGACAGATTGATGTTGTCCTGCTCGTTCACCGGCTTCACGTTGTTCAGGTACTCGAACCGGTGGGCGTTCGGGTCTTCCTGGAACGGTGGTGCGCTCAGTGCGGCGGCGGCATCGGCGAGCGCGAGCGAGCCGTTGAAGTTGATCGCGCCGGCCTTCGCGGTCGAGTACTTCGCCTTGAGGTCGTACTTGCCGCCCGCCGCCTCGAACATCAGCCGGCCCTGGAAGCCGGTTTCCTCGAAGTAATCGACACAGTCGTCGCAGCCGATGACCTTGTTGTCCCACTGGCCATCGGTCGTGCGGTAATAGCCCGAGAGGCTGCCGCGGACGGATTCCGACAGCGCGCCGCCCGTCCAGAAATTCGCCTTGTAACTCGCGTCGCTGCCGATGCCTGCGCCCACATCGAACTCGAATTCGTCGGTCGGCCTGCGCGTCGAGAGGATGATCGCGCCGGCCACCGCATTGCGGCCGTACACGGCGCCCTGCGGCCCCTTCAATACCTCGATCTGCGATACCGAGTTCAATTCCTGGTTGAGCGCCGCCGGATTCGTCTGCAGCACACCGTCGATCACGAGCGCGAAGTTCGTCTCGGTGTCGCGTCCGGTGTTGATGCCGCGGATATTGACCTGGAAATCGCCGATTTCCGCGGTCTGCACCTGCGACAGCCCCGGGGTGAGCGCGATGAAATCCTGCGGGCGCTCGATGCCGGCGGCCTCGATGTCCCGCGTCGTGAACGCGTCGACCGTCGCCGGTACGTCGAGCAGCACCTCGGCGCGCTGGCGCGCGGTCGTCACGACGACCTCCTCCATGCCGGGCTGCGTGCCGGTGTCCTGGGCGTGCGCGACGGCACCGGTGATGGCCGCAGTGACGGCCGCCGCGATCAGGCGTGACGTGGACATTTGCGAAGCTCCCCTGTAACGGCGTCGTTGTGGCCGGAATGCCTCATGCATTCCGCTTGTCGCCGGCACCACCGATCCTAGCATGGGGTGCGACCGCACAATCAAGCCATTGTTGTCCGGACAATATCGCGCCGGTGGAATACAACTTTCCGGTCGCGCGGAAGCAACGAAGGGCAGCAGGCGGACACCGGAGCGGCACGGCGCGGCAGGTCCCGGCGACGCCTGCTAGCATAGCCGGCCGCCCCATCCCCGTTTGGAGCCCGAGGCATGAGCGAAACCGGAGCACCGGTCAAGGCAGTCGATATCGTCGCCGGAATCTGGACACAGGAGGCGTTGTCGCACCGCCCCGGCTGGCAGGAGGAATTCTTCGCCGGCAAGATGAAATCGAAGGCCAGCATGCAGGGCCTGTCGCTCGACGACATGCTGGCGCAAATGGCCGACGCGGGCATCGAGCGCGCGTTCCTCTTTGCGCCGAAGGCCGGCCGCAAGGGCCTGCCCGGCTCGTTCCACCTGCCCTACGAAGTGGTCGCACGCGCGGTCGAGAAGTATCCCGGGCGTTTCTACGGGCTCGCCGGTGTCGACCCGTACGAAGGCATGAACGGCGTGCGCGCGCTGGAGGATGCGGTCCGGAACATGGGCTTCATCGGCGCGCATCTCTATCCGCACTGGTACGATCTGCCGCCCGACCACGCGAAGTACTACCCGTTCTACGCGAAGTGCTGCGAGCTCGGCGTGCCGATCCAGATGCAGGTCGGCCAGTCGATGGTCTACGCGAAAGAGCAGCCGATGCGCAGCGTGGGCCGGCCGATCCTCCTCGACGGCATCGCCTGCGACTTCCCGGAGTTGAAGCTGATCGGCATCCACGTCGGCATTCCGTGGACCGACGAGATGATCGCCATGGCGTGGAAGCACGCCAATGTCTACATCGGTTCCGATGCCCACAGCCCGAAGTTCTGGCCGCAGAGCTTCGTCAACTACATCGACAGCTACGGCCAGGACAAGGTGCTCTTCGGCACCGACTTCCCGGTGCTCGGCTTCAGGCGGACGATGGACGAAGTGCTGGCCCTCGGCCTGCGCCCCGATCCGCTGCGCAAGTTCCTGCGCGACAACGCGCTGCGGGTATACGGCATCCAGCCATAGGACGGCGGCGGATGCAGATCATCGGTACGCCGACCAGTCCCTTCACGCGCAAGGTGCGCGTGGTCGCGCTCGAGAAGAATATCGCGCACGAATTCGTGGTTTCGAGTCCGATGATCGACAGTGCGGAAGTACAGGCCGCGAATCCGCTTGGCAAGGTGCCGGTCCTCGTGCGCGACGACGGCTCGAGGCTCGTCGATTCACCGCTGATCGCGACGTGGCTCGACGGCCTGAACGACACGCCACGCCTGCTGCCGCGTGACAGCCGGGCTTTCGAGGTCGTGCGCCAGCTCGAGGCCGTGGTCGACGGCGTGCTCGATGCGGCAGTCCTCGTGCGCATGGAAACACTGCGGCCCGAGCCCCTGCGCAGCGCCGAGTGGATCTCCTGGCAACAGGGCAAGGTGCATCGGGGCCTGGCGCATCTCGAGAGTGCGGCAAGGGCCCGGCGTTTCCTCGTCGGCGAGGACATGACGCTCGCCGACATTGCGCTCACCTGCGGCATTGCGTGGCTCGAATTCCGCTTCGCCGAACACGATTGGCGCGGGCGCTATCCGGCCACCGCACGGCTCGCGGCCGGCATGCTCGCGCGGCCCGCGTTCGGCGCCACCCCGATGGCATGAGATAGCGAGCCGCGATCAGCGATCAGCAGTCAGCCAGAAGCGCCCGTCCCGTCCCGCGCGGCGACGCGAGAGCAGCGTCTCCGGCCGTTCGCCGTTCGCTGATCGCTGATCGCGGCTCGCTACTCGCTGTTCGCCGCTGCGCGCGCTACGCGCGCGCAGCGGCCTCAATCCGCCCCTTTCGCAGCCGTCTTCGCGGCCCCCTCGACCGTCATGGCGGCGCCGCTCGCGAGCAGCGAGTCGATCGCCGCGTCGTCGAGGCCGGACTCGCGCAGCACCTCGCGCGTGTGCTCACCGAGTCGCGGTGCGTGGCGTTCGATGCCGGCGGGGGTCGCTCCGAAATTCACCGGAAAGGCGGGCAGCCTGAGCCTGCCCTCGGTCGGGTGGTCGACCTGCTTCCAGAACCCGACGGCCTCGAGGTGCGGGTCGGTCGCGAGGTCCTCGAGCCCGTTCACGACGATCGTCGGCACACTCGTCCTCGCGAACAGGTCGAGCCACTCGCGCGTGGTGCGCGTCGCCATGATCTTCGCGGTTTCCGCATAGGTCGCGTCGATGTGACGTACCCGGTCTGCAAGCGTCCTGAAGCGCGGATCGGCGAGGAGATCCGCGCGTTCGACGACCTTGCAGAAGGTTTCCCAGTGCGCGTCGAGGTACGGCAGGATCGCGATGTATCCGTCCTTCGTCGGATACGGCCGGCGCTCCCGGCTCATCAGGCGCGTGTAGCCCGGGGTGCCGATCGGCGGGTCGAAGGTCATGCCCCACAGGTGCTCACCCATCACGAAGTGCACCATCGTCTCGTACATCGGCACCTCGATCTCCTGGCCCTCGCCCGTACGCTCGCGATGGAAGAGCGCGGCGAGCACGGCATAAACCACGGTGACGGCCGTCGTCTTGTCGGCGACGACAGTGGGCAGGTAGCGCGGCTCGCCGAGCACCAGCTTGTTCAGCATCGCGATGCCGCTCGCGGCCTGGATCGAGTCGTCGAGGGCGCCCTTCGCGCCGTACGGGCCCTGCTTCGAATAGCCGTAGGCGCCGCAGTAGATGATCCGCGGGTTGACCTTCTTCAGGTCCGCGTAGTCGAGCCCGAGCTTCGTCATCACCTGGGGGCGGTTGTTGTGCACGAACACGTCGGCGGTGGCGACGAGCTTCAGCAGCGCGTCGCGCGCGCCCGGCACCTTGAGGTCGAGCACGAGGCTGCGCTTGTTGCGGTTGCAGGTGAGGTAGAGCGCCGCCATGCCGGGGTGGCGGGAGGCGCCGAGCGTGCGGTTGCTGTCGCCACGCGGCGCCTCGATCTTGACGACGTCGGCGCCCATGTCCCCCAGGAACTGGCAGGCCCAGGGACCGAGAACGACACTGGTGAGTTCAACGACACGAATGCCGTGTAGGGGCCCCGGCATACCGGTCTCCTCGCAACGAGTGAGCCGCAAGCTTCACATCCGCACCAGGACGTGGCAAGCGTGGTTTACCACGCGTACGCTGCATGGACAGGACCCCCGAGGCGCCCATGCGATCGAGCTGTTTCGACGAACCCGTCCGCTCCGTGGCAGTGTCGCCCGCCGCCGGCGCGCGCCGTTGAGCGACGCGGCGTCGCGTTATCGGCTGGTGGGTGTCCTGTGCGCCGCCGGCGGCGCCATGCTGTTTGCGAGCAAGGGGATCCTCGCGAAATTCGCCTACCGCCACGGCGTCGGCTTCGAGGCGCTCGTGGTCGTGCGTGCGCTCCTCGCAGCACCACTCTTCTGGATCTTCGCGCTGGCGCACGAATCCGCGCGAGCCGTGCGCACGACACCGGCACGCGCGGTGCTGTCTGCCACCGCCGCCGGCGTTATCTGCTACTACGGCGGCGCACTGATCGATTTCTACGCACTCACGACCCTCGATGCGAGCATCGAACGGGTGCTGCTGTTCAGCTATCCCGCCATGGTCGTCGCGATCGACGCGGTGCTGAAACGGCGCTGGCCAGCGCCGCGCGTCGTGGCGGTCGTGGCGATCACGTGGGTCGGAATATTCTTCGCGATCGGCGGGTTCGACCTGCACGCCCTGCGCGCCAATGCCGTGGGAGCGGCCTGCGTGCTCCTCGCGGCCCTCAGCTTCGCCATCTACTTCCTGGTCGGCGAGCGCTGCATGCGCGTGATCGGCAGCAGCCGCTTCACGCTCTGCGCGATGACCGGCGCCGCGGGCGCCCTCGCCATGCATGGTGCTGCCCGCGGCGCGGCACTCGGGCTCGCATCGATCGATGCCACCGGATGGGCACTGCTCGGCACGCTCGCGGTGCTGTGCATGTTCGTGCCGGCGCTGCTGCAGGCCGAAGGCGTGCGCCGCATCGGCGCACAACGCGGCGCGCTCGTCAGCACGGCGGGGCCGCCGACGACGATCCTGCTCGCGTGGATCGCGTTCGGTGAGCGGATGAGCCTGCTGCAGCTGCTCGGTGTCGTGATGATCGTCGGCGGGATCTTCGTGCTCGATGTCGCGGTCAGCGCGCGTCGCTGACCGGACGAGGCACTGCCCCTGCACGGCCTTCTGCGAGTCCGAGGCGTTCGGCGAGCGCGAGGATGCGCCGGGCCCGGCAGGCCACCGGGTAGTCGACGAAGACGCCGTCCACCTGGATCGATGCGAGCCCGCGCCCTTCCGCCTCGCCAAAGGCAGCCACGATCGTGCGCGCACGGGCGATTTCGTCGCCGCCCGGCGTGAACACCGCGTGGCACGGCGCGATCTGGTCCGGGTGGATGCACAGCTTGCCCCCGAATCCCAGGCGACGACCGTTGCGCGCCGATTCGAGAAAGCGCGCCTGGTCGCGCACTTCGATCACCACCGTGTCGATCGGCGGCTCGATACCGGCCGCTCGCGCTGCGTGCGCCATGCGCGCACGCGCGTAGGCGAGCGCCGCCTCGTCAGGAGTCCATTCGAGATCGAGATCGTTCGTGTAATCGCCGCCGCCGAGCGCGATGCGGCCGATGCGTGGCGAGGCGGCTGCGATCGAATCGATGTGCACGATGCCACGCGCCGTCTCGACGATCAGCATCAGGTCGAGCGAACCGGGCGCGAGCCCCGCGCGACGCTCGCAGGCATCGAGCCGCTCGGCGAATGCCTGGACCTGCCCCGCCGACTCGACCTTCGGCAACACGACGCCGTCGAGCCAGGGGCCGACGATGGCGTCGAGGTCGTCCTGCCACCATGGCGATTCGCTGCCGTTCACGCGCACGTAGCCAGGCACAGCCCGGGGTCGCTTCAGCGCCGCGACGACGAGCGGCCGCGCCGCCGCCTTCTCCGCGTGCGCGACCGCATCCTCGAGATCGAGGATCGCCGCATCGGCGCCCGCCGTGAACACCTTCTCCGCGCGCCGCGCATGGTTGCCCGGTGCAAACAGATAGCTGCGCAGGCCGGCCGGAGGTCGAGGGATCATTGGGTGGTCCACGTGTCGCTCGACTGCCAGCCGCGCTGCAGGTCGAGCGAATAGAGGTAGCGGTCCGACGGGTGCTCCGAGACCGAGATCTCGAACGGCCGGTGGCCGCGACCATGGTAGTGGCGGATCACGGTGAGCGACGGCATGCCGACGGGCGCTTCGAGCGGACCTGCGAGTTCCTGTGTGACGACCCCGGCGCGGATCTGCACCCGGATATGGTCCACGCGCTCGCCGTGCATCGATTCGATGAGCTGGTAGACGAGTTGGCCGCGCTTGCCGATGTGCGGCACGATATCGGCGTACTCGGGCAGGAGATAGACATCGGTCCAGGCGAGCGCGACCGGCTGTGATTTCAACCGTCGCAGCGCACTCACCTTGAGCCATTCGGACCCGGTGCGCACGTCGAGCAGCCGCGCGAGCTGCCGGTTGGCGCGCACCCGCACCGTACCCGTCACGATGAGGCGGCTGTCGGGCGGATAGCGCATCAGTTCGGACGGCGACCGGACCGTCTGCACGTAAGAGGGCGAGGAGCGACGGGCGCGCACGACCGTACCGACGCCCTGCTGGCGGTCGATGAGGCCGAGATCGTCGAGACGGCGCAGCGCCTCGCGCACGGTGTGGCGACTCACCTTGAAACGCTGGACCAGCTCGAGCTCGCCCGGGATCGTCTCCCCCACCTTGAGCCGCCCGCGGCTGATGTCGCCGATCAGCGCATCGGCGAGTTGCCGGTACCGTGGCCGGCCGCCTCCCTGTTCTTTTCCCATACCCTACTCTACAGCCGGACGCGGTTGACAGCCACGGGGGCCGGAACCTAGATTTGTCCGGACATTTGGCACATTTGCAGGCGCCCCATGACCCAGACCGCGAAAGAGGTGGCCCCCGGCCGGTACCGGGAGACCTTCGGCCGCCACTACGAGGATTTTTCGGTGGGTGATGTCTACGAGCACCGCCCCGGACGCACGATCACGCAGACCGACAACACCTGGTTCACGCTGCTGACGATGAACACCCACCCGTTGCACTTCGACGAGGAGTACGGCAAGGCGAGCGAGTTCGGCCGCTGCATCGTCGCGAGCCCGCTCACCGTCGCGCTGATGGTCGGAATGAGCGTCACCGACGTGAGCCAGAAGGCCATCGCGAACCTCGGCTGGCGCGAGATCCGCATGACGGCGCCGCTCTACCCGGGCGATACGCTGTACGCCGAGTCGGAAGTGCTCGAGAAGCGCGCATCGAAGTCCCGGCCCGGCGCCGGCGTCGTCACCGTGCGCACGCGCGGGTTCAACCAGGACCGCGTGGAAGTCTGCGCGTTCGAACGCACGATACTCGTCGCGAAGCGAGGCCACGGCGTCGAACACGAGGGCAACTACTGATGACTGCGCGCGAGGACTCCGCGATCCTCGACTCGATCGAACGCTGGGTCGAGCGCGAAGTGCGCCCGGTCGCGAGACGCTACGACCACGCGGACGAGTACCCGCACGATCTCGTCGAACAGATGCAAGCGCTCGGCCTGTTCGGCGCCACGATCGGCGAAGAGTACGGCGGGCTCGGCCTGTCGGCTGCCACCTATGCGCAGATCGTCACGACGATCGCCGCGGCCTGGATGGCGCCGGTCGGCATATTCAACTCGCATCTCGTCATGGCGGCCTGCGTGCAGCGCCACGGCACGGCCGCGCAGAAGGCGTATTGGCTGCCACGCTTCGCGAGCGGTGAGCTGCGCGGCGGCATCGGGCTCACCGAACCGGATGCCGGCACCGACCTGCAGGCGATCCGGACCGTCGCCCGGCGCGATGGCGAGCACTACATCATCGACGGCACCAAGACCTGGATCACGAACGGCATCCACGGCACCTGCTTTGCCGTACTCGTGAAGACCGACCCCGCCGCCGATCCGCGCCACACGGGCATGACGATGTTCCTGTGCGAGAAGGGCCCGGGCTTCACGATCGGCAGGAAGCTCGCGAAACTCGGCTACAAGGCGATCGACAGCGCGGAACTCGTGTTCGACGGCTACCGCGTCCCCGTCGACCGGCTGATCGGCGGTGTCGAAGGGCAAGGCTTCGTGCACGCCGTCTCGGGGCTCGCGCTCGGCCGCATCAATGTCGCGGCGCGCGGTGCCGGCATCGCCCTGGGCGCCCTGCGCGCAGCCCTGCGCTATGCGCAGCAGCGCAAGACCTTCGGCAAGCCGATCGCACAGCACCAGGCCATCCAGCTGAAGCTCGCCGACATGGCGACACGCGTCGAGGCCGCGAAGCTGCTGATCCGGCAGGCCGCCACGAAGTACGACTCCGGCGAGCGCTGCGATCTCGAAGCGGGCATGGCGAAGCTGTTCGCGTCCGAGGCCGGCGTCGAGAACAGCCTCGAGGCGATGCGCATCTTCGGCGGCTACAGCTATTCGACCGAGTTCGACATCGAGCGCTTCTATCGCGATGCGCCGCTCATGTGCATCGGCGAAGGCACGAACGAAATGCAGCGCATCATCATCGCGCGCCAGTTGCTCGAGAGGTACCCGGTTTGAGCGCTCCCCTGCCCCTCGCCGGCATCCGCGTACTGACCTTCGAGAATTTCGGGGCGGGCCCCTTCGGCTCGATGTA
Organism: Steroidobacteraceae bacterium; assembly: GCA_050249415.1. GTDB lineage: Bacteria > Pseudomonadota > Gammaproteobacteria > Steroidobacterales > Steroidobacteraceae > CADEFQ01. Next base: position 33,183 of record JBFWQO010000010.1, read on the forward strand.
CCTCGCCGACCTCGGCGCAGAGGTGATCAAGATCGAGAACCGCAGCCAGGGCGGCGATGCCACGCGGAACATGGGGCCCCATTTCCTCGGCGAGAACGACAGCCATTTCTTCCAGACCTTCAACCTCAACAAGAAGAGCGTCACGCTCGACCTGAAGACGGCCGCCGGCCAGGCCGTGTTCCACCGGCTCGTCGGCACGGCCGACGCGGTGCTCAACAACCTGCGCGGCGATCAGCCCGGGAAGCTCGGACTCGGCTTCGAGGCGCTGCGTGGCGCCAACCCGCGCATCGTCTGCGCGCACCTCTCCGCCTACGGGCGCGACAACGAACGCAAGGGCTGGCCGGGCTACGACTACCTGATGCAGGCCGAGGCGGGGTACCTGCACCTCACGGGTGAGCCGGGCTCGCCGCCGGCGCGCATGGGGCTCTCGATCGTCGATTACATGACCGGCATCACGACCGCGCTCGCCCTCGTCGCGGCACTCCTCGACGCGCACAAGACCGGCCGCGGGCGCGACATCGACGTGAGCCTCTTCGACGTCGCGCTCCACCAGCTCTCCTATCCGGGCACCTGGTTCATCAACGAACGCCATCGCACCGAGCGCCTGCCGCGCAGCTCGCACCCCTCGGCGACACCCGTGCAGCTCTTCCGCACGCAGGACGGCTGGATCTTCCTCATGTGCATGACCGAGAAGTTCTGGCAGGCGCTGCTCGGCGCGATCGACGCGCCCGCGCTCGGCGCGGACCCGCGCTTTGCGACGATGTCCGCGCGCCGCGAACATCGCGCGGAACTCACCGATGCGCTCGACGCCCTCTTCGAGCGCGACACGACGGCGGCGTGGCTCGCGAAGCTGCAGGGTGTGCTGCCCGCCGCACCCGTGAACGACATGGCGCAGGCGCTCGACAACCCGTTCGTGGCGCGCATCGGCATGATCCAGGAAACGCCCCATCCGCAGAAAGCGGGATTTCGCGCGCTCGCGAACCCGATCAAGCTCGACGGGGAGCGCCTGCACGGCCGCGTCGGCTCGGCGCTCGGCGCCGACACCCGCGACATCCTGCGTGCCGCGGGCTATGCCGACGCGGACATCGACGAACTTGCGGCACAACGCGTGATCTGAGGCGGCGCACGATGAAACTCGAGGGCCTGCGCGTCATCGACCTGTCGCTCTACCTGCCGGGGCCGCACCTGACGATGATGATGGCGGACCATGGCGCCGAAGTGATCAAGGTGGAGCCTCCCGGCGCAGGCGAGCCCAATCGCCACATCGGCGCCACCGAGGACGGGGTCAGCATCTTCTTTCGCAACACCCACCGCGGCAAGCGCAGCGTGATACTCGATCTCAAGGATCCCGCCGCCCGATCGGCGCTGCTCGATCTCGCCGCCACGTCCGACGTATTCGTCGAGGCGTTTCGCCCGGGTGTCGTCGACCGGCTCGGGGTCGGCTACCGCGACGTCGCGGCGCGCAATCCGCGGATCGTCTACTGCTCGATCACGGCCTTCGGCCAGACAGGGCCCTATCGCGACATTCCCGCACACGACCTCGCGACCGAAGCGATGGCCGGGGTCGTGAGCCTGAACCTCGGCAATGACGGCGAGCCGACGAACCCGCACGTGCCGGTCGCGGACCTGGCGGCCTCCATGCTCGCGCTGTCGGGCATCCTGATGGCGCTGCTGCGCCGCGAGGGAACCGGCAGGGGCGACTATCTCGACATGTCGATGCACGACGCGGCGCTGAGCTGCACGCCGAATATCACCGGCGATGTCTTTGCGCACCGGCGCGCGCCGGCCGTGAAGATGGAACGCAGCCTCGGCGGCAGCGCGTTCTATCGCGTCTACCGCGCGAAGGACGGCCGCCACATCGTGCTCGGCGGGCAGGAGCCGAAGTTCGTCCGCGCGCTCCTCGGCGAGCTCGGCAAGCCGGACTACATTGCGCTCTGCGAGCGCGGCCCCGGCCCGCACCAGGCGCCGGTGATCGAGTTCCTGAAGGGTGTGTTCGCGGCGCGCACGCAGGCCGAATGGATCGAGTGGTTTCGTGGCAAGGACATTTGCTTCGCGCCGGTGAAGAATCTGCGCGAAGCGTTCGACGACCCGCATGCCCGCGCGCGCGGGATGCGACTCGTGGACGAAAAAGGCCATGAACACATCGGCCTGCCGATCCGGTTCGCGCGCGAGCCGGGCCGCGCCGACCTCACGCTGCCCGCACAGGGGGAGCACACCGCGCTCTATTTTCCGCAGCTCGGCGCGCGATAGCCGCCACACTGTCGTGGCCGGCCACGAAATGGATTGAACCGAAACGTGCTGATTTCAAAATGAGCACCCATCCGGCATCCGCGCCCGCCACGACGACTTCGCCCCGCTACGGCATGATCGGCGCGGTCAGCTTCGTGCACATGCTGAACGACATGATGCAGTCGGTGATCGTGACGATCTATCCGCTGCTGAAGCACGAGTTCAGCCTGAGCTTCGTGCAGATCGGCGCGATCACGCTGACCTTCCAGCTCACGGCGTCGCTGCTGCAACCGCTAGTCGGCGCGGTGACCGACCGGCGACCGCTGCCGTACTCATTGCCGATCGGCATGTGCTTCACGCTCACCGGCCTCCTGCTGCTCTCGGTCGCGCCGAGCTATGCGCTGCTGCTGGTCGCGGTGGCGTTGATCGGCTGCGGCTCGGCGACCTTCCACCCGGAATCCTCGCGCGTCGCGCGCATGGCGGCGGGCGGTCGCTACGGCTTTGCGCAGGCACTGTTCCAGATCGGCGGCAACCTCGGCCAGGCGATGGGGCCGCTGTTCGCCGCGGTGGTGGTGTTGAAGCTCGGGCGCTCGAGCGCGGCCTGGTTCAGCCTCGTCGCGCTGCTCGCGATCGTGGTCCTGCTGCAGGTGAGCCGCTGGTACCGCGGGCACGTGGCCGAGCGGGCGACGAAGCACGCGCCGGTCGCCCGGTCGCCCCTGCCACGTGCAGTCATACGACACACGATCGCGATCCTGCTCGTGCTGATGTTCTCGAAGTTCGTCTACCTCGCGAGCATCAGCAGCTACTACGAGTTCTACCTGATGGAGCGCTTCGGCCTGTCGGCGCATGCGGCGGCGAACCTGCTGGCGGTGTTCCTGTTCGCCGTCGCCGCCGGAACGCTGCTCGGCGGCCCGCTCGGCGATCGTATCGGGCGCAGGCGCGTGATCTGGTTCTCGATCCTCGGCTGCGCGCCCTTCACGCTGATTCTGCCTTTCGTCGGGCTCGCATGGACGGTGGCGCTCAGCGTCGCGATCGGCCTCGTGCTCGCCTCGGCGTTCCCCGCCATCATCGTCTACGCGCAGGACATGCTCACGCACCGCATCGGCATGGTGTCGGGCCTGTTCTACGGTTTCAGCTTCGGACTCGGCGGCATCGGCGCGGCTTCGCTCGGCTTCCTCGCCGATCACTACGGCATCGATTTCGTCTACCACGTCTGCGCCTTCCTGCCGCTGCTCGGCCTGCTCGCCGTGTACCTGCCGGATGTGCGGCCGCCCGGGCAGGATTCGCAGGCGTGAAGCTGATCGAACGCCTGCGCCCACTGCTGCTCGAGCATGCGCAGGCGGCAAGCACGACCACGTACAAGCGCCTCGCCGATCGCCTGGGCCTCGAACCGCCGCACACGATCCATCGGGTCACCGAAGCGCTCGAGGCGCTGATGGCGGAGGATGTCGCGGCCGGGCGACCCCTGCTCGCGGCGCTCTGCGTCAGCCGGCTGCATGGCCTGCCCGCCCGCGGGTTCTTCATGACGGCCCATGCGCTGGGCGTCTTCGCCGGCAACCCCGAGGGCGCAGACGCGCGCGGGTTCCATGCGCAGGAACTCGAGCGCGCCTTCGCCTTCTATGGCCCCTCGGGGCCCGCGCCCCGCTGAGCCCCTGACGACCGGCACCGCGCCTCTGGCCGTTCGCCGTTCGCCGCTCGCTGCTCGCCTTCCTCTCATCCCGCGAGCAGCAGCGCCTCCGCATGCTCGATCGCCTCGGGCTGCCCGTAGACGACAACGATGTCGCCTTCGCGCAGCACCGTGCCTTCCGCCGGCTCGCGACCGAGGATGCCCTGGCGGCGGATGCCGGTGAACGCGACCTCGGCGCCGCGCTCCCGCACGCTCGCGAGCGTGCGGCCGACCGCCCAGGCGCCGGGCGGCAGCACGATGGACCGGAGCTCCTCGCGAAACGCGTGCGTCTCGTCGATCGGGCGGGCGTCGTCACGGCGGAAGATGCTGCGCAGCGCGGCGTAGCGGTTGCCGCGGATGTCACCCACCGTGCGCATCACGCGCGCGGGCGGCACATGGAGCTGCATCAGCACGTGCGAAACCAGCATCAGGCTCGCCTCGAACGTTTCCGGCACGACTTCGGTGGCGCCCGCGGCCTTGAGATCGCCGAGGCGCGAGTCGTCCTGCGTGCGCACGAGCACGGGCACGTCGGCGCGCAAGCGCCGGATCGAGCGCAGGATGCCGATCGACACGGCCGGATTCGCGAACGTGATGATGACGGCGCTCGCGGCGGCGAGCCCGACCCTCGTCAGCACCTCCTCGTCCGCCGAGTCGCCGAACAGCACCGGGTCGCCCGCCTGCCGGGCCGCACGGATGCGCACCGGATCGAGGTCGAGCGCGATGTACTCGAAGCCCTGTGCCTCGAGCACGCGCGCGATATTCTGGCCGACACGACCGAAGCCGCAGAGCACGACGTGCTCGCGCCGCGCGACGGCGTCCGCCGCCTCGTTCTCGCGGCTGAGCGCCGTCGCACGCGGCCCGCGCTCGCGCAGCACGAAGCGTGCGATATGCCGGTTGTTGCGCAGTATGAAGGGGCTCAGCACCATCGACAGCACGATGGCGACGAGCAGCGGCTGCAGGATCCGCGGATCGGCCGCGCCGCTCTGCAGCAGGATCGTCAGGATCGCGACGCCGAACTCGCCGCCGATCGACACCACGACGCCGGTCCGCACCGCCTTGAATGTCGATTTCTCGAAGACGCGCACCGCGAGCGATGCGCACAGCCATTTGACGAGCAGCAGCGCCGCGAGCACCGCCGAGACGAGCAGGAATTCATGCCGCAGCAGCCCGACGTCGAGCAACGTGCCGACGGAGATGAAGAACAGTCCGAGCAGGATGTCGCGAAACGGCCGGATCACCGATTCGATCTGGTGCCGGTATTCGGTCTCGGCGAGCATCATGCCGGCGAGGAATGCCCCGAGGGCCATCGAGAGGCCCGCGAGGTGAGATGTCCACGCTGAGGCGAGCACCACGAGCAGCACGGTGAGCGTGAACAGTTCGCGCAGCCGGCTGTGGGCGATCTCGTAGAAGAGCGGCCGCAGCAGCCACCGCCCCGCCGCCCACACGACCCCGATCGCGAGCACGCCGCCGATCACGGCGCTCACGCTCGCCGCGAGCGAGAATTCATCGCCGCCGCGCGCCAGGGCCGAGGCGAGGGCGAGCAGCGGCACGAAGGCAATGTCCTGGAACAGGAGGATGCTGAAGGCGAGCCGCCCGTGCGTGCGGTTGAGTTCAGCCTGGTCGGTCAGCTGGTGCAGGATGATGGCGGTCGAGCTCATCGCGACGGCGCCGCCGAGCACGATCGCCTGCACGGCCGGGACTCCGAACAGCACTCCGATCAGCGCGAATGCGCCGGATGTCAGGAACACCTGCACCGCGCCGAGCCCGAAGACCTCCCGGCGCATCGCGATCATGCGCGGCCACGAGAACTCGAGGCCGAGCGTGAAGAGCAGGAAGACGACCCCGAGTTCGGCGAGCAGGTTCGTCGTGTCGGAGGCGACGAAGATGCCGACGGCGTGCGTGCCGAGCACCATGCCCACCGCGAGGTAGCCGAGGATCGCCGGCAGCCCCAGGCGACGCGCGATCGTCACGACCACCACCGCGGCCGCGAGCAGGATCAGGATCTGCGTGAGGGGCTGGTCCAGCACCCGGCGAATATGCCACAGGGAAAGCGAACGGCCGACGGCGATCAGCCAGATGGCTGCCGCGCCTGACCGCCGCCTGGCTGTCAGCCGGCAGCTATCAGCTATTCATCAGGACGGTCGTGTCGTAACGCTCGAAGCCGTGGATCGCCCGCCGGTACGCGTTGAGCACGAGCTTCTCGGCCACCTTGTCGGAGCGGGGCGACAGGAGCATCCGCAGCACCACGTCGTCCGCCGGGCGCGTGCGGTCCTCGGCGAGCAGCTGCTCGAGCACCCGCGTGACGCGGTGGAACAGCTCGTTGACGAAGCGCAGGTGCGCGGTGTCGGCGACCTGCTCGCTGCCCGGGCCGTAGGTGCTGCGCGCTTCCTCGGCGAGCTCGTGCAGGAACGCGTTCAGCAGCCGCGCCTTGTCGAGCACGCGCAGCTCGCCGAAGTACTGGATTTCAGACTGCAGGTTCACGCTCGCCTCGCCACACCCGTCCTAGGCCGGGAAGAAATCGATCGGCTTCGTCGTCGTGATCGTCTCGACGTCGCGCGCCTCGAAGCGGAACAGGCGCACGCGCGCCACGATCTTGCGCTCGAGTTCCGGATCCTTGACCTCGCTCGACACGATCCGGCACATCGTAACCTCACCCGAGGGTGCAATGGTGAACTCCAGCACCATCTTGCCCTGCAGGTCGGGCTGCTCGCGCAGTGCGCGGCTGTAAAGGGCGTAGATCGCGCCCTTGTTGCGGTCGAACACGAGCTCGATCTCCTCGCGGCTGCGCGAGGCCTTGCCGCTGACGCCCGAGCGCGTGGCCGCCTCGCCACGGCCGCCGACGGGCACCCCGGACGGCATGCCCATGCGCGTCGTATTGTGGCCCTCGAGGCTGCCGGCCCCGGCGCCGAAGCCCCGGCTCGAGCTCGTCGATGCGATGCCGCCGCTCGCGGCGCCGATCTTCGAGGTGATCAGCGAGCGCTCCGCGCGGCTATCGGCGCCGACGGCGCCTGTGAGGTTCCGGGTCTGTTCGACCGGCACGATCGGCAGGTTCTGCCGCAGGTCGGCGAGCTCGTCCTGGAACTGGTTGACCGCCTTCTGCGCCTTCTTGCGCGCTTCCTCCGTGCGATCGACCGGCACCACGGGTTTCGGCGTGATCGCCGCGACCTTCACCTCGGGCTTCGGCTCCTCCTTCGGCACCGGTGGTGGTGGCGGCGGAGGCGGCGGCTGGTAGTCGAGCATCACCTTGGCGAGGCGCTGCGGCACCTCCTCGGCGACCGTGCGCTTCGGCACCGGCAGGAACGGCATCACGATCGCCGCGACGACGACGACCACGAGCGCGATCGTGAGAAAGCGGCGCAGCCGTTCCCGCTCCTCGGGATCGATGTCCCAGGGCAGGTCGAATTGCCGATAGTACGGTGCGAGGATCATGCCGGTTTGAAGCCGGCCGGCACCGGCTTCTCCTTCTGCAGCGTGGCGAGCGAGATGCGGCCGTAATCGGCATCCGTGCACGTCGCCATCACTTTCTTCAAGACGTCGTACGGAATCGACTTGTCGCCGAGGATCGTGATCTCGCGGGCGGCGAGGTCCTTCTCGGTCATCGCGCGCCCGACCAGCATCGGCCGCTTGAGCGCGGTGAGCAGCGGTTCGATCAGCGGCGAATCCGACGAGCGGATCTCGGCGAGCGACGTGACGTGCTCACCCTGCACGAAGAGGTCGGTCGTCGTCACCATCAGCACGACCGAGTCTTTCGGCTGTGCCTCGGCGATCGATTGCGGGATCTCGATGCCCTTCGTGTTCTGGATGACCTCGACCTCCGTCGAGTACACGAGCAGGAACATCACGAGCACGGTCAGGATGTCGATCATCGGGATGAGGTTCAGCTCGAGGCCACCCTTGTGGCGCTCGTGGCTCTTCGCCATGCGGCGGGCGCGCCCGGACATGCTCACGGGGCACCTGCCTTTACCGCGTCGAACTGCGGTGCGTCGCCGATCGAGATGTCCGGGAACAGCTCCGCCTGCACGGTGCGGCCGGCGTCGTCCACCTCGAGCACGCGCACCTTGTCCATCACCTGCACCAGCGTGTCGTACGGCGTGTCGGGCTCGAGGAGGATGGTGGCGGCCGTCATCTCCGGGAACCTCGCCTTCACGCGCTGCAGGTAGCCGGCGAGGCCGTCGTAATCGTAACCGGCCGCACTGCTCGGCAGCGGCGCGAGGGGCCCGCTGTTGCGGTCGGCGACGATCAGTTCGTTCTTGCGCACGATCACCTCGAGCTGCAGGCCCTGCGGCGGCTCACGGAACTCGGCAAGCCGTGCCGGCAGGTTCAGTTCGAGGATCACGGTGCGCGAGAACACCGCGGTCATCAGCAGGAAGGTCACGAGCACGATGAAGATGTCGATCATCGGCACGAGCAGCAGCTCGGCCGGCCGACGCCCGCGCCGCGCGATCTTCCGGGCCTCGTAGGAGGACCTGCGCATCGCTCACTCCTCGCGCGTTACGCTGCGGCGGGAGCGTCCGGACGACGCTCGGTGATCGAGTTCAGGAACTTCACCGACGCCATCTCGAGACTGTCGATCAGCGCCGTGGTGCGCGATTGCAGCCAGGCGTGGATGAACAGCAGCGGCACGGCGGTCAGGAGTCCGAATGCCGTGCAGTTCATCGCGACCGAGATGCTCGCCGACAGGAGGTTCGCCTTCTCGGCGGGGTTCACGGTCGCGACTGCCGCGAACGCGTGGATCAGGCCGAACACCGTGCCGAGGAGCCCGAGCAATGTCGCGAGATTGGCGAAGGTCGCGAGATAATGGGTGCGCCGCTCGATCTTCGGCACCACCTCCATCAGGCTCTCTTCCATCGCCTTCTCGATGTCGTCGCGGCGCCGCGCCGAGGCGACCCGCGCGAGGCCGTAGTTCAGGATCTGGCCGATCGCCGAATCCGACTTCGACGTGACCTGCACCGCGGAACGGAAATCGCCGCGCTGCAGGAAGGGCGTGATCTCGGACCACAGCGCGCGATTGCGCCGCCCGACATTCCACAGGTAGATGAAGCGCTCGGCCGCGATCGCGAGCCCGAGCACCAGTACGATGGCGATGGGCACCATCCAATGCCCTCCGCCCTGGAAAAAACGCACAATCGAGCTATAGAGTTCCATCGACCTCACTCCTCGCGAAAACCAGCAGGCCAAGCACTGTCAAACTGAATGACATAACCCCAAAAAGCTGCGATCTATTTCTCAGCTTTGTCGGCGCGCACCGCACCATCCGGCGCGAGTGCGTCGTAATAACGGTTCTGGCGGCGAAACACGTCACGGTCCACGGGCGCCAGCACCTCGTCCAGCAGGCTGTTGGCCGGCCTGCCGAGCAGGTCCCCCAGGTCCGACTGCTTCCACGGCACGATGTACAGCACCTTCGGCAGTTCGCGGTTGCCCGTGATCTGCGTCGTGTCGAGCTCGATCCGGTCCATCACCCGCTTCGTGCCGCCCGGCTGCGGCGTGGCGTTCGCGGGAGCGGTCCGGGCTGCCGGGACAGGCGCCGCCGCCTGCGCCGACGCGCCCGCGTCCGCGCCTCGTGAAGTCTCGACGGCCGGCTCGATCGACTCCGGGGACGGGATCTGCGCTCCGGGTGTCTGCGCCGTCGCTGGCGGCGGCGTCGGCTCCTGTGCGCGCACGCCTGCAACCGCGCCGGCGGCGACGAACATCCAGAACGCCACCCGATGTCTGCTACTCATGCGGGGCTCCCGTGGTCGAATCGGCGACCGGCTCCGCCTTGCCGGCGCGCTGGCGCAGTTCCGCGATCCAGCCGGTGACCGGCTTGTCCTCACCGGTGAGTTCCCGGTAGCGCTCGAGCTGCGCGAGCGCCGGCACCGGCTCGAGGAGATACAAGTCGAGCAGGACCGCGTAGTTGCGGTGCGCGGCAGCGAACGTGTCGTCGGCCGCGACCGCCTGTTCATAGGCGGCACGCGCTTCGGCGAACCGGCCGGCCATGCGCAACGCGAGGCCGAGTTCGGACGCGATCGCCGCGCCGGCAGGATTGCGCTCGAGCGCCGCGCGCAGCGCCGCCGCCGACTCTTCGAGCTGGCCGGCCTTGCGCTGCTCGATGCCGAGATTGAAGAACACGGCCGCGTACTGCGGTGCAGCCACCGACAACTGGCCGAACTCGAGCACCGCGCCCGCGGTATCGCCGGCGCGGGCGAGTCCGACCGCACGATCGAAATCAGCGACAGCGCGCGCGGATGGCGCGGGTAGCGACCCCGCGGGCGGCGGCGGCTCGGCCGCTCGACCCTCCGCAGGCGCGGCGGCCGGTGGCGGTGGATCGAGGGCCGTGAGGGTGCCGACCACGTCGAGGGGCAGTTCGGTCTTGCCGTAGCGGCCGGGATTCAATTGCGCGAGGGCCGCGAAGCTCGCCTTCACGCCCTCGTTGTAGACACCGTCTTTCGTGTGCGCGACGTTGGCCTCGTGGACGCTGATCGACTGTTCCTCGAACGGGAAGGCCTGCTCTTCGAGCAGCAGGTCGTACTGCTCGAGGGCATCGCCGGCGAGATTCTTCGGCCGCTCCGATGCCATCAGGTCGCGCGCGAGCGTGCGATACAGTTCAGCCATCTCGAAAGTCGCCATCGTCGTGACATCGGCGACTCGGTAATCGGCGGCAGCCTTGTAGGCCGCGAGCGCGGCCTCGAGCGCCTGGCGCTTCTGCGCGAGGCTCTTCTTGAGCGGCGCCGTCAGTTGCACGCCGCGGAATGCATCGCGCGTCGGCGTCGCGAGCGCCAGTTGCGCGCTCGCTGCGAGGAACTTCGTGCGATCGGTGCGCGCGGTGCCTGCCGCGGCGTCGGCGCGGATGATCTCGCGCTGCCAGAATTGCCGCTTCATCGTGTCGCCGCGCCCGCCGGCGCTCTCCGCGAGGCGCTGGCGCACCTCGATGGCCTCGGGGACCGGCACGGGATAATCGGCCACGAACTTCTCGAGCATGACGACGGAGCGGTCGACGTTGCCGGCCTTTTCGTAGAGATCGGCCGCCTGCATCGTCGCCTCGCGCCGCACGGCCGGATCCTCGGTCGGCGAAGCCGCGATGCGTTCGAACTCTGTGGCGGCCTCGCCTGCGCGGCCTGTCTCCGAGTAGGCGACCGCGAGACTGCGTGTGACCTCGGGCTGCAGCTTGTCCTGCGGGAAATCACGACGGAAGGACTCGAGCACCGGGATCGCGCGGTCCCACACCCTCTGCGTGACGAGGAGCGCGGCGGCGTCGTAGGTGGCGGTCGAGCGGATCGTCGAATCCGGCGCCACGGCCGCGACGCGCAGGAAGGTGTCGACCGCGCCGAGCGCATCGCCGGCGTTGCGCTGCGCCTCGCCCTGCTTGTAGACCGACGCGGCCAGCCGCTCGGTGATGTCCGCGCGCTGGGGATCGTCGGGCGGCGTGAGCGCGCGCGCATTGATGAACGCCGCCTCCGCCTTGTCGAAATGGAGCAGGTTGAAGTTCGCCTGGCCGATGATCGTCCAGCCGATGCGTTGCTTCGCGTTATCTACCGGTGGCTGTCGCGCGAGCAGCGTCTCCGCCACCGTGATCGCGCGCGGCAGGTCGCCAGCGGCGAAGATGTCCTCCGCGGCGCGGGTCAGCACGCCGGCACTGTCCGGGTGCCCGGGAAACGTGGTCGCGAACTTCACGCCCGCGTCGACCGCCGCCCGGTGCACGGCGCCCCGCTCCGCGGCCGGCAGGCTCTCTTCGTGCCGCTGGTACGCGACGAGGCCCGCGTAGCCGGCGGCCGCGGCCCGGGTATTCCCCGGATACTCGTAGGCCGTGCGCTGGTACTCGTCAGCCGCATCCAGGTACTGGCGGCTCTCGAACAGCGTTTCCGCGAGCAGGTAGTTGGTGGCGGCGGAATCCGGATCGTCCGGGAACGATTGCAGGTAGTCGCGATACCAGCGCGCCGCCTGCTGGTAATCCCCGATCTTCTTCGAGGTCTGCGCGGTCGCGTGGTAGTACTGCGCGACGTCCTTCAGGTTCGTCTTCAGTTCGGCGGTGACCTTCGGGTACTTCGCACGGTCGCGCCCGAGCCAGAAATCGCCCGCGAAACGATAGCGCTCGACGTACTCACGCTTGCCGTCGAGCACGAGATCCGTGAATCCGCCCTTCTTGTAGGCCTCGATCGCCTGCATCGAGAGCCCGGGCGCGTACTCGTTGTTCGGATCGCGGTTGACGAAGGCACGATAGGTGCCCGCCGCATCCTGGTAACGCTCCTTGTCGACATAGAGGTCGCCGAGGCGCGAATACATCAGGTGCGCGTAGGGTGGCGTGCCGTGCTGCGCCACGAACGCATCGAGCGATGCGGCGCCGTCGAGGTAGGAAAACGTGATCGCCATGACGCGGAGTGTGTCGTCGACGAGTTCCTTGTCGGCACGCGACAGGTCGTCGAACCGCCGCTCCTTCGTGCGCGCACCCGGGTCGCGCAGCATGGAGTCGAGCACGCCGGCGAAGGACGCGAGGCTCTCCTCGTTGCGCGATTGCTTGAACAGCGACCAGCCCTGCTTGTAGAGGCTCTGCTCGTGGAACGCCGACCTGGCGCCGAACTGGAGCGCCTTTGCATAGGCGGTCTCGGCTTCGCCATAGCGTTTCGCGGAAAAGAGCATTTCGCCGCGGCGAAACTGGATCTCGTCGAGATGGGACGTCGTGGGATAGCGACGTACGATGTCGTCGAGCGTCGCGAGCGCCTTCTCGGGCTGGCCGGTCGTCTCGTAGGCGCGCGCGAGCTGGTAGAGCACCTGGTCGTTGCGCGGATAGTTCGGGTAGGCCTCGAGCAGCGTCGAGTAGAGCGTGATCGCCTCGGCGCCCGCGAGGTCGATCGCGGTGACCTCGTTCTGCATGCGCTCGAGCTCGCCCGCCTCGAGGTTCAGGTCGCCGAGCCGGCGCAGCGCCTCGGCCCGCAGCGCCGGGTCCGTGTTCTGCAGTTCGAGGAAGCGGCGGTAATTCTCCATCGCCCGCGGTGCGCTCGCCGGCACGGCCGCCGATTTCTGCACGTCGATCGGACGCGCGCGCAGGTCCTTGATGGTCGGGGCGGCACCCTTCTTCGGCTTGTCGGCCGCAAACGCACCGGGGGCGGTAACCACCGCGCACAGCGCCAGCAGGCAGGCCGCGGCCGCCCTGCCCCGCCCGCTCATCGTGACGACTCCCCGCCGGGCGGCGGAGACGCCGGCACGGGCGCGGGCGCATCGCTTTCCGGCGCAACGCCATCCGGCGCAGTGCCGGCCGCCGGCGCATTGGCCGCACGATCGTAGATCGTCGCGAGCGCAAAGCGAGCCTGCACGCGGTAGGCCGCGAGCCGTTCCTGCTGCGACTCGAGCTCGTGCACGGCCATCGCCTCCAGGTGGTCGTTCTGGCGGTCACGCGCCGTCTCGAGCCGCGCCTGCAGCGCCGCGAGCCGCGATGCAAGCGCCTCGATGCGCACCTCGAACTCGCCCGTATTGGTCGGCACGTTCTTGCGCGCCTTCTCGACCCGCACCCAGCGGCGCTGCGCCTCGCGCAGCGCCGCGTCGAGGTCCCTGATCTCGCGGCGTTGCTGGTAGACGCGGGCGCGCATCGCCTCATCCAGCCGCCAGGACAGCACCCCCTTGACGAGCCGCAGCCGGTCCTTCATGCCCGCGTCGCCGTTCGCGAGCGCCTGTTCGAGACGCCGGATGCGCGCCCATTGATCGCGCTCCAGGGCGGTGCCGAGCGCCGCGGCATCGTGGGTGCGCTCGATCGTATCGAGCCGTGATTCGAGCTCGCCGCGCTCACGCTCGATGCGTTCGGGCGCGTCGGTCGCGAGCAGCGCGTCCGCGCGCGGCACGCGCCCGGCATACGCCTTCTGGCGTGCGTCCACCATGTCGTGGAAGGCGTCCATGCTCCCGGACCAGGCGGCGAGCCGCTCCTTCATGAACGCGAGGTCGCGGTAGTTCTTGAGGCCTTCCTGGAAATCGTGGCCGGCGAGCACGGCGTAGAGATAGCGCGACTGCGGTGCGTCCGGCAGCTCCTTCAGCTGCCAGAACCAGCCGCGGCGGTCTTCGGTTTCGCCCGCGAGCAGGTCGTCGAGCAGCCGGGTCGAGCGCAGGTGTTCGATGGTCTTGCCGAGCGAGGCGCCCTCCTTGTCGAACTCGCGCATGGCCGTCTCGTAATACTCTGCCGCTTGCGCGTTCGCGCCGAGCTTGCCATACGCGTAGGGCACGGCGAGCCAGGATTCCTGGACCGCGGCGTCGAGCAGGTTGCGATCACGCAGCTCGAGCCAGGGCGCGAGCGCACTCTCGAAGTCGCCGAGCGCGGCGTCGGCCCAGCCGGCGCCGAGCAGCGCCTTGTTCGAGAGCGGGCCGTTCAGCCGCACCCGCTCGAGCACGACCTTGGCATTCGCCGGTTGCCCGGCCTGCAGGTACGCAAACCCGAGGGCGAGGTTCGCCTTGTCCTTCAGCGCGAGCATCTCGGGCGTCGCCGCCGCCATCTCGCCGACGCTCGTGAGGTAACGGTCGGCGTCGGGGAGCTGGCCCTTGCGCACCAGCGCGACGCCGAGGTTGAAACGCGCGTACGCGACCCAGTCGGCGCGGCCCTGGAAACTGTCGAGCAGTTGCACGGCCTCGTCGTAGCGACCGCCGTGCATCAGCACGTTCGCGAGCAGGTGGGTCTTCTCGGCCTCGAGCTCCGCCGGCAGCAGGCCCGTGACGCTGCGCAACGCCTGCTCCGCCTTGTCGTCGTAGCCGCGCGCGTACCAGACCTTGCCGAGATAGAACCAGGCGCGATTGCGCACGCCGGGCGGCGTCCCGTCGGTCAGCAGCCGCGCGAAGCGCTCGCCGGCTTCGTTGTGCATGCCGAGGGAGAGATAGAGCCCGCCGGCGAGCAGTTCCGCTGCGGCGAGATGGTGCGGCATCCGGCCCCACTGCTCGTACGCGAGGAGGCGCGTCAAGGCCTCGAAATTGTCGTCCTGGTAGAAATGGAACAGCACGTCGCCGTAGTGCAGGTCCTGCACCCGCGTGGCCGGCAAGCTGTCGGGCGCCGCGGCCGCACGCGCGCCGCCCGCAGCCGCCGTGAGGCTGCCGCAGGCCGCGACGAGCGCGATGAGGGCGCCGCGCATCTACTCCCAGTCCTTGATCTCGAATTCCGGCTGCGCCTTGCGCTGCCGATCACTGATGCGCAACTCGAGGTACTTGGCCCCGACGCTCTTCTCGAACCTGAGCGTCGCGCCACGCCGGTAGTCCCGTGCATTCGGCCCCTTGCCCGCGAAGAACGCCACGAGTTCGTGCGGACCGGTCTTCAGGTTGCCGACGTAGAGGCGCTGCACGCCGCCTTTCAGCAGCGCCTCGGCCTCGCGCGCTGTGTAGAGGTAGTTCGACACTTCCTCGTCGTCGATCTTCAGCTGCACGGAATCGAGCGCGAAGAATTCGCCGACGTCCATCGAAACGAACACGGCCACCTGCGTGTTGGCGGGAAAGAGGAGTTCCTCCTCGAGGATGAACAGCTCCTTGTTGAGGTCGACCACGTCCTTTTTCAGGTCCTGCACTTCGGTGTCGAGCGCGCGGTTGCCGGCCGGCGCATCCTGCGCATGCGCCGCGCCGGCGAGCGCGCACGCGAGCAGCAGCGCCAGCCACAGGTACACCGGGAAACGAAGCGGGGTTGGAGCGATGGACATCGTGGATCTCGCTGGTGGCTCAGGCACTCATTCGTCGAGCAGGCGGCGCAGCTCGCGTACATACGGCGGCTCGCCCCGGGACTTCGGTTCGCGGTGGACGTAGCGGACCTTGCCGCCGCGATCGACGATCACGACGGTCGGCAGGCGATCGATCTCATAGGCGCGGCCGACGGACTTCTCCGGATCGCCGAGCATCGGAAACCCGACCCCGACGCTCGTCGCAAAATGGTGCGCACCTTGCGCGTCGTCGTCGATGCTGACGCCGTAGACCGCGAGCCCCGCGGGCCCGTAGGTGCGATACAGGTCATCGAGTTCGGCGAGATGCGTGCGGCAGGTGTTGCAGCGACTGCCGTAGAAGGTGAGGACGACGACCTGGCCGCGGGCCTCGGACAGACGCACGTTGTCACCGGCCGCGGCCCGCAGCGCGAAATCGGGCGCCTCGCGGCCGATCAGCGGCGAATCGTCCGCCCACGCGGCGAACGCCGCGCACAGCGACAGCAATGCGGGAACGGCTCGATGGATCAACGAACGGGTCCTCATGACAGCGCGCACAGCAAGCGAAAAGGAGCGCGTCCTGCGCCTGCGACCGTCGCATGCGCACTTGACAATGTCAACGGAGCGCAGCGGCAATTCGAAGCGCCGGCGCATGACCTGCCGCACATTTCGTACGGCCACGGCCAGGCGTCGGCAATGCGCGACAATGCGCTCAGAGCGGATTCGTGATCACGGCATCGACGATCGGCGCGAACACGGCGAGACTGTCGAGCTGGGCGCCCGAGCCGAGGCCGTTGCCGGGGAACAGCGTCGGGAACTGCCCGATCTGCTGGTGCAGGGCGAGGTAGTTGAGCAGCACCGTATTCACGAGCAGGTTGACGGCGTTGGCCGCCGGGTTCGAATTGTTCGCCACCGAGCCGTCGTCGGTGTAGTAGCCGATCTGGTTGCCGGTGCGCAGCGAGCTGCCGCTCGGCGTCACCACCGGCCGGCCACGCGGGTTGTAGACGAGGAAGAACGACGACGCGGTCGACTGGTTGTCGCTGGTCCACATGAACTTGCCGCGGCCGTTGGCGGTGCTGTCGACCTGGTTGCCCGAGGAGAGCGAGCCGTCGCTGAAGACATAGATCATCAGCGGCTTGCCGGCGCGGTGCGCGAATTCGAGGCAGGCACCGATGCACTGGCCGGCGCGGAAGTTGCGCACTTCGCCCGTGGCGCGGCCCTGGCCGTGGTAGTCATAGCCGCCCATCGTGATCGTGCCCGCCCCCGCATAGCCCTCGATCACCATCTTCATCACGGCGGCGGTCTTCTCGAACTCGCCGTCCGAATCGAACTCGGCGTCGGTGAAGATGCCCGACGCACCCTTGATGCGCGTGTCGAGTTCGGGATTCAGGTTGGCCGGTTGCCCGAAGCGATCCGCGAGATACGCGGTCTTCGTGTAACCGCATTCGATCATCGTCTTGATGGCCGCATCGCGGCTCACACCCGAATCGACGCGGCCGAGCTTGTCGCCGGAGAGGCGCACCATCGATTCGAGCACGGCCACCGCATCGTTCTGCGCCATCAGTTCCGCGAGCTTGCCGGTATCGACGAGGCCGGTCACGTCGCTCGTGCGATCGACTTTCGTCGGGCGGTATGCGATGTCGTAGGGCATCGGCGCCATCGAGTTGCCGCCGGAATCCGATGCGCGCGAGCCGATGAGCGTCAGCAGCTGCCCGTCGGCGCCGCAGCGCTGGATGCCGTACATCGGGTTGTGCGGGTTGTTCGCGGTATCGTTCTCGGAACGCGCCGCGATGACCGCGCCGTTGGTGTTCGCCTGCGCGAGGAGGCTCGCCTTCGAGAGTATGCCGCGCAACATGCCGCCGTCGCTGTGCCACGCGAGGCCGAGCGAGGTGTCGACGAACGTGGTCGGGCCGGTCGAGTTCGGCACCATGTCGCCCGGCAGGCCGAGCTTGCCGTAGCCCGCCGTCGACAGGAAATCGAGCTGGCCGCCCGGGCCGCCGATCAGGACCTCGGAGCCCGACATGTTGGCGCCGCCCGCGAGATCGAACGCGATGAACGGAATCTTGCCGGCACCGTCGGTGATGCCGCAGGCCTGTTTCAGCGCCTCGATGTCGGGCGACAGCGTCGCCTGCGCCGCGCGCGGCGCGAGGAGAGCGAGTACCGACGGCACGGCGACCACCGCCGCGCCGCTGCGAAAGCCGCGCGCGATCAGTTCACGACGCGTCACCGGTGCCGCATGGTCGGGATGCCGCAGCGGCTCGTTCAGGCCGAGTTCGCGGGGGGGCTTGTGGCGGATCAGCATGGTCGTTCTCCCTCGAACCTATTGCAGCAGCATCGCGGCACTGCCGATGGCGGCGGCGCACGAGGCCTTGGCGATCGTCGCCGAGCGGGTCGCGTCGCAGCTGCCGCCACAGGAGGCGGCGAGGCGTGTCACGAGGCCGTTCAGCTCCGGCCGCACTTCGGCGTCGGTCGGCTGTGTCACGAGGTTGGTGCCGACCGCCTTGCCGACGAGGCTCGTGATCATGGCGTCGCGGCCCGCCTGGGTGTTGACGTCGACCGCGCCGCCGAAGAACGCGTTGCGCAGGGTCGTGTCCTCGACCATCGCATCGCAGTAGGAAATCGCGAGCTGTGCGATGCCCATCTGCTGCGAGGAGCCGAACGTGTCGATCGACTCGACCGACGGCAGCGCCTGCCTGACGAGATCGTAGGTGCCGGCCACCGAGGCCGTCGTGACCGGGACGCCGGTGATGTTCGACATCGTCCGGTTGATCTCGTCGAAGGTGCGCAGCCCGATCTCGGGATTCGAGCTGTCGGCGGGCACCTGGGGCACCGGCATCGGGGGCTCCGGGTACACGCGCGTCTGCGTGCCGAGCTGCTCGAACGTCAGGAAGAAGAGATCACTGTCCGGCCCCTTCTCGAGCCCGATCACGGTGCCGGTATCCGACAGCAACTGGCCGGTACCTGCGACGTAGTTCGCCCCGCCGACGGTCAGATCGAGCGGGACATAGGCCTGGCCGACACGCGCTTCCTGGCCGTTCAACCCGATGCGCATCCCCTTGAGGGGGATGCCCGACGGCGCGACGCCCGAATCGAGGCTGATGAAGGTCGGCTTCGTGAAGAGGTAGCTGTAGCTGTCGTACTGGCTCGCCTCGAACATCACGTAGCTCTTCGGCAGGTTGAGCAGTTCGCTCACGTTGAAGAGCATGAAATAACGCTCGCCGACGCCGGCCGCGAAGTTCTGCTGGATCTGCGTCAGCGAGAGCGCACGATTGTGGACCGCGACGAGACGGATCGTGCCGGTCCACTGGCGCTGGCCCGACGGGTCGTTGCCGAGCACGAGCGCGAAGCTGTCGTCCCAGTCGGAGAGCGACCCGCCCTGACCGTCGGTATCTCCCGTGTACTGGCCGTTGACATAGATGCGCTGGCCGTTCACCGGGTCGTAGGTGAGCACGACGTGCTGCAGCGATGCCTGCGCGTCCTCATCCTCCGCGCGCGTGAGCAGAGCGGGCGCGCCATTGGCGTCCGTGTCGCTGCTGCGGGTCATCGCCTGGTACCGATAGGCCATCTGCGACAGCGTGGCGTTGTTCGCCATGGTGCCGCCCGAGTAGCTGACGATATAGGCGTCTTCCTGCACGACATTGCCGGGCGCGACCCACGCCTCGATCGAATACTCGCCGCTCGCCTTGATCATGTCCGCGAGCTTCCTGCTGCCGCTCGTGGTGCCCTGGGCCTTGCCGCCCGGCTTCACGTTGAGGCCCCAGCCGCCGACCCATTCGATCGAGCCCGACATCGTCAGGTTCGCCGCGGGCTCGACGCCGCTCGTGTCGTAGACGGTCGTGCCCATGCCCGTCTTGAATTCATAGAGGGCGACCTGCGCCGTTTCGTAGCGATTGCCGCCCGCGGCCACGGTGCCGTCATAGAGCGTGATCGCCTTCGAGAGCTGGAGCGTCGGATCGACCGGGGTCACCGGGACACCGTTCGCGAAAGCGCGCACGGCGGCCTCCATCGTGCTGGCGTCGTTCGCGCAGCTCGAAGTCCAGCAGTTGTGCGATTCCTCGCGCAATCGCACGACGAGCCGCGACAGCTCGGGCGCATCGAGATTGATCTTCGGGCGCGCCGCGGCGTAGGCCGCATCGAGGTCGGCCGATGCGAAGAACGGAGATTGCGCCGTGGCGGACGCCGGCGTATGGCAGCGCAGGCAATTGCCCTGGCCGCGCACCAGCGGCCAGATCGTCGTGCCGTAGAGGCTCGAGCTGTCCGGGAACGTCTTGCTCGCGCCGACCTCCTTCACCGGCGGCTCCACCAGCTGGATGGTCTTGCCGCCGCCCGCGACCGAGCCCGCCCAGTTGCGGATCCACACGGTCATCGTGTCGCCGCACGCCGATGCCGAGGCGAGCCAGCAGTTGTGGCCGCCGGCGACCTTGGTGACGAGCCGCGACTGGTCGGGCTGCGTGAGATCGACGAGCGCGATCGCGGCCTGGTAGGCGAGATTGACATCGTCGTTGCGCGCGAAGTTCGGCGTCTGGCCGCCCGCGTTGTGGCAGCCGCCGCAGCGATTGCTCGCCTTCACGTTTTCCCACAGGTTGATGCGGAAGGCCTGTACGTCGGCGTTCGCGGGCGCGGGGCCCGTGTAGTCGGCGACCGGCGGGGGCGTCGTGACCGGGTTGACCTCGGTAGGGGCGCCTCCTCCGCTGCACGCGGCGAGCGACGCCAGCGCGGCGAGCGCCAGTGCGGCGCGGATGTGTGTCGTCTTGCGCACGATGCTCACGGCACTCACCTCACTGTCCCATGCAGTACGCAGCGGTCTCGGCGAAGACGGTCTTCATCCGGTAGTTGCTGCTGCGGAAATCCCGGGTGATCGCGGCGATCTTCGACCGATCGGCGCTGTTCTGCGGCGCGCGGAAGCACACCGCCTTGAACACCTTCTGCACCTGGCAGGTTGCGAAAGCCTCGCTGTTCGCGAGCTCCTCGCCGAGCGACTTCGCGCCGGTGCCCGCACCGGTCGTGGGCGTCGAGCCCCAGCCCCAGCCGAGGAAGCGGTTGTGGCCCTTGCGCCAGTAATTGTCCCAATGGTCGTCGGGTGTCACGTAACCCGGCTTGAAGTTGTCCGCGTTGACGAAATACTTCGCGTTCGGCGTGCCCGCCGTGTAGACGAGTCGCTGCTGCGTCTCGTCGAAGTCGTAGTAGGCGAACGCCTGGGTCATCGGATCCATGCCGGTGTGGCAGCCGATGCAGTTGTTGAGGAACACGCGGCTGTCGCCGCCGGGGCTGCGGCTCACGTCCTGGCGGATGCGATCCGGCGGCAGCGTCGTGTCCTGCACCTGCTCGAGGTCGTGGCACAGCTGGCTCATCAGCGTGAAACGGAACATCGCGCGGTTCGTGCCGTCGATGAAGAAGGCCTCCGAGGAGGCGCGCGTCGTGATGAGGCCCGCGGTCGCCGAGGCCGGGATGCCGAGGAGCGCCGATTGCTGGCGCGCGACGAGCGTCGCCTCCAGGTCCACGCCGCGCGTTTCGGCCTGCGCGTAGTGGTCGTTGTTGGCCGGCGAGTAGGCGGGCAGGCCCGCGGCGTTGCTCACATAGACGAGGTCGGCCGACAGCGCCGTGTTGAACGGCACGTCGTCGCGCACCATGCCGATCACGGTGGCGGTGTAATCGTTCAGCGGTGCGAATACCGTCTGGTCGCGATTGGACCATGGCGTCGCGAAGTTCTTCAGCGTGACATCGTAGAAGGCGCTGTTCTCCATCGCCCTTTCGGCCGCGGCCTGCGGATCGTTCGCCGCGATGTCGCCCGCCATCGCCTGCAGCACGGCCTCGGTCGGCGGCACGCCGGCGAGACGGTCGTGGATGCGCTTCGCCTGCTCACGCGGGCCTGCCGCCGCCGTCGCGGCCGCGAGGCACATCAGCAGGCACGCTGCTCCCGTATTGCGCTCGTTCATGTCGGCTCCCTCATTGCGGCTGCGAATATACGCAGCGCGCCAGCCCCCCCGGAATGTCTCATCACACCGACGTCGCCGTGTGACGACATCCCGCTCCGTTACGTCACGCGGTTATGCTTGGCGCCGTCTTTTGCGACTGCCGTCACGTCGCGCGCGCACGTACCCGCCTATCCAGCAGGCACGAGCGCCGCATGCACAGGGAACCGCGTTGCGTCGCTGCGCGCTGTGATCGCCTCGGCAGATCGGCGCGCTGGTGTGTGCGCATGATTACGTCACATGAGGGAGCCGGCATGAGCGAGCCACGAGACAGTGCAGTCCGTCACACGGCGCGGGGCGCGGTGCGCGGCGGCATCGTCGTGTGCCTGCTCGCCGCGCTGGCGGCGTGCAGCCCCGGCGGCAACGTCGACATCGGCAGCGGCCAGGACCGCGACCCGGTCGCCGCCGATTTCCCGATGGCATACATCAAGCGCACGCAGCCGCCGGCGATGACGCAGGACGATCTCACCGAGCTGCGCGACGTGCTGCCGGACGCCGCGATCGGCGTGTACGTGCGCGACCGCGCGGACCCGACCGCGCCGGAACGCAACGTCACGCAGCGCGTGACCGGCACCGACCTCTACGACATGCGTGATGTCGACGTGTCCTACGACGGCAGGTCGATCGTGTTCGCCATGCGCGGCCCGCTCGCTGCGAACCAGGACGAGGAAGACGCGCCGACCTGGAACATCTGGGAGTACACGTTCGCGACCGACGCGCTGCGCCGCGTGATCGCCTCCGACATCATCGCCGAGGAAGGCCAGGACATCTCGCCGCATTACCTGCCCGACGGCCGCCTTCTCTTCTCGTCCACGCGCCAGCGCGGAGCGAAGGCGGTGCTGATCGACGAGGGCAAGCCGCAGTTCGAGGCGCAGACTTCCTCGCGCAACGAGCCGGCGTTCGTGCTGCACGTGATGAATGCCGACGGCACGAACATCCGCCAGGTGTCCTACAACACCGACCACGACATCGACGCCTCCGTGCTTCGCAGCGGCAAGCTGCTGTGGAGCCGCTGGGACAATGCGCCGGGCGGCCCGGACGGCATCCACCTCTACCAGTCGAACCCCGACGGCACGGGCATCGAACTGCTCTACGGCGCACAGAGCCACGCGACCGGCACGAACGGCACCGACATCGAATTCGTGAAGGCGCGCGAGATGCCGAACGGCAGCGTGCTCGCGCTCGTGCGAGCGCGCACCGATGCCGACTTCGGCGGCAACCTGTACCTGATCGACGTGGGCACCTACGTCGAGAACACGCAGCCGACGCTCGCGAACCTCGGGCTCGCGGGCCCCGCGCAACGCCCCGCGACCGGCAATGACGTACGCACCATTCCCGGCATTTCCCCGGGCGGGCGCTTCCACGACGCATTCCCGTTGTGGGACGGCACGAATCGCGTCGTCGTGAGCTGGGCCCAGTGCCGCGCGAGCCTGAACGGCGCGATCCGGCCCTGCACCGACGATGTGGTCAACGACCCGGCCGCGCTGCCCGAGCCGTCGCAGTACAGCCTGTGGATGTACGACCTCTCGGCGCAGGCCTTCCTGCCGCTGATGACACCGGAAGCCGGCCGCATGATCACCGATGTCGTGATCGCCCAGCCGCGCACGCCACCGGCCGTGATCCTCGACAAGACCGCGGGCGTCGACGCCGACCCCGACCTGGTCGCGGAAGGCGCCGGCATTCTCGACATCAGGACCGTCTACGACTTCGACGGTGTCGATCGCGCCGCGCCCCCATCCGGCGGCGGCATCCGCGCCATGGCGGACCCCGCGCAAACGACCGCCGACCAGCGGCTCGCGCGCTTCATCCGCATCGAGAAGGCGGTCTCGATTCCCGACGACGACGTCCTCGACATCGACAACGCCGCCTTCGGTGCGAGCAATTTCATGCGCGAGATCCTGGCCTATGCGCCGATCGAGCCCGATGGCTCCGTGCGCATCAAGGTGCCCGCGAACGTCGCGTTCCAGATGGCGATCCTCGACGTGAACGGCCGCCGCCTGCCCGGCTTTCCGCGTCATGCCAACTGGC
Organism: Steroidobacteraceae bacterium; assembly: GCA_050249415.1. Taxonomy (GTDB): domain Bacteria; phylum Pseudomonadota; class Gammaproteobacteria; order Steroidobacterales; family Steroidobacteraceae; genus CADEFQ01. The sequence goes on from JBFWQO010000010.1 coordinate 56,705, forward strand.
TGCAACTGCGGCCCGGCGAGGTCCGTACCTGCGGCGGCTGCCACATCCGCAACGCGCAGACACCGACCTCGCACGGCCGCGAAGGCCTCTTCGGCAGCGCGTACAGCGGCGCGCAGACGACCGGCACGCCGTTCCCGAACACCGTCGGCACTTTCCTGCCGCAGGCGGGCGAAACGATGGCCGAGACACGCGCGCGCGTCACCTCGGCCTGCACGAGCGGCGCGAATTGCGAATCGATCAACCCGACCGTCACCGTGGTCTACGACGACGTGTGGACGGATCCGGCCGTGCGCGTGCCCGACGCGAGCTTCGCCTACACCTACGGCGCGCTGCTGACGCCGCCGCCGACCACGCCCGAATGCCAGACGCGCTGGACGGCGACCTGCCGCATCGTGATCAACTACGAGCGGCATATCCACCCGCTCTGGTCGCTGCCGCGCCAGGAGATCGATCCGGTGACCTCCGCGGTCATCTCGGACCACACCTGCTCGCAGGCCGGCTGCCACAACACGACGAACGCGGCAAACGCCCCGATGGTGCCGGCGGGGCAACTCGACTTGCAGGATGGCGCCTCGCAGGCGGAACCGCTGCAGTTCGCCGCCTATCGCGAACTCCTCTTCACGAGCAACGAGCAGTGTCTCGATCCGGCGACGGGTGCGCTGGTCGATTGCCAGCAGCAAATCGGCATCGATCCCGTGTCGGGGCTGCCGATCCTCGCGCCGATACCGTATCCTCCACCGCTGAGCGCCGGCAACGCGCGGGGGTCCACTCGCTTTTTCAGTCGCTTCGCGGCGGGCGGTACCCATGCGGGTTACCTCACACCGGCCGAGCTACGCCTGATCTCGGAATGGGTCGATATTGGAGCGCAGTATTACAACAATCCGTTCGATCCTGGCGTGCCGGTCAATTGATCCCGCGGTCCTGCTGTGCGGACTCCTGCTGCTGTTCGTCGCGGCGCCCCTGGCGCACGCGGCGGAAGATCACCTGCAGGTGTTCGTGGCCGAGCCGTATCTCGAGCTGCGCACGGGGCCGGGGCGCGGCTATCCGGTCACGCAGGTCGTCGGGCGCGGCGCATCCGTGCTCGTGCTCAAGCGGCGCACCGACTGGCTCAAGGTGCGTACCGAACGGGGCATCGAGGGCTGGGCCGCGCAGCGCGCCATGACGCAGACACTGCTCGCCGACGGCACGCTGCTCCGGATCGAACTCGGCGACCGCGCGGGTTTCACCTCGCACCGCTGGGAAGCCGGCGGCATGGTCGGCGATTTCGACGGCGCGAATCTCGTCTCGGGCTATCTCGCCTTTTCCCTCAACGATCACCTGAAGATCGACCTGTCGCCGTCGCAGTTCCTCGGTGTCACGAGCAATGCGGCGCCGGCCGATCGCAGCGGCTACACGCTCGACATCGGCCTGAATCACGTATTCGTGCCCGAATGGCGCTTCTCGCCGTTCGTGACGCTCGGCGGGGGTCTCTTCAACGTCAACGAAGACCCGCAGAATCCGCAGGCGGTCGACCGGCACGACGAGTCCGCGTACTACGGCATGGGATTTCGCTTCTACCTGACACGGCGCTTCTTCGTCCGCGGCGAATACAAGAACCGCGTGGTGTTCACGAGCCGCAACGACAACGAGGAACTCGAGGAATGGAAAGTCGGACTCGCCTTCTTCTTCTGACGCTCGCCGCGACCACGCTGCTGCCGGGCTGCGCGTCGCTGCGCTGGCCGTGGCAGGACGAGCCGCCGCCGGCCGCCGAGACCACTGCGGCCGAGGCGGACGACGATGCGCCGCCGCCCCGCGTGATCGAGCCCGAGGTCGAGCGGCGCAAGATCAAGGTGGCGAAAATCGACCAGGAGAACATCGAGGTCGGTGGCTTCTATGGAGTCATGAGCGTCGACGACTTCGGCTCGAATCCTGTCTACGGCGCGATGCTGACCTACCACGTCACCGAAGACTTCTTCTTCCGCGCCGAAGCGGGCGAAACGAAGCTCGGGCTCACGAGCTTCGAGATCCTGAACCCCGGGGCCGACCCGCTCAACCTCGGGAGTGATAGGCGCCTCACATACTACGGGCTGTCGCTCGGCTATAACTTCCTGCCGGGCGAGGTGTTCCTTGGTCGCAACCTCGCCATGAACAGCGCCTTTTACGTGTTGGGCGGCGTCGGCAGCACGAAGTTCGCGAACGACGAGCGATTCACGCTGAACTTCGGCGGCGGCTACCGGGTCCTCCCGACCGACTGGCTCGCGGTCAGCATCGAAGTGCAGGACCGCGTGTACGAGTCGGACATCTTCGGGAAGAACGAGCTGGTCAACAACGTCGAGGCGTACCTGGGTGTGACCATATTCTTCTGAGGGACACCACGATGCGCCCACTCCTCCTCGCACTCTTCCTCGCCCTGCCCGCGGCCGCCACCAACTCCATCGGGCCGGCCCCCGGTTTCCAGCTGCCCGCGCGCGGCGGCAAGCAGGTTTCGCTCGACCAGTTCAAGGGCCAGGTCGTGATGATCAATTTCTGGGCGACCTGGTGCGCCCCGTGCCGGCGGGAGATGCCGCTGCTCGAGGGCATCTACAGGAAGTACAAGCCGATGGGCTTCACGATGATCGGCGTCAACGTCGAGCCGGATCCGGCCGCCGCCGAAGCGTGGCTCGAGAAGCAGATGCCGGTCAGCTTCCCGGTGGCCTTCGACACCGACAGCAAGGTGAGTAAGCTGTACAAGGTGAACGGCATGCCGAACAGCGTGATCATCGACCGCAAGGGCAACGTGCGCCTGCTGCACCGAGGCTACAAGCCCGGCGACGAGAACACCTACCTCGACCAGATCCGCGCGCTCGTGAGGGAATGATGCGGCAGTTCTCCCGCCCGCTCGCCCGCCGCCTGCTCGCCGCCCTCGTCGTGGCGGCCGTGCTGCCCGCGTGTTCGCCGATCGAACCCTGGGTGAAGCCGTACGAGCGCGAGAACCTCGCCGACCCGATCATGGCCTTCGACCGCTATCCCGTCTCGACCGCCTACCTCGATCACGTGTACGAAGCGCGCGAGGGTGCCCGCGGAGCGACGGGCAGCGCGGGCGGCGGCTGCGGGTGTAACTAGATGCGAACGGCGCACGGCGAACGGCGAGCAGCCAGAGGAAGAGGCGCCACGGGACGCTTCCGGCTGTTCGCCGTTCGCTGTTCGCTGCCCGCCGCCTGCGCATCTGCGGCGTTGGCGGGTGTATTGCCCGAGGACCGCGCGGACATCCTTTACCACCGCTACGACGGCGGCGGCGTCGTAATCGACGGACCGTCGGTGCTGGTGCGCAAGAAGTTCGCGGACAAGGTGTCGGTCGCCGCGAACTACTACGTCGACATGGTCTCGAGCGCGTCGATCGACGTGGTGTCGACCGCGAGCCCGTACAAGGAAGAGCGCACGCAGTACAGCGTCACCGCCGATTACCTGCGCGGCAAGTCGACCTACAGCGCCGGCTACATCAGCAGTTCCGAGAGCGACTACGAGGCGAAGACCTGGTACGCGGGCGTCAGCCAGGACATGTTCGGCGACCTGACGACGATTTCCTTCAGCTTCAAGCGCGGCAACAACGACATCTTCCGCAACATCGGCGGCGGCAAGGACCCGACCTTCCAGCGCGCCTCCGACCAGCGCAGCTATGCGGTGGGCCTGACGCAGGTGCTGACCCGCAGCCTGATCGGCACCGCGAACTTCGAGGTCATCAGCGACGAGGGCTATCTCAACAGCCCCTACCGCTCGGTGCGTTATTTCGACCCCTCGTCGCCGAACGGCTACTCCTACCAGGGCGAGATCTACCCGAACACCCGCACCAGCAATGCCGCGTCGGTGAAGCTGAGCTACTTCCTGCCGTGGCGCGCCTCGCTCGCCGGCTGGTACCGCTTCTATACCGACTCGTGGGGCGTGAACGCGCACACCGGCGAGTTCACCTATACGCACCCGATGCGGGCTCGCTGGACCTTCTCGGGTTCGCTGCGCTATTACCGCCAGGATGCGGCGGATTTCTATGCCGATCTCTTTCCGCGGCGCGATTACGCGAATTTCCTCGCGCGCGACAAGGAATTGTCCACGTTCACGGCGCTCACCTTCGGCCTCGGCGCGAGCTACGATTTTCGCATCGCGCGCCTGCCCTGGGTGTCGAAGGCCCAGGCGAACGTCCGCTACGATTTCATGACGATCGACTACGACGACTTCCACGACGTGCGCGCCGGCGTCGCCGTGCCGGGCACCGAGCCGCTCTACAGGCTCGACGCCAATATCTACCAGCTGTTCGTCTCCATCTGGTTTTGAACGCGGCGGCCCCGCCGCGGTCGAAGCTTCAGGTCTCATTCATCCGGGTGAGTTAAGCTTGCGGCCGCCGCTTGGGCGACCCGGCGAGGAGGATCGAACGATGCGAACACCCCGAATCCAGTTCTGGCCCGCGCTGGCGGTTGCGACGCTGTGCGTCGGCGCACCGGCCCTGCACGCGCAGAGCCGTGAGGAAGCGAAGTTGATCACGGCGACAGCCGTACTGAACGAACTGCGCGAGAGCCGCGACCAGCAGATCCCGCAGTGGCTGCTCGACCGCGCCTACGGCGTCGTCGTCGTGCCGGATGTCGCCAAGGTCAGCTTCTGGGTCGGCGGGCGTCGCGGCAAGGGCGTCATGGTCGTGCGCAACGAGGCCGGGAAATTCTCGAATCCCGTTTTCGTGAACCTGACGGGCGGCAGCTTCGGCCCGCAGATCGGCGTGCAATCGACCGACGTGGTGCTCGTGTTCACGACCCGCAAGGGCGTCGAGGGCATCGCCGACGGCAAGGTCACGCTCGGCGCCGACGCATCGGTCGCGGCAGGGCCCGTGGGCCGGCAGGCGACCGCGGCGACCGACGCGGCGTTCCAGGCCGAGGTGTACTCGTATTCGCGCAGCAAGGGCCTGTTCATCGGTGTCGCGCTCGACGGCAGCGCGATCACGATCGACGACAGGTCGGACAAGGCGTTCTACGGACGCAAAGTGAGCGCCGGCGAGATCATGAAGGGTGAGGTCACCACGACTTCGACGAATGCGCAGCGCTTCCTCGCCGCCATCGCGGCGGGCACGACGCCCGCGACTTCGTCACCGGCAGCGACCCCGCCCGCGAGCGAAAGCACCCCGGCGAACGCGCCCGGCACCAGCGACGCGCCGGCGTCCGGCGTGAAGACCTACCCGCTCGAGGATCCGCCGAGGTAGGCCGCGGGCGGCGGCCCCGCGACCACGAGGTTGAGCAGGCCCGGCAGGTCGTCGGGCGGCCACGGGCCCGGTTGCGGATCGCGGGTGGTCTCGTAGTACAGCGAAATCGGGCCGGGCGGATACGCCGCGCACGAGCCGCCGGCATGGCGCACGAACACGCGCGTGATATCGCCCGTGCCCGGCACATCCGTCACGGTGATGCGGCCGCGATCCCACGGCCGGCGATGCTCGAGCGCGGCGCGCCGCGTGTGCACCTCGAGGTCGAGCACGACGCCGTCGGGCCTCGCGAACCCGGCTTCGGCCTGCCTCTTCCACCCGGCGCGGGGTTCCGCCCAGGTGACACTCGCGATGCGCTCGTCCCAGTGACTGAACGCGGCAGCCTGCAGCTCGCGCGGGTCGAGGCATTGCGTGATGCTCGCCTCGAGCAGGTAGCCGCGGGCCCGCGGCTCCGGCAGCAAATACCACAGCGTGCCGACGACGAGTACGGCACAACACGCGATGAGCGCGCGGCGGCGGACGAGATCGGATACCGGCAGGATCGCGAACAATGCGCCGAGCGCGAGCCCGGCGAGCGCCCCGCCGGGACCGGTGATCAGGATGCCGACGAGTGGCCCCTGGTTGGCGTCGGGGACGAGGAGCATCGGCCCGAAAAAGCCGCTCACGAAACCCGTGACGCCGAGCACGAGCGCCCAGCGCAATATCCGCTTCATTGCCAGATCACTCCTCGACGCAGCGCGTCACTCCGGTTGCGCGCCTGCTTCGAACGACACGCCGCAGCCGCCGAGCCCGCAGTAGCCCTGCGGGTTCCTGGCGAGGTATTGCTGGTGGTAGTCCTCGGCGTAGTAGAACGGCGGCGCATCGCGGATCTCGGTCGTGATCCTGCCGCGCCCCGCCGCGACGAGGCGCTCCTGGTACGCGCGCTTCGAGGCTTCGGCCGCGCCGCGTTGCGCCTCGCTCGTGACGAAGATCGCCGAGCGGTACTGCGTGCCGAGATCGTTGCCCTGGCGCATGCCCTGCGTGGGATCGTGCGATTCCCAGAACGCCTTGAGGAGCGCCTCGTAGCGCGTGACGCGCGGATCGTAGATCACGCGCACCACCTCCGCGTGGCCCGTGCGACCGCTGCATACTTCCTCATAGGTCGGGTTCGGCGTGTGGCCGCCGGCATAACCTGCCGCCGTGGTGTGCACACCCGGCAAGTTCCAGAAGAGCCGCTCCGCACCCCAGAAACAGCCGAGCGCAAATACGGCCTCTTCGAGCGGCGCCTCGAAGGGCGGCAGCAGCGGACGGCCGTTCGCGAAGTGTTCGGCCGGCACCGGCAGCGGCGTGCTGCGCCCCGGCAGGGCCTCGCTTTCGGCAGGCAGCATCGCGGACTTCTTGAACAGGGCCATGGCGTCCTCCCCGGGGAACGGCCAGTTTGGGCGCGCCGGGCGCGCAACTCAAGGCGTCGCACTTGCGCTGCTACAATCCCGCGCGCCCATGACCCGCTCCGCCAGCACGCCGCGCCTGCGTTTCACGGCGCTCTACTACACCGCGCTGGTCGCGGCCACCGCGGTCACGGCGCCGCAGCGTCCCGCGGGCCTCGTCGTGCATGTCGCCTCGCTGCTGCTCGTCGCGTTCGCTTGCCTCGGCCGCATCTGGTGCTCGGTCTTCATCGCCGGACGCAAGGATGCCGACATCGTCACCGACGGCCCCTACTCGGTCTCGCGCCATCCGCTGTACTCGCTGTCGTTTCTCGGTGGCCTCGGCCTGTCGATCGCGACCGGATCGCTCGTGCTGGTCGTGGCCACCGCCCTGGTTCTCGGCGCCCTGCTTTCCGCGGCGGCGCGGCGCGAGGAACGCTGGCTCGGCTCGAAGCACGCCGAAGCCTACCGGCTCTATGCAGGAACGACGCACCGCTGGTGGCCGCGCAAGCCCGCACCGCCGCTGCCGGCCACGACGCTCGTCTATCCGGACGTGCTGTGGAAGGCATTCGTCGACGCCGGCGCATTCTTCCTGCTGTATGCCCTGCTCCTCGTTGCGATCGCGCTGCGCTCGACCGGCGTGCTGCCGACCCTCGCCACACTGCCGTGAACGCGGCGCCGCCCGCCGAACTCGAACTGAAGCGCGATCACTTCGGCGCCGTCTCCCTCGTGCTGGACGCTGCGGGCCGGCCCGCGCACGTGTGCCGCGACACACGAGCGGCGCGTGCCTGGGCCGCGCCGCTCGCGCGCGCCCTCGCGCGTCGCGAGGCCCGGGCACTTTCGCGCCTCGCCGGGCTCGACGCAGTGCCGCGACTCATTGCGCATCACGATGGGGTGCTCACGCGCAGCTGGATCGACGGTGCGCCGATGCAGCGCGCACAGCCGAGGGATACGGCCTACTATCGCGCGGCCCTGCGGCTGCTGCGCCTCCTGCACGCGCGGGGGGTCGCGCACAACGATCTCGCCAAGGAGCCGAACTGGCTCGTGACACCCGCCGGCACGCCGGCGCTCGTCGACTTCCAGCTCGCGTGGGTCGCGCGGCGGCGCGGCCGGCTTTTCCGCACGCTCGCCTACGACGACCTGCGGCATCTGCTCAAGCACAAGCGCAGCTATCTGTCCGCTCGCCTCACGTCGCGGCAGCGGCGCATCCTCGCGACGCCGTCGCTCCCCTCGCGCCTGTGGATGCGCAGCGGCAAGCGCCTCTACCTTTTCGTCACGCGCCGGATCCTCCGCTGGGCCGACCGGGAAGGCGCGGGCGACCGCCGCTTCTGATACGCTGCGCGCCCGATGGGCATCTCACAACCGCACAATCTCCGGGGCAACCCCGACAGTCGCAACCAGCGGCCCTACGGCGTGCGAGTCAGCCTGCGGACGAACGATCCGTTCCGCAAGCTCCTCGGCCAGGACTGGAGCCGCACGCACTGGTACGCCACGGTCGCCGAGCGCGACATCGCGCTCACCGACATGAGCCGCGAGCACGAGTACTCGCGCACGGGCGATGCGCCGGCCTTGCGTTTCGAGAAGGTCGAAAAGCTCGCCGAGAGCCGCGGGCTCTAGAACGAGCGCCCGAGCGACAGGAAGTACGCCATGTCGCCGGCGTCGTCGTAGCCCGCGCCGACATAGAGCGGCCCGAGCCAGCTGTTCACGCCGAAGAACACGCTGAAGTCGTTGCGCGCGGAATCGAAGCCGATGTCGCGCCGCGCCTGCCACACGTTGCCGACTTCGTACGCGAACCCGAGATAGGTCGGCAGGTCGAGGATGCCCGTGCCGCTGCGCCCGATCTGCCGGTAATAGATCGCACGCGCGATCGCGTAATGCGGGCCCGCGATTTCACCCGGCGCGAGACCCGACAGGTTCAGGAACCCGCCGAGCGGATAGAGATTGCGCACATTGCCCGGACCGGCGTCGAGGTTCGTGCCCATGCTCGCCGACAGGACGCCGCGATGGCGCCCGTAGGAACGCGCGATCTGCCAGTCGACGGTCATCAGGTCGGCATCGAACCCGTTGCCCGACAAGTCGTGTTCGCCCGTCCAGTCGAGGAAGAACGAGGAGCCGCGGCGCGGGAAGCCCACGTCGTCGAGCCCGTCATAGGCGATCCGCGCATAGAACTGGCGCACGTCGAAGCTGTCCGACGGCAGCGCCGGATCGCCGAGCCGCACGCGCGACTCGCCGTCCTCGCGGTGTACGCCGGCGCGAATCTCGAAGCTCGAGCCGAACTCGCGCCCGAAGTCGACACCCCAGCGCGTGCCCTTGACGCGATACTCGGCCAGCCGCCGGCCGCGGTCGTCGAACAGCGCGACATTGCGCGCCTCGTACTTCGCCTGCGGCAGCGCGAACCATCGACGGCGGTAGGAGAACGGCAGGTAGACCTCGGTGGCAATCCGCGGCGATTCGCCCGCCTGCAGGTCCCATGTCCATTCGCCGCCGAGGCGATTGATCTCGGCGAGCACGAACCGCGCCGTCGCGTTGTACGCCGAATTGCCCTCGAAATCGTCGCTGAGGCTCAGGCCGAAGCGCACATAGTTCGGGCCCCATGAATTGCGCTTCGCGGTGATCTCGAGGCCCTGTTGCCCGGCAGGATTGCGCGTGATTTCGTAATCGAGCGTCTCGAGATTGCCGAGCCCGTAGAGCTCGGTGACGCGGGCCGCCACTGCGTCGGCATCGAGCGGGCGGCCCACGAAATCGCCGAAAAAAGCGGCGATGGGCCGCGCATAGCGCTCCGAGCCCGGCGCGACATGCACGAACTCGATGTCCGGCGTGGCGTTGCTGCGCCGCGCGCCGCGCTGCGCGAGCCAGGCGTCGTACGACGCCTCGGGCAATGCGAGCCGTGCGAACCGTGGCGCGAGTGCCTGCGCGGCCGCGGTCCCCCTGGCGATCGATGCCGCGAACTGGCGGAAATCGAACGACGACGCGGCGCCGAGCGCTGGATCGACCAGCACGTCGCCCGCGCCGATCGTCGCGCGCTGCTGTTCGCTGTTGCGGCGGATCAGGATCGCGATCATCTGGTTCGTGATGATCGGTACTGTCGTGAGCCGGTCGCGCGCGAGCAGCGGGAAGCCGACATCGACGACGATCAGCACGTCGACACCCATCGCGCGCGCGACATCGACCGGCAGGTTGTCGGCCAGCCCGCCGTCGACGAGCAGGCGCCCGTCGCGCTCGACCGGCACGAACACGCCCGGCACCGACATGCTGGCGCGCATCGCGGTGCCGAGATCGCCCGAGCCGAGCACCACCCGCTCGCCGCTTTCGAGATCGGTGGCGATGGCGCGAAACCGGGTGGGCAACGCATCGAAGTCCGTGATCGTCGCGACCGGCAGCGTGAGCCGGCGCAGCAGGTCGTTCAGGCGCTGGCCCTGCACGAGCCCCTTCGGCAGCCGGAACTCCCCACCGTGCAGCCCGAGCGGCAGGCGCACGAGGAAGTTGCGGTCCTCTTCCTTGCGGCGAAACGACAGGTCGGTGCGCGGCGGGCGGTCGCCGAGCAGATCCTCCCAGTTCACGCCGCGCAGCGCCGCGTCGATCTCGGCGGCGGAGAGGCCGCTCGCATAGAGCCCGCCGACGACCGCGCCCATGCTCGTGCCGGCGATCGCATCGATCGGTACGTGCGACTCCTCGAGTACCTTCAGCACGCCCACGTGCGCCGCGCCCCGCGCACCCCCGCCCGAGAGCACGAGCCCGATGCGCGGCCGTTCGGCGGCGGCGGCGACGAGCGGGAGCGCTGCGAGCAGCAGCAGGGCGACGCGGCGGGCTTTCACGCGAGGAAGGATACCAGCCCCGCAATACGCCATAATCCGGCCATGCGGAAAATCCTGCTGTGCGCGTTGCTCGTCGCGGCCGGCGCCGCCCGCAGCCAATCGCCTGCCGTCAGCGACTGGGGGCATTACGGCGGCGACAGTTTTGCGCAGCGCTACTCGCCCTTGCGCGAAATCAATCGCGGCAACGTCGCCGGGCTCGAAGTGGCGTGGACCTATCGCACCGGCGAACTGGGGCAGGGCTTCGCGAGCGCCGACAAGCTCACGTTCGAGGCGACCCCGGTCCTCGCGTTCGGCCGACTGTACCTCTCGACCGCGACCGGCATCGTGATCGCCCTCGACCCCGCGACGGGCAAGGAGCGCTGGCGCCACGATTCGCACGTTCCACGCGCACGGCATTACTCCGAGGCCACGTCGCGCGGCGTCACGGCCTGGGAAGATCCCGATCGCACCCGCACGGGCGCCTGCGTGCGGCGGATTTTCCTGGGCACGCTCGACGCGCGGCTGCTCGCCCTCGATGCCGGGACCGGCAAGCCGTGCGCGGATTTCGGCGCCGGTGGCGCCGTGGATCTCGGTGCCGATGCGCGCCTCACCACGCCGGGCGAATACCTCGTCACTTCGCCGCCCGCGACCTTCCAGGATGTCGTGATCGTCGGCTCCGCGATCGGCGACAACCGCGGGGTCGAGCTCGAACGCGGCATCGTGCGCGGTTTCGATGCGCGCAGCGGCGCGCTGCTGTGGCAGTTCGACCCGATCCCGGACTCGCCGGACCACCCGACGTACACGCATTGGCGAGCCGAACAGGCGCAGCGCACGGGCGGCGCCAACGCGTGGGCCCCGATCACGGTGGACCCGGGACGCGGCATCGCGTTCATCCCCACGGGCTCGGCGAGCCCCGACTTCTACGGCGGCGAACGGCTCGGTGACAACACCATGGCCAATTCGCTCGTCGCGCTCGATGCGCGCACCGGTGTCGTGCGTTGGTTCCGCCAGCTGATCCACCACGACCTGTGGGACTACGACCTCGCCGCACAGCCGACCTTGATCGAGATAGAAAGCGCAGCGCGCTCGGTGGCGGCCGTCGTGCAGGCGACCAAGTCGGGCCTGCTGTTCGTCTTCGATCGCGAGACCGGGGAGCCGGTCTACGGCATCGAGGAGCGCAAAGTGCCCGCCTCGCGCGTGCCCGGGGAAAAGGCCTCGCCCACGCAGCCGTTCCCGGCCACGCCGCCGCTCGCTTCGCTCTCGCGGGTCCGGCCCGAAGACGCCTGGGGCCTCACGTTCTGGGATCGCGGCAAGTGTCGCGAGCTCATCTCGAAGTACCGCAACGAGGGCGCCTATACGCCGCCCGATCTCGCGGGAACCCTCCTCTTTCCAAGCTACGTCGGCGGCGTGAACTGGGGCGGCGTCGCCCATGATGTGCGCACGAACCACATCATTGCGGTCGTGAACCATTTCCCCATGGTCGTCACGCTCCTGCCGCGCGCAGCCCTGCGGTCGCAGCTGCAGGCACAACGTGAATCCGGCGAGTATCCGCATTCGGACTTTTCCACGCAGCGCGGCACGCCGTACGGCATGCGCCGCGAACCGCTCCTGTCGCCGTGGGGCCTGCCATGCGTGCGGCCGCCATGGGGTACCCTCGTCAGTGTCGATCTCGAGAAAAATCGCATCGATTGGCAAGTGCCGCTCGGCGGCACGCGCGGGGTGGCGCCCGCGTGGCTGCCGTCGCGCGATTTCGGCATGCCGAGCCTCGGTGGCGCGATCGTGACCGCCGGGGACCTCGTGTTCGTCGCGGCATCGATGGACAACCGCATTCGTGCATTCGACGTTGAAACCGGCAAGGAACTATGGAAACGCGCATTGCCCGCCGGCGGCCAGGCCACTCCCATGACGTATCGTGCGGGCCCCGATCATCGCCAGTTCGTCGTGATAGCAGCGGGCGGCCACGGCGGCCTCGACACACCGAAGGGGGACTACGTCATCGCATACGCGCTGCCCCGCTGACTCGCTGGCTCGCCCTCGGTGCACTCGCGGGCACGGGCGCGTGGGCCGCGAATGCCGATGACCTCCAGGAACTCACGATCACGGCGACGCGCCAGCCGGTGCCACTGATCGACGTGCCCGCGAGCCTCGGCGTCGTCGACGCCGATGCGCTCGCACGGACGGGCGCGACGCACTACGCCGAATCCGTCAACCGCGTCGCGGGCGTGTACGTGCAGCGCGGCAGCGGCGAGGAGAGCCTCGTCGCGATCCGCTCGCCGGTGCTCACCGGCGCGGGCGCCTGCGGCGCCTTCCTCGCGGCCGAGGATGGGCTCGCGATCCGCCCGGTCGGGTTCTGCAACGCGAACGACCTGTTCGAGGTGAACACCGGGCAGGCGCAGGGCATCGAGCTCTATCGCGGACCCGGCCCCGCGATTTACGGCGCGAGCGCCGTGCACGGGATCGTGAACGTGCGCACGCCGGCGGTCGCGCAACTGCCGCGGATCGGCATCGGCCTCGAGGGCGGTCCGTACGATTATCGCCGCGCGCGCCTCGCACTCGGCGCGCAGGCGGGTTCGCGCGGCTACGGTGCCTACGGCATCGCGACGCATGACGGCGGATTCCGCGCCGATTCGGGCTATGACGAGGGCAAGCTGAACCTCCTCTACGACGACACCGGTCTCGCCGGCGGACTGCTCCGGGTGCGCGCCGCCGGCACAGTGCTGAACCAGCAAACCGCCGGGTACATCCGCGGCTTCGAGGCCTATCGCGATCGTGCGCTCGTGCGTTCAAACCCCGACCCCGAGGCGTTCCGCAATGCATGGAGCACGCGCGGTTCGGCGATCTGGTCACGCGCGCCGTGCGAGGGTTGCCGCGAGGAGCTGCACGTCGTCGCGCGGCGCTCGCAGATGCGCTTCCTGCAACACTTCCTCCTCGGCAAGCCGCTCGAGGAGAATGCACAGACGAGCGTGCTCGCGGGCGGTTCGCTCGGCCGGCCGGTCTCGGCGCGATGGAGCTGGCGCGCCGGGCTCGATGCCGAGCTCTCGCAATCGGGTTTGCGCGAATCCCAGGCGGAGCCCACGACCGACGGCTCGCCTGCCGCGAATGCCATACGCCCGGCAGGCCTGCACTACGACTATCGCGTGAAGGGCGCGACGGCCGGGGGCTACGCCACGCTCGCCTTCCGGCCCGCCGCGCGGTGGTCGATCGAAGCGGCGTTGCGCATCGAGACGACCCGCTACGACTACGACAACCGCATGCTCGCGGGCAACACCGACGATCGCGGCGTGCCCTGCGGCGCAAGCGGCTGCCTCTACAACCGCCCGGCGGACCGTCGCGACACATTCGACGATGTCGCGCCGAAGCTCGACGTGATGTATGCGCCCGCCGCCGGACAGCGTCTCTATGCCAGCTGGTCACGGGGCTTCCGGCCGCCCGAGCAAACCGAGCTCTACCGGCTGCAGAGTCAGCAGAACATTGCCGACCTCGACGCCGAGGAACTGCAGGGCGGCGAACTCGGGTGGCGAGGCGAAACCGCGCAATTCACATGGTCGATCGCCGCGTTCGCACTCGGGAAGCGCAACCTCATCGTGCGCGACAGCAGCGGTTTCAACGTGAACGGCGGCCGCACCACCCATCGCGGCATCGAGTACGAACTCGCGTGGCGGCCCGCGCCCGCGTGGCGGCTCGCCGCCGCGGGCAGCGTCGCGTGGCATCGTTACGCCTTCAGCGCATCGGCGGGGGGCGGCGAGACGATCCGCAGCGGCAACGACATCGACACGGCGCCGCGCAACCTGCACGCCCTGCGCATCGGCTGGTCGCCACGAACGACGATCGATGCGGAGCTCGAGGTGCTCGATGTCGGGCGGTACTGGCTCGATGCATCGAACACGCACGAGTACGCCGGCCACACCCTCGTCAACCTGCGTGCGAGCTGGTCCCCCGCGCCGGCGTGGCGCCTGTCGCTGCGCGCACTGAATCTCGCCGACACGACCTACGCCGATCGCGCGGACTTCGCGTTTGGTCAATACCGCTACTTCCCGGGGCGCGCGCGGGCGGCGTTCGTCGAGATTCAGTACCGCGTCGATTGATGTGCGCAATGCAGCGGTCGAGCGAAGGCACAACGCCCGTCCAATTGGAGAATGTCGCAGTCGGACCCCGCACACAGCGGACTCACAACGTCCGGGAGATCGAAGGACTTGCGAACCGCCGATTTTCGACGCCGGCAATGGAATCGCCGTTCAGCATAATCATCGTCGCGGATGGCATGCAGTCCCGGCCATACCGACGGATGGTGCGGAGCCGACAGTGCGGAAAGAAGGCGGTACTGTACGTGTCACCCGCGCGGGCCAATTGCCATAGGTCGCTATTTCGTGACATCGGGTGGGTGAGTTTCATCGGCCCGCTGCCCGACTCGCGCGCATGTACTCCCGCGTCGATCAGGACAAGCCGGACACCACCAACGTGAACGTCGGGACCAATGCACGGAATCTGCTCGTATGAGCCAGGCCATCTCGCATCGCCAGAAAGTGCCATGGCTTTCGGCAGTCGCAACGGTGAGTGAAATCATGACCCTGCTGGCGTCCGGCTATCGCATACAAGGGTGGTTCCCGGGCAACCTCCGACGAACTCATCGAGTAGCGTCGCTGGACCGAGATCAAGTCGCTCGCGCGTGCGAACTTTGCATTGCGTGTCTGACCGGTAATTTATGCACGCCGAATCCTTCAACGTTGGGACAGCACTGAATGCCAGACTCGATAAACGCCCTCTATGCAGGCCACAATCCGTCCAGCTCGATCACGGCTTGAGGCGCGCGATTTGCGCGTGCCTGCGCCAGCCGCCCCCGCCGCCGGATGTCGCGTGGGCCGATGCTGGCGGTGCGCCTTGACGGCGAATCCCGTTGGCGGGACGATCTCGTCACCAATCGCTTCGTCACGAAAAAAAATGCAAGGGCCCATCAGGCAGGCCATCCTGATCGCGATTCTGTCCGCCTTGCCGCCGGCGACCTACTCCGCCGCGCTTCGGTGGACCGGGGTCCGGCACGCCTGTACTGGACCGAACCAGGGCGAGGTAACGGCGAGGCTGGACGGAATTCCATGGGCCCAGTCGTGGGAAGACACCTGCGAGGGCAGGATTTCCGGGCAGAAGCCGCCGGACCTGAATCAGCACGGTGCATCCGGCCAGCCGAAATCGTGCCAGAAGGATCCACTTTCGACCGGCATCTGGGGCAAGTGGACCGTCGCCAATGACAAGGCATGTCCGGCGACTGCGCGCTGGGAAGACCCGAAGTACTGGAAGAAGGCCGGCTGCTTCGGTCCGGACAAGCAGGTCTATTCCGCCCGGCTGCTGGACAGCCGCAACTGGGAAGCGGATTGCGGGAAGACGGATACCTCGAAGGTTGCCGGAAAGGAAGATTGGGGCGTCCCGGACCGCTGTGCGAAAGACGCGCTGGCGACCGGCATCTGGGGCGAATGGTATCGGGACGAGGCCTGTGCCGTACCGCTCAAATGGGGATCCTTCCGGGACAATGGGTGTGTCGCGGACATGGAGTCCGCGGACGCCAATGCCGGCGGCATTTCGCTGGAGGGCAAGCGCAGCTACTCGTCTGTTCTCTGGAACGCCGGTGGCGACTGGGGTGAAGCGTGCAAGTTCGCACCGGCAGCGGTCGTCGACGCGGCCGGACAAGCGATTGCAGATTTCGAACACCCGACCGCCTGTGTCGTCGCCGATGCCGATCGGGCGATGGGCTATGTGATCGGTGCGATCCTCGGCGCGGCCGGCGGTCTCGTGGCCTCTCCGGCGAGCCCCAAGGCGGCGATCGCCGTCGGCGCCGTCGTCGGTGTGGCCGGGACGGCAGCAACGGAGGCAATCCTCGCGGGTGTGAACACGAGTCTCAATATCTGGGGAATATTCTGGGCCGATGACGAGACTTGCGGCACGGTGCCCTCGTATCCGCCGCTGGACGATTCGGGTTTCGTTCGGTTGGCTACCGGACAGATCGTTGCCGTCGATGTTGCGGCGCCGACGGATTCCGGCGCGATTGCCGGTGCTTCCGCACGGGCGGCAGCCGCGCCGGCCTCGTTGCCATCGTGTCCGGATACGGTGGAGAGCCTGCGCGGCTCCGGGTCCACGCTCACCTGTTCATGCACTGCG
This sequence comes from Steroidobacteraceae bacterium, assembly GCA_050249415.1. Classification (GTDB taxonomy): domain Bacteria; phylum Pseudomonadota; class Gammaproteobacteria; order Steroidobacterales; family Steroidobacteraceae; genus CADEFQ01. Next base: position 73,243 of record JBFWQO010000010.1, read on the forward strand.
GCGCAAGCCGGTTCCGGAAACGTCTGGGGCGTCGGTCCCTATACCGACGATTCCCGGATCTGCAGGGCAGCCGTCCATTCGGGAGTCATCGCCTCATCCGGTGGCGCGATCGAGGTGCAGGCGGTCAGCGGTCAGGCGCAATACCAGGGGTCCAGCCGAAACGGCGTGACAACCGAGGCGTATGGCAATTGGCCAGGAAGCGTCGCCGTGCGTCGGCCGCGCTGACGGCCGTTGACGAAGTACCACGCGCCTGCGCCGTAGCGCGAAGCCGAGCCGCCGGAACCGTCGCCCGCAGTCGCGAGCTGTGTGGGCGGTGCGCGCACTCCGAGTGGCAGTTCGGCTTGATGGTCATCCGGTGCGGGCTTCTCCAGGTGCGCCAGGATCTTGCCTTGGTCGGGTGCCTGATCCGCACCTCGCCCCTGGCCACCCACACCGCGATGCGCCGGTGTCACCCGCCGCACGCAGCTTGCTGTGTAGCTGAACAGCCGCTCCTGTGTCACATCGGCTCCGCGCATCGGGTTCGCCGTCTGCCGATTCCTCTGAACACTTGCGTGATCATGAACGACCCGCCCAGCTCGTGCGCACCGCGAATTTCAACGAACTGTCGAGGACCTCCAATGACATCTGATCTCAAATCGTGGCAATTGTCGGGGCAGGATCGCCGCACGCTCGCGCTCGCGTCACTGGGCGGTGCACTCGAGTTCTACGATTTCGTCATCTTTGTTTTCTTTGCCGCGGTCATCGGCAAGGTGTTCTTCCCGCCGGACATTCCCGAGTGGCTGCGGCAGGTGCAAACGTTCGGCATCTTCGCCGCAGGCTATCTGGCACGCCCGCTCGGCGGCCTCATCATGGCGCATTTTGGCGATCGCGACGGCCGCAAGCGCATGTTCATGGTCAGCGTGCTGCTGATGGCGGTGCCCACGCTCCTGATGGGGATGTTGCCCACCTATGCGTCGGCAGGACTTGCCGCACCTCTGATGCTGTTGGTAATGCGATTGCTTCAGGGCGCTGCGGTCGGAGGCGAAGTGCCGGGCGCCTGGGTGTTCGCGTCCGAGCATGTGCCACCATCACGCATCGGCCTTGCCTGCGGCGTGCTCACCTTCGGCCTGACAATGGGCATACTGATGGGTTCACTCATGGCCAATGCGATCCACTCGGTGTGGAGTGAAGAGCAGGTCCTGGCCGGCTACTGGCGCGTGCCGTTCGTAATCGGCGGTCTGTTCGGACTTCTCGCGCTTTGGCTGCGTCGCTACCTGCATGAGACGCCCGTATTCAAGGAATTGCGTGCGCGTCGCGCGTTGGTCGAAGGTCTGCCGTTACGGCAGGTCTTGCGTGATCACCGCACCGCCGTGGCACGCTCGATGATCTTCAGTTGGTTGCTGACCGCCGGAATTGTCGTCGTCATTCTGATGACGCCTGCGCTGGCGCAGACCAGCTACCAACTCCCGGCGCAACAGGCGTTGGAGGCGAACAGCTGGGCGACATTGAGCCTGGCATTCGCGTGCGTCGCCTATGGGATGGCAGCGGACCGCTTCGGTGCCGCGCGCACTCTGCTGGTCGGCGCAACAGGCTTGCTGCTTTCATCGCTGCTGCTGTACTGGACATTGGCGAAGGCGCCCGCGTACTTCAGTCCTGTGTACATATTGACGGGATTCTGCGTCGGGGTGGTCGGCGCGGTGCCGGCATTCATGGTTCATGCCTTTCCCCCGACGGTCCGCTTTTCAGGGATATCGCTCTCCTACAATGTCGCCTACGCGGTATCGGGCGGCCTCACGCCGTTGGTCGTAACTTTATGGTTACGTTCCGATGCACAGGCGCCCGCATACTATGTGAGCGTCGTGGCGGTCGTGGCGAGCGTGACAGGCCTGTGGGCGCTTCGAACGGATTCAATACGCGACATGGAGAAAACGCCGGGGTGAGTGAGCTGCAGCTCCCGGACCAGCCGACACGGCCGGCGCCGATCGCGCGGACTTTGCGTTTGGTCAATTCCGCTGTTTCCCGGGGCGCGCGCGGGCGGCGTTCGTCGCCGTACGGTATCAGCTCGGGCCGCAGGTTCCGTGCGGCGGTGCGCGCCGCGGAGGCATCGGCGAGGCTCACTGCCCGATTCCTCGCGGGTCGAGCGCACCGTCTCGCGACGGTGTGCCCTCCTCGCGGCGGCCCGCGGCGCATTCGGTTGCACGTGCAGATTCCGGCGCGAACGCCGCGGGCTGATCGCCGCTCTTCGGCGCTCTCCACGCTCGTCGTCGGGCAGTGAACCTCGCCGATGCCATGCGCGGCGGGCAATGTCGCGCTGAATCGTCGACAGGAGAGCGAGGTTTCATCCTGTACGTCGGCGGCACTTTGCGGCAAGCTGCGATGTTGCGCGCACCTTGATTGCCGCGCACCACGTTTCATTGACCAGGAGCAAACATGAAGATTCGTACATCGGGCCTGATGCTGTCGGCCGCCATGGCGGCCCTCCTCCTTGCGCAGGGCTGCGCCAGGAAGGAACCGGCGGCAGCCACCACGGCAGCAAGCGCCCCCGAGGCCGCCGCCACGACCCCGGCCGCAGCCACCGAAGCGACGACCGAAGCGACGACCGAAGTGGCCGCCGAATCGACCGCCGCTGCGCCGGCTGAAACCGTCGCGAGCGCGGGCCTCGAGGCTGGCGGGAAAATCTACAAGACCTATTGCCTGACCTGCCACGGCGCCACGGGCAAGGGCGACGGGCCTGCGTCGGCGGCCCTGAATCCGAAGCCCGCGGACTTCGCCGACAACATGTTCAAGTACGACGTCAACGGCAACGGCACGAAGGGTGATATCGACGACATCAAGGCGATCGTGCACGACGGCGCCGCCAAGCACGGCGGCTCGCCGTTGATGACACCCTGGCCGATGATCAAGCCCGAACAGTTGCAGGCGGTCGCCGAATACGTCAAGTCGCTGCACGGCTGAAGGGTCGGTGAGGCGCGTGCGGAGCACGCGCCGATCCACCGGTCGACCGCCCGAGCCGCAGCCGCCTCAGCGTGGCTGCGGCTCGGGATCCGGCCGGGCCCCGTCTTTCGCGTCGGCCCGGCCGACCTGGTGATCCGCGCCGATCACGAGATACACCGCCGGCACGACGAACAGCGTGAACAGCGTGCCGATCGACAGACCGGTGAAGATCACGAGGCCCATGCTGTGGCGGCCGGCGGCACCCGCGCCCGCCGCGGCCACCAGCGGCACGACGCCCAGCACCATCGCGAGCGTCGTCATCAGGATCGGGCGCAGGCGCACCACGGCGGCTTGCTCGATGGCGGCGCGCTTGGCGTAGCCCTGCTGTCGCTGCAGATCGTTCGCGAATTCCACCATCAGGATGCCGTGCTTGCTGATGAGCCCGACCAGCGTCACGAGCCCCACCTCGGTGTAGATATTGAGCGTCGAAAGCCCGAGGTTGATGAACAGCAGCGCGCCGAACGTGGCCATCGGCACCGCGACCAGTATCACGAGCGGATCGCGGAAACTCTCGAACTGTGCGGACAGCGCGAGGAACACGATGATGATCGCGAACAGCATCGTGAGCAGGAAGCCGCTGGATTCCTGGATGTACTGGCGTGACTGGCCGGCGAAATCGGCGCTGTAACCCGAGGGCGCCACCTCCCGCAACGCATCCTGCATGAACGTGAGGGCGTTGCCGAGCGACACGCTGGGTGCGATCACGCCGGCAATCGTCGCCGAATTCAGCTGCTGGAAATGGTTGATCGATTCCGGCACCGTCTGGTACGTGAGGTGCGCGACGGTGGAGGCCGGGATCATCTCGCCCGCGGGCGTCCTGATGTAGTAGTCGTCGAGTTGTGCCGGATTCAGGCGGTTCACCTGCGCCACCTGCGAGATCACGCGGTAGGCGCGCCCCGACATCGAGAAATAGTTGACGTAGTTGCCGCCCAGCGCCGCCGACAGCGCCGCGCCCACGTCCTGCTGGGTCAGGCCGAGCGCCGACACCTTGTCGCGATCGAGTGTCACGGTCGCCTGCGGCTGGTCGATCTTCATGTCGCTGTTGGTGAAGAAGAACATGCCGGACGCCTGCGCCTTCGCCCGCACCTGCTCGGCCACGTCGTGCAGGCTCTGCAAGGGGTCGGTGGTCTTGATCACGAACTGTACCGGCATGCCGAATGCACCCGGCAACGACGGGAACTGGAACACCGCCATGCGGGCACCGGCGATGTCGTTGAGCGGCGGCTGCAGGGCCTGCTGGACCTGCGACGCGCTGCGATCGCGTTGCGCCCACGGCGCCAGCATGATGCCGGTAAAGGCCTGGTTGACCGCACCCATGCCCGTGAACTGGAACGCATGGGTGAACTCCGGCATCGACTTCGCGACGTCGAACACCTGGCCCGAATACATCTGCATCTGGGTGACGGTCGCGTTCGGCGGCCCTTGCGTCTGCACCAGCACGATGCCCTGGTCTTCCTGCGGCGCCAGTTCCGACTTGGCGGTCACGAACAGGTAGGCGTTGCCGGCGAGGACCAGAGCGCCGAACACGATGGCCACCGCCCGGGTATCCAGCGACGCATGCAGCAGGGCCCGGTAGCGATCGCGCAGGTAGTCCGACACCCGATCGATGCGCCTGACCAGCGGCCGCTCGTGATCGGACCCGCGCAGCACCCTCGCGCACAGCATCGGCGAGAGCGTGAGTGCGATGATCGCCGAGACCACCACGGCCGCGGCGAGCGTGAACGCGAACTCCGTGAACAGCGCACCGGTGAGCCCGCCCTGGAACCCGATCGGCAAATAGACGGCGATCAGCACGACGGTCATCGCGACGATCGGCGCGGCCAGTTCGCGCGCGGCGAGCAGTGCCGCCTCGAACGGCGAGCGCGCGTCCTTCATGTGCCGGTCCGCGTTCTCGACGACGATGATCGCGTCGTCGACCACGAGTCCGATCGCGAGCACCAGCGCGAGCAGGGTGAGCAGGTTGACCGAATAGCCGAGCAGCTGCATCGCCACGAACGCGCCGATCAGCGACAGCGGCATGGCCAGCACCGGGATCAGCACGGCGCGCAGCGTGCCGAGGAAGAGGAAGATCACGACCGTGACGATGACGAGTGTCTCGATCAGCGTCTTCACGACCTCGCTGATCGAGGCGCGAATGAAATCGGTCCCGTCGTAATCGATCGACGCGGTCAACCCGGCGGGCAGCTGCGCCTGGATGCCGGGAAATACCTTGCGCACCCCTTTGATGACGTCGAGGACATTGGCGTCCGGGGCCGCGTTGATGCCGATCGCAACCGTGGGTTTGCCGTCGAAGGCGAAGACGGAGTCGTAGTTCTCCGCCCCGAGCTCCACGCCGGCGATGTCCCGCAGGCGCGTGACGTCGGCGCCGCGGGACTTCACGACGAGGTTCCTGAATTCGTCCACGCTGTGCAGATCGGTGGCCGCCGTCAGGTTGACGCTGACCATCTGGCCCTTGGTCGTGCCGATCGCCGAGAGGTAATTGTTGGCGGCGAGCGCCTGGTTGACCTCGCTCGCGGTGACTCCGTGCGCGGCCATCTTCACCGGATCGAGCCACGCGCGCAGCGCGAAGGTACGCCCGCCGAGGATCTCGGCGCTGCGCACGCCCTCGACCGCGTTCAGCTGCGGCTGCACGACACGGGTCAGGTAGTCGGTGATCTGGTTGGTCGGCAGGGTCGAGGACGTGAACCCGAGGAACATCGAGGCAATCTGGTCGCCCGTCTGCAGCGTGATCACCGGCTGCTGCGCGGCCTGCGGCAAGCGGTTCCTGACCGAATTCACCAGCGCGGAGATTTCTGTGAGGGCCTCGTTGCCATCGTAGTTGAGGCGCAGCGTCGCGGTGATCTGCGAGGTGCCCGGAGTACTCGTCGACGTCAGGTAATCGATGCCCTGGGCCTGTGAAATGGCCTGCTCCAGCGGCTGCGTGATGAAGCCGGCCATGGTCTGCGCGTCCGCGCCGAAGTAGACCGTCTGCACCGTGATCGTCGCATTCTGCGTCTCCGGGTATTGCCGGATCGGCAGCGACGTCAATGCGCGCACGCCCAGCACCAGGATCAGGAGACTGACCGTGGCAGCGAGGACCGGGCGCTCGACGAACAGGTCGGTGAACTTCATGGGCGAAGCCCGCCGCGGGCAGGCTTGCGGCGAGCGGCCATCACTGCTCCACCGGGTGCGGATCCGCGTCGAACGTCGGCTGCACCGCGTTGTTGACCTTGACCGGCGTACCGTTTTTCAGTTTCAGTTGTCCGCTGGTGACGACCACCTCGCCCGCCGCGATTCCGGACAGCACCGCCACCTGGTCGCCGCGGGTCGGCCCCACCGTCACGACGACCTGCTCGACATGCGGCGGCGTGCCTTCCCGCACCACGAACACCGTATCGCCGAACGGGGCGTACGAGATCGCGGTCTGCGGCAACGTGAGGTAACGCTGTTCGCCGCCGGTCGGCACCGCGACCTTGACGAACATGCCCGGCACCAGGCGCTCGTCCGGATTGGCTACGGTCGCCTCGACACGCAGGTTGCGCGTCTCGACGTCGACTTTCGGATCGATGGCGCTGATCACTCCGGCGAAGACTGTCCCGGGATAGGCGTCGGTCGTGACCTCGACCTCGACGCCGACCTGCAGCCCGCCCACGGCAACCTGCGGCGCCGTGAAATCGACGTACACCGAATCGAGCTTCTGCAGGGTCGCCACCGTATCGCCCGCATTGAGGTAGAGCCCCGGATTGACGGTGATGATGCCGATACGCCCGGCGAACGGCGCACGCAGGGTCTTGCGCGCCACCAGCGCCGCCTGCGAAGCCGCCTGCGCCTGCGCGGTCTTCAGGTTCGCCATGTCGGCATCGTGCTGCGCGGGGCTGATCGCCCGCGCGGCGAGCTGCTCCTGCGAGCGCTCCGCCGTCAACTTTGCGAGCTGCGCGCTCGCCTGCAGTGCAGCGAGCGTGGCGCGGTCCTGGGCGTCGACCAGCTTCATGAGCACCTGGCCTTCCCTGACCCGGGCGCCCGAACGCACATCGACGCGGTCGACGAGTCCGGCGATGTCGAGGGCGAGATCGACGCCGTGCACGGCACGCACATCGCCGACCGCCTCGAGTCGCGGCTGCCACGGCTGATACGCGGCAACCATCGTGGCGACGGTCTGCGGCGGGTTGCCCATGGACTTCATGGCCTTGCCGATCATGATGCCCTTGAAGGTGTTGAAGCCGATCAGCAATGCGAACAGCGCGCCCACGATCGCGAGCATGATGACCAGGCGCTTGCGCAGGTTCGGTCGGGCGATGGAATCGTTGTCGTTCATTCGGCCTCGGTGTGCAGTGCGCCGTACCACCCGCCACCGCCCAATGCGGTGTAGAGCGCCGCGGTATCGGCGAGCCGCGACGTTCGCGCCTGGATCAGCGCGATACGTGCCTGCTGGACCTGCTGTTCGGCGGACAGCAGGGCGAGGTAATCGGTGGCGCCGACGCGGTATTGCGTGCGGGTGAGTGACAGCAGCTCTTCCGCGTCGCGCGCGGCGGTGTCCTGCGCCGAGAGCGCCCGGGCATCATACTCGAGTGCCTGCAGCGCATCGGCCACGTTCCGGAAGGCGGTCAACACGACCTGCTGCCAGTCGGCCCGGGCCTGCTCCATCGCGGCCTGCGCAGCGCGCCTGCGGTGCCGCAGTTCACCGCCGTGGAACAGCGGCTGCAGCAGGTTGGCTCCGACCGACCACGTGCCAGTCCCCGTGGAAAAAAGCTCCCCGGCGCGCAGCGCGGCGGAGCCCGCGCCGGCGGCAAGCGAAATCTGCGGCAGCATGTCGGCGGTCGCGACGCCGACCTGCGCGGTCGCCGCGTGCAGCGCTGCCGAGGCCGCGCGGATGTCGGGCCGCAGCGCGACCAGCGTCGAGGGCAGGCTCACCGGGATGTCCGCGGGCAGCGTGACGTGATCGAGCGAGACCGGATGCAACTCGAGCTGCGCGGGCGCAGCCCCGAGATAGGTCGCGAGCTGGTTGCGGATGGCCGCGAGTTGCTGTTCGAGCGGCGCCAGGGACGCCTGGGTCCGGGACAATTGCGAGCGCACGGCGAGCGTGTCGGCCAGCGATCGCGCACCGATCGCCTGCTGCGTCTGCGCGATGGCGAGTTCCTCCTGCAGCGACGCCACGATCCGTCCGGTCGCGTCCACCTGCTCGCGGAGCGAAGCCTCCTGCAGCGACGCGGCGACGACATTGGCGGCGAGCGCCATATACGTGGCATCGAGCTGCGCGCGCTCGACATCGGCCTGCGCCCGCAGGGCTTCGACGTTGCGGCGTACGCCGCCGAAGATGTCGAATACGTAACCCACGTCGACGCCGACGTTGTAGACGGTCAGTGGCCCGGTGCTGCCCGACGTCCCGGCGGGCGCGGACGCGCCCTTCTCCCGCGCAGCACCGGCGCTTGCATCGAGCGCAGGGAACCGCGCGCTGCCCGCAGCGGCGGCTGTCTCCTCGGCCTGCCGGAGCGCGGGATGGGCGGACGCAATGGTCGGGCTGTGCGTCAATGCAAGCTCGACACGGCGGTCGAGCTCCGCGTTGCCGAACGTGGTCCACCAGCGCTGCGGGACATCATGGCCTCTGAGGAACCGTTGCGCATCACCGCCCGCCGCACCGGCCGAAGTCGTGGATGACGGCAGCGGCGACGCGGTATAGCGATCGACGGGGGGCGCCTCGGGCATCCTGAAGTCGGGGCCCGCCGCACATCCTGACAGCGCGCAAAGCGCCACCGTCGCTGCGGCTCGTGTCACGCCGCAGCGCACGTGTATTTCATTGCCTGGCACCTTGCCATCGTTGCACAACGCTTCACCGCGGCTCAAGGCTCCGACGAGCCCCGGCACCATCGTGCGGTGGATTCACGGCCAGGGGCCGCCGACACCGGCGGTGACAGCCGATCAGCCGCCACCCTTTGCGGCGGCCACCATCGCCTCGACCTGCGGCATCGCCGCGTGTGCACTGATGTGCGCACACTCATAGTCGTCCGGCTCGGAGAGCGGATAGAGCTTGCCGATCTCGCGACACGCCGAGGCGGCGGCGTCCTCGACGCGCTTCTCGAGGGCCTTGGCGCCTTCCCTGGTCTTCAAGTCGAGCCCCATGGGGCTGACGTGATAACTCAGCGTGATCTCGTCGACGGGAAACGGGCTCGACGGATCCATGACGCGCTCCTTGTGCACGCGCATCGCCTGCACGTGGACACCCGGGAGTTGATCGGCCAGCGCGGCACTGCTCAGCAGTGCACTCACCACGAGAGCGGCACCGGTGACGGCGAGGCGCTCCTTCGGCCCATGGCCCCGGTTACTTGTATTCATACTGGAATCTCCTGTGTTGATGCGCGCGTCGCGCGACGCGAGGTGCACCGGCGCGCCTCGTGACCGGTTCGACCCGGCGGAGGCACGCCGGTTCCGCGGCGTGCGCCACGTTTTGCGCGGCATCCGCGCCGCAGCGGGCAGATTGACGTTACACTTGCTTCATGTTCTTCATCGTCCTGTCGGTCATTTTCCAGGCGCTCCTGATCATCCATTGCATCAAGACCGGCCGGAACCAGCTCTGGATATGGGTACTCGCGCTGCTGTCGTTTCCGGGCGTCATTGCGTACGTCGCGGTCGAACTGGTCCCCGACCTGTTGCGCAGCCGCACCGCGCGCCGCGCCGCGCGCGGCGTCTCGCGCGCGCTCGACCCGGGCCGCAACCTGCGCGAGACGAAGAGCCACGCGGAAATCTCGGGCGACGTCGCGTCGCGGCAGGCGTACGCGGACGAACTCGCGAGACAGGGTCGGCATGCCGAGGCGATCGATGTATATCGCAACGCACTGACAGGCCTGTACGAACACGACCCCAAGCTGATGCTCGGACTCGCGCAGGCACAGTTCGACAGTGGCGATCCGGCCGGCGCGCGCGACACCCTCGATCGGCTGATCGCGGCGACGCCCGGGTTCAGGAGCCCCGACGGCCACCTGCTGTACGCCCGCGCGATGGAGGCGGCGGGCGACCAGGACAAGGCGCTCGACGAGTATGCGACGCTCGCGGCGTATTACCCCGGCGCGGAAGCGGCCGTGCGCTACGCGGCGCTGCTGCGCAAGGCCGGGCGTGGCGGGGAATCCGCGCAGGTGCTGCGGGCACTGCTCGACCAGGCGCGCATCGCGCCGGCGCACTACCGGCGAACCCAGAAGGAATGGCTGGCCGCGGCCGAGCGCGATCAGAATATCCTGTAGCGCTTCGGGTCGAGGTCGAGCTGCGGGAGCTTCGGCGACAGCGCTTCGAGTTCGTGCACGAGGATCTGCGACACCGCGAAGTTGCGGAACCACTTGCGATCCGCGGGCACGACATGCCACGGCGCGAGCGCGGTCGAGCAACGGGTCAGCATCGCCTCATAGGCCGCCACATATTCGCGCCACTGCCTGCGCTTGCCGAGATCCGCGGCGTCCCACTTCCAGTTCTTGTCGCTGTCCTCGAGCCGCGCCTCGAGCCGCTCCTTCTGCTCGGCTTTGCCGACGTGCAGGAATATCTTCACCACGCGCGTATCGCAGTCGGTCAGCAGCCGCTCGAAGTCGTTGATGTGCCGGTAGCGCCGTTGCCAGACGCGCGCCGGCACGAGTTTTTCGACGCGCACGACGAGCACGTCCTCGTAGTGCGAACGGTTGAAGATCGCCACCGAACCGCGTGGCGGCACGTGCAGGTGCGCACGCCACAGGTAGTCGTAACGACGCTCGAGGTCGTTCGGCGCCCGGAAGGAGTGCACGGTGCAGCCTTGCGGGTTGAAGGCCGTCATCACGTGGCGGATCGTGCCGTCCTTGCCCGCCGTGTCGATGCCCTGCAGCACCACGAGCAGCGCGGCGCGATTCTCGGCGTAGAGCGCGTACTGCAGCTTCTCGAGGCGTTTGCGGTTGCGATCGAGCGCCTCTTCGGCCTGTTCCCTGTTCCACCCGTGCGTGTGCGCGGCCGCCGCATCGCGCAGGCGGGCTCGGGCGCCCGGGCGAACCCGCAGCTCAGCCGGAAGTCTTCTCGCGTCGAGCGCCTTTGCCATGAGCCGGCACCTGCTGGGTGATGCAGTGAATGTTGCCGCCGCCGAGCAGGATCTCGCGCCCCGGAACGCCGACGACCCGGCGGCCCGGGAACAGCGCCGCGATCCTGCGCAGCGCGGCGCCGTCGGTGCGCGCATCGAGCAGCGGCACGACGACCCCGCCGTTCGCGATGTAGAAGTTCACGTAGCTGCCGGCGAGGCGCACTCCCGCGCGGCGCGCCCTGGCGCCGTCGCGCGTCAGCACGCCGCGCGCCTCGCGCGTGGTCATCCGCAAGGGCCCCGGCATCGGCAGCTTGTGCACCAGGAGCCGCCGCCCGCGCGCATCGCGCGCGTCGTTGAGCCGCTCCCACGCATCGCGGGAAATGCGGTACTGGGGATCGCGGCGATTGTCCGTCCACGTGAGCGCGACGACACCCGGGCGCACGAAGCACGCGAGGTTGTCGATGTGGCCGTCCGTCTCGTCGTTGAACACGCCCTCGCCGAGCCACAGCACGGTGTGCACGCCGAGCCAGGCGCGGAACTCCGCCTCGAGCTGCTCACGGGACAGCGTCGGGTTGCGGTTCGGGTTCAGCACGCACTCCTCGGTCACGAGCAGCGTCCCCTCGCCGTCCACGTGGATCGCGCCGCCTTCGTTCACGATCGTCGCGCGATAGCGGTCGGCCCGCTCGCACTCGAGCACCTTGCGCGCGACGAGATCGTCCGCGTCCCACGGGAAATACAGGCCACCCTCGAGCCCTCCCCAGGCGTTGAAGCGCCAGTCGATGCCGCGACGCTCGCCACGGTCGTTCACGACGAAGGTCGGCCCGACATCGCGCATCCAGCTGTCGTTCGACGAGAGCTCGACGAGGCGGACGTGCGCCGGGACGCGTGCCCGCGCGAACTCGAACTGGGAAGGCGCGACGCCGATCGTGACCGGTTCGAACGCGGCGATCGCAGTCGCCACCGCGATGAACGCCTCCTGCGCCGGGCGCGCGCCGTCGCGCCAGTTGTCGGGGCGTTCGGGCCACAGCATCCAGCAGCCGTCGTGAGGCGCGTATTCCGCCGGCATCCGGAAGCCGTCGGCCGCGGGGGCCGTATTCAGGGTGCGGCTCATGGACCGGCATTCTACATGCTAGAATTCCGCGGTTTACCAAGGAGCCGTTGAATGTCCACCGCCCCGAGCCTCGAGATCGTCCCGCCCGCCGGCGGCGCGAAGATCACCGTCAGGAACGGCAAGCTCGTCGTGCCCGACCGCCCGATCATTCCGTTCATCGAGGGCGACGGCACGGGCCCCGACATCTGGCGCGCCAGCGTGCGCGTGCTCGATGCCGCGGTGGCGAAGGCGTACGGCGACCGGCGCCGCATCCATTGGCTCGAGATCTACGCGGGCGAGAAAGCGAACAAGCTCTTCAACACCTGGCTGCCGGACCAGAGCGTCGCGGCGTGCCGGGAATACCTGGTGTCGATCAAGGGCCCGCTGACGACCCCGGTGGGCGGCGGCATCCGCTCGCTGAATGTGGCGCTGCGCCAGCTGCTCGACCTCTATGTCTGCCTGCGCCCGGTGCAGTGGTTCAAGGGCGTGCCCTCGCCCGTCAAGAACCCCGGCAAGGTGAACATGGTGATCTTCCGCGAGAACACCGAAGACATCTACGCGGGCATCGAATTCGAGCAGGGCAGCGAGGAGAACCGCAAGTTCAAGGAAATGTTCAGGCAGGCCTTCCCGAAGGCCTACGCGAAGATCCGCTTTCCCGATACCTCGGGCATCGGCATCAAGCCCGTGTCGCAGGAAGGCACCGAGCGCCTGTTCCGCGCGGCCGTCGAGTATGCGGTCGTGAACGGGCGCAAGAGCGTCACGATCGTGCACAAGGGCAACATCCAGAAATACACCGAGGGCGCTTTCCGCAACTGGAGCTATGCGCTCGCGGAACGCGAGTTCGGCGACAAGGTCTACACCTGGGAACAGTGGGAGCGCACCAAGGCGCAGAGCGGCGAAAAGTACGCGAACGACGAGCAGGACGCGGCGAAGAAGGCCGGCAAGGTCATCATCAAGGACGCGATCGCCGACATCACGCTGCAGCAGGTGCTGACGCGCCCCGACGAGTTCGACGTGCTCGCGACCTGCAACCTGAACGGCGACTACCTGTCGGACGCGCTCGCGGCGCAGGTCGGCGGCATCGGTATCGCGCCGGGCGCCAACATCAACTACGTCACGGGCCACGCGGTGTTCGAGGCGACGCACGGCACGGCGCCGAAGTACGCTAACCTCGACAAGGTGAACCCGGGCTCGGTGATCCTGTCGGGTGAAATGATGCTGCGCTACATGGGCTGGACCGAAGCGGCCGACGCCATCCTCGGCGCGATGGACCGCACGATCGGCCAGAAGACCGTCACCTACGACTTCGCACGCCTGATGGAGGGCGCCACCGAAGTGAAGTGCAGCGAGTTCGCCGACGCACTGATCCGCAACCTCTGAGTGCTGCCGGAACGCGCTGCGTGACCGCGGACTCCGCGCTGGCCGAGGACTGCGCGCGGCACATCGCCGCCGCTTTCGCGGACTACAACGCCGAGTTCCGTGCGATCACGCGGCGCGCGCCGCAGCGCTTCGACGCGCGCGACTGGAAGGGCAGCCAGCGCGACGCCGTCGAGCGCATCGAACTCTACGATCGCTGGGTCGACCGGGCGATCGCGGAAATGCGCCTGAAACTCGGCGGGCGGGCGCACGACCGGGGCCTGTGGCGGGCGATCCGGGCGCAGTTCAGCGCCCAGATCGATCAGCTCCCCGATCGCGAGTTCACCAAGACCTATTTCAGCTCGATCACGCGCCGGCTGCACGGCACGGTGGGCGTCGCACCCGAGATCGAGTTCGTCGCCGCCGACCTCGACCCGCTCGCGAGCGTGACGAGCGAGGTGGTCACCAACGTCTACGTCAACCGCGGCTCCCTGCCGCTCCTCATCGAGGATGTCCTCGGCGACCTGCGCTTTCGCTCGCCGTGGAAGGATTTCGATCGCAGCGTGGCCCATGTCGCGTCCGAAGTCGCCGCGCACCTCGCGACGCTCGGGGAGCGCCGCACGCTGACGCGGATCGACCTGATCCGCCCGGTCTTCTACCAGATGACGCGGGCCTTCCTCGTCGGGCGCATGACCGGGCGCGGGTTCACGGTACCGCTCGTGATCGCTCTCAAAAACACGGAGAGCGGCATCCACGTCGATGCCGTGATGCTCGCGGAAGCCGATGTCAGCATCGTGTTCGGGTTCACGCGCTCGTATTTCCATGCCGACCTCGACCGGGTCGGCGAGGCGGTCGTGTTCCTGAAGTCGCTGCTGCCGAAAAAGCCCGTCAGCGAGCTGTTCACGGTGCTCGGCCGCGCCAAGCAGGGCAAGACCGAGCGCTTCCGGGAACTGCTGCGCCACATGGAACAGACGACCGACCGCTTCGTGCACGCACCCGGCGAGCGCGGCCTCGTGATGGTGTGCTTCACGCTGCCGTCCTTCGACATCGTCTTCAAGGTGATCCGCGACCGCTTCCCGTACCCGAAGAACGTGCTGCGGGAGGAAGTGCTCGCGAAATACGCCTACGTCTTCCGGCACGACCGCGCGGGGCGGCTGGTCGATGCGCAGGAATTCAAACGGCTGCGCTTCCCGCGCGCACGCTTCGCGCCGGAGCTGCTCGAGGAACTCGCCACCGAGACGGCCGGCACGGTGCACTTCGAGGGCGACGACGTCATCCTCGATCACCTGTACATCGAGCGGCGCATGACACCGCTCAACCTGTACCTGCGCACCGCTTCACCGGCACAGGCCGAGCTCGCGGTGCTCGACTATGGCCAGGCGATCCGCGACCTCGCGTACACCAACATCTTCGCGGGCGACCTGCTGCTGAAGAACTTCGGCGTCACCCGCCACGGCCGGGTGATCTTCTACGACTACGACGAGCTGTGCCAGTTGACCGACTGCCGGTTCCGCGAGTTGCCGCAGGCGACCAACGAAGAAGACGAAATGCGCGCCGAGAGCTGGTTTTACGTGGCCGACCACGACGTATTTCCGGAAACCTTCATCAACTTCCTCGCCTTCGACGACACGCAGCGGGCCGCCTTCGAGCGCGTGCACGGCGAGATCCTGACGGCGGAGTTCTGGCGCGCCGTGCAGCAGCGCCATCTCGACGGGGAATTGCTCGAGGTGCTGCCCTACCACATGCACCGGGTGCGGGTGGCGGGGAGCCTCTGAGCGCCGCAGCGGATCCGCGCGGTCAGCCCGACGGGAGCCGCGCGGGATCGATGCCGAGCTCGGCCGCGACACCGCGCAGGAGCCCGGGCACGAAGAACTCGGGGTGCAGCTGCTCGCTCGCGAGGAAATGGGCATAGTAGACGACCGCGGCGGCCAGCGAGACGGTCGGGCGGAATTGCCGCCAGGTGCGCAGCACTTCCACAACCGGCGCCGGCAGCGCCCAGTCGCGGACCAGCTGCTCCGTGTACTCGCCCTGGTGGCGCGCACACAGCTCCGCCCGCGACGGTGCATCGAGCCGCACCTGTGCCCCGGACTCGGCGAGCGCCAGGGCGCGCAGCGCGCAAGCCTCCCCCGCGCGATGCAGCAGCGCCGCGGCACCGACCGTGCCGCGCGACACCGGCAGCAACTGCGAGAGGGCCAGCGCCTTGTCGCGCGTGACGAGGGCACCGTCGCGCAGCAATGCCGCTTCGCGATCGCGGCCGATGACGGTGAACAGACTGTCCGCGATGTCGTGCACGGCCGTATCACCGGCGTCCCCGCGCAGCAACGCCTCGAGCGCCGCGGGTCTCGCCGGCACGATGAGACCCTCCGATGCGAAGCCCGCGAGCACGGATTCGCGCACGGCCAGCGACGACGGCGCCGTCGCCCTGGAGCCCGCCACCCGCCGCGCCGATCGATTGAACATAATGCAAGATCCCGAAACCAGACGGGACCATCAGGCAATGCGGGCCGGGGCCTGTAAAGCGCGGGCGCTGAAATCCGCTGCCTGCCTCACGTTTCGGCGGCGGCGAGTCCCCGGTCGATGTCGGCGCGCAGGTCGTCCTCGTCTTCGAGGCCGATCGAGAGCCGCACGGTCCCGTCGGTCACCGCGGCGATCGCGAGTTGCTCGGCACCGAGATCCCGCGCCTTCAGCATCTGGGGCGCCATCACGAGCGATTCCGTCGAACCGAGGCTCGCGGTCTTGGCGAAAAGCGCCAGCGCTTCGGTGAAGCGGCGGCCCGCTTCGGCGCCGCCGCGCAGGTCGAACGTGACGATCGTGCCGAACTCGCGCATCTGCGCACGTGCGAGCGCATGCTGCGGGTGGCCGGGAAGGCCCGGATAGTGCACGCGGGCCACCGCAGGATGCGTCGCGAGACGCTGCGCGATCGAGAGCGCCCGGGCGCTCTGCTCACGATAGCGCACGAAATAGGTGCGCAGGCCCCGCTGGATCAGGAAGGCCGCGTGCGGATCGAGCACGCCGCCCAGCACCGGAAACTCCGCGCGCAGCGGCCACAGCAGCTCGGCGCGCGCGATCACCGCCCCGCCCATCACATCGCCCGCGCCGGAGGCGTATTTCGTCAGGCTGTGCAGGAAATAGTCGACTTCGTACTCGCCGTGCTGATGGAGCCCGGCGAAGGTGTTGTCCATCACCGTGTGCGCGCCGTGGCGGCGCGCAAGGCGCGTGATCGTCGCGATGTCCGCGATCTTCGTGACCGGATTGGTCGGCGATTCGAAGACCACGAGCCGCGTCGGCGTGGTCGCGAGCGCGTGCTCGATGCCGGCGAGATCCTCGATGGACAGCATCGTGTGAGTCACGCCGAAGCGGCCGAGCAGGCGGCGGATGATCTGTCGCGTCGGCCCGTAGGTTTCGACGAAGCACAGCACGTGATCGCCCTGCTTCGTGAGGCCGAGCAGCGTCTGCGCGATCACGTTGACGCCCGAGGCGGTCGCGAGGCAGTCGTCGCGGTCCTGCAGCGACGCGAGGGTCAGTTCGAGCTGCCGCGTCGTCGGATTCGACGTGCGCATGTAGTAGTAGCCGGTGCGCTCGCCCCGCAGGGTCCGTACCGTTTCCTCCACCGACTCGAACTCGAACTTGACCGTCTGGTAGATCGGCGCGACGACCGGGTGGTTGTCGGCCGGAACCGGGACGGCCGGCGGATGATTGACGCGCGTCGGCTTTTTCATGCTGGACTCCCCGCCGGGTCGAGGACGAAGCGGTCGGCGTCGAGTGCGACCGGAAAGCGCGTGCGCAGCTCACGCAGCGCGTCGATATCGAGCGCCACGGTCGCCATCGCCGCGGTGTCCCCGAGTTCGACGAGCGGCAGGCCCTGCAGCGGCTCGATGGCCGCACTGCCACCGCGGTGCGCGACCCCGTTGCCGTCCTTGCCCACCCGGTTGACGCCGACGACATAAGCCTGGTTCTCGATGGCGCGCGCGCGCAGCAGCTGCCGCCACGCGAGGTGGCGCGGCGCCGGCCAGTTCGCGACGTAGACGAGGAGATCGTAGTCGTAGCCGGCGCGACGACGACTGAAAACCGGGAAGCGCAGGTCGTAGCAAACGAGCGGCGCGATGCGCGCGCCGCGCCACGCCACGACGAAGGGCGCCTCGCCCGCGGCGAAATGCTCGTGCTCGCCCGCCATGCGGAAGAGGTGGCGCTTGTCGTAGTGTGCCAGTGCGCCGTCGGGCGTCGCCCACAGCGCACGGTTGTGGACACCGGCCGTGCTGCGGATGAAAGCACTGCCGAGGAGCGCGGCATCGAGGCGCCGTGCCTCGGCGAGCAGCCATGCGCAGGTCGGCCCGCCCATCGGCTCGGCCCGCGCCGCACCCTGCATGTCGAAACCGGTGGTGAAGGCCTCCGGCAGCACGATCAGGTCGGTCGCACCCGCGAGAGGCGCGAGCAGCTGCGCGAACCGGGACCGGTTCGCTTCCGGGTCACCCCAGGCCAGGGTCGACTGTACGAGCGTGACGCGCATGGGCGGCAGTCTACCGCGCCGCGCGGCCCGCGAATGCGCGGAGCCTCCGGGCCGCCTCGTCGAGTGTCGCCTCCTCCTTCGCGACGCACAGGCGAACATGACGCAACGCCGGCGGGTCCCGGTAGAACGGCGACAGCGGGATGGTCGCGAGGCCGCCCTCCTCGAGCAGACGGCGCGAGAATTCGAGGTCATCTTCTCCCGGCGCGATCGCCGAGTAATCGAGCAGCTGGAAATAGGTACCTTCCGCGGGAGGTGCGCCGAAGCCGCTGCCGTCGAGCGCCGCGAGCAGGCGGTCGCGCCGCGCCTCGAAGAATGCCGCGAGCCCCTGCCAGCATTCGGGGTGCCGCGGCAGGTAACGCGCGATCGCCGCCTGCAGGGGCGCGGCGATGCTGAAGGTGTTGTACTGGTGGACCTTGCGCAGCTCACGGGTCAGCGCATCCGGCGCCACGCAGTAGCCGATGCGCCAGCCGGTCGCGTGCAGCGTCTTGCCGAACGAGAACACGACGAAGCTGCGTGCACGCAGTTCGTCGTGCGCGAGCATCGACTCGTGGCGCCGGCCGTCGAAGGTCACGTGCTCGTACACTTCATCGGCAAGCACGGTAATCGGCCGGTCGCGGACGACCTGTGCGAGCGCCGCGAGATCTCCGGCGCGCGCCACCGTGCAGGCCGGATTGAGCGGCGAGTTCAGGATCACGAGCCGGGTGCGCGGGGTGAGCGCCGCGCGCACCCGGTCCCAGTCGTAGCGGAATCGCGGCGGTGCGAGCGGCAGGTGCACCGCGCGGCCGCCGGCGAGCCGCACCGCGGGATCGTACGAATCGTAGGCCGGGTCGAACATGATCGCCTCGTCGCCCGGCCCGACGACGGACTGGATCGCCGAATAGATCGCCTCGGTCGCCCCGCAGGTGATGGTGATTTCGTGGACCGGATCGACCGCGATCCCGTGGCTCGCGCGCAGCTTGCCGGCGATGGCCTCGCGCAGCGCCGCGAGACCCTCCATCGGCGCGTACTGGTTGTGGCCCTCCGCCACTGCCTCGGCGAGCGCCGTCGCGAGGCGTCGGTCGATCGGGTAATCGGGAAAGCCCTGGCCGATATTGAGCGCGCCCAGTTCGGCGGCGCGGCGCGACATCACGGTGAAAATCGTCGTGCCGACATCCGGCAACTTGCCGGGAACCGCCCTGTCGCGGCCCCCGGTCATGCGGCGGCGAGTGCGGCGCCGATGATGCCCGCCTCGGCGCCGAGCGCGGCCGGTCTCACCGGCGCGCGCGTGTCGAGATAGCGCGCGAACTCGGCGAAGTGCGTGCTCACCCCGCCGCACAGGATCATGAGATCGGGCCAGAAGAGGCGTTCCATCTGTGCAAAATATTCCGATACGCGCGCGCCCCATTCGGCCCAGCCGAGCGCGAGCTCGGTGCGCACGCGCGCCGACGCCCACAGCTCGGCCGACCCGCCGCGCATCTCGAGGTGACCGAATTCGGTGTTCGGCACGAGCTTGCCGTCGATGAACGGGGCCGAACCGATGCCGGTGCCGAACGTGAATACGAGCACGGTGCCCGATATGCCCCGGCCCGCCCCGAAGCGCATCTCCGCGAGCCCCGCGGCGTCCGCGTCATTGAGAAACGTGGCCGGTCGCCCGAAAGCTTCGCGCAGCAGGGCCCCCACGTCGGTGCCAATCCACGCGGCGTCGATGTTGGCCGCGGTGCACGCGCGTCCCGACTTCACGACCGACGGAAACCCGAAGCCGATCGATTCGGCGCCCGGCAACCGCGCATCGAGGGCGCGAATCGCCTCGACCACCGCGTGCGGCGTAGACGGCTCGGGCGTGGGCACCGCGACCGTTTCGCCGTCGATGCGGCCCCGGTCGACGTCCACGAGCCCCGCCTTGATCGAGGAGCCGCCGAAGTCGATGCCGAGATTCACGCCCATGACGAGCGTAGGTTACTTGTTCGCGGCGACCGCCATCTGGATTTCGCGTTCGCGGCGGCGCTCCTGCCGGCGCATCCAGATCGAGGACGCCACGACGCCGGTCGCGACGATCAGCACTAGGATCGTCGCGAGCGCGTTGACGTCCGGGCTCACGCCCAGGCGGACCTTCGAGAAAATCACCATCGGCAGGGTCGTCGACCCCGGGCCGGCGACGAACTGCGACACGACCACATCGTCCCACGACAACGTGAAGGCGAGGAGCCACCCCGACAGGATCGCCGGTACGATCAGGGGCAACGTGATGCGGAAGAACACCTTCGCGGGGCGCGCACCGAGGTCGAGCGCCGCTTCTTCGAGCGAATTGTCGAAGCCCGCGAGGCGCGACTGGACGACGATCGTCACGTAGGCCATCGAAAACGTGATGTGCGCGATCGTGATGGTCGTCACGTCGCGCGTCGCGGGCCAGCCGATCAGCTGCTCGAGCGATACGAAGAGCAGCAGCAGCGACAGGCCGGTGATCACCTCGGGCATGACGAGCGGCGCGGTGGTCATGCCGGACAGCAGGGCGCGGCCGCGGAACGGGCCGAAGCGGACGAGCACGAGGCCGGCGAGCGTGCCGAGGATGACCGCGCCCGTCGCCGTCATCGCCGCGATGCGGATCGACAGCAGGGCCGCGCCGAGAATCTGTTCGTTGCGAAACAGCTCGCCGTACCACTTGAACGTCGGCGAGTTGGCGGCGTCCCACACGGTCACGAGGCGCGAATTGTTGAACGAGAACACGATCATCGAAATGATCGGCACATACAGGAAGGCGAGGCCGAACCAGAGGCCCGTCTTCGAGAACCAGTGGCGGCTGCGGATCATTTCGCACCCGCCAGTTCGCGCGACTGGAAGCGCTGGAAGATCATGATGGGCACCATCAGCAGCAGCAGCATCGCGATCGCCACGGCGCTCGCCACCGGCCAGTCGCGGTTCGCGAAGAACTCGTCGGCCAGCACGCGGCCGATCATCAGCTGGTCGGTGCTGCCGAGCAGCGACGGGATCACGTATTCGCCGACCGCCGGGATGAACACCAGCAGCGACCCGGCGACGATGCCGGGCTTCGACAGCGGCAGCGTGATGCGCAGGAAGGACTTGACCGGGCCCGCCCCGAGGTCCGCCGCCGCCTCGAGCAGGGTGAAATCGTGCTTCTCGAGGTTCGCATACAACGGCAGGATCATGAACGGCAGGTAGGAGTACACGATGCCGATGAACACGGCGAAATCGGTCTGCATCATCGTGATCGGCTCGTCGATGATGCCGAGCGCCAGCAGCACCGAGTTGATCACGCCGTTGTTCTGCAGCAGCCCGATCCACGCATAGACGCGCAGCAGGAACGAAGTCCAGAACGGCAGGATGATCAGCATCAGGTAGAGATTGCGCGTGGCCGGGCTCGACCTCGCCATGGCGTAGGCCATCGGGTAGGCGATCAGCAGGCAGAACAGCGTGGAGATCGCCGCGACCTTGGCCGAGTACAGGTAGGCGCTGACGTACAGGTCGTCGGTCAGCAGGTAGAGGTAGTTGCCGAAGTTGAGCCGGATGTCGATCGCCTTCTCGGAGACCCACTCCCACAGCGGCGCATAGGGCGGCATCGCGAGCCGCACCTCCGAGAACGACATCTTGAAGACGATGATGAACGGAATGAGGAAGAACAGCAGCAGCCACAGGTACGGCACCGCGATCACGAGGCGCTCGCCGGCCCAGGCGTGCCGTACGTAGAAAGACCAGCGCGGCGGCCCGAAACGGTAGAACAGTTCCCACCAGGGCCCGAGGCGGCCTGCGACGAGGCGACCCGGGGGCCGAGGCGGGGGGAGGCGTGCCATCGTGCGCCCGCTACTGCGCCAGCACCACGGGGCTCGAGCCATGCCAGGACAGGTACACGTTCTCGTCCCACAGGATGCGTTCGTGGTCGGCGAGCCGCTCGGTATTCGGCATCGTGACGCGCACCATCTTCCCCGACGCGATCTTCACGAGATAGATCGACAGGTCGCCCATGTAGGCGATCTCCTTGACCACGCCGCTCGCGCAATTCTCGGTGGTGTCGGCCGGCGCGGCGCGCGACAGCGTGATCTTCTCCGGCCGGATGGCCGCCCAGACGTTCGCGCCCGGCGCGGCACTGATGCCGTGGTCGACATAGACCACGCCGCCGAGCTCGGGCGAGCTGATGCGCACGCGATCGGGCAGGTCCTCGATCAACCGGCCTTCGAACATGTTCACCGAGCCGATGAAATCGGCGACGAAACGCGTCGTCGGGAACTCGTAGATCTCGCTCGGGGTGCCGACCTGCACGATCTCGCCGCGGTTCATCACGCCGATGCGCGAGGCGAGGGTCATCGCCTCTTCCTGGTCGTGCGTCACCACGACGAACGTGA
Source organism: Steroidobacteraceae bacterium (assembly GCA_050249415.1). Taxonomy (GTDB): domain Bacteria; phylum Pseudomonadota; class Gammaproteobacteria; order Steroidobacterales; family Steroidobacteraceae; genus CADEFQ01. Next base: position 95,505 of record JBFWQO010000010.1, read on the forward strand.
CGCCGAGCCGCTCCTGGATGTTGATCAGCTCGAACTGGGTCTGCTCGCGCAGCTTCTTGTCGAGCGCGCCGAGCGGCTCGTCGAGGAGCAGCAGCTTCGGCCGTTTGGCGAGCGCGCGCGCGAGCGCCACGCGCTGGCGCTGCCCGCCCGAGAGCTGGTGCGGCTTGCGCTGCGCGTATTCCCGCATCTTGACGATATCGAGGATCTCCCCGACCCGTTCCGCGATCTCGCCCTTCGGCAGCTTCTCCTGTTCGAGGCCGAACGACACGTTCTTCGCGACGCTCATGTGCGGAAAGAGCGCATACGACTGGAACATCATGTTCGTCGGGCGCTCGTACGGCGGGATCTCGGCCATGTCGCGCCCGTCGATCAGGATGCGCCCCGATGTCGGCGGCTCGAAACCGGCGAGCATCCGCAGCAGCGTGGTCTTGCCGCAGCCCGAACCGCCGAGCAGGCAGAAGATCTCGTGCTGGTAGATCTTCAGCGAGACGTTGTTGACCGCGACGAAATCGCCGAAGCGCTTCGTGACGTTCTCGATCTCGACATAGGCCCGGGCGGACGCGTCGCGCCAGGGCTCATTCTTGGTGTCGTTGCGTCGCTCGACCACGGGCGGCCTTCCGGTGAAGAACAGGGTGTGCGATGCAAACGGCGGCCGGGCGCCGGTCGGGCGCCCGGCCGCACGCCGGTCATTTGCCCGTCTTGAAGCGGGTCCAGCTGCGGGTCAGCTGCCGGGTGAACTCCGGGCTTTCCGCGAGATCGGGCACGATCTTCGCCATGACCTCGGGAGTCGGGTAGATCGACGGATCGTTCTTCACGGAATCGTCGATCAGCGGCAGCGCGGCCGCGTTGTTGCTCGCGTAGTTCACGTAGTTCGTGTTCTTCGCCGCGACTTCGGGCCGCATCATGTAATCGATGAACAGGTAGGCATTCTTCACGTGCTTCGCGTCCTTCGGGATCGCGAAATTGTCGAAGAACGCGATCGCGCCCTCGCGCGGAATCGCGTACCTGATCTCGATGCCCTTGCCCGCCTCGTTGGCGCGGTCGCGCGCCTGCAGCACGTCGCCGCTCCAGCCGAGCGCGAGGCAGATTTCGCCGTTCGCGAGGTCGTCGATGTACTTCGACGAGTTCACGTAGCGTATGTACGGGCGGATCTTCATCAGCACGTCTTCGGCGGCCTTCAGGTCTTCGGGCTTCTCGCTGTTGGCGTCGCGACCGAGCGAGATCAGCACCGTGCCGATCACTTCCGACGGCGCATCGAGCAGCGTGACGCCGCAGTCCTTGAACTTCGAGACGACGGCCGGATCGTAGAACATGCGCCAGCTGTCGACCGGCGCGTCGGGCATGGCCTCCTTCACCTTCGCGACGTTGTAGCCGACGCCGGAAGTGCCCCACATGTAATTGACGGAATGCTCGTTGCCCGGGTCGTGCAGCGCGACGCGCTGCGTGATCGTCGGGTCGGCGTTCGCGAGATTCGGGATCTTCGACTTGTCGAGCACCATGAACACGCCGGCCTGGATCTGCCGCGCCATGAACGAGGCGGACGGCACGACCACGTCGTAACCCGTATTGCCCGACAGCAGCTTGGTCTCGAGCACTTCGTTCGAATCGAACACGTCGTAATTGACCTTGATGCCGGTTTCCTTCTCGAAATCCGGGATCACGGTCGGATCGATGTAATCGGACCAGTTGTAGACGTTGAGGATTTTCTCCTCGTCGGTGTCGAGCGCGGGCTTCGCGGCGTCCGCCGCCGCGGGGGCCGCGGGCTCCGCCGGCTTCTTGCCGCAGGACACGACCAGCGCCGCCGCAGCGGTCGCGAACAGGATGCGCAGTGCAATCGACATATAAGGGTCCCCCGTATGCCCGAAGCGATATTTATATAACAGCCGTCGTGCCGTGAACAGGCGCAGCCGTCAACTCCAGCCCTCGCGGGCGATGCGGGCCGCCGTCTGGTCGAGCGCGCGTGCGACCCGGGCCACGAGTTCGTCGGTCTCCGCCGGGGTGATCACGAGCGGCGGGGCGGCGATCAGGGTATCGCGCACGGCCCTGGCGATGACGCCGTTTGCCACGCAGAGGTCGCGACAGGCGGTCCCCACCTCACCCCGGTTGCCGAAGAAACGCCGGGCGGGCTTCGCCGGCACGAGCTCGAGCGCCCCGAGGAGGCCGAGCGTGCGGGCCTCACCGACGAGCGGGTGTCCGGCGAGTGTCTGCCAGCGGGCCGCGAAATAGCCGGCGAGCTCGTCGCGCACCCGCTCGACGACCTTCTCCCGCCGCAGGATGTCGATGCACGCCACGGACACCGCGCAGGCGGCGGGGTGGCCGGAGTACGTGAAGCCGTGGGCGAACTCGCCTCCCCGGTCGATCAGTACTTCGGCCACGCGATCCGCCACCATCAGGCCGCCGATCGGCAGGTACCCCGAGGACATGGCCTTGGCGATCGGCATGAGATCCGGTCGTGTGCCGAAGTGTTCGCAGCCGAACCACTGGCCGGTGCGCCCGAATCCGCAGATCACCTCGTCCGAGACGAGCAGGATGCCGTAGTGGTCGCAGATGCGCTGGATCTCGGGCCAGTACGTGTCGGGCGGAATGACGACGCCGCCGGCACCCTGCACCGGCTCGCCGACGAATGCCGCCACGCGGCGCGGGCCGATTTCCTCGATCCGTTCCGCGAGCTCGCGCGCCGCACGCAACCCGAACTCGGCCGGCGACAGCTCGCCGCCGCGCTCGAACCAGTACGGCTGCCCGATGTGCGAAATCCCCGGAATCGGCAACCCGCCCTGCTCGTGCATCGCGGTCATGCCGCCGATCGACGCCGCCGCGACGGTGCTGCCGTGATAGCCGTTCCGGCGCCCGATGACCACGTTGCGCTCCGGCTCGCCGCGCAGCTGCCAGTAGCGCCGCACGAGGCGCAGCATCGTGTCGTTCGCTTCGCTGCCGGACCCGGTGAAGAAGACGTGGTTGAACTGCGGCGGCGAGACTTCCGCCAGGCGCTGCGCGAGCTCGATCGCCGGCGGGTGGGTGCACTGGAAGAAGCTGTTGTAGTACGGCAGGTCGAGCATCTGCCGGTACGCCACCTCCGCCAGTTCGCGCCGCCCGTAGCCGAGGGCGACGCACCAGAGCCCCGCCATGCCGTCGAGGATGCGGTTGCCGTCGGAATCGGTGAGCCACACGCCCTCGGCCTTCGTGATGACCCGCGCGCCTTTCGCGGCGAGCTGCCTCGTATCGGTGAAGGGGTGCAGGTAGTGGGCGGAATCGATGCGCTGCATTTCCGCGGTACCGAGTGGCGGCATCAGCATCTCCGGCAGCGATCGCCGTCCGCGGCCCGCACTTCAGACATTGAGGAGCAGATGTTCCCTCTCCCACGAACTGATGACCTGCAGGAAGACCTCGTACTCGGCCTGCTTCACGATGGTGAATGCCGTGATGAACGGCTCGCCGAGCACGCGGATCAGCGGTGCGCACTCGCGCAGCTTGCGGATACCCTCGTCGAGCGAACGCGGCAGCGAGAACGGCAGGTCGTGCGCGCTGCCGGCGATCGGCTCGGACGGCTGCAGCCCCTCGATCATGCCGAGGTAGCCGCAGGCGAGCGAGGCGGCGATCGCGATGTAGGGGTTCGCGTCGGCACCCGAGATGCGGTTCTCGACCCGCCGCGAGGCGACGTCCGACATCGGCACGCGCAACCCCGCGGTGCGGTTGTCGTAGCCCCACTGCACGTTGATCGGCGCCGTCTGGAAGCGCGTGATGCGCCGGTAGGAATTGACGTTCGGCGCGAGCAGCGCCATCGCGAACGGCAGGTACTTCTGCAGGCCCGCGATGTGCGAATAGAACAGGGCGCTCGGCGTGCCGTCCTCGTTCGAGAAGATGTTCCGGCGGCTCGTGCGATCGACGATGCTCTGGTGGATGTGCATCGCGCTGCCCGGTTCCTTGGCGTGCGGCTTCGCCATGAAGGTCGCATACATCTTGTGGCGCAGCGCCGCCTCGCGCGCGGTACGCTTGAAGAGGAACGCCTGGTCCGCGAGGTCGAGCGCATTGCCGTGCAGCAGGTTGATCTCCATCTGCGCCGGGCCATCCTCGTGGATCAGCGTGTCGATCTCGATGTCCTGGTCTTCGCAGAACTGGTACATGTCGTCGAACATCGGGTCGAACTCGTTCACCGCGGCGATGCTGTACGACTGGCGGCCCGGCTCGGAGCGCCCCGAGCGGCCGACGGGTGGCTTCAGCTGGTAGTCGGCGTCGGCGTTCGGCTCGACGAGGTAGAACTCCAGTTCGGGGGCGACCACGGGCTCCCAGCCGCGCTGCGTGTACAGTTCGAGCACCTGGCGCAGCACGTGCCGCGGCGCCATCGTCACGCGGCGCCCGTCGGCGTAGAAACAATCGTGGATCACCTGCGCGGTGGGCTCGGCGGCCCAGGGCACGCGGCGCACGGTCTTCGGATCGGCGCGCAGCACGATATCGATCTCGGCGGGGCTCATCGCCGCTTCGGGCTCTTCCGGATAATCGCCGGTCACGGTCTGCAGGAAGATGCTCTCCGGCAGCCGCATGCCTTCGTCCTCGGCGAACTTCTCGGCCGGCATCACCTTGCCGCGCGCGATGCCCGCCATGTCCGGGATGATCGCCTCGACCTCCGAGATGCCGTGGTCGCGAAAGAACTGCTGGATCTCACCTGCCATAAATCACCGCTGCCTCAACTGGGCGCGCTCGGCACTGGCGGCCCCGAAGGCCGCGAAGAGCGCGCGCGAAAACGGATTGCCCATCACCTGCCACTCCGGATGCCACTGCACCGCGAGCGCGAAGTGCGGCGCCCCGGCGACGCGAAACGCCTCGACCAGGCCGTCGGGCGCGCGCGCCTCGACCGCGAGCCCCGGCGCGAGCGTGCGCACGCCCTGCGCGTGCACCGAGTTCACGTCGATGCGGCTCGCGCCGGCGAGCGCACGCAGCATGCCGCCCTCCACGAGCTCCACTTCGTGCGCCGGTCCGTACTGCACGTCGAGCGGTTGCGTCCTGTCCTCGCGATGGTCCCTGAAGCCCGGCTGCGCGTGCACCTTCTGCCAGAGCGTGCCGCCGAAGGCGACGTTCATCTCCTGGAAACCGCGACAGATGCCGAACACCGGCACGCCCTGCGCCACCGCGCGCGGAATGAGCGGCAAGGTGGTCGCATCGCGTGCGGCGTCGTGGTCGGTGCCCGGCTCGCTCGGCCCGCCCTCGTAGCGCCCGGGCTCGACATTCGAGCGCGAGCCCGGGAACAGCACGCCGTCGAGGTGCGCGAGCAACTCCTCCATCGCGAGCTCGTCGCCGAGCGCCGGGACCAGCAGCGGCAGCGCGCCGGCCGCGTCGATCACGGCGCGGATGTACTTCTCGCCGACGACATGGAACGGATGCTCGCCGAGCACGCGGCGATCCGCGGGAATGCCGATCAGTGGACGCCTCATGGCCATCGGGCTACCCGGACGTGTGTTTAGGATATTAGTCATACGGCCCGCCCGAGCCGTCTGCGCAGCCATTAGAACACAGGTCGCGCCCCAGCGGATGCTGTAGTGCAGCATTGGCAGCGCGGGCCTGTATGAGGCATCAAGCCGATTGCGGCGCGCGCGGTGGCCCGCATAAGCTTGCGTCACGGCCGCCCGGGGCGGGTGTCCGAAATCCTAAACGAGGGTCCCATGGTGAGCGACGCCGGCGCGGAACTCGCGCGCTTCCTCGAGGCGCACCCCGAGACGCGGCACTTCGATGTGTTCGTGAACGACCTGAACACGGTCGAGCGCGGCAAGCGGCTCGATCGCGCCGGCATCGAGGCAACCTACCGCAGCGGCATGCTGCTGCCGGGATCGATGTTCGCGCTCGACGTACTGGGCGGTACGGTCCAGGCGACCGGCCTCGGATTCGACGACGGTGACGCCGACCGCCCTTGCCGCCCCGTTCCGGGCAGCCTCGTGCCGGTGCCCTGGCAGGACGAGGGCCTCGCGCAACTGCAGGTGACGATGCACGAGACGGATGGAAGGGCCTTCTTCGGCGATCCGCGCCACGTGCTCGCCGCCGTGCTCGAACGCGTGACGGCGCTCGGCCTGACGCCAGTCGTCGCGATCGAGTACGAGTTCTATTTCGTCGACCGCGAACGCACCGCGGACGGCCTGCCGCAGCCGCCGCGCGGCCCGCTGACGGGGCGACGCGAGTTCCGCACGCAGATCAACGCGATGACGGACCTCAACGAGTACTCGGCCGTCATTGCGCAGATCACGCGCGATTGCCGCACGCAGGCGGTGCCGGCGACGAGCGCGTTGCCCGAATATGGCCCGGGGCAGTACGAGGTGAACCTGCAGCACGTGCCCGACGCACTCGCCGCCTGCGATCAGGCGCTGCGTTTCAAGCGCGTCGTCAAGAGCGTCGCGCGCGCCCACGGGCTCGATGCCACGTTCCTCGCCAAGCCGTACCGCGACATGGCCGGCAGCGGCCTGCACATCCACCTGAGCCTGCTCGATGCCGCGGGCGGCAACGTATTCGCCTGCGAGTCACCGGCGAATCACCCGCCGTTGCGCCATGCCGTCGCGGGGCTCCTCGAGTCCCTGGGGGACGGCATGGCCATCTGCGCGCCGGGCCCGAATTCCTATCGCCGCTTCCGCAGCGAAGCCTACGTGCCGCTCACGCCGAGCTGGTCGATCAACAATCGCGGTTCGGCGGTGCGGATTCCGGTCAGCGATGGGCCGAACCGCCGCATCGAGTATCGACAGGCCGGCGCCGACGCGAACCCGTATCTCGTGCTCGCGTGGATGCTCGCCGGCATCCACGACGGGCTCACGCGGCAGGCCGAGCCACCGCCCGCGCTCACCGGCAATGCCTACGCGCAGGGCGCCGGCGAGCCGCTGCCGACGCACTGGGCCACCGCGGTCGACCGCTTCGCGCGCAGCAGCTTCGCGCGCGAATACCTCGGCGATCGCTTCGCGCGCCTGTATGCCACCGTCAAGCGCGCCGAGCTCGACGAGTTCGGGAGCTACGTGACACCGCTCGAATGCGCGTGGTATCTCGGGCCGCTATGAGCGCCGAATACGTCGAGAGCTACTACACGGCGACATGCCATGCGGTGCCTCGCCACCCGCCGCTCGCGGGCGACATCGACTGCGACGTGTGCGTCGTCGGCGCCGGCATCGCGGGCTGCTCGACGGCGCTGCATCTCGCCGAACGCGGCTACCGCGTCGTCGTGCTCGAGGCGGCGCGCGTCGGCTGGGGGGCCTCCGGCCGCAGCGGCGCACAGGCCCTGTTCGGTGTCGCGGCGGGCGAGGAGAAGACGGAGGCGCTCGTCGGGCGCGCGGATGCGCGTCGGTTGTGGGACATGACGGTCGAGGGGCTCGACCTGATGCGGGACCTGATCGCGCGCCACGGCATCGACTGCGACTACACCGCGGGGCAGATGCACGTGGCGGTGAAGAGGCGCCAGGTCGATGAACTGCGCACCTGGGTCGAGCGGATCAACGAGCGCTACGATTACCGGAGCCTCACCTTCGTGCCGCGCGAGGCAGTGCGCGGGCTGATCGCGAGCGACCGGTATCTCGCCGGCACCTACGATGCCAGGAGCGGCCACCTGCACCCGCTCAACTACACGCTCGGGCTCGCGGCCGCGGCGGTCCGCGCCGGCGCACGCTGCTTCGAGGACAGCCGCGCGCTGTCGTTCGACGGCGAGGGCACCGTGCGCGTGCGCACCGCGGGCGGCAGTGTGCGCTGCCGTCACCTCGCGCTGTGCGGCAACGCGTGGCTCGGCGACACGGCGCCCGGGATCGCGCGGCGGATCATGCCGGTCGGCACCTATATCGTCGCCACCGAGCCGCTCGGCGCCACGCGGGCCCGCGCGCTCATCGCCAACGACGCCGCGGTCACCGACATCAACTGGGTACTCGATTACTTCCGCCGCTCGCGCGATCACCGGATGCTCTTCGGCGGGCGTGTCAGCTACTCGGGCCTCGATCCGTTCAACACCGCCCACGCGACGCGCGAGCGGATGCTGCGCGTGTTCCCCCAACTGCGCGACGTGCGCATCGAATACAGCTGGGGCGGGTATGTCGACATCACGCTGAACCGCGAGCCGGACTTCGGTCGCCTCGCGCCGAACGTCTATTACGTGCAGGGATTCTCCGGGCACGGCATCGTGCTCGCCGGCATCGCCGGCAAGGTGCTCGCCGAGGCGATCGCGGGCACCGCGGGGCGCTTCGACGTCTTCAGCCGCATTCCGCACCGGGAATTCCCCGGCGGCGCGCTGCTGCGCCGGCCCGCGCTCGTGCTCGCGATGGCCTGGTACCGCCTGAAGGACCTGTTGTAGCGGCTGTTACAGGAAGCGCCACGCGGCGGTGAGCCACACTGCGCTCGAGTCGTCGACCGTGTCGAGATCCATGAGCTCGTACTCGAGACGCATGTTGATGTGGTCGCCGAGCATCACGCCGACCCCCGCGCCGAACGCGACCGAATCGTTGCTCTCGCTGCCCGTGAGCCGCCCGGTCGCGGTCACGATCTCGAACTCGGTCGTATTGATGAAATAGCCCGCGCGCGCGAGCAGCTCGAAGCGCCCGATCGGCCAGCTGCCGACCAGCCAGGGCGTCATGCCGCGATGACCGATCGTGAGCCGGTCGGCCGCGAGGTCGTCGGTGAATTCGCCGAGATCGGAGTACGTGAGCTCGAAAGCGAACCAGCGCGAAAAGCGGTACCCGGCGAACACGCGCCAGGCCGTGTCGTCGGCGTCGAACGGGATCACTCCGGCGCCGGTGTCGAAATCGACGTTCGCCTGCGCCTGGCCGGCACCGAGACCCACGTACGGGCCGAAGTTCTCGTAGGCCGATGCCGCGCCGGCGAAGCCGGCGAGCAGCAACGCGAGCCAGACCTGTCGCATGCGAAGCCCCCTGTGCGCCCTCACGGGCCTCGGTCCGAGTATATCTCCACGGCTCGCCCCGCGGCGCTAGGGCGCGCGAATCTCGAAGCAGCTGTGGATGCGTGCATTGCGCGCGAAGTCCTCCGGCAGCGTGGCGCGCGTGATGTCGAGGGTGCCGTATCGCTCCGCGACCCCCGGATCCAGGCGGAACTTCTGCGCATTCGTCGAGAACACGAGCAGGCCGCCCGGGGCGAGGACGCGCATGCAGGCATCGATCAGCACCGGATGGTCGCGCTGCACGTCGTGCACGCCCTGCATGCGCTTCGAGTTCGAGAACGTCGGCGGGTCGAGGAAGACGAGATCGAACCGCTCGTTCAATCGTGCCGCCTCGGCGAGCCATTCACGGCAGTCGGCCTGGACGAAACGGTGCTGGCGCCCGGTCAGCGCGTTCGCGGCGAGATTCTCCTGTGCCCAGTCGAGGTAGGTGCGCGACAGGTCGACGCTCGTCGTCGTGCGGGCACGGCCGGCCGCGGCATAAACCGTGGCGCTGCCGGTGTACGCAAAGAGATTGAGGAAGCGCTTGCGCACCGCGGCGTCGCGCAGGCGGGCGCGCGTCAGGCGATGGTCGAGGAACAGGCCCGTATCGAGGTAATCGGTGAAATTGACCCGCAAGCGCAGTCCGCCCTCCGCGACGATGTGGAACTCGCCGCGCCGGCCCTCCTTCCCGTACTGCTCGCCGCGCACCGTGCGGCGCCGGGTGCGCAAGTGGATGTGGTTCTCGGGCAGGGCGAGCACCTCCGGCAGCACCGAGAGTGCCTCGCTGCGTCGCCGGCGTACCGCCTCGACCTCGATCTCGCGCGGGGCGGCATACTCCTGCACGTACGCCCAGCGCGTCGGTGCATCGGCCGCCGTGTAGAGGTCGATCGCGAACGCGTACTCCGGCATGTCGGCGTCATAGACGCGGTAGCAGCCGACGCCGGCCCCGGCGGCCCAGTCGCCGAGACGCTTTGCGTTCTTCGCGAGGCGGTTGGCGAACATGCGCGCCCCGGGTGTATCGCGACGCGCCGGATCGATGAGCGGCCGTGGCCGGCCGAACTCGCGCACCTGGCCGGCTGCGAGATCGAAGCGCAGGAGTCGACACTCGATGGCGCCGTTCCATACCGTATGCGTGCGCTGCGCGCGCAGCCCGATCTCGACGCCGAGGTCGGGGGCACCGGTGATCACTGCCGCGCGCCAGCCCTGGAAATGCTCGCGCAATACGCTCCCGAGTTCGCGATGGAGGCTCCGCGCGCGCTCGCGATCCTCGAGGCGCACGCCATACGGCGGATTCACGCACAGGAGCCCTCGAGCCGCCGCGGGTCGCGACTCGGCCAGCGGGGCCCTGGCGAAGGTGACCCATGGCGCCACTCCGGCGCGCGCCGCATTGCCCTGCGCGACCTGTACTGCGCGCGCGTCGATGTCCGCTCCGCGCAGTCGCGGCGAGGCCTCGCCGTGCGGCCTGACGCGCGCCGCCGCGGCCGCGCACACGCGCGACCAGAGGGCCGCGTCGTGCCCCTTCCAGCCGAGGAAGCCGAAGTAGTCGCGCGCGAGGCCCGGGGCCTGGTCGGCCGCCATCAGCGCCCCTTCGATCACGATCGTGCCCGATCCGCACATCGGATCGAGGAGCTCGCCCCCCTCCGCCGCGAGCGCCGGCCAGCCGGCGCGCAGCAGCAGGCCCGCAGCGACGTTCTCGCGCAGCGGCGCCTCGAGCGAGCGCTCCCGGTAGCCGCGCCGGTGCAGGCCCTCGCCCGCAAGATCGATCGAGACGGTCACCTCCGCGCCGTGGGCATGTGCGTGCACGCGCACGGCGGGGCGATCGAGCGCAATGTCGGGGCGGCGGCCGCAGGCGTCGCGCAGCGCATCGCAGATCGCGTCTTTCACGCGCTGTGCGCCGTAACGCGTGTGATGGATCGCCGGGTGGCGCCCGCTGAAGTCGCAGGCGAGCGTGCGATCGGGATCGACATGGTCGATCCACGGCAGCGCCCGCAGCGCGGCGTGGAGCGCATCGGCGGTGTCGGCGCGCACGCGCGCGATCTCGAGGAACACGCGACTCGCGACGCGCGCTTCGAGGCACGCGCGATAGGCCACTTCCAGGGGGCCCGCGAAGTCGACGCCGAGCGTACGCTCCCGCACCTCCGCGGCGCCGAGCGCGACGAGTTCGGCCGCGAGCAGATCGCCGAAGCCGCGTGGACTGCTCGCGAGGAAACGCATCAGTTCGCCGGCCGCCACGGCGTGATGCCCGCCGGCCGCGAGGCGAAATAGCGGGTGAGCACGCGATATGCATCGATGTCGAAGCCGCCGGCGATGGGTGGATCGCGGGCCGCATCGAGCGGCGCCAGTGCGTCTGCACCCTCGTCCGTGCCCTCCCGTCGCGTGACGGTACCGAGGTAGCGCCACGCGTCCACCACATGCCACTGCTCGACGCCCGGCGCGCGCTCACAAATCGCGACGGCGCCGTCGTAGGGCCAGGGCTTCAGTCGCTCGGCGGCGAGTGCGAGCTTCGTGCGCGCGAGGTGCCGCGCGGCCGGTTCGAGGCCGATGCAGGCGCCGCGGCAACGCGCGACCTGATATGCGAAACAGGAGCCCTCGCCCCGTTCGAGCCCGAGCAGCTTCGCGCACAGGCCATGCTCACGCGCCCGCTCGCCGAGCGCGCGGCGCGCGTCACGCTCGCTGCGATAGAGGCCGAAGCAGTCGCCGACCGGCCAGCCGTCATCGAGCGTGACGAGTCCGGCGGCGGCCCCGGTATCACCGAAGTGCCACGTGAGCGCCTCGCCACCGCCCCGCAGGTGGCGGTTGTAGACCGGCGCGGCCTCGCGCACGCAGCGCGCCTCGAGAAGCAGCGCCCCGAGTTCGCCGGCCGTCTCGGTCCAGTCGACGCGGACCGTCTGCGTCGCGAGGCGTCGGGCCTTCACGGTATGCGGCGCGGCGCGCCAGTGGGCGAGCACGCGTTCACGGATGTTCGCGGCCTTGCCCACGTAGAGCAGTGCATCGCCCTCGCCGTAGAAGCGATAGACGCCCGCGGATTCGGGCAGTCCGTCGGCGAGCGCGGGCGACAGCTGCGGCGGCACCGCGGTGCGACGCGCCACCGCCTGCAGGGCCGCCTCGAGCTCCGGCGCCGGCCAGCGCTCGCGCAGGCGGCGCCAGAATTGCCACAGCGCCGTCGCATCCGGCAGCGCGCGATGCCGCGCGGCGCAAGGCAGGTCGTGATACGCGATCAACGCGTCGAGGTTGTGGCGCGCGAGCTGCGGGTAGAAGCGCCGCGACAGCTTCACGGTGCACGCGAGGCGCGTTTCGAACGTGCGCCCGACGCGCGCGAATTCCCGGCGCACGAAGCCGTAGTCGAAGCGCGCGTTGTGCGCGATGAACAGGCGCCCCTCGAGGCGGCGCGCCAGCTCTTCCGCCACGTCCGCAAAGCGCGGCGCACCCTCGAGCGCCGCGGGGTCGATGCCGGTCAGGTGCTGGATGGAAGGTGGCAGCCGCGTGCCGGGATTGACGAGTGTGGTCCACGATTCCTCGTGGGTCCCGCCGTGCGCGAGCACGACGCCGAGTTCCACGACCCGGTGATAAAGCGCGTGGCCACCCGTCGTCTCGACATCGACGAACGCGAGCGGGCCATCGAGCAGCGTGGTCACGACAGGTCGAGCCAGGTCGTCTTCAGTTCCGTGTACTTGTCGAAGGCGTGCAGCGATTTGTCGCGGCCGATGCCGGACTGCTTGAAGCCGCCGAACGGCACCGTGATGTCGTCCGCGTCGTAGCAATTGACGTAGACGGTGCCGGCCCGCAGCGCGCGCGCCGTGCGGTGCGCGGTGGTCACGTCGCGGGTCCAGACGGCGGCGGCGAGACCGTAGTCCACGTCGTTCGCGATCGCGACCGCCTCCTCGACCGTGTCGAACGTGATCGCCGCCAGCACCGGTCCGAAGATCTCCTCGCGCGCGACGCGCATCGTGCGCGTCACAGCGTCGAATATCGTCGGCTCGACGTAGTAGCCGCCGCTCTCCTCGCGCACGCGGCGCCCGCCGCAGGCGATCTTCGCGCCTTCGGCCCGCCCCGTGTCGATGTAGCCGAGCACGCGCTTCATCTGGGTTTCATCGACGATCGCGCCGAGCTTCGTCGCGGGATCGAGCGGATCGCCGGGCGGCATCGCGCGCCCGATCTCGGCGACCTTCCCGAGCACCGCGTCGCGCGCGCCGCGCTGCACGAGCAGGCGCGAACCGGCCGAACACATCTCGCCCTGGTTGAAGAAGATCGCGTAGGCCGCCGCGGTGGCCGCGCGTTCGAGATCCGGATAGTCGGCGAGCACGATGTTCGGCGACTTGCCGCCGCACTCGAGCGAGACCCGCTTCATGTTCGACTGCGCCGCGTACTGCATCACGAGCTTGCCGGTCGCGGTGGAACCCGTGAACGCGATCGCGCCGACATCCATCGACAGCGCGAGCGCCTTGCCGGCCGTGTGGCCGTAGCCCGGCACGACATTGAATACGCCGGGAGGCAGGCCCGCCTCGAGCGCGAGCTGCGCGACGCGGATCGCGGTGAGCGGCGATTTCTCCGAGGGCTTCAGCACGAGCGAATTGCCCGCCGCGAGCACCGGGCCGATCTTCCAGGCCGCCATCACCAGCGGAAAGTTCCACGGCACGATGGCCCCGACGACGCCGATCGGCTCGCGCGTGACGAGCGCGAGCGCATCGGGGCCGGTCGGCGCGATCTCGTCGTAGATCTTGTCGACCGCTTCCGCATACCACTGGATCGCGCGCGCGGCGCCCGGGATGTCGATCTTCAGGCTGTCCGATATCGGCTTGCCCATATCGAGCGTTTCGAGCAGCGCGAGTTCTTCGCGATGCGCGAGCAGCGACTGCGCGAACGCGCCGAGCACTTTCTTGCGATGCGACGGCTTCGTGCGTGCCCAGACGCCTGTCTCGAACGCGGCTTTCGCGGCCGCCACGGCGCGCCCGACATCCGGCGCATCGCCCGCGGCGACGCGCCCGAACACCCGGCCCGTCGCGGGGTTCACGTTGTCGAACTGCGCGCCCGAGAGCGCCTCGACGTACGCACCATCGATGAAGGCGCGCGATTCCGGTGCGAGTTTCGCGGCACGCTCGTGCCAGTCGGGGGTGGTCGCCATGTCGGTTGCTCTCGCGTCAGAAGGTCGGGGGGGCGCTCGCGCTGATGATCTCACACGGCTCGCGCCCGACGTTCCTGAAGCGGTGCGGTATCGCGCTCGAGAAGTAATACGCCTCGCCGGGACCGAGCACGCGGACATTGCCGCCGATCGTGAGTTCGATGCGGCCCCGGACCACGACGCCGCCCTCCTCGCCCCGGTGCGACAGCGCGTCGTCGCCGGTCGCGGAACCCGGCGCGTAGCGCTCGCGCAGGATCGTCAGTTGGCGCGCGGAGCGCTGCGCGGCGACGAGTCGCAGCGAGACATCGGCGGTGCCGATCTCGACGAGGTCGTCGTCACCGAAGAAGACCTGCGGCGCGGCATCGATGTCGATCGTGAAGAACTCGGCGAGCGACATCGGCACGCCATCGAGCACCTTCTTCAGCGAGCCGACCGAGGGACTCACGCGGTTCTGCTCGATCAGCGAGATGAGGCCGTTCGTGACCCCCGCACGGCGCGCCAGCTCGCGCTGCGAGAGACCGTAGATCAGGCGCACGCTGCGCAGACGGGCGCCGACGTCGATGCTCATGGGTCCTGCCTGTTTAGGATCATGGACGAATGACCGCAAATCTCGGCCTTTCTCGCCATGTATGTCAAATTTCCTTATCATCCGGCGGATGACGACCCCGAGCCAGCCGAGCCTCGACGCGCTGTGGATGCCCTTCACGGCCAACCGGCAGTTCAAACAGGCGCCGCGGCTGCTCGCACGCGCACAGGGGATGGAATACCAGACCCCGGAGGGGCGGCGTGTCCTCGACGGCGTGGCGGGGCTGTGGTGCGTGAACGCCGGCCACGGTCGCGAAGAGATTACGGCGGCGGTCACGCGCCAGCTCGCGACGATGGATTACGCCCCGCAGTTCCAGATGGGGCACGCGCCGGGTTTTGCCCTCGCCGCCGAGCTCGCGGCCCTGATGCCCGCGGGGCTCGATCGCGTGTTCTTCACCAATTCGGGCTCCGAATCGGTCGACACGGCCCTCAAGATCGCGCTCGCCTACCACCGCTGCCGCGGCGACGCGGCTCGCACACGCTTGATCGGGCGCGAGCGCGGCTACCACGGGGTGGGCTTCGGCGGTATCTCGGTCGGCGGCATCGTTGCCAACCGCCGCATGTGGTCGGCGAACCTGATTCCGGGCGTCGATCACCTGCGCCACACGCACGACCTCGCGCGCAATGCATACTCGCGTGGCCAGCCCGACCACGGCGCAGAGTTCGCGGATGATCTCGAGCGGCTGGTCGCGCTGCACGACGCGTCGACCATCGCTGCGGTGATCGTCGAGCCGATCGCGGGTTCGACGGGCGTCCTCGTGCCGCCGCGCGGCTATCTCGAGCGCCTGCGCGCGCTCTGCGACGCGCACGGCATCCTGCTCATTTTCGACGAAGTGATCACCGGCTTCGGTCGCACCGGCGCGCCGTTCGCCGCCCAGGAATTCGGCGTCACGCCCGACATGATCACGATGGCCAAGGGGCTCACCAACGGCTGCGTACCGATGGGTGCCGTGGCGGTGAAGCAATCGATCCACGACGCCTTCATGCAGGGCCCGCCCGGTGCGATCGAGCTGTTCCACGGCTACACCTATTCGGCGCATCCGCTCGCCTGCGCCGCCGGGCTCGCGACGCTCGATATCTACCGGCGCGAGGGCCTGCTCACGCGCGCGAAAACACTGGCGAAACGCTGGGAAGATGCCGTGCACAGCCTGCGCGGCCGGCGGCACGTGATCGACACGCGCAATTACGGGCTCATCGCGGGCATCGAACTCGAACCGCGGCCCGGCAAGCCGGGCACACGCGCCTTCGATATCTTCCTCGACTGTTTCGAGCGCGGGCTCCTGATCCGCACGACGGGCGACATCATCGCGCTGTCACCGCCGCTGATCCTCGAGCCCGCCCACATCGACGAAATGTTCGGGCGCCTCGTCGACGCCCCGGCACCAATTCTTCACTCAGCCCAGGGGAACGTCGTGCTCACCGAGAACAGCACGCGCGCCTCGTTGTTGAACACGTCGTCGGTCACCTTGTCGGCGCCGCTGTTGTCGGTGCCCGTGAGCTTCAGCGCGAGGCTGAACTGGCCGACGTCGACGCCGATCGTCGCGCCGTAATCGAGGTACTCGAAGCCGTCGAACGCATCGCCCCAGTTATAGCCGGCGTGCAGCGTGAACGAGAAATTCTGCGGCAGCGCGAAGGTGTAGTTGGCCTCGGTGTAGAGCGCCGTGTCGTTCGAACCGCCGTAATCGATCGCGAGCCACTGCTTGAACCCGAAGCCCTTGTAGTCGACGCCGGCCGAGAGTTCCGGATAGGACGAAATCTTCGCCCGCGTCGCCGTATTGTCCGAACCCGGATAGGTGTACCAGACGAGCCCGGCGTTCCAGCTGAGGTCGTCGTTGATCGACGCCTCATAACCCGCGTACAGGTCGACTTCCAGCGTACCGTCGACGTCGCTGCCGTAATCGATGTTGCTCGCCCACGCGCCGACCGAAAAGCCGGTTTCGCCGAAGGCATAGTCGACACTCGCCTGCAGCGCGGGGTCCTTCGCGCTCAGCGATACGCCGCGGAAGTCGTAGTCGCTCGTCGCGGTAACGGTCGAGCTGACCTGCGCTTGTGCCGCGCCCGCAACACCCAGCAGCGCGACGTACAGAGAAGTTCTCGTGAGCCGATTCATGAAGCCTCCAGTAGTTGGGTACACCCCACCCGGCCCTGCAACCCGCGTGCCTGACGATGTGAAGCGCTTGATCCCCCGTTTTGCGCGATTATACGCACGGTTCAGGTGCGGGGAATGAATATCGCGTAGATCTTGGTGCAATCCTCGATCACGGACCAGATGCCGGAATAGCCCGCGGGCACCACGAACGCGTCGCCCGCACCGTAGGAGGCACGCGCCCCCGAGTCGCTCACGAGTTCGATCCGGCCGGCCGTCAGCACGCACAGCTCGCACTCGGTGTAGCGCACGCGCCACACCCCTCGGGTGCTCGACCAGTAGCCGGCGTGGAACTGATCACCCGCATCGCTGAACGCATTCCAGGCGCGCTGCACCGGATCGCCGGCCACCAGCCGATCCTCCGCAGGCCTGGAAACATCGCCTGTGCCCATGCGGACCAGGGGAATGATTTCAGTTGTCATCTAGAGATTGATACGCCGCGAGGCGTCCTCCTGCATGCGTAACACGAACGAGCGCACGGCCGGCAGCGCATCCTCCGGCTTCATCAGCCGCTGTTCGACGAGCACCCGTGCGATGTCCCCGAGATTACGCCGGCCGTCGATCAGCGACATCACGAACGCATGGATCCGGGTGGCCCGGGCATGCGCCTCGAGGTCGGCGCGCAGCGGGACCGGCCGCGTCGGATCGACGAACCAGTCGGGCAGGCCCCGCGATCCTGGCCGTGGCACATCCGCGAGCTTGCGGGCCGACCAGGCCACCGTCGATTCGAGCCGCGAATGGCGGCTCGCGGGCGATTGCATGTACGGCAGGGTGGTTTCCCGGATGTCGGGCGCGGCGAAGCCTGCGTCGCGCACGATCGCGACAACCTCGTCCAGCCCGTACTGCAGCGCGCGCTGCGTGTTCATGAACCCGAATGCCACCGACCCGACATTGAGCCAGCGGCCGCCCGGCGCGACGAGTGAATTGACGTGGGCCGCGAGGCGCGGAAAGGGTTCCTCCACGATGTCGATGAACCAGGGCGTGACGACCACGTCGAACGCCCCCGGCTGGAACGGCGCGCGCATCGCGTCGGCCGCCACGATCTGCAGCCGCTCGTCTGCCGCCGCCGGCGCCCGCAGCGTACGCAGGATCGCGTGCCCCGCACCTTCACGCGGCGCCAGCGGGAATTCATGCAATTCGAGTGTCCGTCCCGCATACATCTCGCGCGCCACCGACAGCAACATCGGATTGATGTCCATCGCCACGGTGAGCGCGGGCGTGTGCCGCCGGTGCAGGTCATAGGCGAGACGTCCCGCACCGGCACCGAGCACGAGTACGCGTGCGCCGGCGAGCGGTTCGTCGACAGCGCTGTCCAGCAGTGCCAGCGTGGAGTGATTCTCGGCATCGCCCCATGCCCAGTCCCGATGGATATTGGCGTAGTACGTGGTGAGGGCCTGCGACACGGGCAGCCGGGTGCGCAGCGCCAGCAAGGCGTCGCGGTCGGCATTTCCCGCCAGGACCTGCAGCGGCGCGAGCAGTGCGGTGAGCCGGCGGCCGTGGTCCTCGAGGGCATCGGCAACCCGTCCGAGACGCTCGCGGGTCGCGGACAGCAGCCCGGGCCCGGCCAGCGCCGCACGGGTCGCCAGGGCGTCCTCCTGCAACTCGCCGAGCAGCAGCGTGAGACGTGCCCGCCACTCCCCGGCCGCGCCCTGCGGGTCGTGAAACAACCACGGCATGGCGCCGATGACCGGGTAGCCCGCGCTGCAGTGCGCGCAGATGTATCCTGCAGGTTCATGGCGCAGCGAGCCGCGCTCGCAGCGCGGACATTGCAGTACATCAGACAGCATACAACTTGGCTCCAGGCTGGTAACATCGCCCGATGAGCAGAAAGCGCGGACGCCCCAAGGCCAACGGCCTCGCCCTCCACCACCGGCTCTATATGATGCTGCAACAGCAGCTCGCCGATGGCACGATTCCGCCGGGAGCGGCCCTGCCGAGTGAACCCGACCTCGCGCTGAAGACCCGCCTGTCGCGCACCACGGTGCGACGCGCGCTGGCGCGTCTCGCCTCCGAGGGCCTGATCGAGCGGCGCCATGGCAGCGGCACATACGCCACGATGCAGGGCGCACGCCGCGCGCAGGCAGCCGCCGCGTTCGATTGTGCCGCGCTGATCGGCGACCTGCGGCAGATGGCGCGCGTCACCACCGCGCGGGTCGTGCAGTTCGCCCTGATCGCCACGCCGCCGCGCATCCTCGAGGCCTGCCCCGAACTCGGCCCGCGGGTGCTCTTCGTCCAGGCGACCCGCCACTATCGCGGCAAGCCCTTCGTCGTGGTGAACCATTACATCCAGGAGCGCCAGGCAAAGCGCTTCAGCAAGTCGGTGCTGCGCAAGACCCCGGCGATCTTCGTGTTCGAGAAGGCAGGCATGGTGCCGACGCTCGGCAACCAGCAGGTCACCGCGATCGCGGCCGACCACGTGTTCTCGCGCGAGCTCGCCGTCAACATCGGCGCGCCATTGCTCGCCATCCGCCGCAGCGTGCGCGACGCACACGGCATGCTGCTCGAATACCACGAGGCGTTCTACGATCCCGAGGTCTACTCGCTGCAGATGGAAGTGCATCGCGAGCGGGTCGGCAAGAGCGGCATGCGCTGGCGGCCCGTGAGCTGACGCAGCCACGCGCGCCGGCAACGCATGCCGGGCCCGCGATGAACAGCCCCGATCAACCATTCCCGGCGGCCGACACGGCACCCTTGCTGGATGACGCCGCGCGCCGAGCGAAGCGTTACCTCGATGGCCTCGCACGGCGCTCCGTCGCACCATCGAACGCCGCGATCGAACGTCTCGCCGTACTCGACGCGCGGATGCCGGCGGGGCCCGCCGATCCCGCGCAGGTGCTCGCGCAACTCGACGACATCGTCGGCCCGGCGACGATGGGCATGGCCGGGCCCCGCTTCTTCGGATTCGTGATCGGCGGCTCGCTGCCGGTGACCCTCGCCTCGAACTGGCTCGCGACGGCGTGGGACCAGAACGCCGGGCTCGCTGCCTCGACTCCCGGCGTATCACGCCTCGAGGAGATCGCGCTGCGCTGGCTGAATGAAATCTTCGGCCTGCCGGCGATGACCCAGGGCGCCTTCGTCACCGGCGCCACCATGGCGAACTTCACCGCGCTCGCGGCTGCACGCCATCGGGTACTCGCGCAGGCCGGCTGGCCGGTCGAGGCCGAAGGCCTCTTCGGCGCGCCGCGCATCACGGTGATCGTCGGCGAGGAAGTCCATCCGACCCTCCTCAAGTCACTCGGCCTCCTCGGGCTCGGGCGCCGGCGGATCACGCGCGTCCCGGTCGACGCGCAGGGCCGCATGCGCGCCGATCGGCTGCCGCGCATCGCGGGCCCGACGATCCTTTGCGTACAGGCCGGCAACGTCAACACCGGCGCGTTCGATCCGCTGCGCGAGCTCTGTGCCGCCGCGCACGAGGCCGGCGCGTGGTGCCATGTCGACGGCGCCTTCGGCCTCTGGGCGCGCGCCTCGGAGTCGCTTGCGCCGCTCGCGGACGGCATCGAGCTCGCGGACTCCTGGGCCACCGACGCACACAAGTGGCTCAACGTGCCGTACGACAGCGGCCTCGCGTTCGTGCGCGAGCCGGGCATCCTGCCGGCGTCGATGGCGATCAGCGCGGAATACCTGCCGCAAGGCGACGGCGCGCGCAATCCGTCCGATTTCACGCCGGAGCTGTCACGGCGCGCACGGGGCGTCGATATCTGGGCCGCGCTCGCCTCGCTCGGCCGCAGCGGGCTCGCGGAAATGCTCGAGCGCAATTGCCGCGGCGCGCGGCGCTTCGCCGCGGGTCTCGCGGCAGGCGGCCACGAAATCCTGAACGACGTCGTACTGAACCAGGTGCTCGTGGCCTTCGGCGATGCCGCGCGCACGGAACGCGTCGTGCGGGCCATACAGGACGACGGTACCTGCTGGTGCGGCCGCACCGTGTGGCAGGGGCGCACCGCGATGCGTATCAGCGTCTGCTCGTGGGCGACGACCGACGACGACGTGGAGGCGAGCCTCGCCGCGATGTTGCGTGCCGCCGCCCGCGTGCCGTAGCGTCAGGCGCGGGCTGCGTCGGCGTCGTACCAGTCCGCGGCGAGGCGCCGCGCCGCCGCCCAGAAGAGCGCGCCGCTCACGAAATAAAACCCGGTCGCGATGACGATCGCATAGCGGAGCGCATCCGCCCCGTGACGGGGCGCGAGGTAGTCCGACAGCGCGCCGACGAACAGGGTGCCGCCGCCGATGCCGATCAGGTTGATCATGAACAGGAAAATCGCCGATGCGGTGGCACGCATCCCCGGCGCGACGAGGTGCTGCATCGCCGAGTACACGGGCCCGGTCCAGCTCGCACTCAGTGTCATGGGCACGCTCGAGAACACGAACGCGAGCAGGGTCGACGGCACGAGCACGGCCGCGGCGAGAAACGGCGCGGTGGCGCTGAGCATCACGGCCGGTATGAGCGCGTAGGCCGCCTTGCGGCGCGCACCGAGCCGGTCGCCGGCAACGCCGCCGAGCCAGATACCGATGATGCCGAACACCATCGTGCCGAGCCCGACGAACCACGCGGTCTGCGCGAGGGTCAGGCCGTGGCTCCTGATGAAGAACGACGGCGTCCAGAAGAGCATCCCGTAGCCGACGATCGATGCGCTCGAAGCGCCGAGCGCGAGCAGGAAGAACGAGGGCTTGCGCCGTAGCGAGCGAAACACGTCCGCGAGGGAATCGCGCGCCTGCGACACAGGCGCCGCCACCTGCCCGTCGAGGGTGCCGCGCTGCGGCTCACGCACCGTGAGTCGAAAGAGCGGCGCGAGCAGCAGTCCGCCGAGGCCGACGGCCAGGAACGCGACGCGCCAGTCGACGGCGCTCGCGACGAGTCCGCCGAACAGCATGCCGAGGCCGCTGCCGATCGGCACGCCGAACGAGAACACCGCGAGCGCACGGGCGCGCTCATGCGGCGGAAAATAGTCGCTCACCAGCGAGAAAGCCGGTGCGACCCCGCCCGCTTCGCCGACCCCCACGCCGACCCGCGCGAGCAGGAGTTGCACGAACGACTGCGCCAGCCCGCAGAGCGCGGTGAAAGCGCTCCACACCGCGAGCGCGCAGGTCATGATCCACGTGCGGCTCGTACGGTCGGCGAGCCGCGCGATCGGGATGCCGAGGAGCGTATAGAAGAGCGCGAACGCGACGCCGCTCATCAGGCCGAGTTGCGTATCGGTGAGCGCGAGGTCCCGCTTGATCGGCTCGGCGAGGATGCCGACGATCACCCGGTCGATGAAGTTGAACGTGTAGACGACGACGAGGATGAACAGTACGTACGCGCGGTAGAGTGAAGTCATCGCGCCGGCACCCATCCGCGAGCGCGCGCCGCGGCCTCCTCGTTCGCATCGAGCGCATCGCCCGCGATCATCGCTTCGACGACGGTCGCGAGTGCCGGCGTGAGAGCGCTCCCCGCCGTGCGGACCGCGCCACGCCGGTCGCCGTCCGCCGGCATTACGGCGTCGATCTGCCAGCGACCGCCACGTCGGCAGGCGACGCCCGTGAGCGATTCTGCGCCGCGCAAGTCGAAGGTGCGGCAAAACTCGCCCGTGCCGGCGCGAAAGCTGAGGCCGATCGACGCCGCCTCGCGACCCGTCTGCGCATTCACGAGCTGTGTGTCGAGCGCCGCGGCGAGCGCGCCCCCCGCCACCAGCCTGCCGTCGAGACTCGTGATCGTCGCGGGATGCTTCACGAGGCGCGGACCGAGCACGAGCCCGAGCACGAGGCTCGCCGCGATGGCGCCCCACTGTGGCCACGACCAGGCGCCCGCCCGGAGCGCGCCGCGCCGCTCGGGCAGTGGCCGCACGTTCGTCGGCTCACCGCGCGCGGCTGCGAGCAGCCGTTCGGGAACCGCCTCGGCGAGCGCCGGATCGAAGCCGCGAGACAGCGTGGCGCGCAGACGACGCGCCGACTCGACGCGCCGCACGAGCGCTGGATCGCGCGCGAGCGCCACATCGACCGCCGCGCGCGTGTTGGCGTCGAGCTCGCCGTCGACATAGGCCATCAGGGTTTCCTCGGTCGGTGTCATGAGCTCGCGGCGCCTCCTCCGTCCAGCAGTTGCATCAGCGTGTCGCGGCCGCGTGCGAGGCGGCTCGTCAGTGTCCCGATCGGCACGTCCATCACCGCGGCCGCCTCCTTGTACGACAGACCCTCGACCAGCACGAGCCCGACCGCGAGACGCTGCTCGTCGGGCAGCTGCGCCATGGCGGCCTCGATCGACAACAGCTCGGCCTCACCTCCGCCCGCCGGATCGCGCACTTCGCTCACGTCGACGTCGCGCACGAACCAGCGGCGGCGGCGACTCCGCGCGCGTCCCTCATCGACAAACGCATTGCGCATGATGCCGAATATCCAATGTGCCACCGGCGTGCCGGACCGCCATTGGTCGGCATGCGCGAGCGCGCGTTCGACCGCCTGCTGCACGAGATCGTCGGCGTCGTGCGGATTGCGCGCGAGGGTGCGCGCGAAGCGCCGCAATCGCGGCAGCAACTCGACGATCTCGCCGCGGACGAACTCGGTGCCGAAGGTCATCTCTCCCGGTTCCTACGACCGGGACCGCGATTTTCTTCCATCGGCATCCTGACCCCGGACAGCGTGCGCACGCTGGGGCATCATTGGTCCCATGCCGCATGATCGCACAAGGATACCCGCGCTCGTCGCGCTCGCCGCGGCCCTGGTCGTTCAGCCGGGGGCGCACGCGCAAGTGACGCTGCCGGGCGTGCCGAAAATCGCAGTCCCGATCCTGCCGGCGCTCGACGTGCCAGCCACCTTGTCGGATCTGGGGCGTCGTGTCGCGGCGGACGCCCGGCGACTGCGCATTCGCGACCTCCTCCGCCGCCACCCGCGCGCACTCGACAGGGATCCGGCGGGCGAGCTCATCGTGCGCGGCGAGATCCTTGCGTTCTCGCCCAGTGACTCTTCGCTCGCGCGGCTGCGCGACGCGGGCTTTTCGGTACTGCGCGAGGAGGTACTCGAGGTCGGCGCGCGTATCGTCGCACTGTCCGCCCCCGGTTCCGCACGGCACGCGCTGGCGCGGGTGCGCAAGGCCGACCCTGCCGGGCGCTACGACTACAATCACATTTATCTCGACGGCGGCACGCTCGGCGCGGCGCTCACGAATTCGACCGCGGCGCCTGCACTGGCGGCGCGCTCGGCGGCGTCGCTTTCACCGGCGCCGGCGATCGCGACGCATGTGCCGCCTCGCATCGGACTCATCGACACCGGCGTCGACAGCGCGCTGCCCGTGTTCGCGCACGCGGCGATCGAGCAGAGCGGCTGCGATGCCCCCGTGCCGGCACCGCACGGTACAGCCGTCGCCTCGCTGATCGCCGACGCGTATCCCGCGGCGACGATCGTTGCGGCGGACGTGTTCTGCAGGCTGCCGACCGGCGGCGCCTCCGATCGCATCGCCGCCGCGCTCGACCGCATGGCGCGCGAACACGTCGCGGTCGTCAACGCGAGCCTCGTCGGACCCCGCAACCTCGTCGTCGAGGGCGTGACACGCCTGCTCGTCACGCGCGGCGTACTGATCGTCGCCGCAGTCGGCAACGACGGCCCCGCGGCGCTGCCGCTCTTCCCCGCCGCGTATCCCGGAGTGGTCGGCGTCACCGCGGTCGACGCCGGGAACAAGGTGCTGCCGGAAGCCTGTCGCGGCGACCAGGTCGACTTCGCCGCGCGCGGCGCCGACCTCGAGGCCGTTGGTGGCGCGGGCGGGCGCGTCCCGGTGCGCGGCACGTCGTTCGCCGCGCCGCTCGTCACCGCGCGGCTCGCCGCTTTGCTGCATGAGCCCGATCCCGCCGCGGCCGCCGCCGCCGTGACGAGCCTCGCGCACGAGGCCACCGACCTTGGCCGCAAGGGACGCGACATAATCTATGGCGACGGCTATGTCGCGCCGCTCGTCGATCTCGCGGGAAGAAAATAGCCTGCCCGGTCGTTCTCCCTCATGAAGGCCGCGGACAGTCCGGGGCCATCGAGGAGACGATCATGAACAAGTCTATCCTTTCGGGTCTCATCACGGCGGCCGCGCTGCTCGCCTTCTCGAGCGGTGCACAGGCGCAGCTGCTCGGCGGAGCGGTCAACGGCACGCTGAACGGCAGCGTGGGCGGCTCGATCAGCGCCGAACCCTCGATGATCGGTGCGGTGCGCGACGGCGCGATGGCGCCCGTCGGCCGCGTGAAGGATCGCGCGGGTGATGCCGCGAGGGTGCAGCGCGCGCGTGTCGAAGGCGCGGCCCGCGGCGCGGCCGTCACCAGCGTCGGCACAGTCGATGTCGCGAAACGCACGGCGGGCAACGCCGCGCAGGACGTGGACGCCTCCGCATCGGGCGCGGTATCGGCGGCGGTGACTGCGGCGGCGTCGAGCGATATGAGCGGTCGCACCGCATCGCCGGTTGCCCCGGCGGGACCGGCGGACACCGACTCGCGGCTCCTCGACGCGAGCGGCTCAGGTCACGCGAGTGCTGATGCGGCGATCGACGCGAACGGCACGCACCGCGCGACCGCGACGACGCCCGCCACCGAGCCGGCCGCAGTGCCGGACGGGAAGCTGAACCGCCCGCGCGACAACGACAAGCGATGAGAACGACGAGCGAAATGTGATCCACAGGGGCGCGGCGGGGATTTCAACCCCCGCCGCGCTAGAATCCCGGGGTGAGTCACCCACCATGATGCGCCACATCACGATCCGCCGCGCAACGACCGCCGATGCGTTCACGCTGGGCGACATCGGCGGCAGGACCTTCACCGAGACCTTCGGCCACCTGTATCCGCCCGGGGATCTCGCCGCTTTCCTGCAGAGCGCGCACGCGCCGGACGCCTGGCATCGGCGCCTGCAGGATACGCACATCGGGGTGTGGCTCGTGCTCGCCGAAGACGACACGGTGGCGGGCTATGCATCGGCCGGCCCCTGCAAACTGCCCGTTCCCGATCTCGAGTCGAACGCCGGCGAGCTGTTCCAGCTCTATGTGCGCGCATCCTCCCACGGCCACCGCCTCGGCTCGCGGCTCCTCGCGACGGCACTCGCATGGCTCGAATCGCGCGGCTTCGATCCGCTGTATGTCGGCGTCTGGAGCGGCAACGAGGGCGCGCAGCGTCTCTATGGCCGCTTCGGCTTCACGCATTTTGCGGAGTATGAGTTTCCGGTCGGCACGCAGCGCGACCACGAATACATCCTGCGACGCGCATGAGGGGCCCGAGCGTCACGCCCTTCTACGCGGGCGACATCGGCGTGCGCGGCGCGGCGCGCGTGCGCGCGGGCCTGCCGTTCGTGCCGATGCACTACGGACAGCCGTCGGCCGGCGCGCCAGCCGCGGCGATCGCGGCCGCGCACCGGGTGATCGATCGCGACCCGCTCGGCTACACCGAACTCGTGGAGTTGCGCGAGCGCATCGCACGCCATTACGCCGAGGCGCACGGCCTCGACATCGACCCCGCGCGCATCCTGCTGACCGCAGGCGCGAGCGCCGCACTGGTGGCCGCGTATACCGCGATGTTTCGTCCGGGCGATCGGGTCGCCATGCTGAGGCCGGGTTATCCCGCCTATCGCAACACGCTCACCGCATTGCGGCTCGTGCCGGTCGAGATCCATTGCGGGCCTGAGCAGGGTTTTCACCCGACACGCGCCCAGATCGAATCGCTCTCGCCCGCGCCGCAGGCCCTGCTCATCGCGAGCCCGGCAAATCCCACCGGCGCCATGCTCGATGCGACGCAGCTCGGTGCGCTGCTGGCGGCCTGCCGCGAGCGCGGCATGCGCGTGATCTCGGACGAGATCTACCACGGCATCAGCTACGGCAAGCGCGCCGTCTCGGCGCTCGGGATCGACCCTCGCGCGGTCGTCATCAACAGTTTCTCGAAGCTGTACCGGATGCCCGGATGGCGCCTCGGGTGGATGGTCGTGCCGCAGGACTGGACAGCGCAGATCCATTCCTACCTCGTCAACATGTTCCTCACGCCCTCCACCGTCGCGCAGCATGCCGCGCTCGCCGCGATGGACGAGCCGGAGGACCTCGGGCGCTGGGTGCAGATCTATGCGCGTAACCGCAACCGCCTGATCGAGGGCCTCGCGGCCCTCGGTATCACGAAGATCGTGCCGCCTGACGGGGCGTTCTATCTCTACGCCGACATCGGCCACCTGACGCGCGACAGCATGCAGTTCTGCCTGCGCGCGGTCGACGAGACCGGCGTCGGGCTCGCGCCGGGCATCGATTTCGACCCGGTCGACGGGCAGCGTTTCGTCCGCTTCTCGTTCGCGGTGACGCCCGAGGAAGTGGAGGACGCGCTCGCGCGCCTCGCCGCGTGGTTGCCCGGCTACGCCGATCACGGCGCGGGCGCCTCCGCATAATCGACGATCTGCCGTGCGAGCGCGGCGTAGTCACTGTCGAAGTGGTGGCCGCCCGCGAGCTTCACGACGCGTATGCCGGCGCCGTGGAGCGCCGGGCACGCCGTATGCGTCTCGTCGGCGCCGTAGAGGCACAGCACGCGCACGCCGCCGAGCGCCTCGATTTCGGGAACGGTGGGCACGCCGCCGCCGGTGCCGCCCGGGATCCAGTCCGACAAGTGGAACTCGAACGTGGCGAAATCGCTGAGCCCGAGGAGGCTCAGCGACCTCACCTGCGCCCGTGTTTGCGCGGGCAGGCGCCGGTACAGGAACGGCAGCACGTCGGCGCCGAACGAATAGCCGATCAGCAGCACGTCGCGCCGCGCCCACTTCGCGCCGTAGTACCGCACGATCTTGCCGAGGTCGCGCGCCGCCTCGTCCGGCGTGCGCGCATGCCAGTAGTACTTCAATGAATTCAGCGCGACGACCGGTATGCCGCGCGCCGCGAGCGCGGCCGACACGTCCTGGTCGAGGCCTGTCCAGCCGCCATCGCCTGTCAGCAGGACCGCGAACGCATCACGAGTCGACACGGAACCCGCGGCGCCCACCGCGGCCGGTTGCGTCAGGGGCACTTCGTGCAGCGGCAACGCGGCGATCTCGCCCGCCGGCGCGGCGGGGCGCGGTGGCGGCGCGAGCTCCTGCCGCGCGAGCAGGAATTGCGGCAGCCAGTGACGCTCGACACCGAAGCCGTGGCCGACCTTCGGCAGCGCGACGAGTTCGCCGCCGCCGGTCGCTGCGACGAAGGTGCGCGTGCCCGCGGGGTCGCACACCTGGTCGATGTCACCCTGCAGCACGATCCAGCGGGTTGCATTGGCGCTCGAAGGCCGGTAGACGAGCCCCTTCGGCTTTGCCGGCGTACCTGCCCGGTCGTATTCGAGCCCGCTGCCGCGGCAAGGGCGCTGCACGAGGTCGAGATCCGGGCAGAAGCCGAGACTCAGCACACCCGCGAAGGTGCCGCGCGGCGCCTGCACCATCGTGGCGTAGGCGAGTGTCGCGCCCGAGGAATAGCCGGCGAGGATCGGCACGTGGTACTCGTCGAGCCCGAGCCGCTTCTGCACGGCGTGCGAGAGCTCCTCGAAGTCCGCACCGTAGTAGCGGCACTCCGTCGTCGGCGCATTGATCCTATTCCGGTAGTGCCGTACGTCGATGCCGACGACGAGGTCGCCGGCCGCGACGAGCTGCCTCGCCATGCCGACCACCCCGAGGTGCCAGCCACCGTCGCCGGAGACGAACAGCACGACGCCCTTCGGCTGCGCAGCCGGCCGGTAGACGACCACGTCGCCAAAGCGTCCGACGTCGAAACGCACCTCCGGCGTCGCGGCCGCGTGCGCCTCTCCGGTCGCCAGCGCGACGAGGAGG
Organism: Steroidobacteraceae bacterium; assembly: GCA_050249415.1. Lineage (GTDB taxonomy): Bacteria > Pseudomonadota > Gammaproteobacteria > Steroidobacterales > Steroidobacteraceae > CADEFQ01. The sequence goes on from JBFWQO010000010.1 coordinate 123,978, forward strand.
ATCGCGAGACCATGCCGTGTCTTCATTTCGTCACCAGTTCCTTGAGGCCACCCGAGATCAATGTCGAGACGTCGTACAACGCACGCGCCAGTTGCAGCCCGCCCGGGGAGGCGAGGTAGCGCGGCTCCCACAGGGGATCGAACTTTTCCTTGTAGCGGCGCAACCCTTCGAAGTTGTAGAACGACTCGCCGTGGCGATAGAGGAAGCCGCCCATGCGGTGCCACAGCGGTGCAAGGGCGCGCGCTTCGAGCCCCGACAGCGGCGCCATGCCGAGGTTGAACCAGCGATAGCCCTGCGCGCGCCCCCACAGCATCAGCTCGATCAGCAGGTAATCCATCGCCCCGGCCGGTGCGTCGCGTCCGAAGCGCATCAGGTCGATCGACAGTTCCTCGTGTGTCGCGGTCGGCCAGAGGTTCGCGAATGCGACGAGGCTGCCCTCGAGCCGCACCACGGCCACCGCGAAATTCCGCAGATACGCCTCGGCGAACGCCCCGACCGAAAAGCGCTTCTCGGCCGTCGCCTTGTCGTCGAGCCAAGTCTCCGAGATCGTTCGCAGCTGCGGCAGCAGCGGCTCGAGTGCGGCCGCGGGCACGACCTCGAAACCGGCCCCGGCGCGTTCGGCCCGTCGCCGGGCCTGTCGCAGCTCTGCGCGTGCGCTGCCTTCGAGGCCGAAGCCCGCGAGCGCGATCCGCGCCTCTTCGCCGAGCTTGACCAGCGACAGCCCGAGATCGACATAGAGCGGCAGGTTCGGGCTGCCGACCTGGTAGAACACCGTGCGCCCGCCGCGCCGGTCGACGAGCTGGCGGAACGCCCAGACGAGGTCCTGCCGCTGCGAGGGCGTACCCACGGGGTCGCCGAGTGCAATCCAGCTCTTGCCCGATACCTCGTACATCAGGAACGCGTCGGCATCACCATGGAACAGCACCCGCTTGTCGCCGGCGAGCACCGCGTTCGCGAGACTCGCGTCGGCATGGGCGAGCGCGGCATCGATGCGCGCGCGTTCGCTCGGCTGCGGCGTGTGCGGCTCGGCCGGCGCCGGCTGCAGCAGATTCGCCGCGACGAATCCCGCGAGCAGCACGATCACCGCGAGCGATGCGCGCAGCATGCGCGGGGCGTCGCCGTGCAGCGCGAAGGTCCACCACAGTTCGTTCGTATAGGGCACGTGGCGGTTGGCGAGGAATCCGACCCACACCGACAGCGCCACGATGATGCCGATGCTCGCGAGCCAGCCCGGCGTGAAGCGCTGGCTCATGATCGACGCGGGCCGGTAGAACGCGGCCCCCGACATCAGCATCACGAGCAGCACGAGGCCGAGGTACATGGCCTCCTCGAAATCGAGCCCCTTCAGCAGCGAGGCGCAGATACCCGCCACGAGCAGCCAGACGGTCAGGTGCCACGCGGCGCGCAGCCGGCGATAGAGGCCGCGCGCGAGCACGAGCAATCCGACGCCGACGATGCTGCCCGCGAGGTGCGACACCTCGAGCAGCGGCAACGGCATCACGTGTCGCAGGTCGCGCAGTCGCGTATCGATGGCCGGGGTCGCGCCCGACAGCAGCAGCACGGCGCCCGCCACGAACACGAGCACGCCGATCAACTGCGGCGCGATCGGCGAGAGCAGCGGCGTGATCCAGACACCCGCCGCCCGTCGCAGGTGCGCGAGGCGCGTTCGCTGCAGGTAAAGTTCGTGCAGCAGCAGCGCGAGCGCGGCGAGCGCGAGCGGCGCGAGATAGTAGAGGGCGCGATACGCGAGCAAGCCCCCGAGCAGCTGCGGTGCCGGTACATCGCGCAGCGCGAGCAGCACGATCGCCTCGAAGACCCCGAGCCCGCCCGGGACCTGGCTCGCGACGCCGCCGACGACCGCGATCGCAAAGACGCCGGCGAATGTGACGAAATCGAGCCCCTGCGGGTGCGGGACCAGAGTCCAGAGGACGCCTGCTGCCACGGTCAGATCGACGACGCCGACGCACAGCTGCCCGATCGCGAGTCGCGCGCCCGGCGGGCGGATCTCCCACGAGCCGAGCGTGATGGGCCCGCGCGCGAGCGCGGCCCAGGCGAGATAGGCGCACACGGCGGCCAGCAGGGAGATGCCGAACAGCCGCGACCACACATGCCCGGGATGCAGCGCGGTCGTGCCCGGCACCGCGGCGAGCGCTGCGAACCCGCCCAGCACCGACAGGCCGATGGCCGTCGTCAAGGCGCAGAAGGAGGTCACGGTCGCGACATCGACTGCCGTGAGCCCCTGTGTCGAATAGACGCGATAGCGCACCGCAGTGCCGGTGAAGGCCGCAAAACTCATGTTGTGGCCGAATGCGAAGGCGACGAAAGCGGTCAAAGCCGTGCGCGGGTACGGCACCGGTTTGCCGACGTACCGCACGGCCATCGTGTCGTAGAGCGTGAGCAGGAAATAGCTGAGCGCGGTCAACGCGGCGGCCGTGGCGACGTGCGCCGGTGCAATGGCGCGCAGTTCCGCGACGATGTCGCGCAGGTGGTAGCGCGCGAGCACATGGTGCACGACGGCGATCACGAGCGCGAACGCGAGCGCCGACACGAGCGGCGCGAGCCATCGGTGCCAGGCAATCGCCGGATCGTCCGCAACCTGTGACATTGCGCACGAGCCTACGACAATGGCCCCGGCGCTGCCTTACGTTTCCGTAATCTTCCGGAACGGGTGGCGGAACGCGGCAGTCGAACCCCGCATGAACGCGAGAAACCTGTTGGCGCTCATCGTCGGCGCCGTGCTGGTTGCCGCCTGCGTGAGCTCGGGGCGTGGCTTCGGCGAGACCCGCAAGAGTGGCGAGCACGTCGACTTCACGTGGCAGTCCACCGGCGATCACCGGGGCACGATGAGTGCAACGCTTGCGAGCGGTCAGACGCTCACCGGCCCCTGGTTCCAGATCACCCATGACACGCGCATCGAGCAGTTGCAGCCGCTCTGGTACGGCTGGCGCCCCGCGTGGCGCGGCTGGCCGTACTGGGGCCCGGAGCCCATGCCCGCCTTCGTCACGCACTACACGGGCCGCGTCGTCGCAAACCTCGAAGGCGAAGGGCCGCTGCGCATGCGTTGCCGCTTCACGCTCGTGAACCCCGCGTCGCAGATGGCGGGCGGCGGCACGGGCAAGTGTCAGCTCGGCGACGGCCAGACGATCGACGCGCGCTTCCCGGCGTCGTGAAGGCATTGGTGCCGGGGCTTCGGTTGTGCGGTTCTTTGCGCTCCGGTCAAAGAACCGAACAACCGAAGTCCCGGCACCACGACGTTCCCATGCGACGAACCGTTCGCCGACGCCCGGCGGACACCGGGCCCTCGGCGCTATGGTGGCGACCCATGAATCGCCTGGTCCCGGTCCTCACCCTCGGCGCACTCCTGCCCGGCGCGACGGCGCAAGGCACCTTTCACGGTGACATCGCCCGCACGGGCGTGTACCCGACAGCCGGCCCGGTGCACCTCTCCGGCGTCAAATGGACGTTCGACACGGGCGGCCCCGTCCATGCATCACCCGTCGTCGTCGACGATGTCGTCTACATCGCCAGTGCCAGTGGCAAGTTGTTTGCGCTCAATCGCGAGACTGGAAAGGAGCGCTGGCAGTTCACGTCGCGGATGCCGATCGCCTCGACTCCCGCGATCGACGGCGACACGCTCTACTTCGTCTCGTCCATGGGGTCACTGGTCGCACTCGACCTCGCGACCGGCGAGCCCCGGTGGGCGTTCGCCGCCGACTACGAACGCCGCTTCGAAGCGAAGGGGCTGCACGGCTACGGCCCCGGCGGCCAGACGATACCCGACGCCTGGGACGTGTATACGTCATCGCCCGCGGTTGCCTACGGCAAAGTCTACTTCGGCAGCGGCGATGGCCATGTCTACGCGGTCGATGCGCGCAGCGGCGTGCTGCACTGGAAGTTTGCTATGCGCGACGTCGTGCACGCATCGCCGGCCATCGACAACGGCACGGTGTATATCGGCAGCTGGGGCGGCGACTTCCGGGCACTCGACGCCGCTACCGGGGAGTCGAAATGGCTCTTCCAGGCCGGCGAAGATCCTGTCATTCACAACCAGGTCGGCTTCCAGTCGTCGGCCGCAATCGTCGACGGCGTCGTATATGTCGGGTGTCGCGACGCGCGCGTGTACGCACTCGATGCGAAGACGGGCCGCAAGAGATGGGATTACCCCACGAGCAGATCATGGGTCAATGGCACCCCGGCCGTGCGCGACGGTATCGTCTACGTCGGCACGTCGGACACATCGCGCGTGATGGCGCTCGATGCAAAGAACGGGCGCCTGCGGTTCAATTTCGACGCGCAGGGTTTCGTCTTCTCGTCCGTTGCACTTGCCGGTCGCCTCGCCTATGTCGGCAGCCACAACGGCAAGCTGTATGCGCTCGATGCGGCGACCGGCGCGCTTGCGTGGGAGTTTCGCACCGACGGCTCAAAGGCCGACCCGCTGCACCTGCTCACCGCCGAGGGCGCTCTGGACGGCGCGGCCTTTGCACCCGTGTTCCGCGACTTCCAGGACATGTATATCGACCACTATCGCTTCCGCTCGATCGGTGCGATTCTCGCGTCCCCGGCGATCGATTCCGGGGTCGTTTACATCGGCAGCCTGGACGGCAAGCTCTATGCACTGCAATGAGGTCATTGGTGCCGGGGCTTCGGTTGTTCGGTTATTTGTGCTTTCGGCAGATAACCGAACAACCGAAGCCCCGGCACCATGTCTTGTAAGGAGTCGACATGAATACCCGTCGTGATGTCATCCGTGCCACCCTCGGCGCCGCCGCGCTCGCCGCGCTTCGCCGCGCGCAGGCAGCGGAAAGCACTGCGAAGACGTTGCTGATCCTCGGCGGCACCGGCTTCATCGGCCCGCATCTGACCACTGCCGCGCTCGCGGCCGGTTGGCGGGTTACTCATTTCAATCGCGGCAAGCGCGACGCCGACGGCGTTCCGGGCGTCGAAACGCTGCACGGCGATCGCCGCGGGCAACTCGACGCGTTGCGTGATCGCCGGTGGGACGCCGTGATCGACAATACGGGCTACATCCCGAAGTACGTGCAGCAGTCGGCGCAGCTGCTGGCCCCGAATACCGGTTACTGCCTGTTCGTGTCGAGCATCTCGGCCTACGCGAGCTTCGCGCAGCCGAACGACGAGTCCTCGCCGACCGGCCAGCTCGCCAGTATCGACGAAGAGAAAATCACGAACGAAACTTACGGTCCGATGAAGGCGCTGTGCGAGCAGTACACCGGGCACGCATGGCAGGGGCGCGCGAGTATCGTGCGCCCCGGCTACATCGTCGGCCCGCTCGACCCGACCGACCGCTTCACCTACTGGCCAGTACGCGCAGGACGCGGCGGAGAGATGCTCGCGCCCGGCACGCCGAAGGACCCGATCCAGTTCATCGATGTGCGCGACCTCGTAGCCTTCATGCTCGCGCTCGTCGCGAAGCGCACCACCGGCTACTACAACGCGGTCACACGGCCAGGTGAGCACACCATCGGCGATCTCGTGGGTGCGAGCGTGTCGGCGACACCCGGGGCCGGCACGAAAGTCACCTGGGTGCCGGAGAGTTTTCTTTTCGCACAATGGAAACCCGAGGAAGTCGACGTGCCGCCGTGGTCACCGATGACGGGCGACGCCGCGGGCGCCTCGCTCACTGTGACAGACAGGGCACGCACCGCCGGCCTCACGACGCGCCCGTTGGCCACGACCGTGCACGACACACTCGCGTGGTACCAGACACTCCCGGCCGAACGTCAGGCGAAGTTGAAGGCGGGAATCGACCCGGCCGTCGAGGAATCGACCCTCGCGGCGTGGCACGAAGTGTAGAGCCTGGTGCCAGAGCCTGGTGCCAGAGCCTGGTGCCAGAGCCTGGTGCCGGGGCTTCGGTTGTTCGGTTATTGGTACGGAGCGCAAATAACCGAACAACCGAAGCCCCGGCACCATTCCTACATCAGGTCGCGCCCCAGGCGCAGCAGGCTCGTTGCCATCACGAGACCTCCCACCGCGAGCGTGAGGGGACGCACGGACACCCGGCGCGCCAGCAACGCCGCGAACGGCGCCGCGATCAACGCCCCGCACAGCAGGCCGAATGTCACGGCCGCGAGGCGCGCGATGCCGACATGTGAGACGAGGAGCCCGAAGACGGTCGCGGCCACGAAGGTCTCGGCCACGGAACTCGTGCCGACGACATGGCGCGGACTTGCGCCGAGCGCCACGAGATTGCTCGTGACGAGCGGCCCCCAGACACCCGAGGTGGCTTCGAGCAGCCCGCCGGCGAGCCCGACCCCGCCTTGCGCGCGCCGCGTCGCGCGGTGCGCCGGCAACGCATGCAGCGCGCGCCAGATGATGAACGCACCCGCCGCGAGCAGGTAGAGACTGATCGCGATACCGATCCACTGCGCAAACGCGCGGGTCAGCAGCGTGGCACCGACGACGCCGCCGAGGACGCCCGCGCCGCTGAGGGCGAGCAACATCTGCCCGTCGACATTGCGCATCAGCACGTGCGACACCCCGGACGCCGTACCAGTGAAAAGCTTCGCCCCATTGACCGATGCACTCGCGACCTCGCGCGGCACACCCACCGCCGCGAGCACCGCCGAACTGATCGCGCCGAAACCCATGCCGAGGGCGCCGTCGAACACCTGCGCGACAAAGCCGAGCGCCATGAAGGCCCAGGTTTCGGGACTCGCGAGCAGGGTCATGGCGGATTGCCACATAGGAGACCGGCAGCATGCCGGGACGCCACTCGCCCAACAATATCTTTCGCTTATGGGCCCATAGCCCCGAAATCGACGACTCCGCGCGCGCGCGCCCGTAGTCTCGCCCCATGCCCGCCGCCACCGCCCTGCCCGCGTATTCTGCCGAACCGCTGTCCGGACGGGAGCAGCGACTCCTCGCCGAGCTCACGACCGGGCTCGATGCCGGCGCGCTGCTCTACATATCCGGTTACGCCGCGGGGCTCGCCGCCGCCCATCGACAGGGGTTCGTGCCGATCGCCTCACGGGAACAGGCGCGCGAGGAGAGCCATGGAACGCGCGCGACCGTGCTCTACGCATCGCACACCGGCAACGGGCGCCGCCTGGCCGAGCGCCTCGTGGCCGACCTGGACGCGCGCGGCATCGCCGCACGCGCCGTGGCGACCGGCAGTTACCCGCTGCGCGAGCTCGCGAGTGAACAGCTCCTCTACCTGATCGCGAGCACGCACGGCGACGGCGATCCGCCGGACGACGCGCGCCCGTTCTTCGATTTCCTGCTCGGCCGCAAGGCTCCCCGACTCGAGAAGCTGCACTACGCCGTGCTCGCACTCGGCGACTCGAGCTACCCGAAATTCTGCGAAGCCGGCCGCATCGCCGACGAGCGCCTCGCCGCACTCGGTGCCTGCGCCATCACGGCCCGCATCGATTGCGACGTCGATTTCGAGGCGCCCGCGGCCGCATGGGCGGAACAAGCGACGCAGTACGCGCTCGACACGGCGAGGCCGGCCGGCGACGCGGCCCCGCGCCTGTCGATCGTCACGCCGCTGCGTGCGGCCGCTGCGCCGGCCAGCCCAGCGGCCACGCGCGACGCACCGGTCGAAGCCGCAGTGCTCGCCCGACAAGTCATCACCGGTCGCGCGAGCGATCACCCGGTCCTGCACCTCGAAATCGCGGCGCCGGCCGGGAGTCTCGGCTACGAACCCGGTGATGCCCTCGGTCTCTGGCCGCGCAATCCCGCATTCCTCGTCGAACAGATCGGTGAGGCCCTCGCCCTCGATCTGTCCGCGACCGTGACCCACGGCAGCGAGCACCACACGCTCGGGGAGTGGCTCGCGGGGCGTCGCGAGATCACGCGCCTGTCGCGCCCGGTGCTCGAAGCGCATGCCGCGCGCGCAACCCATGCCGACCTGCGCAACGTCGTCGAGGCGGATGCGCAGGCGCGCACCAGCCTCCTGCGCGACTGGCAGCTGATCGACCTGCTAGAGACCTGGCCCGGCACGTGGACCGCGGAGGCGCTGGTCGCGGCGTTGCGCCCGCTCGCGCCACGCCTGTACTCCATCGCGTCGAGCCGCGACGAAGTCGGCGACGAAGTGCACCTCACCGTTGCCGCCGTCGAGTACGAGCGTGACGGCGCACGCCGGGTCGGCGCGGCTTCCACGCATCTGTTCTCGGAAACGGATGCTCCCACGCTACGCGCCTACATCGAACCGAACACGCGCTTTCGCCTGCCGGCCGATCCCGATCGCGACATCGTGATGATCGGCGCCGGCACGGGCATTGCACCGTATCGCGGCTTCCTGCAGGCGCGCGCGGCAGCCGGCGCCCGCGGACGCCACTGGCTCGTCTTCGGCGCGCGCCGCTTCTCGACCGATTTCCTCTACCAGTCCGAATGGCTCGCGGCGCGCAAGCGCGGGCTGCTGCACCGCCTCGATCTCGCGGCCTCGCGCGACCAGGCGGAGAAAGTCTACGTACAGCACCGCCTGCGCGAGCACGGCGCCGAACTGTGGCGCTGGATCGACGGCGGTGCGGCGCTCTATGTGTGCGGCGACGCGACGCGCATGGCGCCCGACGTGCATGCGGCCCTGCGCGACGTCGTGCGGGCGCACGGCGGCCGCACCGGGGAAGCCGCGGACGAGTACCTCGCCGGGCTCGTCGCCGACCGGCGCTACCTGCGGGACGTCTACTGACATGGCCGACGCCCCGCTCTCCGCCGTCGAGCACATCAAGGCCGCAAGCCGCGGCCTGCGCGGCACGATCGAGGCGAGCCTCGCCGATGCACCGACCGGCGCGCTCGCCGACGACGACACGCAACTCCTCAAGTTCCACGGCAGCTACCAGCAGGACGATCGCGACCTGCGCGAGGAGCGTCGCCTGCAGAAGCTCGAGCCCGCCTACAGCTTCATGATCCGTACGCGCCTGCCGGGCGGCGTGTGCACACCGAAGCAATGGCTCGCGCTCGACGACATCGCGCGCGTGCACGGCAACGGTACGCTGCGTCTCACCACGCGCCAGGCGTTCCAGTTCCATGGTGTCGTGAAGCGCGATCTCAAGGCGACGATGGCCGCGATCAACGCGACGCTGATCGACACGATCGCGGCCTGCGGCGACGTGAACCGCAACGTGATCGCGAGCGCGAATCCGGTCGAGTCGCCCCTGCACGCCGAAGTCCACGGGTGGGCCACGAGGATTTCCGAACACCTGCGGCCGCGCACGCGCGCCTACTACGAGATCTGGCTCGGCGAGGAGAGAATCGCAGGCACGCCCGAGGTCGAACCGGTCTACGGTGCGACCTATCTGCCGCGCAAGTTCAAGATCGCGATATCCGTGCCGCCCGTCAATGACGTGGACGTCTTCGCCCACGACCTCGGCCTGATCGCCATCGTCGCGTCCGGCACGCGAGGCGCACGGCTGGCAGGGTTCAATGTCGCGGTCGGCGGCGGACTCGGCGCCACGCACGGCGATGCGACGACCTACCCGCGCCTCGCGCAAGTGATCGGTTTCGTCGAACCCGGTGACGCGCTCGCCGTGATCGAGGCCGTCGTCACGACGCAGCGTGACTTCGGGGATCGGTCCAACCGCAAGCGGGCGCGCCTCAAGTACACGATCGAAACGATGGGGCTCGAGGCCTTCGTCGCCGAAGTCGAGCGGCGCGCGGGCGTGCGACTCGCTCCGGCGCGGCCATACCAGTTCACGACGAACGGCGACCGGTTCGGCTGGACACGGGGATTCGACGGCCGCTGGCACCTGAACCTGCGCATTCCGGCCGGGCGCATCGCGGATCGCGACAGCGCGCGGCAGCTCACGGGTCTGCGCGCCATCGCCGGCGTGCATCGCGGCGACTTGCGCCTCACCGCGAACCAGAACCTCATCATCGCGAATGTCGCCGCCGGGGATCGCCCGTCGATCGATGCCCTCGTGCTCGACCATGGGCTCGACCTGTACACGCGTGCGTCGCCCACGAGCCTCAACGCGCTCGCCTGTGTCGCGCTGCCGACCTGCCCGCTCGCGATGGCCGAAGCCGAGCGCTACCTGCCGGACTTCCTCGTCGCCTTCGAAGCGCGTCTCGCGCACCACGGGCTCGCGCAGGTGCCGGTGCACGTGCGCATCTCGGGCTGCCCGAACGGCTGCTCGCGGCCCTATCTCGCGGAAGTCGCGCTCGTCGGCAAGGCCCCGGGGCGCTACAACCTGCATCTCGGCGGCGACGCGAGCGGCGCGCGCCTGAACGTGCTCTATCGCGAGAACCTCGCGGAGCCCGCGATCCTCGAGGCGCTGGATCCGCTCCTGTGGCAGTTCGCGAACGAGCGTCGCCCCGGTGAACTGTTTGGAGACTTCCTGTGGCGCGCGAAACTGCTCTCCGCGTGACGGCCCTGGCGACACCGTGGCAGATCGCGCGCGCGCGCGACGGCGACGCGCTGGCGCTCGAGCGACTGAACGAGACGCTCGCCCCGCTGTCGGCCACCGAGCGCATGGCGTTCGCCTTCGAGCAGCTGCCCGGCGCGCAAGTGTTGTCGTCGAGCTTCGGCGCGCAGGCCGCGGTGGCGCTGCACCTCGCCACGCAGGCCGCAGCCGATGTGCCCGTCGTGCTCGTCGACACGGGTTATCTCTTTCCGGAAACCTATCGCTTCGTCGATGAACTGACGCTGCGCCTGAAACTCAACCTGCACGTCGCGCATCCCGCGGTCTCGGCGGCCTGGATCGAGGCACGCCACGGGAAACTCTGGGAAAACGGTGTCGACGGGCTCGATCACTACGGCCGCATCGCCAAGGTGGAGCCGATGCAGCGCAAACTCGACGAACTCGGTGCCGGCACGTGGATCTCGGGACTGCGCCGTGCCCAGTCGGCGAGTCGCACCGCGGTACCGTTCCTCAGCCTGCACGGTACGCGCTTCAAGCTGCACCCGATCGCCGACTGGACGGATCGCGAGGTCGGCCGGTATCTCGAGCGACACGCGCTGCCCTATCACCCGCTGTGGGAGAAGGGCTACGTGTCGATCGGTGACTGGCACACGACCCGCCCGCTCGCCGAGGCCGGCAGCGTCGAAGGCACGCGATTCTTCGGGCTGAAGCGCGAATGCGGCCTGCACGGCCTCGAGGGCTGATGCGCACGCCCCGCACGATCACCATCGGTGCCCGCGCGAGCGCGCTGTCGCAGGTGCAGGCGCGGCTCGTCGGTGACGCCCTCGCCGCCGCGGATCCGCGCGCCGCGATCCGCTACCGGTTCATCGATGCCGCCGGCGACCGCGACCTCGGCGCCCCGCTCCCGGCACTGCTGCGTGCCGGCGGCTTCACGAGCGAGCTGTCGCAGGCGCTCGGCGATGCGCACATCGACCTCGCCGTGCACTCGTGGAAAGACCTGCCGTTCACCGAGCCGGCGACCACCCGCGTCGCGGGGACGCACCTCGCGACGACGCACATCGCGGCGACGCTCGGGCGCGCCGATCCGCGCGACCTGCTGCTCGTGCGGCGCGACTGGCTTACCACGCGCGCGCTGCGTGTGCTGTCCTGCTCGCCGCGGCGCGCGACCAATCTGCGCGACTTCCTGCCGTGGGCGCTGCCCGGCGGCGCCGCGCGCGTGTACTTCCAGCCGGTGCGCGGCGACATACTGCGCCGCCTGCGCACGCTCCTCGGCGGCGAAGCCGACGCGCTGGTGGTCGCGAAAGCCGCCATCGATCGCCTGCTCACCGCAAGCGGCGACCTGGCGTTGGCCCGCGTGGCCGTGCGCCAGGCGCTCGACGCCTGCCGTGTGATGGTCCTGCCACTTGCGGTGAACCCCGCGGCGCCGGGACAGGGTGCGCTCGCGATCGAGGTGCGGCGCAGCCGGGCCGATCTCGCCGATCGCCTCGCGGCGATCAATCACGCGCCCACCTATGCGCGCGTGATGGAAGAGCGCGCACCACTCGCCGCCACGCGCGACGAAGATCACCCCTTCGGCGTGTCGATCGTGCCTCTCGAAGCGCGCACCGGTGGGGAAGCCGTCTTCCGTCGCGGCGCCCTCGAGGGCGCGCGCATAGAGAGCGCGCACCTGCGCGGCGCGGGCCCCGCGTTGCCGCCCGCCACGCGTCGCGAACAGGTATGGACCGGCGAGCGCGCGGGGTCGGCCGCACTGCGTCGCATCGCACTGGCGCCCGATGCCACGACGCTCGAGGGCGCACACATCGGGTTTCTCGTCGCGCGGGCGGATGCACTGCCCGAAGCCTGCGACCCCGGTTCGGAACAGACGCTCTGGACAGCCGGCCTCGACACGTGGCGCAAGCTCGCCGCCCGCGGCCACTGGGTGAGCGGCAGCGACGAGAGCCTCGGCGAGACCGGCGCGCTCACGGCGCGCGCGCTTTTCCCGCAAGTGACACGCTGGATCAAGCTGACACACGCTGCCGGCTACGACACGCCCCATGCCGAACGCATGGCCACCTATCGCCTCGAACGCATCGCGCCGCTCGAAGACCTGCGGGGCCACACCCATTTCTACTGGCGCAGCGGTGCGCAATTCACCGAGTACCTTCGAGCTTATCCGGGCCTTCGCAGCGCGTGGCACGGCTGCGGCCCGGGCAACACGCTCGCGATGATCCGCGCGGCGATCGGGCCGGATCGCGTGCGGCCGTTCTACTCTGCCCGGCAGTTCCTCGCCGAGACCGGTCCCTGGTGATGCTCGATCGGGTCGCCTCGCCATCGTCAGCGTCGCGCGATGCCGTGGCGCCGCCGCGTCGCCTGCAGCGGCTGCGGCGCACCGCGCCGCTGCGCGATCTCGTCGCCGAGACGGGCTTCACGCAGAGTCAGCTCATCCAGCCGCTGTTCATCGTGGAGGATCCCGCGAGCGCCGGCCCGATTCCAGGTCTTCCGGGCAACGCGCGCCACTCGTCGGATGCCGCTCTCGCACAGCTCGACCGCGATCTCGACGCCGGCGTGCGGCAGTTCATCCTGTTTCCCGTGCCTGCGCGCAAGCATGCGCACGACTTCGACCCCGGGTCCATCTGCGAGGCGATCGCGAGGCTGCACCGCCGCGCGGGCAAGGACGCAACTCTCTGGCTCGACACGTGCCTCTGCAGCTACACCGCCGACGGGCACTGCTGCCTGCACGACGCGCGCGGCGAGCAGGACCTGCCGGCGACGCTCGACGCCCTCGCAGGGCTCGCACTCGCTTATGCCTCGGCCGGCGCCGATGGCATCGCCCCGAGCGACATGAACGACGGCCGTGTCGCGGCGCTGCGCCTCGCGCTCGATGCGGCAGGCCACGACCTCGCGCCGATCATGAGCTACAGCGCGAAGTTCGCGAGCCAGCTCTACGGCCCGTTCCGCGGCGCCGCGAACTCGGCGCCGACCCACGGCGATCGGCGCCGCTACCAGATCGACGTGCGCGCGCGACGCGACGCCCTCGCGAGCTCGCAGCGCTGCGCCGCCGAGGGCGCCGATCTCCTGATGGTCAAGCCCGGCATGAGCTCGCTCGATCTCATCCACCCGATCGCGCGGGCGACGGGACTCGCGGTCGGCGCCTACCAGGTGAGCGGCGAATATGCCGCGCTCGCGCTGCTCGCGCGCGAAGGCTTTGCCGATTTCGACGCCGCGCTGCTGGAAAGCTGGTACGCGCTGCGCCGGGGCGGCGCGGCCTTCATCATCACCTACGGCGCGCGCCTCGGCCGTGGGCTCGGCCTCGCGGCGAGGTAGCGCGATGTTCGACTTCCGCGGCTTCTTCGACGACGCCAATGCGAAGCTGCGGCGTGAGCACCATTACCGCGTGTTTCGCGAACTGCGCCGCTCACCCGGACGATTCCCGCGCGCGCAGTGGCGCGCCACCGACGGCGCGTGGCGCGATGTCACGGTCTGGTGCAGCAACGACTATCTCGGCATGAGTCAGCACCCCGCGGTGCTCGACGCCGCGCGCGACGCACTGGCGCACTACGGCGCGGGCGCCGGCGGCACGCGCAACATCTCCGGTACGAGCGACCTCCTCGTCGCGCTCGAGCACGAACTCGCCGGCTGGCACGCGAAGGACGCCGCGCTCCTCTTCTCCTCCGGATATGTCGCGAACGACACCACGCTCGCGACTCTTGCACGCGCGCTGCCGGGCTGCGTCGTGTTCTCCGATGCCGCGAACCACGCCTCCATGATCCAGGGCATCCGCGCGAGCCGGCAACGCTGCGCCGTGTTCCGCCACAATGACGCCGCGCACCTCGACGCGCTGCTCGCCGCGCACGACGCCGCCGCGCCCAGGCTCGTCGCGTTCGAGTCGCTCTATTCCATGGATGGCGACATCGCGCCGCTCGCCGACCTCCTCGCCGTGGCGAAGCGGCACGGTGCGCTGACTTTCGTCGACGAGACGCACGCGGTGGGTGTGCACGGGCCGCGTGGCGGCGGGCTGCTCGAGGCGCACGGACTGCTCGATGCCGTCGACATCGTGCAGGGCGGGCTCGGCAAGGGGGTCGGCGTGGTGGGTGGCTTCATCACCGGCGCGGCCCCGCTCATCGACTTCGTGCGCAGCCACGCGCCGGGTTTCATCTTCACGACGGCGCTGCCGCCGCATGTGGCGGCCGCGGCGCTCGCCTCGGTGCGCCACCTGAAGGAAAGCGGCGCGGAACGCGCGGCGTTGCGCGCGCGCGTCGCGAGCGTGCGCGCCGCGCTCCACGCCGCACAGATCCCGATCGCGCCGACACCGAGCCAGATCCTGCCGCTGATCGTCGGCGATGCGGCGGCGTGTCGCGCGCTCGCCGACGAGCTGCTCGAGGCGCGCGGCATCTACCTGCAGCCCATCGTCTTTCCGACCGTGCCGCGAGACGGCGCGCGCCTCAGGATCACGCCCGGGCCGCTGCACACGGATGCCGGGCAAGCGCGGCTCGTCGCGGCGCTCGCAGCCGCCTGCGCTCGCCGGGGCCTGCGTGACGGCGGCACCGGTGCCGGCGACATGCGGGCAGCGTGAGCGCCGCGTGCGCCACTTCCCCCTGTTCCTCGACCTCCTCGACCGCGACGTCCTCGTCGTGGGCGGGGGTACAGTGGCGCTGCGCAAGATCGAGGCGCTGCGCTCGGCGCGCGCACGCGTCACCGTCATCGCACCGAGGATCCACGAAGAGTTGCGAGCGCTTGCGGCCCGCGGCGGCGTCGCACTCGTCGAGCGGCCCTTCGCGTCGAGCGACCTCGGCACGCGCGACCCCGGTACGGACAATCCCGATGCGGGCGAGTGCAACACACCCGGTCTCCCGCGCCCATGGCTCGTCGTCGCCGCGACGAACGTTCGCACGGTCAATGCCGAGGTGGCGCGTGCCGCCGAGAGCGCGCGCATCGCCTGCAATGTCGTCGACGACCGCGAACTGTCGAGCTGCCTGATGCCGGCGATCATCGACCGCTCACCCGTGCAGATTGCCGTCTCGACGGGGGGCGCTTCGCCGGTGCTCGCGCGGCTCATCCGCGAGCGGCTCGAGGCGCTGCTCGACGAATCGCTCGGCGCCCTCGCCGATTTCGCCGGGCGCTGGCGGACCGCTGCGCGCAGCGTGCTCGGGAGCGCGGGCGCTCGCCGCCGGTATTTCTCCTGGTTGCTCACCGGTCCCGCTGCGGCCGCCATCCGCGCCGGTCGCAGCGCCGAGGCGGACCGCCTCGCCACGCGTGAGCTCGCGCGCCGCAAGGACCTCGCCGCCCGTGCGTCCGGCGACGGCGAGGCGCCACCGCCCATCGGGCACGTCTCGCTCGTCGGCGCCGGACCGGGCGACCCGGGCTTGCTCACGCTCAAGGGGCTGCGCGCACTGCAGGAGGCCGACGTCGTCATCCACGATCGGCTCGCTTCCGCCGAGGTG
Organism: Steroidobacteraceae bacterium; assembly: GCA_050249415.1. GTDB lineage: Bacteria > Pseudomonadota > Gammaproteobacteria > Steroidobacterales > Steroidobacteraceae > CADEFQ01. The sequence goes on from JBFWQO010000010.1 coordinate 139,714, forward strand.
CTCGACCTCGCGCGACGCGACGCCGAGCGCATCGATGTCGGCAAGCGCCCCGGCACGGGCGATGGCCCGCGGCGCGGGACGACACAGGGCGAGATCAACGCGCTCCTCGTCGCGCACGCGCGACGCGGCCGGCGCGTCGTGCGCCTGAAAGGCGGCGATCCGTTCATCTTCGGACGCGGCGGCGAGGAGATCGACGCACTGCGCGCGGCAGGCGTCACCTTCGACGTCGTCCCCGGCATCACGGCCGCAATCGCCGCCGGCGCCCATGCGGCCATTCCGCTGACCGATCGGCGGCACGTACACGCCGTGCGCCTGATCACCGGCAACGACCCCGCGGTGCTCGCAGCGTTCGATTTCTCCGACGTCGCGGCCGGGCGCGAAACGCTCGCGGTCTACATGGGCGTTGCACGGCTGCCGGCGCTGCGCGAACGGCTGCTGGCCGCAGGAGCACCGGCCACGCTGCCCGTGGCGCTCGTCGAGAACGCGAGCCGCATGGATCAGCGCGTGGTCGCGACCACGCTCGACGAACTCGCCCGCGCGGCGGAGGCGCACGATGTGGCGTCGCCCGCGATTGCGCTGGTAGGCTCGGTGACGGCCACCTTCGTGAATGTCGCGCAGCGCATCACCTGTCGGGATGCAGACCCGGTGGGACTCGCGCGCGCCGCTACCTGAGCGCGCGCGCGACCTCGGGCCGGCCGCGGCACGCATTGGCGTACCGTCACATTCGTTGAGAACTTCAACGATCGTGGGACGGCCATGGCGATCGTCAGTTTCAGCGTTCCGGATGAAATCAAGACGCCGTTCGCCAAGGCCTTTGCCCACCGGAACAAGAGCGCGATCATCGCAGGGCCGATGCGCGACGCAGTTACCGAAGCGAGGCGCCGCGAGCGCCCGTTGCCGTAGTCTTTGACCGTGCGGCTAAACGGGGCAGAGAATCGCGAAACTGCCGGAATCGCGCGCATGGATCGTCCTGACCGCTTCCAGGCGACGGGCGATCACGCCGGTGGCGCCCTGCACCGCATGAACCCAGCGCACGATCTCGATACGATCACAGGCCTCGGCCGTGGAGGCGCGTACGAGTGTGGCGAGGGTCAAGGTGTGCTCGACTGATTCCCCGGTGACGACGCCGCTGCTCGCCAACACGGCGTTGCCGTAGTTGTTGTACACCGTGAATTGCCACAGGTACTCCGCGAGCTCCTTGACCACCGCAGCCGTGCGCACGGGCCCATTGAGCGTACCCCCCGGACCGTCCAGGATGCGGAGATCGGCGGTGGAGCGATCGAGATAGCTGCACCGGAACACGCGCTGTCGCTCCAGCCACTGCTCCGGGCCGGGCCGCTCGCGAACGAACTCGTAGAAGCGGTCGTTGGCATTCGTCTCCGTCAAAGGGGCGTACGCGGGCATGCGGGCCGCAACCTCTTCCGACCACGCCAGCGCTTCACTCCAGTCGTCCGTACAGAGTTCGTAGGCACGCGCGTCCGCTGCGGCAGGACCGATCGGCGCGATCATCGTGTTCTTGATGTGAGTCGTCGTGTAACTGCCGGTGATGGGAAGCACCGACTCCTGATAGAAACCTGGCGGCGTGCGGTCGCGGCCCTGGTAGATCCGGTCGGCGATCTCCTGGTCACCGGGGATGGCCCCGGCGCCGGGGGCCGACGCCTCGGGGCTGGGATCCGTGGCCACGGCGCCGGCACCGGTCCCGGAACCATCGACAGCCGCTGACGGCTCCGCCGAGCCCCCCCCGCCACACGCGCCGATCTGTGCCATGAGCGCGATCAGCAGTGCGAGCCACGTCAGCCTGTACGCTGCTGCCCGGCGTGACCCACTGCGATGCGTGACTTGCAAAATTGTGTTCATGGCCATCACGGAGGGAGGTTTACGGTGCGCAAGGCGCGTCAGTGGCCGAGTGCCTGCCGCAGGGCCGCGATCTCGCTGGCCGATTCCTCGATCACCCGCTCGAGGCGAGCGCGATCGAGTTCGAGGCGCGCCACGGCATGCACGCCCTGCAGGTTGAGTTCGAGCGTATCGGGCCATTCATGGAACGAGGCCAGCAGGTCGCCGATGAGGAGCACGTCGGTGAGATCCGGCGGCCCTTCGTGCTCGCGGTTCACCTGGTCGTGCTCGTGCACCGCGCTCACGATCTCGTCCGACATGTCCCAGTTCTCGAGGATCGCCTTGGCGACATTCGTGTGCCAGTCGTCGACGATGCGGCCGTACGCCGCCGCATCGGCGAACAGCGCCGGGTAGTGCCGTGCGCGCGTCATGATGTACAGGCGGCCGATGCCGTGGAGCAGGCCAGCGAGCAGCGCGGTATCGGGGTTGATGCCGCCGTATTTCTTCGCGACGACATTCGACATCGCGGCGACCAGCGTGCTGCGGTTCCAGAGCTGGCGCAGCGGCTGCTCGAGGCCCTTCAGCTCGTCGGCGTGCGTCAACTGCGACATCGCGAACGACACCGCGGAGCTGCGCACGACATTGAAGCCGAGGCGCGTGACGGCCGTACGCAGGTCGTTGATCTGGCGGCCGGTCACGTTCATCGCCGCGGAATTCGACATCCGCAGCACCCAGGCAGCGAGTGCCGGCTCCGAACCGATCAGCCGCACGATCGTCTCCGGGCGCACGTCGTCGTCGGCGAGCGCGCGCTGCACGCGCACCGCCACGTCCGGAAAGCTCGGCAGTTCGATCCTGCCGCCTGAAAGTTCCCTGGCGAGTCCCTGCACGAATTCGAATGCGCCGCCCTCCGCTGCGGTGCCGCCTTGCTGTGTCGTCGCCGTGCTCAAGTCAGTGCTCCTCTATGCAGCCAGTCTCAACAGCCGAGGACGCTGCGCAATGCCGCGATTTCGGCCTCCGATTCCTGGGTGATCGCCTCGTAGATTCCGGTCGTGAGGCCGAGCCTCGCGCAGGCCGGGCTCGTCGCAAGGGCGCTTTCGAGATCCTGCGGCGCATGCAGGTTGCGCTCGAGCAGCACCGCGGCACGCAGCACCTCGCGCAGGCCGGCCGGGCCGGCCGGCTCGCGCTCCGTGCGATGCAGGGCGCCGATCGCATCGACGATCGCCTCGGAGACACGCCAGCTCGTGAGCAGCGCCTGCGCGATATTGGCCTCCCACTCACTCTCGATGGCGAGGTAGGCATCCGTGTCGCCGGACAACCCGGGATGGTCGGCGGCGCGTGTCTGGATGTAGAGCGCGCCGACCGCATGCAGGAGCCCGGCGAGCAGCGCCGTATCCGCGTTCACCCGCGCGAGGCGCCGCGCAATGACGAAGCACAGCGTGGATACCGTGACGCTGCGCAACCACAGCGCCTGCAGCTGCGGTTCGATCGCCTGCAGCGCCGCGGCGGATTTCAGTTGCTTCACCGCGAACGAGATGGTCAGCGTGCGGACGAACTCGAGCCCGACGCGGGCGATGGCGGTGCGCAGTTCGAGCACGGGCTTGCCGCAGGGATTGAAGATCACCGAATTCGCGCACTGCACGATGCGTCCCGCCAGCACCGGCTCGGCGCCGACCGCGCGCACCACCCGCAGCGGCGTCACATCTTCGTCGGCGAGTACACGCTGCACCTGCGTCGCCACTTCCGGAAACCCCGGCAGTTCGACCCGCCCTCCGGCGAGCTCACGGGCGAGCGCCTGCGCGAGCGACAGGGCGAGGACGTCATGCGCAACGCCGACTGCTGCAGGCTGCGCTCCCGCTGTGTTCACGATAACCCACCTTTCCGGGCACTCCCGGCCCGGCATTCGCGTGGTTATCGGCGGCGCAGCGTGGAGCTTGAGGGACCGTGCAGCCGCACGGCGAGTTCGGCCTCATGGCGGCTCATGCCGCAGGTGGACATCAGTTCTTCGCGGCCCGCGCCGCTGCGCGCGAGGCGCAGCGCGATATCGTAATTCTGCGTGGCCGGCGCGGGGGCCACGGGCGCCCTGGGCACGGGTGCCTCGCGGGTGCGCAGGGCGTCGATGACGGCGATACCGCCCGCGAGCGACACCGACACGTCGCGCAGCTCCCCGAGCGTCAGGTCCATCTGCTCGAACAGCCGCTGCACATCGCGCCGCGTCGCCTCGCGCAGGCGGGCGAGATTGATCGCCTGCAGGCCAACTGCGAGACCGAGCACGGCGATCGTGCCGGCCATGCCCCAGAACACATAGTCGAAAAGTATCATTCGTCCTCTTCCTGTGACGCGGTTCGCACCGGCGTCAGCGTGCCGGCGCCTGTGCCGCCCTGTTCACGGACGATGCAGGAGCCGTGCCACCTGCCAGGTCGATCAGCGCGTACCGGCGAGCGGCGGCGGGGCCGGCACGCCGGTCACGACGAGAAGTACGCGCCGGTTCATGTTGCGGCCGGCGGGGGTCGCGTTCGATTCGACGGGACGAAACTCACCGTATCCGAGCACCGCGAGGCGATCCGGGGCCACGCCGCGATTGGCGAGGATGTGCACGACCGTGGCCGCCCGCGCCGCCGAAAGCTCCCAGTTCGAGGGGTAGCCCCGGGTACGGATCGGCACATTGTCGGTGTGGCCCTCGACGCGTACCGCATTCGGAAACGGTGCCAGCGCGTCCGCCAGCCGCTCGATGATCGATCGCGCGTGCTGCGACGGTGTCGCCGATGCGCTCTCGAACAGGATATCGGTGCGGATCTCGACTTCGACGCGGTCCGCGAGGCGGCGCACGATGACCTGCTTGCCCTCGACGAGGTCCTTCATGGCCCGTTCGACGTCGTCGGCCACCCTGCCGAGCAGTCGCTCCGCTTCCGCGGCGGCCGCATCGGGCAGTTGCTGCCCCAGCTTCGCGCCGGCGCGCGGCCCGTTGAAACGGGGCCGGTCGTCCGCGATCGGCACCACCTCGAGCATCTGCCGCGGCTGCCCCTCGAGCGTCTGCTGGGCGACGATCGACATCTTGAGGTCCGCGCCCGAGCCGACCTGTTTCGATCCGACCTGCACCGGCTCGATGGTGCGCGGCGTGCCACGGAATGCCGCGACGAGCGAATCGGAGAGGATGCGGTACTTGCCCTCGTTCACCGAGGAAATCGCATACATCACGACGAAAAATGCGAGCAGCAGCGTGATCAGGTCGCCGTAGGGAATCGCCCACGCCTCGTGGTTCGCGTGGTCTTCGTGTTTTTTCCTGCGTCTGGCCATGGACTCAACCGTGCATGAAACTCTGCAGGCGCGCCTCGATCGCGCGCGGGTTTTCGCCCTGCGCGATGCCGATCAGCCCCTCGATGATCATTTCGCGCACTTGCGCCTGCGCGGCGATCGCGCTCTTCAGTTTCGAGGCCATCGGCAGGAACACGAGGTTCGCGAGCCCGATGCCGTAGATCGTGGCCGTGAACGCCGCGGCGATGCCGTGGCCGAGCTTGCTCGGATCGGCCAGGTTCTGCATGACCGCCATGAGCCCGAGCACGGCGCCGATGATGCCGAGCGTGGGCGAGTAGATGCCCATTCCCTCGAACACCTTGGCTCCCGCCGTGTCCGCGTGCTCGCGCGACGACAGCTCGACTTCCATGGTGCCGCGCAGCGCATCCGGCTCGCTGCCGTCGACCACGAGCTGCAGGCCCTTCTTCACGAACGGGTCGGATTCCTTCTCGATCTGCGGTTCGAGGCCGAGCAGCCCCTGCTTGCGCGCGATGTTGCTCCACTCGACGATCTTGCCGATCATCGCGTGGGCGTCGAGCTTCGGCGGAGTGAATACCCAGCCCGAGATGCGCAGCGCGTGCTTGAACACGGGCAGCGAGGTCTGCACGAAGATCGCGGCGAAGGTGCCGACCACCACGATCATGAACGCCGCCGAAGACGCCAGCGCCGCGATGCCCGCACCCTTGAGCACGGCGCCGACGATGATCGCGACGACTGCGAGCGCGAAGCCTGTCAGTGAGAGTATGTCCATCCGGGTCGCTTCGGCCGCGGGTCACTCGCCCGCGACGGTGCGCCAGTCGCCGAGGCGGGCCCGCAGGCGCGTGAGGGCCTGGCCGTGCAACTGGCAGACGCGGGATTCGCTCACGCCCAGCACGAGGCCGATCTCCTTCAGGTTCAGTTCATCGTTGTAGTACAGCGACATCACCATTTTTTCCCTCTCCGGCAGGCCATCGATCGCCGCCGCGAGCGCCCTCGTGAAATCCTCGCCCGCCACGTCGCGGAACGGGTCCAGTCCCGGGTCCACCGCACGCACGGCCGTCACGTCGTCGAGTCCGGCGATCCGGCAGGTGGCGGCGTCCTGCACGATCGCGTGGTACTCGTCGAGCGACACCTGCATGCGTGCCGCGACTTCCGTATCGCGCGCCTCCCGTCCGAGCTCGTTCTCGAGCGCGCGCACCGCCACTTCCACGTCCCGCGACCGCCGATGCACCGAGCGCGGCGCCCAGTCGAGCTTGCGCAGCGCATCGAGCATCGCCCCGCGTATGCGGATACCCGCATAGGTCTCGAAACTCGCGCCGCGATCCGCCGCGAAGTTCGCCGCGGCCTCGAGCAGGCCGAGCATGCCGGCCTGGATCAGGTCGTCCACCTCCACCGACGGCGGCAGCCGCCCCGCCAGGTGGTACGCGATGCGCTTGACCAGTTCGGCGTGTCGCGCGACGAGCGCGTCGGCTTCGCCGCGCGCCGCCTGCGTCGCATAGGCGCGTGCCACCATCAGCGCACGACCCGGAGGGTCGCCTCCCGGCGTGCCACGAGCCGCTCGACGAAAAACTCGACATTGCCCCGCGGTGCCTCCGGTACCGGCCACTTATCGACCGCGGCCGCCAGGTTCTTGAATGCGAGTGCCGAGGGGCTCGAAGGCCAGGCGTCGAAAACCGTGCGCTGCGCACGAATGGCCCGCTTCATGCACGGATCGTCGGGGATTTCGCCCGCGTACTCGAGCACGACGTCGAGGAACCGCGAGGTCACCCGCTCGAGGGTGCGAAAGAGCGCCGCGCCCGCACCGCGCTGGCGCACCATGTTCGCGAGCACGCGAAACCGGCGCACGCCATGGCTGCGACTCAGTACCTTGACGAGCGCGTACGCATCGGTCATCGACGCGGGCTCGTCGCACACGACGACGAGCACCTGCTGTGCCGCCTGCGAGAACTGCAGCACGCCGTGCGCGAGTCCGGCGGGCGTGTCGACGATCAGTGCATCGAGCCGTGTCGCGAGGGCGCTGAATCCCTGCACCAGCCCGAGATGCTCGCGCACGCCGAGGCTCGCGAGCGCGGCGACCCCCGAGGCGCCCGGCACCACGCGAAACCCCTGGGGAGCCTCGAGGATCACCTCCTCGAGCGAGCGCTCGCCGGCGATCACGTGCGCCATCGTGTACTTCGGCGACAGGCCAAGGAACACATCGACATTGGCGAGCCCGAGGTCGCCGTCGAACAGGATCACGCGCCGGCCGGCCGCCGCGAGTGCCGTCGCGAGATGGACCGACACGCTCGTCTTGCCCACGCCGCCCTTGCCGCCCGTCACGGCAACGACCTGGACGGGCCCCGTCGTGGCACGCATCTGCAGCCGTTCAGGCGAGCGCATGCGCGAGGGCTCCGAATCGCCGCTGCAACAGGTCTTCGTCCGCCGTGGCTCCCGATCGCTCGGCGAGCGTCACGGCGCGCACGACGAGCTGGTGCGCGCGCGCCGGTGTGAGGTCTTCCGGAATGCGCTGCCCTTCGCTCACCCAGGCGATCGGCAGCCGCGCACGAATGAGTGCCGACAGCGTCCCGCCGAGGCTCGTCGCTTCGTCGATCTTCGTGACGACGCAGGCCGCGAGACGCACCGTCGAGAACCGCTCTATCACCTCTTCCGCCGTACCGGCCTGCGCGCTCGCGGAGAGCACCAGCGCCACTTCGAGCTGCGGATGCGCACCGCCGATCGCGCCGAGCTTCGCCGCGAGACGCGGATCGCGCTGGCTCGTGCCGGCCGTGTCGATCAGTACGAGCGGCGTACCCTCGAGCCCGGCGAGCACGCGCTCGAGCTCCCGCGGATGATCGGCCACGAACGCCGGAACACCGAGCAGCCGGCCGAGGTTCTGTATCTGGTCCTGTGCCCCGAAGCGCACGCCGTCGGTGGAGACAAGCGCCACTGCCGCGGGGCCGTGCTCGAGTACCCGGCGCGCGGCGAGCTTGGCGATCGCCGTCGACTTGCCGACGCCTGTCGGCCCGACGAATGCGACGCGTCCGCCGCGCGTGAGCCAGCGATCGTCGCCGACCGCCACCTTATGGGTCAGGACGGCGCGCGCGCGCTGCTCGGCCTGCGCGAAATCGAGATGCGCGGGCAGCTCGGCCGCGATCGAGGCCGCCACATCGTTTGCGAGTCCCAGCCGGGTCAAGCCACGCAGCACTTCGGCCTGCACGGGCGCACGACGCGTGAGGTCGTTCCATGCAAGCGTCGCGAGCTGGCCTTCCAGCAGCCGGCGCAGGCTACGCAGTTCGGACTGCATCTGCGCGCGAGGTTCGTCCGCGACATCGTCCCGTGCGGCGAGCGCCACGAGTGCGCTGGCCGCCTCCGGGTCGGCTGCCGTGGCGAAATCGGCTGACGCATGCGCCGATCCCGGCGCCACTGCGGACCCGGCCGACGCCAGTTCGAAATCGATGGCGGCGACGACCTCGACCCCCTCGTCGACCTTGCGCGTCGAGAGGATGACGGCATCCGGCCCCTGGTGCTCGCGTATCTGCCGCAGGCACTCGCGCATGTCCTTCGCCACGTAACGTCTCATGTTCATGATCGATACTCTCTGACTTCGTCCCGACTCAGCGCCCGATGGCCGTCACGAGCCGCACCCGGCGGCTGTCCGGAATCTCGTTCCAGGCGAGCACGTGCAGGCCCGGAATACCCGCTCGCAGGAAGCGCGCCAGCGTCGCGCGCAGCGGCGGCGGAGCGAGCAGCACGGCCGGTTCACCCGTCGCCTCGACATGCCGCGCCGCCTCCTGCACCTGCCGTTGCAGCCGCTCCGCGAGCCCCGGCTCGAGGCCGGGCGTCACTGCGCCGCCACCTGCCGAGGAACCCTGCAAAAGCTGTTCCAGCTCGGGCTCGATGGTGATGACCGGCACCTCGTCGGCGAGTCCCGCGATGTCCTGCACGATCTGGCGCCCGAGCGCGACACGCGCCTGCGCGAGCAGCGCGGCGGGGTCCTGCGTGCGCAGCGCGTGTTCGGCCAGGGTTTCCACGATCGTGCGCATGTTGCGGATCGGCACGCGCTCGGCGAGCAGCCCCTGCAGCACGCGCACGAGCACGCTGAGCGGCAGCACTTTCGGCACGAGGTCTTCGACCAGCTTCGGCGCGGACTTCGCGAGGGCGTTGAGCAGTTGCTGCACTTCCTCGTGGCCGAGCAGTTCGTGGGCATGCGTCGCCACGATCTGGGACAGGTGTGTCGCGACGACCGTGCCGGCATCGACGACGGTGTACCCGAGCGTCTGCGCATGCTCGCGCAGCGAAGGCTCGATCCACACCGCCTCCATGCCGAACGCGGGGTCACGGGTCGCGAGGCCCGCGACCGTGCCGAATACGCGCCCGGGGTTGATCGCGAGCTCGCGATCGACGTGCACGATCCCCTCGGCCATCGCGACACCCGCCAGATTGATCCGGTAGGCGTTCGGCGCGAGTTCGAGGTTGTCGCGGATGTGCACGGTCTGCACGAGAAAACCGAGCTCCTGGGTCAGCTTGCGGCGTACGCCGCGAATGCGCGCGAGGAGGTCGCCCTCGGCGCGTACATCGACGAGCGGCACGAGTCGGTAGCCGACCTCGAGTGCGATCGCATCGACCGGCCGCACGTCGTCCCAGGTGATCTCGCGCGCTTCGGGCGCGATCATCGGTACGGGCACAGGCTCGGGGGTCGCAGGCGCGGCCGGCTTGCGGTCGCGCCACCAGGCGAAGCCCGCGCACAGCCCCGCCATCGCGAGGAATGCGACATTCGGCATGCCGGGCACGATGCCCATGGCCCCGAGCAACCCGGCCGCGATCCACAGTGCCTTCGTGCGACCGAACAGCTGGCGTGCCACTTCGCCGCCCATGTCCTGCTCGCCCGACATGCGCGTCACGATCAGGGCGACCGCCGTGGAAAGGAGCAGCGCGGGCAGCTGGGCGACGAGCCCGTCGCCGATCGTGAGGAGCGAATAGGTGCGGGCGGCGTCGCCGAACGACAGGCCGTGCATCATCGTGCCGATCACGAGCCCGCCCACCATGTTGATCAGGAGGATCAGGATGCCGGCGGTCGCGTCGCCGCGCACGAACTTGCTGGCGCCATCCATCGAGCCGTAGAAATCGGCCTCGGCGCGCACTTCGCCGCGGCGTTTGCGGGCCTCGTCCTGCGTGACGAGTCCGGCATTGAGATCCGCGTCGATCGCCATCTGCTTGCCGGGCATCGCATCGAGGGTGAACCGCGCGCTCACTTCGGAGATGCGTCCGGCGCCCTTCGTGACCACCACGAAATTGACGATCGTCAGGATCACGAACACGACGGCCCCGACCACATAGTTGCCGCCGATCACGAACTCGCCGAACGATTCGATCACGTGCCCGGCCGCGCCCGTCCCCTGGTGGCCGTGCATCAGCACGACGCGCGTCGAGGCGACGTTCAGCGCGAGGCGCAACAGCGTCGCGAGCAGCAGCACGGTCGGGAACGCACCGAACTCGAGCGGCCTCGCGACATAGAACACCGCCATCACGACGACGATCGACAGCGCGATGTTGAAGGTGAACAGCGCATCGAGCGCGAGCGGCGGCAGCGGCACGACCACCATCGCGAGCACCGCGAGGAGACCGATCGGCACACCGAGGCCCGAACGCGCGAGCGTGTGCAGGGACGGCAGCTTGAAGGCGTTGGGCTCAGCCATGGTGCGTGTCGTTCATCCGTCAGTGGATCGTGGGTGCGGGCGGCGGCGGCGCGCCGCTGCGGCGGGCCGCGCGCAGCTGGTAGACATAGGTGAGGACCTGGGCCACGGCCGCATAGAGCGCCGCGGGAATCTCGCCGCCGATCTCGACATTGCGATGGAGCGCGCGTGCCAGCGGCGGCGCCTCGACGATCGCGACATGGTGTTCGTGTGCGATCCCGCGGATGCGCGCCGCGATCAGGTCGGTGCCCTTCGCGACGACCACCGGCGCACGCGCGCGCCGTTCGTCGTAGCGCAGCGCGACGGCGAAGTGCGTCGGGTTCGTGACGACCACGTCGGCGAGCGGCACATCGTGCAGCATGCGGCCGCGTGCCAGTGCCTGTTGCACCTGCCGGATACGCCCCTTGACCTCCGGCGAGCCGTCGGTCTCCTTCGACTCGCGGCGCACTTCGTCGCGTGACATCTTCAGCTCGTCGGCATGCCGCCATAACTGGTAGGGCACGTCGATCGCGGCGATCGCGAGCAGCGCGGCGGACATCGCGAGCAGCGTCGCGCCCACGAGGCGGCACGCGTGCCCGATCGCCGTGGCGAGCGGCTCGTTGCCGAGCGCGACGAGGTCGTCGGCGCGGTTCCACAGCAGCGTGGCCGCGACGACCGCGACCAGCGCGAACTTGGCGAAGGCCTTGGCGAGCTCGACGAGCCCGCGCGTCGAGAACAGGCGCCCGAGGCCCGCGAGCGGGTCGAGGCGGGCGAAGTTCGGCACGAGCGGCTTGCCGGACAGGTTCCAGCCGCCGATGGCGAGCGGTGCCGCGAGCGCCGCGAGCACCACGATGCCGAATACGGGCAGGCAGCCGATGCCGACTTCGTACAGCGACGCGGACAGCGCGGGCAGGAGATGCGCCGCATCGAGCGCCTCGGCGCGCGTGAGATCGAGACCCTCGCGCATCGCACGCGCGAGCGCTCCGCCCACGTGTCCGCCGGCGAGCAGCAACGCGGCGCCGGCGGCCATCATCACGACGCTCGCCGACAGCTCCTGCGAGCGCGGCACCTGCCCTTCGCGGCGCGCTTCCTCGAGGCGCTTCGGTGTGGCGCGCTCGGTGCGATCCTGTGCGGCTCGTTCGGACATGGCGGCCTAGCGCAGCAGCGTGCCGAGCGTCCCGAACGCAGCGGACGCGAGACGGATGAAGCCCGACTGGACAGCGGGCAGCGACAGCAGCACGACGACGAGGCCGAAGGCGAGCGTCACCGGGAAGCCGACCGCGAACAGGTTGAGCGTGGGCGCCGCGCGGCTCATGACGCCGAAGGCGAGGTTGACGACCAGCATGGCGGTCATGCCGGGCAGCGCCACCGCGAGGGCACCGTAGATGACCTGGCCGCTCCAGAGGATCAGTGTCCACAGGGCCTGCGTATCGAGGCCGCTCGCCCCGACAGGCAGCGTGCGGAAACCGTCGACCAGCAGGGCGATCAGCGCCAGGTGCCCGTCGAGCGCGAGGAAGGTCAGCACGACGAGCAGCAGGTAGAGCTGGCCGACCACCGGCGTGCTGACGCCGCGCAGCGGATCCTGGTTGAACGCGAACGACAGGCCGATGCTGTTGGCGAGCAGCTGGCCGGCGAGCGCCACGGCGTCGAACACGATCTGCAGCGCGAAGCCGATGGCGACGCCGACCACGATCTGCTGCCCGATGACGAGTGCGCCACCCGGCGACAGGAGATCGATCGGCGGCACCTTCGCGAGCGGCGCCACCAGCACCGCGATGGCGGCGGCGAGTATCAGCCGGATGCGCGCGGGCACGTAGGAGGCGCCGAACACCGGCGCGACCATCAGGCATGCACCGATGCGCACGAACGGCAGGAACCAGCCCGATACGAACGCCAGCAGGTCTGCCGTGGTGAGGGCGGGCATCGCGATCTCAGTTCAGCCACCGCGGAATGCTCTCGAAGAGCTCACGCGTATACGCCACGATCAGCTTCAGCATCCACGGGCCCGCGAGCATCAGCGCCGCGGCCATCGCGACGAGCTTCGGGATGAACGACAGCGTCATCTCGTTGACCTGCGTCGCCGCCTGGAAGATGCCGACCAGGAGCCCGACCGCGAGTGCCGTGAGCAGCAGCGGCGCGGCGAGGAGCAGCGTCACTTCGAGGGCGTGGCGGCCCACGGCGAGCACGTCCTCCGGGCTCACCGGAAGAAGCTCCCGGCGAGCGTGCCCATCACGAGCGACCAGCCGTCGACGAGCACGAACAGCATCAGCTTGAACGGCAGCGAAATGAGCACCGGCGAGAGCATCATCATGCCCATCGACATCAGCACGCTCGCGACGACGAGGTCGATGATCACGAACGGGATGAAGATCAGGAACCCGATCGTGAAGGCGGTCTTCAGCTCGCTCGTCACGAACGACGGCACGAGCACCGAGAACGGCACGTCGGCGGGCGTCGCATAGCCCTGCCCGCCCGCGATCTTGACGAAGGTCGCGATATCGCTCTCGCGTGTCTGTGCCAGCATGAACTGCTTGAGTGGCCCGCCCGCCTTCTCGAGCGCCACACCCATCTCGAGCGATCCGGCCATGTACGGCTGCAGCGCCTCGACGTTGATCCGCTCGAACACGGGCGCCATCACGAACAGGGTCAGGAACAGCGACAGCCCGACGATGACCTGGTTCGGAGGCGATTGCCCGGCGCCGATCGCCTGGCGCAGGATGCCGAGCACGATCACGATGCGCGTGAACGAGGTCATCATCAGCAGGATCGCGGGGAGGAAGGTGATCGCCGTCATGAGGGCGAGCACCTGCAGCGACAGGGTCCAGGTCTCGCCGCCGCCCGCCGCGGGCGTGACGGTCAGGGCGGGGAGACCGGCAGCCGCCGAGGCGATGCCGGGCAGCAGCGTGAATGCGCAGAGGAGCGCGGCTTTCATCGCGGCAGCCCGAGGCTGCGGCGCAGGATCGCGCGGAAATCCGCGGCGGGCGGCGGCGCCGGTGCCGCGGCGTCGCCGGGCGACACCCCTGTCGCATTGGCGAACGCCGCCGGCGGCACCACGTGCAGCAGGCGCACTTCGCCGCTCGCCACGCCGACGAGCAGCCGTTCGGCACCGCAGGCGACGAGGACGATACGCTCCTTCTGGCCGACACCGAGGTCGTCGACGATCGCGAGCACCCGGCCCTGCGGTCGACCGGCATTGCGCAGGCGCTTGACGCACCAGGCGCACGCGAAGATCACGAGCAGCACGACCAGCAAGGCCACGGTCACCTCGCCGGCGCCCGTGACGCTCGAGACCGGCGTGCCTGCCGCCGCGGCCGGCGCCGCGAACGGCGCGGGCGCCGCCGCCGCTGCGGCGACGGATGCGAGCGTACTCATCTCAGCTTGCGGATCCGCTCCGCCGGGCTGATCACGTCGGTCAGCCGAATGCCGAACTTCTCGTTGACGACGACGACCTCGCCGTGCGCGATCAGCGTGCCGTTGACGTAGACATCGAGCGATTCGCCCGCGGCGCGCTCGAGCTCGACGACGGAGCCCTGGTTCAGCTGCAGCAGGTTGCGGATCGCGATGCGTGTGCGCCCGACCTCCATCGACAGCGTCACGGGTACATCGAGGATCACGTCGAGGTTCACCTCGCGCGCCCCGTCCGATTCGTCGTTCAGCTTCTCGAGGACGGCGGCCGGTGCGGCCTCCGCGGCGGTGGCACTCATGGCTGGATTCCTTTGGTGGTTCTGGAAGCGCGGATCCGCTGGTCGAACTTGACCGCGAGTTGTCCGCGCGACACGCCGAAGCTGCCGCGAAAGAGCGGTACATCCTCGGCAAAGACGGTGGCCTCGCCCGTGAAATCGCACGGGATCACGTCGCCCGGCTTCAGGTTCACGAGTTCGGCGAGCGACAGGCGTGCCCGCCCGAGCACGGTCGTCACCTGCACGTCGGCATCCTCGATCTCCTCGCGCAGCGTGTGCAGCCAGCGCTCGTCGTGTTCCATGCGATCGCTCTGCACGCCGGAGTCGAGCACGTCGCGCAGCGGCTCGATCATCGAGTACGGCAGCGTCACGTGCAGCTCGCCTCCCGCGCCGTCGACCTCGATGCGGAAAGTGCTGATCACGACGATCTCGGTCGGGCTCACGATGTTCGCGAAATGCGGCTTCAGCTCGGACGACTGGTACTCGATCCGGATCGGCGCGACGTGCGACCAGGCTTCCTGCAGGTCCGCGAACACGCCCTTCAGCAGCATGTGGATCACGCGCGATTCGGTGGCGGTGAACTCGCGTCCTTCGATGCTGGCCTGACGGCCGTTGCCGCCGAAGAAGTTGTCGACCATCGCGAACACGAGCGACGGCGCGAAGACGATCAGCCCGGTGCCGCGCAGCGGCGGGACACGCACGAGGTTGAGGCTCGTCGGCAGGCTGAGCGTCTGTACGTACTCGCCGAACTTCTTCAGCTGCACGGGGCTCACGTGGACGTCGGGCGAGCGGCGCAGGATGTTGTAGACGCTGGTGCGAAAGAGCCGCGCGAAGCGTTCGTTGATCATCTCGAGCGTGGGCATGCGCCCGCGCACGATGCGCATTTCGTGGCTGAAATCGTAGGCACGCGCTTCGCCGGGTGGCGCCGGCGCTGCCGTCGTGACCGCGCCGCTGTCGACGCCGTGCAGCAGCGCCGCGACTTCGTCCTGGTTCAGGACTTCCTGGGTGGACATCGCGCGGCCCCTACTGCATCACGAAGCTGGTGAAGTAGACGGCTTCGAGCTGCCGCGCATCGCCGCCCTCGCGCGCGAGCGCGGTGCGCGCCACGGCGAGCGCCCGCGTGCGCAGCTCCTCCTTGCCCTTCGCGGTCGCGAGCACGCTGTACTGCTGGTTCGACAGCATCAGCAGCAGGTCGTTGCGGATCACGGGATCGTGCTGCTTGACGAAATCGAGCGTCGCGATGTCGCGCGTCATCAGTTCGACCGTCACCTGCAGGAAGCGCACGAGCTGCTCGGCCTCGAAGTTCACCACGAAGGCGGGGTCGAGCTTGTAGTACAGGGCGGGTGCCGGCTTCGGCGTCTCGACCGCCGCGTGCTCGCCCTTCCCTTGCAGCAGGAAGTAGGCCGCGGCCGCGCCCGCGATGACGACGACGAGCGCTATCCAGAGGAGCATCTTCGACTTCTTCGGCGGGGCTGCAACCGGGGTCGCTTGCGGGGCAGTGGCTTCGGCCATGTTCGGTCCTCGACGCGGACATTCGCGCCCGGGTTCCGGTGCAAGGCCGATGCCAGCAGCGCTGGCTGGCTTCTAACTTATTGATATCACTGATGTTGTCACGCTGGAATGTCTGTGACGCACCGCACGTCCGCAGGCGCCGCCGGAAGTTTGACGGCGCGCTTCAGGCGTAGAGGTCGACGAGCCCGGCGGGCAGGCGCACGGCGCCCTCCTGCACGACGTCGGTCTCGTCGGTGACGAACCCCGGCGGGCGCGCGGGCGGCGCCGGCGGGTCGCGACGCGAGGCGTGCTCGGACACGCTCGCGCCGGCCAGCGTGAGGCCCTCGGCCGCCAGCAGTTCGCGCAGCCGCGGCATCGCCTGCTCGAGTGCGGCGCGCGTGTCAGCGTGGCTCGCCGCGAACGACACGGTCGCATCGCCGTCCTTCACCGAGATCCGGACATCGAGGGGACCCAGGTGCTCGGGCGTCAGGCGCATCGATGCCGACTGCAGGTCGTCGCGCGCGATCCACGCGATGTGCCCGGCGAGTTCCTGCGACCACGCGTGCGTACCGGGGTGCGCATGGAGGGTGGCGGTCGGTCGCGCAGCGGACTCCGGCGTGGCCGCCGCCGCCGTCGCCAGTCGTGGCGGCGCGACTGCCGCGGCGGCCGCCGGCTCCGATGCCGTCGGCTTCGCGGGCGATGCATCCTGCCCGGCCGGGTGGGTCTTCGCCGTATCGTCACGCGGCGACTCGGACGAGAGCAGATCCCCGAGCAGGGCTTCGAGCGCCCGGGCCGGGTCGCGTGCCGCCAGGGCCGGATCGGATGGCGGCAAAGCCGGATCGCCGACCGCTGGTTGCCGGGGTGGCGGCGCGGTCGCGCGGCCGGCCGTTGTGAACGGTGACGCGATGCCCGCCAGAAGCAGGGCCACGGCCTCGGCGGTGAGCGTCCGCGGCTCGTCGGTCACGACCTCGTCCGCTTTTCCCGTCGCGGGGCCGGACACCAGCTTCGCGAACAACGATTCGAGCACCTGCGCTCCATCGACCGCAACACCGATCGGCGCGGATGCGGTCGGGGTGGCAGGCAACCCTGGTACGACAGGGCTCGTCATCGCTGTCATCGAGTGCGCGAACGCGCCCGCTCGAGGGCGCGTTCGTCCGTTTCGCGTTGTTCGCGGCGGTCCCGCTCGCGCCGCTCTTCTGCCTGCCAGCGATCGACGACGTGGCCGATCGCCCTGGCGCGCCGGGCAGCGCCGCGCCAGGCTTCGCGTGCCGCCTCGCACTCCGCTTTCGCCTGCGACAGGACGCGGCCCTGGGCACGGATCGCATCGGCGAGCCGGGCGAGGAAGGTCCGAAAGTCACGCAACTCGTTCGCCGTGATGCCCTCCGCGATGCGTCGCTCGAGCCCGCCCGCGTAGTCCGCCTGGTAGGCGCCGAGCTCCGTGTGGCGTCGCTCCGCATCGAGCACGTGCCGTTCCGCGATGGCCAGGCGCGCGGCGCTCTCACGCTCGTCGTGGCCGACCGCCCGCACCACGGGTTGCATGCGCTTCGCGCGGGTCATCCGGCAACCTCGTCCGCCGTGACCGCCGCGAGCGCTGCGATGCTGTCCGCGATGGAAGCACGCTCGCGCATGTGTTGTTGCAGGAACTGCTGCAGGGCGGGCGCGCGTGCGATCGCCGCATCGACCCGTGGATCGCTGCCGGCCCGATAGGCGCCGATCGCGACGAGGTCGCGGTGATGCTGCCAGGTCGACAGCAGCTGCCGAAACTGCCGTGCGGCCTCGAACTGGGTCTCGGGCACGATGTCGTGCATCGCGCGGCTCGCGGAGGCTTCGACGTCGACCGCCGGGTACTGCCCGGCTTCGGCGAGTCGCCGCGAGAGCACGATATGGCCATCGAGGATCGCGCGCGCGCTGTCCGCGATGGGGTCGTTCTGGTCGTCACCCTCGACCAGCACGGTGTAGAACGCGGTGATCGATCCGCCCTGCCTCGCGCCGTTCCCGGCCCGCTCGACGAGTTGCGGCAGGCGCGCGAACACCGACGGCGGATAACCCTTGGTCGCCGGGGCCTCGCCGATCGCGAGTCCGATCTCGCGCTGCGCCTGCGCGAATCGCGTCAATGAATCCATCAACAGCAGCACGCTACGCCCCTGGTCGCGGAAGTATTCCGCCACGGCGGTGGCGAGCCACGCGCCGTGCAGGCGCATCAACGGCGACTGATCGGCCGGCACCGCGACGACCACGGCGCGCCGGCGCCCTTCCTCGCCGAGGATGCGCTCGATGAATTCCTTCACCTCGCGCCCGCGCTCGCCGATCAGCCCGACGACGATCACGTCGGCCGCCGTGTAGCGCGCCATCATGCCGAGGAGCACGCTCTTGCCGACACCGCTGCCGGCGAAGAGGCCGACACGCTGGCCACGCCCGACGGTCAGCAGCGCGTTGATCGCGCGCACGCCCACATCGAGCGGCTCGGCGATCGGTTCGCGTTCGAGCGGGTTGATCGGCGCGCCTCCCATCAACTGCACCGGCACGTCGCACTCGATCGCACCGGCCCCATCGAGCGGCCGGCCCGCGCCGTCGATGACCCGCCCGAGCAGGGGATCACCGACCCGCACGGTGTGCTGGCCGTAACGCGGCACCACGCGCGCATTCGGCGACAGGCCGTGCGCGTCGGCGGTCGGCATCAGGAAAAGCCGCTCGCCGGCAAAGCCGACCACTTCGGCCTCGATGCGCGACCCGGCCGTCGACAGCACGTCGCAGCGATCGCCGACCGCCGCCTCGCAACCGGCCGCCTCGAGCGTGAGCCCGACCATGCGCGTCAGCGTGCCTTCGACGGGCGGCGGCGGCAGCAGTTCCGCACGCCGCTGGTAGCGGGCGAGGCCCCGGCGCCACGCGGCCTGGCGTTCCTGCCGCGCGTTCAGGGTTCGCTCCGCGCGTCCGTCAGGCGCTCATCGCCCAGGACGGCGGCGAGGGCGGCGTTGAGGCGCGTCTCGAGGCGCGCATCGATGCGCGAATGCTCCGCGGTCACGCGGCAGCCGCCGCGCGCCATCACCGGATCCTCGACCATGACCCAGGCCCGCTCGGTCGCGGGCGCCGCGAGCTTCTCGCGCACGAGGGCGGCATCATCGGGATGCAGATGGATGCGCACATCCCGCGCGGCCGCCGGCAACAGCGACACGGCCTGCCGCAGGATGCCGATGACCTGCGAAGGATCGGCACGCAATTCGCGTCGCACCAGGTGTCGCGCGACCGTCAGCGCGAGCCCGGCGAGCTGCGCCTCGACCTCCGCATCGAGATCGGCGAGCGGACGCGCGAGCGCGCCGAGGACATCGTCGAGGCGGCGGATACGCTGGTCGAGCGCGGCATTGCGCTGCCCGGCCTCCACCGTCGCGGCGGCGAGCCCGTCGGCGAGCCCCTTCTCATGCCCCTCTTCCCAGGCCGCGCGCGCGATGCCGTCGAGTTCCGCCGCGGTGATGCGCTCGCGTCGGCCGCCCGCGATGCGGCCCGCCACGACCGGCAGGGCCCATGCCTGCGCGTCAGACATAGGCCTCGCCTCCCTTGCCGCCGAGGGCGATGGTGCCGGCGTCCGACAGTCGCTTCGCGATCGCGAGGATCTCCTTCTGCGCGGCCTCGACTTCGCTGACGCGCACGGGGCCCTTGGATTCCATGTCGTCCTTCAGCATCTCCGCCGCGCGCTGCGACATGTTCTGGAAAACCTTGTCCTTCAACTCCGGTTCGCACGCCTTGAGCGCGAGCAGCAGTCGATCGCCCGGAATCTGGCGCAGCAGCTCCTGCATGCCGCGATCGTCGACCGACGTGAGATCGTCGAACGTGAAGATCAGATCCTGGATCCTTGCGCCGAGCGCCTCGTCGGCCTGGCGGATCCGCTCCATGATGACCGTCTCATTGCCGGAATCGAGGCTGTTGATGATGTTCGCGGACACCTTCGGCCCGCCGAACACCGAAGCCTTCGACGACGAGTTGCCGGCGAACTGCTTCTCCATGACCTTGTCGAGTTCATCGAGCGCGGACGGCTGGATACCGTCGAGCGTCGCGATGCGCATCAGGATGTCGGGACGCGCACCCTCGGGCAGTTGTGCGAGCACCGCCGCCGCGTGGTCCGGCTCGAGGTAGGCGAGCACGATCGCGACGATCTGCGGGTGCTCGCTGCGCATCATTTCCGCGACCGCACGCGGGTCCATCCACTTCATGGCCTCGAGGCCGCGGCTCGAGCGCCCGCCGAGGATGCGGTCCATCACGTTCGCCGCGCGATCGTCGCCGAGCGCCGATACGAGCACCTTGCGCAGGAACTCGTCGGTGCCGACGCCGAGTGAAGTCTGGGTCTCGATCGTCGCAGTGAAGTGCTCGAGCACCCCGGACACCTCGTCGCGCGTCACGCCGTCGAGCGCCGCCATCGCGGTGCCCACACGCTGCACGTCCTTGGCGCTCATGTGCTTCAGGACCTCGGCGGCCTCCTGCTCACCGAGCGTGAGCAGCAGGATCGCCGCCTGGTCGATGCCGCTCCTCCTGGCGACTGCCTTGTCATTCATCTTTGCCCACCCACGTCTTGACGACACGCGCGACCCGCTTCGGGTCCTGTGCGACGAGTGAACGCGCCTGCGCGATCTGTTGTTCGTAGGCGATCGGCGACGCGGGGGCCGCGAGCCGGACGCCCTCGGCGCCCGCGGCCACATCCGCCGGCAACCCGCCATCGAGCGCCGGCGTTCCCGTGGCCGCGAGGCGCGGCGCTACGGCGAGGCTGCGCACGAGCGGGCGGACGACCGCGAGCAGGAGCACGATCACGATCGACGCCCCGCCGAGGATCTTCGCGAGCTCGCGCAGCCATGGCTGCTGCCAGATCGGCAGTGCCTCGATCTCGCCCTGCGGCTCGGCCGCGTCCGCGGTGAACGACGCGCTGACGACATTCACGCTGTCGCCCCGCGACGCATCGAAGCCGACGGCATCCTTCACGAGTGTCGTGATGCGGGCCAGCTGCTCCGCACTGGGGGGCTGCGCCGTCTCCTTGCCGTCCTTGCCGCGCACCGTGGGATGGTCGACGAGCACCGCGACCGTGAGCCGCTTCAGCCGGCCTGCGGGCTGGCGCGTGTAAGCCACGGTGCGATCGATCTCGTAGTTGCGCGTCGACTGGCGCGAGGTGCTCCCGGGCGTGCCGCCGGCGTCCGCGGCATTGGCGCCCGCAGGGGCCGCCGCGGCAGCCTGCCCCGCCGGCAGTGCGGTGCCCGGCACCGGCGGCTGGTTCGACAGCGCGCCCGGCACGCCGCCCGGGGCCGTACCGCTGCGCGAAGTTTCCTCGGCGAGCCGCTCGCTGCGCACCACCTGGCTGTCCGGCTGGTACTGCTCGCGTGCCTCCTCCGTCACCGACATGTCGACCGATGCGACGACCTGGGCGCGGACATTGCCCGGGCCCACGATCGGCGTGAGCAGCGCCTCGATGCGCTGCACGTACTCGGACTCGAGGCGGCGGGCGAACTCGAACTGCTGCTCGCGCGCCGCGAGATCGCCGTCGCGTTCGGGCTGCGACAGCAGCCGCCCCGTCTGGTCGACCACCGTGACGTCGCTCGCCTCGAGCTCCGGGATGCTCGAGGCGACGAGGTTCACGATTGCCGTGACCTGGTCCGACTCGAGCCGCCGGCCGGCTTTCAGTTGCACGAAGACCGAGGCCGTCGCATTGCGACGGTCGCGGACGAACGCCGACTGGCGGGGCGCTGCGATGTGGACGCGCGCGGAGGCCACCGGTTGCAGGCTCGCGATCGTGCGGGCGAGTTCGGATTCGAGCGCATGCTGGTAGCGCGCGCCCTCCATGAACTGGCTGACCCCGAAGCCGGAATCCTTCGCCATCGCGCTGAAGCCGTCGGGCGCCTGCAGCACGCCCTGCGCCGCGAGCGCGAGGCGCGCATCGTTCAGTTTCTCCGCGGGCACGCTCACGGTGCCGCGCTCGACATCGACCTTTTGCCGGATGCCCGCGGCCTGCAGCGTCTGCTGCATTTCCACGAGATCCGTCGCGGCGAGTCCCGAATAGAGCAGGCTGTAGCTCGGGCCCTGCGCCCAGAAAACGATACCGAGCCCCGCGGCCACCGCGGCCGCGATCCCGGCGAGGAGCAGCAAGGGCCGCAGGCCCGTCGAGATACGGGTATAGGCGGGCAGCTGCTCGACCTCGGCGTTCATCGATCACTCCTGTCGTTCATCGTGCCGCTCAGATCGGCATGTTCATGATTTCCTGGTACACATTGACCAGGCGGTTGCGGACTTCGGTCGCCGCGCGGAACGAGACGCTCGCCTTCTGCATCTCGAGCATCACCTGCGGCAGTTCGACGCCCGGCACGCCGCGCTGGAACGCCGTCGCAGCCTGCGCGGCGCTCTGCTGTGCCGCATTGACACCGGCGAGGCCGCGCTGCAGGAGCGCCCCGAAATCGGCGCCCGGCACCCCGGCTGTCTTCGACAGGCCGCCGGCCGGCAGCACTTCGCCGGGCCGCGGCGCCTCGGGTCGTCTCGCTTGCGCGGAGATCGAGCGGATCTGCGCGAGCACACGGTCGATTTCCATCTGGCTCATGTCCTGTCTCCGCGATGTGGCGTCAGCCGCAGGCCGCGGCAGGCAGTTCGACGCCCGATGCGCGCAACTGCGCGAGCTTGTAGCGCAGCGCGCGCGGGCTGATGCCGAGGCGCTCCGCGACGGCCCGCCGGTTGCCCCGGCCGTCCCGCAGTGCCTCGAGGATGAGTTCACGTTCGGTGCTCGCGAGGGCCGTGGACAGTTGTCCCCGGGTCAACGGCGCGACCGCCGCCTCCTGGCCGGCTTCGAAGCGGATATGCCTCGCGAGGATCACCTCGCCCTCGAGCAGCACGAGCGCGCGCTGCATCACGTTGTCGAGTTCGCGCACATTGCCCGGCCAGCCGTGGGTGAGCAGGCAATGGGCCGCATCGGCCGATACCGCCGGAATGCGCCGCCCTGCCCCGCAGCGTTCCGACAGCAGGTGCATGGCGAGCGGCAGGATATCGTCACGACGTTCGCGCAGCGGCGCGAGCACCATCGGGAACACGTTCAGGCGATAGTAGAGATCCTCGCGAAAGCGCGCGGCCGTCACTTCGGCGCGCAGCCGGCGATTGGTGGTCGCGAGTACGCGCACATCGAGGGCGATCGATTCCCGCCCGCCGATGCGCTCGACTTCCCGCTCCTGCAGCACCCGCAGCAGCTTCGCCTGCAGGCCGAGCGGCATTTCGGACACTTCGTCGAGCAGCAGCGTGCCGCCCTGTGCCTGCTCGAACTTGCCCGGATGGGCGGCATGGGCGCCCGTGAATGCGCCCTTTTCATGACCGAACAGCATCGCCTCGAGCATGTTCTCGGGGATCGCCGCGCAGTTGATCGCGATGAACGGGCGCGCCGCACGGGCGGATGCGCGGTGGATGTAGCGCGCGAGCACTTCCTTGCCCGTCCCGGACTCACCGGCGATCAGCACGGTGCAATCGCTCGCCGCGACCCGGTCGGCCAGCTCGAATGTTTCGCGGGCGGCCTGCGAACAGGCGACCGGCCCGGGAGTCGCGCGCATCGTCACTTCGTCCCACCCTTGTTCTGCCGGCTCATTGCCGGCGGACAGGAAAGGAGCAAGTTCCGTGCCGGGCAGGAATTGCCGCCCTCAGGTGAACGGCGTCACAGATTGGCGGCGAGCGATGCCGGCTCCGTCAAAACTCCGCCGCGCGCCGCCATCGGGTCGCCGAGCTTGCGCAGCTTCTCGACCAGTGTCGTGCGGCGCAGCCCGAGGAGCCGCGCGGCGTGCGCCACCGTGCCGCCCGAGCGTTCGAGGGCCTGCTGCACGAGCGTGCGCTCGATCGTGTCGAGATGGACGCGCAGGTCGAGACCCCCGGCCGGCAATTCGACGGGCAGGTCGGCCGCCGACGGACGGGCGACAGGCGCTTCGAGGAGCGCCAGGACTTCGGGGTCGGAAAACGGCGGCGCCGCGCCGGGCTCGTCCACCGCGGGCATGGCCGCCGCCGTCGCCCGGTACCGGGCCGGCAGGTCCGCGACGTCGACTGTCCGCCCCCCGTGCAGGATCGACAGCCGCTCGATGAGATTTGCGAGCTCGCGCACATTGCCCGGCCACGCATGGCCGGCGAGCGACGCGAGTGCGCCGGCGGTCAACGCGATGCGCGCGCGGCCCTCCCGGACATTCACGTCGATGAACTCGTTGATCAGCGCGGGCAGGTCGGCGAGGCGCTCCCGCAGGGCCGGCATCTCGATCGGGAAGACATTGAGCCGGTAGTAGAGGTCCTGGCGAAAGCCGCCGTGCTCGATCGATTCCTCGAGGTTGCGGTGGGTCGCGGCGATGATCCGCACGTTGCAGCGGATCGGCTTGTGGTTGCCGACCCGTTCGAAGACCCGTTCCTGCAGCACGCGCAGCAGCTTCACCTGCATCGGCAGGCTCATGTCGCCGATTTCGTCGAGGAAGAGCGTGCCGCCGTCGGCGATCTCGAAGCGGCCGACCCGCGTCGAGATGGCGCCCGTGAACGCGCCCTTTTCGTGCCCGAACAGCTCGCTTTCGAGCAGGTCCGCCGGAATGGCGCCGCAATTGATCGCGACGAACGGACGGTTGCGCCGCGGGCTCGAATCGTGGATGGCGCGGGCCGCCACTTCCTTGCCCGTGCCCGACTCGCCGAGGATCAGGACGCTGGAATCATGGGCCGCGACGCTGCGAATGAGCCGCGTCACTTCCTGCACTGCCCGGGATCCTCCTGTGGGCAGCCTCGCCTGTCACGTCCTTGTGAATGTCATCCAGCGCATGGGACATTCACGCAACCTCGTTATTGCTGCGTGCCATTGTCGCGGCGCGCACGACGTTGCGGTGTGATGGCCGTCCATCCCGCATGCGCGACCGACGGACCTGTGTCGCATTATGACGACCCGGGCGTCGATTCACCGTCGCTCGCGCGTGCCGGCGACATGGCGGCGATGCCGCTGGAACGCGAGCTTCTCGATCAGGTCCTCGACCGGCGCACCCAGTGCGTCGAAGCGGAGCTTGACCCGGCGGTCGATCCCCACGGACACGACGCGCCCGTACATGCGCAGCGGTTCGACGAGCGCCTCGCGCAACCAGATCTCGAGCCGTCCGTAGGCACCGGCCACGAGCGCCCGGTCTTCCGTGCGCCAGGTGGCGCTGCGCGCGTTGAAGCGCATGGGGACGGCGGCCGGGCGCGGCGCGCCGCGCACGAGGATCTGGCCGACGAGGTCGAGCAACAGGTTCACCTTGAATTCGACGCGCATCAGGTCGGCCGAATGGGGCGAGTTCTCGTCCGCCTTGTCGGTGGGCCCGTGGTCCTCCAGCGCCGCGAGTGCCTGCAGCAGGCGCAGGTTCTGCTCGCACTGCGCGCTCACCCGGTCCGGCTCGGCGGCCTCGGCGAGCGCGGTCCAGCAGAGCGGCACGACGTCGATATAGGCGAGCTCGTCGTCGAGCACGATCGTGTCGATGCCGTCTTCCATCACGACCGCCGCGCCGCCCGCGCCTCCGGCGGTATCAATGCCCAGGCCCCGCGAATCTCGCCGAGGAGCCGCGTGATCTCGTCGAGCACTTCGACCCGGTCCTCGGCGTTGGCCCGCACGAGCTGGCGCACGATGTAATCGTAGAGGCCGTCGAGGTTCACCGCGAGCTCGCCGCCCGTGCCAAGATCGAGACTCGCGCGCAGTTCGTGCACGATATCGATCGCTCGCTGGATCAGCGCGCACTTGTCGGCCGTGCGCCCGTTGGCGATGTTGCCCTTCGCGGCCGCGATCCGTTCGAGTGCGCCGTCCATCAGCATCAACGTGAGGCGGTGCGGATCCGCCGCCGCGACCCCTCCGTGGGTGGCGACACTGCGATAGGTCGCGAGGCGATTGGCGTTTCTGTGCGTCATGCGTTCATGTAACGGCCGCCGGATCGGACACTTGAGCGTCCGGTGCCGGGCTCTGCCGGATCACCGCGCCGGTGGCGAGATCGCGCACGGTGACGACGATGCTGCCCGAGGCATCGCGCCGGAACTCGAGCCTGCGGCTCACCGTGCGCAGGAAGCCGTCGAGCGGCGCCACCACGCTGCGCAGGCGCGAGATGCCCGCCTCGCCTTCGTCTTCGCGGGACCCGGTCACTTGTCGCGCTTCAGCATGCCCGTGAGCGCATCGAGCTGCGTATCGAGGTAGGCCGATGTCGTGTCGAGCGACGACAACAGCATGTCGAGTGTCGTGAATTGCCGGATGTAGCGGGTGAGCTGCGCCTGCATGCGCGCATCGATGGCGTCCTGCCGGTCGGCGAGTCGGTCCTGCTGTGCAGCGAGGGCCTGCGTGCGCACCGCGATGCCGCCCCGCGAGGACAGCGCCTCGTCGAGCGTATTGTAGAGACGGTAGCCGACGCCACCCGTGCGGCCGAAAAGCTGCGCCACGCCCTCGAAGTCGCTGCCGATGGCCGCGTCGAGCTTCGCTTCGTCGACCACGAGGTTGCCGTCGGCACCCGTGGTGATGCCGAGCACCGCGAGCGAGGATTGCGCGCCGGGCAACCCGGGCACCGCGTCGGTCAGGCCGCGGCGGAGCTTCGCCTCGAGCCCGAGCAGCATCGAGTCGCCGAGCAACGGACCGCCCGTCTGCGTGGCCGCGTCGTAGCGACGCAGCCCCGCCACCGCGGTCTGCATGGCATTCCACGTCGACACGAACGTGTCGATGCGCTTGCGCACGGCATCGGTGTCGTTCGCGATCGTGAGCGTGTGCGTCGTGCCGGCGTCGCCGGACGCGAGCATCAGTGTCACGCCGTCGATCGCGCCGCTCAGCGTGTTCGTGGCGCTCGTCTGCTCGAAGCCCGCGACACGCACGATGGCGTCCTGTGCCGCGCCGATCTGCGTCCAGGCGCCCGGCTGCCCGCCCGAGTACACGAGTGTATCGAGCCCGCCGGCCGCGCCGCCCACCGCTACCGAGAGCGTGTTGGCCGCGCCGGTTTCGCGCGCCGACAGCACGAGGCGCGCACCATCCATCGCCTGCACGATCGTCGCACTGACGCCGGTATTGTCGCGGGCGCCATTCACGGCATCCCGCAGGTCCGCGAGCGTATCGCCCGCGGCAACCGTCACGGCGAACGATCGGCCGCCGACCGACAACGTGACGGTGCCGCTGCCGACCAGCGCGGTGCTGCCCCCCGCGTAGGGCCCGGAGGCGAGTTGCTGCGCGCTCGCGAGCTGACGCACCTCGATGCCGTAGCTGCCGGGCACCGCGTCGCTGCCCGCGGTCGCCGTGAAGACTTCGGGCTTGCTGCTCGTGGCGGCGCGGACCTGGAACTTCGCGAGCAGCGAGACATTCTCGACCGCCACCTGGAAGGTGGCGAGCGCGCTCTTCAATGTTCCGAGCGCGGACAGGGTGGTCGTGACGGCAGACGACTCGCGCTTCACCTGCGCATCGAGCGGCGCGCGCTCGGCCGCGACGAGCTGCGAGGCGAGCGACTTCACGTCGAGCGTGGATCCACCCGAGATGCTGCTCGCCGATGTCGCCATGCGCTAGCGCTCCACCACGAAAAGGGAACCGGGGAACGGGCGCCTCGCGGCGCCCGCCCCCCGGAACGTTGGCTCCATCCTGAAACCGGTCATGCCGGTCCCGGCCCGCGATCAGCCCTGGAGCAGCGACAGCACGCTCTGCGGCGCGCTGTTCGCCTGCGCCACCATCGCCGTGCCGGCCTGCTGCAGGATCTGCGCACGGGTCAGCTGGGCCGTCTCCGCCGCGTAGTCCGTATCGAGGATACGGCCCCGCGAGGCGGTCAGGTTTTCCGAGACCGTCTGCAGGCTGTTGATCGTCGACTGGAAGCGGTTCTGGATGGCACCGAGCGTGCCCCGCAGATCCGAGACCGAGGTGAGCGCCGCGTCGATACGCAGGATCGCATCGTTCGCCGCACCCGCGCTCAACACGTTCGCGCTCTGCAGCGAACCGCTGACTGCGGTCGTGCCCGTGCCCATGCCGAGCGCGGTCGTACCGGCACCCGAGGTGATCGTGATCGGCTCGGCCGACTTGATCGACAGGTAGCCTGTCGCGGCGTCGACCGACGCATACACGCCGGTCAGCTGCGAGTTGATCGCGGCGGCGAAATCGCCCGCCGAGTCATACGAACCCGCGAAGTCGACCGCGGCCGCCGTGCCGACCTGGACGCTGAACGCGCCGAGGCTGTAGGCCGCGCCCGCGACACCGGTGCCGGCGCCGAGGATGCCCGCGCCGCCGGAGATGACCGGCGCCGTGCTCGTCGAGCCGGTGGCCGTCTTCGTGATGACGAGCGCGTTCACGTTGTTGCTGACCGTATACACACCGGAACCCGCCGACGCATTGAGGCTCGTCTGCACCGCCGTCACGAGGCCCGCGATGTTGGCCACGTTCGCGGTCGAACTGACGGAGTAGCCGTCCACCGTGAAGGCGAGGTCGTTGCCGGCGCCCGTGTAATCGAAGTCGGTCACGGTGGCCGAGGTCCAGTTGCCGGCCGTGGCGCCGCTCGAGATCAGGTTCGTGACGTCCACGTTGCCCGCGGTCGTGGCGAGCTGGCCGATCGCCGAGGCCTTGGTGTTGGTCGACAGCGAGATGCCGATCGTCTCGCCGACATTCGCGCCGACCTGGAAGGTGGCATTGCCGAACGAGCCGTCGAGCACCTTGCGGTTGTTGAACGCGGTCTGCGCGGAGATGCGCTCGATTTCCGCGATGCGCTGCTGCACTTCCTGGTCGAGGGCCTTCAGGTCCGACGTCGAGTTGGTCGCGTTCGCGGCCTGCACCGCCAGTTCGCGGATGCGCTGCAGGTTGTTCGTGACTTCCTGCAGGGCGCCTTCCGTCGTCTGCGCGAGCGAGATGCCGTCGTTCGCGTTGCGCACGGCCTGGTTCAGGCCGTTGATCTGCGCGGTCATGCGATCGGAGATCGCGAGTCCCGCCGCGTCGTCCTTGGCGCTGTTGATGCGCAGGCCCGAAGACAGGCGCTGCAGCGACGTGGCGAGCTGGTTGCCCGAGGTCGTGAGATTGCGCTGCGCGTTCAGCGACATCACGTTCGTGTTGATGACGAGTGCCATTACCGATTACTCCTGTAGTTGCCTCGCTACGGGCACCGGCCCGGAGCCTGATTCCAGTACGGCGGGGCGTGTTTGGCGCCGGTGGCCGTGACATCCGCTGTATCGGTGAGTCGCGCCGAACCTTGAGTGCCCGAAGGGCGATTCGCGCGGAGTGTGAGCGCGATCACAGATAGTCGAACAGCGACAGGCGCGAGAAGCCCGCGAACGACTTCTGCGCGGCGGTGAGCGCCGTCTGTTCGAGCGTGAGGCGGCTCAGCGCCTCGACCATGTCGACATCGCGCAGGCCGGATACGGCCGCCTGCAACTCGAGCTCGAGGCTCTCGCGGGAGGTCGCCACATTGTCGAGCACATTCAGCCGCGCCCCGGTTTCGCCGCGCACGGTGAGCAGGTGGTCCATCGCCGTGTCGATCTGCGCGAGCGCGCCGCCGATGCCGGTATTGAACCGCGCGCGCGCTGCGTCCGTGGCGGTGGACAGGCGCAGTGTCGCCGCCAGCTCGTCGAGGGCCGCGAAGAGGTCGCGCCGGCCGGCCTGCGCGATCGTGAAGCGGTCGTTCGCGGCCGGCGCGCCGGTGATCGCGAAGCGCACGCCGTTGAAATCGATGCTGTCGCCCGAGGCAAAGGCACCGGTCGCGACCGGCGTGTTCGATGCGTCGAGGATCTCGTAGTTCGATGCATCGATGAAGCGTACCGTGAAGCTGCCACCGGCCCACGCTGCGGGGTCCACGACCGAGAGCGGCGCTATCCAGCCGCTGCCGGCGTTGGCCGCGTCGGTGTCCACTGTGAAGGTGCCGTTGCCCTCGGCCATGTCCGCGAAGACTTCGTAACCGCTGTGGCCCGCTCTGACGAACTGCGTCGGACTCACCTGCACGTCGCGCACACCCTGGTCGCCGGCATAGAGGATGCCGGAGCCGCTCCTCACGAACGGCCGGGTGTCGACGCTGTGTCCCGCGAAGAGGTAGCGACCCGTGGCGTCGCGACGGTTCGCGATCGCCTGCAATTCGTCGATCCGCTCGTCGAGTTCGGTGGCGATCGCCGCGCGCGATGCATCGTCGAGCGCGCCGCTGTTGGCCCGCAGCGTGAGGTCGCGCACTCGCTGCAGGACCTGGCCGGCATCGGCGAGCGCCTGCTCCTCGATGGCGAGGCGTGTCCCGACGGCATTCGCGTTGCGCTCGTACTGCGCGTGGGACGAGATCTGGCCCTCG
The DNA here is from genome assembly GCA_050249415.1 of Steroidobacteraceae bacterium. GTDB lineage: Bacteria > Pseudomonadota > Gammaproteobacteria > Steroidobacterales > Steroidobacteraceae > CADEFQ01. Next base: position 169,888 of record JBFWQO010000010.1, read on the forward strand.
AGCGCGAGGATCCGGCCGGCCGCCACGGGGTCGTCCGCGGGCGTCAGCACGCGTCGTTGCGTCGATACCTGCAGCTGCGTCTTCGCGATCGAGCTCTGCTGGCGCAGCATCTGGTTCGTGAGCGCGAGGTGCGCGCCCAGGGTCGAGGTGCGCATCGCTATCTCCTCGTGGCGTCGAGCAGGCTGTCGAACATCGCCTGCGCGACGGAGATCAGCTGCGCGGCGGCCTGGTAGGCCTGCTGCAGCATGATCAGGTTGGCCGCTTCCTCGTCGAGGTTCACGCCCGATACCGAATCCCGGGCCGCGATATCCTGGTCGTGCACGACCTGGAAGGCGTCGCGGTTCGACTGCGCCTGCGCAGTCTGCGTTCCGATGCCGGCGACGAGCTGCGTCGCCGCCTCGCCGATCGAGGCCGTGCCGCCGTTCATGGACGGCGACTCGAGCGCGGCAATCATCGCGAGCAGGTTCGCATTGTCGCCCTTGCCGCTCGTGTTGTCCGAGATGGTGAAGCGGTCTCCGGCGGCGGGTGCGCCGTCGATCGTCGCACTCCAGCCGTTGACGGCGATCGGCGTACCGGACGTGTAGGTGAACGAACCGGCACCGTTCACCGAGTAGGTGGTCGCGGAGGTGAATTCGATCGTGACCGGCGTGCGCAGATCGGGGTCGGTCACATCGGTGACGACCGGCGCCGCGATGCGCCCGGTGCCGGTATTGCCGCTCGCCATCGCGCTGCGCACCGGGGACGCGGCGGCGATGTCCGCGGGGCCGCCCACCGCGAGGCCGAGGCCCACGATCAGGTCGCGCGTGGGTTCGATGCGAAAGCGGTCGCCGGGCGCCGGTGGATTCGTGACGACGAAGGACAGGCCGTCGGCCGTGAACGGGTCCGCGCCCGTACCCGACCCCGACATCGACACGGCCGCTCCGCTCGTCGCGTCGCGCAACTGCCAGGCACCGTTGAACTCGAGTACATAGTCGTGGCCGGTCAGCGCACCCGCGTCGGCGAGGGTGGCCGACACCACGGCGTTGCCGGTGTTGCCCGCGGCCGCCAGCACGGTCGGCGTACCGAGCGTGAAGAAGTCGCCGCCCAGCGCGCCGCCGAGCGTGAGGCCCTGCCGGTGCTGGCTGTTGACGACGGATACCACGCCGGCGGCAATCCGGCCGAGCGCGTCGCGCGCGGGCTCGAGGATCTGGCTGCGATACTCGAGCAGCCCGCCGAGGCTGCCCCCGCCGACCTGTGCCGAGACATCGATCGTCGCCCCGTTCGACTGCACGGCGATCGTGAGTTTCGTCGGGTCGAACGGATCGGGCGCCGTGGTGAGCCGTGTCGAAGTGCTGCCGATGACCAGCGGCTGCCCGGTGCCGAGATAAACGTTCGCGGCGCCGTTGTCCTCCGGCACCACCGACACGTCGACGAACGTCGCCAGCTGGTCGATGAGCCGGTCGCGCTGATCGAGCAGGTCGTTCGGTGGCTGCCCGGTGCGACCCAGGGCGTCGACGATCTGTGTATTGAGCGTGGCGATGCTGCCCGCGAGGGTCGAGACTTCCGCCGCGCCGGCCGCGATGCGCGTGTTCAGTTCACCGGCAAACGTGCGCAGGCGGCCGTCGTAACCGGCGAGCTGGTCGGCGAAGATCTTCGCCTTCGAGAGCAACGCCTGCCGCGATGTCGTCGAGGCCGGGTCATTCGCCACGTCGTGGAAGGCATTGACGAAATTGCCGAATGCGGCCGCGATGCCGGTCGACGCATCGCCGAGCACATTGTCGAGCCGCCCGGCTTCCGTCGCGATCGTGCCGTAGCGCGCAAGGCCCGACGCGCTCGAGCGCACCTGGGTCGCGAGGAACGAATCGTAGACCCGCGCGACGGTCGCGACATCCACGCCCGCGCCGATCCAGCCGCTGCCGTAGGCCTGCGCGGGCCTCGTTGCGAGTTCGACGCGCTGGCGGCTGTAGCCCGCCGTCGCGGCGTTCGCGATATTCTGGCTCGTCGTATCGAGCCCGCGCCGGAAAGCGAGCAGGCCCGACACGGCCGTGGACATGACATCTGCCATGGCGGATCAGGTCTCCATGTGGCCGGTTATCGGCAGGTGCGTCGTGGACTTGAGCACGCTCGCCACCCGCTCGAGCTTGGCGGCATAGTCCGGGTCGGTGGCATAGCCTCCCGCCTGCAGCGCGCGCGCGAACGCAGCTGCATCCGCTCCCGTGCCCCTGGCCGCCGCGTAGCGCGGATTGTCGCGAAGCAGCGCGACATAGTCTCTGAAGCCCTCGGTCCGCGAATCGTAAGCGCGGAATGCCTCGCTGCGTGCCACGGCCGCGCCCCCTTCGAACTCGATCGTGCGTGCGGTGACCTTGTCGCCGCGCCACGCGGTCGCCTTGATGCCGAAGAGGTTGTGACCCGGTTGCCCGTCCGGGCCCTGCGGCACATGCCGGCCCCAGCCCGTCTCGAGGGCCGCGTGCGCAATCAGCGTGCGCGGGTCGACACCCAGTTCGGCGCCGGCCGCCTCGGCGTGCGGCCACAGGTCCCGCACGAACTGCCGGCGCACCGCCTCCGTCGCCGCCGCAGGCGCCTCAGGCGCGGCCGTCACGTCTTTCGGCGCCTCCGTACCTGCGACGCCGGCACGCATCAGTTGCGCAACCAGCATGTCCGCGAGGCCGAGTCCCGGTCCCTTCGACAGCTCGATCGCGAGCTGGTCGTCGTAGAGATCGCGATAGAACCCCGCCTCCTGTCCCGTCAACGGGTCGCCGAAGGAGCTGTCGCGCATCGACTTCAGCAGCATGCGCGTGAAGAGGCTCTCGAACTGCCGCGCCGTCTCGCGCAGCGCTTCGGGGGTGCCGGCCCGGTCGGCGCGCTTCAGCGCCGCGAGCGACTGCGTATCGCCGAACGATGCACCCGCGGCCGCCCCGAGCGCCATCAGATCACGATCAGCTCGGCGCGCAGCGCGCCGGCCGCCTTCAGGGCCTCGAGTATGGCGACGAGGTCGCCAGGCGCGGCGCCGACCTGGTTCACGGCGCGCACGATCTCGTCGAGGTTGACGCCCGCGCCGAAGACGAACATGCGCGCCTCGGGCTGCGAGACGTCGATTTCGCTGCGCTGAACGCCGACGGTCTCGCCGCGGCCGAACGGATTCGGCTGGCTCACGTCGACGCGCTCGGTGATCGTGACCGAGAGCGAGCCGTGCGCGACCGCGGCGGGCCGGACCTGCACGCGGCTGCCGATCACGACGGTGCCGGTGCGCGAGTTGACGATTACACGGGCCGGCGCATCACCCGGCTGGATGTCGATCTCTTCGAGGGCCGCGAGGTACGGCGTGCGCTGCGCCGGATCCTGCGGCGCGACGACGCGTACCGTCACTGCATCCATCGCTTCCGCGGTACCCGCGCCCAGCAAACCGTTGATGCCTTCGGCGAGGCGGGAGGCGGTGGAGAAATCCGGCGTATGGAGGTTCAGCAGCACGAACGGTTCCGCGCCGTAGCTGTTGCCGACTTCGCGCTCGACGGTGGCGCCGTTCGGGATACGCCCGCCGCTCGGCACGTTCACCGCGATGCGCGAACCGTCCTTGCCCGACACGCCGAAGCCGCTGACGAGCATCGAGCCCTGCGCGATCGCGTACACCTGCCCGTCACTGCCGCGCAGCGGCGTCATGATCAGTGTGCCGCCCCGCAGGCTCTGTGCATTGCCGATCGAAGCGACCGTGACGTCGATCGTCTGCCCCGCCTTCGAGAACGGCGGCAGATCGGCCGTGACCGTGACGGCGGCGACATTCTTCAGCTGCGGATTGACGTTGTCCGGAATCGTGACGCCGAACTTCGCGAGCATCGTGCGGATGCTCTGGATCGTGAACGGCGCCTGGCTCGTCTGGTCGCCGGTGCCGTCGAGACCGACGACGAGGCCGTAGCCGATGAGCTGGTTCGTGCGCACGCCCGCGACCGAGGCGAGGTCCTTCACGCGTTCGGCGTGGGCCTCCGCGCCGATGACACAGGCGATGAGCAGCAACGGAATGATTCTGCGCATGATCAGAAGGGCATCAGCGGCGAGTTGAAGAACCGGGCCAGCAGCCCGGGCTTGTTGGCCGACGCGAGCGCGCCGCGACCGCCGTAGCCGATGCGCGCGTTCGCGACCTTCCACGACGGAATCGTGTTGTCGGGCTGGATGTCGATCGGCCGGATCACGCCCTCGACCCGCACGTACTCGCTGCCCTGGTTCAGGGTGAGCCACTTCTGGCCGCGGATCACGAGATTGCCGTTGCCGAGCCGGCGCACGACCGTCGCACTGATCTCGCCGGAGAGGCGGTTGCTCTGCGCGCTCGAACCCGCGCCATCGAACTTCGTTTCGTTGTCGACGCCCATCTGCAGCACCTCCGTGCCGTTCACGGTGACCGGCCGTCCGGCGACCGTCGGGCCGGGCAATTCCGCGGACGTCGATTTCTTCGTGCTGGTGGTCGCGCTCTTGCTCGCCTGTGTCTGCTCCGCGAGACGGATCACGACGAGGTCGCCGACGTTGCGTGCCACCGCGTTCTCGAACAGCGCGACGTCGCGGCCGCTCTGGTAGATCGCCCCGTTCGACGCGGGCGCGACGGCATAGTCGTCTTGCGGCCACGCATCGAAGCCGCCATCGTCGGGTGCGCTCGCGCACGCCGTGGCGAGCAAGGCGACGGCCGGGACGAGCCACGAGGGATATCGGTTCACGGCGGTCACAGCTGGTTCGTGATGTAGGCGAGCATCTGGTCGGTGGTCGAGATCGCCTTGGAGTTCATCTCGTACGCGCGCTGCGTCTCGATCATCGCGACGAGCTCTTCCACGACGTTCACGTTCGAGGCTTCGAGCGATCCCTGCACGAGCGCGCCGAGGCCGTTCAGGCCCGGCGTCCCGGCCTGCGGCGGGCCGCTCGCGACCGACTCGACGGCGAGGTTCTCGCCGCGGGGCTGCAGGCCGGCCGGGTTCACGAAGTCGACGAGCTGCAGGGTGCCGACCTGCACCGGGGCCGTCTGCCCGGCGGTCAGGGCCGACACGACGCCGTCCGCGCCGATCGTGATCGACTGGTAGCCGTCGGGAATCGTGATTCCGGGCTGCAGCCGATAGCCGCTCGACGTGACGAGTTCGCCCTGCGCGTTCATCTGGAAGGCGCCGTCGCGCGTATAACCGACGGTGCCGTCGGGCAACTCGACCTGGAAGAATCCGCGGCCGCTCACCGCGACGTCGAGCGCATTGCCGGTCGTCGCGAGATTGCCCTGCGTATAGAGCTTCTCCGTCGCGACGATCCGCACTCCCGTCCCGAGCGACAGGCCCGAGGGCGCTTCGGTGTTCTGCGAGGTCGCGCCGCCGACCTGGCGCACGTTCTGGTACATCAGGTCCTCGAAGACCGCGCGGCCCTTCTTGAAGCCGTTCGTCGCGACGTTGGCGAGATTGTTCGACGTGACCGTCATGCGCGTCTGCTGCGCTTCGAGCCCCGTCTTCGCCGCCCACAGTGCCGAGTTCATTGCGTGTCTCCTTACAGGCGCAGGAGGCGGGCCGCGGTCGACCCGTCCTCCTCCGCGGTGCGAATGGCCTTCACCTGCAGTTCGAAGCGCCGCGCGAGCTCGATCATCTCGACCATCGCGCCGGCCGCATCGACATTGCTCGATTCGAGCACGCCCGATGCGAGCTGCACCGAGGCATCGGCCGGCGCGGGAGCGCCGTCCTTCGTGCGAAAGAGCCCGTCGGCGCCGCGTTCGAGCATCTGCGCCGGCGGATTGACCAGCTTGATGCGACCCACCACGGCGGTGGTTTCCGGGCCCTGTCCGAGCGGCACGACGGAAAGCGTCCCGTCGGCGCCGATCAGCACGGAACCGCGGGGCGGCACCGAGAGCGGTCCGCCATCGCCGAGTACGAGGTCGCCCGCGCCGTTGCGCACGAGGCCGTCGGTATCGATGCGCAGGTCGCCGGCGCGCGTATAGGCTTCGCTGCCGTCGGCCGCCTGCACGGCGATCCAGCCCTCGCCCTGCACCGCCACGTCGAGATCGCGACCCGTGCTCTGAAGGGCCCCGCCGGTCGTGTCCCAGCCGATCGTCGCGTTGGTGGCGTAGGCGCGCGATGCGTAGCCGCTGCCCTCGACGGCGCGTGTCTGGAACGCGGCGAGATCGGCGCGAAAGCCCACCGTGCTCGCATTGGCGAGGTTGTGGCTGTTCACGGCCTGGGCGCGCAGCGTTTCCTTCGCGCCCGTCATCGCGACGTAGAGGTACTTGTCCATCAGCGGATGTTGATGATCGTCTGGGTGATCTGGTCGGCCGTCGAGATCATCTGCGCATTCGCCTGGAAGTTGCGCTGCGCGACGATCATGTTGACGAGCTGCTGCGTGATCTCGACGTTCGACGCTTCGAGCGCGCCGGACTGGATCGAGCCGAAGCCCGAGCTGCCCGCCATGCCGCGTTGCGCACTGCCCGACGTGAACGTCTCGCCCCACTGGGTGTCGCCGAGCTTCTGCAGGCCCTGGGCATTCGCGAAGTTGGTGATGGCGACCTGGCCGAGCGCGATCGAGCGCCCGTTCGTGTATCGGGCGCTCACGACGCCCGTCGCGTCGACGTCGATGCCGCTCAGGGCACCGGTCGTGAAGCCGTCCTGCGTGAACTGCACGCCGAAATTGCTGCCGTACTGCGTGGCACCGCGCAGGTCGAGCGAGAGCGCCATCGGTGCCGCGCCCGTCGTCGGGGCATACGGCGGGAATGCGACGGTGCCCGCCGGCGGCGTCACGAGCGCGCCGCTGCTGTCGAAGGTCAGCGCCTGGGGTGCGCCGACCGCCGTGCCGTCGGTGTACGCCTGCACGGTCCATTCGTTCGCCACCGCACCCTTGACGAAATAGAAGCTCGTCGTGTGCGCGGCGCCGAGCGAGTCGTACACCGTCATCGAGGTCTGGCGATTGAAGCTCGTCGCATCGGCCGGATCGAACGCATTGGCCGGAGCCACGGCGTCCGCCGGCAGATTGAGCGCCATCGTGACAGTGGAAGTGGCCTGCGGCGCGCTTTCGTTCGTGACGAGGCGCAGGTCCGTGAGGCCCCCGGTATTGAAGCCGCCATTCGCGAGCGGCGGAAACACCTGCAGCCGCGCGCCGGTCGAGCTGACGACATAGCCCTGGTTGTCGGCCCTGAACGCGCCGGCGCGCGAGTACGCGAGCGCGCCTCCATCGCTCAGCGTGAAGAAGCCGTCGCCCGACAGCGCAAGATCGAGGTTGCTGTCGGTGAAATCGATGTTGCCCTGCGAGAACTGCTGGGCCACCGACGCCACCTTGACGCCGTTGCCCGTCGCGGTGTTCGAAACGCCGAACGGGGTGACGGCGAACAGGTCCGCGAACTCGGTGCGCGAGCTCTTGAAGCCGGTCGTCGAGCCGTTGGCGATGTTGTTCGCGGTGACCGCGAGGTCGCTGGAGGCGGCGTTCAGGCCGCTGAGTGCGATCGTGAATGGCATGGCGGGTCTACTCCCTGAGAATCGGTGGTGATCAGAACACCCGGCGCACGTCGGCGAGCGTCACGGGCCCGGCGCCGGCGGTGTTCAGGGTGAGTGCGTACGTGCCCGAATCGACGCTGACGCTCGCGACGAGATCGGCAATCAAGGTGTCCGCGGCCTGGTTGGCTCCGGCCACCGTGGCCGTCGCATCGATCGAGTAGGCTCCGGGCGGTGCGGTCGTGCCGTCGTTCGCGGTTCCGTCCCAGCTGAAGAGCGTCGTCCCATCGTCCGGTTCCACCTGCAGCGTGCGCACGAGCTCGCCGCCGGCGTTGCGTACATTGACCGTGATCGAGGTCGCGCCGGTCGGCGTCGCGACCCCGCCGACGATCGAACCGTCGGCCGCCAGCGTCGCGCGACTGCCCTCGAGCAGGACATAGCGCCCGACGAGCGATGCGCCGTCGAGCATGGCCGAGCTCTTGATGCCGGCGGTGAGCGACGCGAGCGATGCATTCATCTCCTGCACGCCCGACACCTGGCTGAACTGCGCGAGCTGGCTGACGAACTGCGTCGAATCGAGCGGCTTCAGCGGATCCTGGTTCTTCAGCTGCGTCGTCAGGAGCATCAGGAAATCCTGCTGGTCGAGCGACGTATCGCCCTTGCCCGACACCCCGGTCTGCACGGTGTCGAAGCCGAGGCCCGCATACGGGTTCGTGGTGCGGTCCGCCGGTATCGTGCTCACGACTGCCCGAGCCTCAGCGTCGCCATCAGGAGCGATTTCGCCGTGTCCATGACTTCGACGTTGTTCTGGTAGCTGCGCGACGCGGAGATCATGTCGACCATCTCCTCGACGACATTGACATTGGGCGCGTACACATAGCCCTCCGCATTCGCGAGCGGATTGCCGGGTTCGTACCGGGCCGTCGGCGCCGCCTCGCTCTCGACGATGCCGCGCACACGCACGGCGCCGCCGCCGTCGCTCCCCGGCTGCAACCCGGCAGTGGCCTGTCGCACGGCCTCGAACACGGGGTGGCGCGCCCGGTAGACCGACGCGGCATCTCCGCTGACACTGTCGGCGTTCGCGAGATTGCTCGCGACCGTATTGAGCCGCACGGACTGGGCCGCCATGCCCGAGCCGGCGATGTCGAAGGTCTTGAATGAGGACATGAAGGTGCTCCTTGCGCGCTACTGCCCGGTGATCGCGGTCATCAGGCTGCGAAAGCGCGCGTTGAGGAACGTGAGCGTCGCCTGGTAACGCACCGCGTTCTCGGCGAATGCGGCCTGTTCGAGCTGCGGTTCGACCGTGTTGCCATCGAGCGAGGGCGCGAGCGGCGTGCGATAGCGCAGCGCGGCGCCGGCATCGGCGCCGATGCCGCCGGCACCGTCCGCACCGCCGGCCGACAGGTGACCGGCCGCTGTCCGCTGCACCGGCAGCGACGCGCCCGGATCGCCGGCGGCGGCGAGCGCCGCGCGGAAATCGATGTCGCGCGCCTTGAATCCGGGCGTATCCGCATTCGCGAGATTGTTCGCGATCAATTCGGTGCGCTTCGCACCGAGCGCGAGCGCCTGCGGATGCACACCGAGATAAGCGTCAAGATCGAATCGCATGTCGGTTCCACCGTCAGAAATCTGACTGCGTGCAACCGGAGCAAGCCCTGTGCCACCTTGCACCCGGCGCAGGTATCCGGGGGTGACGCGCGCCGCCCTGTTCCCGGGGCGTGATGCGCATCACGCGCGGGCGGCAAGAAGTTGCCGCACGGGCGGCATCATGCGGGCCCGGTGCGCACTGGCACGCCACCTGCAAATCTCCGCGTATGTGGTGGCGACGCGCACTGGCTCTATCTTTCCTCGTGCTGACGGCGAGCCCTTCGGCGCTCGCGCAGGCGATCGAGGAACCCGCGCACATCGCCGCAGCGGCCGAGCGCTTCGTCCAGCACGAACTGCCGGCATCGTCGCGCGCCACGGCACGCGTACGCGCCGTGCCGCTCGACGCGCGACTGCGGCTCGCCCGTTGCGGGGGCCCTCTCGAGGCCACCTGGTCCGCGGGAGCGGCCGCGAGCGCCCGCACGTCGGTCCAGGTCCGCTGCACCGTGGGTGCGACCTGGCGTATCCACGTGCCCGTCACGGTGAGAAGCCGCGTCGAGGCCCTGGTGCTCGTCGCGCCGGCGGCACGCGGCGCATCCCTCGGCGCGCGCGACGTCGCCGTGAAGACATTCGAGGTCGACGGCCTCGCACACCTCTATATACGCTCGCTCGATGAAATCGCAGGCCGCCACCTTGCACGCGCCGCGCCGGCGGCGGTGCCACTGCGCGCGACCTGGTTCGCGGCGGACAAGATCGTCGCGCGCGGCCAGCAGGTGACCCTCGTCGCCACGGCCGACGGCATCCGGATTCGTGCCGTGGGACGCGCCCTGAGCGACGGTGCGGCGCAGGATCGAGTCCGCGTGCAGAATCTTTCGTCGCTCAAGGTCGTCGAGGGAATCGTCGAAAACGACGGCGAAGTCCGGGTCACGCCACGCTGATGTGTGCCGAAGGTCGCAGATCTAAAGTTTGCGCCGCTCGCGCCGATACAGCGGTTGACACGGACGGGAGAGCGCGCTGATGGCAAACAAAATCAATGGATTGGACTCCAGTCCAGCAAGAGCTTCCGAGACCGCGGCGATCTCGCGCGCCCGCTCGTCGACAGCCGGGGACGCCGGATCGCGCGCGCCGGCCGATGCCGCCTCCGGCGTGCGGATCACCGAAAGCGCGCGTCAGCTCGCGGCGCTGGAGGCCGCCGTCAAGCGGTTGCCGCAGGTCGACGAGGCGCGCGTCGCGAAGATCCGCAAGGCCATCGAGGACGGCAGCTACACCATCGATGCCGAGGCGACTGCGACGAAGCTCCTCGTGTTCGAACACGACCTCGACAGCCTCGCCCGGAACGTGCGGTAACCGCATCGCATGGACCCGACGCTTACCCGCGAAACGCTCGATCGGCTCGTCGACGAACAGATGGCGGCCCTCGCGCGTCTCGAGGAATTGCTCGAGCGCGAGCACCGCTGCCTCGTCGCGCGCGACATCGAATCACTCGCCGCCGCCGGGCGCGATCGCCAGCAATGCGTCGGCGTGCTGTTGCGCCTCGATGGCGAGCGCTCGTCGCTCTGCAGGATGCTCGGCCACGCACCCGATGCGGCCGGCATGCAGAGACTGATCCAGTGGTGCGATCCGTCCGGCGGAATCGGGCCCCGCTGGAAGACGTGCACCGAGCGCACACGCCGCTGCCGCACACTGAACGATCGCAACGGCGCACTCGCCACCGCACAGCTGCGCAACATCTCGGGCCGCCTGGACGCCCTCACCGCCGGCGCCGGACACCGCAAGGACACCTACGCACCACAGGGCTCCGCGCGCGCGACGCCCACAGGCCGCTTGCTCGCCGCGACGGTCTGACCAGCGCACGAGCGGGGCAAGCTGCCGCTGTCGATGTCAGCGAGCCGCCGAGCCTGCTCCTGCGAGGCAAGCCAAGGCGGTGTGCATTATCGGCTTGCTATCGAAAATGGCCCTGTAGCGCGCGACGCCGAAGCGACGCACGTGTGCCGCGGAACCTCGAACCCCATATCGGGATTCTGCCGCTATCGCGCATCCGTCAGGACTCGCTGCGCAAGTACGTTCAGGCGCGGCTCGAGGCGCAGATCCGCCTTGGCATCATCAACCGCGACCTCGCGGTAGTGCGCCGGATCCCCTGTCCTGGTAAGAGCAAGCGTATTCGTAATTCCTGTTCGTATCATCAAGAACAAGTCCGGCCGCGTCGTCATTCACAATGGCGTCGCCGAGTTACAGGCAGGACTTGTCGCACCACAAGTCCGCGCGAATCACGACGCACTATTCGGCAGCTGAGATCAGCAACCTGATCGACGCAGCCAACAGGGTGTGCCAGACCGCGTCCCGCAAAAGTCCCGCAATCGTTTTATTGCGCTCGGCTCCGCGCGCGCAACCGCTTGAAGAAACTGGTGGAAGGGAGGGACTCGAACCGGCTCTCCAACCACCTAATTTGACAGGAGAATTTTCCGGTCAACGAATGGCGATACCGTAAGAAATACCGTCAGCCGTTGAGCCGGGACAATCTCGAATCTCACTAGAGCTCCGGCGATCTCGGCAGAACTCTCCGCCGCGCTCACCGCCGAGTCGCATTTTAGCTCACTCCGGCTCAAGCCGTCTCACATCATCCTGCTCCCACATTTCCCGATAACAATTCACGTACCCAGCCGCAGCATTTGGATCGAGGGTGTAGTAGTAGCGGCACAGGGTTTTGAAAAGCTCTAATCCTTCCGGCACGCAGGCGCAGTCCAGCAGGCGATCCAGCGCGTGCTCTATCTCCTGAGCGTCGCGTGAACGGGTGCGAACGATACGCTCGACCGCCGCCGCATTCATTTGAACAGCCCGACGCTGGAGTTCATTCGCTTGCTTCCCAAGGCGGGCAATGTTCGCGAGAAATGCACTGCGAGAGTCGGGCATATTGGCTACCGCGCTAACCTACGGACTAACTATGCCGCCATTTCGAGAACAAAACGCGCTTTTTCAATGCGTAGCATCTGGTAAGGGGTCATAAAGCGCACACCCAAGCCAATGCAGGCATTGGGAATCTTAATCCGATGCGGTGAGGGGGAAATCACCTCGTTAGTGACGACTATGTGTTGCCCTGCAAGAGCGTGGGCAACCAGATAGAAGTCCGCCGCCTGCAAGAACTGGTTGACTGCCGCCGGCGTGTACTGCTGGCTCGTCGCCCAAGTGCTGACTTGGGTGAATTGGGGAGCCAGTGCAGCGGGGGTCTTGCGGAACAAGGTTTCGCCCGGCCCGCAGGCCCACTCTGTGAGTTCATCGGCAACGGCCTCTAATTCGTCCGCCACCTTGTCGATGCTGAATACTGCGCGCGTATTGGCGCCGTGAATTAGCCACTCCCAAAACGCCGGACAGAAATCCAGCCCGTAGTGCAGATTCTTGGCGCTGATGAACACATTTGCATCGAGCAAGTAGCTCATGCAGCGATCCCCAGTTCACGCGCGGCCTCGTGAAACGTCGCCGACTTGCGGATACCGAGCATTCGGAACGCTTCCGTAAACGAAGCCTGACCTTCAAGGGCGCTCGATACGATGGCGCGCGCGAAACGCTTGCTCACCCGCGCACCGAGAGTCCGGTAGAAGTCTCCGCCGCCGGACTCCCGGCGTTCCAATTGGCGAAGCCGCTGCTGTTCGTCGCGGTAGTGCCGCCACAAAGCGTTCTGGTCAACGAGGCCGGCATCGAACAGGCGGCGTAGTGCGACCAGCGTACTGACCTTGAACTCACGGGCCAGCCGTTGAATTGCCTCCGGCACCGGTTCATTCGCCCAATATTGGGCACGAAATGCCTCCATCGGCACCAGCAGTTCGGCCGCCACCTGATTGCACCAGCGCTCAGTGCCCTGTTCAGGAATTTGGCCAACCTGCACGTCCGAAACGCCGGAAGCTCCCAGCCATAGGTGCGCCAACTCGTGGGCAAGCGTAAACATCTGCGCTGCCTTGCTGTCAGCGCCGTTCAGAAATACGACCGGCGCGAGATTGTCCGCCAAGGCAAAACCCCGGAACTCCCCGACATCCAGCTTGCGGTGACTGTTGCTGCCAACGATGGAACTGGCCATCACCAGAACCCCAATGTCCTCGGCCTTCGCGATCAGTTGGCGGAGCGCGTCGCCCCATGTGGCGAGCGCCTGGCGCTCCCCGGCCGAAAGAGCCAACCTCTCGCGCATCCGTGCGGCGACCTGAACCGGTGCCTCATCCGCATGGGCGCTACTCACGAACGTGACGCTTGGCAAGCCATGCAGGCGGGCGTACTCCCGATACCAGTCCTGCCGCTGCTGGCACAGGTAGAGCACGTCCAGCAGTTCGGTACTCGGTACCGCCAGGGTTTCGTCGCGCACGGTGCGGAAATCCGGCACCGGCAGGTCAAGTGCGGGCGGTTGGGGCAGAAAGAAGTAACCGACTGCGGTATGTGTGAGTCGAGCGAAATCCTCCAACTGCCGGAGGGTCGGTTGAGCCTCACCAGTGAGCCAGGAAGCCCATTTACTGAACTTCTGGCTCACCCTCTCGTCACTGAGGCGCGCACGCGCCGCCGCCCAGCGCAGGACTGGCACCGACGCGGCAATGTTGTTCATATCCCGTGCTCCTGCGCCCATATTCCCTCCAGGCGGGAATTGTTACCGGAAGGGCAGCTTGATCCAACCCCTGCGAGGGGGTTCCAAACTGTGCGATTCTGGTACATCATTTTACAGTAAAGTGATGCACTGAATTCAGGGGATGGAATGGCGACGAGGAAGCGGAAGGTGGGGAGACCAGCAAGCGGCAAACCGCGCGCTGTGCGCGCTTCGGTCAGTCTCCCGCCGGAGGTCTACTCGACGCTCGCAGCCCTCGCCAACCAAAGAAAAGTCTCAACGTCGTGGATTATTCGCGACGCCGCTGAAAAGTACGTCGAGGAGCAGTGGCCTCTCTTTGGGAAGCACCAATGAGCGCGCGGGAGTTCGTCTCCGGTTTTTCTGAAGATTCACTTGCCTCTTTGGTCGAAGCGGCGCGCGACGCCGAGCCGGTGTCCGGCTTCACACATAACTTCTACCGCTATCCGGCGCGCTTCTCGCCGAAGTTTGTGCGCGCGGCAATTTCAGCGCTGTCGGAACCAGGTGACTTAATCCTCGATCCGTTCATGGGCGGTGGAACTACGCTAGTCGAGGCCCTCGCGCTCGGGCGTCAAGCCATCGGCGCGGACATTAGCTCGCTGGCGGCGTTCCTCTCCCAGGTCAAGACCACGCTCTACAGCGAAGACGATCTCGTTGCGTTGGAGCGTTGGGCCGCCCGGGCACCCTCTCAAATTCACATGCACAAGGAAGGGTCTACTGATAAGAAATATGCGGAGGACGGCTATTACCGGCACATGGACAGCCGCTCAACTTGGCGGCTGCGCAAGGCGATTGAGCAGTCCTTGAAGTCTGCGAAGCGACTCGATTCACCAAAGCTCGAACGCTTCGCCAGATGCGCGATCTTACGCACCGGCCAATGGGCATTAGACGGGCGAAAGCGACTTCCATCCGTCAGCGGCTTCCGTAAGACGCTCGAAGAAAATGCGCTCGATATGATCGAAGGCGCGCGGGAATTGCGGAATGCTGCCACCGCCGTGCGCGCGGGGAAAAATCCATTCGTTCACTGCCTCAACCGATCAACCATAGGACTTGAACAAGAACCACTGTTGACAAAGCTTCAAAAACCAAGGCTTGTTGTCACATCACCGCCGTATCCCGGTACTCGTCGTTGTCGAAGTCCTCCGGCTCCACGAATTTGAGTTCGACATCCTCGCCCGAGATCTGCGATGTGCGCGTGACCTGGAGTTCCTTGATCGGAGGATCGAATGTGACCACCATCGTTTCAAGGAGTTTCCATGCTGTATCCGGCGTCGAGGAGATCGTGACGCGGCGCGCCTCATTGGGCTTCAAGCGAACCGTAGCAACATCGGGACGTAAGTTAAGAACTGGTTCCGTGGACGGCGTGCCTAGATCGCTTCCCCCAGGCACTACGACATTTTCGGTTTGCGAGAGCACACCAGGCTCGCCTTCCTGGCGGCTCTCAGCGCCGCTTTGGACGTGACCGTGATCTGTATGTGCGGCAGCATCGTGGTGCGCTTCGATCAGCTGATCCAGAGCCGCCTTCACAGCCTCGTCGCCTGCCTGCAAGCTCGAAATCTCGTCTTCCGCTTCTTCTTCGAGACGGCGGAGGTCGGGATCACCTTTGAGGGTTGCAACAACCCGCGATTCGACAGCCGAGTAGACAGTACCTTCATAGAACTGGTGCCGTGACCCCTGCATCAGCTCCGCAACAGCTTCCGGCTTTAGGCCATCGCAATCCACGATCACCAGCATCCGATTGCGCAAGTATTTGAGGTCGAGATCGCGCACCACGAACTGATTGTCCCACGCATGCTGGCGCTGTCCATTTATCAGGAAAACACAGCACTGCCGCCCGCGCTTGGGTTCTTCGAGGAAAGTAGCAAAAGGCCGCTTGTCCGTATCCGGTAAGACCTCATCCGGCGCGGCGTCCGCCGGTGCGTCTTCGGCGTCTCCCGCTGCGGACGCGGCTGCGGCATGTTTCGCCAGGACAACCACACGGATCGTAATCGTGCCGTGCCCCTCGTTGAGCGCAGTGTCAAGCACCTTGTCCAACTGTGCGACGACCGTACTCATGCCGCACCTGTCTTGCTCACACCGACCGGCTGCGCGGGGAACACTTTGTCGAGAGCGGGACCTGGTTTGCTTAGGTTCGAGAGGCGATAGCCGTTTCCGTAAACCGTAGCAACCGTTCCGCCAACATCGAGATCGAACGGGAGTACTGGGTTGTAGAGAACGTGGTTGAGCGCTGTGTACAACTGGCGCGTAATCGCCGAGCCACCGCGTCCGAAATCGTAGCCGATGTGAACGAAGCGCGTGCCCTGCGGAATCTGCGCTGCATCTGCGTCAGCTTGTGAGACGAAAGGAACATGGCCTTCTGGACTGCACGCAAGATAGGCGAAGTAGTCATCGCGCCGCCCCTTGGGGAATACGTGCTTAATGACTGTCCATCCTGCGCCGTCGGTTTCGCCGTTCAACAAGTCAGGCGCGCGGCGCGAAAGCACCCATGAGTATTTGCTCACCGCATATGCGGATGATCCGCCCTGGCCGAAGACGCCGATGAGATACCACTTGTCGGCCTTCGTTGTTGAACCGAGTGACAGCAATGTGCGGTGAATCGAAGCGGGCACTTGCCCAATCCCGTCGTCTTCAATGGCAACCGTGAACTCCTTACTCTTCTTGTCGAACAGGAGGCGAACGCGCAACTTGCGCGCCAACTCGCGGGCTGCGGCCTGCGTTGCCTTGGACTCGTTTGCCTTGGGAAGTTTCGGCAACTGATCCAGCGGCGGTATTCCGAAGTACCGAGTTACAGCGTCGCGCGGGCTGACAGGTGCGACAGCCGTAGGGTCGGCGAGCAGTTCCCTTTGGCGCATCATTTCGATCAGGGCTTCCATCCCGTTGACGGTGCGTTCAGCAATAGGGTTGACGGGAATGTTGGCAAGGGCGATTCGCCCCTTGTTGCCCCTATCGCGTCCGACAGGTATCCAGTGAAACCTCCCTGCCTGCCACCCCTGCTCGGGATTCGCGTCGTCAAAGACGTAGTCATGTTCGCTGGTGATCGGCAGCTCGGCGAGCAGCGCCTCTATGTCCACGCTCGTTGTCGCTCTGATTGCGCGCGAGATAAAGTCCTTTGCAGAGACGTGATCGCTAAGAAGGGTCGGTGTAACCATTGTCGTTCGCCTATTCTTCTAGGAGTTTCGCCCAGGCCGATTCCACAGCCTGTTGCAACTGGTTTGCATTGGGAATCGAATACCCTTGGCGTCCGTGCTGGTCCAGGAGACCAGCGCCGCGCCACCAGGCAATGACGAGATACACTTGATAGTCTGGAATCTCACTTCCATCCTTTGGGTCGGTCAGAGGCAAGAGCGCGTTGACCTGAAAGATGCGGCCATCCTTCCCCGCGTCCGCAACCGCCCGCGCCAAAGCTAGCGCCGCTTGGCGCGGTGCTTTGTGTTCGTATTCACTTTTCTCGCGCTTAGACCAGCCGACCTTGACGAGTTGATCGCCGCGCCTCAGAAATCGCGGGTAGACCGGACGGGCTGCCACTTTTTTGGTGGCAACTGCCGATGATCTATTTTCCGGCGCGACCACAGGCGCGGCACCCGACATCGACGCGATCTGCTTGGCCCACGACGTGATCCGTAGGACGGCATCGTAGTCCCCGCCATCTGCGGCCGACGCTACAAGTGCGCGCAAGTCGGCTTCGCACTTAGCCAGGACCTTGATTGCCTTTGTCAGAGTCATGGGATTTATAATATAGTGAAAATATAGAGATTCAACTATATTTTTACATATATCGTAAGGAAGTCCGTTACAGAGTCATAGCCTCCTGCTGCCGTGCCCGTACCTGCGCCAGTAGTCCACGCGCAATCCACTCCCGCTTCGTCAGCGGCTGGGCCAAATTTCCAGCGAACTGGACGACATCAGCCGCCAGCCGGGGAGCACCCTGCTGCGTCAGCTTGTCCGCTGCAGCCTGCCACCCGCGCTGAACGGCGGCCCGTGTTTCCAGCAGCGTCCGTTTGCCGGGCTCCGGCTGGACGCCGCCGCTGGCGAGTTCCCTGGCCACGGATTCCGCCTGCGCCCGCATGTAGGTGGAATCTCCCCGCCGGCTCACCCGGTAGACGCCATCCTTTGGGGCATTCCGGCTCTCGCCCCGCACCGCGCGCTCGGTGGCGTTCGCTGCCACCCCTTGCACGCGCAGGTGCCGCGCGAACTGTGCGCGCCAGTAGCGCAGGGTGGCCTTCTTGATGTTGAGCCGCCTCCCTTCCTCGCTGAGTGCCCGGACGACCAGATGCACATGCGGGTGCGGCTCGTCAGTATGCAGCACCATTGCGTAACGGTGCTGGCCGTAGAACTCCTCCCGCGCGAAGTTGCGCACGGCCAAGAGCACCTTCTGCGGTGGCGTACCCGGCGGCATGGAGAACACCAGCTTGTGGACCAGCTTCATGGGCCTGCGACCGCGCGTGTCGATGCGGTCCACCTGTGGCCGCAGCTCGTCGAGGTCCAGATCCCAATCCTCGACCAGCGCCTTGCCGCCCCACCCGTGCAGCTCGTACCCGCCATCACCTTCAAGTGCCAGGTCGCCCTGCCTGTCAATGTAGTCGAAATGCCGGGCGACAGACTTCAGATCGCTGCTGCCTTTCGACAGCACCTTCACCATCACTTCGGGAGCGCGGCTGACCGTCAGGTGGATGTGCTCGATCTGCGCCGGCGACAGTCGATCCGCCGCACGCGGACCGCCCCGCGCATAGCTGGCGATGTCGAGCAGCGGTTCTTCTTTGGTCAGGCGAAACGTCCTCATGGGCCACAATGTGGCCCAATGGCATGCGCGTGGCTATCCTGCGATTCATGGGAAATTACGCCGAATCCTCGACGTATAATTTCTCCCATGTCTACCTCCCAAACCTCTACGTGAGGTTTCAGGAGCAATCACCCACCAAACTCCCAGCTGTCTTTCCGGCCGCACTGGTGGACCATTGCGTCCATGCCAACCATCGAGAACACGGACCAGCCAGGCACCCTGCCGACGCCCGCCTTCTACCGCCTGCGAGATGTATTGAGAATCACGGGGCTGAGCCGCCCGACGCTGTACCGGCGCATTGCAGCCTGCCGATTTCCGCGTCCTGTGCACCTGGGCGGCCGGGCCTGCGGGTGGGCACATGCCGCCTTGCAGGACTGGATCAAAGACCCGGATGGTTACTGCGCTCACGGCACTCAGGCCGCTTTCTGGCCAGCTTCCACGCCCTGCCGCCGCAAGCGATCCAGGTGATCAGCCCACGCCTGCATCATGCGGGCACGCGGCTCCAGGTACAGGGCATGGTTGTAGGCGGCGCTGACTTCGTTGCGCTCCTGATGGGCAAGCTGCAGTTCGATGTGCTCGTGCGGCCAGCCCTGCTCGTGCAGGATGGTGGAGGCCACGCCCCGAAAGCCATGCCCGGTCATCCGTCCCCGGTAACCCATGCGGTAGAGCGCAAACAGCAGCGTATTGGTGCTCATCGGTTTGTGGGGATTGATGTCTCCAGGAAAGACCAACTCGCGGTTGAAAGAGATTTCCTTGAGACGTTTCAAGATCGCCTGAGACTGCGTGCTCAACGCCACGACATGCGGCGTTTTCATCTTCATGCGTTCTGCCGGAATGTCCCACCGAGAGGCTTTGAAATCGAACTCCGGCCAGCGGGCGCCGATCAGTTCGGAAGTGCGCACGAAAGTCAGCGCCATCAGTTGCAGGGCCAACCGTGTGTGCTCGCTGCCCACGTAGCTGTCGATGGCGTCCAGCAGGTCCGGCAGTTCCTTCGCCGTGACGCGCGGGTGGTTGCGCCGCTTGCGCGGGACCAGGATGTCCGCAGGCCGCACCTCCGCCACCGGGTTGCGCGGCGCGAGGTCGTTTGCCACCGCATAGCGCATGATCTGCCCGCAGTTCTGCAACAGCCGCCGCGCAATCTCGAATGCGCCGCGTCTCTCGATCTTGCGCACGGCATCGCGGAAGTCGGCCGGCGAAAGCTCGGCAATCGGCCGGTGGCCGATCTGCGGAAAGATGTCCGTCTCCAGACGTGTCTTGACGGACTGCGCGTACTGCTCGGTGCGCCCGGCCTTCCAGTGGTCATGCCAGGCGCGGGCCACACCCTCGAAATCCTGGCTGGCAGCCTGCTTCGCTGCGGCAGGGTCCACCCCCTCCGCCAGCAGCCGTCTGGCCTCTTGGTGCCGCTCTCTGGCCCTGACCAGCGGCACGTCGGGGTATACGCCCAAAGCCAGCGTCCGGCGCTTCCCGTGGAAACTGTAATCGTAGCGCCAGTATCGACCGCCGCCCGGCGTCACCAGCAGGTACAACCCTCGGCCATCGGTCAGCTTCTGCGGACGGTCGGACGGCTTCGCTCCGCGAACCTGGGTATCGCTCAGCATTTACGGTATCTCCCACAGTCACCGGCGCCGATACCGTAAAAAGTACCGCCGCCTCGTTGAGACAAGGTGAGAGCTTGGGAGATGCCGAGAACGCCGGAAACCCTGAGTTTCCCGGCATTTACGGCCGAAACCGATACCGCCTGAGCCGGCATGAGATCGAGGATTGGTGGAAAGGGAGGGACTCGAACCCTCGACCCCGGCATTATGAGTGCCGTGCTCTAACCAGCTGAGCTACCTTTCCACGAGGGGGCGCGGGATTGTCCGGGCGAGCCCCCGGGGTGTCAAGGCAGCGCTACGCCAGCGCGCGCTCGAGCAGCGCCAGCAGCCTTCCCCATGCCTTTTCCGCTTGATCGTGGTCGTACACTCGCGCGTCGGGCGGGCACCAGCCGTGCTTCGTGCCGGCGTACACCTCGATCTCGGCGGGCAGGCCCGCATCGACGAAGGCCTTGCGCACGACATCTTTCGCCTCCGGGTGGCGCTGATCGTCGTTCTCCGCGATCGCGATCAGGTACTGCGCCTTCATCTTCGGCACGAGCAGGTGCGGACTGTCGGGCTTGTCGGTCACGAGCCCTCCGCCGTGGAATGAGGCGCCCGCTCCGATGCGATCGGGCATCGCGGCCGCGGTGCGCATCGTGAGCGGCCCGCCCATGCAGTAGCCGGTGGTGCCCACCTTGCGGGCCTTGTCTACGGCCGCCTGCGCATCGAGCCAGTCCACGAACGCGTGGGCATCGACCGCGGCGGTCGTGGCGGACAACGAGGCGGACAAGGCCATCAGCGCCGCCCGGGTCGGCGGGTCGTTGAAGTCGGGGTTCTCGGGGGACGTGGGCGCATGCTGCTTGCGATAGAACGGATTGACGACGAGGACCGCATAGCCGGACTCGGCGAGCCGCCGGCCCATCTGCCGGAACGCGGGGCGCAGCCCGAAGATATCGGGCCACACGAGTACGCCAGGATGCGTGCCCTTTGCGGGGTGCACGAAATACGCGTCCGCCGTGCCATCGGGTGTCTTCACCTCGACTTCGGATTCCGTCACGTCGGCAGCGCCGGCGAACGACGGCAACGCCGACAGCACGCCGGCCCCGAGCGTCAGCGCGCCGAAGTGCCGTCGCGACAGCTCCCTGCCCTTGAGCTGGTACTCGACCATATCGTCGAATGAGTCGTTGTCGCACATCGCTGCTCTCCACCCGGAGACGGGAAAGGCGCGATGTTGCGCCGTCGGACCACGGCATCGCAAGTCGGATGTGCCCGTGCTCCACACGCAGGCGGTACCACGCTCAAGCGCGCACGATCACCGCCGTATCGATCAGGAGGCCCTCGAGGCTGTACCAGCGAACCTGGTCGCCCTCGACGATGACGTGCATCGCGAGACTCTCGCCATAGGCCCAACTGTGCCACTGCCGGATCCAGCGATTGCCCTCGACGCGCCAGGTGCCCGTGTCGCGTTCCTCGTCGTGGTAACCCACGCGGCCGGCGAGCGTACCGTCGCGCCGGACCTCGAGCGTGCACGGCTCGCCCCACACCGTGTTATAGAGGAGTGCCTTGCCGCCGAGCGCACGCCGCAGCGCCGCGCCCCGCAGCGGTGCCGCGGCCTCGTCTTCGAGCCGGCGCGAGCCGAGCGCCGGGTCGCGCGTGAAGAGGCGCGCGAGCCGGTGCACGCCTTCGCGGATGCGTTCCTTCGGCACGCCCGTCACACCCATGGCGAGGAGCTGCGGATCGCCCTCGCCGCCGGGCTCGATCAACACGCCCTGCGCCGTCGCCGCCCGCGCGAGCGCGAGCGCATTCATGCCGGCGGGACCACGCACCCAGTGCGCGCTCGATCGCGCGTAGACGCCGATCTGTACGAACTTGTGCAGGTAGTGGTTCAGCGCATCACGCAGCTCCGTGCGTCGCGCGAGCAGGATCGCCCCGCTGCGCTTGAGCGCCGCGCCATAGTGGCCGAGTGCGAGGAAATGCGACCAGGCACGCTGCAGGCCCGGCGCAAACCCGGCACCGATCGCGCGCCGCGCCGCGCGTACGCGCTCGATGACCGCCGCGTCCCCCTGGATGAATGCCGGCGGCGCACCCATCGCGGCGGCGGGCGCCAGCGAACCGACGAACAGGACCCGCCCCATGCCGTCGATCGAGCGCAGGGACGGCAGATCGCCCGCCGCCTCGCGCAATTCGATCGGCGGCGTGCTCTCGACGATCCACGCGTCCGCATCCTGCGCGGCGGCGAGCCATGCGCGACCCCGCGCCGCACTCATTGCATTGCCCTGCCTCACCCGCCGCGAACCGAGCACGATCACGCTGCGTGCCGGCAACGCGTCCGGCACGATGGGGCCCTGCCTGTCGCGCTCGAGCATGAGGGTGGGTGCGCTGCGTGCGGCGAGCCGGCGGCGCGTATCGGCATCGCCCTGGTCGTCCATCACCAGCGTCGTGCCGCGATCGACCAGCGCTTCCGTCGCGAGATAGAGCGCCTGCCGGTGCGACGGCACGGCCAGTACCTCGTCCGGGTCCGTTTCGATATCCCAGGCAGGCAACGCCTTGGTGCGCAATTCGTCGAGCAGCGCGGGGTCGTCGCTTTCGCCACCAACCTGCGCGTGGCGCAGCAACTCCTGCTTGCCGAATGCGTAGCGCAGCGCCTCGCGCCATTCGCCGAGCGGCAGCAGGGAAGGCTCGATGCAGCCGTCGAGGAAGGGATACGGATACTGGTGCCAGTTCGGCGGGCGGCGGAATTCGTCGAAGTCCGCATCGATGGCCGGATTCCGCAGGCGGTGCGGGCGGCGCGTGGTGGTGGCCACCCGGCCGGCGCCGGCGACATCGGTCACGTACACCCCGCTGCGCGCGCGGCTCGCGAGATAACCGTCGGCGAGCAGCGAGTCGTAGACGAGAGCCACCGTATTGCGGGAAACCGCCAGGTCGCCGGCGAGCCGGCGCGAGGACGGCAAGCGGCTGCCGGGCGGCAATACGCCGCTCTCCATCGCGTGCACGAGCCTCCGTCGCAGCTGGTGCTGCAGCGTGGTCGTGCTCGCGGCATCGAGAACGATGCCCAGTTCTATTCCCGTTCTCATCGGCTCGCGCTTCTGGCCCCATCGCCGCCACAATTCTGGACCTAACCGTATCGGGCGCGTGCTGTCAACGTCCCTCCCGGCCATCGACGGCGGACACACGTGGGGTCGCATTGAGCCGATTTGCCATTGCCGGGCTGCAACTCGACCTGCCCCGGGCCGACAATCTCGACCGCTTCGATCGCGAGATCGACTCGACACGCAAGCGCTTTCCCTGGGTGCAGATGGTGGTGATCGGCGAACTCGGCGTGTTCGGGCCGGATCCCGCCCTTGCACAACCGTTGCCGGGTCCCGCCGAAGAGCGCTTCCGTGCGGCCGCGGCGCGCAACAGGCTGTGGCTCATCCCCGGTTCGTTGTTCGAGCGGCGCGACGGCAAGGTCTACAACACGACGCCGGTGATCGACCCGACCGGCCATGTCGTGGCGCGCTACCGCAAGATGTTCCCGTTCTATCCCTACGAGAAGGGCGTGACGCCGGGCAGCGAATTCGTCGTCTTCGATGTGCCGGGCGTCGCACGCTTCGGCGTATCGATCTGCTACGACATGTGGTTCCCGGAGACGACCCGCACGCTCGCCTGGCTCGGCGCCGAGGTGATCCTGCACCCGACGATGACGAACACGATCGATCGCGACGTCGAACTCGCGATTGCGCGCGCGAACGCCGCGGTGAACCAGTGCTGGTTCGTCGACATCAATGTCGCGGGCGATCTCGGCTTCGGCCGCTCCGCGATCTTCGGACCGGGCGGCGAGGTCGTCTATGAAGCCGGCAGTGGCCGCGAAATCCTGACAGCCGACCTCGACATCGGGCACGTGCGTGCCACACGCCGGCGCGGCTGGCACGGCCTCACGCAAACGCTCAAGAGTTTCCGTGACAGCAAGGTGCGGTTTCCGCCGTACCTCGAAGGTCACGACCAGTCCGAAGCACTGCGGGCGCTCGGTGTGCTCGCGATGCCGGACCAGAACGACGCAAAGACCGGATAACCGACCACTCTCAACAAACAAAGTGTAAGTGACTGAACGATTGAGCTGTGCTCTTCACGCCGGGGTCTCCGCGGGGGTGAGTGTGAAGCCCATGGCCCGTGCCTTTCGCTTGAGGTGGAAGAGCACGCGTTCGC
>JBFWQO010000011.1:0-134076 GCA_050249415.1 Steroidobacteraceae bacterium
GCGGTCGGCCCATCGCGATGCAATCTCCGAGGTTGCGCACAGATCCCCCCAGCGATCGTCCATGGACTCCAGGTACGGCGGATCATCATCCTGGATCGCCGCGAACAACTGCTCGAGCCAGCCCTTACGCGTTGCCTCATCGGCTGGTGCGTGGGCAATAACGGGCACGAGCGCGTCGACCGCCGCGCGCGCCGCACCACCCAATGCACCCGAAGAGCTATCCACCTGCTCCAACGCGGGTGACAGTTTCGTCAGGAACCGGACTGCGCCGTCCGCGGCATGCAATGGATTGCGACGGGCGGCGGCACGGATTTCGGCGAGCGCCTCGGCAATACGCTCGCTGGCCAGCCGACTGGCGCGCCAGCCGAAGCCGCCGCGGCGAAATCGCTTCGTGAATTGCCAGTCGCTGGCCTTTCCCATCACGTCGCCGGATAGAGCTTCGGAAACCAGCGCTCGACGACGTGGATCGGGAAGCCCAGCCGCAACGGCGCCTTGTGGGAGGCTGAAACGAGCAGGCGCTTCTCGATCAGTGCCGAGATCACGCGACGTGCTGTGCGTTCGCTCGTGTCGATGAGCGTCGGCACGCGCCCGCGCTCGAGCTCGCCCGCGAGCAACGCCTCGCGCAACACTGCGATGCTGCGCTTCGGCAGTCGCTCGGCACTCTCCTCATCGCGCACGTACAGTTCCATGCGGCGCTGGAGTTCCGACGTATCGAGCAACTCGCGCATGTAGCGAACCTGATCAAGACAGGTCTCCAGGAAGAATCGGCAAAAATCAATCAGCGCCTCGTGAGATAGAGACCCTCGCCCATCGAGATCGTTTTTTCGCGGCTGGTCGGCGGCCATCAGCAGGCGTTTGTACTCGCCCGAGTTGCGCGCCAGCCCACGCGAAACGGACCAGAGTGCAGAGCCGATACCGATGTCGAGCAGCATCGCGTGCGACATTAGCCGCGCAACACGACCGTTACCGTCGAGGAACGGATGAATCCACAAGAATCGATGATGAGCCGCCGCGACGGCGATCACCCGCCGCGGCTTGGTCAGCCGCGTTGCATCGTAGGCCTGCTCGAATCGGCCCATGAACGCCGGCAGGTCCTCGGGTGCGGGCGCGACATGCCGGCCCACGGCGACCGTGCGCATACGCAATTGCCCGGGCACGACCGGGACGCGCTCGCCGGTATCGGGGTTCACGACGACGAGCAGACTCTCCGGCAGGCGCTGGCAGAACTCGCGATGCGTCCATTCGATGAAAGCCGCTGAGACCGGAGGACGCGGCAGGTCTGCGGCTCGTTCATCGATCATCTGCTGCACTTCAATATGCGCGCGGGCTTCGAGCTGCAGATCGCGACGATGTGGGTCGCTGGAATAGTCCGCCGCCAGGGCGCGGTCGATATCGCGCGGGTGGGTGTTATGCCCCTCGATCAGGTTCGAGTAGTAGCAGTTCATCGACCGCACGAGATCGGCGACCGACAGCCTGACGACGGGGTGCATCTGGGCAGAGAGTTCGCTGGCCTCCCGGGCCAGATCGAAGGCGAGGTTTTCGAGCACGGCGGCGCCCTCGGCCGGCATATAGGGCTCGGCCGCAGCAGGCGTCACGAAAAGCTCCCACTGAGGTTCGGATTGGCCGGTTTCATGGCCGGAATATTATTACTAAAAACAGCGTTTTGGTATTTCTTGAGCGCCATTCATGGCCGGAACTGTGGCCGCTGGCGCAACTTGCGCCGGTTTACAGAATCTGGATTTCAGTCACCATCGGTGAGTATTTCTGGCAAACCGTAAACCAGTCAGGCTGCTTGGAGCCTTTTCCCAACAACCTCCACCGCCGCCAGAGGGCGGCCGCCGTCCATCCGCCGTAGTTCGCCCCTCCGCAATGAAGGATCTACGCCTGCGGCGAGCATTTTCCGCGCCGCCCTATGGCGCGCCTGCGCCAGGGCCGTCGGGACATCCGGATAGGTCCCGAGCGAAAGTGTCTTTCGCTTGTCGCCGTACCGGTACTGGTAGTGCCAGTACCGCCCACCCTGAGGGTGAAGGAGCAGATACAGACCGCCCCCCAGGAAAATCTTGCGTGGGTAACGGACCTGCCCGTCGACGCGTGGGAGTGTTCGTTGTCCTCCGGCGCGCGCTGTTGAGTTCTGGTGCATTGACGCACTTCGGGCGCTTGCGCCGTGCACGGACACGTCGGAATCCCTGAGCGCTGCCGCCCACGAGTCCTTGAGCGAACGAGCCTGCCCGCCCTCACCCATCGGCACCAAGTACTGCTGCTTGCGGATGCGATGGGCGAGTTCGATGCCCGCCAGCGTGATCGCGGCCGATCGGAAACTCTTCAATCCGAGCATCGGCGCGCAGCGCTGCTTGATCGCACGATGGTCCTGCTCGACCACATTGTTCAAGTACCGACGCGCCCGCACTTCCACAGCGCGCCAGCGGTGATCTTCCTCGGCGAGCAATCGCAAACCGCGATGCGTCGCGCTGTTTCCATCAACGTTGATCTTCTCCGGCCACGACACGCCGTCCTGGCTGACGGCCGCCCGGAAAAACGCCTGCGCGGCTTCCATGCTCCGATCATTGCGGAGTAGCGACGCCACCGACTTCCCCCGCCGATCCACCGCGCGATAGAGATAGTGCCGGCCACCCCGAACTGACACGGCCGTCTCGTCCATCCGCCAGGACGAACCCGGCGAACGCGCAAATCTCGACCAACGCTGCTCGTACTCCGGCACGTAGCGCAGGACCCAGCGCATGATGGTCGTGTGCGACACGACGATCGCGCGCTCCGCCATCATCTCAGCCAGGTCCCGGTAGCTCAGCCGGTAGGTGATGTACCAGCGAACGCAGGTCTCGATGGTCTCGGCGGAGAAGCGACAGCCTCGGTAGATCGGGTCGCGCGGGATTCGTCTGGCCATCCGGTTCGTCCTCCAAAACGGACTCGGATTCCATGGCTCGTCCGCCAATGCACCAGAACCCAGTTTTACCGTCAGAGTGTCCCGCTTGGTGCCGATAGATGGCGAACGGTTCGGAGATCTTATTTCTTTTATTTCAATGAATTAACTTCGCATTTCGCAGGGTGCCGATAGACCGCGAAAGGCACCTAATCACTCCCACTCGATCGTGGCGGGAGGCTTGCCCGAGATGTCGTAGACCACCCGCGATATGCCCCGCACCTCGTTCACGATCCGCCGCGAGACGATATCGAGGAAGTCGTACGGCAGATGCGCCCAGTGCGCGGTCATGAAGTCGATCGTCTCGACCGCGCGCAGCGCGATCACGTAGTCGTAGCGGCGCCCGTCGCCCATCACGCCAACCGAGCGCACCGGCAGGAACACCGCGAACGCCTGGCTCGTCTTGTCGTACCAGCCGTAGCGGCGCAGCTCGTCGATGAAGATCGCATCCGCACGCTGCAGCAGCGCCGCGAACTCCGGTTTCACTTCGCCGAGGATGCGCACGCCGAGGCCGGGACCCGGAAACGGGTGGCGGTAGACCATTTCGCGCGGCAGGCCGAGCTCGACGCCGAGGCGGCGCACTTCGTCCTTGAACAGTTCGCGCAGCGGCTCGACGAGCTGCATGCGCATGTTCTCCGGCAACCCGCCGACGTTGTGGTGCGACTTGATCACGTGCGCCTTGCCGGTGCGCGCGCCGGCCGATTCGATCACGTCGGGGTAGATCGTGCCCTGCGCGAGAAAGCCGATGCCCTCGAGCTTGTGTGCCTCCTCGTCGAACACCTCGATGAACTGCCGGCCGATGATCTTGCGCTTCTGCTCGGGGTCGGTGACCCCGGCGAGCGCGGCGAAGAAGCGCTCCGCCGCGTTCACGCGAATGACGCGCACGCCGAGGTTCTCGGCAAAGGTGCGCATCACCTGGTCGCCTTCGTCGAGTCGCAGCAGGCCGTGGTCGACGAACACGCACACGAGCTGCCCGCCGATCGCCCGATGGAGCAACGCCGCGACGACGGACGAATCGACTCCGCCCGAGAGGCCGAGCAGCACCCTGCCCTCGCCCACCTGCGCGCGCACGCGCGCGACCGCGTCCTCGATGATGTTGCCGACCGTCCACAGCGCCGCCGCGCCGCAGATCTCGCGCACGAAGCGCTCGAGCAACCGCGCGCCCTGGCGCGTGTGCGTCACTTCCGGATGAAACTGCACGCCGTAGTAGCGCCGCTGCTCGTCGGCCATCGCCGCGAACGGCGCATTCGCGCTGGTCGCCACCGCCGTGAACCCCGGCGGGATGGCTTCGACCCGATCGCCATGGCTCATCCACACATCCAGCACGGCACGGCGCGTTGCGTCCTCGCGATCGGCGATGCCGTCGAGGAGACGGCACGGCGCGGTTGCGGTCACTTCGGCGTAGCCGAACTCGCGGTGATCGCTCGTCGCGACGCGCCCGCCGAGCTGCTGCGCCATCGTCTGCATGCCGTAGCAGATGCCGAGCACGGGCACGCCGAGTTCGAACACGACTCGCGGCGCGCGCGGTGCCTTGGCCTCGGTCGTCGATTCGGGCCCGCCGGAGAGGATCACGCCCTTCGGACGGAAGCGGCGCACTTCGCCATCCGTGATGTCCCACGGGTGGATCTCGCAGTAGACGCCGAGTTCGCGGACGCGGCGCGCGATCAGCTGCGTGTACTGCGCGCCGAAATCGAGGATCAGGATGCGATCCGCGTGCAGGTCCTGCGCGGGCGCCGCCCTAGCGGATGCGGTAATTGGGAGCTTCCTTCGTGATCGTGACATCGTGCACGTGGCTCTCGCGCATGCCGGCGTTCGTGATGCGCACGAACTGCGGGCGCGTGCGCATCTCGGTGATGTTGCCGCTGCCCGTGTAGCCCATCGCGGCGCGCAGGCCGCCGGCGAGCTGGTGCAGGATCGCGACGAGGCTGCCCTTGTACGGCACGCGCCCCTCGATGCCTTCGGGCACGAGCTTCTCGAGTTCGGTGGTCGTGTCCTGGAAGTAGCGGTCGCTCGAACCGTGGCGCTCGGCCATCGCGCCGAGCGAGCCCATGCCGCGATACGACTTGTACGACCCGCCCTGGTACAGCTCGACCTCGCCGGGCGATTCCTCGGTGCCGGCAAAGAGACCGCCGATCATCACCGCGTGCGCACCGGCAACGATGGCCTTCGCGACATCGCCGCTGTAACGGATGCCGCCGTCGGCGATCAGCGGCACGCCCTGCTTCGCGAGCGAATCGGCGACGTTCGCGACCGCCGAGATCTGCGGCACGCCGACCCCTGCGACGACACGTGTCGTGCAGATCGAGCCCGGCCCGATGCCGACCTTGACCGCGTCGGCGCCGGCCGCGACGAGATCGGCGGCGGCTTCGGGAGTCACGATGTTGCCCGCGATGACCTGCAGGTCCGGCCACTTCGCCTTGATCCGCTTCACCATCTCGAGCACGCCGCGCGAGTGGCCGTGCGAGGTGTCGACGACGACCACGTCGACATGCGCCTCGGTGAGCGCCGCGACGCGATCCATGGTATCGGGCGAAGTGCCGACCGCGGCGCCGACGCGCAACCGCCCGCCCTCGTCCTTGCACGCGCGCGGGAACTCGCGTGCCTTCTGGAAGTCCTTCACGGTGATCATGCCGCGCAGCTCGAAGTCGCCGCCGACGACGAGCACCTTCTCGATGCGGTGCTTGTGCAGCAGCAGCAGCACGTCTTCCTTCGGTGCGTTCTCGCGCACCGTGATCAGCCGCTCCTGCGGGGTCATCACGGTGGACACCGGCGCGTCGAGCTTCTCCTCGAAGCGCAGGTCGCGGTGCGTGACGATGCCGACGACTTTCTTGCCCTTGACGACCGGCACGCCGGAAATGCCGCGCGCATGAGTGAGATCGATCACCTGCCGGATCGTCATGTCGGGCGGCACGGTGATCGGGTCACGGATCACGCCGCTCTCGAATTTCTTGACGCGGGCGACTTCGCGAGCCTGCGCCTCGACGGTCATGCTCTTGTGGACGATGCCGATGCCGCCTTCCTGCGCCATCGTGATCGCGAGGCGCGCTTCGGTCACCGTGTCCATGGCGGCCGACATCAGCGGGAGATTCAAGCGGATGGCGCGGGTCAGCTGTGTCGAGAGGTCGACTTCGCGCGGCAGCACTTCCGACCAGGCGGGAACTAACAGGACATCGTCGAAGGTCAGGGCTTCTTCGAGAATACGCATCGCGGGGGAATGTCCAATGGAATTGGACGCCGCATTGTACGCATGGCTGCCGTACCCGTAAAGCGAGCGAAGCCGGGCCGCCGTCCGTGCGGTGGCCCGGCTGCCGGGGGGATGCGCGGCTATGCGACCCTGGCGGGCTTCCCTGCGGCGAGGGCGTGGACGTCCGAGGCCTTCAGGCGCTTGCCGCCGATGGCCCAGTCGCCGCCTTCGAACTCGCTGATGCGCACCGTGGTGACGGGACGCATGTTTTCGCCCTCCACCGAGACCATCGCCTCGGTGACCTTCGCGATGAGCTCCTCCTTCTGCGACGGGGTGAACACGTCCTTGATGACATCGATGGTGACTAGGGGCATGTCGGGTCTCCTTGGGACTCCTGTGATGGTCGGGGGCATTCCCGGGCCATGGGTGCAGGTTCCCACGCCCCGGTCGGGGTTGCTTGCAGGCGACCTGGAGAAAACATGGAGAAAGTTGGGAGACACGGGCCCAGGGTCTATCCTCGGGCCGTGATCTACGGATTCGCCGACTTCGAGCTCGATATCGCGCGCTGCGAGCTGCGCGAGCGGGGCGCGCCGCGCGCGCTCGAACCGCAGGTGTTCTCGCTGCTCGCGCTGCTGGTGGAGAACCGCGACCGGCTCGTGACGAAGGACGAACTGATCGAGAAGATCTGGGACGGGCGCATCGTCTCGGACGCGGCCCTGGCGAGCCGGGTGAAATCGGCGCGCCAGGCCCTGGGGGACGACGGCGCATCACAGCGATTCATCCGCACGGTCCACCGGCGCGGCCTGCGCTTCGTCGCCGACGTGCGCACCTCGGCCGTCGAGATCGTAGCCGGCGATCCCGGAGCGGGCCCGCACGGGAAGGAGCCGGTGTCGCGACCCTCGATCGCCGTGCTGCCGTTTGCGGTGGCCGGCGACGCGGGTGACTGTGCGGCGCTCGCGCAGGCGCTGCCGCAGGAGTTGATCACCGATCTGTCGCGACTGCGGTGGCTGTTCGTGATTGCGCGCGGCTCCTCGTTCAGGCTGCGCGCCGCGGAGGTCGACCATGGGGAGGTCGGGCGATTGCTCGGCGCCCGCTACTGCCTCACCGGAGCGCTCTCGGTCGGTGCGGGCCGCCTCGCCGTCGACGTCGAACTCGTCGATACGCGCGATGCCGGCGTGATCTGGGCCGACCGGTACTCCGGACCTGTCGACGACGTACACGCTATCCGGGAGGACATCCGCGCACGCATCCTCGCGGCGCTCGAGGTCCGCATTCCGCTGCACGAGGCCGCGCTCGCCCGGCTCGTCGTGCCGGAGAACCTCGACGCGTGGTCGGCCTATCACCTCGGCCTGCAGCACATGTACCGGTTCAATCGCGTCGACAACGCCACCGCGACCGCCCTGCTCGAGCGCGCCATCCGCCTGGAACCGGGGTTTGCGCGGGCGCACGCGGGGCTTTCGTTCCTGCATTTCCAGACGGCGTTCCTGCGCAACACGGATGACGTGCGGCGCGAGATCGCCGCGGCGCGACGCTGTGCCGAGCGCGGCCTCGAACTCGATGCGCTCGATCCGTTCGTCAATTTCACGATGGGCCGCAGCTACTGGCTCGAAGGCGATCTCGACAGCAGCCTCGTCTGGCTCGAACGCGCGACCACGATCAACCCGAACTATGCCGAAGGCATCTATGCGCGCTCCTGGACCGAGGCGCTCGCGGGGCGAATTCCCGACGGACGCCGGCACGTCGATCTCGCGATGCGCCTGAGCCCGCTCGACCCGCTGTACTACGCGATGCTCGCGACGCGCGGGCTGACACACATCGCGGCCGGCGAGGACGTCGAGGCCGCGGCGTGGGTGGAACGGGCCGCCCGCTCGCCGGGCGCTCATGTGCTGATTGCCATGGTCGCGACCGCCGCACATGCCCTCGGGGGCGACAGGGCGCGTGCGGCGGCCTGGGCGGCCGACGTGCGCCGGCGCAATCCCGCGCTGACCCGCGAGGATTTCTTTCGTTCGTTCCCGATGAAGGCGCCCGGCATGCGATCGCGCGTGTCGGAGGCGCTCGCGCAGTTCGACTTCTGAAACGGCTCCCCCCGCGATCGCTACAATATCGGTCGACGATGGCCATCGAACGCACTGTCTACACCGTCAGCCGGCTCAACCGTGCAGTGCGCCTGCTGCTCGAGCAGGGGCTGCCCGGCGTGTGGGTCGAGGGCGAGATCTCGAACCTCGCGCGACCGGGGTCCGGTCACTGGTATTTCTCGCTCAAGGATCGCGAGGCGCAGATCCGCTGCGCGATGTTCCGCCAGAAAAACAGCGCCGTGAAATTCGCGCCGAAGGACGGCATGGCCGTCATCGCGCGCGGCCGCGTGAGCCTGTACGAGCCGCGCGGCGATTTCCAGCTGATCGTCGAACACCTCGAGGAAGCCGGCCTCGGCGCGCTGAAGCGCGAGTTCGAGCGCCTGCGCGACCAGCTTGCCGGCGAGGGCCTGTTCGACGAGGGGCGCAAGCGGCCTCTGCCGCAGGTGCCGCGCCGCATCGGCATCGTCACCTCGCCGACGGGCGCCGCGGTGCGCGACATCCTGCACGTGCTCGCACGCCGCTTTGCCGCGGTGCCGGTACTGGTCTACCCGACCGTGGTGCAGGGCGCCGCCGCCGTGCCCGCCATCCTCGCGGCGCTCGAACTCGCCGCGCGACGTGCGGAGTGCGACGTGCTGATCGTCGCGCGCGGCGGCGGATCGCTCGAGGACCTGTGGGCATTCAACGACGAGCGCGTGGCGCGCGCGATCCGCGCGATGCCGATGCCGGTCGTGACGGGCATCGGCCACGAAGTCGATTTCACGATCGCGGATTTCGTCGCGGACCTGCGCGCCCCGACTCCGTCGGCGGCCGCGCAGCTCGCGGTGCCCGACGGTCGCGTGTGGTTGCAGGCGCTGGCGCGCTTCGAATCGCGGCTGCAGGCGAGCGCGTCGCGCCTGTTGCGCGACGCCGGCGCCGCGCTCGACCGGCTCGGCCGGCGCATGCGCCTCGCCTCCCCCGCCGTGCGCGTGGCACAGGCGGCGCAGCGCCTCGACGAACTCGACCAGCGGCTCGCGCTCGCGGCGCGCGCCTCGCTGCTCGCAGGGCGGCATCGCGCCTCGGAGCTGGCGCGGCGCCTCGCCGCCACCTCGCCGGTCGCGCATGTGCACGGCGCCGCCGCGGTGAGCGCCGCGCTCGCGGACCGCCTCGAGCGTGCGATGCGCGCGGAGCTCGCGCGCGGCGCGCACCGGCTCGATCTCGCGAGTCGCACGCTCGATGCCGTGAGCCCGCTCGCCACCCTGCGACGCGGCTTCGCGGTCGTGACGCATGCCGCGACCGGCGCGCTCGTCACCGACGCCGCGGCGGTCGCCAGCGGCGATACACTCGTGACTCGCGTCGCAGCCGGACAGTTCCGCTCACGCGTCGTGGAGGACTGATGCTGCCCGGATTGTTCGGCGCTGTGATCGTCGCCTTCGCCCCCGCGGCCCACGTTGCCGCCTCGACACCCGCCCTGCCGCGCCAGAGCGCCGTCCCGGGCGGCGTGCTGCTCGTCGATGTCGGCGCGATCGAGCCGGCCACCATGGCCCCGGTCGTCACCTTCGATGGCGCACGCACGATGGTCGTGCGCGCGGACGGGCGCTGGACAGCCGTCGTCGGCGTGCCGCTCTCGCAGCCTGTCGGCGCCGTCCAGGTGAACGTGACGGCGCGCGACGGGGCGCGGCGCGACATCCCGATCGACATCCACGACAAGAAATATGCGACCCAGCGCCTCGAGGTGAAGCCGGGCCAGGTCGACCTGTCGCCGGCGGACCTCGACCGGGTGGCGAAGGAGCGCGAGAAGATGCGTGCCGCGATCGCGACGTTCTCGCCGGAGGCTCCCGCCACGCTCGTGCTCGACGCGCCGGTGCCGGGCCGGCGCTCGAGTTCGTATGGCCTGCGGCGCTTCTTCAACGGCCAGGCGCGCCAGCCGCACACCGGCATGGATATCGCCGCCGCCACCGGCACCCCGGTCATCGCACCGGCCGGGGGCCGCGTGATCGACACGGGCGATTATTTCTTCAACGGCAACACGATCCTGCTCGACCATGGCCAGGGCCTCGTCACGATGTACTGCCACCTGTCGGCGATCGATGTCGCGGTGGGTGAGGTCGTGAAGGCCGGTGAACCGATCGGCAAGGTCGGCGCGACGGGCCGCGTGACGGGGCCGCACCTGCACTGGGGCGTGATGCTCAACCGGGTGTCGGTCGATCCGGCGCTATTTCTTCCGGCTCCGGCGGGCCCCGCGGGGCGCTGAACGATCGTACGGATTCGCGTCGGTGCGAAACTCGATCGCGACCGGCGAGGCATACAGGTCGAAGGTCTCGCGAAACACGTTGGCGAGATAGCGCCGGTACGCGTCGGGCACCTGCTGCGTCTGGTTGCCGTGGATCACGATGCGCGGCGGATTGCGTCCGCCCTGGTGCGCGTAGCGCAGCTTGATGCGCCGGCCCCGCACGAGCGGCGGCTGGTGCCGCGTCATCGCGCGCTCGAGCGTGCGCGTGAGTTCGGGCGTGCGCATTTCGCGCATCGCACCCTCGTAGGCGCGGATCGCGGCCTGCGCGAGCTCGCCGACGCCGGTGCCGTGGCGCGCCGAGATGTAGTGCACGGGCACGAACGGCGCAAAATCGAGCTTCAGCGCGATCTTCGCCCGGATGTCCTCGCGCTGCTCCACCGGAATGTTGTCCCACTTGTTGACCGCGATCAGCAGCGCGCGCCCCTCTTCGAGCGCGAGCCCGAGCACGCTGGCGTCCTGCTCGCCGACCGTGTCGTGCGCATCGAGCATGACGACCACGACATGCGCTGCCGCGATCGCCTGCAGCGTCTTCGCGACGCTCGCGCGCTCGACCGCATCCTCGATCTTCGCGCGGCGTCGCACGCCCGCGGTGTCGATCAGGAGGAAGTCCCGCTCGTCGCGACGGAACGGGACGAAGATGCTGTCGCGCGTGGTGCCCGGCATGTCGCTCGCGATCACGCGCTCCTCGCCGAGCAGGCGGTTGACGAGCGTCGACTTGCCGACATTCGGCCGGCCGATCACCGCGAGGCGGATCGCCCGCGGCACGCCACCGCCCGGCGCTTCGCCCCCGGCATCCACCGCGTCGCCTGTCTCCGGCGCATCGTCCGCGGCCGCGGACGCGGCATCGGCCAGCACGATATCCATCAGCTCGCGCGCGCCCTGGCCATGGGCCGCCGATACGGGCACAGGTTCGCCGAATCCGAGCGCATGGAAATCCGCGGTGGCCAGGTCCGTGTCGAGGCCTTCGGCCTTGTTCGCCGCGAGCACCACGTGCTTGCCCGCGCGGCGGAGACGGCGCGCGATGAACTCGTCCTGCGGCGTGACACCCGCCCGCACATCGACGATGAACACGAGGTGGTCGGCTTCGTCGACCGCGCGATCGGTCTGGGTGCGCATCGGTGCCTCGATGCCCGCGGGCTGCTCGACGATGCCGCCGGTGTCGATGACCACATAGGGCACGGGCCCGACCTTGCCATAGCCGTACTGGCGATCGCGCGTGACGCCCGGCTCGTCGGCGACGATGGCGTCGCGCGTGCGGGTCAGCGCGTTGAACAGCGTCGACTTGCCGACATTGGGCCGGCCGACCAGCGCGACGACGGGCAGCATGGGCCGGCCGTGGCCGGAGGCCTCAGGCCTTCGGCCGCAAGGCGCTGACGCGCCCGTCGTCGTTGATCACGATCACCGTATCGCCCGCGACGACCGGCGGGTTCGAGACCCGGATGCCGCCCGATTTCACGCGCGCGACGATCTCGCCGTTCGACTTGTCGAGGAAGTGCACGTAGCCCTGGTAGTCGGCGACGACGACGTGGTTGCCGATGACCGCCGGCGCCGAGAGGCCACGCCAGGCGAGCGCCTTCTGCCGCCAGGTCTCGGCACCGGTGCGGCTCGCGAGCGCGACCACGTCGCCTTCGGCGGTCGCGACGTAGAGATGTTCGTCGTCCAGCGCGAGGCCGCGATAGCTCGACATGTCGTGCGCCCACCAGATCTGCCCGTTGTCGAGCGCGAGCATCGCGAGGCGCCCCTGGAAGCCGACCGCGAACACGTTGTCGCCGTTGATCCACACGCGCGAGTCGATGTCGTTCAGGCGCTCGAGTTCGGTGCGGCCGTGCGACGGTGCGACGGGCGATTCCCACAGCACCGATCCGTCGCGCAGGCTCGCGCCGACCACCTTGCCGTTGTCGAAGCCGCATACGACGACATCGCCGGCAAACGCCGGCACCGCGACGCCACGCAGCGTGAGGCGCGGCACCTGCTGCTCGACGCTCCACAGTTCGCGGCCGTCTTCCCGGGCGAGCGCGACGAGGCGCCCGTCGACGGTACGCACGACGACGGCCGAGGGCGCCACGAGCGGTGCGGACAGTACTTCGCCGCGCACGCGCACGCGCCACAACACTTGCCCGTCCGTGGCGGACAGTGCGATGACCTCACCCTCGCCCGAACCGACGACGACGAGGGACGCATCGGCGCCGGTGCCGCCGGCCAGCGGCGCCTTCGTCTTCGCCTGCCAGAGCGTGTGGCCGTTCGCGAGTGCGATGGCCGCAACCTCACCGCCGTGGCCCGCCGCGTACACGGTGTCACCGACGACGGATACGCCGAGACCGAGCCGCAGCGGCGCGTCGCCGCCACCGACACTCGCATCCCAGATGCGCTCGACGCCGAGCGTCTGTTTGAAGTCGACGAGCTCGGCCGGTGGATTGACCTCCTTGTCCTTCGAGCAGGCCGCAAGCGCGAGGAGCAGCGCGGCACAAGCGAGGCGACGCATGGCTCAGTTCGCCTTCGCAGGTGCGGGCGCAGGCGCGGGCGCCGGCTGCGATGCGGTGGCCGGCTCGAGCGCGACCATCTTGAGTTCGAGCAGGCCCGGATCGACGATGCCCTCGGTCGCGCCGGCACGCGCCGCGCGGTACGCGGTCAGCGCGCCTTCCCGGTCACCCTTGGCGACGAGCGCGTCACCCCGGATTTCATCGAACTGCGGTGCAAACGCACCGCCCGCGATGCCCTTCAGCAGCGCGAGCGCCTCATCCGGGTTGCCTTGCCCGAGCCGCACGCGCGCGAGGCGACCGCGCGCCACGGTCGCGAGCTCCGCATCGTGCGCATCGGTCATGACCCGGTTCAAGCGCTCCGCCGCCTTGTCGTACTCGCCTGCATCGACATGGACGCGCGCGGCGAGCAGGTCACCCTGGTTCGCGTAGGGCGAGCTGTCGTGGTCGCGCCGCAGCTCGTCGACGATCGCGTAACCACGCGTACGGTCGCCGCGCGAGAAGGCATCGAGCGCCTGCTCGTAGCGGCCGCTCGCCTCCATGGCGAGCCGCTCCACGCGCTCGAGCCACATGCGCCAGCCGGCGAGGCCGATCACGCCGAGCACGACGCCGCCCACGATCCAGGGCGCGTTCTCGCGCATCCAGCGTTTGACGAGCTCCCACTGCTCGCTTTCCGACAGAAAATCGTCCACTGCCTACTCCTCCAGGACCGCCGCCAGCCGGGTATGCACCTCGGCCATCGGGCATTCGATCTGTTCTGCATCCCGCCGCAGGTGCTTGATCGCCGCGACGCCGCGCTCGATCTCGCTCTCGCCGAGCACCAGCGCGAGCCGCGCGCCGCTGCGGTCCGCGCGCCGGAATTGTGCCTTGAAATTGCCGCCCCCGAGCCCGAAAGCGATCCGCCGCTGCGGCAGCGCCTCCCGCAGCCGCTCGGCGAGCGCGAGTCCCGCTGCCGCCGCGCGCTCGCCCGGCGCGACGACATAGACATCGGGCCCGCGCGCCACAGGAACGACTCCCGCCCCGCGCAGGAGTTCCACGACGCGCTCGATGCCCATCGCGAAACCGATCGCCGGGGTCGACTCGCCACCGAGCTGCGCGATGAGGCCGTCATAGCGGCCGCCCGAGCAGACCGCATCCTGGGCGCCGAGGGCATCCGTCGTCCACTCGAACACCGTGCGCGAATAGTAATCGAGGCCGCGCACGAGCCGCGGATTCACCGTGTAGTCGACCCCCGTCGCCCGCAAGGCGGACTGCAGCGCCTCGAAGTGCGCACGCGATTCCGGGTCGAGGTGATCGAGGATGAGCGGCGCACCGGCGACGATCGCCTGCATGTCGGGGTTCTTGCTGTCGAGGATACGCAGCGGGTTGCCGCCGAGCCGCCGGCGACTGTCGGCGTCGAGGGCGGCCTCGTGGCCGCGAAAGTAGCGTACGAGTTCCTCGCGATAGATGGCGCGTGCGGCCGGCGTGCCGAGGGAATTCACCTGCAGGCGCACGCGCGTGATGCCGAGCATCCGCCACAGCCGACCGATCATCACGATCAGCTCCGCGTCGACATCCGGTCCCTCGTAGCCGAGCGCTTCGACGTCCCACTGGTGGAACTGCCGGTAGCGCCCCTTCTGCGGCCGCTCGTGGCGGAACATCGGTCCGATGCACCACAGCTTGTGCTTCTGGCCGCGCAGCAGGCCGTTCGAGATCGCGGCGCGCGCGATACCCGCCGTCGCCTCGGGCCGCAGAGTCAGGCTGTCGCCGCCCTGGTCGCTGAAGGTGTACATCTCCTTCTCGACGATGTCCGTGAACTCGCCGATCGAGCGCTTGAACAGTTCCGTGTGCTCGACGATCGGCACGCGGATCTCTTCGTAGCCGTACATTGCGACGAGTTCGCGCAGCGTCGCCTCGAGGTGCTGCCAGAGCCCGATCTCCGCCGGCAGCACGTCATTCATGCCGCGGATGGGTTGCACGCCGCTCGTCATGACACGGGCGTGACGGCGCCGTCGGCCGCAACGACGAAACGGGCGCTGCGCCCGCGCCGTACGGCGGCGGGCAACGAGACCGCGCGACCGTCGACCTCGACGGAGACACCTTCGGCGTAGCCGAGCAATACGCGCAGCGGCGCGACGCCCGCGAGCGACACGGTGGTCGGCGCACGGGCCAGGTCGAAGTAGAGCCGGGCATCGCGCG
This sequence comes from Steroidobacteraceae bacterium, assembly GCA_050249415.1. Classification (GTDB taxonomy): domain Bacteria; phylum Pseudomonadota; class Gammaproteobacteria; order Steroidobacterales; family Steroidobacteraceae; genus CADEFQ01. The sequence continues at coordinate 15,122 of JBFWQO010000011.1, forward strand.
CGTCGTACACCTCGATCCACGAATCAAGCCGCACCGCGAGCCGCAGCCGCAGCGCACCCGCCGGTGGCGGGGCCGACGTCGCGGCCGGCGCCGTCGCGGGCGACGCGGCGAGCGCGGCCGCGGGCGCGCTGGCTGCCGTGTCGTCATCGGGGGAGTGCGAGACCTCGGGCGTCGTGACCGCGGGTGTCGTCACCGCGGGCGCCGCGCGGTCGGGCAACGTGGGTGTCGGCAAGCCCTTGAGGGCCAGCCAGATTCCGGCGATCACCGTGCCGGCGACGATCACGGCCACCACCGGCCCGGCGAGCTGCCGCGGCCCCGCGATCGGCTTCGCGGGCGTCAGTTGCGCGAGATCGGGCGGCGCACTCTCGGCCACCGCGGCCGCATACTGGCCGAGGAGCTCGTCGGCCGGCGCATCGACCAGCTCGGCGTAGCGCCGCAGGTGGCCACGCACGTAGACCGGCGCGCCGAGCGTCTCGAAGTCGTCACTTTCCAGCGCCTCGATCATGCGTGGTTCGAGATGCAGTTTCGCGGCCGCCTGCAGCGACGTGAGGCCCGCGCGCTCGCGGGCGGCGCGCAGGCGCGCACCGATGCCCTGCTCCGCGCTCGCGCCGGGGAGGTCCGTCATCAGGGGTTGCGCGCCGCGGCGCCGAGCGCGCGGGCCTGGGCCGAGTCGGGAAAGTCCATGCGCAGGCGGCGCGAGAATTTTTCCTCCGCGAGCCGATCGCCGGTCGCGCGCGCGATGCGTACCCGCAGCCACAGCAACTCGGGCGTGGCGCGAAATGTATCGAGATACCGGTCGACGTCGGCGCGCGCCTCGTCGGCCCTGCCCTGCGCGAGGCGCAGGTCGCCCAGCTGGAACGCCGCTTCCGCATAGTTCGGCTTCACCGCGAGCGCCCGGATGAACTTCTTCCCGGCCGGCTCGAGCTGGCCCGCACCGCGCAGGCACACGCCCGCATTGGTATAGGCCGCCTCGGGTGTGCGGTACAGCGGGTTGCGCGCCGCCGATTCGAAGCGCTCGACGCCTTCATCGGCCCGTCCATTGCGGCAGAGGTAGATCGCGTAGTTGTTCTCGATCTCGGGGTCCTTCGGCGCGAGGCGCAGCGCCATCGCATACTCCCGGTCGGCCGCCTTCGGCTGCCCGAGCCGCTCGTACAGCAGTCCGAGCGCGCTGCGCACGGCCGGGCTCGACGGATCCTGCTTCACCGCTCGTTCGAGCTTTTCCTTCGCGAGCGCGAGGTTGCCCTGTTGCAGGTAGGCGTAACCGAGCTGCACGTTGTACTCGGCGGCGCTCGTGGCGGATTTCTCCGGCCCCGTGCTGGTCGTCGTGCACGCCGCGAGCAGCAGCGCCACGACGGCTCCGGCGATCGCTCCCGATTTGCGCATTGCTGTCATGCCTGCACCGCCACGCCGATCATTTTGCTGCCGAGACGCACTGTCGCGCGGTTCGTGACGCGGCCCGCGAGCTGGCCGCAAGCCGCGTCGATGTCCTCGCCGCGCGTGCGACGGATCGTCGCGAGCACCCCGTGCGACAGCAGCTCGTCACGGAAACGCTGGATCGCCGCCGGGCCCGATCGCCGGTAGTGCGTGCCCGGGAACGGATTGAACGGAATGAGGTTCAGCTTCGCGGGATGCCCCCTCAGCAATCGCACGAGGCCGCGCGCGTGCCCGGGCTGGTCGTTCACGCCGTCGAGCATCACGTACTCGAACGTGACGCTGCGGCCGTTCTGTTCGTCGATGTAGTGCCAGCACGCCTCGAGCAGCTCCGCGATCGGGTGCCTGCGGTTGATCGGCACGAGAACGTTGCGCAGCTCGTCGGTCGGCGCGTGCAGCGACACGGCGAGCGCCACGTTCACTTCCCCGGCGAGCTTGTAGATCTGCGGCACGAGGCCCGACGTCGACAGCGTCACGCGCCGGCGCGAGAGGTCGAAGCCGAAATCGTCGGTGAAGATGCGCAGCGCCGGCACCACGTTCCGGAAGTTCGCGAGCGGCTCGCCCATGCCCATCAGCACGACATTGGTGATCGCCCGCTGGCCGGGCGAGGCGCCCGGCGGCGGCACGAAATCCCGTTCGAGTTCGCGCGCCGCGAGCCAGACCTGGCCGACGATCTCGGCAGTCGAGAGGTTCCGGTTGAAGCCCTGCTGCGCCGTCGAGCAGAACGAGCAATCGAGGGCGCAGCCGACCTGCGAGGAGATGCACAGCGTGCCGCGGCCCTCCTCCGGGATGAACACCATCTCGATCGCCTGCGTCGCATCGGCCCGCAGCAACCACTTGCGGGTGCCGTCGGTCGAGTGCTGCGTGGTCACGATCGCGGGCGCCCGCACTTCCGCGCGCTCCGCGAGTTGCGCGCGAAAGTCCTTCGCGAGATCGGTCATCGCCGCAAAGCTCGACTCGCCGCGCCCGTAGATCCACTGCATGAGCTGGCGCGCGCGAAACGGCTTGCTGCCGATCCCGCCGACGAACGCCTCGAGCGCGGGCCGCTCGAGTCCGAGCAGATTGACGCGTTCCTGACCCACGGCCACCACGGCTCTTCCCCTCCGGCTATCGGCTATGCGCTATGAGCTGTCAGCTCCTGGCGCAAATTTCGGAATCCTTGAAGAAGTAGGCAATCTCGACCTTCGCGTTGTCCACGGAATCGGAGCCGTGCACGGTATTGGCCTCGATGCTCTCGGCGAGGTCGGCGCGGATCGTGCCTGGAGCCGCCTTCTTCGGATCGGTGGCACCCATCACCTCGCGATTCTTCGCGACGGCATTCTCGCCCTCGAGCACCTGCACGACCACGGGGCCCGATGTCATGTAGCTGACGAGATCGCCGAAGAACGGCCGCTCGCGGTGCACGGCATAGAAACCCTCGGCCTCGGCGGTGGTGAGCCGCAGCATGCGGCTGCCGATCACCCGGAGCCCGGACTTTTCGAGGCGGCGAACCACTTCGCCGATGAGATTGCGTGTCACGCCGTCCGGCTTGACGATGGAAAGGGTGCGCTCGAGCGCCATGCGGAATCCTCGGGTTTGGCCTGCAAACCCGCTAGTTTACACGCTGAAGCTCTCGCCGCAGCCGCATTCGCCCCTCGTGTTCGGGTTCGAGAACCGGAAAGCCTCGTTGAGCCCCTGCCGGACGAAATCGACGGTCGTGCCCTCGACGAGGGGCAGGCTCTCGGGGTCGACATAGACCTTGACACCGAGATCCTCGAAGACCCGGTCGTCCGCGTGGGCTTCGTCCGCATAATTGACGACATAAGCGAAGCCCGAGCAGCCCGTCTTGCGCACGCCAAGGCGCAGTCCGAGGCCCTTGCCGCGCGCGGCAATGAAACTCTTGACGCGTTCGGCGGCGGCCGGGGTCAGGTGGATGCTCATGGGGCCATTGTACGGCGCATTGCCGGGTCGCGCGCAGCGGGCCCGTTCACACCCCGGTCAGGCCATTTCGCGACGCAGTCCCGCAGCGCATCCTCGATCACGAGGAGCCGGCCGAATTTCGCGATCGGCACGTCGAAGCGCTCGGCCCAGTCGGCGGGCGTACCAGGCGGCAAGGCCGCGCGCGGCCTCCCCGGCAGCGCGCCTGCCACCCAGTTCGCCACCGCGAGCGTGTGCGGGCAGCCGTAGGCCAGGAAGCGGGCTTCGCAGACCCGGTCCTGCGTCACGCGCAGGGAAAACCGCACGCGCGTGCCGGTGGCCTCCCGGCCCGCCTCGCCGCGCACGATATCCGCCCCGTCCGGCAGGGAGCCCGCATGGGCGAGCGTGTCGAACGCCTCCCGCGCGGCCGGACTCAGCGTATCCCCGACATCGTTGCGCACCGCACGTGGAGTGCTCACGGCGCCATCCCGCTCACGGCGCCACCTCGCGCAGCCGTGTCACCGCGCGCCGCACGGCCGCGGCGGCCACGCCGATATCGGCCGCGGTCGTCGTGCGACCGAAGCTGAAGCGCAGCGAACTCTGCGCGAGCTCGGTACTGCGCCCGAGGGCGCGCAGCACATACGAAGGCTCGGCCGCCGCGGAACTGCAGGCCGATCCCGTGGAGACGGCCAGCTCGCCGAGCGCCGCGACGAGGCTTTCACCTTCGACGCCCTCGAAGGCCACGTTGAGGATCGCGGGCGATCCGCCGGTGGGCGGGCTGTTCAGGTACACGCCGGGCAGCGCGCCGAGCGCGTCCCACAAGGCGGCGCGCAGCGTGCCCATCCGCGCGGCGTCGGCAGCCCCCTCTCCCGCCACGAGCGCGGCGGCGCGGCCGAAGCCGACGATCTGGTGGGTCGGCAGCGTGCCCGAGCGCAGGCCGCGTTCGTGTCCGCCGCCGAACATGATCGGCTCGAGCCACGGCCGTGCGGTCTCGGCGACATAGAGCGCACCCACCCCCTTCGGGCCGTGGATCTTGTGCGCGGTCAGCGAGCCGAAGTCGATGAGCCGGGCGAGGCCTGCGGTCGGTACCTTGCCGACCGACTGCGCGAGATCGCAGTGGTACAGCACACCCGCTGCGCGGCACGCCGCGCCGATCGCCGCCACATCCTGCACGGCTCCGGTTTCGTTGTTGACGTGCATGATCGACACGAGGAGCGTGTCGGCGCGCAGCGCCTCTCGCACCGCATCGGCCGACACGATCCCGTCCCGGCCCGGCGCGAGCCGCGTCACCGACCAGCCCTCGCGTTCGAGCCGGCGCAGCGGATCGAGGGTCGCACGATGCTCGGTACGCGCCGTCACGAGATGGCGCCGCCGGTCGGCATTGGCGCGCGCCGCACCGAGCAGCGCGAGGTTCGACGCTTCGGTGGCGCCGGAGGTGAACACGATCTCCGCGTCCTGCGCCTCGATCAGCGCGGCCACCTCGTGCCGTGCGGCCTCGATGCGCCTCGCCGCCTCGCGCCCATAGCGGTGGATCGACGCCGCATTGCCGAAGGCGCCGTCGGCCGTGAGGCATTCGGCCATCGCGGCGGCGACGCGCGGATCGACCGCGGTAGTGGCGGCGTTGTCGAGATAGACCGGCCGCGCGCCCATCACCGGTTCCGCGTCGGGCCCTTGCTGCCCCGGCTCTTGCTGCCCTGGCTCTTGCTGCCCGCGATCTTGCGCCTGCCCTGCACCGCGGCCAGCACGCCGCGCAGGATATTGACCTCGTTCTGGTCCATCTCCGCGCGCTGGAAGAGGCGGCGCAGCCGTTGCTTCAGGTGCGTGCCGCTCGCCGTCCGATCGCGAAAATCGATCTCGGCGAGCACGAGGTCGAGGTGTTCGAAGAAGCGTTCCATCTCGTCGACCGTGGCGAGCGGCACGCTGCCGGGCGGCGCTTCGACGCGTGCGCCGCGCGCGCGATGGATCTCGTAGGCGATCAGCTGGGCCGCCATCGCGATATTGAGCGAGGTGTACGCGGGATTGGCCGGTATGCGCGCGAGCAGGTGCGCCGCGTCGATTTCTTCGTTCGAGAGCCCCGCGCGCTCGCCGCCGAACAGCACCGCCACTGGCCCGCGCGCGGCCTCGAGGGCGATGCGCGCCGCGGCGTCGCGCACGTCGACGACGCGGTGGTTGAACTCGCGTTCGCGCGCGGTCGTCGCGACCACGAGGCCGCAGTCGCCGATCGCCTCATCGAGGCGGTCGACCACCCGCGCGCGCGCGAGCAGGTCGTCGGCGCCCGACGCGCGCGCCGTAGCCTCCGGATGCGGGAATTCCCGCGGCCGCACGAGCACGAGGCGCTCGAGCGCCATGTTCTTCATCGCGCGCGCCACGGCGCCGATGTTGCCCGGATGCTGGGTGCCGACCAGCACGAACCTCAGGTCAGTCGCGTGCATCGTGATATTGTAGTGCCATCCCCGCCCGTCCCCGGTGCCCATGCAACCAGCAGTCAACATAGCGGTCCGCGCCGCGCGCCGCGCCGGCGAAATCATCGTGCGCAGCATCAACCGGCTCGACAGCATCGAGGTCACGGCCAAGGGCCGCAACGACTTCGCGACCGAAGTCGATCGCGCCGCCGAGCAGGAGATCATCGGGATCCTCTCGAAGGCGTACCCGCAGCACGCGTTCCTCGCCGAGGAAAGCGGCCGCACGGGCGACTCGGAGACCGTGTGGATCATCGACCCGCTCGACGGCACGACCAACTACCTGCACGGCTTTCCGACCTATGCGGTCTCGATCGCCTGCCAGCATCGTGGTCGGCTCGAGCACGCGGTGATCTACGACCCGATGCGACAGGAACTGTTCACCGCGAGCCGCGGCGATGGCGCGCGGCTCGAGAACCGGCGCCTGCGCGTCAGCAATCGCCCCGGCATCGAGGGCGCGCTCGTGGCGACGGGGTTCCCGTTTCGCGCCAATGCGGACTATGCCGATGCCTACCTCGCGCAGTTGAAGAGCGTGATGCAGGCGACCGCCGGCGTGCGCCGCCCGGGCGCGGCCGCGCTCGACCTCGCCTATGTCGCGGCCGGCCGCGTGGACGGCTTCTGGGAGTTCGGCCTGAATCCCTGGGACACGGCCGCGGGCGCCCTGCTGATCCAGGAAGCGGGCGGGCGCATCGGCACGCTCACGGGTGAACCGTACCGGCTCTCACCCCACATCGTCGCCGGTACACCGCGTGTCTACGAGGCGCTGCTGGAACTCATCGCGCCGCAACTTCCCCCGGCACTGCGCGACACCTGAGCCGGCGCTAGGCGCCCTCCGGGGCGCGCCTCCGCATCGGGCTCGCCCAGTAGCCGTACACGAAGTACATGATCACGGCGCCCGCGAGGAACCACTCGAAGAAGCGCAGCACCCTGGGTTCGACGCTGAAGATCAGCGCGAGGCAGGAGAGGATGCCGAGGATCGGGGTGACCGGGAAGAACGGTGTCTTGAACTGGCGCGGCAGGTCGGGCCGCGCGCGGCGCAGCCACATCACCGAGACGCACACCATCGCGAACGCCGCGAGCGTGCCGACCGATGTCAGGTCACCCAGCGTGTTGATGTCGAACACGGCCGCCGCGAGCGCCACGACCACACCGACGATCAGCGTGTTGATCCACGGCGTCTTGAAGCGCGGGTGCACCTTCGCGAGCGCCCTCGGCAGCAGCCCGTCCCGCGACATCGTGTAGAACACGCGCGTCTGGCCGAACATCAGCACCAGGATCACGGATGACAGCCCGGCGATCGCACCGATCTTGATCGCTTTCGCGAGCCAGGCCCATTGCGGCCCGAGCGTGTCGGCCGCGAGCGCGACGGGCGCCGCCGTGTTGAGCTTGGTGTAGGACGTGACGCCGGTCAGCACCGCCGACGTGGCCATGTAGAGGATCGTGCAGATGATCAGCGAACCGAGGATGCCGATCGGCATGTCGCGCCGCGGATTCTTCGCTTCCTGCCCGGCGGTCGAGACCGCCTCGAAGCCGATGTAGGCGAAGAACACGATCGTCGCCGCGCGCATCACGCCGCCCCAGCCGAACTCGCCCGGCTGGCCCGTGGCCTCCGGGATGAACGGTCGCCAGTTGGCGGTATCCACGTAGAACGCGCCGACGGCGATGAACGCGAGGATCACCGCGACCTTGATCGCGACGATGACGTTGTTGACGGTGGCGGATTCCGACACCCCGATGACGAGCAGCAGTGTCACCGCGGCGACGATCGCCACGGCCGGCAGGTTGAACAGCGACGTCACCACATGCGCGGCGAGCACCGGAACGACCGTGCCGATGGGCAGTTGCACGACCGAACCGGCAGGCGCGGTCACCGTGACGCCCGCGGCGAGGTCGCGCAGGTGGCCGGTCGCCGGATCGAGCACCTTGACCGCGCTCGCGAGCACGGCCTGCGTGTCCTGCGACAGGTGGATGTCGGCGGCGTTCGTCAGCGTGAAGCCGCTGCCGGCGCTGCCGCCGAGCACGTCATACAGCGCGAGCGCCGACTGGTGCACGCCCGCGATATGCGCGCTGCTCGAGGAGAGGAACTGCGCGACCGAACCGTCGGCGAGATGGGCCGTGACACCATTCAGGCTCACGAGCGGGTCGCTCACAGCAAAGGCGGACGCCTGCGTGACGATCAGCTTGCCCATCGCCTGGGTGAACTCGGCCGGTATGGTGAGGCCGAGATCGTGCAGCAGGCTCATCATGTAACCCGACCAGCCGACCGCGACCACCGACGCCGCGAGCCCGTATTCGAGCAGCAGCAGCGCCCCCATGATCCAGGCGCCGAACTCGCCGATCGTGGTGTAGGTGTACGTATACGCCGAGCCCGACACCGGCAGCACCGAGGCGAGCTCCGCATAGCACAGGCCGGCAAAGGCGCAGACGACGCCCGCGATCACGAACGAAATCATGACGGCCGGGCCCGCGTGCAGCGCCGCGGCATTGCCCGTGCGCACGAAGATGCCCGCGCCGATGATGCAGCCGATGCCGAGCAGCACGAGGTGCCAGGCGTTCAGCGAACGCTTCAGTTCGCCGTGCTCGTATTCAGCCTGGACCTGATCGACCGACTTGGTACGCCATTTCATCATTCGACCCCGTCGTTGATGCCGGTTTTCGGCGCATCATAGGCACATCGGTGCGCGACGTCACTCTTCGTCGCCCCGCCCGTCGCGACGGGCGCTCAGGGCATGTCGTCGACCGCCGATTTCCTGACGGTCGGAAACACATGTTCCGCCGTGAGCCCGGCGTCGAGTGCGATCGCCGAGGAAATGTAGATCGACGAGTAGGTGCCCGCGAGGATGCCGATCGCGAGTGCCTCGGAGAAGCCGCGCAGTACCGGGCCGCCGAGGAACAGCAGCGCGACCACGACGATCATCGTGACGACCTTGGTCATGATCGTGCGCGACAGCGTCTGGTTGATCGCCTGGTCGAGCACCGTGACCGGCGGCAGGCGCCGGTTGTGCTCGAAACGCTCGCGGATGCGGTCGAAGATCACGACCGTGTCGTTCAGCGAATAGCCGATCACCGCGAGGATCGCCGCGACGACGGCCAGGTCGAACGGCGTCTGCGTAATCGAGAAGATGCCGAGCACGAGGATCGGGTCGTGCATCACGGCGACGATCGCGCCCGCCGACAAGCGCCACGTGTGGAAGCGGAAAGCGATGTAGATGAAGATCAGCAGCAGCGTGAAGCTGAGCGCCCAGATCGCGCTCGTGCGCAGCTCGTCGCCGACCTGCGGGCCGACCACGTCGAGCTTGCGCACCTCCGCGCCGGGCGCGACCGCGAGCAGCGCGGCCTCCACCTGCGCGCGTATCTGCGCCACCGAGGTCGACGGATCGGGCGGCAGGCGGATCGCGACTTCGCGCGAGGAGCCGAAGATGCCGACCTGCGGCTCGCGGAAGCCCGCGTGCTCGAGCTGCGTGCGGATCGCCTCGACGTCGGCCGCGGTCGGCAGCGCCGCCTCGACCGATACGCCGCCGGTGAAATCGATCGCGAAGTTGAGACCCTTGGTGGCGAGCGCGCCGAGCGACACGACCATCAATACGATCGACAGCCCGTACCACAGCTTGCGCGTGGCCATGAAGCCGATGTTCGTCTGCTTGTGAAAGAACTCCATGGGACAGTTTCCTGCGTCGTGGCTCAGCCGATCGCGAGCTTGCGTACCTTGGTGCGGCCGCCGTACATCAGCGTGAGCAGCGCGCGGCTGCCCATCAGCGCCGTGAACATCGACGTCGCGATGCCGAGCGACAGCACGACCGCGAAGCCGCGGATCGCGCCGGTGCCGAACACCCACAGCACGAGGCCCGCGATCAGCGTGGTGACGTTCGAGTCCGCGATCGCGGAGAAGGCCTTGTCGAAGCCGGAGCGGATCGCCGCCTGCGGCGACACGCCGTTGCGCAGCTCCTCGCGGATGCGCTCGTAGATCAGCACGTTCGCATCGACCGCCATGCCGACCGTGAGGATGATGCCCGCGATGCCGGGCAGCGACAGCGCCGCGCCCATCATCGACAGCAGCGCCATGAGCAGCAGCACGTTCGCGAGCAGCACGAGGTCGGCGACGATGCCGAACACGTGGTAGTAGATGATCATGAAGACGAATACGCCGAGCATGCCGACGAGCAGCGCCATGACGCCCTGCTCGATGTTCTTCGCCCCGAGGCTCGGGCCGATCGCACGCTCCTCGGCGAGGAAGATCGGCGCCGCGAGCGAACCGGCGCGCAGCAGCAGCGCGAGTTCGCGCGCCTCGGACTGGGTGAGCCCGGTGATCTGGAACTGGTTGCTGAACACACCGCGGATCGTCGCGACGCTGATCACGTGCTGGTCGGTCACTTCGCGCTCGACCTTGCGGCCGCCGACTTCGACGGTCTCGCGCGATTTCTCGATGAACACGACGGCCATCGGCTTGCCGAGGTTCGCCTGCGTCGTCTTCAGCATCTGCGCGCCGCCGCGCGCGTCGAGCTTGACCGAGACGCCCGGACCGTCCTGCGTCGCGGCGGTGAGCGCGTCGGTCAGCTGGTCGCCGGTGACGATCACCGCGCGCTTCAGCAGCACCGGCTGGCCGTTCTTGTCCTTGTAGAGCTTCGAGCCGAGCGGCGAGCGACCGCTCTGCACGGCTTCGGCGAGATTGCCCTGCGTGTCGACGAGGCGGAACTCGAGCGTCGCGACCTTGCCGAGGATGTCCTTGACGTCGGCCGAGTTCTGCACGCCCGGCAGTTCGACGATGATCCGGTCGAAACCCTGGCGCTGCACGATCGGCTCGGACACGCCGAGCTCGTTGACGCGGTTGCGCAGCGTCGTCAGGTTCTGCTGGATCGCATAGTCCTGCCGCTGGCGGATCTGGGCGGTCGTGAGCACGGCCTGCACGGCCGGGCCGCTCGGCAGGTCCACCACCTCGACATCGAGGTCGGCCTGCACTTCCTTCAGCGCGACACGCACGGCCTCGGCGTCGGCGCCCGACGCGAGCAGCACACGCACGCCGTTCGGGATGTCGGCGCCCTGGGTGACCTGGGCGATGTCGAGGAACGGCAGCTTCTTCTCGGCGAGCGTGCGGCGGAAGTCCTGCTCGTAACTCTCGAGCAGCTGGCCCACCGCCCCGTTCACGTCGACCTGGTACAGCAGGTGCAGCCCGCCGCGCAGGTCGAGGCCGAGCGGCATCGGCCGCAGGCCCACGCGGGAGAGCCACGCCGGCGCGCGCGACGCGAACGACAGCGCGGTGATGTACTCGTCGCTCAGGCCCTCGTTGACCGCGTCACGCGCCGCGAGCTGCGTGGCGACGCTGCCGAAGCGCACCATCAGCCGGCCCGAATCGACGTAGGTCGACATGAAGTCGACCCCGCGCCCGCGGAGGAAGGCCGCGACGCGCTGCTCGCCGGCGGCGTCCATCGCCACGCGGTCCTTGCGCACGACCTGCAGGGCCGGATCCTCGCCGAAGAAATTCGGCAGGGCGAAGAAGAAGGCGCCGACGAGGATCACGCAGACGACGATGTACTTCCAGCGGGGGTACTCGAGCATCGACGGCCCTTTCTCAGGCGCTCTTCACCGTGCCCTTCGGCACGAGCGAGGTGATCTGGAATTTCTGCACCTTGACGCGCACGCCGTCGGCGATCTCGATCGTCGTGAACGTGTCGCCCACCTCCACGACCTTGCCGAGGAGCCCGCCGGCCGTCACGACCTCGTCGCCGGCGGCGATCTTCGCGAGCATCGCCTGGTGCTCCTTGGCCTTCTTCTGCTGCGGCCGGATGAGCAGGAAATAGAAGATGACGATGAACACCACCATCATCAGCAGCGGCGCGAACGAGCCACCCGGGGACGCGCCGGCGGCCTGCGCGTAGGCTTCAGGAATCAGAGCGTTCATCGAAAGACCCCTTGGAGGAAAGCGGGCTGGTAAAGCCGGGCATTATGCCATAGGCGCAACTCGCGTCGCCCGTGCCGCCAGGTAGTCGCGGGCAAAGGCCGCGAAATCGCCCGCCGCGATATGGGCGCGGATCCGCGCCATCAGGTCGAGGTAGAAGTGGAGGTTGTGGATCGTCGCGAGGCGCGATCCCAGGATCTCGTTGCAGCGGTCGAGGTGGCGCAGGTACGCCCGCGACCAGTTCCGGCACGTGTAGCAGCCGCAGGCCGCATCCACCGGGGCGGTGTCTTCCTGGTGCACGGCGTTCCGGATGTTGATCACGCCACTCGACGTGAAGAGGTGGCCGTTGCGCGCATGGCGGGTGGGCATCACGCAGTCGAACATGTCGATGCCGCGCAGCACCGCCTGCACGATATCCTCGGGCCGCCCGACACCCATCAGGTAACGGGGCCGCGCGGCCGGCATGGCGGGCACGAGTTCCTCGAGCACCCGCAGGCGTTCGGCTTGCGGCTCGCCGACCGCGAGACCGCCGATGGCGATCCCCGGCAGGTCGAGCGCGAGCAGCGCCTCGAGCGACGTGTGGCGCAGGTCGCCGTACATGCCGCCCTGCACGATGCCGAAGAGCACGCCCGGCGTCGCGCCGGATGCGTAGTGATCCCGGCAGCGCACGGCCCAGCGCATCGAGCGCTCCATCGATTCGCGTGCCGCGGCATGGGTGGACGGGTACGCCGTGCAGTCGTCGAAGGCCATCACGATGTCGGAACCGAGCGTGCGCTGCACGTCCATCGAGATCTCGGGCGTGAGGCGCACTTCCGCGCCGTCGATCGGCGAACGAAAGCGCACGCCCTCCTCGTCGATGCGCCGCAGTTTCGCGAGGCTGAACACCTGGAATCCGCCCGAGTCGGTCAGGATCGGGCGCCGCCAGTGCATGAAGCGGTGCAGGTCGCCGTGCGCGGCGATCACCTTCATGCCCGGGCGCAACATCAGGTGGAAGGTGTTGCCGAGCACGATTTCGGCGCCGAGCGCCTCGAGTTCCTCCGGCGTCATGGCCTTGACCGTGCCATACGTGCCGACCGGCATGAACGCCGGCGTCTCGACGACACCGTGCGCGAGCGTCAGGCGCCCGCGCCGCGCCGCGCCGTCGGTCGCGAGCACCTCGAACAGGCCCGTCACGCGACCTCGCGCCGCGCGAGCGCAGCGTGCGCGGGCGTCACGAACATCGCATCGCCGTAGCTGAAAAAGCGGTAACGGGCCGCGACCGCGTGCGCGTAGGCCGCGAGCACATGGTCGCGCCCGGCGAACGCGCTCACCATCATGAGCAGGGTCGATTCGGGCAGGTGAAAGTTCGTCACGAGCGCATCGATCGCCCGGAACCGGTAACCCGGGTGGACGAACAGGCGCGTCTCGCCGTGAAACGGCGCGAGTGCGCCGCCTGCGGCGGCCGATTCGAGGGCACGTGCGACCGTGGTGCCGACCGCCACGACGCGCCGGCCCGCCGCGCGGGCGCGCGCCACGCCGTCGCAGACGGCCTGCGCGACGGTCACGCGCTCGGCGTGCATGCGATGCGCCTCGAGCGTCGCGGCGCGCACCGGCTGGAACGTCCCCGCGCCCACGTGCAGCGTCACGAACCCGCGCGCAATGCCACGCGCCGCGAGCGCGCCGAGCAGCGCCTCGTCGAAATGCAGGCTCGCGGTGGGCGCGGCCACCGCACCGCGCTCGCGCGCGAACACCGACTGGTAGCGCTCGCGATCCGCGGCGTCCGGCGCGCGGGCGATGTAGGGCGGAAGCGGCGTCTCGCCGTACTGTTCAAAGAACGTGATCGGCTCGGCCGGCAACACGACACGCCACAGGTCGTCGTCGCGCCCGAGGACCCGCACTGTGCCGCCGGCCGTACGAAAGACCGTTCCCTCGCGAAAACCCTTGCTCGCGCGCAACTGCACCCAGGCCTCGCGCTCCCCGGCGGCGCGCTCGAGCAGCATCTCGACTCGCCCGCCTGTCGGCTTCACGCCGTATACGCGCGCCGGCACGACGCGCGTGTCGTTGAACACGAGGAGATCGCCCGGCCCGAGCAGCGCAGGCAGGTCCTGCATCCAGCGGTCCGCCCACGCGCCCGTCTCGCCGTCGAGCGTCAGGAGACGGCTCGCGGAGCGGCGGGACAGCGGAACCTGCGCGATCAGGCCGGGCGGCAGATCGTAACGAAAATCCTCGGGCAGCACGCGCGCATGGTAGCAGGCACCCCCGTCGGCGATGCGCTGCGACCGGGCCTGCTTCGGCGCGCGGAAAAAGGTCGCGGCGCGTGCGGCGTTCTGGCAAAGTTTTGCTCCAGGCCGGCCGGGATGGCGGAACTGGTAGACGCGCCGGACTCAAAATCCGGTTCTGGCGACAGAGTGTGGGTTCGATTCCCTCTCCCGGCACCAATCCTTCAGCCCGGGAGGACTGTCACATGCGTAGACTCGATGTGTTCGTCGGCGCCGCCGCCATGGCGCTCCTGCTCGCGGCCTGTGCCACCACGCCGCCCGCCCGGACCTGGGAGGGGCTCGAACTCTTTCCACAGAAGAAATTCGACGCGGTGTACGTGAAGCCGGGCGCGACGCTCGCGCGTTACACCGAAATCATGCTCGATCCGCTCGAGGTTTCATTCGACAGGAACTGGGACCCCAATGCCGGGTCGCCCGGCTTCCGTCGCGTCGACACCGAGCGCATCAAGCAGGCGCTCGCCGCGGAATTCCGCAAGGTCTTCACGGAAACGCTCGCCGCCGACGGCAAGTACCGGATCGTCACCGCATCGGGCCCGGACACGCTGCACATCACGCCGCGGATCGTCGATCTGTACATCAACGCGCCGGACACGAGCCTCACGACCGCAGGCAGGGTGCGCACGTACACGGTCGACCCGGGGCGCATGACGCTCGCCGCGGAATTCCGCGACGGCGACAGCGATACGTTGCTCGCGCGCGTCGTCGACCGCAGGCAAGGCATGGAACACGGCCAGTTCCAGATCACGAACGCCGTGACCAACCTCGCCGATGCGCGGCGCGTGATGACGCAGTGGGCGAAGGCGATACGCGAGGGTCTCGACTCGGCGCGCGCGCTCGCCGGCGCCGCCGCCCACTGATGAATTTCTGCAGCCATTGCGGCGCGCCGGTCGTGCGGCGCGTGCCGCCGGGCGACCACCTGCCCCGTTACGTCTGCGAGCGCTGCGGCACGATCCACTACCAGAACCCGAAGCTCGTCGTCGGCTGCGTGCCGGAGGACGGCGGGCGCATCCTCCTGTGCAAGCGGGCGATCGAACCCCGGCGCGGCTTCTGGACCGTCCCGGCGGGGTTCATGGAAAACGACGAGACGCTGCAGCAGGCCGCCGAGCGCGAGTCCCACGAAGAAGCGCTCGCGAGCGTCGAGATCGGCTCGCTCGTGTCGATCGTGCATGTCCTGCACGCGCACCAGGTGCACGTGTTCTTCCGTGCGCGCCTCGCCGCGCCGGAGTTCGGCGTCGGCCCCGAGAGCCTGGAATCGAAGCTCGTCACCGAGGCCGAGATCCCGTGGGACGACCTCGCCTTTCCGAGCATCACCTTCACGCTGCAGCGCTATTTCGCCGATCGCGCCGGGGGAACCGAACGCCACCACTACGCGACGTTCGACTACCGGTCACGCTGACACGCCATACGCTACGCTCGCCGCGCCCCGCATGGCAAAATGGGCGGCCCCGGCATCAGGAACCGTCATGGCCTTCGTCGTCACCGAGAACTGCATCAAGTGCAAGTACATGGACTGCGTGGAAGTCTGTCCCGTCGACTGCTTCCACGAGGGTCCGAACTTCCTGGTGATCGACCCGGACGAATGCATCGACTGCACGCTGTGCGAGCCGGAATGCCCGGTCGAAGCCATCTTTTCCGAAGAGGAGCTGCCGGCGGACCAGATGGAGTACAAGCCGCTCAATGCCGAACTGTCGCGGAAGTGGCCGGTGATCACCGAGAAGGGCGAGCCGCCCGCCGATGCCAAGGAGTGGGAAGGCAAGCCCGGCAAGCGCGAGCTGCTCGAGCGCTAGGCGCGCAACGCCCGCGCTAGCGGGTGATCGATTTCAGGTGATCGACGAGGATCGCCGGCGGCACATAGCCCGGCAGCATCTCGCCGTTGGCGAGCACGATAGCCGGCGTGCCCTGGATCCCGAGATCCTCGCCGAGCTGGTATTCCTTCGCGACCGGAGTCGCGCCACAGGGCTTCGACTTGATGGCCTCGCCGCGCTTGGCGCGGGTCAGCGCATCGTTGCGATCGGCGGCGCACCAGACACTCTCGGCCTTGTGCCACGATTCGGTGTCGGGGCCGCTGCGCGGGAAGAACAGGTATCGCACGCGCACGCCGAGCCGGTTGTATTCCGCGATCTGGCTGTGCAGCTTGCGGCAATACGCGCAATCGACGTCGGTGAAGACGTCGATCGTGTACTTCGGGTCCTTGGGTGAAAACACCAGGGTCTGGCTGTCGGGGACCGCGGCGAGCAGGCCCTTGCGCAGCCCGCGACGGCGGGTCTCGGTGAGGTTGCTGTTCGAGTCGAGGTCGTACAGGTCGCCCATCAGCGCGTAGCGGCCGTCGGCGCTCACGTACACGACATCGCCGCCGCGGCGCAGCTCGTAGATGCCCTGCATCGGCGTCGTGCGGATGTCGGCCGCGGTGGTCCCCGGGAACTTCTTCGCGATATCCGCGCGGACGTCGGCGCGCGCGCCGGCCGCGAACAGGGCCAGGGAAAGGATGAGAAGGGTGGATCGCAGCATGGTGGTCGGTTCGACCCGCCCGGCCCGGATTGGTTCGGTCGGCTCCGCGGGGTGGGGCAGTCTACCTCAGCCGCGCGGGTGGTGCTGCGCGTGCAGTTCCTTCATCCGCTCACGCGCCACGTGCGTGTAGATCTGTGTCGTCGAGAGATCCGAATGGCCGAGCAGCATCTGCACGACGCGCAGGTCGGCGCCGTGGTTCAGCAGGTGGGTCGCGAACGCATGCCGCAGCGTGTGCGGCGACAGGTCGCGCTCGACGCCGGCCTTGCGCGCGTAGCGCTTGATGATGTGCCAGAACGCCTGGCGCGTCATGCGGTCGCCACGGCGTGTCGGGAACAGGTAATCCGTGGTGCGATCGAGCAGGATCTCGTTGCGCGGGCCGCGCACGAATTCGCCGAGCCAGCGCACGGCTTCCTCGCCGAGCGGAATCAGGCGCTCGCGGTTGCCCTTGCCGACGACACGCAGCACGCCCTGGTTCAGGTTCACCTGGCTGTGCTTCAGGCTCACGAGTTCGGAGACGCGCAGGCCGGTGGCATACAGCACTTCGAGCATCGCGCGGTCGCGGTTGCCGAGCGGGTCGCCGATCACCGGTGCATTCAGCAGCGACTCCACTTCCTCCTCGCTCAGCGAGCGCGGCAGCGAGCGGCCTATCTTCGGCATCGCGATCTGCGCGGTGGGGTCCTCGCGCAGCGAGCCTTCGCGGACGAGGTGGCGGAAGAAGCGCCGGAACGACGACAGCTGGCGCGCGGTCGAGCGCGGGCGCGCGCCCGCCTGGACACGAAATGCGATGAAATCCATCAGGTCCGCGCGCGTGGTCGCCGAAATCTCGCGACCGTGCTCGCCGAGCCAGCGCGCGAGCGCCGTCAGGTCCGCGCGATAAGCCGCGAGCGTGTTCGACGACAGGCCGCGCTCCATCCATACGGCGTCGATGAAGCGGGAGACCGCCGGATCGGTCTCACCGGCGCTCTTGCGCAGTTCGGGTGCGGTCGCGGGACGTACCATTGGCAGCGAGTGTGGGGGACCCCTCCGGGAGGGGGCGTGATCACCTTCACATATACCCGGAAGCATTAACATAAAGAGAACCAGTTCACACCGCCATGCCCCGGAAAGCGCGATACCGCACACCATGAACCCGACGCAACGCCTGCCGGCGCCGCTGCGCGTCGCCTACACGATCTATGCGGGGCTCGCATTCCTGCCGGTCGCGCTCGGCGTGCTCACCTGTGTGCTGCTGCTGCCGACCCTGGGCCTGCGGCGCAGCGCGGCGCGCTACGCGGCCCGCGGCTGGCTCGTCGTCGTCGGCCTGCGGCTCGCGGTGCGGCATCCCGCGCGCCTGCCGGCCTCCCAGTGCGTCGTGGTCGCGAACCATGCGAGCTACCTCGACGGCCTCGTGCTCATGGCGGTGCTGCCGCCGCGCTTCGGCTTCGTGATCAAGCGTGAAATGTCGGCGGTGCCACTCGCGAATTTCCTGCTCGAGCGCATCGGGTCGGAATTCGTCGAACGATTCGACCGGCACAAGGGGGCGAGCGATGCGCGGCGGGTGCTGCGCAATGCGACGAATGGCCACTCGCTCGTGTTCTTCCCGGAAGGAACCTTCGCCAAGCGCCCGGGCCTGCTGAAATTCCATTCGGGCGCCTTTCACACCGCGGCCCGCGCCGGCTGCCCGGTGATGCCGTGCGTGATCCGCGGGTCGCGCGCCGCCCTGCCCGCGCCCGGCCTGCTCCTGTCCCCGGGGCCCATCGATGTCGAATTCCTGCCCGCACTGCCGGCCGTCGCGGCCGGGGACGAACAATCGACCGCGGCGCTGCGCGATCGCGCGCGGCGCGACATCCTAGACGCGCTCGGCGAGCCCGACCTGTCACAGGCGGCGTAGCGTCAATCCGGCGGATAGAGCGCCATCAACCGCCGCAGCACGCCATTCGTCCAGCCAAAGCCGTCCTGCGCCGGATACTCGCCACCGGCCGCACCGCCGTCGCCGCTGACGTTGTACTTCTCGACGAGCTTGCCGGTGGCCCGATACACGGTGAGGTTCTCGTGGATCCAGCGGCGGGCGACCTCGGCGGCGAGTTCCGGGTGGCCGCAGCGCCGCAGCCCCTCCACAGCGAGCCATTGCAGCGGCGCCCAGCCGTTGGGCGCATCCCATTGCTCTCCGGAATCCACGGTGCTCGTCCCGAGGCCATCGGGCTGCAACAAGTGCTCGCGGATCGCGCGAGCGACGCCGTCGGCCTGCGCCGGCGTCGCGACCCCGAAATAGAGCGGATAGACCGTGGCGGCAGTCACCGACCGCGTGAAGCGGCCCTCGCGCCACGCGAGGTCACCGAACATCTGTCGCGCCGGATCCCACAGGTGGCGATGAATCGCCTCGCGGCGCGCCCACGCGCGGGCGCCGAGGCGGCGCGCATCGGCATCGCGGCCGCCCGCACGATACGCGTGCGCGAGCGTCTGTTCGAGGTGATACAGGAGACTGTTGAGATCGACGGGAACGATGTCGACGGTGCGGATCGTCGCGAGCGTGTGCCCGTCGGCGAGCCAGCGCGAGCTGAAATCCCAGCCGCTCTCCGCCGCCGCGCGCAGATTGCGGTACACCTCGGCTGCCGGACGGGCGGGCACGAGGCGCGCGGCCTCGCGCGCCGTAGCGACATCTTCCCGCCAGCTCTCCTCGCGCGGCACGTCGCGGTCGTCCCAGTAGCGATTCAGAAGACTCCCGTCAGCGAGCCTCACGACGCGTCGATGCGCCGCGCCGCGCGCGAGACCCGCCGCGCCTGCCATCCAGAATGCGTATTCGCGCTCGAGTTGCGGCAGATGCCGCGCAAATACCGCCTCGCCGTCGCGCTGCGCGACCAGCCCGACCATCGCGGCGAAAAACGGCGGCTGCGAGCGCGACAGGTAGTAGCTGCGATTGCCGTTCGGGATATGTCCGTAGGTATCGATCAGGTACGCGAAATCCCGCAGCAGGTCCCGCGCGAGATCGTGCCGCCCGCTCTGCTCGAGGCCGAGCATCGTGAAATACGAATCCCAGTAGTAGATCTCGTTGAAGCGCCCCCCCGGCACGACATACGGATACGGCAACGGCAGGAGCGACGAACCGGCCACCGGCGTGTCGGGCGGGCGCGTGAGCACCGACCACAACCGGTCGATGTGCGTCGTGACATCCGCGTCGCCGGTGCGGTACCGGCTCGTTGCATCGGCGGGCACGATGAAATGCGCTGCGACGAAGGCACGCAGGTCGAAGCCGGGGGCGGCGGCATCGCGCCGGTATGCGGCAAGCAGGGCTTGCGGCGAGCCGCGCGGCACGGCATCGACGAATGTCTTGCCGTCGGGGAACACCTGTTCCATCTGCACGCGCTCGAAAAGCCCGGGATAGAGTTCGAGCGGCGTGGCGACGGTCGCGGCGGGTCGTACGGCGGCGACCTGTGCCTGTGGCCACGACGGCGCCGGCGACACGAGCGCGACGAGCAGCAGCAGTACCGGCAGTTTTCGTGTCATCGGCGTGCCCGCCATCGCGGCCCCTGGTGGGGCGTGTGTATCGCCCGACCCGGGGCGCTGTCAATTCCGGCGCGCAATACCGGAGAATATGCGCACCGCCGGGGCGTCCCCGGCAACGGAGCACACAGTGAAAATCGCGGTCCTGGGCGGCGGCGTCATCGGCGTCACATCGGCGTGGTATCTCGCGCAGGCGGGTGCCGAGGTCACCGTGATCGAGCGCCGGCCGGGCGTCGCGCTCGAGACGAGCTTCGCGAATGCCGGGGAGATTTCCCCGGGCTATGCCTCGCCGTGGGCCGGCCCCGGCATGCCGTGGAAGGCGGTGAAGTGGCTGTTCACGCCCCACGCGCCGCTCGTGTTGCGCCCGCAGTGGGATCCGGCCATGTGGGCCTGGATCCTGCGCATGCTGCGCAACTGCACGGCATCGCGCTACGCCGTGAACAAGAGCCGCATGGTGCCGATCGCGGAGTACAGCCGCGATGTGCTGCGCCGGCTGCGTGCCGACACCGGGATCGCCTACGACGAACGCTCACGCGGCACGCTGCAACTCTTTCGTACGCAGCAGCAACTCGACGGCGCCGCAGGCGACATCGCCGTGCTGCGCGAACTCGGCGTGCCCTACGAGGTGCTCGATCCGGACGGGTGCATCGCGGCCGAGCCCGGCCTCGCCGATGTACGGGCGCGGATCGTCGGCGGCCTGCGCCTGCCCGGCGATGAGACCGGCGACTGCCACCTGTTCACCGAGCGCCTCGCCGGAATGGCGAAGGCACGAGGCGTGCAGTTCCGCTTCGGTACCACGATCCGCGGCTTCGTGCCGGCGGGTGATCGCGTCGAGGCAGCCGAAACCGACGCGGGGCGCATCACGGCGCAAGCCTGGGTGCTCGCGCTCGGCAGCTACTCCACGCCGATGGCGCGCTCGCTCGGGCTGCGGCTGCCGATCTACCCGGTGAAGGGCTATTCGATCACGGTCCCGGTCACCGACGATTCGAAGGCGCCCGTATCGACGGTGATGGACGAGACCTACAAGGTGGCCATCACGCGCCTCGGCAACCGCATCCGGGTCGGCGGCACCGCGGAATTGTCCGGTTACAACGATCGCCTGCATCCGGCGCGGCAGGCGACGCTCGAGCGATCGGCGCGCAGCCTCTTCGGTGCGGGCGGGGATTACTCGAGCCCCGTGTTCTGGACGGGACTGCGGCCGATGACACCGGATGGCACGCCGATCGTCGGCGCCACGCGCTGGCGCAATTTCTGGCTCAACACCGGCCACGGCACCCTCGGCTGGACGATGGCCTGCGGCTCAGGAAGCGTGATCGCCGATCTCGTCATGGGACGCAAGCCAGAGATCGACACGCGCGGACTCGCACTCGCGCGCTATTGACTGCAACGGCAAGCAGCGGACGGCGAATGGCGAATGGCGAGCGGCGAATGGCGAGCGGCGAATGGCGAGCGGCGAATGGCGAACGGCGATCAGCCAGAGGAAGACCGCTCGCAAGCGCCGCGCTTCTGGCTGATCGTTGCTCGCTGTTCGCTGCTCGCCGCTCGCCGCTCGCCGCGCGTGTAACCGGCCCGGCGCTTCTGGCTGTTCGCTGATCGCTGTTCGCTGATCGCTGATCGCTGCTCGCCGCTCGCCGCTAGACGTTGCGCCGATACTGCCCGCCCACCTGATAGAGCGCGCGCGAGATCTGCCCGAGCGAACACACCCTCACGGCCTCCATCAACTCGGCGAACACGTTGCCGCCGCTCGCCGCGACCTGCTGCAAGCGCGCGAGCGCGGCGGGCGTCGCGGCCGCGTGGCGTTGCTGGAAAGCGCGCACGGCCGCGACCTGGTCCTGCTTCTCCTCCTCCGTCGAGCGGATGAGCGCCACGTTCGCGCGGGCCTCCGACGCGTCGTGGCCGGAAAGGAACGTGTTCACGCCGATTAGCGGCAGCGAGCCGTCGTGCTTCTTCGTCTCGTAATGGAGGCTCTCTTCCTGGATCTTGCCGCGCTGGTACATCGTTTCCATCGCGCCGAGCACGCCGCCGCGGTTCGAGATCGACTCGAACTCGCGATAGACGGCCTCCTCGACGAGATCGGTGAGGTACGCGATCGCGAACGAACCCTGCCACGGATTCTGGATCCTGTTGAGCCCGAGTTCGCGGTTGATGATCAGCTGGATCGCGACGGCGCGGCGCACGCTGTCCTCGGTCGGGGTCGTCAACGCCTCGTCGAACGCATTGGTGTGCAGCGAATTGCAGTTGTCGAACAGCGCGTACATCGCCTGCAGCGTCGTGCGGATGTCGTTGAACTGGATCTCCTGCGCGTGCAGCGAGCGCCCCGAGGTCTGCACGTGGTACTTCAGCATCTGGCTGCGCGCGTCGCCGCCGTAGCGCTCGCGCAGCGCGCGCGCCCAGATGCGGCGCGCGACGCGGCCGATCACCGCGTACTCCGGGTCCATGCCGTTCGAGAAGAAGAACGACAGGTTCGGCGCGAAGTCGTCGATCTTCATGCCGCGCGCGAGGTAGTACTCGAGGATCGTGAAGCCGTTCGCGAGCGTGAAGGCAAGCTGGCTCACCGGGTTCGCGCCCGCTTCGGCGATGTGATAGCCCGAGATCGACACCGAGTAGAAATTGCGCACCCGGTGGTCGATGAAGTACTGCTGCACGTCGCCCATCATGCGCAGCGCGAACTCGGTGGAGAAAATGCAGGTGTTCTGCGCCTGGTCCTCCTTCAGGATGTCGGCCTGCACGGTGCCGCGCACCTGCGCGAGCGCCTCGGCGCGCAGGCGCACGTAAGTCTCGCGCTCGAGCACGCCGGGCGCGACCAGCTGCTCGCCGCCCATGCCGAGGAGCGCGAGGCCCGAACCGTCGTGCCCTGCGGGCAGCGAGCCCTTGTAGGCCGGCACCGGCGCGCCGGTCGCGGCGATCCCGCGGTGCAATGCGTCGATGCGCGCCTGCGCCGCCGCCCAGCGGCCCTCGGCGCGCAACCAGCGCTCGACGCGCTGGTCGATCGCGGTGTTCATGAACATCGCGAGGATCATCGGCGCCGGCCCGTTGATCGTCATCGACACCGAGGTCGACGGCCTGCACAGGTCGAAGCCCGAGTAGAGCTTCTTCATGTCGTCGAGCGTCGCGATCGACACGCCCGAGTTGCCGGTGCGGCCGTAGATGTCGGGTCGCGTGTCGGGGTCCTCGCCGTAGAGCGTGGTGGAATCGAACGCGGTCGAGAGGCGGGTCGCCTCGTGGCCGGACGCGAGCAGATGGAAGCGGCGATTGGTGCGTTCCGGCGGCCCTTCGCCCGCGAACATGCGGGTCGGGTCCTCGGCTTCACGCCGGTACGGATAGACACCGCCCGTATACGGATATGCGCCCGGCAGGTTCTCCTTGCCGAGGAAGTCGAGGATCTCGCCCCAGTCGGCAAAGCGCGGCACCGCGAGCTTCGGCACGCGGTTGCGGCTCAGCGTTTCCGTGTAATTCTCGCCCGTGACCGGCTGGCCCCGCACCGGGTAGGTGTAGGTCTCGTCGGTCACCGACGCGAGGCGCGCGGGCCACGCCTTCAGCTCGGCGATGCCGGCGGCACCGATCGCATCGAGCGCGACGTTGTAGGCCGTACGCAGCTCGCGGCGTGTGGCATCGCCCTCCTCGAGCGCGACTTGCGCATAGCGGTCGAGCGGCGCGGGAAGCAGCGGATCGCGCAGCGCCTGCAGCGACTCGTAGTGCGCGTGCGCGGCGCGCGCCGCGGCGACCTGGCGATCGACGGCGGCATGCGCCGCCCGCCCACCCTCGGCGATCTCGGCGAGATAGCGCACGCGGCCTGCCGGAATCAGCGCCGCATGGGACTTGAACACGGTCGGTCCGACGCCCTCCACCGGCCAGCCGAGCCGGGCGCAGATCGACGCGAAGAGGTGATTGACGCCCGGGTCGTTGAAACGGCTCGCGATCGTCGGGAAGACGGGCACCTCCGCGTCGGCGATCTGCAGGCGATCCGGGTGGTTGCGCCGCCACTGCTTGCGCACGTCGCGCAGCGCGTCCTCGGCGCCGCGCTTCTCGAACTTGTTGAGCACGACCATGTCGGCGTAGTCGAGCATGTCGATCTTCTCGAGCTGGCTCGCGGCGCCGTACTCGCTCGTCATCACGTAGAGCGAAAGGTCGACGTGATCGACGATACCGGTGTCGCTCTGGCCGATGCCCGCCGTCTCGACGATGATCAGGTCGTAGCCCGCGAGCTGATAGAGCGCGACCACATCCGCGAGCGCCTCGCTCGTCGCGCTGTCACGGCGGCGGGTCGCGAGCGAGCGCATGAACAGGCGCTCGCTCGCGAGGCTGTTCATGCGGATGCGATCGCCGAGCAGCGCGCCGCCCGAGCGTCGCCGGGTCGGATCGATCGCGACGACCGCGATGTTGTGGTCGGGGAAGAAGCGCACGAAGCGCGCCAGCAGCTCGTCGTTCAGGCTCGACTTGCCCGCGCCGCCGGTCCCGGTGATGCCGATCACGGGCGCACGGCGCCCGTTGCGCGCGATCGCACGCGCGATCTGCGCGCGCGCGGTGTCGCTGCCGAGCGCGCCCTCGAGGCAGGAGATCGTCCGGGCAATGTGCTGCGGATCCTGCGGATTGAGCGGCGCGAATTCGTACTCGGGCTTGCGCGCGCGGCGCACGCGCGCGAACACGTCGTCGATCATGCCGTCGAGCCCGAGCCGGCGGCCGTCTTCCGGCGTGTAGATCTTCTCGACGCCGTGCGCCTCGAGCGCCGTGATCTCCGCCGGCGCGATCGTGCCGCCGCCGCCGACGACGACGCGGATGTGCGACGCGCCGAGCTCGCGCAGCATGTCGACCATGTAGGCGAAGTATTCGTTGTGACCGCCCTGGTAGGAGCTGACTGCGATCGCGTCGGCATCCTCCTGGATCGCGGCGCGCACGATGTCGGCGACACTGCGGTTGTGGCCGAGGTGGACGACCTCGGCGCCGTGCGCCTGCAGCAGGCGACGGATCAGGTTGATGGCCGCGTCGTGGCCGTCGAAGAGCGAGGCGGCGCTGACGAAACGCAGCGGCAGCTGCGCGACACCCGTTTCGACGACCGGAGGACGACCCTGCTGCGCGCTGCGGCTGCTCATAGGTAATGTTACCGGCTGGTAAGTTTTCTACCCGCAAGTATAGACTCGGCGACATGGTGAGGCCAGTTTCGCCTTGGCAGGTCCCCGGCAACCGCGAGCGCCAGCGAGAGCTGAAGCGCGATGCGGTGATCCTGGCGGCCGCCCGCGCATTTCGCGAGCACGGCTACCACAACACCTCGCTCGACGACATCGCGGCGGTGCTGCATGTCACGAAGCCGACACTCTACTACTACGTGGCGAGCAAGGAACAGATGCTGTTCGAGTGTTTCCGCGAGGGCCTCGGGCGCATCGCCGAAGCGTGCGGGCACGCGCGGCGCGGTTCGGCGAGCGGCCGGGAGCGGTTGATCGCGATCGTGCGCGGTTATGTCGCCGCGATCACGTCCGACTTCGGATGGTGCATGGTGCGTGCCGAGGACCAGGACCTCGACCCGGCGCTGAGCGAACGCATCAAGCAGCTGAAATCGGAGATCGACCAGGAAATACGCCGGCACGTGCGCACCGGCATCGCCGACGGCTCGATCGGCGAGTGCGACCCGAAGATGGTGGCGTTCGCGCTCGCCGGCGCACTCAACTGGATTCCACACTGGTACCGCGACAACGCCTCGCTCCCGGCGGGCGCGATCGCGGACCGCTTCGTCGAACTGTTCGTCAATGGTCTAGCCCCGCGCCCCGAAGGCGCCCTGCCAGGAAAGTCGTCATGAGCCAGAAGTCCCCGCTGTCCCCCACCGTCCTGATCGCTGCCGCGCAGCGCACGCCGATCGGCGCGCTGCAAGGCGCGCTCTCCGCCGCGACGGCCACAGACCTCGGCGCCGCGGCGGCGCGCGGTGCCCTCGCCGCCGCGGGCATTCGCCCCGGCGACATCGAAGAAGTGATCTTCGGCTGCGTGTTGTCCGCCGGCCTCGGACAGGCACCGGCCCGGCAGGCGGCCCTCGCCGCCGGCGTGCCCGATGCGGTGCCGGCGACCACGATCAACAAGATGTGCGGCTCCGGCATGAAGGCCCTGATGATGGCGGCCGACCAGATCCGCGCCGGCGATGTCGGTGTCGTGCTCGCCGGCGGGTTCGAGTCGATGACCAACGCGCCCTACCTCCTGCCGAAGGCGCGCGGCGGCTACCGCCTCGGCCACGGCGAAGTGCTCGATCACATGTTCTACGACGGGCTGCAAAGCCCGTTCGACGGCAAGCCGATGGGCTCCTTTGCTGACACGACCGCCGCGAAGTACGGTTTCACGCGCGCCGCGCAGGATGCGTATGCCGCGGAGTCCGTGCGCCGCGCGCAGGCGGCCGTCGCGAACGGATTGTTTGCCGCGGAGATCTCGCCGGTGACCCTCAAGGGCCGCAAGGGCGAGACCGTCGTCGACCGGGACGAGACGCCCTCGACCTGCAACATCGAGAAGATCCCGACATTGAAGCCGGCCTTCAACAGGGACGGCACGGTGACGGCCGCCTCCTCGTCATCCATCTCGGACGGGGCGGCGGCGGCCATCCTGATGAGCGAACCGGCCGCGCAGCGCCTCGGTGTGAAGCCGCTGGCGCGCGTCCTCGCCTACGCGAGCCACGCGCAGGCGCCGGAATGGTTCACCACCGCGCCCGCCGGCGCGATCCGCAAGGTGCTCGACCAGCTCGGCTGGCAGGCCGGCGACGTCGACCTGTTCGAGGTCAACGAGGCCTTCGCGGCCGTGACGATGGCCGCGATGCACGATATCGGCATCGGCGCCTCGCGGATCAACGTGAACGGCGGCGCGTGCGCCCTCGGCCACCCGATCGGCGCGAGCGGCGCGCGCATCACGGCGACGCTGCTGCATGCACTCGCGCGCACCGGCGGACGACGCGGGGTCGCATCGCTCTGCATCGGCGGCGGCGAGGCTACGGCAATCGCGGTCGAGCTGCTGTAAGCTGCCGCGCCATGGCGCGACTCGGCACCGCGATCGATCCGGCGAGTGAGGCTTTCTGCGCCAACCGCGCCCACATGGAGCGGTTGGTCGCCGACCTGCGCAAGGAGCTCGCGCACGCCGCGCGCGGCGGCAGCGACGCGGCCCGCGCGCGGCACACCCGGCGCGGCAAGCTGCTGCCACGTGAGCGCGTGGCCGCCCTGCTCGATCCCGGCAGCCCCTTCCTCGAGATCGCACCGCTCGCCGCGCACGGCCTCTACGACGGCGATGCGCCCGCCGCCGGGCTGATTGCCGGCGTCGGCCGCATCCACGACCGCGAAGTGCTCGTGATCGCCAACGACGCCACGGTCAAGGGCGGCACCTACTTTCCGCTCACCGTGAAAAAGCACCTGCGCGCCCAGCAGGTCGCGCTCGAGAACGCGCTGCCGTGCGTGTATCTCGTCGATTCGGGCGGCGCGTACCTGCCGCTGCAGGACGAGGTGTTCCCCGACCGCGACCACTTCGGCCGCATCTTCTACAACCAGGCGCGCATGTCGGCGCTCGGCTACCCGCAGGTGGCCGTCGTGATGGGCAGCTGCACCGCGGGCGGCGCGTACGTGCCGGCGATGTCGGACGAGACGATCATCGTGCAGAAGCAGGGCACGATCTTCCTCGGCGGCCCGCCGCTCGTGAAGGCCGCGACCGGCGAGGAGATCGACGCGGAATCGCTCGGCGGCGGCGACGTGCACGCGCGTCGTTCCGGGGTCGCCGATCACCTGGCGGAGAATGACGCGCACGCGCTCGCGCTCGCGCGTTCCGTGGTCGCGACGCTGCGGCCGCGGCGGAACGCCTGGCTCGATCTCGCGCCGGCGGTCGCACCCGCGCTCGATCCGCGCGAGATCCACGGCATCGTGCCGCGGGACACCCGCCTGCCCTACGACGTGCGCGAGATCATCGGCCGCGTCGTCGATGGATCCGATTTCCACGAATTCAAGCCCGAGTACGGCACCACGATCGTGTGCGGCTTCGCGCGCATCCACGGCTGCCCCGTCGCGGTCGTCGCGAACAACGGCGTGCTGTTCTCCGAATCGGCGCTCAAAGCCGCGCACTTCGTGCAGCTCGCGAACCGCCGCGGCACGCCGCTCGTATTCCTGCAGAACATCACCGGTTTCATGGTCGGTTCGAAGTACGAGCAGGCGGGCATCGCCAAGGACGGCGCGAAGATGGTCACCGCGGTCGCGTGCGCGACCGTGCCGAAATTCACGGTGGTGATCGGCGGCTCCTTCGGCGCCGGCAATTACGCGATGTGCGGCCGCGCCTACGGCGCGCGCTTTCTGTGGATGTGGCCGAATGCACGCATTTCCGTGATGGGCGGCGAACAGGCGGCGCAAGTGCTCGCGACCGTGCGCCGGGACGGCGCGCGGGGCGCGGCCTGGCCCGAGGCGGAGCAGCAGGCGTTCATGGAAGGGATCCGCGCGCGCTACGAGGAGCAGGGACACCCCTACTACGCAACCGCGCGGCTGTGGGACGACGGGGTCATCGACCCGCTCGACACGCGGCGCGTGCTCGCGCTCGCGCTGCACATTGCGGCACGCGGACCGCAACCGGCCGACGAGCGTTACGGCATCTTCAGGATGTGACCCGGTGAGCCAGGTCATCGACGCGGAACGGATGATCGCCTGCATGCGCGAGCGCGCCGGCGCGTTCATGCGCATCCTCGACGGCGCGGTCGAGGCGATCGACCCGCAACGGGGCTGGGCCCGGCTTCGCTGGCACCCGACCGAGGCCTGCTGCCATTCAGGCACGATCGTGCAAGGCGGATTCGTGGCCTCGATGCTCGATGCGGCCATGGCCCACGCGATCACCGCGCGCGTCGGGTTCGACATG
This sequence comes from Steroidobacteraceae bacterium, assembly GCA_050249415.1. Classification (GTDB taxonomy): domain Bacteria; phylum Pseudomonadota; class Gammaproteobacteria; order Steroidobacterales; family Steroidobacteraceae; genus CADEFQ01. The sequence continues at coordinate 43,894 of JBFWQO010000011.1, forward strand.
ATGGCGCCCACGCTCGAGCTGAAAGTCTCGTACTTCCGCGTCTGCAATCCGGGCGTACACTTCAGCGAAGGCCAGGTCGTACATTGCACGCGCTCGGTCGCGTACGCCGAGGCGCAGCTCGTCGACGCGGGCGGCAAGCCGATCGCACGCGCCTCGTGCACCTGCAAGATCGCGCCGCTCGACAGCGCACACCATGCACAGGGGCGGAAATGACCTTCCGGGCGCCGTGACGGAGTCCCTCACGATCGATCCCTGCGCAGGCGGCATCGCGCGCGTCACGTTGAACCGCCCCGACCGGCACAACGCATTCGACGGCGAGCTGATCGCGGCGCTCGGTGCCGCCGCGGTCGCGCTCGGACGCGATGCGGCCGTGCGCGCCATCGTCATCACCGGAGCGGGGCGCAGTTTCTGCGCGGGCGCCGACCTCGGGCACATGCGCGCGATGGCCGCAGCCGATGAAGCCGCCAACTACGCGGACGCGATGGCGCTCGCCGACACGCTCGCGGCGCTCGACGAGTGCCCCAAGCCGCTCATCGCGCGCGTCAACGGTGACGCATTCGGCGGCGGAGTCGGCCTGGTCGCCTGTTGCGACATCGCCGTGGGTCTCGCTTCGGCGCAGTTCGCGCTGTCCGAAGTCCGGCTCGGACTCGCGCCCGCGACCATCTCGCCCCACGTCGTCGCAGCCATCGGCGAGCGTGCGATGCGCCGCTACGCGCTCACCGGCGAGCGTTTCGACGGCAGCCGCGCGCTCGCCCTCGGCTTGTTGCACGAGGCGGTCGCGGACGCCGCGGCACTCGATACGGCGATCGACCGGATCGTCACGGAACTGCTGCAGGGCGGCCCGCAGGCGCAGGTCGAGACGAAATCCCTCGTACGCGAGGTTGCCACGGCCCCGCGCGATGTCGCGCTGCGGCGCTCGACCAGCCGGCGCCTCGCGCGCCTGCGCATGTCGGAGGAAGCCCGCACGCGCATCCTGGATTTCCTCGCGCGCCGCAAATGATTGTGATTTACTGAGAGGTTCCTTATGAAGATGAAAGAAGCGCGCGCCGTCGTGACGGGCGCGGCATCAGGCCTCGGCAACGCCGTCGCGCGCCACATCGCGGCGCAGGGCGGCAAGGTCATGCTGCTCGACGTGCAGGAAGGCCCCGGCCAGGCCGCCGCCGCCGAACTCGGCTCGGGCGCCCGGTTCGTCAAGTGCGACGTGACATCCGAAGCCGAAGTGAACGCGGCCATGGAGAGCGCCCGCGCGTTCATGGGTGGCATCAACCTGCTCGTGAACTGCGCCGGCGTGATCGGCGCGGGCCGCGTGCTCGGCCGCAGCGGCCCCATGGCCGGCGATTTCTTCACCAAGGTGATCCACATCAATCTGATCGGCACCTTCCTGTGCGATAAAGCAGCCGCCGCCGTCATGCAGGCGAATGTGCCGACGGCGGACGGTGAACGCGGCGTCCTGGTCCACACGTCGTCGGTCGCGGCGTTCGAGGGCCAGATCGGCCAGGTGGCGTATTCGGCGACCAAGGCCGCGGTGATGGGAATGACGATGCCGATCGCACGCGAGCTCGCGGCCTTCGGCATCCGCTGCGTGTCGATCGCCCCGGGCATTTTCCGCACCCCGATGGTCGCGGGCATGCCGCAGGACGTGCAGGATTCGCTCGGCAGGCAGGCCCCTTTCCCGCCGCGCCTCGGCAAGCCGGAGGAATTCGCCGCGCTCGTGCAATCGATCTTCGAGATCCCGATGATCAATGGCGAGACGATCCGTATCGACGGGGCGATCAGGATGCAGCCGAAATGACCGGGAGGTGATCGACCATGTCGAGTGAAGCGATCGAGCGCGACGTGATGGAATACGACGTCGTGGTCGTAGGCGCGGGCCCGGCCGGGCTCTCGTGTGCGATACGCCTGAAGCAGCTGAAGCCCGAGCTCACGATCTGCGTGCTCGAAAAGGGCTCCGCGGTGGGCGCGCATTCGCTGTCGGGCGCGGTCATGGAGCCCGGTCCGCTCGATGAGCTCGTGCCGCAGTGGCGCGATGCGCAGCTCGGCGTGTGCGTGCCGGTCGCCCATGACGAACTGCGCATCCTGACACGCAAGGGTGCACACCGGCTCCCGGTGCCACCCCAGCAGCGCAACCACGGCAATTTCATCATTTCGCTCGGCCTCCTGACTCCATGGCTCGCGCAACACGCCGAAAGCCTCGGCATCGACGTGTTCGCCGGCTTCGCCGCGGCCGCTCCGCTGTTCGACGCCTCGGGCGCCGTGGCCGGCGTGCAGATCGGCGACATGGGGCTCGCGAAGGACGGCGAGCCCGGCCCGAACTTCGCGCCGGGCCCCGAAGTGCGCGCGCGCACGACCGTGCTGGCCGAAGGCTGCCGGGGCAGCGTCACGAAGCGGCTGATCGCGCGCTTCGCGCTCGACGCGTCGAGCAACCCCCAGACCTATGGCCTCGGCTTCAAGGAGCTGTGGCAGTTGCCGGCGGGGCGCGCCACGCCCGGCCTCATCCAGCACAGCGTGGGCTGGCCGCTCGACAACGCCACGTACGGCGGCAGCTTCATCTATCACCTCGGCAACGACCGCGTGTACGTCGGCTTCGTCGTCGGCCTCGATTACATCGACGCGGAGCTGAAGCCGTTCGAGGTGTTCCAGCAGTTCAAGCACCATCCCGCCGTACGCCCGTTGCTGGAAGGCGGCGAGATCGTCTCGGCCGGCGCGCGTACGATCGCGGCCGGCGGCTGGCAGTCGCTGCCGAAGATCGAAATGCCCGGTGCGCTCATCGTCGGGGATGCCGGCGGCACGCTCAATTTCCCGAAGATCAAGGGCATCCACCAGGCGATACGCTCCGGCGCTCTCGCGGCCGCGCATCTCGCGGCCAACGGCGCGCCCGCCGGCTTCGACGCCGCATGGCGCGCCTCGCCCGGCGGGCAGGAGCTGCGCAAGGTGCGCAATTTCAAGCCCGGCTTCAAGCGCGGCCTCTGGTTCGGGCTCGCCAACTCCGCGCTCGAAGTCGTGACCGGCGGGCGCACGCCGTGGACCCTGCGCAATACCGACAACGCGGCGGCGTTGCGCCGTCTCGACGAGTACACCTCGCCCGAGCGCGGCTGGGTCGAGCGCACGCTGCCGCCCCGCGACCGGCTCGCGTCGGTGTACTTCGCGGCGACCACTCACGACGAAGCGCAGCCCGCCCACCTCAAGGTCGGCGACACGCACCTCTGCGCGACCCGCTGCCGGGTCGAGTACGACAACCCGTGCACGCGCTTCTGCCCCGTGGGTGTCTACGAAATGGTCGACGACGGGGCCGGCGGCAAGCGCCTGCAGGTGAACGCGGCGAACTGCGTGCACTGCAAGGCCTGCGACATCAAGGACCCGTACGGCAATATCACGTGGACGACGCCGGAAGGCGGTTCCGGGCCCAACTACCAGACCCTCTGACGTGCCGATGACGACACCGATCTGGACACCCTCCCGCGAGAGAATCGATCGGGCTGTCGTCACCCGTTTTCGCACGTGTGTCAATGCGCGGCGGCAACTCGCGCTGGCGGATTACGCCGCCCTCGAAGCCTGGTCGCTGGCGCAACCGGCCGACTTCTGGACCGAGCTCGCGCACTTCAGCGACACGCGCGCCGACTGGGGCGAAGGTCCCGCCCTCGAGAACGCCGGCAGGATGCCGGGCGCACGCTGGTTTCCGGGGGCCCGGCTCAATTTTGCGGAGAACCTGCTGCGTCATCGTGACGCGCACGCCGCCCTCGTTTTCGTGAACGAACGGGGTACTCGCCGCGAGATCTCGCGGCGCGCGCTGGCCGACGAGGTGGCCCGCGTCGCCGAGGGTCTGCGCGAACTCGGCGTCGGGCCGGGCGATCGCGTGGCGGGCTTCATGCCGAACCTGCCGGAGACCGTCGTCGCGATGCTCGCCGCGACGAGCCTCGGCGCGATCTGGTCGTCGTGCTCGCCGGATTTCGGCGTGAACGGCGTGCTCGACCGCTTCGGGCAGATCGCGCCCAAGGTGCTGTTCACGGCCGACGGCTATTTCTACGCGGGCAAGACACTCGATTCACTCGCATCGATGGCGCAGGTCGCGCCGCAGTTGCCGGGGCTGCTGCGCGTCGTGGTCGTGCCGTACGTGAATGCGAAGCCCGCGATCGGCGCATTGCCGAATGCGGTCCACTACGGCGAGTTCGGTCGCGCCGGCGCGAAATTGCGCTGCACGCGCCTGCCGTTCGATCATCCGCTGTACATCCTCTATTCGTCGGGCACCACCGGCAAGCCGAAGTGCATCGTGCACGGCGCGGGCGGCACGCTGCTGCAGCACCAGAAGGAACACCTGCTGCACGTCGACCTGCGCGCCGGCGACCGGCTGTTCTATTTCACGACCTGCGGCTGGATGATGTGGAACTGGCTCGTGAGCGGCCTCGCGAGCGGTGCCACGCTCATCCTGTACGAGGGCTCGCCGTTCCATCCGGAGCCGCGGGTGCTGTGGGACATCGCCGCGCGCGAACGTGTCGCGATCTTCGGCACGAGCGCGAAGTATCTCGCCGCACTCGACAAGGCGGGTTTCGAGCCCCGCGCGTCCGTCGACCTCGCGGCATTGCGCAGCGTGCTGTCGACCGGCTCGCCGCTCCTGCCCGAGACCTATGATTTCGTGTACCGGGCGGTGAAGTCCGACCTGCAGTTGTCGTCGATTTCGGGCGGCACCGACATCGTCTCGTGTTTCTGCCTCGGCAGCCCGGTGCTGCCGGTGCGCAAGGGCGAGATCCAGTGCCGCGGCCTCGGGATGCGCACCGAAGTCTTCGACGACGCGGGCAAGCGGGTCATCGGGGCGCGCGGTGAACTCGTCTGCGCGGCACCCTTTCCGTCGATGCCGGTCGGCTTCTGGAACGACCCCGCAGGCACGCGCTACCACGACGCGTATTTTGCGCGCTTCCCCGACACCTGGCACCACGGCGACGATGCGCTCGAGACGGAGCACGGCGGCTTCGTGATCTACGGCCGTTCCGACGCGGTACTGAATCCGGGCGGCGTGCGCATCGGCACCGCCGAGATCTACCGGCAGGTCGAGCAGCTGCCCGAAGTGCTCGAATCGCTCGCGATCGGGCAGGACTGGGACGGCGACGTGCGGGTCGTGCTGTTCGTGCGCCTGCGCGCAGGCGTGCCGCTCGACGACGCGCTGCGCGACCGCATCCGCGCTGCGATCCGCCGCAATACGACGCCGCGGCACGTGCCGGCGAAAATCATCGCCGCGCCCGACCTGCCGCGAACCTTGAGCGGCAAGCTCGTCGAACTCGCCGTGCGCAACATCGTGCACGGTCGCCCGGTCGCGAATCGCGACGCACTCGCGAACCCTGCCGCGCTCGATTTCTTCCGCGACCTGCCCGAGCTCACGACCTGACGATGCCCTCGCCCGTTCTCGCGCGCGAGCTCGAGCGGCGCGGCTTCGTGCCCGACGCATCGCAGCTCGCCGCGATCGCCCGCCTCGAGAACCTGCGCTCGCGCCTCGCTGCCGCGGAACGTGCGGCACAGCAGCCGCTGACGCGCGTGCGTCGCCTGCTGCGGCGTCGCGCAAACCCGGCGCACCGGGGCATCTACCTGTGGGGCGGTGTCGGCCGCGGCAAGACGCTGCTGATGGACACCTTCTACGCGAGCCTGCCCTTCGAGGCGAAGCGCCGCCGGCATTTCTACCGCTTCATGCACGACGTGCAGGTGCAGCTGAAGACCCTCGTGAATGTCGAGTCCCCGCTCCTCGTCGTTGCCGACCGGTTCGCCGCGGAGGCGCGGGTCCTCTGCCTCGACGAATTGCAAGTCACCGACATCGCCGACGCGATGATCCTCGCGCGGCTGTTCGACGCGCTGCTCGGACGCGGCGTCACGCTCGTCGTCACGTCGAACATGCCGCCGAAGGGGCTCTATCGCGACGGCCTGCAGCGCAAGCGCTTCCTGCCCGCGATCGCGCTGCTCGAGAAGTACACCGAGGTGATCGCGGTGGATGCCGGCATGGACTATCGCCTGCGGGAGCTGGCGAAGGTCTCGTTGTACCTCGACTGCGCCGCGCCCGGGACACCGGCCGGGATGACGCGCCTCTTCGAGTTCTTCGCGGGCGGCGCGGGCACCGCCGGCGGGCAGGTCACGATCGCCGACCGGCCGATCGACGTCGTACGCGACAGCGACAACGCGGCCTGGTTCGAGTTCGCGGCGCTCTGCGAAGGCCCGCGCGGCAAGGATGATTACCGGGAGATCGCCGGCGACTACCCGGCAGTGCTCGTCTCCAACGTGCCCGTGCTCGACGAAACACGCGACAACGCCGCGCGCCGCTTCATCTCGCTGATCGACGAGTTCTACGACCGCGGCGTCCACATCGCGATCAGCGCCGCCGCGCCACCCGCGGCGCTCTATCGCGGCACACGCCTCGCGTTCGAGTTCCGGCGCACGGCGAGCCGGCTCGTCGAGATGCAGACGGAACGGTACCTCGCGCGCGGCCACGGGTGATTCGCGGTGCGCGGAGCGCAGCGCAAATCACCCGTGGCCGCGCGCGAGGCGAACGGCGAGTGGCGAGTGGCGATCGGCGGACAGCCAGAAGCGCTTAGCCGGCAATGTCCGCGTGCCGGTGCTCCGAACGCCTCTGGCTGTTCGCCTCTGGCCGTTCGCCGCTCGCTGCTCGCTGTTCGCCGTCAGATCACGCCGCGCCGCACCTGGTCGAGCTCGATCGACTCGAACAGTGCGCGGAAATTGCCCTCCCCGAAGCCCTCGTTGCCCTTGCGCTGGATCACCTCGAAGAAGATCGGGCCGATCACGTTCTGCGTGAAGATCTGCAGCAGCGTGCCCTCGCCACGGTCGGGATTGCCGTCGATCAGGATGCGGCGCTTCTGCAGCGCGGCCACGTTCTCGCCGTGGTGCGGCACGCGCGCGTCGACACCTTCGTAGTAGGTGTCCGGGGTGTCCTGGAACTCGACGCCGCGGTCGCGCAGCAGGTCGACGGTGCGCACGATGTCGGCGGTCGCGAGCGCGATGTGCTGGATGCCCTCGCCGTGGTAGAGCCGCAGGTACTCCTCGATCTGCGACTTGTCGTCCTGTGATTCGTTGATCGGGATGCGGATCCTGCCGCAGGGACTCGTCATCGCCTTGCTGAAAAGCCCGGTGTGGCGGCCTTCGATGTCGAAGTAGCGGATCTCGCGGAAGTTGAACAGCCGCTCGTAGAAGCCCGCCCAGCGGTCCATCGCGCCGCGGTGCACGTTGTGCGTCAGGTGATCGATGTGCGTGAAGCCGACGCCCGCCGAGGCGCCGCCGGCCGGGGGTTCGGCGCGGAAATCGACGTCGTAGATCGACGAATCGCCGTAGCGATCGACGAGGTACAGGAGCGATCCACCGATGCCCTCGATCGCGGGGATATTGAGCTCCATCGGGCCCACGCGGCCGGTGTGCGGCTGCGCGCCGAGCGCGATGGCCCGCTCGAACGCCCGGGCGGCGTCCCTGACACGAAACGCCATCGCGCACACGGACGGTCCGTGCCGCGCCGCGAACGCCTGGCCGAACGAGTCGGGCTCGGCGTTGATCAGGAAGTTGACGTCCCCCTGCCGATGCAGCGTGACGTCCTTGCTGCGGTGGCGCGCGGTGACCGGGAATCCCATCCGTGCAAACAGCGTGCGCAGCAGCCGCGGGTCCGGGGCCGTGTACTCGACGAACTCGAAGCCGTCCGTCCCCATCGGATTGTCGAAACTGGCAACCATCGTGGCTATCCTGCAATTGGTTTCAGTTGCAACTATTATACGCAACCATGCCGTCCGCACCCAGCCTGCGCCTCGACCGCTTCGTCCCGTACCGCCTGTCCGTGCTGACGAACCGCGTGAGCAGCGCGATCGCGGCAGCGTATGCGGAGCGGTTCGGGCTCAGCATTCCGGAATGGCGCGTGATCGCCACCCTCGGCGAGCGGCCCGGGATGAGCGCCGCGGAGGTGGCGGCGCGCACGGCCATGGACAAGGTCGCGGTGAGCCGCGCGGTCGCCTCGCTCGCGCGCGCCGGCCGGCTCGCGCGCACCCGGTCGACCGACGACCGGCGCCGTTCCACGCTGCGCCTGTCGGGCGCGGGCCGCGTGGTGTACGCCAAAGTGGCGCCCTACGCGCTCGCCTACGAAGCGGCGCTGCTCGCCTCGCTCGATCACCGCGAACGCGAAACGCTCGACCGCCTGCTCGACAAGCTGTCGCGGCGCGCGGTCGATCTCGCGCCATGTATAATTTCGCGCCTCGCGCCAGTGCGCCGATGAATGCTGTCACCGGCCTGGCCGGGCCGACTCGAGTGTAAGGGAAGCCTCATCGTGAAAGACAACGTCCCCGCCGCCCGCCTCGCACTCATCGAACGGATCGTGAAGGCGGCCCCGGCGCAGGGCGGCGCGCGCCGGCGTGCTGCCGCGGCCGCATTCCTCCGGGTCTATTTTCGCGGCGTCGCCGAAGAGGACCTGCACTCGCGCCCGGCCGCGGATCTTGCCGCTATGGCGCTCAGCCATTATGAGCTCGGACGCCGCCGCGCGGCGGCGCGCAGTTGCGTACGCGTGTTCAACCCCGACCCCGGGCGCGACGGCTTCCAGTCGCCGCACACGATCGTGCAGATCGTCACCGACGACATGCCGTTCCTCGTCGACTCGGTCGGCATCGTGTTTGCGCGCCACCAGGTCGCGATGCACCTGATCGTCCATCCCGTCGTCAAGGTACGCCGCGATGCGCGCGGACTCATGCGCGGTGTCGCCGCAGGCGACGATCCGGGCGCGCGCGGCGAATCGTGGCAGTTCTACGAGGTGGACCGGCAGAACGATCCGCAGGCAATCGCGCGGCTCGGCAAAGACCTCCGCGGGGCACTCGTCGATGTACAGGCCGCGGTCGAGGACTGGATGCCCATCCGTGACCGCATCCGCGGGATTGCCGCGGGCCTCGCCGACGCGGTGCCGCTCGACGCGGGCGAAATCTCCGAAGCGCGCGAACTGCTCGAGTGGATGGAGGCGCAGCACTTCGTGTTCCTCGGCTACCGTCGCTACCGCCTGGTGCGCGGCGCCCACGAGGACAAGCTCGTTCCGGTGTCGCGTACGGGCCTCGGCATCCTGCGCGACGGCCACGGGGGTCACCGGCCGCATACCGTGCGCCTGCACGGTGAGCTGCGCCAGCGCGCCCGCGAGCCGGAGCTCCTGATCCTGACCAAGGCGAACACGCTCGCGACCGTGCATCGCGGCACGTATCTCGACTATGTCGGCGTCAAGACGTTCGACGCTCGGGGCCGCGTCGACGGCGAACATCGCATCCTCGGCCTCTGGACATCCACGGTCTATTACCGCAGCGCGCGCGCCATTCCCGTGCTCCGGCACAAGGTCGAGAGCGTCATCGACGCCTTCGGGCTCGCGCCGCAGAGCCACGACGCGAAGGCGGTGGTCAATGTCCTCGAGACCTATCCCCGCGACGAGCTGTTCCAGGCGAGCGTCGCCGAGCTGATCCATATCGTGCGCGAGGTCGTGAACCTCTACGACCGCCGCACCGTGCGCCTGCTCGCGCGCCGCGACCCCTACGGGCGTTTCTACTCCTGCCTCGTCTACGTACCGCGCGATCGCTACAGCACCGACGTGCGCCGCGAGATCGAGCGCATCCTGCTCGCGGGCTTTCACGGCCAGGCGTTCGAATCGCAGGTGCAGATCTCCGATTCGCGCCATGCGCGGGTCCACGTCGTCGTGCGGATCGATCGCGAACAGCGCGCCAGGCCCGACATTGCCCGGTTGCAGAGCGAGATCGCGGCGGCGGCCACCAACTGGCTCGACCACCTGTCCGTCGCACTGAAGTCGCGGTACGACGAGGCCACTTCGCTCGCGCTCCTCGAGCGCTATGCCCGCGCATTCCCGACCGCCTACGAAGAAGAAGTCGCGGCAGCGGACATGCTCGAGGACATTGCCGATCTCGAGGCGCTGCGCGGCGATCCGGGTGCGCTGCGTATCAACCTGCATCGCCCGGCCGGGCTGCCGGCGACCCGCGTGCACCTGAAGTTCGCGAAGCTCGGCGAGACGATACCGATCTCGGACATGCTGCCGCTGCTCGAGAATTTCGGCCTGCGCGTGATCACCGAGCATCCGTACGAACTCTCCTGGCCCGAAGGCGGTGAGGCGTGGATCCAGGACTTCGAGCTCGAGCAGCGCGACGGCCACGCGATCGACATCGCGCATGTCGAGGACCTTTTCCGGGAAGCCATCGACGCGGCGTGGCGCGGCGCCATCGAGAACGACGGCTTCAACCGGCTCGTGCTGCTCGCGAACATGCCCTCGCGCGACGTGACGGCGTTGCGGTTGATCGCGAAGTACCTGCTGCAGACCGGGGTGCCGTTCAGCCAGGCGGCGATGGAGCGCGCGCTGGCGCGCCACGTGGGGATCGCGGGCCATCTCGTCGCGCTGCTGCACGCCCGCTTCGATCCGGCCGTGGCCGCGGCTGCGCGGACCCGCCAGTCCGCGCGCTGCATCCAGTCGGTCAATGCGGCGCTCGGGCATGTGACGAGCCTCGACGAAGACCGGATCCTGCGGGCCTACCTCGCGGTGATACGCGCGACACTGCGCACGAACTTCTACCAGCGCGACGCCGCGGGCAAGCCGAAGGACTACGTGTCGATCAAGCTCGACCCGGCGAAGATCCCGGACCTGCCGCTGCCACGCCCGAAGTTCGAGATCTTCGTCTACAGTCCGCGCGTCGAGGGCGTGCATTTGCGCATGGCGGCGGTCGCGCGCGGCGGGCTGCGCTGGTCCGACCGGCGCGAGGACTTCCGCACCGAAGTACTCGGCCTGATGAAGGCGCAGAACGTCAAGAACACGGTGATCGTGCCGGCCGGCGCGAAGGGTGGCTTCGTGCCGAAGCAGCTGCCGCAGGGCGGCTCGCGCGACGACATCCAGAAAGAGGCGATCGAGTGCTACCGCATCTTCATCCGCGGCCTGCTCGACATCACCGACAACCTGGTCGGCGCCAAAGTGATGCCACCCGCCGATGTCGTGCGCCACGACGGCGACGATCCGTATCTCGTCGTCGCGGCCGACAAGGGCACGGCCACGTTCTCCGACATCGCGAACTCGATTTCCGCCGACTATGGCTTCTGGCTCGGCGATGCGTTCGCGTCCGGCGGCTCGGCCGGCTACGACCACAAGAAAATGGGCATCACCGCGCGCGGCGCGTGGGAGTGTGTCCGGCGCCACTTGCGCGAAATCGGCATCGATTCGCAGTCGCAGGACTTCACCGTCGCCGGCATCGGTGACATGGCTGGCGACGTGTTCGGCAACGGCATGCTGCTGTCGAAACACATCCGCCTGGTCGCGGCGTTCAACCACATGCACGTGTTCCTCGACCCGGAACCCGACGCGGCGCGCAGCTTTGCCGAGCGCCGGCGCCTGTTCAACCTGCCGCGCTCGAGCTGGGACGACTATGACCGCACGCTGATCTCGCGGGGCGGCGGCGTATACCTGCGCAGCGCGAAATCGATCCCGCTGTCGCTCGAGGCGCGCCGCGCGCTCGGTGTCGATACGCCGGCGGCGACCCCGCAGGACGTCATCCGGGCGATCCTGCGCATGCGCGTCGACCTCCTCTGGAACGGCGGCATCGGCACCTATGTGAAGGCGTCGACGGAGCGCCATGCGGAAGTGGGCGATCGCGGCAACGACACCGTGCGCGTCGACGGCCGCGAGCTGCGCGCCCGTATCGTGGGCGAAGGCGGCAACCTCGGCTGCACACAGCGCGGCCGCATCGAATACGCCGCCGGCGGCGGGCGCATCAATACCGACTTCATCGACAACTCCGCGGGCGTCAACACCTCGGACCTCGAGGTGAACATCAAGATCCTGCTGTCGGCGCCCGAACGTACCGGTCGGCTGACCCGCCCGGCGCGCAACAAGCTGCTGGCGGGCATGACGCGGGAAGTCGCGGCGCACGTACTGCGCAACAATTACCTGCAAGGCCAGTCCCTCTCGACCCTCGAGCTCAACACAGCGGCGCGACTCAGCGAGTATCGCGGCCTCATCCGCGCGCTCGAGCGCGCGGGCGACGTGAACCGCGCGATCGAGTTCCTGCCGGGCGAAGACGAGTTCGCGGACCGCGCCAAGCGCGGCGTCGGGCTCACCCGCCCCGAGCTCGCCGTCGTGCTCGCGTACAGCAAGATCTGGCTGTCGGGCGAGCTGATCGAATCCGACGTGCCGGAAGACCCGTATCTCTCCGAGGAACTGCGCCGTTACTTCCCCGAGGCGCTGCGCCGGCGTTTCGCACGCGATATCGAACAGCATCGCCTGCGGCGCGAGATCATCGTCACGGCCACCACCAACAGCCTCGTGAACCGCATGGGCCCGGTGTTCGCCTGGCGCGCGGCCGAGGAAACCGGTGCCTCGATCGCGCAGGTCGCGCGGGCATACACGATCGCGCGCGAGACCTTCGCGATGCGCGATACCTGGACAGCGGTCGAGGCGCTCGACAGCAAGGTGCCCGCGCGCGCCCAGTACCTCGCCTACGACCAGACCGCGCGCAGCCTGCGCCACATGAGCTACTGGCTGCTCGCGCACCGCCGCCGCAACCTGCATGTCGAACGCACCGTCGCCGAGCTGCGGCCGGGCGTGCTCGAGCTGCGCAGCGCGCTGCCGGAAGTCGCCACCGGGCTCGCGCACGAGTACCACGCGCGGCGCATCGCGCAGCTGCGCGATGCGGGCCTGCCGCAGGCGCTCGCCGAGCGGGTCGGCGTGCTCGAATCCATGGAGCCGGCCTTCGACCTCGTCGAGCTCGCGGCCGAGCACCGGATCGCCGTGCGCGACACCGCGCGCGCCTACTTTGCAGTGGGCGCAGCGGTGGGCCTCGACTGGATCCGGGCGCAGATCAGCACGCTCGCCGTATCGGGCGCGTGGCAGGCGAGCGCGCGCTCTGCGCTGCGCGCGAGCGCCGCCAGGGCGCATCGCCGGCTCGCCGCGCAGGTCCTGCGCGCAGGCGGCCGGCGCGGCGTGCCGCGCGACCCGATCACGTCGTGGATCGCCTCGAAGGGCGACGAGCACGCGCAGTGGTCCCGGATGCTTACCGACCTGCGGGCGATCGACCATCCGGACTTTGCGACCCTGTCGGTCGGCGTCGAGGCGGTGCGCAAGCTCGCCGACAGTTGATGCGCCTGTCGCTCGTCGTCACGACGTACGAGCGACCCGACGCGCTCGCCGCGGTACTCGCAACCGTCTCGGCCCAACGTCGCGTGCCCGACGAGATCATCGTCGCCGACGACGGATCCGGCGCTGCGACGCGCGCCGCGATCGACATCTTCGCCGCGCGCAGCCGCGTGCCGGTCGCACAGGTCCGGCAGGAGCACGCCGGTTTTCGCGTCGCGCGCCTGCGCAACCTCGCCATCGCGGCCAGCCGCGGCGAGTATGTGGTCTTCATCGACGGCGACATGTGGCTGCACCCGGATTTCCTCGCGGACCATGCGGCGGCGGCGAAGCGCGGCACGTTCGTGCAGGGCATGCGCATCCCGCTCGACGCAGAGGCCACGCGCGCCGCGCTCGCGATGCCGCCCGGCCGGGTCGGCGGGGGGCTACCCGGCGCCCGCGGCCTGCGCAGGCTCTATGCCGCCCGCATACCCGCGCTCGCCCGCGCGAGCCTGCGTGCAGCCGGCGGTTTCGTCGCGACGAAAAGTTGCAATCTCGCGGTCTGGCGCGACGACCTCGTCGCCGTGAACGGCTTCAACGAGGCCTTCGTCGGCTGGGGCCCGGAGGACAAGGAACTCGTCGCGCGCCTCGCGCACCTCGGGCGCCGGCGCCGCACGCTGGTCTTCGGCGGCCTCGCGTGGCACCTGCATCATCCGCCCGTGGCTCGCGACCGCCGCGCCGTGAACGAAGCCATATTGCGCGAAACCCTCGCGAGCCGCGCGATCCGCTGCGAGCACGGACTGAACGCACACCTCGACGCTCACCTGACACAGCCGACGATCTGGCTGTAAGCTGTTCGCCGTCCGCCGTTCGCCTGCCCAAGGAGTCCCCGGTGCCTGGAAAACTGCTGCTCGTTCGTCATGGCCAGAGCACCTGGAACCTCGAGAACCTGTTCACCGGCTGGACCGATGTAGACCTCACCGAACAGGGGCGCGCGGAGGCGAAGCAGGCGGGCGTCGAGATCCGGCGCGCCGGTGTCGCGATCGACCTCGCCTTCACGTCGGTGCTGAAGCGCGCGATACGCACGCTGTGGTACGTGCTCGACGAGACCGATCGCATGTGGATACCGGTCGAGCGCAGCTGGCGGCTGAACGAGCGGCACTATGGGGCACTGCAGGGGCTCGACAAGGCGCGGACTGTCGAGCGCCACGGCGAAGCGCAGGTCAGGATCTGGCGCCGCAGTTACGACATTCCCCCGCCGCCGCTCCCGATCGACGACCAGCGCCACCCGCGCTTCGACCCGCGCTATGCGGAGATCGACCCGGCGCTGCTGCCCGCCACCGAGTCGCTGAAAGATACGCTCACGCGCGTACTGCCGTACTGGAACGAACGCATCGCCCCGGCGCTGCGCGCGGGGCGCAACGTCGCGGTCGTCGCGCACGGCAACAGCCTGCGCGCGATGGTCAAGATGCTCGAGAACGTATCGGAAGCGGACATCGTCGAGCTGAATATCCCGACAGGCGTGCCGCGCCTGTACGAACTCGACGACGCGTTGCGGCCGATATCGGGCCGCTATCTCGGCGATGCCGCTGCGATCGCGGCGGCGGCCGAGGCCGTGAAGCGCCAGGCATCGGCGAAAGCCTGAAGGGCCACCGGATGCGACGTCTCTTCGCGACAGCCGCCCCGCTGTGCGTGTGGCTCGCGGCAAGCGCATTCGCCGGCCCGTCCGCGACCGCGCCCACCCTGCCGTCCGGCCGGTACACGCTCGACAAGTATCACGCGAGCCTCGTATTTCGCGTGGACCATCTCGGCTTCTCGCGTTACACCGCGCGCTTCACGCATTTCGACGCGACGCTCGAGTTCGATCCGGCGGAACCCGGCACGGCGAAGCTCACCGCAACCGTCGACGCGCGTTCGCTGGCACTCGACAACGCCCCCGACGGGTTCGTGGATGAACTCACGGGTCCGCATTGGCTCGATGCCGCGCATTATCCGGACATGTCCTACCGCTCGACACGCGTCACGCGAGTCGCAGACGGAACTTTGACCATGGATGGCGAACTCACGCTGCACGGGATCACGCAGCCCGTGTCGCTCACAGCCACCTTCAACGGCGGCTACGCAGGACACCCCATGGACCCGAACGCGCGCATCGGCTTCTCCGCGCGCGGCTCGTTCCGGCGATCCGCTTTCGGCATCTCGAACGGCATTCCACCCGCAGGGTCGGCGATGGGCGTCGGCGACGACGTGACCGTCGAGATCGAGGTGGAGTTCTCCGGCCCCGCGTGGCGGGCCGCTCCCGGCCGGAACTGACGTGTTTTTGCCACAGGATTGATGCGCGCCCGGCGCCTATTGGCCCCAAAGTACCTGTACGCTGCCCTTTGACAGCCACATCAAGTAGGCACAGTATGTTGCGATACCCCCACAAGTGGGGCACTTAACAAACTGGGGAGCATGTCAAGGATGAGTACCAACTACTCACGCCCACGCGCGCGAGCGCTGGCGCGTGGCGGCCTCATGGCGCTCGTGGCGGTTGCGACAGCCACCACGGGCTACGCGCAGGGTGGCGACGAAGAAGTCGTCGTCACCGGCTCGCGCATCGCGCGCGGCTCGGATTTCGAGAACCCGTCTCCCGTCACCACGGTGAGCCGCGAGGACATCGAGAATTCGGGCTACAGCAACCTGCAGCAACTGATGGAGAAGCTGCCTGCGAACGGCGCCGGCGCCTTCTCCACCCGCGGCAACAACCAGGACTCGACCGCGAACGGCGCAGCCTCGATCAGCCTGCGCGGCCTCGGCGCCGACGCGACGCTCGTGCTGGTGAACGGCCGGCGCGTCGCGATCAGTTCGTTCGCCGAGAACATCACGACGAACTTCGTCGACATCAACTCGATCCCCGTGGCGGCGATCGAGCGCATCGAGGTGCTGAAGGACGGCGCATCGGCGATCTACGGGTCCGACGCGGTCGCGGGCGTGATCAATATCATCCTGCGCAAGAACTACCAGGGCCTCGAGCTCTCGGGCGGCTACGGCAGCGTCACGAGCGGCCCCTACGACGAGTCGACCGCCTCGGCCATCTGGGGCATCGGTGACGACGACTCGAACCTCACGCTGATCTTCGACTACTTCAAGAACACGACGCTCTACAACAAGGACCGTGGCTCGCTCGGCACGGCGAACCAGACGGCGCGCGGCGGCGAGGACTTCCGCTCATCACGCGGCTACCCTGGGCGCTTCATCGTCAATGGCGTGACGACGCGCGACCCGGCCTGTCCGCCGGGCAGCATCGCGGGCCAGACCTGTCTCTACGACTACGGCCCATGGAATCTCCTGACCCCGAAGGCGGAACGCACGGGCCTCATGCTGCTCGGCCACCAGGCGCTGGGCGGCGGCGTCGAGTTCTTCACGGAACTCGGCGTGCAGCACAACAACTCGTTCGCGCAGGGCGCACCGACACCGCTCGACGAATCGGCCAATCTCTCCGTGCCGGTCACGCACCCGAACAATCCCTTCCCGGGGGCAACCACGCTCCTGCTCGGGCGCTATCGCACGGTCGATGCCGGCCCGCGGCAGTGGGACATCGAGACCGACAACCTGCGGGCCGTGGCAGGCCTGCGCGGCAAATTCGGCGACAACTGGGACTGGGAAGTGTCGGCGCAACGCGCGCGCAGCAAGTCCGAACAGTCGGGCGATCGCTCGATGGGCTGGGTGCGTACCGACTTCCTGCAGGCCGAGATCAACGCGGGGCGCTACAACCCGTTCGGCGGCGTGCAGAACCCGCCGTCCGTGATCGACGCGATCACAACGAGCCTCGTGCGCCGCGGCAAGTCCGAGCTCACGATGTACGACGGCCAGCTCACCGGCGAGTTGTTCGACATGCCGGCCGGCAAGGTCCGCATGGCCGCCGGCATCGAGTACCGCGACGAAAGCATCAGCGACGTGCCGGACGACCAGTTCCAGCGCGGCCTGATATTCGGCACCGAAGCCGTGAGCGCCGCGGGGTCGCGTGACAGCTGGGCCGCATACGTCGAGCTCGCGGTGCCCCTCTACACGGGCCTCGAGCTGTCGCTCGCCGGCCGCTACGACGACTACAGCGACTTCGGCGACACGACCAACCCGAAGGTCGCGGTGCGCTGGGCGCCGATCGACTCGCT
The DNA here is from genome assembly GCA_050249415.1 of Steroidobacteraceae bacterium. Lineage (GTDB taxonomy): Bacteria > Pseudomonadota > Gammaproteobacteria > Steroidobacterales > Steroidobacteraceae > CADEFQ01. The sequence continues at coordinate 61,141 of JBFWQO010000011.1, forward strand.
CGCGTTCCGCGCGTCCTGGGGCACGGGCTTCCGCGCGCCTTCGCTCGCACAGATCGGCCTCGGCCCATCGCAGGAATCGCAGTTCTTCATCGACACCTTCGGCTGCACGGCCGGCGTACCGGGCGCGTGCATTCCGCTCGATTACAACATCATCTTCTCCGGCAATCCGGATCTCGAAGCCGAAGAATCCGAGTCGTACAACTTCGGCGTCGCGTGGAAGCCGTCCCCGTCTGCCGAACTCTCGCTCGATTACTGGGACATCAAGCAGGAAAACAAGATCGAGGAGGCGCCGTTCGGCTTCATCTACCAGACGTTCTGCGGCACGCAGGCGAGTACGGTGTGCGTGCGCAGTGCACCGCTGCCAGGGCAGACGCTCGGTACGCTGCAGTCGATCAACAGCAGCTTCCAGAACATCGGGGAGCAGTCGGCGAGCGGGCTCGATTTCAGCGGCTCGTTCCGCTTCGATCTCGCCGACGGCACGCTGTCCACGGGGCTCATCTACACGCGGCTGCTCAAGTTCGAGAAAGTCGAACTGAATCTCGCCGGCACCGCGTTCGTCACTCGCCCGCTCGAGGGTGAGTACGAGTATCCGGAGGATCGTGCCACGCTGTCGGGCGACTGGAGCAACGATCGCTGGGGCGTCTATGCCGCGCTGAACTACATCGGGCCGTTCCAGGACGCGCCGGACGCCGACTTCGACGGCATCCTGGACTACGACACGGTGAAAACGCGCGACGTGGGCTCTTTCACCACGTTGAATCTGCAGGCGCGCTACACGGCGTTCGATCGCCTGAAGCTGGTGCTCGGCGTCGACAATGCGCTCGACGAGAAGCCGCCGTTCGCGATCGGCGACGGCGACGCCGACCTCTATGGGTACGTGCAGAACGTGCACAACCCGCGGGGCCGGTTCTGGAACCTGAAGGCGGTCTATACGTTTTGACGGGGGGAAGCGCCCCGGGGCGGCGGCGAGGATGGCCGCCGCCCCGGGGAGCCGACGGCGGAGAGTCGACAGCGAACAGCGAACGGCGCACAGCATGGCGCTGCGTCCGCCTCTGGCCGTTCGCCGTGCGCAGCTCGCCGTTCGCTACTCGCCGCCCGCGCCCCCCTCCTGCCCCGGGCGCTTGTTGTGGGCCGCGGCCCACCCGTCATACCGGCCGTGAAACTCATCCGCCATCGCGTTGAACTTGCGGCTCGTCGCCTGCATGTCGGACACGGACAGGCGAATCGCGCGCTGCGCATGGACCGCGTAGCACAGTTCCGACTGGTCCGGCACATATTTGTATTCGGCCTCGAAGCCATCGCGCACGAGCCGCTCCACGACCCGCTGCGCCGCGCCCTCGTTCGGCATGCCGAAGAAGAACACGACGTCGTGCGGCTGGAAGGGATCCGAGCCCTCCGCCCGCAGCTTCTCGATGAGCTTCGCATCCCAGCTGTGGGCCGGCCGGTCGCGGGCCTTCTTGATGCTCATCCAGATACGCGCGAGGGCGATGCCCCCGCCGAGCAGCAGTACCAGCAAGTAGGCGATTTTCATCGGTCACACACGCCTGCGGCGTGCCTCCCGCAACATCCTACCTCGGGAATCGCGGCTTCCTTTTCTCGAGGAATGCCGTGATGCCTTCGCGCCCTTCCGCTCCCGCGGCCTGCGCGGCAATGGCCTCGCTCTCGAGGCCCATCTGCGTCTCGAGCGCGCCGAGCGATGCCGCGAGCAGCCGTTTCGCCTTGCCGAAGGCACCGCGCGGCCCGGCAGCGAGCTTGCGCGCGAGGTCGCGCGCCGCCGTGAGCACCTCCGCATCGGGGACGACCTGGTTCACGAGGCCCCAGTCGAGCGCTTCGGCGGCGCTCAGTGCGCGGTTGGTCAGGATCAGTTCCATCGCGCGCTTCGCGCCGACCGCGCGCGGCAGCAGGAACGAGGTGCCGCCGTCCGGCGTGAGACCGACGCCCGTATAGGCGAGCGAAATCTTCGCGCCTTCCGCGAGGATCGCGAGGTCGGCCATCGCGACGAGACCGACCCCCGCGCCCGCCGCGGTGCCGTTCACCGCCGCAACGACAGGGGCGTCCATGCGCATGAAGCGTGCGACCGCGGCGTGCAGGTGGGTCGTCAGCTCCTTCAGGTACGGCTCGGCCGGCAGGCCCCCCGCGATCATGCCGCGCAGGTCGCCGCCGAAGCAGAACGCCTTGCCGGCGCCGGTCAGCACGACCGCGCGCACGGCGGGGTCCGCCTCGCAACGCAGGGCCGCGGCGAGGAGTTCGCGTCCCATCGCGAGATCGAGCGTGTTGGCGGTATCGGGCCGGTTGAGAGTGACGACGGCGACATCGTCGCTGACATCGACAAGCACGGTTTCGGTCATGGCATCCTCATTCGTCGGGCGCGATGGTGACCTTGAGGCCGTCCACCGCGGGTGTGAAATCGATCTGGCACGAGAGGCGCGAGCGCCCCTCGAAGTGGGTCAGTTCGGAGAGCAGATCTTTCTCGTCCGACATCGGCGCCGGCAACCGGCCGGCCCACTCGGGATCCACGTACACATGGCAGGTGGCGCACGAGCACATGCCGCCGCAGATCGCCGCGACGCCGTACTCGAGTTCGCGCAGGACTTCCATGACCTTGAGCCCCGGCTGCGCCTCGACCTCGTGCTCGATCCCGTCGCGGTCGACGACCTTCAACACTGCCATCCGCACTCCCCTCGATCAAAGATTCCTATTATGCACGAGGGCACTGGCGGCGCCTTGCTCCGCCGCAAGATCGGCCGCCGACGGCGCGGCCGCCACACGGCGCGCGCGGTACCAGAGAAAGACGAGCAACCGGAACAGCCACACCGCGGCCGCGACGGCGCCGGGCCCGACCTCGAGATCCATGGCCGCGAACAGCCGCCGTGCGTGCGGCGCAGCCTGCGGGTGGTACGCCAGCACACACGCGGCGTCGTGCAGCGGGTCGGCGAGGGCCGCGTATTCCCAGTCGATCAGCCACAAGGCGCCGCCGTCGACGAGGTTCGATCCGTGCAGGTCGCTGTGCACGATGCAAGGCTCTCGTGTACCGGCGCCGGTGTCGGGCAGACGCGCCTCGGCATCGGTGAGCAGGCGCTCGAGTGCCGCGCGCTCGCCCGGTGCCGCCGGCACGATGCGCGCGACATACTCGCGTGCGCGGGCCACCGGGTCGAGAAACGCGAGGCCGCACCCGGCTCCTGTCTCGAGCGCGTGCAGGCACCGCAAGCGTTCGCCGAGACGATCGATCTGCGCGGCTGTCGCAAAGTCGCCCGCTGTCCAGCCGTGCCCCTCGACGTATCGGGTGATCAGGAGCCCACTCGCCGTATCGGCATATTCGACGGGCGGCGCGATCCCGGCCGCGGCGGCGAGCCGCTGTGCCGCCGTTTCGGCCGTCCGGTCGATCGCGAGCAGCGCATCGAATGCGGTCCCGAGGCGCACGACGTGACGTCCCGCCGTCGTCGTGACGAGGAAACTGCGATTGGTGAGCCCGCCGTGCAGCGGGCGCACCTCGACCTGCGGATCGATCCGGCCGCGTACGAGCGCGCCGGGCACGTGCACGAGCGCATCGCGCCCCGGGCCGCCGTTCACACGGATCCCGGTCGCGGCAGGCGCCGCCACCAGCTCGCGAATCCGGCGCCGGCGATGCCGAGGTAGACAAAATAGAGTAAGGCGACGAGCGCGAGCGCCTGCGAGGCGAAGAGCACGCCGAGCGCCGCATCGATGACGATCCAGTAGAGCCAGTTCTCGATGCGCGCGCGCGCTGCAAGCCACGTGGCGAGGAGGCTTCCCCAGGTGCAGGCGGCATCGAGCATCGGCCGCGCGGCATGCGTGTGGCGCGCGAGCGCCTCTGCGCTCACCAGGGTCAGCACCGCGATCGCGATCCAGGCCGCCACATGCCGGCGTATCGGCCACCAGCCGACCGTGACGCGCCCGCCCGCATCGCGATCGGCGCTCCAGCGCGCGAAACCGTACGCCGCCATGGCGACATAGAACGCCTGCAGCGCGGCCTGCATGGGCAGGGCCGATCGCGCCGCGAGCCAGGCGAGGCCGGCCGACGACAAGCCGCCGTACACCCAGCACCAGCGGCTGCGCTGCACCGCGAGCACGACGTAGACGAGGCCGAGCGCCACCGATGCGCCCTCGAGCGGCGAGGTCGCACGCAGATCGACGAGCAACTGCTCGACGAAGGGTGTCAAGCGCGATCACGCACCCGCATAGGGCCCGATCACCTTCATGACGAACACGGCCTTCGCGCCCGATTCGAACGTCGGGCGGATCTCCTGCTGCAGCACGCGCATCACGGCATCGTAGGGACCGAAAACCTGCGTGCTCAGGCTGTTCGTGACAACCTTGAGATCGGCGTGCTTGCCGACGCGGGCGATGAAATCCGCGATCGGCGGGATGAAATCCGCCGTGAGCGGATAGAGGCTGATTTCGACTCCGATATCCATGCGCCCTCCGTTCACCTGAACCGATAATCGAGCGTCACGCCGAGCAGCCGGCCGTCCGCGAGCTGCACGTAGCGCCGGTCGCGAAAATCCGGCGGCTCGACTCCGAAGTAGAACCCGCGCATCGCGTAACGTTCGTCGAACACGTTGCGCGCAAAGGCCGCGACCGACCAGCGCCCCTGCGCGTAGCCGATGCGCAGGTTCACGACCGTATGGGGATTCGAGCGCTGGTCGTGGCTCGTGTCGAAATAGAAATCGTCGACCCCCTGCAGATCCGCGCGGGCAAAGGGCCCCGCCGGATCGCGATACTGGAGCGCGAGGGAATACTGGTAGCGCGGCGCATGGGCCTGGTCGCGGCCATCGAGCGCCGCATCGCGCACGGGATCGCCGGTGCGATAACCGAGATACTCGCTGCCGAGCAGCCCGAGCGTCGCGGCGAGATCGAACCGCGCAGCCAGGGCCCACTGCGCGCTCGCTTCGAGGCCGTAGTTGCGGCCGCGCGCGGCATTGTCCGTGAAGAAGACGTAGGACAGCGGATCGCCCGGCACGAGCTGCTGCGAGGTCGACACCTGCTGCGACTCGCGGCGCATGTAGAACAGCGACGTGCGCGACGACCAGCGGCCGTCGGCGGCGCGCCACGCGAGCCCCGCCTCGAGGTTCCACAGCGACTCGGGATCGAACTGGCGTCGATCCGCCGGGATGGCGCTGCCGATGTTGAAGCCGCCCGCCTTGTAACCGCGCGACAGCGTCGCGTACCAGGTGCGCGCGGCATCCTGCTCGAACGTGACGCTCAGGTTCCCGCCCCACATCGTGTCGGTCGGTGCGAAGCTGCTCGCCTCGCCCGACAGGGCTTCGAGGTCGTGGTAGCGGGAATCGCGTCGCTCGGCGCGCGCGCCGAGCGACAGGACGGTGCGCGCGCCCGCACGCCAGTCGACTTCGCCATAGAGCGCGAGGTTCGTGGCGCGATAGCGGCTCGTGAGCGCGCGGAAATCGGCGCCGCTCGCCGCATCGTGCTGGTCGTTGTCTTCCCGCAGGTCGAGCGCGTAGGCGCCCGCGATCCAGCCGAGTCGGCCGGGGCCCTGTGCGGTGCGCGCCGATACGAGCCGCAGGTCCTGGCTCGCCGTGCGCCGGCGGCGCGCGTAGTCACTCGTGTAGTCGTACGGGGCATATACGCCCCACCCGGCATCGTTGCCCCAGTCGCCGTCGAACCCGTAATCGATCTTCGAATCCGCCCACGTCGTGACGCTGCGCAACTCGAACGGCGCCCACCGCCGCCAGTTCACGTCTACGGCGCCCGCCACGGAACGCTGGCGGTCGACGCCCGGGTGATCGGACTGCGTGACCCGTGAATTGTCGATCGAGAATGCATCGTAGCCGTCGTCGATGTCGACGAGCATCGCGGTGACACCCACGTCGAGGGTGTCGGCGGGGCGCCAGCGCGCACGCGCGCGCAGCGTGTCTTCATCGTACCCGTTCGTGTCGTCGCGCCCGAGGAAGGCATTCCTGCGAAAGCCGTCGCTGCCGTAGTGCTGCGCGACGAGGCGCAGCGCCAGCCGTCCCGCGCGGTCCGGCGAGCCGCCGATCACGGCGCCGGCGCCGTAGGTACCGTAGTCACCGGCCGTCGCTTCACCGCGCAGCTCGAACCCCGGCTGCGCATCGCGCGTGCGCACGCTCACGAGCCCCGCGAGCGCATTGGCGCCGTACGCGCTGCCCTGGGGGCCGCGCAGGACCTCGATCTGCTCGACGTCGAATGTCGTCGCGGGCACGCCGACGCCCGAGAAATCGATGTCGTCGATCAGGAAGCCCACCGACGGATTCGGTGCGCCCTGATACTGGTCGAGCTCGCCGATGCCGCGCAACTGGAAATAGCGCGGCCGGGCGGTCCCCGCGGACCAGTTGAGGTTCGGGACGAGCGCCATCACGTCCTCGAAATGTTGCAGCCCCGCCGATGCGAGGGTCTCGCGGGGCAGCACGGTGACGCTCGCGGGCAACGTGTCGACGGATGCCTCGCGCAGGCGCGACGTCACGACCAGCACTTCGTCGATATCCTGCGCCGCCGCGACGGACATCGACAGTGCGCATACGGCGCCGCCCAGGCGCCCCCACCAGCCGCTGCGAGAATTCATGCCTGCTCCCTACGCCGGTACTAGCCGGATCAGGTTCAACGGGTTCGCCCAATGGCGTCTCAGGCCCCGCGAGCGGGCCACCCCAAGGATGTGTCCGACATGTTAGTGATCGTGCGCGGCAATGCAAGCGATTAGAATCGCGGCCATGAGTCGTTCCCTCGCCGTCTTCCAGGTCGATGCCTTCACGCGCCACCGCTTCACCGGCAATCCCGCCGGTGTCGTGCTGGGCGCCGATTTGTTGTCCGACGAAGACATGCTCGCGATCGCGCGCGAGCTGAACAATGCCGATACGGCCTTCGTGCTCTCCGCCGACGGCGCCGACCACGACCTGCGCATGCGATTCTTCACGCCGCGCACCGAAGCCGCGTTCGTAGCGCACGCGACGATCGCCGCGCACTACGTCATGTCGCGGCGCCCGGGCCCGCGGCGGCTGCGCCAGAAGCAGAAGGCCGGGATCATCGAGGTCGAAGTGCGGGGCGAGGGCGACACCCGGCGTATCGCGATCCACCAGCCGGCGCCCGCGATCGGCCGGGAGCTGTCCGCGCGCGAGCGCCTCGCGGTGCTCGACGCGCTGGCGCTGTCGAGCGGCGATCTCGACAGCCGCTGCCCGCTCATCGTGTGCGGCACCGCGAGCACCCGGTTGATGGTCGGCGTGCGCGGCCCCGAGCAACTGCGGCAGCTGAAGCCCGACGCGGCGCGGCTCACGACCCTGTCCGCGCAGCTCGGTGCCGCCGGCTATTTCGTCTTCACGCTCGAGCCGCAGGTGCCGGACGTGCTGGTCGAGGCGCGCATGTTCTGCCCCGCCATCGGCATCCCGGAGGATCCCGTGAGCGGCAACGCATACGGCATGCTCGGCGTCTATCTCGCCTCACGCGACCTCGTGCCGCGTGAGGGCGATCTCGCCCGCTTCACGGGCGCGCAGGGCCATTACCTGAATCGCCCGGGCCAGGTGGACATCGAACTCGAGTACCGGGACGGTATGGTCGGTGCGATCCGCATCGTCGGCGACGCCGCGCTCGTCTTCGAGACGAATCTGTCGTTCTAGCCGTTCATGGCGGAGCTGAAGTTCGTGCCTGCCCTGCCGCTGTCCGCCCTGCCGACCGGCCAGATGCGGGCCTGCACCGTCGACGGCCGCGAGCTGCTGCTGTGCCGCACGCGCGAAGGCCTGCACGTCGTCGACAACATCTGCACGCACGCGTTTGCGCGCCTCGTCGAGGGCCGGCTGCGAGGCACGAAACTCCAGTGCCCGCTGCACGGCGCCGTGTTCGACGTGCGCGACGGGCGGGTCTTGAAGGGCCCGGCGACGGAGCCGTTACCGGCGCACCACTGGCGGATAGTGGACGATCAGGTGGAGGTCGCGCTCGACCCGGCGGCGGCGCCCCGGATGTCAGGCTGACGGATGCGGGCAATGGCCCCGTGCCCGTTGGCCGACACGGCCAACGGGCACGGGGATCGCATCAGAACTGATAGCCGACGCTCAGCTCCACGGTACGCGGCATGATGAAGCGGCCGTTCGGAGCCGAAAGTGTCCTGGGATCGCTCTCGGTAAACGCCTGCTCGTCCGTCACGTTGTTGGAGGCGAGCTGCACGACGAACGCGTCATTGACCCGCAGGATGACACCGAGGTCGAGTTTCTCGTAGCCCTTCAGCACATTGACGTTCTGCGCCTCGCCGAAGCGATCGTCGACCGCGGTGAACGTGCCGTACACGGTGCCCTGGACATTGCCGACGCTGAAGTCGTAGGCCGGCGTCACGCGCAACTGCCAGTTGGGCTGGCGCTCCGTCTCGTTGCCGTCGATGTTCTCGGTGTCGAGACCCTGCGTGACGTTGATCTTCGAATCGAGCAGCGTCGCATTGAGTCCCACCGAGAACCCGGCGTCGGTCCTCCACATGCCATCGAGCTCGATGCCCTGCGATTCCTGCTCCGAAATCGTCGGATTGCCGCCGAACACGAAGAAGATCACCCGTGGATCGACCTTGGTGTAGAAGCCGGTCGCGAACAGGCTGAGATTGCGTGTTCCCCACTTGAAGCCGAGTTCGTACTGGTCGATGTCCTGGATCAGGTCATTGCCGCTCGCGAGCGCGGCGCGCCCGTCCCGGTACTCGTCGAAAGCCGGCATCTTGTGGCCGAAGCTGATGCGGCCGAAGACGCCCATGCGGTCGGTGAACTGGTAGTCGAGGGCGCCCGTCCACGAGAACTCCTTCTCGTCGGTCTCTATGCCGAAATCGACGTCGCCGTCGTTACCGTCGTCGACCGTGAAGTCGATCTGGTATTTCTCGAAACGAACACCGAGATCCGCCCGCAACCTGTCGGTCAGGTTGAAGGTCGTAGCCGCATAAAGCGCCATGGCGGTCGCGTCGCCGTCTTCGAGCGGATCGAAGTTGAAGCCGCAGCTGTCGACCGCAGGACTGTTGCAGGCAATCCCGGTCACGACCTCGCCGTGGTTCTCCACGACCTGGTACTTGGAATTGCCCAGGGCCCAGACATCGTTGCTCGAGGCGTTCGACGAATAGAAGCCGAAAGTCGCCGACCCCCGGTCGAAGGTCGAGGTCAGGCTGATATCGTTGGTGAAGGCTTCGAGATCCTTGCGCACTTCCCAGGCGCCGAACTGCTGGATGAATTCGTTGCTGCCGATCGCGCGTCCGGTGACGGAACCGGTGATCGGTCCCGTGACGACGGCGCGCGTGTCGACCGCCGGGTTGGCGAGCAGTGCGCCCACCTGCACGGCAGGGCCATCCGGCACGAGGCCGATCGTATCGGCATCACCGCTCGTGAAGCTGAAGCGATCGGTGAGCTGCCAGCCGTCGGCGATGTCGAGCACGACCGAGCCGCCCGCCATGGCGCCGCGCCAGCCGCGACCCTCGTCGAGATCGAGCGTCTTGCGTGTCGCGTTGGCCGCCGCGGGATCGCCGCCGTTCGGGAATGCGGCGGACGCGTTCGTCGTGATGATCTGCTGGCGCCGGTTCAGGGGTCCGAGCTGGTTGTAGCTGGCATCCACGCCCGGCACGTTGAACGCGACCGGCAGGTACCACTGGCCGTAGTCGTCGGTCTGGCGGTAGAACAGGTTGATCCTGCCGTTGTCGAGTTTGCGGGTGAGGTTGATCGTGAACTGCTGGCCCTCATCCGAGTTGTAGCCGGCGTCCCTGATGCCCGGCGAACTCGTGATATAGCCGCCGATCATGTAGTAGAAGTCCTCGGCCAGCGCGCCGCTCACGTAGCCGTCGACGCGGCGCAGGTCGTAGTCCGAGGTCTTGTACTTGATCACGCCGTGCGTTTCATCGCCGCCCTCGCGCAGGATGAAGTTCGTCGTCAGGCCCGGCTGGCCGTTCGAGAACACCGGATTCGGACCGCCGCGCAGGGCCTCCATCCTGAGCACGGTCTCGTCGATGCGAAACAGCGTGGTGTTTTCCATGAACGACAATGTCGGGATCGGGAATACCGGGGCGCCATTCACCGAGACCGTGAGGTAGGGTGCGTCGCCGCCACCCGGGAACCCGCGCACCATGACGTTCGCGCCCGCGACGCCGCCCGAGCTCTCGGTCCACACGCCGGGGACGAGCCTCAGGAGATCCGCGGTGCTCTGCGGCGAGAATTCCGTGATCTCTTTGTCGCTGACCGTGGTGATCGCGAAGCTCGCATCGAGCTTGCGGATCTCGGCGCCCGCCGCCGTACCGGTCACCACGACTTCCTGCAGGGGCGCCTCGGCCGGCTGTTGACTGCCGACCTGTGCCCTCACCGGCATTGCCGCGAGCAGGAGAGCAGCACCTGCGGCAACGAAACGTAACGCGACCGCGCAAACGCTGTCGTCGCGCCCCGCACCGATCGATGGCTTTGATGGCGGATCAGACCGCCGCATCCATGCAGTCGGGCGCCGACGACGCATGTGCGCCATCCCTGTCGCCCGCCGATTGCCCACAAGCCCGTATTCCCGGTTCATTGTGCCCCCTCGGTTGATCGCGTCCGTCAGACGTGCCCGATATTCTGCGAACACCCGGGCGTTGTCAACGCTGTCATGTAATTGTGGTTTTCATACCACAACTTCATGGAGGGTCGCTTTCCGGCGGCCGCATGGCGAGGTAGGCGGTGCTCCAGAGCTGCGCCGCGTTCGATTCGTCGACGTGTGCACCCTCGGCGCCGAAGGGCGCCACGGCGTACTGCCCGCGTTCGTACCGCCAGGACCAGAGCTCGGAATTGGCGAACCCGCGCGCCGCTTCGATCACGGCCCAGAGCTCCGATTGCGCCGACGCGAGGCGCTGGCGCAATTGCGCGGACAGATCCCGGCGCTGCAGCTGACGTTGCAAGCCTGCCGCCAGCAATGCCTGCTGCCACGACCAGATCACAGTGCCGTGGTAGGCATCGCGGGAGAACCTGCCCTGCAACGCCGTGGGCGCGAACGCCGGGTTCGCCACCACGAGACCGGCACCCGTCAGGAGACCCGCCGGGAACGGGCGCATCATCGAGGTCACCGCCAGATCGAGTGCGCGCGCGTCAGGGTGGCCGAGGAGCAGCACGAAGCCCTCGTCCGAGTTCACGATCGGTATCGGTGCACCGGCCGCGTCGAGTGCTATGGCGTGAAACCGCAGCCCACCGTCGCCTGCGCGCCCGCCGGCGAGCGCGCCGAGCGCGGCGTCGGCCGACACGCCGAGGTGCCCTGCATAGGCGCGGATATCGGCGCGCGCCACGGGGCCCGCGACGCGCACGACGAAGTAGCCTGCCGCTTTCTCTCGCCATACCGCGGCCGCACGCGCCGCTCCAGAGAGCCGCGCGCGATCGGCAGCGGCGAGGTACGGCGTGAGCAGCCCGCTGTCGCGGAGGCGCGCCGCTGCTGCCACCGCGGCCGGCACGAGCGCAGCGTTGACATCGAACGGATAACGCCCGCCACCGAGCCCGTCGTGGCTGTCGCGCCATTCCCCGACCGCTCGCCCCGGCAGCAGCGCGACGAGGTTCGAACGGCGAGGATCTGCCGCAAACGGCGCCGCGCGCTCCATCACGAGCCGCAGGTTGCGCAGCAGGCGGTCGCCATTGCGGTCGTGTGCGCCGGGCTCCCCGGCGCCTCCATCGGAGGCGGTCCTCGAGCCGAGAAACGCCGCCGCGCGCGCACGCCCCCGGGGATCGTCGAGCAACCACGACGCGACGACCGGCGCGAGCAGGAAATCGCCGTCGATCATCCCGTAGTCGTAGACGGGCGCCGACGATGTCGTACCCTGCGCGGCGCGGTGTTCGAGAACCGCGTACTCGCCGATGCTCTCCTCGTGGGCGACCTGGCCGCGCGCAGACAGGCGCGCGAGCACGGACTCGATCCCCGCTTCCACGGCGCGCGGCGTGAGCACGGGCATCAGCAGGCGCAGGGTCATCAGCGTGTCGCGACCGAAGTAGGTCAGGAATCGCCATGAGCCCGCGAGGAACTTCTCGCGGAACGCCAGGAACTCGAGTGTCTGCCGCATGGCGGCGTCCGGCGCAGCGTCAGCCGTGAGGAGTTCGCCCGCCGGTAGCGGTGTCAGGGGAGGCTCGCCGGTCGCGGCGGTGATTTCGAGCTCGATGCGGCCATCGTCGGGCGCGACGATCTGCGCGGCGTCGCCCCGGCACATCCGTCGCGTCGAGGCATCGGCGCGTTCGGGGTCGTCGACTGCCTGCGTCGCCAGTCGCCCTTTCACAGGCCGCACGCGCAGCAGATAGCCGGGCGCGCCATCCAGCCGATCGCGCGCCCACTGCAGCTCGCCGGCTTGCGAACTGCCACGCGCCTCCACTGCCGCCGGCACCGGGCCGCCGAGTTCGTAGTCGCGAAGCACGCGCACGCTCGACAGTACCGCGCGACAGACCGTGAGCGACGGGGCGTCGATCGCCGCGGTCAGCTTCACGCCGTGCAGCGCGCGGCCACCGGCATCTGCCGCGTGCACCGGCCGCGGTTGATCGACCACGGACCATGAGTCCGGTTTCGACCGCGGCTCGAACCACAGGCCCACGCCGCTGTTGCCGGCGGGGAAGGCCACGAGGATCCGGGGCCGCATCCCGGACCGCAGCACGACATGGGCAGCCACCGGCCCTTCGCGCAGGAACCAGTTGATGTTCGCGCCCTCGCGCACTTCGAAGGCGAGCGCCCGGGCGTTGCAGGGGCTCGCGCCGACGAGGGTAAAGACCGCCAACACGGCGGCTCGAGCGAGCACGCCAACTGTCAAATTGTCTAGCGCTGTCATGTCCATATGACGAGCAGGTTACACGCTTGGCAGCGCCCTGGTGTCTACCGGTCGTTTCTCACGGGACTGATACCGCTGTCAACCTGCAGCGCCCGATGCGTGGTGCGCCCGTGGAGCCTCGCGCCACCAGCTTGTAGGGCAGCGCGCGGACCTGGAACTTCTTCGGCGTGCTCAGGAGCAGGTCCGCGGCGGCATACGCGAGCTCGCGCGTCGGCTGGTGGATCGTCGTGAGTGGCGGCCACAGCGCACGCGCAAGATCGGTGTCGTCGAAGCCCGCGATGGACAGTTCGTCCGGCACGGCGATGCCGTGCTCGTGGGCCGCGGCCAGCACGCCGGCCGCCATGTCGTCATTGCTCGCGAAGATGGCAGTCGGTGGCGCATCGAGCCGGAACAGTTCGAGTGCGGCATTGCGGCCCGACTCGTAGCTGAACATGCCCGGTCGAACCAGCGACGGATCCTCGGCGATGCCTTCCGCGGCGAGCCCCTTGCGAAATCCCTTCAGGCGATCGCGTGACGCGCTGTGATCGGGGTGCCCGATGATGAACCCGATGCGCCTGTGGCCGAGTCCCGCGAGGTAGCGCGTCATGTCCATCGCCGCGGCCACGTCGTCCATGTGGGCGTACGGACAGATGCCGGGATTGTTGCCCGGCGCGATGCGCACGAACGGCACCTTGCGCCGCGTCAGCAACGCGAGCAGCCCCGGCTGGTCCGTGACGGGAGGAGAGAGGATCAGCCCGTCGACGTGTGTCTCGTCGATGAGCGCCTTGACCTCGTCGATGAACCTCGCGGAGTGCACGTCGCACTCCTGGAATATCAGCCGGAAGCCGAGCTCGCGGGAACGGTCGCGGGCGCCCGACTGCATGTGATAGACGTAATACGGGCTCGGATTGTCGTAGAGCAATGCGATCTGGTACGAGCGCCCGCCGGCGAGCGCACGAGCCGCGAGGCTCGGGCGAAAATCGAGCGCCTCGACGGCCTGTTCGACTTTGCGTCGCGTCTCCTTGCTGACGTGGGCCTCATTGTTCAGGACACGCGAGACGGTCTTGATCGAAACGCCAGCCGCGGTTGCCACATCGTGAATGGTCGGCCGCATGGCCCCATCATAGCCTCGTGGCGCGCGGACGGGCTATGGCGCCGCGCTGCGCGGATCGACGCGCAGGTTCGCGCGATACTGCGCGGCACGCGCCCGATAGTGCGCGGCGCTCGCCGCGATCAGCGCGAGCTCCCGCTCACCCGCCTGGCGCACGATCCTGCCGGGGGCGCCCATCACGACGCTGCCATCCGGAATATCGCGTCCGGGCGGCACGAGCGCGCCTGCAGCAATCACGCAATGGCGGCCGACACGCGCGTGGTCGAGCACCATCGCGCCGTTGCCGATCAGCGATTCGTCTGCAACGGTGCAGCCGTGCAGCAGCGCGCGGTGCCCGATCGTGACGTGGGCGCCGATGCGCGTCGGCTCGCCTTCGTCGGTGTGGATGATCGTGCCGTCCTGCACATTCGTGCCGGCGCCGATCTCGATCCAGTCGCTGTCGCCGCGCAACACCGCCTGGAACCACACGCTCGCTCCGGCACCGAGACGCACGCTGCCGATGACCTGCGCGCCCGGTGCGACATACCAGTCGTCGCCCTCCGCTGCCATCCGCCGCTCACCGATGACGTATATCAAGGGACTCTCCGGCGCATACGCGCGCATGGCGCCGGGACCCCGGCCCGGGCCGTCCGGATTGTGCAGCAGCGCGGGACGATGAATTCCAGTCCGACGGCTTTTTCTGCGCCCGCCGCGACGGCACACTGATCTCCGTCACAAGGAGCAGATCGTGTTCACCTTCCGCAACCGCTCGGTATTTCCGGTCATCGCCGCGCTCGGCGTCGCCCTCGCGTTCGCGTTGCTCGGCTGACCTTTTTCTTCGGCGCAGGTTTGCGCCGTGCCGCGGTTTTGTGCCGCGCCGGCACCTTGCGCCGCGCCGCAGGCTTTTTCTTCGCCGCGGACTTTTTCTTCGCCGCGCGCTTCTTTTTCGGGCCGGCCTTCTGCTGCCTGGCCGCAGGGCGCCTCTTCCTGCCGGTTGCACGCGACCGGCCCGCATACACCGCGATGCCGGCGAGCGCGCGCGCCTGCCCCGTCTGCACCTTGCCGACGACGGCGCCCGACGCGAGCGACACCCTGGCGACCTCGCCCGTGAAGAAGCTGCCGACATACGCATGGCGTGCGTCGGCCGAGAGCGCGATGGTCGCCCAGCCGAAGCCTTCGAGCGCTATCGAGCGCACGGTTTCGCCATGGTCGTTCACGACGTCGATCCGCGCGCCGCGCAGCACGTACAGCATCCCGTCCGGCGCATAGGCCATACCGAAGAACATCTCGGGCGGGCCCTGGAAAGGCGGCTGGAACGACTGCAGGTCGGGCAACTGGCGATCGTTCGCGAGGTCGTACCGCAGGAGGCGCGGCCCGGTTTCCGAGCAATACACGATCGTGCGCCCGTCGGGCGCGAGTGCCGAGCCGGTGATGCCGAGAAACCCGCCCATGCCGCCGTGGGTCTGCGTCGCGTATTCGTGCATGAGCGTACCGTCGGCGGCAAAACGCCACAGGTGGCCGTCGCCGAAGCGGTCGCCGCCCGGAAAGAACGGCAGTTTCGTCTTCATGCGCGCGGCGATCTCGGGACGGATCGTGTCTCCGACGAGGTGCTCGCCGAGGAAGAACGAACCGTCCTGCGCGAAGTTCACGTGCGAGTAGGCGCGTGTCGGCAGTTCGTCGCGGATCTGCACGCGCCCGTCGGGGTGGATGTTCAGCACGACGAACGCGTGCGAATCGAACGCCCACAGCACACCGCGCGCATCGAAATTCAGGCCCCCGACGAGGTGCGTCGTGGCGCCGAGCCACAGGACGCCCTTCTGCCCGAGGTTCGCGTCGTACTGGATGATGCGGCCGCGGCCGGCATGGTCATCGAGCGGATTATCGAGCTCGGTGACGCCGACGAACACGTCGCCCCTGGCAAACGGCTTGAAACTGTCACTCATGCGCCGAGCATAGCGGGTCCGCGGACTGTCAGGCGGACTCGATGGAACAATGACCACAGGCGGCACGGCCGATCCTGTTCAATATGGGCGGCCGGCCTCGCCTTCGCATTGCGGGGTGCGCATGGCACACTTCATCGGCTGGCGGAGACGCCGATGGTCGCACCGGTACCGACCGGGCTTTAACGGGGAGAGGTGACATGGGAGAGTTACAGGCCGGACTGCGTTGCGGTCCGGACACGGGGCGGGCACGCGCCATCTGGGCGCTGGGCCTGATCGCGGCGCTCTTCAGCGCCGGTGCCGAGGCAATGCCCGCATTTGCGCGCCAATACAATGTGACGTGCGCGGCATGCCATAGCGCATTTCCGCGCCTGAACGCCGGCGGCGAGGCCTTCGTCGCGGCGAATTTCCGGTTTCCGCACTGGCGCCAGACCACGCTCGACGTCGGTGACGAGCGCCTGGCGCTGCCGCGCACATTGCCGCTCGCAATCCGTGCCCAGGCCTTCGTCCAGACCCGCAGCGGCGAGGACATCGACCCCGCCACGGGCCAGACCGGGCGGGATTCCCGCGCCGACGTGCAGGCTCCGTACATGATCAAGCTGCTGTCGAGCGCACCGCTCTCGGATCATGTGAGCTTCTACTTCTACGGCATCTTCGCCGAGAAAGGCGGCAACGGCGAAGTCATCATAGAAGACGCCTGGTTCAGCCACGACGATGTATTCGGCACGGGAGTCGCCGCCCAGCTCGGCCAGTTCCAGGTCTCCGATCTGATGTTCCCGCGCGAAGTGCGGCTCACGTTCCAGGATTACTACGCTTACCGGGCCGCCGGCATCACTTACGATCGCGGCCTGATCCTGGATCGCGCGGTCGGCCCGGTGGATGTGGCGGTGGGCCTCGTCAACGGCAACGGCATCGAGCAGAACTTCAGCATCGACAGTCCGGGCTACAAGCGCCCCGACAAGATGTTCGACAACGACACCGACAAGAGCTATTTCGGTCGGGTCGGCTTCGGACTCGGCCCGATCAATGTCGGCCTGTTCGCATTGGCGGGCAAACAGGCCAGCGCGGCCGGATTCGCCGGCACTGAAACCGGCACACGGCAAAGCGACAAGCGCATCGCCGGCGTCGACCTGTCGGGTACCGTGGCGGGAAACGTGCACTGGTTTGCACAGGGCCTGTGGAATCGCTGGGACGGCTTCCTCGACGCCGATCCGACGCATGACTTCGAGTGGTTCGGCGGGTTTGCGGGTGTCGACTACATTCCGAACGATCGCTGGTCGTTCTCGCTGCTCTACAATTACGCCGAAGCAGATGACTTCGCGGGCACCGCCACGATCTACGAGGGCATCTCGATGAACTCGCTGTCCGTCGGCGCATCGTACTACCTGATGCGCAACCTCAAACTGGTCGTCGAAGTGAACGGCGACCTGCTGGGCAAGACACGCGGCGGACCACCCTACGTGGGGCATCAGACCAGCGAGAACAGCCTGCTGGTGGGTTTCGACACGGCGTTCTGAGCGGGCCGCCCGCTCGTGAGCGGCCTGCGTTTCGAGCTCAGTTACTGACGGCGCTGCGCTTCGACAGCAGGATCGCGAGGGCTGCCGGCGCGGCGATCAGCGCGCCGAGCAGCAGCGGCGAGCCCGCGCCGAACCGGGCGAACACCGCGCCCGAGATGAACGGCCCGATCACCCGCCCGAGGCTGCTGCTCGTCTGGTAGGTGCCGAGCACGCTGCCGCGGTTGGCACTGCTCGCTTCCTTCGAGGCGAGGGCCGACCCCGAAGGACTGAAAGCGCCCGAACCCGCGCCCGCTATGGCGAGACCGACGAGCGCCACTTCGATGCCGGGCACCGCGGCGGCGATCATCATGCCGACGACGAATGCGGCGACACCGGCGATGGCCAGCCGGTGCTCGCCGAAGCGCGGCGCGAGCACGCGCACGAGCGCGCCCTGCATCGTCACGGGCACGATCGCGAGCGCGAACATGAGCAGCCCGACGGTGCGCGGTCCGTAGCCGAAGCGCGCGAGCGCCCAGAGCGCGAAGATCGACTCGAAGATCGCCTGCGCGATCGCGATGCAGAGCGCGGCCAGCGTCACGTAGCGCAGCCCGGGCAGGCGCCGCAGCAAGGCGAGCGGCGTGCGGCGCCCGTCCGTGACGCCCGCCATGCGCGCGCGATGCTCGGCGGTGTGGCTTTCCGGCAGGAACAGCGCGACCAGGGCGATCGCGAACAGGCTGAGCGCCATCGCGACGAGTGCCGGACGCACGAAGCTCGCGGTCGCGAGATTGTCGCCCGCGAGTATGCCGCCGATCGCCGGCCCGAGCATGAAGCCGATGCCGATGGCGGCCCCGACGGTACCGAGCGCCTTGGTGCGCTCTTCGGGCGTGCTGATATCCGAGGCGTAGGCCATCGCGGCGGAAATGTTGCCCGCCATCAGGCCGCCGAGCACGCGCGATGCGAGTACCCAGGCGATATCCGGCGCAAAGCCGAGCATCGCGTAGGACACACAGGCGCCGCTGAGGGAAAACATCAGGATCGGGCGGCGGCCGTATCGGTCGCTGAGTCGTCCCCAGACGGGCGCCGCGATCAGCTGGCACAGCGCGTGGACGCCGAGGATCGCCGTGATCAACGTGGCCGACGCCTCGAACCGCGACCCGATGTACGGGATCAGCGGCACGATGACGCCGAAGCCGAGCACGTCGATCACGCACACGATGAACAGCGTCAGCAGTGGCTTCAAGCAGGGCTCCCTCGCAGTGTCAATGCGCCGGCACGAGCGTCGCCGGATCCGGCATGCCATCGTCCGGTGCGCGCGCGCGAGGCCGGTCGGTGACACCGCGCAGTATCGCATCGAGCATTCTCGCATCCGTCCCGGCGCTCGCCGCTGTGATCGCCCCACCCGTCCGCAGGATGACGAGCCGCAGCGAGGGCGCGACCCAGAGGCCCGCCGCACCTGCCCCGGGCAGGTGGCACAGGTCGCGGACCCGCCCCGGCGCCCCGCCCTCATCGGCGCACCCGTGGCGTGCCAGCACGCGCGCGACCCAACCGGGTCGCACGAGTTCCTCGCCGAGGTACACACCATCGTTCGCGAGCAACTCGCCGACGCGGATCCAGTCGCCCTGCGCCGCGCGCAGGTCCGGCGCGAGCGTCGCGTCGTAGGCGCCGAGCGGGCGCCACAGGCGCTGCGACAGATAGGCCTCGTACGCAACACCCGCCGCAGCGGCAATCTGCGCGCGCTCCGGGGTCGAGTCGGCGTGCAACGGCTTGCGATCGTCCGCGAGAGCGCCCGCCAGGAGGTCGTCGATCACGCCTTGCCAGGCGCCGGCCTCGATCGGTGTCCGAAACGCCGTGCCGAGCCAATAGCGCTCGAAGACGATATGGCCGTTACGCGCGACGAGCAGCGCCGTGGCGCCGTCGCGCTCGGCGAGCATTCCTGCCGCGTTGAGCGCCGACGGGTCGATGTGGGCTTCCGTGGCGGGCAACGGCGGCATGGGCGGCGAGCGGCCGCCCGCGACCGGCACGGCAGGCACGGGCGCCTCGCGCGGCCCGCACGCCGTGACCGTGATGGCGGGCAAGCCCGCAAGCATGAGCGCCCACACGCAGATCCATCCGCGACGGCACGGGAGCGATGGGGTCACGCCCGCACCGGCCCGCGATAGCGCACGGCACCCTGCCGCAACTCGATCTCGTGTGTCGCGAACGACGGCCATTCCTCGCGATGATGGGTTGCCATGACGAGGGCGGCGCCCCGGGCCGCCCGGCGCCCGAGCCGCCGCATGAGATCGGCGCGCGCCGGCGGATCGAGCCCCGCGAACGGCTCGTCGAGCAACAGCAGGTCGGGCCCCGCCATGGCCGCGCGCGCGAAGAGCACACGCCGCGCTTCGCCATAGGAGAGATCCCCGAGCGTGCGCGTGGCGAAGCGCCGTACACCGAACTCGCGCATCACCGCCAAGGCGGCCGCGCGTTCGCGCGCGGTCGCGGGTTCGGCGAGCCCGATGCTCGCGCGGGCGCCGGATTGCACCACCTCGGCAACGGCAAGATGCAGCGGATGGTCGGTCTGCAGGTGCGGTGCGACGAAGCCGACGCGCAGCTTGAAGGCTTCGAGCGCCACGCCCGGCTCGACTCCGTCGCGAAACGCCGTGCCGCCACTCGCCACCCCGTGATCACCGTACAGGGTGCGCAGCAAGGTCGTCTTGCCGGACCCGTTGCCGCCGTGCACCACCCAGCATTCGCCGGCGCGCAGCTCGAAATCCAGATCGTGCAGCACGGACGTGCCGTCGACGTAGACGTCGGCATGCGTGAGGCGCACGAGTACGCGACCGGCCGGTCGGCGCCGCGTCGCCGGCCGCCGCGCCCCACGCGTGGCCTGCCCGCGATCAAACCAGGCGGTGAGCGGCGCGCGCCCGATGGGCCCCCGGTACACGATGCGCCCGCGTTCGAGCACGAGCGCATGCGTCGCGGCGCGCGGCACATCACCGGCCCGATGCGCCGCGAGCACCCACGGGCGTCGCGCGCGGGCCGTACGCTCGAGCCACGCCGCGACCCGCTCCCGGTACGCCGTATCGAGTCCCGTGAACAGCTCATCGAGGAGCAACAGTTTCGGGCGTCCCGCGAGTGCGCGCGCGATCAGCACGAGGCGCCGTTCCCCGAACGACAGCGAGAGGAAGCGTCGCCGCGCGAGCCGCTCGATGTCGAGGGCCGCGAGCGCGGTGCGCACTGCGCGACGGGACGCCGCATCGGGCGGATCGAGCGGCAGATCCGTGCGAAAGTGCCCGGTCGAGACGATCCGCTCGACCGTCGCATTCCAGCCATGGCGCTGATAGCGGTCCTGCCGCTCGGGGCCGAGGTAGGCCACGTCGGCGAGTATCTCCTGTGGCGTCGTGTGCCATTCGCGCCCGAGCCGATAGCACCGGCGCCCCCGCCCGGTCGGCTTCGGCCACACCGCGCCCGCCACGAGTTTCAGCAACTGCGTCTTGCCGGCGCCGTTGGCGCCGAAGACCAGCCAGCGCTCGCCCGGCCTGATCGTCCAGTCGATGCCGCGCAGCACCGCGCGTCCCGCGCGATCGAGGTCGATCCGCGACAGCACGACGGCCAGGTGGCGCGAGGCGCGTGCGTCAGGCCGCATGCCACCGCGTCCCGCGGCGCGTCACGCGGCCGTCGCGCTCGAGCTTGATGAGATGTGCTTCGAGCGTCAGGCGCGCGAGCGCGTGGCGGTCGCGCGGCACATCCGCGTAGACGGGCGCCAGCAGCTCATCGAGCGTCGCCGCGTCGCGCGTCGCGAGCGCCGCGAGAATCTTCGCCTCGCGATGCAGGCGATGCGCGATCACGCGATCGATCTCGCCGTACGCGTCGACGATGACCCGCCCGTGCCCCGGGGCGATGGCGCGCAACGGATAGGTCTTCAAGCGCGCGAGCGCTTCGAGGTAGGCACCCATGTCGCCATCGGGCACGAGGATCACGGGCGTGACGCCCTCGAGGATATGGTCGCCGGAGAACAGGTACCCCTCGCCCTCCAGCAGCCAGCACACGTGGTTCGATGCATGGCCCGGCGTGTCGATCGCGCGCAGGCGCAGTCCGCCCGCACTGAAGACCTCGTCGCGTGACGGTACCGCATCCGGCACGAAGCTCGCGTCCTGTCGCCCGTCCCCGGGCGGCGAGCGTCCGACGAGCCACGCGCCGGTGCGCGCTTTCAAGGCTGCCGCGGCGGGTGAGTGATCCGGATGCGTGTGCGTGACGAAGACGGTCTCGAGCCGTGGCGCAGCCGCGAGTATCGCCTCGATGTGCGAGGGAATCGCCGGTCCCGGGTCGAGGACGGCCACGGGCGGGTCACCGAGCAGCCACGTATTGGTGCCCGGGCCGGTCATCATCGAGGCGTTGGGGGCGAGCAGGCGCTGCACGCCGGGTGCGGTGGACATCGCCGCCAAGGATAGTGGCTGCCGCGGCGCAGGTGGTAGGTTTGCACCATGGAATTCCACGGCAGGACGATCCTGGTCACCGGCGCCTCGGAAGGCATCGGCCGCGCGCTCGCGCTGTCGCTCGCGGTGGAGCAGCCGAATCTCGTGCTCGCTGCGCGTGCCGCGCCACGGCTCGATACACTCGCGGCGGAGTGCCGCGCGCGGGGCGCGCAGGCGCTGCCCGTCGCGGTCGACGTCACCGACCGCAGCGCCTGCGAAGCGCTCGTGGCGACCGCGGTCGCGCGGTTCGGCCGCCTCGATGTGCTCGTCGCGAACGCCGGCGGCACGATGTGGAGCCGCTTCGACGAGCTGCAGGACCTCGGCGTCTTCGAGCAGCTGCTGCGCCTCAACCTCCTCGCCAACGTGTGGCTCACGGCAGCCGCGCTGCCGCATCTCGTGCGCGTGCGCGGGCTCATCGTGCCCGTCGCCAGCGTGGCGGGCCTCACCGGCGTACCCGGGCGCACGGCGTACGCGGCATCCAAGCACGCGGTCGTCGGCTTCTATGAATCGCTGCGCATCGAGGTGGCCGACTCCGGTGTCGATGTGACGCTCGTCGCGCCCGATTTCGTGCGGAGCGAGATCCACAAACGCGCGCTCGGCCCCGACGGTCGCGCGCTCGGCACGAGCCCGCTCGACGGCCGGCGCATCATGAGCGCGGAGGACTGCGCGCGCCGCATACACCGTGCGATGGCGCGCCGGCAGCGGCTCCTGATCACGTCGCTACGCGGTCGGGCGGGCCGCGTCCTGAAGATTGTCGCCCCGCGTCTGGTCGACCGCATCGTGCGACGTGCCATGCGCACCGGTCGCTGACGTCGCGCTCACGCGCGCAAGAACGCGTACGGCATTGCGTCCCGCGCGCTTCGCCGCGTACAGCGCCTCGTCGGCCCGCTGCAGCATCGAGCTCGGGGAATCGCCGGGCACGGACGCCGTGACACCGACACTGACCGTGATCCTGCGCCCGACCGGGCAGATATGCGACAGGTCGATGGCCTCGATGCTCTGGCGCACGCGTTCGGCCGTCGCGCGCCCCTCGTCCAGCACCGTCTCGGGCAACACGACGAGGAATTCCTCCCCGCCGAGCCGCCCGAAGAACGCCGGCTCGCGCAGTGCGTCGCGCAGCGCCTGCGCCACGATCTTCAGCACTTCGTCACCGACGGGATGCCCGTAGCGGTCGTTGATGCCCTTGAAGTGGTCGATGTCGGTGATCAGGGTCGAGCACGGCCCCGCGCCCTCGGCCGTGAGGATCACGGCGAGGCGCCCGAGCACGGCGCGCCGGTTCGGCGCGGCGGTCAGCTCGTCGGTATGCGCCAGCGTGCGCATGCGCCGGGTGGTGCGCCGCTGGTGCATCGCGAGCGTGGCGAGCAGCGCGACGAGCAGCGCCGCGAGCGCGATCGCGACCGCCTGCAGGCGGCGCACCGAGCGGCTCTGCGCGAGCGCCCGTTCGTTCTCGCGGATATCCCGCTGCAACAGCGCGTTCTCCGCTTCCTTCGACGCGGTGTCGAACTCGACGCGCAGCGTCGCGAATCGCTGGTCGATCTGGTTGCGCAGCAGCCGCTCGTTGACCTGCTTTGCGAGCGCGAGCTGCGTGTAGCCGCTCCGCCAGTCGCCGCGCGCCGCTTCCACGGCTGCGAGTTCGGCGTAGCCCGCCGCGAGCTCGCCGCGTGCCTCGCCCTTCCTGAACACCTCGATCGCGTCGCGCAGCGCCGCGACGCTTGCGTCGAGCTCTCCGGTCCCGTGCAACGCGATGCCGCGTGCGAGGTCGATCTGGGCCCTCAGGCGCGCATCCGGGGTGGAGCGCAGCAGGGCCGACGCCTGCCCGAGGAGGTCGAGCGCGCCGCGCCAGTTGCCGAGCCCGTTCTCGACGGCCGCCAGTCCGCGCAGCGCATAGGCTTCGCCGCGCCCGTAGTGGATCTCGCGATTGATCGCGAGCGATTCGGTGAACGAGCGGCGTGCTTCGGGCCATTCGCCGAGGTACTCGTGTGCCCGGCCGAGATTGTGCAGCGTGACCGCCTGCTCGCGCAGCATCTTCGCCTCGCGCTGCAGCGCGAGCGCCGACGTGTAGATGTCGCGCGCCTGCGCGTAATCGCCCATGCGGTTGTAGAGGATCGCGATGCCGTTCATCGCGGTCAGCGCGTGCGCCGGCTTGTCGAGCGTCTCGTAGAGGCCCTGCGCGCGGCGCAGGTCCGCGAGGCCGAGCGCGTACTCGCCTTGCAGCCCGAGCACGTAGCCGCGCGAATACAGCGCGTTCGCGATCATCTCGTCGTCGCGCGCATCGGAAGCGACGCGCACCGCCTGCTCGAAGAATGCGAGCGCCTGCGCGTTGTCACCGAGCGTTTCGCGCATCTCGCCCTGGCAGCTGAGCAGGCCCGTACGCAGTCCGGGCCGCCGCGCGCGCGGCAGCAGCGCTTCGATCGCGGCGACCTGCTTTTCCATGGCGGCCTGGTCGCGCTCGGACTGGTAGTCGCACAAGAGCAGCCGCGCGCGGATCTCGAGGTCGGCATCGGGGCGGGTGCGCAGGAGCCCGAGCGCGGCCTCGGCATCCCGGCGGCTCGCGTCCGGATCCGAACGCATCGCGATGGAACCGCGCTCGACCAGCGTCGCGGCGGGATGCGGCACGCTCGCCGCATCCGCGGCGTGGGCCGCCTGCCCCGCAGGCAGCGTCGCGACCATCGACGCGACGGCGAGCAGCGCCGTCGCCGACGCGGCCACCCGCACTGCCGACCGCCTTGTGCCCCGCATGTCCAAGGGCGCCAATCTAACGTATGTCGGGCAGGCGCGTCGGTATTGTGCGACACCGGGTTTTATGGCAAATGGCTATCCGGCCTCGATCCGCACCCGCATGGCGTCGTTCATCCGCTGCACGCGTTCGTCGGGTGGATGTCGGCGAGCCGGGTCATCGCCTTGCCGGCATAGGCGAGAGCGAACCCCGGATCGGGCGCGGTGCCCACCGCGCGCGCGAGGTCGTCCTGGATCGGGATCATCTCGCCGAGCGGCCGGTCGATCGACCGATCATCCAGTCGCCGACGCGAATACGCCCGGTTGGCAGCCCGCGTTCCATCGCGATGCCGAGAATGGGCTGCCACCCTCACGGACGTCGGTGGCCGCGCATTGCGGCGTGTGGGTTACTATCGGACGATGCACCTCGGACTGATCGGACTCGGGCGCATGGGCGCCAACATGGCGCAGCGCCTCGCGCGACACGGCATCGACGTGACGGGCTACAGCCGCCCGCCACTGCCGGCGCTGCCCGACGAACCGCGTATCCGCGTCGTGCCCTCGCTCGACGACCTGCTGGCAGCCTTGCCGGCGCCGCGCATCATCTGGCTGATGGTGCCCGCGGGCGAAGCGACCGAGGAGAACATCACGGCCCTCGCGGCGCGGCTCGGCACCGGCGATCTCGTCATCGACGGCGGCAATGCGTTCTATCGCGACTCGCAGCGCCGCGCACAGCGGCTTGCGGAACGCGGCATCGGCTTCCTCGATGCCGGCGTGTCGGGCGGCGTGTGGGGGCTCGCCGAAGGCTACGGCCTGATGGTCGGCGGCGATCGCGCGCAGTTCGAGCGCATCCTGCCGGTCGTGCGCGCCCTCGCGCCGGCGCCCGACAAGGGCTGGGTGTACTGCGGCCCGGCGGGCGCCGGTCACTACGCGAAGATGGTCCACAATGGCATCGAGTACGGGCTGATGCAGGCGTACGCCGAAGGCTTCGCGCTGCTCGATGCGCGCAAGGACTTCGCGTTGCCGCTCGGCGAGATTGCCGAAGCATGGCGCCACGGCACCGTGATCCGCTCCTGGCTGCTCGATCTCGCCGCGGGCGCGCTGCAGGACCCGGGCGCCCTCGCGCGTGTCGGCGCACGCATCGCCGACTCGGGCGAAGGGCGCTGGACTGCGCGCGAGGCGATCGATCTCGGCATCCCCGCACCGGTCATCAGCGCGGCGCTGATGACCCGCTTCGCCTCACAGGGCGCGGGCGATTTCGGGGCGCGCCTCCTTGCCCTCGTGCGCAATGCGTTCGGCGGGCACGCGTTGCCGCCTAGGGAGCCGCCGCCGGGTCGGTGAATACCGTGGCCTGGTCGCGCGCGACCCGGCTCGCGGCGATCGACCGGTCGCCGGCATACAACTGGCGTATCGCGGCCTGGCGGGCGGCGCCGAGTGCGAGCCACACGATCGCCCGCGCGCGCCCGAGCGCGGGCAGGGTCAGGGTCAGGCGCCGCAGCCCGTAGCGCGGCGCGCTCACGCCGACATCGCGCGCGGCTTCCACGATCAGCCGGTCACCGACGAACAGCGACGCGGTGTGGCCATCGTCGCCGATGCCGAGATGCACGACATCGAGGACCGGCGGGTCGCCGCAGTGCAACCGCAGCGTATCTTCATAGCGCTTGGCCGGATCATCGAGTTCGACCGGCATCGGGTGCTGCATCGACGCGGGGATGCGCTGCGCGAGCGGCGTCGCGCACCATTGCTTCCAGTTGCGTTCGTCGCTGTCGGCCGCGACGATGCGTTCGTCGACCTGGAACACGCGCACTTGCGTCCACGCGACCCCGAGTGTCGCGAGGCGAGCGAACATGTTCCACGGCGTGCGCCCACCGCTCACCGCGAAGCTCGCCACGCCGCGCGCCGCGATGGCGTCGCCGAGGCGCGCGGCAATGAACTCCGCCGCCGCCATTTCGGTTGTCGCGACATCCTCGCCGGTCACCCACCGCATGCGTTCAGCACCCCGTGCCCGGATCGACCCAGCCGCCGAGGTCGGCCGCCAGCGTATCCGCCGCCTGCGGGCCCCAGCTGCCGGGCGCGTACTCGTAAGGAGTCGGCGACGCGGCACCGCTCGCGACCCCGTCGACGATGCGCCAGGCCGTTTCGATCGAATCCTGCCGCGCGAAGAGCGCAGGATCGCCGCGCAATGCGTCGCCGATCAGCCGTTCGTAGGCGCTCGCGCTGCCCGTGTCCTCATTGCACATTAAGAGCTCGGTGTCGCGACCCCGCATCGCCTCGCCGGGCGCCTTGGTGCGCACGCCGAGGCCGATGGAGACCCGGTCCGGGCCGAGCCGGAAGCGCACGTAATTCGGGTCGTCGGGCGCGCCGTCGAACAACGCGGGCGACGGCGCCTTCAGGCGCACGGTCACCTGCGTCGCGGTCACCGCGAGCGATTTGCCGGTGCGCACGAGGAACGGCACGCCGGCCCAGCGCGGCGTATCGATGCCGAAACGCAGCGCGACGAAGGTCTCGACGCGTGATGCGGGGTCCACGCCCGGCTCCCCGCGATAGCCCCCGTACTGCCCGCGTACGACCTGTCGCGCACCGAGCGGCGCGATCGATTCGAGCACGCGCACCTTCTCGTCGCGCAACGCATCGCTCGTGTAGGCGCCCGGCCGCTCCATCGCGAGCAGGCTCACGACCTGCAGGAGATGGTTCTGCACCACATCGCGGATGGTACCGAGTTCCTCGTACAGCCTGCCGCGGCCCTCGACGCCGAACGTCTCCGCCATCGTGAGCTGCACGCTCGCGACGTGCACCCGGTTCCACAGCGGCTCGAGGAACGCATTCGCGAAGCGGAAATACAGCAGGTTTTGCACCGGCTCCTTGCCGAGGAAATGATCGATGCGGAAGATGCGCGATTCGTCGAAGACCTGCGCCAGGTGCGCATTGAGGACACGCGCCGAGGCGCGGTCGCGCCCGAGCGGCTTCTCGACGACCACGCGCGCATGCTCGCCCGCGCAGCCCGACGCACCGAGTTGCGCGACGACATCGCCGAAAAGGCTCGGTGGAATCGCGAGGTAATGGAGCGGCGCGCGCGCTTCGCCGAGCGCTGCCCCGAGCCGCCGGAAAGTCTCCCCATCCCGGTAGTCGCCGGTGACGAGGCGCGTGCGCGCGGCGAGCGAACGGGCCGCGGACTCGTCGAGGTGCGGCGCGTGCGCGCGCAGGCTCGCGCACACGCGGTCGGCGAGCTGCCCGGCGCTCCACGAATCACGCGCGACGCCGAGCACCGGCAGGTGCAGGCGGTCGCGGCTCGCGAGGGCGGCCATCGCCGGGATGATCTTCTTGAACGCGAGATCACCGGTGATGCCGAAGACGACGAGCGCGTCGGAATCGGGAGCCTGCATGTCGTGAACACGCCTCACGCTGGTACCGGCCCTTACGATAGCACTCCGCGCAGTGCGTCACGCTTGCAGCGGATCACCCGTTCGCCTGACACTGTGGCGTGACGAACGCGTGCGACGAGGCATCATGAATCGGCGGACTTTCCTGTGGCGCTCCTCCGGCTCCATCGCCGGCGCACTGATTGCGGCCCCGGCCACATGGGCCGCGGATCCTGCCGGCCTGCCGTCCGGCGCACGCTCCTCGAGCGTGCTCGCCTCGCTCGCCGGCAAGCAGCCGCTCGTCAAGCGCAGCTTCCGCCCGCCCAATTTCGAGATGCCGCGCGAGGGATTTCGCCAGGCGTACACGCCGGCCGACCTGTTCTACGTGCGTTGGCACGACAATGTCCCCGACGTGACGCTCGCCGACTGGCGCCTGCGGGTCTCGGGCCCCGGAGTGCGCCGCCCCCGCGAATTCACCTACGACGAACTCGCCCGCGGTTTCGGGCAGGTCGAGGTCGCCGCCGTCAACCAGTGCTCCGGCAACCGGCGCGGGCTGTTCTCGCCGCACGTGCCCGGCGTGCAATGGGGCTACGGGGCGATGGGCAACGCGATCTGGCGCGGCGTGCGATTGCAGCAGGTGCTCGACCATGCCGGCCTCGGCGCCGGCGCACTCGAGGTCGTCGCGAACGGCGCCGATACCCTGCTGCTCACCGGCCCCGACTTCGCCAAGAGTGTGCCGCTGTGGAAGGCGCTCGATCCGGACACGATCATCGCATTCGAACTGAACGGTACGCGCCTGCCCGTGTGGAACGGCTTTCCTGCGCGGCTCGTCGTGCCGGGCTGGACCGCCACGTACTGGATGAAGGCGATCGTGGACCTGCGGGTGATCGACCAGCCGTTCGAGGGGTACTGGATGAAGAGCGCGTATCGCGTGCCGGGAGGGCTCTTCGGCCCCAGCGGTTTCGATTCGCAGGACACGACGCAAACCTCGCCCATTACGTCGATCAAGGTGAATTCCCTGGTGACGGATCCCGCACCCGGGGCGCAGCTCGAACGCGGCCGTCGCGTCGAAATCCGGGGCATCGCGTGGGACGGCGGCTCGGGCGTGCGCCGCGTGGAGGCTTCCATCGACGGCGGCGCCCGCTGGCGCGAAGCGCAACTCGGCCCCGACCTCGGTCGCTACGCGTGGCGACAATGGCGCTTCGGCTTCACGCCATCCGGCCCCGGCCTGCAGTCCTTGCGCGTGCGCGCGGTCGCGCGGGACGGCGCCACGCAGCCCGAAGCGCTGGTGCAGAACCCCGCGGGCTACCACCACAATGTTGTGCAGAAGGTCGAATACCATGTCACGTGAACTGCGCATCGCGATGGCCCTCCTCGTCGCCTGTTGCGCGGCGATGCCCCTGCACGCCGCCGATGAATCGGGCGTGTCCCTCGCGCCGGGCGCCGGCCTCGTCGAGACGCAATCGGGCTGCGCGATCTGCCACAGCCTCGACTACATCGTGATGAACTCGCCGTTCCTCGACGCGGCGGGCTGGCGGAAAGTGGTCACGAAAATGATCACCGTGATGGGTGCGCCCATCACGCCGGAGAATGCCGCGATCATCGTGCGCTATCTCGCAACGAACTACGGCAAGGACTCCGCCCGGCCCGAAACCGCGCTCAACGCCACGGCGAGTGATTGAAGGTGTAGCGGCCGAGCACACGGTCCTCGCCGTGGGTCACCGCAACCAGCTCGACCTGCTGCGTCACCTCGCCGAGTCTGCGCAGCTCCGGAACGCTCGAGGCCAGCACCACCCCTGCCGCCGCCGGATCGAATGCGACATCCGCCACTCGACGGCGCGCACCGCCCTCGCCGGCATCGAGCACCAGATCGAGACGGTCCACATCGCCGAGCGGCGCCTGCAAATGCGCAACGACCAGGTCATCGTGTGGCGCCACGGTGCAATGGACACTGCCGCCCGGCTGTATCCGGTACTCGCGAATTGCGAGCCCGGCTTCCTTAAGCCGTCGCACGAAGGCGGCCGGCAGTACCGACCGCACAGCCCCGGTCGCGACTGCCTGCGCGACGGCCTGCCCGAGCGGCGGGAGGCGCGCGAGGCGCGCGCTGCACTCCGCACAGTCGAAGAGGTGCTCCTCGATGCCCGCCTCCCATGCGCCGCCCCGGTCACCGAACCAGTAATCGAGCAGATCGGGCAATGACGGCGGAGCGCGACAGCGGGGGCCGCTCATGACAGCTCCTTGCCGGAGTCCATGCATCCGCGCAGTCGCCGTATGCCACGATGCCGGATGACACGCACATTCTCGGCGGACAGCCCGAGCTCGACGCCCACGGCGTTCGCGGCCATATCATTGTAAAAGGACATGAGCAGCACCGTGCGCTCCCGTTCCGCGAGACGCTGCAGGCAATCGTGCAGGCGCACCGTGTCGAGCGCCTCCGCGTCCTCCGCCTCGAGCGGCTGCCAATCCACCGGAAAGGTGCCGAGCAGGCGCTCGCGGCGGGCGCCGCCGCGTCGCGAGTCCATGGCGCATTGGCGCGCCGTGCCGAGGACGAACGCCCCGAGGCGTTCCGTGTCGCGAACCTGGCCCGCCCGCAGTTTCACGAGCACGATGATCAGCACGTCCTGCGCGAGATCCGCCGCCGCGGCTTCGCTGCGCAGATGGCGCAGGCCATACAGCCGCAGCCGCGGCCCGAACCGCCGGCAGAGCTCCGCCTCGGCCGCCGCGTCACGCCCGGGCGCCGCCGCGGCGATGCGCCCGGCGAGCACCGCATCTTCCGCCGCGGACAACGGGGCGTCGCGCATGCACACAGCATAGGCAACGCCGCCCCGGAGGGAAATCACAGCCGCAAAGTCGCTCACCATACCCCGATGTGTAACGTCCGGCCGCCTCGTTACACAAAGGATGATCACCACCGGAGTCCCCATGATCACGAACAGCCAGCACGGAACCAACGTCCACGAGATCGCGGACGGCATCTACCGCATCAACACCCCGGTCACCGTCCCGGGCGGCCCGGACGCCTTCAGCTTCAACCAGTACCTCATCGTGGACGACGCGCCGATGCTCTTTCATACCGGCCAGCGCAGCCTCTTCCCGCTCGTCCGCGAGGCCGTGGCGGCCGTGCTGCCGGTCGAGCGGCTGCGATACATCGGACTGTCGCATTTCGAAGCCGACGAATGCGGCGCGCTCAACGGCTTCCTGGCGGCCGCGCCGCAGGCCGAGGCGGTCTGCGGCCGCATTGCCGCCATGGTCGCCATCAACGACTTCGCCGACCGCGCGCCCCGGCCTCTCGCCGATGGCGAAGAGCTCGCACTCGGGCGTCACACGCTGCGCTGGTTCGACACACCGCACATGCCGCACGGCTGGGACTGCGGTCTCGCGCTGGACATGCGCACGCGCACATTTTTCTGCGGCGATCTCTTCACGCAAGGGGGCACGGGCGAGACGGCGTTGACCGAAGCCGACATCCTCGGCCCGAGCGAGGCGTTCCGCGCGCCGCTCGACTACTACGCGCATGCCCCGCAGACGGGCGCCGTCCTCGAACGCTGCGCGCGCGAAGCCCCTGCGACGCTCGCCTGCATGCACGGCAGCGCATGGCGGGGCGACGGCGCGCGGCTCCTGCGCGAGCTGGCGGGCGCGCTGGCATCGGTGTCGAAATAGCGGGGATGGCGCGCCCGGAGGGACAAACTTCGAACTCTCTGCTGGATACGCTGACTGGCTGGAATGCCTATCTCCAGCGCAATGCGCCAGCTTGTCAGCCATCAAGCGCTATAAATGCCTGCCGGGGTCCATCTGGCCGTGAAGCACGCGGATGACGTGGATGGCGGACTGTGTCACGTTGTAGTAGATCGCGTGGCTGTTGATGAACAGGACGCGGTAGCCCTCGCGCACGTTGTCGCGTTTCGCGCCCATCTCGGGTTGTCCGCAAGCTGTTGGATGCCGTCGTCCAGGTCATCCAGGTACTTGTCAGCCTGGGCCGCATCCCACTGTTCGAAGGTGTATTGCCAAATCCCGATGAGATCGCTTTCGGCGAGTGCGTGTTTACGGATTCTTCGCATCAAGAGGCCGGCTTTGCCCGGCGGCGCGCCTTGCTCTTGATGTCATTCATGTCCAGTTCGCCGGCGTCGCCGCTCTTCTCTCCATCGATCAATGCCTGCCGCAGCGCACCGATCTTCCGTTCATGCTCTTCGAGCATGCGCAGGCTGGCGCGGACGACTTCGCTGGCTGAGCCGTAGCGCCCGCCTTCGATCTGCTGGTTGATGAACCCCTCGAAATGATCGCCGAGGGAAATGCTGGTGTTTTTTGCCATGGAGGTAACCTCTGATTGGTATCAATATATACCAAATATTGGTACCACAGAAACTCCTCCAATGCCAACGGAGAACTTCGGACAGCGTGTGCAAACCCGAGCCGTTCGCTACCGGGCAAGACGTCAGCAGATCGAGCTGGACTTCGATGGAACTGGCGCGCCCGACTGGAGAAAGTTCGAACCCGCTATTCGACGTTCTCGCTGAATGGAATGCCTATCTTGAGAGGCAAGCGTCAAGCGCCTCTCCCATAAGCTATTGATTTTCGGGTCTTCTCGTCCCGAGCCTTGAGCATCGTGTATATGTTGATACTATACAGTCATGCAGGAACTGGAAAACGCCACTGGCTTTGAATGGGACGCCGGCAACGCGGGCAAAAACCGTAAGCACGACGTCACCGATGCGGAAGCCGAGCAGGTGTTTTTCTGTGCTGACCTGCTGGTCGTGCCGGATGCACGACACAGCGATGTGGAACCCCGTTTCCACGCACTCGGAGAGACGCTTTCGGGCAGGAAGTTACACGTGACGTTTACGCTTCGGGCGGACGGCACACTGGTTCGCGTCATTTCGGCGCGCACTATGAATCGCAAAGAAAGAGCCATTTATGAAAAGCAAACTGAAGACCCCACCTAAATTCACCTCTGAAGCCGCGGAACGGGCCTTCTGGGCCAGCCATGACAGCACGGAGTATGTGGACTGGTCCGCAGCCAAGCGCGTGCGATTGGCCAAACTCAAGCCATCGACGGAAACCATTTCATTGCGACTGCCGAAATATCTGCTGGATAGCATTCGGCAGATCGCCAATTCGCGGGATGTGCCATATCAGTCGTTAATTAAAATCTGGCTACAGGAACATGCAGTGGAGCGTCGTTAATATTCCGCGCCCTGCTACTGAGCGGTTAACCTTGACCATGGCCTAACAATCAAAAATTGACACAAAGAGGCTAGACATGCCTGCGTTGCGATTGACAAAAAACATGAAAATGACGCTTGAGCGTTTATTGATCAAAGTTGATGTGGAGCAGTTTGTGCCGTTTAGCACCGCTGTCGCGCTTGAACGCCGGAACCTCGCAAGGCTTGGTTCGCAAAGAACTGGCAATGGCTGCGGTCTTCCTGAGTTCGCGCTTACCTTGACACCATTGGGTCAAAAAATTGCCGAACAAGCGTTGAAATATTAGACCGTAATGGGTAGTAGCAGCGCTGAAACCTTGGAGACATGATGCTCGAACCAGGTAGTACTGCACCAATCATCATTGGAGGAACCCCGGTGCGACGCTATTCGTGCGGCGACTATGTTGCCGTGTTGAACCGCGACGTCCGCTCGATTGGCCCTATCGAATACCTGTACGTTCTTGTTGTATTTCGATCTGACAGCCCATCGTCGCCTGTGTTCTTCGTTACGGCTGAGAGGAACACTCTGGGTCCCCTGGCATTGAACTTGATGCCAAAGGAACTCAGGGAAGAGATGAGTCCTAATTTTGGAAAGAGCCTGTTTTTGGGCGTCTTCGACGAATCCGGCCACGGGAACCTGGGAATCGCGAATGAGTGCGCTGATATTGAAGTGTTCGCGACTCGCGCCCTGGCTATCACCAAGGACCAACTGAAGCTGCGAGACCCCGTTCAAGTAGCGAGCAGTCCGTCCTCGTCACTCGAAACATATATCAATCAATTCGAGCGAAACTTGCTCGCGACGCTTGCGAAGATCGACGAAGTGGATATGGATTTACCTCTCTGCCACAACGCGGACGATCTGTATCCCAAAGAGTTACGACAAGCATATGCCGGCGCGGGTCATGAACTGGCCGTTCCCGTCAACATGGCGCTTATGTTCTTGATGTTCACGCATTCAAGCAACATGCGTGAGTTCCATCGCCTGCCCTCATGGTGGAAATGTCAATTCTCGGACGAGGCGAAACGTCGTCACGCACTGATAAGGGCTCATACTAAGATTCGTAATTGGTTCAACGCGGGGCACACTCGCGCATGGGATCATTCGATATACCCTTCTTTTTTGACGGCGCTTTCAAGAAAATTTACGGGTGTGCTTGGGAATTATTCGGGCAGTCAGCTGGACCGACTGGCGCAACAGCTTTGGATGAAAAAGACTCCTGACTTGGCGCTCTGGCGAAAGTTAGCAGAGCAGGCCCTGCTTTAGGGCTATCTGCTACCCTTGGCGTGAGGTTGGCGACGTTGTTGGGTTCGATTGTTCTTTGGCAAGCGTGTTTAAACAGCAATAGAGGACGGTAAGTCGCATGGGATTCTTGGCTTCACTATTCAAGAAAAACCCGACCACAAGACGCCCGACCAAGATCGACCTGATCAAGTCTCTGGTAAAGAAACGCGTTCATGATGACCCAATGGCGTCATTAATGGGTTTCGACATGAGCATGGTCGATCAGCTTACTGAGCTGCAATTAATGGGGCTGCCGGAGGGAACCATCGTCACGATCGTGGAAACTTACGAGACGCTAAAGCGCCATGGTGCTTCCGAGAGTGAAATCTTTGAACGTATCGAAGCCCACCGGCGAGCAGCGTGTCCAGGGAACATGCCGTCAAATTTGGACCTTGAGCGCTATATCGAATATCGTGTGGCTTTGGAGCACACGGATGGCGCACCATTGCCGGAAACACACGTGAGTGACGCGGTCTTGTTGGCAAGAACGTACTTTCGATGTTAGTTAGCGCAGCCCGTTTTTTGGCCCTCCCTGGCGCTCCGTAGACGCTTCAGATTTTCCTGCCGCAATTTCCACTTGCAAAGAGCATTTCCCCAGCGCATTCTCACGTCGAAGCCCGCTTCCGGATCGGGAAGGAGCAGGTGGCCGCAAGGCTCGATCCCTACTTGTTACCTGTGCAGGTTTTTCTGAGCCTGCATGTTTTCAAATGCTGGCGCATCAGGTTGGCCTGTTTCACCGCTTTGTTGGACCAGCTGGCGCAATGCCATGGCGGTGATGCCGCGCATTTTTCTGTCAGCCTGGAACTTATCGCTGCCACAGGCGTCTTCAGCACAAGCTCCGTGGATGACATGGAGTTTGTGCTGAAGACGCTTTCTCCCCGGCGACGAGGGCATCGTCGTACCCGTCTGCGTAGCAGACACCCCAGCGGCTTTCGGACCCCTTGCAGCCGCGCAGCTCGTCAGAGCTGGGGTCCTGACTCATCACTCGGGCGCTGACGCCCCTTCTGTTCCTCGCTCTGCCCATTCCTGGGCGGCCACCGCATCCCTGCGGTTCTTCTCTGCGGCAACTCGTCGCTGTCGAAATCTGCGCCAACAAACAGGCACACGCGTCGCGTCACTTTCACCGGGCGAAGCCCGAGAAAGTGACGCACGCGATTCACTGGCGCAACTCATTGTCACCGCAACGCATATCCCCCATGCCGAGCCCGTGACACCGCGTCCGCAATGGCGCAATTCCCCCACAGCTTTGCAATGAAGCTGTCCCTTTGTCTCGATGTCAGCCACCCCGAGCGGCCCGTTATGGGCAGCCTCGATCCCGTGCCTTTACTGGCACGGGCAGCCGCGTATGCCCCGGCACGCGCGGTCTGTGAGGCCACGAAACTCACCGAACCGGATTGATGACACGTCCGGCCGCTCGGGATGGAACGAAGGCGGAAGGTCGATGGACCTCCGCCGGGATTGGCCGGACGTGCGCGAAAGGTTTGTGCGTGAGAGGAACTTTGAGGAACAGGAGCGATGAGCAGGAACACAGGATTGAAAGCCGATCTGGGCCGGATCGGTTGCGAGCTGGGCGGTGCTCACCTGACTCGGCAGGCCAGGCGCGCGACGTTCAATACCTTCACCGAGGTCATGCGCCAATTGGGTCAGGTGATCCGCTGCGCCAAACAGATCGGCGGCAGGCACCTGAAGATGTTTGTGCAGGAGAGAGCCGCCCAGGGAATCAGCGCGCGCACCTGCGCCAATGAATTGAGCCACCTGCGCGCGGCGCTGAAACATATCGGCAAGGAGGGATTTGTCCGCAGCGCCGAGTGGAACAATCGGGCGCTGGGGGTTGAGCGGGGAAGCCGGATCGGCACCAAGCTGCCGCTCTCCGATGCAGAAATTCGCGCATTCCAGGAACGGATGGCAGCGCTCGGCCGTTCTGGGATTGGTGAAACGCTGGAATTGCAGCGCGCCCTGGGGTTGCGGGAAGCCGAGGCGATCCGGGGCGGTAATGCCGACACCCTGGCCCGCTGGCAACATGAACTTGAAAAGCGCGGTTGTGTCAGCGTCATCGAAGGCACCAAGGGCGGGAAAGCCAGGGATGTCAAGCCGGCGGATGTGGGCCGCGCGCTCTCAGCCATCCAGGCCGCGCAGTCGGTCCTGCGCCATGCCAATTCCGACGCCAGCGCCACCGGCCAGCGGTATCTGGTAACCCAGGCCGACGGTTCGGCAACGACGGGGCTGCGCCAGTCGTTGAGCGTGTACAAGAACCTGTGCTACCGCGCCGGCATTCAAAGCCACGGCGCGCGATATGCCTTCGCCCGAGAGCGGATCCAGGCCTACCGAGATCAGGGCTACAGCGAGCGTGAGGCGCGGGCCGCCACTTCCCAAGACCTTGGCCATGGTGACAGCCGGGGCCGATACATCGCGAGTGTGTATGCGCGCGGGGCTTGATCGTTCCGACGGGCATGAGCCTCGGGAAAGCGTTCAACCCGAAGCCACCCCCACCCTGCAAAACCGGGGGCATGGGGATACCCCGCCGCTCGATATCGAGCGGTATCGTCGATATCTCGACGGCACGAACCTTTCCGAATCCCAGGAAAGGGAAATGCTGCAAGCCCTGTGGTCAATTCTTTCAGCTTTTGTCGATCTGGCGTTTGGGGTAGATTCCGTCCACCTCGCACGACCGCAGGTCAGGGACGAAGCCGAAGCTTCTTCGCACACGGACAACGCTGCGGAACTTATCGAATCCGCCCATCAGCCGGGCAATCCAATGGTCAAGGAAATTGAGCCATGATATCCCAGTCTCAAAAAGCCATTCTCTATTGCCGGGTCTCCGACAAGAAACAAAAGCACGACGGAGACGGGCTGCACAGCCAGGAGCACCGCTGCCGGGAATATGCTGCTGCCCGTGGGTATCAGGTCGAAGCCGTGTTCCACGACGATGTATCCGGCGGCGGGGACTTCATGAAGCGCCCCGGCATGGTCGCCATGCTGAATTTCATGGAAGCCCAGGACCACGACGGCTATGTGGTCATCTTCGACGATTTGAAACGCTTTGCCCGCGACACCATGTTCCATTTGAAACTGCGGCAGGAATTGGCGACCTATAACGCCACCGTCGAATGCCTGAACTTCAAGTTCGAAGACACCCCGGAAGGCCAGTTCGTCGAGACCGTCATCGCCGCCCAGGGGCAGCTCGAACGGCTACAGAACCGGCGGCAGACCTTGCAGAAGATGAAGGCCAGAGTTGAGCGCGGCTATTACGTGTTTGCCTGTCCGGTCGGCTATCGCTACGAGAAATGCGGCAGTCATGGCCGGATGCTGGTGAAAAACGAGCCACTGGCCTCCATCGTCAAAGACGCCCTCGAAGGCTATGCCTGCGGCCGGTTCGACATCCAGGCGGAAGTCAAACGCTGGCTCGAAGCGCAGCCGGACTTTCCCAAGGTGCAGGGCGGGATCGTGCTGAACCAGACCGTCACCAACCTGCTGACGCGCTCAGTTTATGCCGGCATGGTCGAAGCGCCGAAGTGGGGCGTGGGTCTTCGCAAAGGACACCACGAAGCGCTGATTACCTTCGAGACTTTCCAGCGAATCCAGGACCGACTCAACGGCAAGACCAGAGCGCCGGCGCGCAAAGACATCAGCCAGGATTTCCCGTTGCGCGGGTTCGTCACCTGCGGACACTGCGCCACGCCGTTGACGGCTTGCTGGGCGAAGGGACGGCACGGCCGCTATCCGTACTACTTCTGCCCCAAGCGAACCTGCGAGGCTTACGGAAAATCCGTGCGGCGGGAAGTGCTGGAAGGCCAATTCGAAACGCTGCTCAAGCGATTGCAGCCGACGGAGAAACTATTGCGCCTGGCTCGTGCGATGTTCGAGGACCTGTGGAATCACCGCCTGGAAAGCGCCGCCGAGAAGGAAAACTTGCTCCGGGCGGAACTCGAAAAAACCCAGCGCGGTGTCGATCAATTCCTAGATCGCATCGCGGATGCTCAACTTCCTTCTGTCATCACCGCCTACGAAAACCGCATCCGCAAGCTTGAAGGGCAGCGGATGGTGTTGCAGGAGAAGATCGCTCATTGCGGCCGGCCGCTCAAGAGTTTCGACGACTCGTTTAGAACCGCGCTCGACTTCCTCGGAAATCCCATGAAACTCTGGATTTCGCCGCGTTTGGAAGACAAACGAACGGTGCTGAAACTCGCCTTTGCCGAACGTTTGGCGTACACACGAAACGAAGGCTTTAGAACCGTCGTTCCCGCTTTGCCGTTCAAGGTGTTAGCCGACATGAAAAGCGGAAAATCGAAGTTGGCGCGCCCGGAGAGATTCGAACTCCCGACCCTCAGGTTCGAAGCCTGATGCTCTATCCAGCTGAGCTACGGGCGCGTCGCGGATGCCGGGCCGGGGATTCTACACGCCCCGGGCCCGGCGTTCCCGTGCCGCCCGGCCGCTTCGCAGCGCTATACTCCGCCGCAAAATCGGCCATGGAGGCCGGCCAAGGGGAACACCATGTTGAAGGGAATCATCGTTGCGGCGACGTCGCTCGCCTCGTTCGCCGCCATCGCCATCGGGTCGTCCGGGATCGCGCTCGCGGAGGACCAGGCGCCCGAGTCGTATATCTACTCGACTTACTACCAGTGTGACGTCACGCTGCAGGAACGCAGCGACGAAATCGTGCAGGAACTGCAGAAGCCGCTGTGGGATGCCGCGGTCGGCGACGGCTCGATCGCGGGATGGGGCTGGGCCGCACACCAGACGGGCGGCCAATGGCGGCGTGTGCAGTACTTCCGTGCGGGCTCCATCGAGGCGCTGCTCGCGGCGCAGAAGAAGATCGGTGACCAGGCGGACGCGAAGAACAGGAAACTCACCACGGAGTTCGGCAAGATCTGCAATTCGCACGACGACTATATCTGGCGCGCGGTAGCCGGCAAGGGCAACGAAGGCTCGCGGGGTGGCGCGGGCTTTTCCGTCTACTACGTCTGCGACGTGGGTCGCGAGGATGAGGCCGACGCGCTCGTCAAGCAGGTGTTCGCGCCGGTGTACGACCGCATGGTGGCAGACGGCACGCTGAAATCGTGGGGATGGAACGAGCACATCGTCGGGGCCCGGTACCGCCGGCTCGCGACGATTACCGCTGCCGACGTCGGTGCGCTGATGAAGGCGCGCGCCGCGATCGTCGCGGCGATGGACAAGAACCCGCTCCAGCACACATTCGACACCATCTGCGGGTCGCACGCCGACTATATCTGGGAGATCAAGAGCGAAACGCCCTGACCCGGCCGGCTACGCGGGCGGCAGGAAGCGGAAGCGGCACACGTGCCCGCCCTTGGCCATGCACTCGTGCAGCTCCACCTTGCTGCCCGTGTAGCTCCTCATCAGCGCGAGGTCGAACTGGCAGATCGCGTTGTTGCGCATCGCGAGTTCGTGGAAGACGCAGTTGTCGGCTTCGATGGTCGGCGCGCCGCCGACGTCCTTCACCTTGCGCGCGTCGTAGCCGAGCTGGTCCATCACTTCGGACAGAGCCTCGACTTTCTCGCGGCGGCTCGCGGTCGCAGGCGGGCGCTGCGGGAGCTGCGCGACCACGGCGGACGCGATCCGCCCGAAGCGCGTGCGTAGCCCGGCCGCGCCGTGTTCCTGCGCCATCGCCTCGATGAGCAGGCGCGCAAACCAGGAATAGCGCCGGGGGAAAGCCTCCCGCCCTTTGTCCGTCAGGACGTAGAGCCGCCCCGGGCGCCCGCCCGAGGGCCGCTCTGCGCCGGCCTCGACCAGCCCGTCGTGCATCAGCGAGGCGAGATGCTGGCGTACGGCGGTGCGCGTGACCCCGAGCGCCACGACCAGCTCCTCGACGGTCGCACCCGCCTTGTGCCGCAGCAGATGCCGCAGCAACCCCTTGCGCCGCTCGCCGTAGAGTTCCGCCATACTTTCGGCATATTAATATTTTGTTAGTGTTTTTACCAGCGTATAACAGGCTTCATTCACCAGACACCGAGGAGACCGAGATGAAGAGATTGTTATCCGCCCTGGCGGCTGCCGCGCTGGTTGCGGCCCTGCCGGGACCGGCCCTGTCAGCCACGCATCACGACGCCGCCGGCGCGGCCACCCCCGCCGCCACGACCGTGTCCGCGAAGCTCGCCGACACGAAGGACGCCCTCAGGGGCCTGTGGTTCGAACACATTTTCTGGGTGCGCAATGTCGTCGTCGCGCGCCTCGCGGGCGACGAGGGCGCCGCCAGGGCCGCGGAAGCGCAGGTCGTCGCCAATGCGAAGGCGATCGCCGGCGCCGTCGAGCCGTTCTACGGCAAGGCGGCATCCGACCAGTTGTTCAAGCTGCTCGCGGGCCACTGGGGCGCGATCAGTGAATACCTCGACGCGACGCGCACCGGC
The DNA here is from genome assembly GCA_050249415.1 of Steroidobacteraceae bacterium. Classification (GTDB taxonomy): domain Bacteria; phylum Pseudomonadota; class Gammaproteobacteria; order Steroidobacterales; family Steroidobacteraceae; genus CADEFQ01. The sequence continues at coordinate 101,770 of JBFWQO010000011.1, forward strand.
TCGAAAGCGCAGCAGGGCGCCGCGTTCACGAAGCTCAACGCGAATGCCGGCGAGATCGCGGCATTCCTCGCCGGCGCCAACCCCCACTGGCCGGTCGCGACGCTGCGCGGGCTCCTGACCGCACACGGGGCGCACCACGTGCAGCAGATCCAGGAGCTGCACGCCGGGCAGTATGACGCGGAGGCGCGCACCTGGGCCGCCATGGCGAGCCACATGAACGTCATCGCCGACGCCCTGGCGGCAGGGCTCGCGGCGCAGTTCCCCGCGAAGTTCCAGTAGGCGGGCGAACGGCGGGCGGCGAGCGGCGAGCGGCCAGAAGCTGATCGCCGTTCGCTTCTGGCTGATCGCCGTTCGCTGATCGCCGCTCGCGGTTGGTGTACGATGACCCGCCCCCTACACCTACCCGAGGCTCACATGAAGCTGTTCATTCCTGCCGCGGCGCTCGCGCTCGTGGTCGTCGGCGGACCGGTTTACGCGGCATGCACCTACCCGACGGCCCCCGACAAGTTGCCGGACGGCACGGTCGCGACGAAGGAAGAGATGCTCGCGGGCAAGCAACTGGTACAGCAGTACAACAAGGACATGGAAGCGTACCTCTCGTGCATCAAGCTCGAGTACGACACGCAGCTCGCGAGCGACGCCGCGACGCTCACGCCCGAGCAGAAAGCCGAGCTCGAGAAGCGCCAGACACAGAAGCACAATGCGGCGGTCGACGAACTCGAAGCCGTCGCGAACCGTTTCAACGAGCAGATCAAGGTGTACAACAAGGCCCACCAGAAGTAGCGGCAGCGGCGGCATGCTCACGCCGTCGGATGCCGAGGCGCTGATCAGGGAACGCCTCGCCTGCCTGCCGATCGAATCGCTGCCGCTCGCGCAGTGCGCGGGCGCCGTGCTGCGCGAGAACATCTACGCCGAGCGCGACGCACCACCGTTCGACCGGGTCGCGATGGACGGCATTGCGTGCGCGGGCGGCCCGCTGCGACAGGGGCAGCGGGAATTTCGCGTGCAGGGCGCGCAACCCGCGGGCGATCCGCCGCTCACGCTCGAGGCACCGGACTGCTGCATCGAAGTCATGACGGGCGCGATGCTGCCCGCGGGCTGCGATGCGGTCGTGCCGATCGAACAGGTGGAACTCGCGGCCGGCCGCGCGCGCATCACGTCCGCGTCCCCGCCCGCCGCGGGCGCCAATATTCATCGCCGCGGAGCCGATGCGCGCCAGGGCGCGCTGCTGCTGTCAGCCGGCACGCGCCTCGGCGCGCCGGAAAGCGCGATCGCCGCGTCGGCCGGGATGGCGCGCGTGCGTGTCAGCGCGCAACCGCGCATTGCGGTGATCTCGACCGGCAACGAGCTCGTCGAACCCGGCGAGCCGATCGAACCGTGGCAGGTGCGCCGCTCGAACCCCTACGGCGTGGTCGCGGCGCTGCGCGCGCACGCCTTCGAGCGCGTCGTCGACGATCACATGCCCGACGACGCCGAAATCCTCGCCGCGCGCCTGCGTTTCCATCTCGACACGCACGATGTCCTGATCCTCTCCGGCGGGGTGTCGATGGGCCGGCTCGATCTCGTGCCGCAAACGCTTGCGCGCCTCGGTGTCGAGCAGGTATTCCACCGCATCGCGCAGCGGCCCGGCAAGCCGATGTGGTTCGGCACGACCGGGGCGGGGTGCGCGGTATTCGCGCTGCCCGGCAATCCCGTGTCGACGCTCGTGTGCCTCGCGCGTTACGTGATCCCGGCGCTCGGCGTGGCGATGGGGAGCGCCGCCGTCGCGCCCGAGCGGTTGCCGCTCGCGGCGGACTGCGAGGTGACCACACCGCTCACGACTTTCCTGCCCGTGCGCATCGCGCACGACGACTGGGGGCGCGGCTGGGCGCACCCGCAGCCGACCAACGGCTCGGGCGATTTCATGTCCCTCGCGGGCACGCACGGCTTCATCGAGCTGCCGGGCGGGCCGCACCGCTTTGCGCGAGGTCACGTCTCGCGGCTCTTCGGCTGGTAATCACTGTACGCATGCGCCGTTCGGCGCGACAATGCGCCCATGCCCTCGAACGAAGCAGTTGTGCCGCTCGGGCGCGCACGCGATCCGCGCGACACGCTCGGCCGCCCGATGCGCGACCTGCGCATCTCGGTCATGGACCGCTGCAATTTCCGCTGCCCGTATTGCATGCCGCGCGAGACCTTCCACGACAGCTACCGCTTCCTGAAGAGCGCCGAGCGGCTCTCGTTCGACGAAATCGTGCGCCTTGCGCGGCTGTTCGTGTCGCTCGGCGTGCAGAAACTGCGCATCACGGGCGGTGAGCCGCTGCTGCGCGCCAACCTCGCCGATCTCGTCGGCGACCTCACGGCGATCGCGGGCATCCGCGACGTCGCGCTCACCACCAACGGCGTGCTGCTCTCGAAGTACGCGAGCGAACTCAAGGCCGCGGGGCTCGCGCGCGTCACCGTGAGCCTCGACAGCCTCGATCCGGAGACGTTCAGGCGCCTCTGCGGCGGCTTCGACGAGCTCGACGCGGTGCTCGAAGGCATCGCGGACGCGCAGCGCGCCGGCCTCGTGCCGCTCAAGATCAACGCCGTGATCCAGCGCGGCGTGAACGACGACGGCGCAGTCGATCTCGCGGCGCGCTTTCGCGGCACGGGCGTCGTCGTGCGCTACATCGAATACATGGATGTGGGCAACCGCAACCAGTGGCAGCGGGGGCTCGTCGTACCCTCCACCGAACTGCACGCGCGCATCCATGCGCGCTGGCCGCTCGTACCGCTCGATCGCAACTATGTCGGCGAGGTCGCGACACGCTATGCCTATGCCGACGGCAGCGGCGAGATCGGCTTCATCTCCTCCGTGTCGCAGCCGTTCTGCGGCGATTGCTCGCGGGCGCGCCTTTCGTCCGATGGCGGGCTGTTCACCTGCCTCTTTGCGACCCACGGGCTCGACCTGCGCGCGCCGCTGCGCGCCGGCGCGAGCGACGAGGAGCTGCTCGCCCTCATCCGCACCCGCTGGACCGCCCGCGCCGACCGCTACAGCGAGCTGCGCGCCACCTTGCGCGCCGACGCCGCGCAGGAACCCAAGATCGAGATGAACTACATCGGTGGTTAAGCGCAGCCACGCCCGCACACTGACGCACGTCGATGCCGCGCGTCGCCCGACCATGGTCGATGTCGGCGCGAAGGACATCACCTTGCGCGTCGCCACCGCGGAGGCCGTCGTCACGCTGCCGCGGGCCGCGGCCCTCGCACTGCGACGCGCGGGCGAGCGCACGAAGAAGGGCCCGGTGTGCGACACGGCGATCGTCGCCGGCGTGATGGCCGCCAAGCGTACGCACGAGTTGATCCCCTTCTGCCACCCGCTCGCGCTCGAGCGCTGCAAGGTCACCGTCACCGCCGCCCGCGCGGGCCGGTTCGTGGTCCGCTGCGAAGTGGCGATCCACGGACGCACGGGCGTCGAGATGGAAGCGCTGACCGGCGCCACGGTCGCGGCGCTCACGATCTACGACATGACGAAGGCGCTGTCACACGACATCGAGATCGGCCCCGTGCGCCTGCTCGCGAAGTCCGGCGGCAAGCGCGATTATCGGCGGAGTGCGCGATGAGCGTCGCCCCGCTCCATGGGCTCGTGCTCGCGGGTGGGCGCAGCACGCGGATGAAGCGCGACAAGGCCGCCCTCGCCTACCAGGGCGCGGCGCAACTCGAGCGTGCCTGGCAACTGCTCGAGCCGTGGGCCGCGCGGCGCTTCGTCTCGGTGCGAGTGGACCAGGCGCGCGACCCGCTGCGTGCCCGGTATCCGCAGATCCACGACACCCGCGAGGGCGCCGGCCCGGCCGCGGGCATCCTCGCCGCGCTCGAGGCTCATCCGCACGCCGCGTGGCTCGTGCTCGCCTGCGACCTGCCATTCCTCGGGCCGCAGACGATCGCGCAACTCGTCGCGCAGCGCGATCCCGCGCGCGTCGCCACGGCGTTTCGCAGCGCCCACGACGGCCTGCCGGAGCCCCTGTGCGCCGTCTGGGAGCCCGCGAGCCGCGTGCCGCTGGCGGCCGCCGTCGCGACGGGCCGCAGCTGCCCGCGCAAGTTCCTGATCAATGCCGGCCCGCGGCTGCTCGACCCTCCCGATCCGGCGGCCCTCGACAACATCAACGCCGCGCACGAGTATTGGGCCACCATGGACACGTTGAACGGGACTCCGGGGCTGCTGCGCATCCGCGTGCAGTACTTCGCGCTGCTGCGGGAGCAGGCGGGCCGCAGCGAGGAAGCGCTCGAGACCCGTGCCCGCACCCCGCGCGACCTGTACGACGAATTGCGCAGCCGCCATCCCTTCACGCTCCCGCACGAACTGTTGCGGGTGGCCGTGAACACCGAATTCGGCGACTGGGCGCAACCGCTCGCCGACGGCGATGCGGTCGTGTTCATCCCCCCCGTCGCTGGAGGCTGACAGGCACCCGGCATGGCGCGGTTTCACTTCACGACGGCACCGATCGACGTCGCGGCGGCGCGCGCGGCCCTCGCGGACCCCGCATTCGGCGGCTACGCCGCGTTCGAGGGCTGGGTGCGCGACCTGAACGAGGGTCGACGCGTCGAGCACCTCGAGTATGAGGCTTTCGAGGCCCTCGGACGCATCGAGGGCGAGCGTATCCTCGCCGAGGCGTGCGCAAGATTCGGCGTCACCCGTGTGGCCTGCGTGCACCGGCTCGGCGATCTCGGCATCGGCGAACTTGCCGTCTGGGTGGGCGTCAGCACACCGCATCGCGACGAGGCTTTTCGTGCGTGCCGCTACATCATCGACGAAGTCAAGCACCGGCTGCCGATCTGGAAGAAGGAGCACTATGTCGACGGCGACTCCGGCTGGGTGAACTGCGAGCGCTGCGCCGCGGCACCGCGTGCGGAAGAGGTCCCGCCGGCGCTTCGGGCACACACCCATCATCCGCACGCCCATCACGCGCACGAAGCCTCCGTCGCCACAACGCCCGATTATTCGCGGCAGATGGCGCTGCGCGAAGTGGGCGCCGCGGGCCAGGCGAAGCTGCGCTCGACCTCGGTGCTGGTCGTCGGCGCCGGCGGCCTCGGCGTGCCGGTGCTGCAGTTCCTCGCGGCCGCCGGCATCGGGCGGCTCGGCATCGCCGACCACGATCGCCTCGAGCCCTCGAACCTGCATCGCCAGACCCTGTATGCACTCGCCGACTGCGGGGCGCCGAAAGCCGCACTCGCCGCCGCGCGCATCGCGGCGCTCAATCCCGACGTGCGCGTCGACACCCATCTTGTGCGGGTCGATGCCCGCAACGTCGGGGCGCTCCTCGCCCCGTACGACATCGTGGTCGACTGCACGGACAACTTCTCGACGAAGTTCCTGCTGAACGATGCCGCGCTCGCGCTCCGTCGCATCGCGGTGTTCGCGAGCGTCTACCAGTACGAGGGCCAGTTGCAGGTGGTCGACCCGCAACGCGGCACGACCTGCCTGCGCTGCGTATGGCCCGCTGCCACGCGCGACGGCCTCGTCGGCAATTGCGCGGAGGCCGGCGTGCTCGGCCCGGTGCCCGGCACCCTCGGCACGCTGCAGGCACTCGAGGTATTGAAAATCGTGCTCGACCTGCCGGGGCGGCTCGGCGACGAGGTCCTGATGATCGACCTGCTGTCGCTCGCCACCACGCGCCTGCGCGCGCGACCCTCGCCCGAACACGCGGCGCACGGCCGCGCAACCCTGGAGAGCCCGGTGGACGACATCGATCTCGCGTTCGAATCGATCGCCGCCGCGGAAGCGGCGGGCTATGCGATCGTCGACATCCGCGAGCCTGCCGAATGGGCGCGCAGCCCGATCGCGGCGTCGCGGGCACAACAATTGCCGCTCGGGCGCCTGCTCGCGGGCGAGCCGCTCGCGCCGGGCGAGCGCCATCTGCTCGTTTGCGCGCACGGCGTGCGCAGTCACGCGGCGGCCGAGATGCTGCGCACGCGCGGCGTGGCTCGCGTGTATTCGCTGTCCGGCGGGATCGCGGCGCTCGCCGCGCGCCCTCACGCGCGGGTCTGACCGGCGCCGCGCACCACGTACTTGTAGCTCGTCAGCTGCTCCACCCCGACCGGGCCGCGCGCGTGGAAGCGGTCGGTCGAAATGCCGATCTCCGCGCCCATGCCGAACTCGCCGCCGTCCGCGAACTGCGTCGAGGCGTTGTGCAGCACGATCGCGCTGTCGACCCGCGCGAGAAAGCGCTCGGCGGTGGCGGCGTTCGCGGTGACGATCGCCTCGGTGTGCGCCGAACCGTACTGCGCGATGTGCGCGATCGCCGCATCGACGCCGTCGACGACTCGCGCGGCGATCACCGCGTCGAGGTACTCGGTGCGCCAGTCCTCCTCGCTCGCCGCGCGCACGCGCGGATCGATGGCCTGCACGGCCGCGTCCCCGCGCACCTCGCAGCCCGCGTCGAGGAGATCGCGCACGATCGGCGCGAGCAGGGCCGGCGCGCCCCGATCGACGAGCAAGGTCTCGGCGGCACCGCAGATGCCGGTGCGGCGCAGTTTCGCGTTGTGCACGATGGCGCGCGCCATGGCCGGATCGGCGTCGCGATCCACGTACACATGGCATACGCCCTCGAGGTGCCCGATCACCGGCACGCGCGCCTCGGCCCGCACGCGCGCGACGAGCGCCTTGCCGCCGCGCGGCACGAGGACATCGAGGTACTCGCGCATCGAGGCGAGCATATAGCCGACGGCCTCGCGATCGGTCGTCGGCACGAGCTGTATGGCCGTGGACGGCAGGCCCGCCGCATCGAGGCCCGCGACCAGGGCGGCGTGCACGGCACGGCTCGAGGCAACACTCTCCGAACCCCCGCGCAGGATCACGGGATTGCCCGATTTCAGGCACAGCGCGCCCGCGTCCGCGGTGACGTTCGGACGGCTCTCGTAAATGATGCCGATCACGCCGAGCGGTACGCGCACGCGCTGGATGCGCAGGCCGTTCGGCCGTTGCCATTCCGCGGCGACCGATCCGACGGGATCCGGCAGCGCGGCGACGGCCTCGACCCCGCGGGCCATCGCCTCGATACGCGCCGCATCGAGGCGCAGGCGATCGAGCATCGCGGCCCCGAGGCCCCTGGTACGCGCGCGCGCACTGTCTTCATCGTTGGCCGCGAGAATCGCCGCGGACTGCGCGCGCAGCGCCCGCGCCGCCGCGGTCAGCGCCGCGTCCTTCTGCGCACTCGACGCGGCTGCGAGCACGGGCGCCGCGGCGCGGGCCGCCCGCCCGAGCTGCGTCATCAGGGCAGGCACATCGGCGCGGCTGTCAATCATGGGCGGCCTGCTCCATCATCACGAGATCGTCGCGGTGGATCATCTCGTCGCGCCCGCTGTAGCCGAGGAGCGCGGCGACTTCCCGGGTCCGCAAGCCCTTGATGCGCGTGACATCGCCGTCGCCGTACGCGGCGATGCCGCGCGCCACTTCACGCCCGTCGGGCGCGAGCACGCTCACCGTGTCCCCGCGGTCGAATCTCCCTCGTGCCCCGGTGATGCCTGCGGGCAGGAGGCTCTTGCCCGCGCGCAGTGCGTGCAGGGCCCCCTCGTCGACCATGATCGCACCGCTAGGCCGCAGCGTGCCGGCGATCCACTGCTTGCGCGAAGACGCGGGGTTGCCCTGCGGCACGAACCACGTGCAGCGCGCGCCCTGCTCGATGCGACGCACCGGGTGCTTGTGCGCGCCGGCGGCGATACACAGGTGCGCGCCCGCCGACAGCGCGATCTTCGCCGCCGCGATCTTGGTGGCCATGCCGCCGGTGCCCACGTCCGACACGGCCGTGCCGGCCATCGCCTCGATCTCGGGCGTCACGCGCAGCACGCGGTCGATGAACTGCGCATCGGACTCCCGGTTCGGATCGGCGGTATACAGGCCATCGACATCCGACAGCAGGAGCACGCAATCGGCGGAGGCCATCTGTGCGACACGCGCCGCGAGGCGGTCGTTGTCGCCGTAGCGGATCTCGGTGGTCGCGACGGTGTCATTCTCGTTGACGACCGGCAGCGCGCCGAGCGCGATCAGCCCGTTGAGCGTAGCCCGGCCGTTGAGATAGCGCCGCCGCCGCTCGCTGTCCTCGAGCGTGAGCAGCACCTGCGCCACGGTGACGTCGTGCGCCTCGAACAGTTCCTTGTAGGCATGCGCGAGGCGGATCTGTCCGACGGCCGCCGCCGCCTGGCTCTCTTCGAGCCGCAAGGCGCCGGGCGGCAGCCCGAGATGGCGTCGGCCGAGGGCGATGGCGCCGGAGGATACGAGGATCACCTCCTGCCCGCGCCGGCGCAGGCGCACGAGGTCTTCGGCCAGCGTCTCGAGCCAGGACCGGTTCAGGCGCCCGCCGGCCCCGTCGACCAGCAGCGCCGAGCCGACCTTGACGACGATGCGTCGGGCGCTGTCGAGCGGAGAGGCCGGCACGGCCGGTCGTCTGTTCTGCATGGTGGGGGTCGGGCGGGATGTCGATAAACCGCGCGAGTATACGACAGGGCCGCGTTGCCTCGGCTCCGGGCGCACCGCATACTATCGGCATGAGCAGAGACTTCGAACCGACCCCCGGCCAGTGGTACGAGAACAGCGAGGAAGAAGAGACTTTCCGCGTGCTGACCGTGGACGAGGATTCCGAACTGATCGAGATCGAATACCTCGATGGTGAAATCGAGGAGATCGACGTCGAAACCTGGCACGAAATGGATCTCGAGCGCGTCAGCGAGCCCGAGGGGTGGGTCGACGGCGACGACGACGACGACGACGATGATGATGAGGATGATGACGAAGACGACGACGATGATGACGACTGGGACGAAGACGACGACGATGACGACGATTGGGACGACGACGACGACGAGGACAACGACGGCCGTTGAGCCCGCGGCCACGGTCGCTGCCCCGCCGGGCGGGCCTTGAATGCCGCCTGCCGGCCCCCACATTCCCGTAACCCTGGGTCCGAAGACGCCAACATGAAGCGAATTTTCCTTTTCCTGGTGACGAACCTGGCCGTCGTGTTCGTGCTGTCGATCGTGGCGCGCGTGCTCGGCATCGACCGGTACATGACCGCGCAGGGCGGCGACCTCGTCGGTCTGCTCATCTTCGCTGCGCTGTTCGGCTTCGGCGGCGCCATCATTTCGCTGCTGATTTCCAAGTGGATGGCCAAGCGTTCGATGGGCGTGCGCGTGATCACGCAGCCGGCGAACGCGACCGAGCAGTGGCTCCTCGCCACGGTGCGCGCGCAGGCCGAGCAGGCCGGCATCGGCATGCCCGAAGTGGGCATCTTCGACTCACCGCAACCGAACGCCTTCGCCACCGGCGCGCGGCGGGACGCCGCGCTCGTGGCCGTGAGCACCGGCCTGCTGCGGTCGATGAACCAGAAAGAGGCCGAGGCGGTGCTGGGCCACGAAGTGAGCCACGTCGCCAATGGCGACATGGTCACGCTGACCCTGATCCAGGGCGTCGTGAACACCTTCGTGATCTTCCTCGCGCGCGTGATCGGCGGGCTCGTCGACAAGCGCGAGGATGGTCGGGGAATAGGCTATTTCGCCACCGTCATGATTGCGCAGCTCGTGCTCGGCATCCTCGCGAACATGATCGTGATGTGGTTCTCGCGCCGGCGCGAGTTCCGCGCGGACGCCGGCGGCGCGCACCTCGCGGGCACGACCAGCATGATCAGCGCGCTCGAACGCCTGAAGGCGGCGCACCCGCAGCCGCTGCCGTCGCAGATGGCGGCCTTCGGCATCGCGGGCGGCGTGGGCGCGGGCCTGAAGCGCCTGTTCATGAGCCATCCGCCGCTCGACGAACGCATTGCCGCGCTGCGCAGCGCGCGCCTCTGATCCGATGAGTGACACTGCGCCCGCGAGCGCACTCGCCGCGCCGCGCGGCGTGGCGCGCGTATTCCGCGCCCTCGCGCGCTGGTTCGACTCGGGGCATGGCCCGGCGTCGTGCGCCGGCGAGGCGGGCGACGATCGCATCGACCTCGCGCGGATCGTGCCGTTCATCGCCCTGCATCTCGCGTGTCTCTTCGCATTCGTCGTCGGCGTGAGCCCGGTTGCGGTGACCGTCGCGGTGATCGCCTATCTCGTGCGCATGTTCGCGATCACCGGCTTCTACCACCGCTATTTCTCGCACCGTTCGTTCAAGACCTCGCGCGTCGGCCAGTTCGTGTTCGGTGTGCTCGGCGCGTCCGCCGTGCAACGTGGGCCGCTCTGGTGGGCCGCCCACCACCGGCATCACCACGCGTGGTCCGATCGCAGGGAAGATGCGCATTCGCCGATCCAGCACGGCTTCCTGCGCTCCCACATGGGCTGGTTCCTGTCGCAGCGCGGCTTCGTGCCCGACCTCAAGCGCGTGCGCGACCTGCTGCAGTTCCCCGAGCTGCGCTGGCTCGACCGCTTCGACATCCTCGTGCCGGTACTGCTCGCCGTCGGCATGTTCGCGCTCGGCGCCCTGCTCGAAGACGTCGCGCCACATCTCGGCACGAACGGCTGGCAGATGCTCGTCTGGGGGTTTTTCATCTCGACGGTCGCCGGCTACCACGGCACCTATACGATCAATTCGCTGTCACACGTGTTCGGACGCCAGCGGTATCGCACCGGCGATTCGAGCCGCAACAACTGGTTGCTCGCGCTCGTCACGCTCGGCGAGGGCTGGCACAACAACCACCACCACTACCCGAGCGCCGTGCGCCAGGGCTTCTACTGGTGGGAGCTCGACATCACCTTCTACGTGTTGAAGGTGCTGTCGTGGTTGGGCGTGATCTGGGACCTGAAGCCGGTGCCGATTTCGGCCCGCGACCACTCGGCCCGGCGCATACGCCGCGGCAGCTAGCACCGCGCGATGACTGCCGCGGTGACCGACAAGGTGGCGCTCGCAGGGTTCCGTCGCATCGTCGGGCCCGACGCCGTCCTCACCGCGCCCGATGTCGTGGCGCCCTTCCTCACCGATCACCGCGAGCTGTACCAGGGCGCCGCGCTCGCGGTGTTGCGGCCCGGCTCGGTCGACGAAGTGTCGCAGCTGCTGGCCTTCTGCAACGGCACGCACATCGGTGTCGTGCCCCAGGGTGGCAATACCGGTTACTGCGGCGGCGCCACGCCCGACGAGTCGGGCCAGCAGGTCGTCCTGTCGCTCGCACGCCTCGCGCGGCTGCGCTCGATCGACGCCACCAACTACTCCATGGTCGCCGAGGCGGGCTGCATCCTCGCGAACCTGCAGCGTGAGGCCGAGGCCGTCGACCGCTACTTTCCGCTGAGCCTCGGTTCGGAGGGCAGCTGCCAGATCGGCGGCAACCTCGGGACCAACGCCGGCGGGCTCAATGTCGTGCGTTACGGGATGACCCGCGATCTCGTGCTCGGGCTCGAGGTGGTCCTGGCCGACGGCCGCGTACTGTCGTCGCTCGGCGAACTGCGCAAGGACAACACCGGCTATGACCTGAAGGCGCTCTTCGTCGGCGCCGAGGGCACGCTCGGCGTCATCACCGCGGCGAGCCTCAAGCTCTTTCCGAAGCCGCGCGCGATCGCCACCGCCTTCGTCGCGGTGCGTAGCGTCGCCGCCGCGGTCGACCTGCTGAACCTGCTGCGCGAGGCGAGCGGCGATCGCGTGAGCTCGTTCGAGCTGATCCCCCACGTGGCGATCGACCTCACGACCCGGCACATATCCGGTGTCTCGCAGCCACTCGCGGGCGAGTACCCCTGGTGCGTACTGTGCGAACTGCGCTCCGCGCGCGCCGCCGACGATCTCGACGCGATGCTCGAGGACGCGCTGCGGGAAGCGATGGACGGCGGGCTCCTCGACGATGCCGCGCTCGCGCAGAATGAGCGCCAGCGCGCCGCATTCTGGCGCCTGCGCGAGTCGATACCGGAAGCGCAGCGGCGCGAGGGGGCGAGCCTCAAGCACGACATCGCGTTGCCGATCGGCGCGCTCGCACGGTTCGTCGACGAGGCCTCGGGGTGGATCACGGCCCACCTGCCCGAGGCCGTGCTGGTCGCATATGGCCACGTCGGCGACGGCAACCTGCATTTCAATGTCAACGCGCGCGCCGGCACCGACCCGCTGCACCTCGTCGCGCGTGCCGATGAGGTACAGCGCGTGGTCCACGACCTGGTCGCGTCGTACGGCGGCAGCATCAGCGCCGAGCACGGCATCGGCAGACTCAAGGTCGACGAGCTCGCGCGCTATGCGTCGCCGGTCAAGCTCGAACTGATGCGCGCGATCAAGCGCGCGCTCGACCCGAACGGCATCCTGAATCCCGGCAAGGTACTGCACGGCCCATGAGCGCATGGGGAAGACGCACCCGGCCCGGCATCGCACTGTCGCTGCAGGTCATCCTCGTCGCGCTGGCAGGGTGCAGCCGCCACGCCGGGGCACCGGTGAATGCCCCGGCGCCGGCAGCGTCGCCTGCGGCCCCCGTGGCCGAAGGCGCGCCGCGCATCGCCTTCGCACCGGACGGCGTGCACATCGACTTCCGCGTCTATGGCCACGGCCGGCCGGTCATCGTGTTGATCCATGGCTGGTCCTGCGACGCGAACTACTGGCGGGCGCAGATCGAGGACCTGAAGGCCGACTACACCGTCGTCGCCGTCAACCTCGCAGGCCATGGCGCCTCGGGCCGCAACCGCACGCACTGGACGATTCCGGCGTTCGGCGCCGACGTCGCGGCGGTACTCACCGCGTTGCCCGCAGGCAAGGTCGTGCTCGTCGGCCACTCGATGGGCGGCCCGGTGGCGCTCGAGGCGGCACGACTGATCCCGGACCGGCTGCTCGGGATCATCGGCGTCGACACGTTCGACTCGCTCGGCGCCGCGCCGCAGCCGAACCCGATGGTCGATGCGCTGGTCGAACGCCTGCAGGTCGATTACATCGGTGCCACGCGCGAATTCGTCACGACCGCCCTCTTTCCGGCGAGCGCCGACCCCGCGCTCGTGCGGCGCGTCGCGGATGACATGGCGCTCGCGCCGCCGGAGATCGCCGTGCCTTCCCTGGCTGCACTCTCGCAGTACGACACGCGACCGGCCCTCGCGGCGATACGCGCGCCGATCGTCGACATCCGTTCCGACATGTGGCCGATCGACCTCGCAGCCATCCGCCGCGCGGTGCCGGCGTTCCGCGTGGATACCATGGCAGGACGCGGCCACTTCCCGATGTTGGACGACCCCGCCGGCTTCAACGTGCTGCTGCGCCGGGAGATTGCGGCACTCGCCACAGGCGGCGCATGACGGGGGCGGCGCATTACGCACGCTATACGCGGCTCGCCGCGCTGCTCGACAGCGCGTTTCGCGTACCGGGAACGCGCCTGCGGTTCGGCTTCGACGCGCTGGTCGGGCTCGTGCCCGGTGTCGGCGACTTCGTCGGGGCCGTTTTCGGCGCCTATGGAGTGCTCGCCGCGCGGCAATTGGGCGCCCCGGTCGTGCTGCAGGCGAGGATGCTCGGCAATGTCCTGCTCGACGCGACGGTCGGCGCGATTCCGCTCGCGGGCGACCTGTTCGATTTCGCGTTCAAGCCGCACCTGCGCAACCTCGCGCTGCTCGAACGCTGGCGGCGCGACCCGGCCCGCACCGAGCGGGATTCACGCGTGATGCTTGTGGTCGTGCCCGTCGCGATCCTCGCGGTCGCGATCGTGTCGCTCGCGCTCGCAGTCGGTGGCCTGATCATCTTCGTGCGGGCGCTCGCCTGACGGGCGGCGGGCGCCTATTTCTTCTTCGGGGCCGTCTCGGCCGCGAGCCACGCGATCACGGCCGCGCGATCTTCCGCCTTGGGCATGCCCGCAAACGCCATCGTGTTGCCGGGCACCAGCGTCGAGGGCCGCGCGAGCCACTGATCGAGCGTGGCCGCATTCCAGGTGAGATTCGATTTCTCGAGCGCGGGCGAATACCTGAATCCCGGTTCCACCGCGGCCTTGCGTCCCATGATTCCCGCGAGGTTCGGGCCGAGGAGCGAAGGCGCGCCCGGCTTCACCTGGTGGCAGGCCTGGCATTGTGTAAAGAGCAGCTTGCCGCGCTTGAGCTGCGCTTCGGTCGGCGCCGCGCCCGCGGCGAGGGACTGGCTCGCAAGGGCGATCGACAGGGTGGCCATGGACAACAGCGCTCGCGGCATCTCGGGACCTCGGGGCTCTCGGAGCGCGCATTCTACCGGCCGGGGCTGAACGGCACCTTAAGGGTAATTACGCAGCGGCAGGCTGCGGCGGCCGGCATCAACTCTCGCGCACCGGCCGATCCGGCACCACCGCCGCGCAGCGCACCGCGATCCAGCCGAGGTCGAGCGTGATCGCATCGCGACCGATCGGGGTCCACGCGGTCGCGAGCGGGTCGTTCACGCCGGCCTCGTCGAGGACCAGGATCAGCGCATCGCGGCCCGCCGCGAATGGCCAGTCCTCGGCGTGCAGCTCGATCCCGAGCTTGCGGCCGTCCGGTGTCACGAAACCCGCGCGCCCTCCCTGGTCGTGCACGTCGACCGAGGCGAGGTGGCGCAGGTCGGCGCGGCGACCGCTCGGCGACCAGCGCACGCGGCACGAAAAGAGGCGTGCCGCGTACAACTGGAACCACGTGTAGCCCGCGATCTCGTCTTCGAGTGCGTTGTCCGCGACGCGGAAATGGCGCTTGCGATACCAGTACAGGTCCTGGCCGACGAGCAGGCGGTAGTCCACGTAGCGCGCCTCGTTCGGAGCGTCGTCGCGACACGCGTTGCCTTCGGTGCCGCCGATGAACTGCGTGACCTCGCGCCGCAGGACGAGATCGCAGCCGGGATCCGCTTCGAGATCGTCGACCGTGAGGCTCGCGATCAGCTGCGGCGAGCGGTGCAGGTGGCGAAAACGCGCGGGATTGCGCAGCGTGTACTGGCGCACGCGCACGCCGCCGTTCGCCTGCCCGAGCCGCAGCAGCACCTGGCGCCGCAGGTTCTCGGGATCGTCGTGCAGGAATTCCTCGGAATAGAGCACGTATCGGCCGAGCCACGGCAGTGCGATGCGCGAGACGATCGTGCGCACCCGCAGCTCGGAACCTTCGGCGCGGCCGGTCACGCCATGGCTCGAGAACACCAGTTGTTCGGACGTGTCGTAGATGCCCGGCCACCACGCGGCGAGTGTCGCGACATCGTCGGCGGGCGCGGCGCCTGCCGTCCCGAGCGCGCCGGCCGCAACGGCTGCGACGGCGAGGGCGCGCGCCGCATTCATGCCGGTGGCTTGACGACCCGTATCAGACCTTCCTGTGCGGTGCTCGCGACGAGGCGGCCGTCCCGCGCGTGCAGCATGCCGCGTGCGAAGCCGCGTGCGCCCGAGGCGCTCGGGCTGTCCATCGTGCAGAGGAGCCAGTCGTCGAGGCGCGCCGGGCGGTGGAACCACATCGCGTGATCGATGCTCGCGAGGATGAGGTTGCCCGCGTGCCAGGATGCGCCGTGGGGGCGCAGCGACGTGTCGAGCAGGTTGTAGTCCGACACGTAGGCGAGAAGGCACCGGTGCAGCCGCTCGTCGTCGGGCAGGGGCCCGACGGCACGCAGCCACACGTGCTGGCGCGGCGGCAATCTGTGCGGGTTCAGGTAATCGGTCGGCTCCACCGACCGGAACTCGAAAGGCCGCTTCTGCGCGTAGAGGCGCTGCAGCTTCTCCGGCAGCTTCTCGAGCACTTCGAGCGGCGGCTCGTCGCTCTCCGGCAGCGCTTCCGGCGGCGGCACGTCGGGCATCGGCATCTGGTGGTCGAGGCCGGTCTCGCGGACCTGGAACGAGGCGGACATGTTGAAGATCTGCTCGCCGTGCTGGATCGCGACGACGCGCCGCGCGGAGAAGCTGTGACCGTCACGCGCGCGATCGACGTGGTACACGATCGGCGCCTTGAAGTCCCCGCGGCGCAGGAAATAGGCGTGCAGCGAATGCACGTCGTGCGACTCGACCGTCGCATAGGCCGCCATCAGCGCCTGCCCGAGCACCTGGCCGCCGAATACCTGCGGCGAGCCGATGTCCCGGCTCTGGCCGCGACAGAGGTTCACCTCGAGGCGCTCGAGATCGAACTGGCGCAGCAGGTCCGCGAGACGGGTATCCATCCCGGTCACGTCCCGCTCACGCCGAGACGCTTGTGCATCACGGGGCTCGTCGTCGTGTATTGCAGGAACTGCTTCTTCTGCGGAAACAGGTGGTGCTGGATCGCGAACGCCGCGAGTGCGGCCTCGTGGAAACCCGACAGGATCAGCTTCTTCTTGCCCGGATAGGTGTTGATGTCGCCGATGGCGAAGATACCCGGCACCGAGGTCTGGAATTTCTCGGTGTCGACACGGAGCGCCTTCCTGTCGAGCTCGAGGCCCCACTCCGCGATCGGCCCGAGCTTCGGATGCAATCCGAAGAAGGCGAACACGTGGTCGGCCTCGAGCGCGTGCACCGTGCCATCCGCTGCCTTCACCTCTACACCGCGCAGCCCGGCCGCATCGCCCGTGCCCTCTATCGTGAGCGCGTGTGCCAGGCCCGTAATATGCCGCACCCCGCCTGCGGCTTCGAGTTCGCGCATGCGCGCCACCGAGGCCGGCGCCGCGCGGAACTCCGTGCGCCGGTGCACGTGCGTCACGGGCGTGCCCTTGCCCGCGAATTCATTGACCCAGTCGAGCGCGGAATCGCCCCCGCCGAAGATCACGAGGCGCCGGCCGAGAAAATCCGTCGCATTCTTCACGCGATAGTGGATGTGCCGGCCCTCGAAGGCTTCCGCGCCGTCGACACCGAGACGCCGCGGCTGGAACGAGCCGACGCCCGCGGCGATCACCACGGCGCCGGCATCGAACGTGGTGCCGGCACTGTTGGCCACGTGGAAGCGGCCGGAATCGAGCACGCGAAGTTCCGTGACTTCGGCGCCGAGGTGGAACTGCGGGTTGAACGGATGCGCCTGCTGCATCAGGCGATCGACCAGTTCCTGCGCGCCGCAGACGGGCAGCGCGGGAATGTCGTAGATCGGCTTGTCCGGATACAACTCGGTGCACTGGCCGCCGGGCGCGCCCAGCGAGTCGAGCACATGCGCGGAAATGCCGAGCAGCCCGAGTTCGAAGACCTGGAACAGCCCGCAAGGACCGGCGCCGATGATGACGACTTCCGCTGTGATCGCGTTCAAATGTGACTCCCTCCGGACCGGCGGAAATTCTATCAGCCCGTTGGCCCCGGGCCATCGAGGGGGGCTATATTAGGCGCTGCCCGGCGGCCGCTCGCGGAGACAACGCATGCTCACGATCAACGTCAACGGCACCGATCGCACGGTGGACACCGAGGCGGACACGCCCCTGCTCTGGGTCCTGCGCGACATCATAGGGCTGACCGGCACGAAGTACGGCTGCGGCGCGGCCCTGTGCGGCGCCTGCACGGTCCACCTCGACGGCCAGCCGGTCCGGGCCTGCGTCACCCCGGTGAGCGCGGTGGGTACGGCGAAGGTCGTCACGATCGAGGGCCTCTCGAGCGACCGCAGCCACCCCGTGCAGCGGGCCTGGATCGAGCTCGACGTCCCGCAGTGCGGATACTGCCAATCGGGACAGATCATGTCGGCGACCGCGCTGCTCGCGCAGACGCCGAAGCCGACCGATGCCGACATCGACGCGGCGATGGCCGGCAACCTCTGCCGCTGCGGCACCTACCAGCGCATTCGCGCGGCCATCCACCGCGCAGCCGAGATCATGGGAGCGCAGTCGTGAGCGCGCTGCCGCTGTCCGCCGTCACACGGCGCGACGTGTTGAAGGCCGGCGCGGCGGGTGCCGGGCTCGTCCTCGCAATCCAGCTCGCCGGCTGCAGCAAGCCGGGGGGCGGCGCGGCTTCGGGAGAGCGCCAGCTGTTCACCGCCAATGCCTGGCTGCGCATCGGCAGCGACGATTCGATCACGTTCCTCTGCGACCGCTCGGAAATGGGCCAGGGCGTCTACACGGCGCTACCGACCCTGCTCGCCGAAGAACTCGACGTGGACCCGAGCCGGCTCACGATCGAGTTCGCACCGGTCGGGGATGCCTACAAGAACGGAGCGATCGGCGCCCAGGTGACCGGTGGCAGCACCAGCGTGCGCGACGCGTGGCAGAAGCTGCGCACCGCCGGCGCGCAGGCGCGGGAGATGCTGAAGGCGGCCGCCGCGAAGGAATGGGACACCGCCGCGAGCGCGTGCCGCGTCGAGAACGGCGAGATCGTCTCGCCCTACGGCAAGCGCCTGCGCTACGGCGCGGTCGCGGCATCGGCCGCGGCCATTCCCGTGCCGACCGATGTCGAGCTCAAGGATCCGCAGCATTTCCGGTGGATCGGCAAGACCGTGCCCCGCCTCGACACGCCGGCCAAGGTCGACGGCTCGGCGACCTTTGGCATCGACGTGCGCTTGCCCGGCATGTTGTATGCGGCCCTCGCGCAGCCGCCGATGCTCGGCGGCAAGGTGAAAGCCCTGGACGACAGCGTGGCAAAGGCGATGCCGGGCGTGCGGCAGATCGTCACCACGGGCTCGGGCATCGCGGTCGTCGCCGACACCTGGTGGCAGGCTCGCAAGGCGCGCGATGCGCTGAAGATCGATTGGGACGGCACCGCATCCGCCGGCCTGAACGATGGATCGATCCTGCGCGGACTGCGCCAGGCATCCGCGAAACCGGGGCTCGTCGCGCGCACCGTGGGCGATGCGGAGGCGGCGCTCAAAGCGGCCGCGCGGGTCGTGCGCGCCGAATACGAACTGCCGCTGCTCGCCCATGCGACGATGGAGCCGCAGGTCTGCACGGCCGACGTGCGCGCAGACGGCTGCGACATCCATGTGCCGACGCAATCGCAGGCCGCGGCGCAGGCTGCGGCCGCCACGGCTGCGGGCCTGAAGCCCGGGCAGGTCGAGGTACACACCACCTTCCTCGGCGGCGGCTTCGGCCGCCGGATCGACGTCGACTTCATCCCGGCCGCCGTCGAAGCGTCGAAGGCGGTCGGCAAACCCGTGAAACTCCTGTGGACGCGCGAGGATGACACGACGCACGATGTCTACCGCCCACCAGCCTGCGACACCGTGGCGGGCGGCTTCGATCGCGACGGCAAACTGATCGCGTGGAAGCTGCATCTCACGGGGCCGTCGATCACGGCGCGCGTGTTTCCCGGCGCCGTGCCCGCGGGCGCCGTCGATCCGTTTGCGGTCGAGGCGGCGGCCAACTATCCCTACGACGTCCCGAACGTGCTCGTCGACTGGGTACCGCACGAGATCGGGCTCGACGTCGGCTACTGGCGCTCCGTGAGCCACTCGCTCAATTGCTTCGTCGCCGAGAGTTTCATGGACGAGCTGGCGCTCGCCGCCGGCCAGGACCCCGCGGAATTCCGGCGCGCACTGCTCGCGAAGCAGCCCCGCTACCTCGAAGTGCTCGAAGTCGCATTGCGCCGCTCGGGCTACGGGAAGCCGGCGCCGGGGCGCTACTTCGGCGTCGCCGCGATGGAAGGCTATGACACCTACATGGCGCAGGTCGCGGAAATCTCGCTCGCGGGCGGCAAGGTGAAAGTCGAGAAGATCGTCTGCGCGCTCGATTGCGGCCGGACAGTGAATCCGGGCATCGTCACCGCACAGGTCGAGAGTTCGATACTCTTCGGCCTCTCCGCGGCGCTCTGGGGCGAGATCAACGTCCAGGGCGGACGGGTGCAGCAGAGCAATTTCCACGACTACCGCATCGTGCGCATGAACGAAGTGCCGCAGATCGAGACCTACCAGGTCCCGTCCGATTCGCCGCCGGGCGGCATCGGCGAGCCGGCCACCGCGCTCGTCGCGCCGGCCGTCTGCAACGCCCTGTTCACGGCCACCCGGCGGCGGCTGCGCTCCCTGCCCATCGCGAGGCACAAACTGGCATGAACAGGAATTCCGGACTGCACGAGCGGCGCGAAGCCGCGATTCCGCGCGGCGTCAGCAACAACTACGCGATCTATGCCGATCGCGCGCGCAACGCCGAATTGTGGGACGTCGAAGGACGCCGCTACATCGATTTCGCGAGCGGCATCGCAGTGCTCAATACGGGCCACCTGCATCCCGCGATGAAGGCGGCGCTCGCGGCACAGCTCGAGCGCTTCACGCATGCCTGCTTCCAGGTCACGCCCTATGAGAGCTACATCGCGCTCGCCGAGGCGCTGAACGCGCTCGCGCCGGGCGGCACGCCGAAGAAGACGATCTTCCTGTCGACCGGCGCCGAGGCGGTGGAGAACGCGATCAAGATCGCGCGCTACCATACGAAGCGGTCCGGCGTGATCGCCTTTTCGGGCGGCTTCCACGGCCGCACGCTCGCGTGCAGCGCGCTCACCGGCAAGGTCGTGCCATACAAGGCCGGCTTCGGTCCGATGCTGCCCGAGGTGTACCACCTGCCCTATCCGATCGCGTACCACGGCGTCACCGCCGACGATTCGTTCGCCGCGCTCGAGCACCTGTTCAGGGCGGACATCGACCCGGCGCGCGTCGCGGCGATGATCATCGAACCCGTGCTCGGCGAAGGCGGCTTCTACGCCGCGCCGCCGGAGTTCCTGCGCCGGCTGCGCGCGGTGTGCGACAGGCACGGCATCGTGCTCGTCGCCGACGAGATCCAGACCGGGTTCGCGCGCACCGGGCGCCTGTTCGCGGTCGAGCACGCCGGCATCGAGCCCGATCTCCTCACCGTCGCCAAGAGCCTCGCAGGCGGCGTGCCGATTTCGGCCGTCATCGGCAAGGCCGACATCATGGATGCACCGGTGCCTGGCGGCCTCGGCGGCACCTACGCGGGTTCGCCGCTCGGCTGTGCCGCGGGCCTCGCGGTGCTCGAGGTGATCGAGCGCGAGAAGCTCGCCGAGCGCGCGGCCATGCTCGGTGAGCAGTTGGTCTCGCGCCTGAAGGCGCTGCAGGTGCGCTTCCCGTGCATCGGCGAGGTGCGCGGCCTCGGGATGATGGTCGCGATGGAGCTCGTGAAGAATCGCAAGGCCGACACGCCCGATCCCGACCTGGCGAAGCAGCTCGTGCAGGCGGCGGGCCGGCACGGCCTCATCCTGCTCTCCTGCGGCATCTACTCGAACGTCATCCGCTTCCTCGCGCCGCTCACGATCGAGGAGTCGCTCCTTGCCGAGGGCCTCGGGCTGCTCGAGGCCGCGCTGGAGGAAGTCGCAGGCGGGGCGAGCCTGGAAAAAAGGGCGTAGCGCCCGCGGCGAGCGGTACTACGCGCGCCCCGCGTTCGAATCCGTCGGTGTATGGAAGTACTCGCTCTCGCTCGCGAGTTCTTCCATCAGCCGCTTGAGTTCGGCCATGCGGCCGGTGGCGGTGCTGATCGGCATGCAGTCCTGGCAACGCGGGTCGCCGCAGGGCTGGCGTGAATAGAGCCAGTACTGCACCGCGCCCGCGAGCAGGCCGTCGGCGATGTCCCAGAGATCCGCGTCCTTGTCCTTGTCGGCAATCCTGTTGCCGAGGTCGACGGCCTTGCTGAACGCCGCGTCGAAGCTGTTGCCGAGGTCACTCATGTCGGCATTGTAAGCTACCGGGGCGCCCTTCGCCGACTCCGCCGGCTGGCACCCTGTCACGGCCGCACCTGCAGCACGATCTTGCCGCGCGTGCGGCCTTGCCGGTTCAGCTCCTGCGCCTCGGCGGCCTGCCCGAGCGGGAACACGCGGTCGACATGGAGCGTCAGCTCGCCTGCATCGGCCAATGCGACGATTGCGCGCAGGTCGTCACCAAAGGGCCCCTGCGCCGCGATGGCGCCGGCGCACGTGATGCCGGCCGCGTCGCAGGCCCGCCCGTCGGGCCGGCCTGCAATCGAGACGAGGCGCCCGCCATGCCTGACGACCGCGATCGAACGCGCAAGCGTGTCGCCGCCGACCGTATCGAACACGAGATCGACGCCGGCAACGCGGTCCTCGAACGGGGCTGCGCGATAGTCGATGACTTCGTCCGCGCCGATCGATTCGAGATACGCCCGGTTGCGCGCCGACGTCGTCGCGATCACGTGGGCGCCGCGCCCTTTCGCGACCTGCACCGCGATGCTGCCCACGCCGCCGGCGCCGCCCTGCACCAGCACCCGCTCGCCGCGCGCCACCGCGCCCGTGAGGACGAGATAGCGCCACACCGTGATGCCCACCGTCGGCAAGCCTGCCGCTGCCTCGAAGGTCCACGCAGCCGGTTTCGGCGCCACATCCCCGGCCGACGCGACCGCGTATTCCGCATAGCCGCCTTGCGCCGAACGCTGGAGCGCCGCGATGACCGCATCGCCACGCCGCCACATCGTGACGCCCTCGCCGACCGCATCGATCGTGCCGGAGACATCGAAGCCCGGGATCCGCGGTGCGGCTGCGTCGAACTTGCGCCCGTAACCGCTCTCGCGGATCTTCCAGTCGACGGGATTGACACCGGCGGCCCGCACCCTGATCCGCACCTCACCCGCGCCCGGCGCAGGCACGGCGACGCGCTCGAGCTTCAGCACCTCCGGGCCGCCCGTCGCGGTCATGCGTACCGCGAGCATGTCGTCCGGCACCGGGGCGCCCGCGCAGGCGGGCGCTGCGACCGCGAATGCCAGCGCCAGCGCGGCCGCCACGCACGTCTGGCCGCCCGCCGTTCGCCGTCCGCCGTTCGCCGTCCGGGCGGTGCGCATGGGCCGGCTCAGAATATCCTCATCCCGACCCACCACGCGATCGCGGCGAAGAAGGCCGAGGCAGGTATCGTGACGATCCATGCGAGCACGATGTTGCCGGCGATGCCCCAGCGTACGGCGGATGCGCGCTGGGCCGTGCCGACGCCGACGATGGCGCCGGTGATGGTGTGGGTCGTAGAGACCGGGATACCGAACGACGAGGCGCCGAACAGGGTCAGCGCGCCCGCGGATTCGGCCGCGAAGCCACCGACCGGCCGCAGCTTGGTGATGCGCTGCCCCATCGTCTTGACGATCCGCCAGCCGCCGAACAACGTGCCGATCGAAATCGCGGCATAGCAGCTGATGATCACCCATACCGGCAGGTGATCGCGCGTCGTCTCGCCGGCCGCGATCAGGAGCAGCCAGATGATGCCCATCGTCTTCTGCGCATCGTTGCTGCCGTGGCCGATGCTGTAGAGCGCGGACGACACGAGCTGCATGCGCCTGAATACCCGGTCGACCCGGTGTGGCGAGGCCCGCAGGAAGACCCACGAGACCGCGACCATCCACAGCGCGCCGAGCACGAGACCGAGCATCGGCGCCACGACGATGAACAGCGATACCTTGATGATGCCCGGCGCGAGCAGCGGCGCCGTGCCCGCCTTTGCCATCGCCGCGCCGATCATGCCGCCGATGAGGGCGTGCGAGGAACTCGACGGGATCCCGTAGTACCAGGTGATCACATTCCACGTGATCGCGCCGATGAGCGCCCCGAAGATCACGTGATAGTCGACGAAGTCGGGATCGATGATGCCCTTGCCGACCGTCGTCGCGACTTTCAGGTGAAAAATGCCGATCGCGACGAAATTGAACATGGCGGCCCAGACGACCGCCTGGTACGGCTTCAGCACGCCGGTCGAGACGACGGTCGCGATCGAATTGGCGGCATCGTGGAAGCCGTTCATGAAGTCGAACAGCAGCGCGAGCGCGACGAGCATCGCGAGGGTCGTCAGGACGATTTCGCCGCTCATCGTCAACCGTTCTCGAGCACGACGCCTTCGATCACGTTCGCGACGTCCTGGCACTTGTCGGTCGTCGCCTCGAGCAGTTCGTACACCGCCTTCAGCTTGATCAGCTGGCGATCGTCGCGCTCGTCGCGGAACAGCGTCGAGATCGCGCCGCGCATCACGCGGTCGGCGTCGGACTCGAGGCCGTCGATGTCGAGGCTGATCTTCATGATCTCCTGCGCATTCTTCATCGAGGAGAGCAGCACCGTCGCCGCCTCGACGCGCTCGCAGCAGATCTGCACGAGATTGGCGAGATGGATCGCCTCGGGGGTGAGGTGCTGGATGTCGTAGAGCACGAGCGACTCCGCGGTGTCCTGGATCAGGTCGAGGATGTCGTCCATGCGGGAAATCAGCCTGTGGATCACGTCACGGTCGAAGGGCGTGACGAAGGACCGGTGCAGCAGCTCGACCGCCTCGCGCGTGACGCGATCGGCGTCGTGTTCTATCGTCTCGATGCGGGCGATGCGGGCGGCCCGGCCCGCGACGTTGCCGTACTCCTGCAGCAGCTCGAAGAGCTCCCGTCCGCCCTTGACGACGAGAGCGGCATGATCGTTGAACAGCGTGAAGAACTGGCCCTCGCGAGGCATCAGGGCGGAAAACAGGTTCATCTGGGGCTCCGGTCGCGCAGGGGCGGTCCGTTCGTGGGGCTTTTGTCCGGCGATTATTACACAGGCCGGACGGCCCGCGCGGCGCGCGTTATCGTGTGCGGATGACCCGTATCGCGCTGCTCGATGCCCACCTCGCCTTCGGCCTGCTGCCGCTGCTCGACGACGCGAGCATCCATGTCGCGGACGGCGAGCGTATCGGCCTGATCGGGCGCAATGGCACGGGCAAATCTTCGCTGCTCGCGGTCCTCGCGGGCCGACAGGAGCTCGACGAGGGCGAAGTTCGGCGTCGCGACCACCTCTCCGTCGCGCTCGTCGAGCAGGAGCCCGATGTGCCGGCCGCGCCCACGCTCGGGGCGAGTCTCGCGCAGCGCGGCGGTTTCGAACGCCTCGACGAGTCCTCGCGCGCCGCACTCACGGTGCGCCTCACGGCCCGGCTCGACCGCTTCGGCCTCGCGCCGGGACAGGCGTCGAGCGGCCTGTCGGGCGGTGAACGCAAGCGCGCGGCGCTCGCCCTCGCCTTTGCCCAGGAGCCCGACCTCCTGCTGCTCGATGAGCCGACCAACCATCTCGACATCGCCGGCATCGAGCAGCTCGAGACGCTCGCGACCGGCGCTGCGGCGCTCATCGTCGTCACGCACGATCGCCGTTTCCTCGATCGCGTCGCGACGCGCATCGTCGAACTCGACCGCGGGGTGCTGCGCTCATATCCCGGCAATTTCGCGGCGTACGAGCGCGCGAAGGCACAGGAGCTCGCTGCCGAGGCGGTCGCGAACCGCCGCTTCGACAAGTTCTGGAAGCAGGAGGAAGCGTGGATCAGGCAGGGTGTCGAAGCACGCCGCACGCGCAACGAGGGGCGTGTGCGGCGGCTCGAGCAGCTGCGCACCGAGCGCACCGAGCGGCGCGAGCGCGCAGGCGACGTGCGCTTCACGCTCGATGCGGGTAATCGT
Organism: Steroidobacteraceae bacterium; assembly: GCA_050249415.1. Lineage (GTDB taxonomy): Bacteria > Pseudomonadota > Gammaproteobacteria > Steroidobacterales > Steroidobacteraceae > CADEFQ01. The sequence continues at coordinate 126,872 of JBFWQO010000011.1, forward strand.
TCCGGCAGGCTCGTCGTCGAGCTCGACCGCGTGAGCCTCGGCTTCGGCGCGCGGCCGATCGTGCGGGACCTGTCGCTGCGCATCCTGCGCGGCGATCGCGTCGGGCTCATCGGGCCGAACGGCGCCGGCAAGACGACGTTGCTGCGCCTGATGCTCGGCGACCTCGCGCCCGATGCCGGCACCGTGCGCACCGGTACGCAACTGCGCGTCGCCTACTTCGACCAGTTGCGCGCGCAGCTCGACCCGGAAAGGACCGTCGCGGATACGATCAGCCCGGGCTCCGACTGGGTCGAGGTCGGCGGCCGTCGCAGGCACGTGACCTCGTACCTCGAAGACTTCCTGTTCCCGGCGCGACGCGCACGCTCTCCCGTGCGCATGCTCTCGGGCGGCGAGCGCCACCGGCTGCTGCTCGCGCGTCTGTTCGCGCAGCCGGCGAACCTGCTCGTGCTCGATGAGCCGACGAACGATCTCGACATGGAATCGCTCGTACTGCTCGAGCAGACACTGCAGGAATACCCGGGCACGCTGCTGCTCGTGAGCCACGACCGCGCCTTCCTCGACAATGTCGTGACGCAGACTCTCGCCGCCGAAGGCGACGGGCGCTGGCGCGAGTACGTCGGCGGTTACAGCGACTGGCTCGCGCAGCGCCCGGCCGCTGCCGGTCGGGCTCCGGCCGTGCGCGCCGCGGCTCCGGCGCCCGCCGCGCGCGAGCGCGCCCGTCAGCGCCTCGGCTATCGCGAGCAGCGCGAACTCGACGACCTGCCGGCCGTCATCGATGCCCTCGAGCAGGAGAAGGCGGCGCTCACGGCGGCGATGTGCGCACCCGACTACCACCGCTCACCAGCGGATCGCCTGCGCGGCGACCGCGAGCGCATCGGCGCGATCGACGTCGAGATCGAAGCGGCGATGGCGCGATGGGAAGAACTCGAGGCGCTGCGCGCGCAGTAAGCCTGGTGCCGGGGCTTCGGTTGTTCGGTTATTCGCGGGCGGAGCGCCCGAATAACCGAACAACCGAAGCCCCGGCACCAGGCCCCAGGCCAGAAAATGCCCCGGCGGATTGCTCCGCCGGGGCTCATTCAAGCGCCTCCGATCGACGTTGCGCCGATCAGCGCTGCTCCACCGCCATCGCGTCGGCCTCGAGGCCCTGGTTCGCGCTGCGATAGAAGAACAGCAATCCGCTCTGTGACGGGGACGCGGCTGCGCCTCCCGGCACCGACATCACGGTCAGCGTCTCGACACTCAGCGGGTTCACACCGCCTGCGGCGGGCGCCGACACGTCGAACTTCGGCAGCGACGGCGTGAAGATCCGGCCGTCGATGGAATCGGTGAGATTCCCGGTGAAGTAGTTGTCGAAGGCCAGCACCGAAATGCCGAGGGTCGCCGTCGGGCTGATGCCGAACGGCGCGAGCGGCAGCGTCATGATCACGTTGCCCGTCTCGAGGTCGGTGTCGGCGTAGAAATACGCCGCGCCGGCGCCCGTGGCGAGATTGAGGGTCGTGACGATGGTCTGGCCGGTCGCGGCGAAGCCGCCGGCCTCGGAGGTATAGACCACGAAGTCATCCGTTCCGTCGGCGTTGACGTCGAGATACACGTCGAACTCCGCCGGATAAGACGGATGCGCCCTCACCCCGTGGGTCGCGACCGCGACCTGCAGCCCATAGCCGCCGAGCGATGCAGGCACGCCAACGAGGCGAGCCCCCACCGCCTGCAGGTCGACCACGGCGAAATTGTCGCCCGGGCCGGGCAACTGCGCCGCCGGGATGCGCGGGCTCGTGCCGAGCAGCGCAAACGGCTCGACCACGCCCGACTTGGCGTACGCCAGGTTGATCAGCCGCAGCGGCGCCGTCGAACTGCCCGCCGGGATCACCACCTTGTTGCCGAGCGCCTGCACGAGGGCTGCCTTCTTCGGCAGCACCTGCCACGGCACGTGTATCTCGTCGGTCGCGTCCTTCAGCGTGATGTAGCCGTCGTACTCGACCGACTGCAACAGCGAACCGTTGCCGCCCTGCGAGCCGCCCGAGCCGTTGGCCCACGGCCAGTCGCCGAGCTTCGCCGGGTTGATCGACAGGAACACGCGGAAAGTCGCCGTGCCGTGGCCCGGCACCAGCACCGACGGCGGTGCGCTCAGCGACACCGCGCCACTCGCGGCATCGTCGTCATACCTGAACGACTTCTGCACCGAATAGCGTCGCGGCTTCGACGTGAAGTTGCGCACTTTCACGGTGCGGCTCAGCACCATCGGATAACTGACACTGTGATAGCCGAACGACAGCGCCGGCGTCTTCGTGTCCGCATCCCACATCGCCGTCTTCGACGCGAGCGCGCGATTGACGCGTACCTCGCCGCCGCCGATGCGGGTGATCGGCACGAGCACCTGCCCTTCACCCACCAGTGCGCGCTGGTAGATCTCCGGGTCCGCGGTGTTCGCGAGCAGCGCACGCACGAGCGTCGGCGTGAGCGACGGGTCCTTCGACAGCAGCAGCGCAGCGGAACCCGAAACCATGGGCGCCGCACCCGAGGTACCGCCGAACGCCTCCTCGCCAGTGCCGCTCCCGGCGATCGCCGAAACCGACGCACCCGGAGCGCCGATCTCCGGCTTGATCGCGGCGAAGCTCGTCGACGGTCCGCGCGAGGACGTGCCGACGATCCAGCCCTTGCGGGACTGGGCCGCGGCATCGGAAATCGTCACGTTTACGGTTGCGCCGGCCGACATCTGCGCGCGGATCGAGTTGGCGAGCGCCTGCGTGACGACGAGTGTCGGCGCGCAATTGCTGCCGTCCGGATTGCATTCGCCGCCGTTCGAAAACGACACGGCGTCACCGGCGGCCACGAGACCGAGGATCACGGCGGTCGCGCCGGCGGCCGTCGCATTGCGCACCTTCTGGCTGATCGCGCAGCTGCCACGATTGATCAGCGCGACGTTGCCGGCGAGATTCGCCGGCAGGGCCTGGCCGTTGCACGCGAGGGTCGTCACCGACACGACGTCACCCGTCACGCTGCGACCTTCGACCGGCGCCCATTCGACGGTCGCCGTATTGGTATACGAGCCGGCGATGCTCGCTGGCGCATTGATTATGAGCGGGTACGCCTTGGCGCTCGGCACTTCGGTCTGCGCCACGCTCAGCACTTCCGGCGTCGCGGCCGGGGAGCCGGTGATGAACGGCCGGTCGGCGCTGTTGCCGGCGGATGCGACCACCACGATGCCCGCATCCACGGCGTTGGCACTCGCGAGCGACAGGTCGTCCTGGATCTGGCCGTAGCTCGACCCGAGCGACATGTTGATCACGTCGACCGCGTCGTCCATCGACCCGTCGCGGTTCGGATCCATCATGTAGTCCATCGCCTGCAGCAGTGCGACGCCGTTGCACGACGTGGCGACCGAGCTGCAGACCTTGGCGGCGATCAGCTTCGCGCCCGGCGCGACGCCCTTGTGCACGCCGTCGGCCGAGTGGCCGGCGATGATGTCCGCGACATGGGTGCCGTGACCCTGGATGTCGATCGGATCGTCGTCTTCGACGGCCGGTGAATTCGGCCACTGCTCACCGATGAAATCATGGCCGTCGATGACCTTCGCGGTCGGGAACAGGCCATCCCGCGTCGTGTTGCGCGGATCGGTGATCGCCGTCCCGTACGCGGCCTCGTAGGCCGCATCAGTGCCTGCGCCGCCGAGGTTGTAGTGCGTGTAGTCGATACCAGAATCGATCACACCGACCGTGACACCCGCACCGGTGACGCCCTGTGCCTGGGCAATCGCCGCGCCGATGTAGGGGACGGTCTCCGAGAGATCCATGCCGTACTCGCGCGTCGGGCGCACCGACACGACGTCGCGGTAACTCGCAATGGTGTACAACTGGCCGGCGTCGATGCGCACGATGACGGAGTTGTACGCGATGCGCGTACGCGCGATCTCGCGACCTCCGAGTGCGAGCAGGCGCGCGAGCATCGCGTCCTGGCTGCGCGACAGGGACCCGCTGTGCGCGCGCTGCTGCGCCTTCGACAGCAGCCCGCCGATGCTCTTCGCATTGCGGCCGTTCGCGACCGCGAGCGGCGCGCCGGCCAGCTGCACCACGACATCGACTTCACCCCTGGCACTCGCGAGTGCGGGATCGACCTTGCGCGATCCTTGCACCGGAGCGGCGAGCGCCAGTGGCGTGGCGTCGGGCAGGCTGCGACTTCCCGCGACGGGCGCCGCGGTGCTGTATGCGGCGAGCGCGGCCAGAGCAGCCGCGGTCGCCAGCACGGAATACTGGCGTTTCATGATGTTCCCCCTGGAATACGTTTGTTGCCGTACCGGTAGCCCGGCACTGCTTGCGGCGAAGCATAGCAGAGCGCGTTGCCGGCGAAACGCGTCGCAATATCGGTCGCGGCGCGCCTGCATTAAGTTAAACGCTGCCGCGGGCAAGACACCTATCTATAGCCCTTGGCCTGCAGTGCGAACAGGTGGGCATACCGCCCGCCGAGTGCAACCAGGGATTCGTGCGAGCCGTGTTCGACGATCCGCCCGCGCTCGAGCACGACGATCTGGTCCGCCATGCGCACGGTCGAGAAGCGGTGTGAAATGAGGATCGTGATGCGCCCCTCGGCAAGCCGCCGGAAGTGCTCGAACACGTCGGCCTCGGCCTGCGCATCCATCGCGGCGGTCGGCTCGTCGAGCACGAGGATGTCGGCACGCGTTCGCATGAATGCCCGCGACAGCGCGATCTTCTGCCATTGCCCGCCCGAGAGCTCGAGCCCGTTGCGGAACCATTTGCCGAGCTGCGTGCGATAGCCGGAGGGCAACGTCTCGATGAATTCGTCCGCCTGGCCGCGGGTCGCCGCCGTGCGCCAGCGTGGCTCGTCCTCGAAGAAACGCTCGTCGCCGGCGCCGATATTCTCGCCCACCTGCATCTGATAGCGCGCGAAATCCTGGAAGATGACGCCGATGCGCTCGCGCAGTGCCTCGGCATCCCACTCGCCGAGGTCGAGACCGTCGAGCAGGATGCGCCCGCGGGTCGGTCGATAGAGGCGGGTCAGCAGCTTGATCAGCGTGGTCTTCCCCGACCCGTTCTCGCCGACGAGCGCAATACTGGCGCCCGGCGGCAGGTGCAGGTCGATGTCCACGAGCGCCGGCTCACTCATGTCGGGATACGAGAACGACACGGACTCGAACCGCACCCCGTCCTCGGGCCTGGGTCCGTGCTTCATCGCCCCGCCCGGGGTCGGCACCTCGGTTTCGAGGTACTCGTAGAGCGTGGAGACGTACAGGTTGTCCTCGTACATCCCGCCGATCGCCGCGAGGCTGGCCGACACCGCCGACTGTCCCTGGCGGAACAGCATCAGGTACATCGTCATCTCGCCAAGCGTAATGACACCCTGCACCGCTTCGACCGCGATCCACGCATAGGCGCCGTAGAGCGTCACGGTCGCGATGAGGCCGAGGCCGAGGCCCCAGGTATCGCGCCGGATCGCGAGCGCGCGGTCCTCGCGGTAGAGACGACGGAAAATGTCCCGATAGCGCTCGAGGAAGCGTTGCCCGAGGCCGTAGAGTTGCACTTCCTTCGCATGATCCTCGCGTGCCAGTACCGTCTCGAGGTACAACTGCATGCGCGTCTCGGGCGAGCGCCAGCGAAAGAGCCGGAACGCGTCGCCCGAGAACTTCGCTTCCGCGACGAACGCCGGCAGACCGGCGGCGATCAGCACGACGACCGCCCACGGCGAAAACTGCGCGAGCAGCACGGCGAAGCTCACGATCGACACCGCGTTCTGCGCGAGGCCGAACGTGCGCAGGACGAGCGACAGCGGCCGGCTCGAAGCCTCGCGCCGGGCGCGCGTCAGCTTGTCGTAGAAATCCGCGTCCTCGAAGTGGGCGAGCTCGAGCGTGATCGCCTTCTCGAGGATCATCACATTGACGCGCTGCCCGAGCTGGGCCCGCAGCAACGATTGCGCCAGCGTCAGCAGCCGCTGGGCGATGGCCATCACCGCGACGAGCACACCCTCGATAAGCACGTAGCGCAGCGCCGCACCGGGGTCGTGTGTCGTCGCGACCGCCGTCACGACCGCATCGACGATACGGGCGCCGACCCAGGCGATGGCAGCCGGCAACACGCCGGCCACTGTGGTCAGCGCGCCGAGTGCGACGGTCAGCCGCGGATTCGTCGTCCACACGAGCGCCAGGGCGCGGCGGCTGTAGCCGAAGACTGCGAGGAAGCCGGGCCGATCAGGCGTGGGCATGGCGCAGAGTGTGACGCAAACCGGTACCCTTGGTGTCGTGATTCACAGTGCCCGGCCGTTTGCCCAGCTCGTCGTATTGGCATCCTGCGCGGGCACGGCGTTCGCACAGTACGACGACCGCGCCGAGCAGGCGTTCGCGAACTACTCGTTCGCGCACGAGCTCGGCTCGGGTGTCTACGAGCACGATGGCCGGTTGCTGCAGATCTATCGCCTGCCGTTCGAATGGCGCTATCGCGAAGCGTCGGCCGACCGCGCGGGCATCACGCTGCTGCTGCCTGCGACCCTGGGCTTCCTCGATTTCACTCCGTTCGACGTCGCCGAGGCGGAGTTGCCGGACCGGATCGACTCGCTGAGTTTCGTGCCCGGCATCGAACTCGAGTTCACGCGCGGCGAGCATCTGCGCATCAGGCCTTTTGCCAAGGTCGGTGTGGCGCTCGCGAGCCAGGCGGAAGTCGGCGGAACGCTCTACAGCCTCGGTGTGTACAACGAGTACCTGCCCGTGCCGCGCAACGGCTGGCAGGGACGCCTACGCAGCGACCTGCTCTACTCGGGCGTCAATTACCGCGGTTCCCTGCCGAGCGACCGGTTCGTGCGCTGGCGCCAGGGCGCCGAGGGCGTACGAGGTCTCGGGTACCCGATCGGCCGTCACGAGCTGGAGAGTGGGTTGTTCGGCGTACTCGACTGGTATGTCGACCCGCCCACCGGGCCCGTCACGGGCGTCGACGTGCCGTCCCTGCAATTCGAGGCCGGTGTCATGTTCGGCTTGCGCCCGGCATTCAAGTGGAGGCGCGTGACCCTGCCTCGCGTCGGCCTGAGCTACCGCTTCGCGGGCGATGTCTCGGGATGGCGACTCGTATTCGGCGCGCCATTCTGAGCATTCCGCCCGGCGCGGGGCCGTGGGGCGTGGCGAGCAAACGGGGTCGTGGTAGCGTGGGGTGTTGCGCGGGAGAAGACCGAGTCAGCCCTGGTGCTTTGCGGCCCGTTTCTGAGCATGG
>JBFWQO010000012.1:0-1715 GCA_050249415.1 Steroidobacteraceae bacterium
TGAAGGTAAAGCCGAACCCGGCATCGTGGCTGGTGCCCGCCCCATCGAGGTCGTGGGTCAGCAGCTCGAGCCGCGAGATCGGATCGTAGCCGTAGCGGGTGATCGCGCCCGCCGCGTCGCGGTCGAGTTCGTCACGGCGCCACTGCGCGTCATAGAAGAGCGACGCGAGCGTCGTCGACGGGCCGTTCTCGGACAGGTGCAGCAGCCGGTCGGCGGCGTCGTAGGCGTACTCGAAGAAGGCCCCGTCCGGGTGCGTGAGACGGGTGCGGTTGCCGTGCGCGTCGTAGGCCGAGGTCACGGTGCGCGCCGTGCCCCCCATGTTGCTGCTCGAGCCGAGCAGGCGTCCGAACCCGTCGTAGCTGTTCGTCACGCCCTGTCCGCTGTCCGAACTGAAGCGCGCGTGGGTCAGCAGGCCCCGCACGTCGTAGCCGTGGTACACGCTGTAGCCCGGCGCCCCGCTCGCCGAGGTCGGCACCGACTTCACGCGCACGCGGTTGAGGGCATCATACGTGTACCCGATCGTGCGCCCGTCGCGCTTTCGGAGCGAGGTGCGGTTGCCGACCGCATCGTAACCGTACTGTTCGTAGTCGGTGGTGCTCGACTGGTTCGCGCCCAGCGTCGCGACCGGAAAGCGCAGCTTCGCGAGCCGATCGAAGCCATCGTACTCGAACGTGCTGAGATTGCCGTTCGCGTCCTTCACCGTCGCGCGGCTGCCATTGAGCCGGTAGGTGTAGGTCGCGTAGTCCTGCTGCAGGCTCGTGCCGTAGGCGCGCTGCACCACGAGCAGCTGCCCGGCGGCATCGTAGACATGGCGCGTGATCCGGTCCGGGCCGAAGGTCCCTGCCGTACCCAACGTGCAAGCGCTGCCCGGCAGGGCCAGGAACGCGGCGGGGTTCATCCGGCGCGCCTCGCAGGCGAGGCGGTTTTGCAGGTCGAACGTGCGTTGCACGACGGTGTAGGGCGTCCCGCCGGCGGACACGGTCTCGCGCTCCCGATTGCGCCGCCCGTCATAGTCGTAGTCGATGCGGCGAAAGAGCGTCAGCGTGGGGTCGGTCGGACTCGTGACCGAGCCTTCGTCCACGTAGTTCACTTTGTCGTCCGAGTCGCGGAGGTCGAAATACCGCGCGAGCCGCACGCCATTGGCGTCCGCTGCGCCGATCTCCCAGGTGCGCCGGCCCTGCACGTCGTAGCGGAAATATTTGGCGTCGCCGTCACCGGGCAGCGGGCCGTCCTCGACCAGGACTCTTCCCGCGTCGTCGTAGGTGTAGTGCGTCTCGAGCGTCACGCCACGCGCCGCATCGATGCGACGCACGACGGAGGGCAGGAAGGTGTTGCCCCAGTAGTCGTACTCGGTGCGGATCTCCTCGGGCGTGCCGCAGGTGCTGGTATTGCCGCAGACCCGCACCACGGCGCGGCGGCTGAGTCCACCCGTCGTCTGGTAAGTGATGATCGTGCGCCGCCGCACGCCGCTCGCATCCGCCGGGTCGGTCTGCCCGGTGAGTTGGCCGGCGGCGTTGTACTGGAAGTCGGTCTGCCGACCGAGGCCGTCGCGATACCAGGTCGGCCGGTTGCACAGGATATCGAACACACCGCTGCCGCAGGCGCTCGTCGGGTAGTTCGCGGTCTCGGTGACGGCGCCGAGCCCCGACCCGGACTTCGGGGTCGTGGTCCGCGAGGTGATGTTGCCCACCGGGTCGTACACGACGCTCGCCTGG
>JBFWQO010000012.1:1815-125218 GCA_050249415.1 Steroidobacteraceae bacterium
ACCGCTGCCGCAGGCGCTCGTCGGGTAGTTCGCGGTCTCGGTGACGGCGCCGAGCCCCGACCCGGACTTCGGGGTCGTGGTCCGCGAGGTGATGTTGCCCACCGGGTCGTACACGACGCTCGCCTGGTTGCCTTCCGGATAGGTGATCTCGCTCAGCCGGTAGACGTCATCGAAGACGACCGCGGTGGCCCGTCCGATCGAATCGGTTATCTGCGTGATGACGTTGCGATGATCCCGGGTCACGAGGTCGTAGACCGTGTTGTAGCCTTCTGGGCCGGTCACGGTGACCCGGCTGTAGAGATAGCCGCTCGCCTGGCTGTCGTATTGCGGGTTCGTGTAAGCGTAGTTCCAGGGCACACCGTCCTGCGTGATCGAGCCGACGAGCGTGTAGCCCGGCAGCGCCGCGGCCTCGAACGTCGGCGAGGTCTCCCCCGGCCGCTCGAGCGACCCCGAGTACCGTTCGAGTGGCGCGCTCAGCGTGTTCGCGCACCCCTGGCATACGAACACGCGCCCACCGAGGTCCGTGATCGTCGAGCCGTCCAGGCTGTAGGACAAGCGGCCGAGCGGGGTCGTGGGCGCGGTGCTCTTGTACAGGGTCGCCTGGGCCGGTGAGCCCCAGTATCCGCTGGCGAGGTCGGCGGAATGGTAGGTGATCGCAATGAAATACCCGAGATTGCTGGTGACGCGGTTCGGTCGATAGTACGTTTGCTGAAACGGGGGCCCGGGCACGGTCACGGTGTCATAGGCGAACGTGATGACTTCGCCATTCGGGTAGCTCACCGATGAGGCGTAGTAGGTCATCGAGAACGGGTTGCCCGTGGTTTTGACCTGCTGGAGGTCGAACTGATAGCGCTCGCCCGAGCCGCCGCGCCAATAGACATTGGCATTCGGAATGTAGACGGAGCCCGTCCCCGTCAGGCTCGTGCAGTCGAAGTCGGGGCAGCGGAAGGACTCCGAGGTCCCGCCGAGGGTATGGACGCTGAAATTGGCCTGAACGAGTCCGCCGCCCCATTGCTTGCCCTTCACGTGCGGCGCGGCATTCTGCACGTAATCGAAGCGCAGATGGGGCGCGGCCGGCACCGACAGCACCGGGAGAGACAAGCCCGTCTTGCCGCTGATGATGTTCAGGCCATTGTGGTCGGTCTCGACCCGCAGCGGAGAGATCACTTCCGGGACCTCTTGCTGCGCGCGGGCGCTCGGGTTGAGCGCGAGCCACACAGTCGCGAGCGCGGCGTAAAGGACACCCGGGCGCAGAGTCGGGATCGCCTTCACGTTGAAGGTTCGTGTCCGCATGGGTCTATTCGCCGGGGGGCGGCGCCGCGAAATTGCAGCCCCCGTTGCAGACCTGCACCAGCTTCGTCGGGGAGTAGCCGCTGCAGCCGGCCGCATTGCAGGCCTTGGCCCGGTATTCGTACTCGCCGTTCGGCTTGTTCGTGAAACTCCTGGACGTGCCCGGCCCGTCGTAGACCTTCGCGTAGGCACTCCCGTAGATGCTTTCCCACAACTCGTAGCGGGTTGCGCCGGTGGAGGACGCCCAGGAAATCGAGTAGTTACCGGTGTAGTTCATCAACGGTCCGGAAATGCTCGCCGGCGGCGCGGGCGGCCCCGAGGGCGCGAGATTGACGGTGATCGCGTTCGCGCCGATGCGATAGCCGCTACAGGCCGTGCCGTTGCAGGCCCGCACCCGGTAGTAGTAGGTCCCGTTGGCCTTGCCCGAGAGGGCCTTGCTGCTCGCCGTGCCGCTGTAGGCGAGCACCTGACCCGAGAAACTTGCATTGGTCGCTTCGTAGAGCTCGTAGGCGGTGACTGTGCCGCTCGCCGCACCCCAGGAGACCGTATAGTTCCCGGTGGTACTCCCCGAGGGCACCGTGATCGAGGTCGGGATGCCCGGTGGCGTGCGCGTGGCGACTTGCGTGCGATTGCCGGCCGGGTCGAGCGCATAGGTGACCACGCTGCCATCGGCGGGGCGCGTGATCTCGATCAGTCGGCCGAGCGCGTCGTACTGGTAGTTCAGCGTACCGGCCCATGTCGTGGCGCTCGTGAACACCAGCAGCACGAGCCGCAGGCACGGCCAGAACGATCGCGTCGTCATGAATCCACTCTCCCGGCGCCCTCGTGATGCGGCATGGGGCAGGCGCGGCCGGATGACGTGCGCCCAAGTCTTACCTGAAAAGTACCCTGTCCCTGAACCCCCGAGCCCCGAGGATGCCGCCACAACCGAGGAGGTGTCACGAAAAATATGTGTGACCCGTTGGTAGAATCACCCGCCCCAGCGCCCACTCTGGATGAGGCGCGCGGCGCACTGAACCGGGCTTGTCTCGAGAAGACGCACCCGGAAGACCTCGCAACGGCCGCATTGAACGATGCGCCCCTGCAATGCCGACCACGCCCGTGACCCGCACAGCGCCGTAAAAGTCCCGGCAGTATGCGACGCGTGACAACAATGCTTGCGACGCGCGAATGATTTCAAGCGCTCCGTTCGGGTCTGATGAGCCACCCCGAGCGCCCAGCAAGCGCGGCCGGCGCACAACCCGCCCAGGTCACGTCACGCAACGCTCTCTGGCTGTTCGCTGTTCGCCACTGCTCATCCCGCCTGCAGTTCCCGCGCGACGAGCACGGTGGTCGCCTCGCCGAAATCACCTTCGTCGAGCACGGCGTAGCGGTTGCGGCCCTGCTCCTTCGCGATGTAGAGCGCGCGGTCGGCGATCCGCACGACGAGATCGTGCGAGGAATCGCGCTCCGGCGACATCGTCGCGACGCCGACGCTCACCGTCACGTGCGGCCGTGTCAGCGAGCGATCGTGCGGGATCGCGAGCGCGGTGACCGCCTCGAGCATCGCGCGCGCCACCTGCTCGCCACCCTCGCGGTCGGCGCCGGGCAGGATCGCGATCATCTCCTCGCCGCCGTAGCGTGCGACGCAGTCCCGCGGCCGCGAGCCCGCCGCACGGCGGATCGCGCCGGCGACATCGCGCAGGCACGCATCGCCGGCCTGGTGCCCGTAGCGGTCGTTGTAGGCCTTGAAGTGGTCGATGTCGATCATCACGACGGTGACGGTGTCGCGGTCGCGGATCGCCTGTTGCCAGATACGGTGAATTTCGCCCTCGAGCGCGGCGCGGTTCAGGAGCCCGGTGAGGCCGTCGTGCGTAGCCACCTCGTTGAGCAGCCGCCGGTCGAGGAACGCGACGCGATTGGCGTGCTCGAGCCAGTAGCAGCCCGCCCCCGCATAGAGGTTCGCGCACGCGAACAGGAACGAAAGATAGATGGCCGTCTGCGTCGGCAGCCCGGTGACGATCGCGGCGACGATGAAGCCCGCGAGCGTGAGGAGGTTGGTACGCAGCGCCGCCTTGAACGACAGGCCGAGCATGAAGTAGAAGAAAAATATCGCGATGATCAGGCGCGCGTAGACAAAGGAGGTCAGCGTGCCCTCGGCATTGACCGCGAGCACCACGGTCGCGAGCCCGTAGAGCGGCGCGAACAGGTGCACGAACGGCCAGTACCACCGGTAGAAGCGCCGCGACGTGAGCACGATTCCGGTCATCACGAGCGGAATGTGCACGCCGAAGCGGATCGCGTCCGGCACGCCGTGCGCGTTCGCGCCGATCAGCCAGCGGTCGAGTATCGCGAGCCCGACGATGGTGGTGAGCGCGAGACACACGCCGATGCGCACGAGCCGGCGGCGCGAGGCGCGATACTCGGTGACGAACTCGCCTTCGAGCCCGGGCGGGAAGCGCAGTGTCGGGAACCCCGTGCGCAGCGTGCGGGCGACGAGCGACTCACCTTCCCGCGGTAACGTCGCCGTCGCCACGACGGCTCAGGGCGAGGGGGTCTCGTTCTCGCGCGGCGCCTTCACGCGGGTTCGCCAGATGTCGTACGGATCCCAGCCGCGGACGGCAGGCGAATCCGGCGCACGGTCCTTGCGCGCCGCTTCGGGCATCGTCGGTTCGTTCGCCGCGACGAGTGCGAGGGAAAAATAGCCGTTGGCCCCGGAGGGCTTGGTTGTTTTCATCGGCGGAGGACTCGTCCCTGATTCTGTCTGTTATCGGCGACGATTCTAGACCCGGGGCGCGACAATTGCGTGACAAATTCTGGACGCTGATATGTCAAATCAGGGAGTTGCTGCAAATTTTGTGCGCTAGTTCTCAAAATACCGGGCGAGGTACGCCTCGAAGGTCCCCGTATCGGCCGCCTCGATCGATTGCTGCTGTGCAATAGACGCCCCGGCCTCCCGCCGGAATTCGCCGAGCCGAGCCTCGTTCGGGGGGTACAGATCGAGGAAATAGGCCTTGTGGGCGCTCGACACACGCTGCGCGAAGTCGAAGAACGACTCGCCGGTCGTCTCGAGGTCCTGCAGCAGCCGCGCGGACGGCGTGCGCGCGACATCGCGCAATTTCTCCTGCTGCATCGCGAGCGCCTGCGCGTACGGCCGCGCGGCATCGCCCTGGTCGAGGATCTCGCAGAGGCCCGCCATGCCGTCCAGCAGCTCGGATGCCCAGTCGACGAGGGGTACATCGCGCCCGTCGCGCGTGAGACGCAGCCCCGGTTCGCGACCGCGCCGCGCGACGACCACGTGGTTGCGATCGAGCGCTTCCTGCTCTTCCGTGCCGATCGGCGGGCTGTCGCGCAGCAGGCACAGCGCGAGGAACGCCTCGAGGAAACGCAGCTTCACCTGGTTCACGCCGACCGGGTCGAACGCGCTCACGTCGAGGGCGCGCACCTCCACGTATTCGACGCCGCCCCGCCGCAGCGCCTTCGTCGGACGCTCGCCGGAGCGCGCGACGCGCTTCGGGCGGATGTTGCTGTAGTACTCGTTCTCGATCTGCAGCAGGTTTGCATTGAGCTGGCGCCACTCGCCGTCGACCTGCACGCCGAGCGCCTCGTATGGCGGGTACGGCGTCTCGATCGCGCGCGTGAGATCCCGCACGTACTCGTCGAGGCTGTTCACCGAGACGGAGACACCGGCCTGCTTGCGGTTGCGATAGCCGAGATCGCTCATGCGCAGGGACGTCGCATGCGGCTCGTAGGCCGTGCCCTTCGACAATCGCGGCAGTGTCTCGCCGCGCACGCGCAGGAACGATTCGCACACGGCGGGCGATACGCCGAACAGGTACAGCACGAGCCAGCCGTGCCGGCGGTAGTTGCGCAGCAGGTCGAAGTACGCCGGCGAGCGCAGCGCGATGCCCGTTGCATGCGACGCCCGCAGTGCCGCATAGGGTTCCCAGAATTTCTCGGGAAACGAATAGTTGAAATGCACGCCGGAAATCGCCTGCATCACGCGCCCGTAGCGCACGCCGAGCCCCTCGCGATAGACGGTCTTCATCCGCCCGATGTGCGAGCGGCCGTACTGCGCGATCGGGATCGCAGCGTCGCTGTCGATCCGGCACGGCATCGAGGTCGCCCACAGGCGCTCCTCGCCGAGATGCCGATAAACGAACTGGTGCATGTCGCACAGGTACTGCAGCAATTCCCAGCTCGTCGTGAAGGTCGGCGTGACGAGCTCGATCAGCGCCTCCGAATAGTCGGTCGTGAACTGGCTGTTGGTGAGCGCCGATCCGAGCGCAAGCGGATGCGGAGTCGTCGCGATGCGGCCGTCAGGCGTGACCCGCAGCGATTCCTTCTCGACCCCCCGCAGCCCGCCCTGCAGCAGGTGGGCGCCGCCGCCGTTGACGAGCGCGGCGATGCGCCGCTCGAACGCGCGATCGATGGCGGGTGACGGCATGCGCTACCGGGGGGTGCGGCGCAGGAGCACGTCGCGCAGCATCGCAAAATCGCCGCGCAGGCTGTAGAGGGGGTGGCGGAACGTCGCCGGCCGGTTCTTCTCGAAGACGTAATGCCCGACCCAGGCGCAGCCATAAGCGAGGATGACGGCCGGCAATATGAGCCACCACTCGCGCAGCGCGATGGCGGCGACCACGATCGCGAGCATCGCGAGCGTGCCGATGACGTGCAGGCGCCGCGACACCGGATGGCGATGCTCGCCGAGGTAGTAGGGGTAGAACTCGCGAAAGCTCGTGAAGCGCGCCGGCATGATGGTGGTCATCTTGCCGCGCCGGGCGCCGGGAGCGCAATTGCGGGCCGCGAACGGCGTCAGCCGGCCGCGGCCCTCACGGCCGTGCGAGGCAGCGGGCAGCGAGTTCCCGCAGCGTGTCGGGCAGGTCGCGCTTCAGCGCCGCGAGGACCAGCCATTCGGGGACCGGGTAGCGCGGCACGACCCGCACGCGATACCCGACCAGCGTCGCCGCCCCACCGTCGAGGGGCTCGAGGGTCCATCGGGCCGTGTGCTCGCGCAGCCCGCCGCTCACGTTCCTGATCCGCACTTCGTGCGGCCGCTCGTAGTCGGCGCGGAACACGAAGCGGATGCGCGGCAGGTACCAGCGGAGGTTCACGACCTGTTCGATCAACTCGTAGCTCCCGTCCTGCGCGGCCCCGACGACCCGGCAGGACTCGAGCCGTCGCACGAATCGCAGCGCCTCCGCGCACGAGGTCATGACCGCAAACACGCGCTCGGGCGCCGCATCGATCCGGATCGCCGCACGCACGGCGGGTGGACCTGCCCCGTCCGCACCGTCCGCGGCCGTCGCGACCAGCACTTCGCCGGCGAGCACGCGCGTGCGCTCGGCGTCCGACAACGCGACGGCGGACAGCAGCGTGGCAGCGATGACGAGGAGCAAGTGCGGCATGGCGTGCGACGAGTATGCCTGCCCGGTCATTGTCGGTTCAGGTGCCGCGCGCTACCGTGCACGCCATGAGGCGCCTGTCCGTCCTCGTTCTCGCCGCCCTCACCTGCGCACCGGCCGCGTGGGCAGACAGCTTTCGCTGCGGCCAGCGCCTCGTCGTCGAGGGCACCACCCGCGGCGAGGTCGCGGCCTGGTGCGGCGCGCCGACCGACGTGCAGGAACGCCACGCCCTGCGGCCGCCGATCCTCTGGTACTACGGGCGCCCGGTGCGTATCGCGGGCGGCCCGTACATCGAAGTCCTCGTCGAAACATGGACCTACAACCTCGGCCCCCACAAGCTGATGCGCCGACTGACGATCGAGAACGGTGAAGTCGTCGAGGTCGAAACGCTCGGCTACGGCTATCGCGAATCGCCACCCCGATCCCCATGAACGACCGCGCGGACGCCTTTACGCTGCGTGTGGCGCAGTCTGCCGACGATACCCCCATGGCCGCGATCATTCGCACGGTGATGCCCGCCTTCGGCGCCTGCGGCGCGGGCTTTGCGATCAACGACCCGGAAGTGGACGGCATGAGCGCCGCGTACCGGCGGCCGCGTGCGGCCTACTACGTCGTCGAGGCCGGCGGCCGCGTGGTCGGCGGCGGCGGCATCGCGCCGCTCGACGGCGGGCCGTTCGGCACCTGCGAGCTGCGCAAGATGTATTTCCTGCCCGAAGCGCGCGGCCTCGGCGTCGGCGCGCGCCTGCTCGCGCGTTGCCTCGCCACGGCGCGCGGCTACGGCTACCGCGCCTGCTATCTCGAGACATTGACCGGCATGGACGCCGCACAGCGCCTCTACCACCGGGCGGGTTTCAGGAAAATCCCGGCCGCACTCGGCGCAACCGGCCACCACGGCTGCGACCGCTACTTCCTGCTCGAGTTTCCCTGAGCGGCCGCCACGGCGCGCCGCGCGACGTACCGGTAGCGCACGGACAGCAGCACCGCGCAGACCGTGAGCCCCGCGATCAGCCCCATCCACACCGCGCCGGCGCCCTGGCCGAGCACGACACCGAAGCCGTACGCGAGCGGAAACCCGATGAGCCAGTAGGCGACGACGTTCAGCACCATCGGCACGCGAGCGTCCCTGAAGCCGCGCAGCGCACCCGCGGCGCCGACCTGCAGGCCATCGGCCACCTGGAATGCCGCCACGAAGGCAAGGAGCTGCGTCGCGATCGCGAGCACCGCCGCATCCCCGGTATACGCGCCGGCGATCTGCCGGCGCAGCAGCAGCAGCACGAGCGCCGACATCGCCATGATCGCCACGCACAGCGCCATGCCGACCCAGCCCGCGCGACGCCCCGCGACGGCATCGCCGCGGCCGAGCTGGTGGCCGACGTGTATCGTCGTCGCCGAGTGCAGCGACAGCGGGATCATGAACATCAGCGCGCCATAATTGATGGCGATGGCGTGGGCCGCGAGCACGGTCGGGCCGAACGCGCCGAGCATCAGTCCGGCTGACGCGAAGAGCCCGCCCTCGGCGAGCACGCTGCCGCTGATCGGCAGGCCGAGCGCGAGGATCGCGGCGAGACGCGCGCGGCTCGGCCACTCGAAGCGTCGCAACGGCGCAAAGGGCCGATAGCGGCGATGCCGCCGCACATGGACGGCGAGAAAGGCGAGCACCGTCCAGCTCGCGAGCGCGGTGCCGACCCCGCAACCGACCGCGCCGAGCGCGGGCAGCCCGAACTTGCCGTACATGAACACGTAATTGCCCGCGACGTTGGCGACGAACGCGAGAACCGCCGTGTACATGATCGGCCGGGTCCAGCCGATGCCTTCGCTCGCGAAGCGCAGCGCGAAAAACGCGAACATCGCGGGCACGCCACACGCGACCGCCCGTACATAGCGCGCCGCAAGGTCCGCGACGTCGGGCGGGATGTCGATCGCGAGCAGCACGGGTTCGGCGCAGAAGAGCGCGATCACGGTCACGAGAGCCAGCGCGAGCGACAGCCACAGGGCATTGCGCGCCAGGCTGCCGACCGCCTCGTCCTGCCCCGCGCCGTAGGCGTGCGCCACGGTCGGTGACAGCGCCATCAGCACGCCGAGCGCGCCGAGGTGGAAGAACGACACGAAATTCGCGCCGACGGCCACCGCCGCGAGATCGCGGGCGCCGAGCCAGCCGGCCATGATCGTGTCGGCCGTGACCATGCCGGCCGTGGCGACATTGTTGATGAGCAACGGGCCGGCGAGCCGCGCGATCTTCGCGGCATCGCTGCGGGCCGGTGCGGGCGTTGCCGGCATGCGGATTGGCTGACGAGGCGGTGGGCGTGGCATTCTAGCGCCCCATGCTCGCCGGTCCAGCCATTCGACGGGTCGCCATCGTGGGCGGCCAACGTATCCCGTTCGCGAGGGCGCACGGTGCCTACGCCGCGGTCGGCAACCAGGAGATGCTCACCGCCGCGCTGCGGGCCGTGGTCGCGAAGTACGACCTCGCAGGCCAGCGTCTCGGCGATGTGATCGCGGGCGCCACGATCAAGCATTCGAAGGATTTCAATCTCGTGCGCGAGTGTGTACTGTCGAGCGAACTCGACCCGTACACGCCCGGGCTCGACCTGCAGCGGGCCTGCGGCACGAGCCTCGAAGCCGCGATCCTCGTCGCCAACAAGATCGCCCTCGGCCAGATCGACGTGGGCCTCGCCGGCGGCGTCGATTCGGTCAGCGACGTGCCGATCGTCTATCCGCGCTCGTACCGCGAGAAGCTGTTGCGCAGCTATCGCGGCCGCAGCTTCGGCCAGCGCATCGCGCCGTTCTTCAGCCTGCGTCCACGTGACTTCAAGCCGGTGATGCCCGCGGTCGTCGAACCGCGCACGGGACTGTCGATGGGCGAGCACTGCGAGCAGATGGCGAAGACCTGGCACATCACGCGCGAGGCGCAGGACAGCCTCGCGCTCGGGAGCCACCGCAAGGCGGCGGCGGCCTGGAAGGACGGTTTCTACACCGATCTCGTCGTCGACTTCGAGGGTCTCGCAACCGACAACAACATCCGCGCCGATACCTCGCTCGAGAAGCTCGCGAAGCTCGCGCCGTCGTTCGACCGCTCGCCCGCCGGCACGCTCACGGCCGGCAACAGCACGCCGCTCACCGACGGCGCCTCCGCCGTGCTGCTCGCGTCGGAGGAATGGGCGCGCGCGCGCAAGCTCCCGGTGCTCGCGTGGCTCGCCTTCGGCAAGGCCTGGGCGGTCGACTACGTGGGCGGCCAGGAGGGGTTGCTGATGGCGCCCGCCTACGCCGTTCCCGCCATGCTGAAGGACGCCGGCCTCACGCTGCAGGACTTCGACTTCTACGAGATCCACGAGGCGTTCGAGGCGCAGGTGCTGTGTACGCTCGCCGCATGGGAATCCGCGGACTACTGCCGCGAGCGCCTCGGTCTCGATCGCCCGCTCGGCAGCATCGATCGCGCCCGGCTCAATGTGAAGGGCGGCAGTGTCGCGATCGGCCACCCGTTCGCCGCGACCGGCACCCGCATCGTGGCGAGCCTCGCGAAGCTGCTCGCACAGAGCCCCGGCACGAAGCGCGGCCTCATTTCGGTGTGCACGGCGGGCGGCATGGGGGTGACGGCGATCCTCGAGCGCGCGTAGCGCACCGCAGTGCCGGCCGCGGCGTTGCCGCAGTGCGGCGCTTGCAGTTGGTTTCATCTGAAACTAATGTCGCGGCCATGAAACGCTACATCGGTTTTCCCCGGGTCGAAGGTATCGCGTCACGGCAGGCGCACGCCGACCTGCCGCCCGGCACCTACGAACGCGAGATCAGCAAGGAAGGGTTCTTCGGGCCGGCCGCGCATCTCTATCACCGCCACCCGCCGACCGCCTGGGAGAGCTTCGAGGGACCGCTGCGACCGCACGCGTTCGACCTCACGAAGATCGCCGCCCCGGCCGCGTCCCCGTGGGATGCGCCGCAGGTGCTCGGCAACGCGTCGGTGAAGATGCGCTGGTGGAATGCCGCGGGCGCCATGCCCGCGCTCGCGCGCAACGCCGACGGCGACGAGTTGCTGTTCATCCACCGCGGGCACGCGGCCCTTTTCTGCGACTACGGCCACCTCGACATCGAAGCGGGCGATTATGTGCTGCTGCCGCGCGGCACCCTGTGGCGGCTCGAGTGCGCCGGGCCGGTGGCGGCGCTGCTGATCGAGGCGACCAACAGCAGCTATACGCTGCCCGATCGCGGGCTGCTCGGGCCGCACGCGCTGTTCGACCCGGCGATCCTCGATGTGCCGCGCATCGATGCGGCGTTCATCGCGCAGCAGTCGGACGACACGCCGTGGCGTGTCGAAGTCAAGCGGCGCGGCGCACGCTCGGTGATCGGCTTTCCGTTCAACCCGCTCGACGCCGTCGGCTGGCACGGCGACCTCGCGCCGGTGCGCCTGAACGTGCGCGACATCCGCCCGCTCCTGAGCCACCGCTACCACCTGCCGCCGTCGGCGCACTCCACGTTCCTCGGCGAGCGCTTCGTCGTGTGTACCTTCGTGCCACGGCCGTTCGAAACGGATCCCGGGGCCCTCAAGGTGCCGTTCTTCCACAACAACGACGACTACGACGAAGTCATCTTCTATCACGCGGGCCAGTTCTTCAGCCGCGACAACATCCGTCCCGGCATGGTCACGCTGCACCCCGCGGGCTTTACGCACGGACCGCACCCGAAGGCGCTGCGCAACATGACCGAACAGTCGAAGCCCGGCACCGACGAGGTCGCCGTGATGATCGACACGCGCGATCCGCTCGACATCGCTCCCGCCGCGAACGACGTCGCGTGGGCGGGTTACGTCGACAGCTGGAGATCGCCGTGAAGCTCGCGAGCCTGAGAAGCGGTCGCGACGGCCGCCTCGTCGTCGTGAGCCGCGACCTGGCGCGCTGTGTGGCGGCGGGCGACAGCGCACCGACCCTGCAGGCGGCGCTCGACGATTGGGCGGCGACCGCACCGCGCCTCGCGCGACTCGCCGTGCAACTCGAGGCAGGGGCGGCGAGCGGCGCGCAGCCGTTCGATCCACGCGCGTGCGCGGCGCCGCTGCCGCGCGCCCACCACTGGGCCGACGGCAGCGCCTACGTGAACCATGTGGAGCTCGTGCGCCGCGCCCGCGGCGCGGAGATGCCGCCATCCTTCTGGACCGATCCGCTCATGTACCAGGGCGGCTCCGACGATTTCCTCGGCCCGATGGACGATGCCCCGTTCGCGAGCGAGGACCAGGGCATCGACCTCGAGGCGGAAGTCGCGGTGATCGTCGACGACGTGCCGATGCGTTGCACGGCGGAGGCAGCCGCCGGGCACATCCGCCTGCTGCTGCTCGTCAACGACTGGTCGCTCCGCCACCTGATTCCCGGCGAACTCGCCAAGGGCTTCGGCTTCTACCAGTCGAAGCCGGCCACGGCGTTCTCGCCGGTCGCGGTCACGCCCGATGAACTCGGCGATGCGTGGCAGGGCGGCAAGGTCCACCGGCCGCTCGTGAGCCACGTGAACGGTGCCGCCTTCGGCGCGCCGGACGCGGGTGTCGACATGACTTTCAACTTCCCGCAGCTCATCGCGCACGCGGCGCGCACGCGGCGGCTCGGCGCGGGTGCGATCATCGGCTCGGGCACCGTCTCGAACGTCGACCGGAGCCGCGGCTCGAGCTGCCTCGCCGAGAAGCGTACGCTCGAGCTGATCGAAGCCGGCCAGCCCTCGACCCCGTTCCTGCGCTTCGGCGACCGGGTGCGCATCGAGATGTTCGATGCGGCGGGCCGCAGCATTTTCGGCGCGATCGACCAGCGCGTGGTTCCGGCCGGCTGACCACGGTATCCTGCAGCGTTCCATGGGCGAGTTCACGACATTGATGGCCCGCGACGGCCACGAATTCCAGGCGTACCTGGCGGCGCCCGCAGGCACGCCCCGTGGCGCCGTCGTGGTCGTGCAGGAAATCTTCGGTGTCAACCCGCACATCCGCGCCGTCACCGACGCCTACGCCGCACAGGGCTACACCGCGATCGCGCCCGCGTTGTTCGACCGTGTCCGCCGCGGCATCGAACTCGGCTATACCGCCGAGACCATGCGCGAAGGCATGGGTTACCGCCAGCAGGTGAAACCCGCGCAGTTCCTGGCCGATGTGGCCGCCGCGCAGAACGCCGTCCGGGGCTCCGGCAAAGCCGGGATCGTCGGGTATTGCTGGGGCGGTACGGTCGCCTGGATCGCGGCCGGCGAGCTGCCCGTGGCGGCGGCCGCCTGCTACTACGGCGGCGGCATCGTGCAGCACCTCGACCGCACGCCGCAGTGCCCGGTGATCTGCCACTTCGGCGACCGGGACAGACACATCCCGTCTGCCGACATCGAACGGATCCGCGCCGCGCACCCGGCGGGCGTGTACTGCACGTATCTCGCGGATCACGGTTTCAATTGCACGGATCGCGCCGCGTACGACGCGCCGAGCGCCAGGCTCGCGCTCGAGCGCACGCTCGCTCTTTTCGCCGAGCATGTCGGCTGACTCCCGGGGATCGCGCCATGAAACTCAAAGACGGCTCGCTGCTGCGCCAGCAGTGTTACATCGACGGACGGTGGACGGGCGCGGATTCGAAGCGCACGGTCGACGTGAAAAACCCCGCGTCGGGCGCGCTGATCGGCACCGTCCCCGACATGGGAGCGGGCGAAACGCGCCGCGCGATCGAGGCGGCCTCGCGCGCGCTGCCCGCCTGGGCCGCGAAGACCGCGAAGGAACGCGCACTGGTCCTGCGGCGCTGGAGCGACCTGATGCTCGCGAACCAGGACGACCTCGCCACGCTGATGACGGCCGAGCAGGGCAAGCCGCTCGCGGAGTCGAAGGGCGAAATTGCCTACGCCGCATCGTTCCTCGAGTGGTTCGGTGAGGAAGGCAAGCGGCTCTATGGCGACGTGATCCCGGGGCACCAGCCCGACAAGCGCATCCTGGTGCTGCGCCAGCCGGTCGGCGTGGTGGCCGCGATCACGCCGTGGAATTTCCCGTCGGCGATGATCACGCGCAAGGCCGGCCCCGCGCTCGCGGCGGGCTGCACGTTCGTGTGCAAGCCCGCCTCGCAGACGCCGTTTTCGGCGCTCGCGATGGCGGAACTCGCCGCACGCGCGGGCGTCCCGCCCGGTGTCCTCTGCATCGTCACCGGCAGCGCGACCGCGATCGGCGGTGAGATGACCTCGAACCCGATCGTGCGCAAGGTGACCTTCACGGGCTCGACCGACATCGGCAAAAAACTGATGGCGCAGTGCGCGGGCACGTTGAAGAAGCTGTCGCTCGAGCTCGGCGGCAATGCGCCTTTCATCGTGTTCGACGACGCCGACCTCGACGCGGCCGTGCAGGGCGCGATCGCGAGCAAGTACCGCAACACCGGCCAGACCTGCGTTTGCGCGAACCGGCTGCTGGTGCAGGCAGGCGTGTACGACGCCTTCACCGCGAAGCTGGGCGAAGCCGTCGCGCTGCTGCGGGTCGGCGACGGCCTGAAGGGCGCCACCGACCAGGGCCCGCTGATCGATGCCAGGGCGCTCGCCAAGGTGGAGGAGCACATCAGCGACGCCGTGGCGAACGGCGCGCGCGTCGCCCTCGGCGGCAAGCGGCACGCGCTCGGCGGCACCTTCTTCGAGCCCACGATCCTGACGGACGTCACGCCGAAGATGATGGTCGCACGCGAGGAGACGTTCGGACCGATCGCGCCGCTCTTTCGCTTCACGACCGAAGCGGAGGCGATCGCGATGGCGAATGCGACCGAGTTCGGCCTCGCGGCCTATTTCTACACGCGCGACCTCGCGCGCTCATGGCGCGTGCAGGAAGGCCTCGAGTACGGCATCGTCGGCGTCAACACCGGGATCATCTCGACCGAAGTGGCGCCGTTTGGCGGCATGAAGGAATCCGGCTTCGGCCGCGAGGGCTCGAAGTACGGCATACTCGATTACACGGAACTGAAGTACGTGTGTGTCGGCGGCATCGCCTGACGAGGGGGTTACATGCCGAAGTACCAGGGCGCGCCCGCTGCGCCGCGCGATGGCAGCGGGCCCGTCGGCATCCTGCTCGTCAATTCGGGCACGCCGGATTCGGCCCGCGTGCGCGACATTCGCCGCTTCCTCGGCAACCTGCTCGGGGACCCGCGGGTCGTCGAGCTGCCGCGCTGGCTGTGGTTGCCGATCCTGCACGGCCTCATCCTGCCGCTGCGCCCGCTGCGCAGCGCGCGCAAGTACCGCGAGATGCACGCGGCCGGTCGCTCGCCGCTGCGTGCGCTGTCCGATGCATTGCGCTCGGCCCTCGAGCAGGAACTCACGCGCCAATCCGGAGCGACCGCGCTCGTCGCGACCGGCATGCTCTATTCGAGCCCGGCGGTGCGTGACGCGATACTCGGCCTCGTCGAACGCGGCGCGCGGCGCCTGCTCGTCGTGCCGCTCTTCCCGCAGTACTGCGGCGTGACGACCGGCGCGGTCGTCGATGCGGTGGGCGAGGTGCTCGGCGGGCTGCGCTGGGTGCCCGAGGTTCGCTACGTCACCGATTACCACGATCACGAGGACCACATCGAGGCGCTGCGCGCGACCGTCGCGGCGCACTGGGCGACGCACGGTCGCACCGGGCACCTGCTGATGTCGTGGCACGGCGTGCCGAGCGCGTATTGCGACAAGGGCGACCCGTACCACGGCCGCTGCCACGCGACGGCACAGCTCCTCGCCGATGCGCTCGGGCTGCGCGAGGGCGAGTGGAGCGTCGCGTTCCAGTCGCGCTTCGGCGGTGGCCAGTGGCTGCGCCCCTATACGGCGGGCGTACTCGAGTCACTGCCGTCGCGCGGCGTGCACACGGCGACCGTCGTGTGCCCGGGGTTCGCGATCGACTGCCTCGAAACGCTGCAGGAGATCGAGGTCGAGAATCGCGCGCGCTTCCTGCGCGCCGGCGGCACGAAACTCGATTACGTGCCGGCGCTCAATGCGCGGCCCGAGCACGTGCAGGCGCTCACGCGGCTCATCGGCACGCACACGCGCGGCTGGGCCGAGCGCGCGGGCGCGCGGCCGTCGGGCAGCTTTCCGCGCGTCGTCTCGCTCAACTGAGCTGCGGCCACACATGCCCGGCCGGTTCCTGGAACTGTCCGTCGCGACCGACGACATTCGCGCTTCCGTGGAGTTCTACGAACGGCTCGGCTTCACGCAATGCGAGACCGGCGACACGTGGACGCACCCCTACGGTGCGCTGACCGACGGGCGCTTCGTGATCGGGCTGCACGCGTACCGGTTTGCGTCCCCATCGCTCACGTTCGTGCGGGCCGGGATCGCCCGGCACATCGACGCGCTGGAAGCGGCCGGTGCCGAGATCGCCTTTCGCCGTACCGGCGAGGACGTGTTCAACGAAGTGGGCTTTCGCGACACGACCGGCCATATGGTCACGGTGCTCGAAGCGCGCACCTTCTCGCCGCCCGCCCGCGGTCGCGACGAGCCCTCGCTGTGCGGTGATTTCGTCGAGTACAGCCTGCCCGCGCGGGACTTCGCGGCCGCGCGGCACCAGTGGGAAGCGTTCGGCTTCGTGGCCGTCGCGGCGGACGGCGGCGTGGATGCGCGCGACGACCCGTCCTCGCCGTGGCGACGGCTGTCGCTCACGAGCGATCACCTGAACCTCGCCTTGCACGTACCCCGCTTCTTCGCGCAGCCGCTCCTCGTGTTCGGCGGCTTCGACGCGCAGCGGCGCGCGCGCCTCGAAGCCCGCGGCCTGTCGCCGTCGGCCGATCTGCCGCCCGCGCTCGACCCCGCGCGACATGCGCTGGTGGCAAGCCCCGAAGGGCTCGCGATCCTGCTGACGCCCGATTGATCCGGCCGGCGCGTCGTTTCGTCGCATCCGGGCGGCCGCGCGTGTGTCCGCGCGATCCACGGCCGCGGTCCGCCGCTAGAATGCCCGCCCCTCCTGATTGCCCCGGATCGTCATGCGCAAGCTGCTGCCCGCCCTGCTCGCCCTCGTCGTCACCCTGCCCGCACTCGCCGACGAGGGCATGTGGACGTTCGACAACTTCCCTGCCGCCACCGTCAGGGAAAAATACGGCGCCACGATCGACGGCGCGTGGCTCGATCGCGTTCGCCAGAGCACGATCCGTCTGTCGAACTGCACCGCGTCCTTCGTCTCGCCCGCGGGGCTCATCCTCACGAACCATCATTGCGTGGAATCGTGCCTCGCGGGACTGTCGTCGAAGGAGCGGAGCCTCGTGCAGGCCGGGTTCGTCTCGCGCGGTCGCGACGACGAGCCGCGCTGTGCGACGCAGGTCGCCGACGTGCTGCAGTCGATGGAAAACGTGACCGCCAGGGTCTCCGCCGCGGTCGCGGGGCTCGGCGAAGCCGCCGCCAACGAGGCGCGCAAGAAAACGCTGACGCAGCTCGAGCAGGCTTGCGAGAAGGCGTCGAAGCTCAAGTGCGAGAGCGTCACGCTGTACCAGGGCGGACAGTACTTCCTTTACAAGTACCGCCGCTACGACGACGTGCGCCTCGTGCTCGCGCCCGAGGCCGACATCGCCTCGTTCGGCGGCGACCCCGACAATTTCCAGTTTCCGCGCTGGTCGCTCGATTTCTCGCTGCTGCGCGCCTACGAGAACGGCCGGCCGGCGAAGACCCCGACCTTCCTGCCGATCCGCTTCGACGGCCCGCAGGCCGGCGAGCTCGTGTTCGTATCCGGCCATCCGGGGTCCACCGCGCGTCTCGACACGCGCGCGGAACTCGCATTCCAGCGCGATGTCGCCTGGCCGAACTGGTTGCTGCGCTACTCCGAACTGCGGGGGCGCTACATCCAGTTCGCGAAGACCGGCGCTGCCGCGGCGCGCATCGTCCAGGAGCCGCTCAACTCGCTCGAGAACGGCATCAAGGTGCGCCGCAAGCTGCTCGACGCGCTCAATGAAGATGCGCTGTTCGAAGGCAAGAGTTCGGCCGCAGAGGCCTTGCGCGCGAAGATGGCGGGCGATGCGGCGTTCGGCGATCCATGGGCCGACATCGCGCAGGCGCGCGCGATCGAGCGCGGCCTTTACCTGCCGTATCTCCACCTCGAAGGCGGCGCGGGATTCAATAGCGCGAACTTCCGCCATGCACGCGCGCTCGTGCGGGCCGCCGCGGAGCGCGGCAAGCCGAACGCGGAACGCCTGCGCGAGTACACGGACGCGGCATTGCCGCGCGTTGCGCAGCAGGTCCTCGCACCGATCCCCGTGTACCCCGAACTCGAGAACCTGACGCTGTCGTTCTCGCTCGAGCGGATGCGCGAATGGCTCGGCCCCGACCACCCCGTCGTGCGCCAGCTGCTCTCGAAGGATTCGCCGGGCAGCCTCGCGGAGCAACTGACCGCGGGCACCCGGCTCGGCGATCCGGCCGTGCGCAAGGCCCTGTGGGACGGCGGTGCCACCGCGATCGCCGCGTCCGACGATCCGATGATCCGCCTCGCACTCGCGATCGACGAGCCCGCGCGCGCGGTGCGCAAGCGCTACGAGGATGAAGTCGAGGCCCCGATCGCCGCCGCGTCGGCGAAGATCGCCGCCGCGCGCTTCGAGACCCGGGGCACGAACGTGTACCCGGACGCGACGTTCACGCTGCGGCTCAATTTCGGCACCGTGGCGGGTTGGAACGAGAATGGGCGGGACATCGCGCCCTTCACGTATCTCGCGCGGGCCTTCGAGCGCGCGACCGGCAGCGAGCCGTTCCGGATGCCGGACAGCTGGCAGAATGTCCGCGACTCGCTCGACATGCAGACACCGTTCTGCATCTCGACGACGAGCGACATCGTCGGCGGCAATTCCGGCAGTCCGCTGATCGACGTGCAGGGGCGCATCGTCGGCCTCATGTTCGACGGCAACATCCACTCCATCTCGGGCGCCTACTGGTTCGACACGGCGAAGAACCGCGCCATCGCGGTGCACCCGGCGATCATTCGCGTCGCGCTCGGGAAGGTCTATCGGGCCGACGCGGTGCTCAGGGAACTCGGCGTGCGATGAGATCGACTTCGATACCGAGCGTATCCTCGACCCGCAGCGCCCCGAGCAGCGCACTGTAGGGCGCGAGGCCGAGCACGGTCTGATCGACCGCGAAGCGCGCCGAGACCTCGAGCACCCGCGCGGACGGGTGCGTCACCGTGACGGGCACGTCGATGACATGGCGCGCACCGCGCACGGCGATGGCGAGGCGCGCCGCATAGTGCCGCGGGCCGCCGGCGAGTGACTCGAGCCGCACGACGATATCCGGATGATGCACGGCGTCCAGCTGCCCGGCACCGAGCATGTTGCGCCGGGTGGCGTCGCGGTCTGCGTCTGGAACGACAGCCGGGAAATCCTCGCCGCGGCCATCGCGCAGCGGCGGCTCGTCGACAGTGAAGCCGGCGACCGCCAGGTGCAGCTCGAAGCGGCTCGTGTCGGGCGGGTCGCGCAGGTCGATGGCGCCGGCCATCGAGCGCGCCGCGATCACGTGGTTGTGCCCGAATGCAGCGAATGCGCCTGCGCGCCTGACGACGACGGCCACCAGCGAGTCCGCGGCGTCGACCCGGTAGCGGGTGGCCCCCGGTTCGGGCGGCGCCATGGCCGCCGGCCACTCGCCCGGCACACCGGCCGGCGTGGGCGGCGGGCGTTGCGCCGATGGACAGCCCGCGAGCAGCAGCGCGAGCACCACCGCCGCCGCTGCCGCCTTGCTAAGATGCCGGCTGTTGCCTCCCACGGAGCCGAGCTTATGCCGATCCGCAACACCCTGGAACGCTGGGGCTCGATCGCCCAGTTCTTCCACTGGGTCATCGTGCTGCTCGTCATCGGGCAGTTCGTGCTGGCATTCATGGCGGACAGCCTGCCCGTGGGCATGCAGAAGCTCGCGCTGCTCGCGCGGCACAAGTCCTTCGGCATCACGATCCTCGCCCTCGCGACACTGCGCCTGATGTGGCGCGCCGCGAATCGCACACCGCCGATGCCGCCCACCATGGCGCCATGGGAGCGCCTCGGCGCGCGCGCCGCGCATGCGCTCCTCTATGGCCTGCTGTTCGCGGTGCCGCTCGCGGGCTGGACCATGTCGTCGGCGAAGAACTTCCCGGTGTCCTGGTTCGGGCTCTTCCAGTTGCCCGACCTCGTCGCGCCGAACGAGTCGACCTACGACGTGCTGCACGAGGTCCACGAGATCCTCGCGTTCACGCTCGGCGGCGTCGCGATCCTGCACCTGCTCGCCGCGCTGAAGCACCACTTCATCGATCGCGACGCGGTCCTGCGCCGCATGCTGCCCTTCGTGCGGGTACCCGGGATCGCCGCGCTGTTGCTCGCCGGCAGCCTCGCCTTGCAGGGCGATGCATCGGCGGCGGCTCCCGCGCCCGGCACCGCCACGGGCGGCGCGGCGAGCGGCACGCTGCAGTTCCGCTTCACGCAGGCTGGCGCGGCCACCGTCGGCTCGTTCGGCCAGTTCGAGGCGACCCTCACTACCGGGCCGGACGCAGCTCCGGCCGCGCTCCGGGTCACTGTCGACACCGGTTCGATCGGCACGCAGGACAAGGACCGCGACACGGCGCTGCGATCGCGGGATCTCTTCGACGTCGCGCAGTTCCCTCGCGCCACGTTCGTGTCCGACAGCATCCGGCGCACCGCCGCGGGCCGCTTCGAGGCCCCCGGCAAGCTCACGATCCGCGGCGTCACGCGCGACGTCACGTTGCCGTTCGCCCTCACGGCCGACCCGGAGGGGACCACCACCGGCTGGCTGCTCGCCGGCGAGCTGTCGATCAGGCGGCTCGACTACGGCATCGGCCAGGGCGAGTGGCGTTCGACCGAAATGGTCGGCGACGCCGTGACGGTCGTTTATTCGGTCAAGTTGGCTGTCACGCACTGAATTGCCGCAGGTCTTCAGCTCCATCGACGAATGCGTCGACGCGACACTCGCGCGCGTCGGCCGGCATGTCGTGCTCGGCTTGCCGCTCGGCATCGGCAAGCCGAACCTCGTCGCCAACGAGTTCTATCGGCGCGCGGTACTCGACCCGTCGCTCAGGCTGACGATCCTCACGGCGTTGTCGCTCGCGCGCCCGCAGGCGCGCGGCGACCTCGAGCGGCGCCTCCTCGACCCGATCGTCGCCCGCGTCTTCGCCGACTACCCGGAGCTCGACTACGCGGACGCCGCGAAGCGCCGCGCACTGCCGCCCAACATCGAGGTGATCGAGTTCTACTTCGAGCCCGGCGCCTGGCTCGGCGTGGAATCGGCGCAGCAGGACTACCTGTCCGCCAACTACACGCACGTCGCGCGCGATTTCCTGGCGCGCGGCGCCAACGTGATCGCGCAACTCGTCGCGAAGCGCACCGTGGACGGCGAGATGCAGCTCTCGCTCGGGTCGAACCCGGATGTCACGGTGGACCTGCTGCCGCAACTCGACGCGCTGCGCGCGTCCGGGCGCGGGATCGTGATGATCGGCGCGGTCCATCCGCGGATGCCGTTCATGTTCGGCGGCGCCGTGGTCGACCCCGGTGACTTCGATTTCCTGATCGATCATCCCCGCTACGATTACGAACTGTATTGCCCGCCGAACCTGCCGCTGCGCACCGTCGACCACGCCATCGCGCTCCGCGTCAGCGCGCTGGTGCGCGACGGCGGCACGCTGCAGATCGGCATCGGCGAACTCGGCGATGCGCTCGTCTACGCGCTGCTGCTGCGCCACCAGCAGAACGACGCCTGGCGCGCGGCACTCACGGCGCTCGGCGCCCCCGCTGCGCCCGATGCGGACGACGCCTGCCACGCGCCGTTCCGGCAGGGTCTCTACGCCTGCAGCGAAATGCTCATCGACCAGATGCTCGACCTGATGCGCGCCGGGATCCTCCGGCGGCACGTGTACCCGTCACTGCCGCTCATGCGGCTGCTCGACCGGGGCCGGATCACGGAGCGCATCGACGCCGGCATACTCGAGGCACTGCCCGAGGCCGGTACGCCGCGGCAGCTCGACGCGGCGACATTCGAGGAACTGCGACGCTGCGGTGTATTCCGCGCCGGGACGCGCTACCGCGACGGGCGCATCCGCGGCGCCGACAGCGACTGGATCGCGGCCGACCTCGGCGACAGCGCGGCGAGACAGGCGCTCGCCGACCACTGCCTCGGCCGCGAACTCACGGGCGGCATCGTCGCGCACGCCGCGTTCTTCCTCGGTCCGCGCGGGTTCTATGCCAAGCTGCGGGAGATGCCGGAGCGCGAGCGGCGTCGCATCGACATGTGCGGCGTCGGATTCGTCAATCAGCTCTACGGCGCGGACTTCGAGTTGCGCAGCCTGCAGCGGCGCCACGCGCGCTTCGTGAATACCGCCATGATGGTGACCGCCCTCGGTGCCGCGGCGTCCGACACGCTCGAGGACGGACGGGTCGTGAGCGGCGTGGGCGGCCAGTACAACTTCGTCGCGATGGCGCATGCGTTGCCCGGCGCGCGCTCGATCCTGTGCGTGCGCTCGACGCGCGACAAGGCCGGAGAGACGCACTCGAACATCGTGTGGAATTACGGGCAGGCGACCATCGCGCGCCATCTGCGCGACATCGTCGTCACCGAGTACGGTGTCGCGGACCTTCGCAGCGCGACCGACGCCGAGGTGATCGCCCGGCTCGTTGCCGTCACCGATTCGCGGTTCCAGCCGGGGCTGATCGCGCGTGCGCAGGCGGCGGGCAAGTTGCCGCGCACCTTTCGCCTGCCTGACTCGCAACGCGACAACACGCCGCAGCGGCTGGCGGCGACCTTCAGGGCGCAGCGGCGCGCCGGCCTCTTCAGCGACTATCCGTTCGGCACCGACCTCACGGGCGAGGAGATCCGGCTCGCGGGCGCCCTGCGCGCACTCGCCGCCCGCACGGCGACGCGCACGGGGAAAATGGCCGCCCTGCTCGCGGCCGTCCGGCAGCCCGTCGATGCGGCGCTCGAACCCGCGCTCACGCGCATGGGGCTCGCGACACCCCGGGGCTGGCGCGAGCGCCTGGCGCGCCGGCTCGTCGCCCTCGCCCTGCGCACGCCATGCCCATGACAGACGCATTGCCCGGTCATTCGCACGCGGGCCCGGCCGCCGCGCGTCGCCTGCAGGCGGGCCTGTTGATGCTCGCGATGGCGGCCGCGGCGATCGCCTGGGCGAATTCACCGTGGGCGGGCACCTATCGTCAATTGATGGAGTTGCCGACGGCCTTGCGCGTCGGCCCGCTCGGCATCGAAAAGCCGCTCGTACTGTTCGTCAACGACGGCCTGATGGCCGTGTTCTTCCTGCTGGTCGGCGTCGAAATCAAGCGCGAGCTCGCACACGGCTCCCTGTCGAACCTGAGGCAGGCACTGCTCCCGACGCTCGCCGCCGGCGGCGGGATGCTGCTGCCCGCCGTGATCTTCGCATTGTTCAACGCGGGCGACACGATCGCGATGCGGGGCTGGGCGATCCCGTGCGCGACCGATATCGCGTTCTCGCTCGTCGTGCTGCGGCTCGCTGCGCCACGGGCGCCGCCCGCGCTCTACGTGTTCCTCGCGGCCATCGCCGTCATCGACGATCTCGGCGCGATCGTGATCATCGCGGTGTTCTATACCGAACATCTTTCGCCAATAATGCTGCTCGCGGCGCTCGGGCCGCTGGTCGCGCTCGCCGTGCTGAACCGGCGCGGCGTCCAGCAGGTCGCGCCATATATCGTCGCCGGGCTCGTGCTGTGGTTTTGCGTGCTGAAAAGCGGCGTGCACGCCACGCTCGCCGGCGTCATCACCGCGCTCGCGCTGCCGGTCGCCCGCGCGCGGCTCGACGCGCCCGCGGATCGGGCGGAGGCGGCACTCGACCCATGGGTGTACTTCGGCGTGCTGCCGCTCTTTGCACTGCTCAATGCCGGCGTCGACCTGCGGGGGCTCGCGCTGCACGATCTCGCGGCGCCCGTGCCGCTCGGCATCGGCCTCGGCCTCGTGGCGGGCAAGCTCGCGGGCATCGTGCTCGGTACCTTGGCGGCCACGACATTCGCGGGCGCGCGACTGCCTGCGGACACCACATGGCCCCAGGTCGCCGCGATCGCGCTCATAGCGGGGATCGGCTTCACGATGAGCATCTTCATCGCGTCGCTCGCGTTCGAGGGTGCGGCGCCCGATCTCTACCAGCGCGCGAAGCTCGGGATCCTCTTCGGTTCGCTGATCGCGGCGTGCGCGGGCGCGCTCACTTTGCGAACAGTCGTGCGGGGTCGCGGAACGCCTTGAACTCGAGGGCATTGCCCGACGGGTCGTGCAGGAACATCGTGGCCTGCTCGCCGGCCTGCCCGCGAAAGCGGATGCCGGGCTCGATCGCGAAGCGCGTGCCCGCCGCCTGCAGCCGCCTTGCGAGCGCCTGCCACGCGGCCCATTGGAGCACGACACCGAAGTGCGGCACCGGCACGTCGTGGCCGTCGACCGGATTGTGGTGCAAGGGCCGCGCGCACGCCGCCGGGTCGAGGTGCACGACGAGCTGGTGGCCGAAGAAATCGAAGTCGACCCACGCCTCCGCGCTGCGCCCCTCGGGGCATCCGCATAGCGTCCCGTAAAACGCCCGCGCGGCCGCGAGATCGTGCACGGGAATCGCGAGGTGGAACGGCTGCAGCGTCATGGCCGCCAATATAGGCGACCCCGGTCCCGCGCCGGCAACTGGCACCCCGGGGCAAGCCAATGGTTCTCATTCGCATACGCGCCTGTTGACCCGAGTGGCGCAGTGGCGTAATTCCGCGCCTTTCGTTTTCTTCACGGAAGGGGTCGACGATGAAAGCAGCCACTCTCTGCGCCGCGAGCATGCTTGCCGCGGTGTTTGCAACGGGTCAGGCCATGGCGCAGGAGCGCTATACGGAAGGCCCGGTCTGGCAATGCGACAGCTATGAAGTGATGCCCGACATGTGGAACGACTATCTCGACTGGTTGCGGGGCAACGCGAAGTCGCAGTACGACGAGGCGAAGAAGCAGGGATTGATCATGGACTGGAAGGTGTTCATTCCGTCGCAGCGCATGCAGGATGGCACCGACATCGTCATCTGCTCGCTCTTTGCGAACTACGGCAAGGCGCTCGACTACAGCAAGGCCGACGCGGACAAGTGGGACGCGATCGCGAGCGCACGCCTGCAGACCGCCGACCAGAAAAAGCAGATGGAGATGATGGCGCCGCGCCTGAAAATGCGCCGCTACACCGGCACCATCTACCTGCGCGAGGCGATGCTGAAGCCGCTGCCCTAGCGACGACGCTTCGACGGCTTGCGGGCCGCGGGCGGTTTCTTCGCCGCGGCCCGTTTCTTCGCCGCGACCCGTTTCTTCGCGGCAGGTCGTTTCTGCACCGCCGCCCGCTTGTTTCCTGCCACGCCCCACCACGATACGCCGCGCCGTGCGCCGCTCGCGCGCGCCTTGCGGGAAACTTTCCTCTTCGCGGTCTGCTTCTTTGCAGCCCGCTTCTGCCGCGCCGGCCTCTCGACCCCGCGCAACTGGTCGACGATCGCGGGATTCTCGAGTGTCGAGATGTCCTGCGTGATCTCCTCACCGCGCGCGATCGCGCGCAGCAGGCGGCGCATGATCTTGCCGGAGCGCGTCTTCGGCAGATTGTCGGCGAAGCGGATATCGTCCGGGCGCGCGATCGCACCGAGCTGCTGCGTGACCCACTCACGCAGTTCCGCGACCAGCGCGCCGGCGTCGCCGGCCGGACGCGCGCCGCGGAAAACGACGAACGCGAATACCGACTCGCCCTTGATTTCGTGCGGGCGCCCGACGACCGCCGCCTCGGCGACGCGCGGATGCGCGACGAGTGCCGATTCGATCTCCATCGTGCCGA
Source organism: Steroidobacteraceae bacterium (assembly GCA_050249415.1). Lineage (GTDB taxonomy): Bacteria > Pseudomonadota > Gammaproteobacteria > Steroidobacterales > Steroidobacteraceae > CADEFQ01. The sequence goes on from JBFWQO010000012.1 coordinate 27,217, forward strand.
GCCGGTGGCCCGCGACGTTCAGGACGTCGTCGATGCGGCCCATGATCCAGAAGTAGCCGTCGGCGTCGCGATGCGCGCTGTCGCCCGCGACATAGAAACGGTTCTGGAATTTCGCCCAGTAGGTCGCGCGATAGCGCGCCTCGTCACCCCAGATCGTTCGCAGCATGAACGGCCAGGGCTCGCGGATCACGAGGTAGCCGCCGGCGTCGGGTCGCGTGATGGTCTGGCCGTCCTCGTCGACGATGTCGGCCTGTACGCCCGGCAGCGGCTGCGTGCACGAGCCCGGTTTGGTCGGCGTAACGCCCGGCAGCGGGCTGATCATGATCGACCCTGTCTCGGTCTGCCACCAGGTATCGACGATCGGACAACGTTCCCGGCCGATCACGCGGTGATACCACATCCACGCCTCGGGATTGATCGGCTCGCCCACCGTGCCGAGGAGCCGGATCTTCGACAGGTCGTAGCGCGCGGGAATGTCGTCGCCAAGCTTCATCAGCGCGCGAATCGCGGTCGGCGCCGTGTAGAAGATCGTCACGCCGTGCGTCTCGCAGATCTGCCAGAAGCGCCCGCCGTCGGGGATCGTCGGCGCGCCCTCGTACATCACGATCGTCGCGCCGGCCGCGAGCGGCCCATAGGCGTTGTAGCTGTGGCCGGTGACCCAGCCCACGTCGGCCGTGCACCAGAACACGTCGTCCTCGCGCAGATCGAACACCCATTGCGTCGTGACCTTCGCGCCGAGCAGGAAGCCCGCGCTCGCGTGCTGGATGCCTTTCGGCTTGCCGGTCGACCCGGACGTGTAGAGCAGGAACAGGGGATGCTCGGCATCGACCGGCACCGGCGCGCACACCGGCGCCTCGCCCTCGATCAGTTCGTGCCACCACAGGTCGCGGCCGTCCCGCATGTGCACCGGCTGGCCGACGCGGCGACACACGATCACGTGCTCGATCGAGCGGCAGCCCCCGGCGAGCGCCTTGTCGGTCGCGTCCTTCAGCGGGATCACGTGGCCACCGCGGTGCCCGCCGTCCGCCGTGATGACGACCTTCGCGCCGGCATCCTCGATCCGGTCCCGCAGCGCGACCGACGAGAAACCGCCGAAGACGACCGAGTGGATCGCGCCGATCCTCGCGCAGGCGTGCATCGCGACGATCGACTCCGGGATCAGCGGCATGTAGATCACGACGCGATCGCCGAGGCCGACGCCGAGCTTCTGCAGCGCATTGGCGAGCCGGCAGACCTCGGCGTGCAATTCGCGATAGGACAGGCGTCGCGTATCGCCCGGCTCGCCCTCGAAGATCAGCGCGGTCTTGTGGCCGCGCGCCTCGAGATGCCGATCGAGGCAGTTGGCGGACACGTTCAGCCGGCCGTCCGTGAACCAGCGATAGAGCGGTGCGCGGGACGCATCGAGTGTCTGCGTGAACGGCTTGTCCCAGACGAGCTCGCTGCGCGCGAGCTCGGCCCAGAACTCCGCCGGGTCGGCAGCGGCCCGCGAGCGCAGCACGGCGAGATCCCCGAGCTTGACGTGTGCACGCGCGGCGAAGCCGGCCGGCGGTACGAACAGGCGTTCCTCGGTGAGTACGGACCGGATATTCTTGTCGCCCACGACGGTACTCCTCGGCTTTTCCCGTAGCGTAGCAACCCTTGGGCTCCTGCGCGCATCCAAGTCCCCGGGGAGTGTCAGGCGGTCGGCACCGAGGAGCGAATTCATGCGTATCATCAAGGTACTTGCACTGCTGGCCGCGGCGGCCGGCGCGGCGCCTGTCCACGCGGATTGCGCGTTCTCGGCCCGGCGCGACGGCGCCGCGGAACTCGCCGGCGTCGCGAGAGTGGTCGTCACCTCGGGCGCGGGCGACCTGCACATCACCGCGAGCCCGGATGCGAAGCGCATCGTCGCCAGGGGCACGGCCTGCGCCTCCTCGCAGGTGCAGCTCGACATGCTGCGGCTCGAGGTGCGGCGCGACGGAGACACCGTCTACATCGAGGCGGGGCCGCGCAACGAGGGCAAGGTCATCACGATCGGCAACTCGTACGCACAGCTCGACGTCGGCATCGCGCTGCCCACGACCCTGCCGGTCGAGGCGCGCGACTCGAGCGGCGATTTCAGCGCGAGCGGTGTCCTGCGCCTCACGCTGGATGACAGCTCGGGCGACATCGACCTGCGGGATATCGGCTCGGCGCAGATCAAGGACAGCTCCGGCGGCATCAAGCTCACGAATGCGGAAGGCAACGTCACGGTCACCTTCGACGGCTCGGGCGATATCGACCTCTCGCGCATCGGCGGCAACGCCGAAGTGGGCAGCGACGGCTCGGGCGACATCCGCATCGTCGGGGCCAAGGGCAAGGTGATCATCGGCGCCGACGGCTCGGGAGACATCGTCGTCGAGGACGTGGGCGGCGATTTCACGCTCGGCAACGACGGCAGCGGCGCTGTCCTGACCCGGGGCATCACCGGCAAGATCACGGTGCCGGACGCGCGCTAGCGGTCCGGGAGCGCCGCGAGCCGCTCGGCCTGGCGGCGCAGCATCGGGCCGAAACCGAGCCGGTCGAAGAAGGCGTTGAGCGCGGCGATATCCGGTGCGCCCGGGCGCAGCGCGGCAGGGTCGAGGTCGAGCGGCATGTCGCAGGCGATCGCGGTCAGCTGCCGCGCGAGGTAGGCGGCCTCGCGATGCTGGCTCAGCCTCTCCGGCAGCTTCGCGGCGCCACGGATCGGCAGCGCGCGCACGCGCTCGAGGTCCGCATACAGTTCATCGAGCGAGGCGAACTCCCGCATGATCGCCGTCGCGGTTTTCGTGCCCACGCCCGGCACTCCCGGGATGTTGTCGACGCTGTCGCCGGTGAGCGCAAGATAGTCGGCAAAGCGTTCCGGCGCGACGCCGAAGCGCTCCTCGATGTCCCGGTAGCGGTAGCGTTCGTTCGCGGCGTAATCCCAGTACACATCGCCGTCGCGCACGAGCTGGGCCATGTCCTTGTCGCGCGTGACGACCGTGAACGGCAGGCCGCCCGCACGCCCGCGCGCCGCCAGCGAACCGATGATGTCGTCCGCTTCGTATTCGCTGCTCGACAGGTGCCGCACGCCTGCGAGCCCGCAGAACTCGCGGCAGCGCTCGAACTGCCACAGCAGATCGGCCGGCGCCGGCTCCCGGTTCGCCTTGTAGGCCGGGTAGAGGCGATTGCGAAACGACGAGGTCAGGCTCTCGTCGAACGCGACCGCGAGGTATTCCGGCCGCGCGCGCTCGATCAGGTCGCCGAGAAAGCGCGCGAAACCGAACAGCGCGTGGGTCGGCCGGCCCTCGCCGTCCGCCATGTCGGGCGGCATGGAGTAGTAAGCGCGAAAGACGTAGACCGAGGCGTCGACCAGATAGAGCACGGGAAGAGCATATAGCTCATGGCGAACGGCGAACAGCCAGAGGCGTCGGTTGCGCTTCCGGCCATCAGCCATGGGCTATCAGCCATTCGCGATGGCCTGACGGCCGTCAGGCCATCCACTGCTGTATTCTCGCGTGCAGCGGCGAGCTGCGCGGGAAATGCGCGAGGAGGTACTCCATCTGGTCCGCGAGGACACGCCGGCCCTTCAGGAAGATGTATTCCGCGTAGGTCGGTGTGAACGGCACCGCGATCAGTTGCATGCGCGCCTGTTCGGGCGTGCGCGACGCCTTCAGGTTGTTGCACCGGCGGCACGCCGTGACGACATTCGTCCAGATATCCTTGCCGCCCTGGCTGAACGGCCGGATGTGGTCGCGCGACAACTCGCGCGCGGCAAACCTCTGCGCGCAGTACATGCAGAGGAACGCGTCGCGGCGAAACAGGGTCTGGTTGTTGAGCGGGGGCACGTAGTCGTGCCGGGTGTTGCCGGGATTGCCCGTGTGCCCGACCGTCGCGACGATGGAATTGACGTCGAGGACGGTGCGGTGGCCGGTGCGCGCGTTGGTGCCGCCGGTCAGCCGGAATATCGACCGGCCACAGGTATAGGCAATCTGTTCCTGGTGGTAGAGTCGGGCCGCCTCCTTGTAATCGATCCACTCGAGCGGCATGCCCGACACGTCTGTGCGCAGCACGAGCTGGGAGAACGAGTTCCCCGACGGGCTCGCGACGAGGCGCGGCGCGTGCGTGGCGCCGCGGTCTGCGCTATCGAGATCGATGTCGACCATCAAAGTGTTAGATTAGGCAGGTTTATGCGACAATTCAACGTCGCAAGGCATTAATTCTACGAGACATTTCGCGAAACGTGGTCGTGGAGCCACGCAATTCGCGCCAGGGAGCCCGACCGATGCCCGTCACGATCGGGGTGCTGCGAGAAAGCGCCCCCCAGGAATCCCGCGTCAGCCTCGTCCCCGAGGTGGCCGCGAAGTTCGCAGCGCTCGGCGCCCGGGTGCTGATCGAACGCGGCGCCGGCGCCGCGGCGCATTTTCCCGATGCGAACTACAAGCAGGTCGAATGGGCGGACAGCGCGGCCGCCGTGTTCGCCGCCGCCGACATTCTGCTCACCGTCCAGCCGCTCACGCCCGCACAGATCGAGGCGGTGAAACCCGGCGCGGTGGTGGTGGGCTACGCGCAGGCACACGCCAGACACGCCGAAGTCAAAGCACTGCGTGACCGGCGCGTGACGCAGTTCGCCATGGAGTTCGTGCCGCGCATCTCGCGCGCGCAATCGATGGATGCGCTGTCCTCGCAGGCCGCGATCGCGGGCTACAAGGCGGTGCTGATCGCAGCCGACAACCTGCAGAAGTTTCTGCCGATGCTGACCACCGCGGCCGGCACGATCCGTCCGGCACAGGTGCTCGTGATCGGTGCGGGGGTCGCGGGCCTGCAGGCCATCGCCACGGCACGGCGTCTCGGCGCGGTCGTCGAGGCCTACGACGTACGCAGCGCGACGAAGGAGCAGGTGAAATCGCTCGGCGCGAAGTTCGTCGACGTCGGGGTCTCGGCCGAAGGCACGGGCGGCTACGCTCGCGAGCTCACGCCCGCAGAGAAGGCGAAGCAGCAGGAAGTGCTCGATGCGCGCATCGCGGCGGCCGATGCCGTGGTCACCACGGCCTCCGTTCCGGGACGCCCCGCGCCGAAGATCGTCTCGCGTGCGGCGGTCGAGCGCATGCGCGCGGGATCGGTGGTCGTCGATATCGCCGCGGAACAGGGCGGCAACTGCGAACTGACACGCGCGGGCGAGACGGTCGTGCACCAGGCCGTGAAGGTGATCGGTCCGCTGAACCTGGCGGCACAACTCGCGTACAACGCGAGCGAAATGTACGCGCGCAATCTCTACAATTTCCTCTCGCCGGCGCTCGGGGGCGGCGAGCTGAACATCGACTGGAACGACGAAGTTTTCGCGCAGTCCTGCCTGACGCACGCCGGTCTCGTGCGGCACGAGCAGACGGCGAAGGCGATCGGATGAACAGCGAACGGCGACCAGCGATCAGCGAACAGCCAGAAGCGTACGCGACGTTTTCTGGCCGCTCGCCGTTCGCCACTCGCCGTCCGCCGCGGAGACAAAGATGACCGGAATTGTCGCGTTATACATTTTCATGCTGGCGGCCTTCACAGGTTACGAAGTGATCGCGCGCGTGCCCGTGATCCTGCACACGCCGCTCATGTCGGGGTCCAACTTCGTGCACGGCATCGTGCTCGTCGGCGCAATGGTCGCGCTCGGCGCGGCGGTCACGCCGCTCGAAAAGACGATCGGCTTCATCGGCGTGCTGCTCGCCGCCGGCAATGCGATCGGCGGCTATGTCGTCACAGAGCGCATGCTCGAGATGTTCAAGTCGAGCGGCACCCGGGGCGGCGGCTCGAAGGGAGCGCACTGAGATGTCGGATGTCCTGTCCGCCGACCTGCTGATCCAGGGCAGCTACCTGCTCACGGCGTTCCTGTTCATCATGGGCCTGAAGCGCATGAGTTCGCCGGTGAGCGCGCGCAGCGGCATCGTCTGGGCGGGCGCCGGCATGTTGCTCGCGATCCTCGTCACGTTCCTGTACCCGGGCATGACGAACTACCCGCTGATCATCGCCGCGATCGTCGTCGGCTCGTTGCTGGCGTGGTGGAGCGGCAGGCGCGTCGCGATGACCGACATGCCGCAGATGATCGCGCTCTACAACGGCATGGGCGGTGGCGCGGCGGCGGCGATTGCCGCGGTGGAGTTGTACAAGGGTGGGGCGCACGGCCTCGTGACGATGGTGCTCGCCGTGGTCGGCGGCCTGATCGGCGCCGTATCGTTCAGCGGCAGCCTCGTCGCCTTCGGCAAGCTGCAGGGACTCATCAAGCGTTCGTTCCGCTTCGGCGGGCAGCAGGTGTTCAACCTGCTGCTGCTCGTCGGCGCGCTCGTGCTCGGCGGCATGGTGGCGCTACACCTCGAGGCGTCGCCGGCGATCATCACCGGTTTCTTCGTGGTCGCGCTGGTGCTCGGCGTCACGATGACGCTGCCGATCGGTGGCGCGGACATGCCGGTCGTGATCTCGCTCTACAACGCGCTGACCGGGCTCGCCGTCGCGTTCGAGGGCTTCGTGCTCGGCAATGCGGCGATGATCATCGCCGGCACGGTCGTCGGCTCCGCGGGCACGCTGCTCACCCAGTTGATGGCGAAGGCGATGAACCGTTCGCTCGGCAACGTCCTGTTCGCGGGCTTCGGCGACACGGGCGGCACCGCGAGCGGCCCCGTGACGGGCAGCATGAAGCCGATCGAGGCGGCCGACGTCGGCGTGATGATGGCGTTCGCGAACAAGGTGATCATCGTGCCCGGATACGGCATGGCGGTCGCGCAGGCGCAGCACAAGGTCTGGGAGCTGACACAGCTGCTGCTCGACCGGGGCGTCACGGTGAAGTTCGCGATCCACCCGGTGGCGGGGCGCATGCCCGGCCACATGAACGTTCTGCTCGCCGAGGCGGGCGTGCCCTACGATCTGATCGCCGACCTCGACGAAATCAATGCCGAGTTCGAGACGGCGGACGTGGCGCTCGTGATCGGCGCGAACGACGTCGTGAACCCCGTCGCGCGCAACGACAAGTCGAGTCCCATCTACGGCATGCCGATCCTGAACGCCGACAAGGCGAAGAACTGCATCGTGATCAAACGCGGCCAGGGCGCGGGCTTCTCGGGCATCGAGAATGCGCTGTTCTTCCTCGACAATACGCGCATGCTCTACGGCGACGGCCAGAAGGCGGTGGCCGAGTTGATCGGCGCCGTGAAGGCCATCGGCTGATGGAGGTGCGCGCCTGCGCACTGGCCGACTTGCCGGCCGTGCAGGCCATTTACGCGCACCATGTGCTGCACGGCACCGGCACGTTCGAAGAGGTGCCGCCGAGCCTCGCCGAGATGACCACGCGCCACGATCGTATCGTGGCCGGCGACCGATTCCCGTTCCTCGTTGCGGAAGACGGCGGGCGCGTGCTCGGCTACGCCTACGCCTGCGAGTTCCGGGCGCGCTCGGCCTATCGCCACACCTGCGAGAGCTCGGTGTATATCGCATCCGACGCGCAGCGCCGCGGGGTCGGCCACGCGCTGATGCGCGCGGTGATCGCCGCGTGCGCCGAGCGCGGCTTTCGCGAGATGCTCGCCGTGATCGGCGACTCGCAGAACCATGCATCGATCGGCCTGCACAATGCGCTCGGCTTCGCGCACGCCGGCACGTTCCACGATGTCGGATACAAGTTCGACCGCTGGCTCGATGTGGTGCTGATGCAGCTGTCGCTGCGGTCAGGCGAGGCGTAGCGCCGCAAACAGCAGGCCCATGCCGACGACATACATGGAGCCGAGCTGGATCGTCATCGACTTGCGCATGAGGTCCATGTCCTTGCGCAGCCCCGCGAGACCGTGCTCCGCATCGCCGCGGGAGACCGTGAACCCCGTTTCCATGTCCTTGCGCAGTGCGCCGAGCCCGGCTTCCATGTCCTTGCGCAGTGCGCCGAGCCCGGCTTCCATGTCCTTGCGCAGCGCGCCGAGCCCGGCTTCCATGTCCTTGCGGACCGCGGCGAACTCGAGCGACATTTCCCGCCGAAAGCTCTCGAGCTCGTGCCGCAGCAGCAGTTGCCGGTTATCCAGATCGGACTTCGTGGCGAGGGTCGTGCCCATGTCCCGCTCCATGGCGTCGACCACCGCCCGCGCCTTGTCGGACGGCACATTGACGCTCACGAGCGCATCATACAGCGAGTAGAGAAAGTCCATGGCACCCACGCTACCGGGGCGGCCCGCCGCGGTCAGCTCGCGTTTGTACCGCAATTGTCCCCAAATGTGACGGGCGGCGCGAGCGACCCCCGCCTCGCCCTTATACTGCCCGGCTCGCAGGCATATGCGAAACAGGTCGGGGGTCGGTCATGTTCGGAACTTTCGTATTCCTCGCGATCGTCGCGGCGATCGCCCTTGGCGCCATCGGGCTGTACAACCGCCTGGTCGCGCTGAAGCACCGCGTGGCGACCGCCTGGTCGAATATCGACGTGCTGCTCAAGCAGCGGCACGACGAGCTGCCGAAGCTCGTCGACACCTGCAGGCAGTACATGCAGTACGAACAGGCGACGCTCGAGAAGGTGATGCAGGCACGCAATGCCGTGCACGCGGCGCGGGAAGCGGGCGATGTCGGCGCGGTCAGCGCCGCGGAAGGCGGCCTGCGCGCGCAGCTCGGCAAGCTGTTCGCGGTCGCCGAGGCCTATCCCGACCTCAAGGCCAATGTCTCGTTCCAGCAGCTGCAGGGGCGCATCAGCACCCTTGAGACCGGCATTTCCGACCGGCGTGAGCTCTACAACGAGAGCGTCAATGTCAACAACGCCACGATCGAGCAGTTTCCGGCATCGATCATCGCCGGCATGTTCGGTTTCAGGCCGGCGAAGCTGCTCGAGTTCGCGGCAGCCGGGAAGTCGGATGTCGACGTGAAGGCATTGTTCGACGCCTGAGCCATGGCGGGCCTCGCGATCCTGCTCCTCCTGTTCGTGGCGGGCGTCTATGTCGTGGCGCTCTACAACCAGCTCGTGCTCGTGAAGCACAACGTCGCGAAGGCGTGGGCCAACATCGATGTACTGCTGAAGCAGCGCAACGACGAGATCCCGAAGCTGATCGAGGTATGCCGCGCCTGCTCGGCGTTCGAATCCGCGGTGCTCGAGCGGCTGGCGGCCGCGCGGGCCGCCGCAGCCGCCGCGCTCGCGGGTGCCGACGCGGGAGCGGTCGGCACGGCCGAAGAGCGGCTGCGCACCGGGTTCGCGCAGGTAGTCGCGCTCGCCGAGGCGTACCCGGACCTCGAGGCGAACGTGCAGTATCGCGCGCTGCAGGAGCGCATCTCCGGGCTCGAGGCCGCGATCGCGGACCGGCGCGAGTTCTACAACGACAGCGTGCGGATCAACAACGTGACGGTCGAGCGCTTCCCGACGAGCGTGCTGGCCGGCTGGTTCGCGTTCCGTCCCGCCGGGTTGCTGAAGTTCCGCGATGTCTGACGAACTGGAGCTGTTCGTCGCCGCGGTGGCGATCGGCGCCAGCGGCTACGTGATGTGGCGCCGGAACATGCGTGCCATCGGGCTGATGGAAGGCACCGCCACCTCGCGCGTCGCGACCGCCGCCAAGGGCTATGTCGAGTTGTTCGGCACGGCGCGTAGCGCGGGCGGCGCGCCGGTGCGCGACCCGGTGCAGTTGCAGCCATGCCTCTGGTTCAAGGTCGTCGCCGAGCGTCGCAGCGGCAACAAGTGGGAGGTGACACGACGCGAGTCGAGCACCGAACCGCTGGCACTCGAGGACGGGACCGGATCGTGCCTGATCCTGCCGGGCGAGGCGAAGATCGACGAGGAGCAGGATCCGGATGCCGTGGTGCCCGACGGCTCGTCCCGCCGGCACAGGATCTGGCGCGTCGTGGACGGCGATCCGCTGTATGCGCTCGGCTTCCTGGAGCGCCGCGATCCACCGCGCGCCGGCCCGGCCCCCGGGAGTGTCGCCGCCGACCAGGCGGGGATCGAGCTGCTGCGGGTATGGAAGCGCGACCAGTCGCGACTGCTGCAGCGCTTCGATGCGGATCACAATGGCCGCATCGATGCCGCGGAATGGGAACGCGCGCGGCTCGCCGCTCGCGACGCGGTGGCTGCTGATATCGCGCGCGATGACGCGCAGGCGCGCGCCGCCGCCACCGCCGCCCCCGATGGGCATATCGCCTACCGGTTGCGGCCTCCGCACGACGACCGCCCGCTGCTGGTCTCGAGCCGACCGGAGGCCGACGTGCTCCGGCGCATCAGGCGGCGCTCCTGGCTCGGGCTCGCCATGTTCGTCGGCGGTACACTCTATCTGCTCTACGGCCTCGGCCAGTACCTCACATGAAGATTGAACTCACCGCGATCGAAGTCCGCGTCATCGGCTGCCTCATCGAAAAGCAGGTCGCGACGCCCGACCAGTATCCGTTGTCGCTGAACGCCTTGACGAACGCCTGCAACCAGAAGAGCAATCGCGACCCGGTGCTCGCGCTCGGCGAAGACGACGTGCAGCGCACGCTCGATGGGCTGTCGCGCAGGCACCTCGTGATCGAACGCTCGGGCTTCGGCAGCCGCGTACCGAAGTACCAGCAATGCTTCTGCAACACCGAGTACGGATCGCTGCGGTTCACGCCCGTCGAGCTCGGCATCGTCTGCGAACTGATGCTGCGCGGCCCGCAGACGCCGGGCGAACTGCGCAGCCGCGTACCGCGCCTCGCGTCCCTGGGCGATCCGGGCGACGTCGAGGCCGCATTGCAGGCGCTCGCGACGCGCGATGCGGGCGCCATCGTCGTGCGCCTCGCGCGTGAGCCGGGACGACGCGATTCCTGTTACGCGCACCTCTTCTCGGGCCCGATCGCGGCGGACACCGCCGCCGTCGCGCCGGTCACATCGGCGGGTGCGCCGGCCGGCCACCTGGGTTCGGCATCGACCGCCGATCGCCTCGATCGCCTGGAGGCAGAGGTGCAGGCGCTGCGCGCCGAACTCGAGGACCTGAAACGTCGCGATCCGGGCGCGTGAACCGGCTCAGGCCCGCGGCGCAAACCACGGCATATGCGGCGTCGTCGAGTGCGAGCGCCGGCACGCGCCCGAGCGGGCTGTAGCCTGCGAATGCCCGTCCGACCGGCCAGTCGAGGCGCTCGTGCGGCAGCCCGTGGAGCTGCGGCGCGATGGCGAAGCGTCGTACGAACGGCGAATCGAGCATGCCGACGAGTCGCATTTTTCCGCTACGATGACGCTCCGAGGAGGCCCGTAGTGTGGCGGTTTTGAACGCGCGTATCGAGTCGCTCGCGTATTACCCGGTCAAAGGCTGTCACCGCATCGAGTGCCCTGCGCTCGATCTCGTACCGTCGGGCGTGCGCGGCGATCGCGAGTGGATGATCGTCGGGCCCGGGGACCAGTTCGTCAGCCAGCGTACCGACGCAGTGCTCGCAACCATCGTTCCCGTCCCGGGCGACGACGCACTCACCCTGTCGGCCCCGGGGCGCCCGCCGCTGCAGGTGCCGCTCACACTGCGTGGCGAGCGCCGTATCGTGCGCATCTGGAAGGATACCTGTGCCGCCGACGACATGGGCGACGCTGCGGCGGCCTGGCTCACCGCGGTCGCCGGCCGTCCGCTGCGACTCGTGCGTTTCGCGGCCGATGGCGAACGCCACGCGGACAGGGCCTGGGCGCGCGACGATTTCGCGCCGGTGAAGTTCACGGATGCCTATCCGGTGCTCATCACACAGACCGCCTCGCTCGGCGCGCTGAACGCCGCGCTCGGCGCCGCGAGCGAGGGCCCGCTGCCGATGAATCGCTTTCGACCGAACGTCGTGCTCGGCGGGCTCGCGGCCTGGGACGAAGACCGGATCGAACGCGTGCGGATCGGAGGCGCATTGCTGCGCCTCGCGAAGCCGAGCACGCGCTGCATCGTGACGACGACGAACCAGGACAGCGGCGCGCGAGGCGTCGAGCCGCTGCCGACCCTGAAGAGGCTGCGCTGGAACGGCGGCCTGAAGGGCGTGACCTTCGGCGTGAACGCGACCGTGCTGCAACCAGGTACGGTGCGGGTCGGTGACGTGGCCGAGATCGCCTGGCGCGAGTTCACCGCCTAGCCCGCGAGGAATCGCGCGAGGCAAACGAGCGCCCACGTATCCTGCCGGCAGTATTCGCGCAACGCGGTCTCGAGCGCCGCACGACGGGCCTCGTCCGTTACACCCGCACGCAGCTCGAGGAATGCGAGTTGCGCGCCCTCTCCTTCCTGCACTTCACCGAGGCGGGAGTAGGCGAGTTCCGGCGCGATGGTCGGGATCACGGCCTTCAGCGACCACGAACCCTGCATCCGCGGGTCGTAATAGGCTTGCTTCGTGATGGGCCACAGGTCGACGAGGCGTGCCCGCAGCGCCACGAGCCCGGGTGCCTCCGACGGTGCGAGGCGCGCGAGCAGTTCGAGCGCGCGCGCCTCGAACGACGCGTTGTACGCAAAGACCGGCCCCGCCGGGGGCGCCGCGCACAGCAACGCGCTGGAGAGTGCGGTGAAGTCGCCGAAGCTCTGGCTCGCGAGATACGCCGCGTGCTGCACGCCGCCCGCCGCGTCTTCGACATGCAGCGACCATTGGAAGGGCAACTGTTCGTACGGGCGCGTGCCGATGATCTCCGGCACGGCAAATGCGATCGTCTCGAAATCGAGGTAGGCGCGCGGCCAGGGCGCGCGGCGCAGTGGATCCGCTGCGGAACGATCGATGACACGTGAGCCCGCACGCACGCGCCCGTCACGGTGCGACGACAGGTCCGGCGGCGGCGCCCCGGCGGAGCAACGCGCGATGAAAGGGCACGGCCATGGTGTGTGGCATTGCGGCCCCATGGCAATCGCGGGCGCCGAACGTTCCGCCATCACGCGATGCAGGGCGACGGCTTCGTCGCCGAGCGTCGGCAGGATCGCCTCGACCTGCGCCGTGACGTCCGCTTCGCTGGCGAGCCCGGCGTAATCGCCTTTGCGCTCCAGCATGAACGTGCTGTCCACGTGCGCGATCGAGACCCGCTGCACGGGCACGCGTGCGCCGCGCAGCACGAGCGCCTGGAAGGCGGCGTCGGGGATGTGCTCGGCTTTGACCTGCGTCGATGCCTTCACTTCGACCAGCTCGGCGATACCGCGGTCGCGCCGCAGGATATCCGCGATCACCGCGAACTCGCCGTGCCGTACCGCCGGCTGGTGCAACACTCGCGCAGTGCCCGCCGCCAGGACGCGGGTCGTTTCCGCGATGGCAGCCGGCATGCCCCGATTGCGCGCTATCACGCGGCCGGGCACGAGTTCGCGCATCAAAGTGTCGAAGACCCGGCCTTGCCGGATCGCCATGCTGTCGGGCGCCCGCGTCCGGAGCGGCGCGTTGACCTCGAACCAGAGGCGTTTCGGGCATTGCCGGCCCGCCATGAAGCGGGACTTGGTGAGCCAGGCCATGCGATCGCTTATACCGAAATTCGCCGAGGCGTTGTCGCGCCGCCGTCGTGACCGACTATGCTCACCGGCATGACCCCCGCGCTGTGGATGGCGGCACTGCTCCTGCAACAGCCCGACGTGCAGGCACCGCCGCCGGAATCACCCACGGAAGAAGTGATCATCGCGGCACCCGAACCCCGTTACGTCGCGCCGACCCTGCGCGATCGCATCGGCCGGGTGTGGGCGCCCGTTTATGTGAACGGTGCGGGCCCGTTGCGGCTCGTGCTCGACACGGGGGCGAGCCGCTCGGCGATCACCGCCGAGGCCGCGGCGCGACTCGGCCTGCCGGTCGAGGGCGCGCCCACCGTGCTGCTGCGAGGCATGACCGGCGAGGCGCAGGTGCCATTGATCGACGTCGAAAGCCTCGAGATCGGCGACCTCATCGTCGACCCGGCGAAACTGCTCGTGGTGCAGGATGCGTTCGGCGGCGCCGAGGGCGTGCTCGCCGCGCGCGGCCTCGAGGACCGGCGCATCCTCATCGAGTTCCGCAAGGACCGCATCGAGATCGTGCGTTCCCGCAACCAGCGCGCACCCGCCGGATTCACGGTGTTGCGGCTCCGGTTGATCCGCGGCCATGTACCGAGCGTGGAGGCGGTGGTCGGCCGCATCGCCGTCAAGGCCATCATCGACACCGGCGCACAACTGACGACCGGCAACCTCGCGCTGCGCGATGCGCTGCTCGCGCGCCGCCGTCTCGATGAGAAGCTTGACAAGCTGATCGGCGTCACCGGTGATGTACAGGAAGGGCCCACGAGCCGTGTGCCGCCGATCTACCTCGGCAACGTGCAGGTCAGCAATGCGCAGATCACGTTCGTCGATCTTTACATATTCAGACATTGGCGACTCACGGACGAGCCCGCGATCATGCTCGGCATGGACGTGCTCGGCGTACTCGACACGCTGATCCTCGATTACCGGCGGCACGAAATGCAGATCAGGCTCGTGAGGTAGCCACCGCCTGCGCCGACCTTGACCCCGGCGAGTGACAGGCATAGGTTCCGCAGTCTTCGCGTGCCAGGCCGGCACTGGGCGTGCACGAGACCTGGTGGCATCACCAACAGGGGAACTGCACATGACAATTCTTCGAGCCGGATGGCGCGTCGGTGCCCTCCTCGGCGCACTCATGGTTGCGGGCGGCGCCTTCGCCGCCACGCGTGTCGAAACCATCGCACAGGGGCTGGTCAATCCGCGCGGCATCGCGCTCGCGCCGAACGGCTGGCTCTATGTCGCGGAAGCCGGCAGCGGTGGATCGGGGCGATGCATCCCGTCGCCGGAGCAAGGGCAGCCGCCGCGCTGTTATGGCGAGACGGGCGCGCTGACCCGGATCGATCCGGACGGCATCGCACCACCGCGGCGCGTAGTGACCGGCTTGCCCTCGATGGCCGCGGCGGGCGGATTTGCAGCGACGAGCGGGCCGGTCGATGTCGACTTCTTCGGCATGCAGGCCTACGTCGTGATGGGTTGGGGCGGAGATCCGGCAGCGCGCGCAGGAGTCGGACCCAAGTCCTCACTTTTCGGGACATTGTTGCGGGTGCTGCCGGGCGGCCACGTCTGGCAGGTTGCCGATATCGCCGGCCACGAGGCGCGCGACAACCCGGACGGCACCGACATCGACTCGAATCCCTATGGTGTCCTTGCGTTGCCGGGACGGCAGATCGTCGCCGACGCCGGCGGGAATTCGCTGGTGGAGCGCAGCCTGTCCCACGCGTGGTTCCGGCCGCACCGCAGCACGCGTACCTTCGCGGTGCTGCCGCGCACTGCCGCCGACCTCGATGCGGTGGCCACCACGGTCGTCGAGGGGCCTGGCGGCTATATATACGCCGGTGAGCTCACCGGCGCGCCGTTCTTCCGCGGCGCCTCCACGATCTATCGCATCGCGCCGCACGGAGGCGATCCCGAGCCGTACGTGAGCGGGCTCACCGCCGTCGTCGACATGGCCTTCGACCGCCGCGGGACGCTCTATATCGTCGAGATTGCGAGCGGGCTCGTGCCGGGCCCCGGCGCGGATCCCGGGGTCGGGGTCGGGCGACTGCTGCGCAGGAAGCGCAACGGGCCGGTGGAGGTCGTGCTCGACCAGGGCCTCGTGTTTCCGTCAGGGCTTGCGATCGCGCACGACGGCACGTTGTACCTGACGAACTACGGCGTGTTCCCGGGCGGCGGCGAGGTGCTGAAAGTGACGATCGACTGAGCGGGGATGCGAAGCCGCGCCGCGCGCGGGCCACCGTGCGGCGCGGCTTTGCAGCCGCGGCGGCCATTGCAGCACAATCGTCGCCATGAATCGCGGGCTCGTGCTGCTCGGCGTGCTGGTCGTCTTCGCCGGAGTGTACTGGGCGCGGCTGCGGACCCTGCCGTTCTTCCGCCTGCCCGGCGACATCGTGATCGACCGGCCGGGGCTCCGGTTCTTCTTTCCGATCACGACGATGCTGCTCGTGAGCGCGGCGGTATCAGTGGTACTCTGGCTGTGGCGGCGCTGAAGGTTCTTTCCGGCCCGCCCGCGTGGAAATACGCGAGAATCCTGCCATGACCTCCGACAGGGACTCCCTGCTCGACCTGCGTGACGCCCTGCGCCGCTTCGCCGCCGAGAGGGATTGGGACCAGTTCCACTCACCGAAGAACCTCGCAGCGGCATTGTCCGTGGAGGCGGCCGAACTGCTCGAACACTACCAATGGAGCGAGACGGCCGCGCACCCCGCCGGGGTGCGTGAGGAACTCGCGGATGTGCTCCTCTACCTCATCCGGCTCGCCGACAAACTCGAAGTCGACCTCGCCGCCGCCGCACGCGACAAGATCGCGCTCAATGCGAGGAAGTATCCGGTCGAGAAGGCGCGCGGCAACCCGCGCAAGTACGACCGCCTCTAGCGCGATACTGAACGGCGCCACAATGACCGCCGCAGGGGCGCGCGGGTTCTGTTACCGTTTCCATCATGAGCGAAACCTTCATCCTGATCGACTTCGAGAACGTCCAGCCGAAGAATCTCGCGCAGATGCGCGGTCGCCCGGTGCGCCTCAGGATATTCGTCGGCAGCCAGCAGGCGAAAGTGCCGTTCGATCTCGCACAGACAGTGCAGGCGCTCGGCGAACGCGCCGAGTACGTGCAGATTGCCGGCACCGGCCGCAACGCGCTCGACCTGCACATCGCCTATTACGTCGGCCGCCTCGTCGTGCAGCATCCGGGCGCGGAAATCTACATCCTGTCGAAGGACCGTGACTACGACATCCTGTTGAAACACCTGCACGCCCAGGGCATCCGCTGCCACCGCAAGGCCTCGCTCGACGAAATCCCGGCCTTGAAGGTTCCCTCGGCGACGAAGCCCGCGGTCGCGCCCGATCGGCTCGCGCCGGTGATCACGCACCTGCGCAACCTCAAGGCGTCCCGTCCGCGCAAGGTGAAAACGCTCGCGAGCACGCTCAAGGCGCGCTTCGCCAAGGACGGCGGCGAACGCGAAGTACAGGCCCTCATCGAGGAGCTGCGCCAGCGCGGACTGATCGCCGTGGAGGCGACCAACGTCACCTATCGGCTGGATTAGCCCGATCCCGAATGTCCACGCCCATCCACGAGAAGTATCCCGCCGCCTGTTACGCCGTGATCTGTCGTGACGCGCCCGACGGCGCCGAAAAGCGCAAGGCCGCCACGCCGGCACACTTTACGCACATCGAACGCATCCTCGACGAGATCCTCGTCGCCGGACCGCTGTTCGACGACGCGGGACAACGTGTGGTCGGCAGCATCCTCATTCTGCGAACGCAGAGCGCCGAGCGGGCGATGGCGCTCGTGGCGACCGATCCCTACAACGAGGCGGGCGTGTGGGCGTCGGTCGAAGTGCGGCCGTTCCTGCCGGCCGCAGGCCGCTATGTCGGCGGGACGAGCTGGTAGGCGCAGTGGCGGGCCGGGCGGGCGCGACGGCGATCATTCGTCTTCCCACGGCTCCTTGCGACGCCGCGCGCGCGCGACACGCATCGCGGCTCCCGCGATGAACACGAGCGGCACGATCACCTGCCCGAAGCGTGCCGCGGTGCGCAGCACCGGTGGCCCTTCCACCCGCCGCAGCACGAGGAGCGCACCGAGCGCGAGGAGCACGTTCAGCCACCATGGCAGGCGGCTCACCGATTCGAGCAGGCCCTCGAGGAGTCCCGTGTGCCGCTGCCGGCCCCGCATCACGCAGCCTTGCCGCGGAGCCTCTTCCACAGCGCTGCGCCGCCCGCTGCCGCGGCGATGAGGAAGACCTTCGCAAACTTCGCGACGAAGGCTGCGATGACCGCGAAGAGACCCAGCTTCTTCGCCGCCACGCCGGCCACGAGCGCAGCGAGGCCGTAGGCGGCCACCTTGTCGGTGCTCTCGTTGAAATCCGCATACGTCTTGCCCGGGTTGAACGACAACGCGCCGAGCAGCTTGTGCGCATCGGCCTTGTCGGTGGCGATCGCGTCGCTCGCGGTCACCAGGTTCATCGTGATGTAGCCTTCGCGGCCGAGCATGTAGGTGTTGTAGTTGATGGTCTGCGCATCTCCCGGCCCGCTGCCCGTATCGTGCGCCGCCACCGACCACACGAGCCGGTGCGTCGCGGCGTCGTAGACCGGCTTCTCGGTCCAGCCGACTATCTTGAGCTCGCTGATGCCGAGTTCGCGCCGCCGCTCGTTCTGTGCCTCCGTACCCTCTTTCAGGCTCGCGAGCAACTCGTCGACATCCCAGTGGCTCGCGTCGTCATCCTTGATGTAGCCCGAATCCTCGTACTCCGCGACCACGAACCAGTTGGCGTCGCCCGCCGGAAAAACGAGCCCGAGGAAGCGCTCGTCATGGCTGTTGCCATAGGCGTCCATGATGCCGTCCGCCGCCGGACGCGGCACATAGATATAGCCCTCGGGTAATTGCAGGCTCGCCTGTCCGATCCACGGTATGTGGGCCGGACCGTGGACCGCCACCTCGCGTGCCGCGGCAAAGGCCTTGTCGGTCGCGGATTCGGCCGCCGGTGCCGCCTCGTCGGCATGCGCCTGGAGTGTCGTCGCCCAAAGGAACGCGGCCAGCGCGATGCCGCCGACCCGCCAATCGTGGCTGCTCATGTGCTATCCCCCTGGCCCCGTGCGCGGAGCTCGCCGGGGCATGGTATCACCGGCCGCCGCAAGGGATCAGGCGCGAGGACGCATCTCAGTCGTCGTCGAAGTCGCCAAACGGGTCCGTGAGTGACACGAGTTCGACCTCGTCGTCCTGCACGAGCCCCGTGCCGGGGCAGTAGATCTTGTCGGAGAAGCTGCCCGGCTCGAGCGGCGTCGATTCCTCGATGCGCACACAGTCGTCGAACTCGCCGGCCGGCGTTTCGATCCCGAGGTCGTCCGCGACGTGTTCGGCACGATCGAGCGCGACGCGGGGCGCGAGCTCCTGGTAGTAGCGCGCCCCGAGGAGGAAGGCTCCGCCGGGCATGATGATGCCGGGACGGGCGCCCTTGCGGCCCGCGAGCCACGCGTCGCCCTTCGGCTGGCCGTCGCCGTCGACGACATCTTCGCCGAAATAGTAGACATCGTTGCCCGGCAGGCACATCGCGTAATAGTTGCGCGACACCTCCGTGACTTCACCGTTCTCCGTTTCGAACTCCTCGACGATGCG
This sequence comes from Steroidobacteraceae bacterium, assembly GCA_050249415.1. Taxonomy (GTDB): domain Bacteria; phylum Pseudomonadota; class Gammaproteobacteria; order Steroidobacterales; family Steroidobacteraceae; genus CADEFQ01. The sequence continues at coordinate 46,213 of JBFWQO010000012.1, forward strand.
CGTGCCGATGTATCGCATCCGGCCATCGATGCGCAGCACGATCGTGCGCGTTTGCGGCAGTACGGTGATGCGCACCTCCTCGAGGTCCGTGCACTCGCCTTCCGCGACGCAATCCGCATTGCTGTAGTGCGCCACGCGCCCCGGGCGCAGCGGGAAGTACGCGTTGCCGCCCCAGGGCACGAAGCGGCAATCCTCGAGTGGAAACCCGGTCGTGAACGGCGCATCGTCGGCGGCGGCGGATGCCGCGAGGACGATCGATGCGAGCACCAGCAGGCGGGCGGGGTTGTCCATGATAGCTCTCCGGTGGCGGTCGGGGATCAGACACCCGCCTTGGACCCCCGCGGCAGGCGATTTTCGTCGCGCAACGATGCCACCGGCGCGTACGCGACGAATCGCGGCGACCCGGGCCGTCTAACTTGTCATGGTCGGGTACGCACAGGATTTCGCGCTCACCCGCCGCGTGCTCGCGGGCGACCGGCAGGCCTTCGACGGCTTCTTCGTGCAGAACTTCGCCCGCCTGTATCGCTTCGTGCTGCTGCGCGTCGCGCGCGACCCGGACGCCGCGCAGGACGTGTGCCAGCAGGCGCTCGAGCGCGCGGTGCGCAGCCTGGCGGCGTACCGCGGCGAAGCCGCCCTCTTCACGTGGTTGTGCCAGATCGCGCGCCATGAAGTGGCGGACTTCTGGGAGCGCAGCGGCCGGGACCGCAGCCGGCAACGCTCCTACGACCAGGATGCGCAGCTGCGGTACGCGCTCGAATCGCTGCAGGTCGAGGCGAGCGCGACCCCCGAGGGTCTGCGCGAGCAGCGAGACCTCCGCCTGCTCGTGCAGACCGTGCTCGATCACCTGCCGCCGGGGTACGGGGACGCGCTGGAATGGAAGTACGTGGAAGGACTCGAGGCGCGCGAGATCGGCACACGGCTCAATCTGAGCACCGACGCAGCGCATTCACTGCTCGCCCGCGCCCGACGGGCGTTTCGCGCTGAGTTCGAGGCGGTTGCCCATGAATGAAGCGAACGACACCCTGCAAGACCAGGACGACGAGCTGACGCGGCTCCTCACTCGTGTGGGTCCGAGAATCGAGCCTCCAGCCGAAACCCGCGAGGCCGTGTATCTCACGACCCTGCTCGCGTGGAACGACACGGTGCGGAGCCGGCGGCGCCTGTTTGTCCGCCGCTTCGCCCTGGCGGCCTCGCTGCTGATCGCCGCGGCCGGACTCGCGGCGTACATGACGGGACAGATGTGGCAGCCAGCGGCGCTTGTAGCGACGGCGAGGGGCGGCGCGGCGCTCACCGTGCGCGCCGGCGACGTCGTGGCCGCGCCGCGCGAGAGCGGGCTCGTCCTCGGCATCGGCGATTCCGACGAATCGCTCCGGCTCGATCGCGGCGCGCGCGTGAAGTTCACCGGCCTGCACCGCGCGGTGCTCGAAGCCGGTCGCGCGTACTTCGTCGGCGCGCCGGGTGGCGCCGCGGACACCGGCCGCCGCTTCACGCTCGTCACGCGTTTCGCCGAGGTCACGCACGTCGGCACGCGTTATGCGCTCAATGTCGAGGCGCATGACCTCGAGGTCGACGTGCGCGAGGGGGCCGTGAGGATCCGCACCCGATCCGGCGAATTCCTGGCCGATGCGGGCACGCGGATCACGATCGACGAGCAGGGGCGACTGTCGGGGCGCACGTCCATCGCGACCTTCGGCGCAGGCTGGGGCTGGGCCGAGGCGCTCGCGCCTCCGCTGCCGATCGACGGCCGCCCGCTCATCGCGGTTCTGGAAGAGATTGCCCGCGAAACCGGCCGGCGCCTCACGTTTGCGGACAGTCGTGTCGAGACCGCCTGTCGTGCCATCCTGCTCAAAGGCCCGGTGCTCGATCTGCCGGTGGGCGACCGGTTGTTCGCCGTGCTCGTGACGACGGGCCTCGAGGCGATCGAGAATGGAGATCTCATCTTGATTCGCGACCAGCCGGATCGGCCGAGCGGGAATGGCGCTTAGCGACGCGCAGCGGCGCGCGACATTCGTCGCGGTCCTGTTCGCGGCGGCGTACGCGGACCTGCCCGCGCAGCCGACGGAGCCTGCGCCTGCCATGGCGCGCGCGATCACGATCGAGGCGGGCATCCCGCTCGCCACTGCGCTCGATCAGCTCGGTGCGCAGGGGGCCCGCATCGTCTACAGCACGGCGCTCGTGCTGCCATCGTTCACGGTGCGGCAACGCATTACCGACGCCGACGCGGTGGCTCTGGCACGGCGACTGTTGGCACCATTCGGACTGGAGCTGCGGCCGGTCGGCAACGGCGTGTTCGGCATCGTCGAGATGACGTCGCGGCGCGCACTGCGCGGCCGTGTGCTCGACGCCGCAGGCGGCCAGCCCATACGCCGCGCACGCGTCGAGTGCATCGAGGACGGCTATGTCGACTGGAGCGACGCGCACGGCGGGTTTTCCGTGCGCATCGGCGGGCGCGGAAGCCGCAGCATACGGGTGAGCGCCGACGGCTTCGACGCGAAGACCGTGCGCGTCGAGATGGCTGCGGTCCCCGCGTCTCCTGTCGATGTCCGCCTGCGGCCCGCAGCCGCGCCGCTCGATCACGTGACGGTGGTGGCGAGCCGTTTCATCTACGACGACGCGCTGCCCGCCTCCAGCTTCTCGATCGATCGCGCGGAGATCGTCGCCCAGCCGAAGATCGGTGACGACGCCCTGCAGTCGATCGCGCGCCTGCCCGGCGTCGCCTTCTCGGGCGTCTCGGGGCGTCCCAACGTGCGCGGCGGCGAACCGCACGAAGCGCTCGTCGTGCTGGACGGCATGCCGCTGCGCGAGGCGTTTCACCTGGCGAATTACACGCGGCCCTTCAGCGTGATCGACGATACGCTCGTCGCGCGCCTCGATGCGTACACGGGGACCCTGCCGGTGCGTTACGGCAACCGTCTCGCCGCGGTGGTCGAGCTCTCGAGCCTGTCGCCGCGCATCGCACCGCCCCGCTCGATCGGCGTCGGCACCTATAATGCCCGTGCGCGCGGCGCCTGGGCGCAGACCGGCGGTCGGTCCCTCGAAGCTCTCGGGGCCGCACGCATCGGCACGCTGCGCGCATGGCTCGACGAGTACTCGCCCGATGTCGGCCGGCCCGCCTACGGTGATTTCTTCGGCAAGCTGGCCGGAGCGACGGGGCGCGGCACGGCATGGCGCACGCAGGCCTTCGGCTCGCGCTCGGAGCTCGAGTATTTCGATCCCGACACCACCGAGCGCGTATCGCTCGCGAGCGAGGCCGATTACCTGTGGCTGAATGTCAGCCGCGCCCTCGGCGAGCGCGTGGAATTGCACGGCCTACTCGGCTACACGCGAATCGACAGCGAACGACGCGGCACGCTCGCCGGAGGCCTGACCCCCGAAGGGCGCGTCGACGATGTGCGCGCGAGCCGACTCGGGGACGCCGCGCTGCGCGCGGTCTGGCGGGTCTCGCCGGGCCAGACGCTCGAAGCCGGCGTTGCGCTGACCTACGGCAGCGCACGCTACCGCTACGCTGGCGATGTATCGTTCGATCCGGTGGCGCAAGCGCTGTTCGGCGTGCCGGAACAGCGCGCGCGCAGTCACGACCTCACCGCGCATCGCGGCAGGCTCGCATTGTTCCTGGGCGATCGCCTGCAACTGTCGTCCCGATGGTTCATCGAGGCAGGCGGGCGACTCGATCACGAACTCGCGGGGTCCGGCCCGGAACATGCCACCGTGAGCCCACGGGTCGCCGTGCGCTGGGATGCCGGTTCCGACACGACCTGGCGTCTCGGCTGGAGCCGCGCGTACCAGGGGGACGAGGTCCACGAGTTGCGCGTCGAAGATGGCGTCACGACCTTCGCGCGACCGCAGCGTGCCGACCAGACCGTGCTCTCGGTCGAACATCGCCCGCTCGACGGTCTGGCGCTGCGCGCCGAAGGCTTCGAGCGTCGCATGGCGAATCCGCGCACGCGCTTCGAGAACGCGCTCGATCCGCTGCGGCTCATACCGGACCTGTCGCCCGATCGCATCGCGGTGTCCCCCGACGCGTCGCGCCTGCGCGGCCTCGAAGTCTCGATGCAATGGCAGCGCGGCGAATGGTCGATGTCGGGCGCCTATACGCGCGCGGAGGCGATCGACGAGTTCGCGGGCGTGCGCGTGCCGCGTGACTGGGACCAGCGCGACACGATCGCGGCCGCGGCCACCTGGCGCCGCGGGCGCTGGACCGCATCGCTCTTCGGCGCCTACCACAGCGGCCGACCGGCCACCGTCGTCGAAAGTGCCGACATCGACGCGCCGGTCCTCGGCGCGCGCAACGCCGCGCGGCTGGGCCCCTACCTCTCGGTCGACCTGCGCGTGGCGCGCGAATGGCCGCTGTCCCGCGGACACCTTGCCGCATACCTGCAGGTGACGAACCTGCTCGATCGCGACAATCCGTGCTGCACCGAACTCGATCTGCCCGATGAGGACACCGACCCCGCGAGGCTCGAGGTCGAGCGCATCTCCGCCTATCCCCTGTTGCCCGCGCTCGGTGTGACCTTCGAGTTCTGACGCGCCCCCGCGCATCTTCTCGACGGCCGGCCACTTCGCGGCTATAACGGCCGTATGGAGCAGGCCACAGTATCCAGGCTCAAGGACAACCTGAGCGCTTGCCTGCGCAAGGTGCGCGCCGGGCACCCGGTCGTGATCTACGACCGCGACCTGCCGATCGCCCGTATCGAGCGGATCGAGGACGCGGGGCGCGGTGCGGACCGGCTCGTGTGGTGGGGCACGACGCGCTGCGCGCGGCGCGAGGAATTTTCTGTGCTCGCCGCGTGATGCGCGTTCGCCGGAGCAGGGAGCACAGGTGGCAGCCGATATCACCCGCCGGGACTTCCTGAACGGCACCGCGCTCGCGATCGCCGCGGGCCTCTCCCCGATCGATCTGCTGCACGCAGGCGCGCCCTATCCTGCCGCGGGCAGCGGCTTTCGGGGCTCGGCACCCGGCACTTTCGACATCGCCCACGCGCTCCGCGACGGGCGGCGCTTCGCGACGGACGGCGTCGCGACCGATGAACGCTACGACCTCGCCGTCATCGGCGCCGGCATCAGTGGGCTCGCGGCCGCGTGGTTCTATCGGCGCGAGAAGCCGAATGCGCGCATCCTGCTGCTCGAAGCCAACGACGACTTCGGCGGCCACGCACAGCGCAACGAGTTCGAGATCGACGGGCGCATGCTCATTTCCTACGGCGGCAGTGAGTCGATGCAGTCACCGCACTCGCTCTACAGCCGCGACGCGCTCGGCCTCACGCACGCGCTCGGCATCGATCTCGACCGATTCGAAACCGCGTTCGACCGCACGCTTTACCCGGGGCTCGGGCTCTCGCGCGGGGTCCTCTTCAAGCGCGAGCACTTCGGTGTCGACCGGTTGGTCACCGGCGACCCGATGCGCATGGTCGCGGACGACATTCCCCCGGATCGCATGAATGCGCGCCCGCTCGCGGCGTTCATCGCCGATTTCCCGGTATCGGACGTGGCAAAGCGCCAGCTCGTCGAGCTGTACACGTCGCGGCGCGATCCGCTGCCCGGTCGTTCGCGGGCACGGAAACAAGCCCTCCTCGAGCGGACCAGCTACCGCGACTGGCTGACGAAGGTGCTCGGCTACGAACCTGCCGTCGCCGACACCTTCCAGTGCCGAACGCACGATTTCTTCGCCTCGGGGATCGACGCGGTCCCGGCCGCCTGGGCCTTCGAGGACGGCTATCCGGGGTTTGCCGGTCTCGGGCTCGGCGACGCGGCCGACAACGCCGTGATGGACGACCCGTACATCCATCATTTCCCCGACGGCAATGCGTCGATCGCGCGCCTGCTCGTCCGTTCGCTGGTTCCCGGCGTCGCGCCGGGTCGGGGCATGGACGACATCGTGCTCGCGCGGTTCGATTACTCACGCCTCGATGCGCCCGGCGCGCGGGTTCGCCTGCGTCTCGCGAGCACCGCGATCGGGATCCGCGAACGCGCGCCCGGCGACGTCGAGGCGTACTACTGGCAAGGCGGTGCGGTGCACGGTGTGCGCGCGCGGCACGCGGTCATGGCGTGCTATCACGCGATGGACCCCTACCTGCTGCCGGATCTCGGCGCGCCGCAGCGCGCGGCGCTCGCGCTCAACGTGAAGATGCCGCTCGTGTACGTAAAGGTTCTCGTGCGCAACTGGCGGCCGTGGGTCGCGCGCGGCGTGCACGAAGTCGCGAACGCCGTCGGGTTCTATTCGCGCCTCAAGCTCGATTACCCGGTGAGTCTCGGCGACTATCGCTGTCCGCGTTCGCCGGACGAACCGATGGTGCTGCATCTCGTACACGTACCCACCGTGCCGCTCACGCCCGGCGTCGATCCGCGCGCGACGCTGCGTGCGGCGCGCGCGCAACTGCTGGCGATGCCGTTCGCGGCCTTTGAACGGGAGGCGCGCGACGAGCTGACCCGCATTGCCGGCGCCGGCGGCTTCGACGCCGGCCGCGACATCGCCGCGATCACCGTGAACCGCTGGGGCCACGGCTATTCAGGCGGCGACAACCCGCTCTATGACCCGCCGCGCGCGGGCGCACCGCCGTACGAGATCGCGCGGGCGCGCATGGGCGGCATCGCGTTCGCCAACTCGGATTCCGCGTGGAAGGCCTACGCGCACGCCGCGATCGACGAAGCCCGTCGTGCCGTGGGCGAGTTGCTCGGTTGACGACTCAGCCGCCGAACGACTTCCTCACGGTGAACTCGACATACGGTCCGATGCGCAGCGTGCGCGTCTCGATGTAGTCGAGCGGCGCGCTGCCGCGCATTCCCGTATGGATCTCGCGCCGCCGCGCGGCGGCGCGGTCGGTGAGGTTTTTCGCGTAGAGGCGGAGGTACCAGCCGCTCGCGGGCCGCATTTCGAGGAAGACGTCGAGCCGCGGCCCGAGGCTGTCGGTCTTCACCTCGTCATAGCGGTACTCCGTCTCCTCGCTCGCGAGCGTGACATCGACGCCCCAGCGGCTCTTCCAGAACGGCAACTGCTGCGAGAAATGGGCTGCGGCCTCGAGCGGTTCGTCCTCGGAGATCCGGCGTGAAACGCCGGTCGCGGGATCGGTGGCGCGGCTGCGGCGCCACACGCTCGTCACCTTCACGAGCCCGCCCGCGACGTGCAGGCGATCGAGCGGCAGGTCGAGGCCCAGTTCCAGCTCGTTGCGGCTGCCCGACCCGATGTTGCCCACGGCGTCGAACGTGCCATCGGGCCCCGCTACAGGGATGCGGTCGACCAGATCGTCGATCACCTCGTGACGAGCGCTCAGCACGAGCGCACCGGCGCCCTCCATGAAGTGCCGTTCCCATGTGAGCTCGACGCGCCATGTCTTGTCGGGTTCGAGATCCGGATTGCCGGCCGTCACGGTCCCGGCCGACAGGGAGGCGGAGCTCGTGAAATCGCCGAAGTCGAGTTGTCCGACGTCGCGCTCGACCAGCAGGCGCAGTCGATCATGGCCGGTGGCGGACCACGACAGCAGTGCGCGCGGCTTGGGATAGAAGAAGGTCTTCGTCAGAGCATGGTCACCGCTTTGCGACAGCTTCGAGCGCTCGAAGCGCGAGCCGGCTTCCAGCGTCCACGCCGGCGAGGGCCGCCAGACCGCGAGCAGCGAGCCCTCGCCGCGCCGCTCCTCGACGCGCACGGCTGCCGTCGGCAGCGGGACCGGGACTTCGTTCTCGGTGAGCGCGGTGTGGCTGTCGAGCACGTTCACCGCGCCCTCGAGACTGCCCTCGAGCGTCCATCGCCCGCCCGTGCGGCGCAGCGTGCCCCGCAGGATCGTTTCACTCGTCGTCGCGAGATCGCGAAAGAGCGACGAGTCGCCGCTGGCGAGATCGCGCTCGCGTTCGCCCTCGTCGTCGTCGCCATCGCGACGGATGGCGAATGTCTCGAGCGCGAACCGCTCGCCGAACTGACGGTCGTAGCGTAAGCCGATCTCACTGCTGCGGTCGTCCTTGAACTCGGCCCCGGCCTCCCCGCCCGGCTCCGGGAAGACCTCGGTCTCGACGATGTCGGCACCGAAGCGTTCGCGCTGCCACGCGACATTCGCGCGCAGCGTGCCGCCGGCGAGCGGCCCTTCCAGGGCGCCGGCGAGTTCGGCGATCTTCGACCCCTCGTACTGGCGATAGCCCGTGTCACGGATCGTCGTGCCGTCGGGCGCCACGCGCGATCGATCGCCGACGCCATGCTCGTCATCCCACGTGCGGTAGAGCGCCCCCGAAAGCTCGTAGCGCAAAGCGCCGCTTTCGCGCAGGAACTCGCCGGCGACCCGCGGCGCCGCGTATCCGCGCTGGAACATGCCGACGGCCGCTTCGGCCGAGCCGCGCGATTGGGCGCCACGCACGCGCACGACATTGGCGAGCACGGCCTGACCCTGCATGTCGACGCCCGGTGCGCCGGCGCGGATCACCTCGATCCGCTCGACGGTGGCCGCCGGAATGCGGCGCAGCAGTGTCTCGAGCGCCTCCTGCTTGCTCGCAGGCCGGCTGCCGTCGATCAATACGTTGCCGCCGGCGCCGGCAAAGCCGCGGACATCGGCGTCGCCCTCGCTGAACGTGTAGCCGGGCAGCACCGCCAGCATGTCGAAGGCCGAGTACGGCTGCACGCGCGCAAAGAACGCATGCGGATAGGATGTGACACGGGCGGTCGAGTCTTCGGCGAAAGACGTGGCCGCAGCGAGGCAGAGGAGCAGGCAGACCGGGATACGCATGCGGCGAGCATGCAGCATCGCGCGTTATCGTGAGATTATGCGGCGCACAGGAGGCTCCGATGCCGGCAACCGTGACGCTGTACCATTGCCCGAATACGCGCTCCACCGGCGCACTCACGCTGCTCGAGGAACTCGGCATGCCCTACGAGCTGCAGGTGCTCGACATGAAAGCCGGCGAGCAGCGCCAGCCGGCCTTCCTCGCCGTGAACCCGATGGGCAAGGTGCCCACGATCCGCCACGGCGATGCGGTCGTCACGGAACAGGGCGCGATCTTCCTCTACCTGGCGGACCTCTGGTCACAGGCCGGGCTCGCGCCGACGATCGGCGATCCACTGCGCGGCCCGTACCTGCGCTGGCTCGTCTTCTATGGTTCCTCCTTCGAGCCCGCCATGGTCGATCGCGCCCTCGGGCGCGAGCCGGGACAGGCCTCGACGATGCCCTATGGCGATGTCGACACGACCGTGGCGACACTCGCCGGGCAGCTGGCGAAGGGTCCGTGGCTGCTCGGCGAACGCTTCACGGCCGCGGACGTGCTGTGGGGCACGGCACTCGCGTGGATGATCCAGTTCGGCCTGCTGCCGGCCGAGGAGCCGTTCAAGGGTTATGTGGCGCGCTGGAACGCGCGCCCGTCGGTGGCGCGCGCGCGGGACATCGACACGAAGCTCGCCGCCGCGCAGGCGGCGGGCACTCGATAGTGCGGCGAATATTCGATCGCGCCCCCTGATGCCGCGGTCGCATCGTGCGCGACGAGGCGTCGCTATGCGAGCTGCCTGCGCGCCTGGACGATGAACGCCTGCGGATCGTGCGGCGTGACGAGCACCTTGCCACGCGCGAACTCGAGCAGCACGGCGCGGTCCGGATCGGTCGCAAACGCGCGATAGCGCCCGAGGCGCCGGTTCCAGAACCAGCCCGTGATCGCAAAGAGCCCGCCGTTGCCGAACAGGCGCACCGATCCACGCATCTCACCGGGCACACCGCGCACCATGAATGGCAGCGTCGCGAGCAGCGCGACCAGCAGCAGCACCGTGAGGCCGAGCGACGTGGCGATGCGCAGCCACCGGCTCCACGGCGCGCCGTACTCGCGCTCCATGCGGCCGAGTGTACTTCACGTTACGCTTGCGCCAGAGGTGGACCATGCGACATCCGGATTGGTGGCGCCGGCCGATGGCCGTTGCTGCGCTCGCCCTGCTGCTCGGCGCGCCGCTCGCACAGGCGCGCGAGAAGATCGGTCTCGTGCTCGGCGGCGGCGGCGCCCGCGGCGCAGCGCACATCGGCGTGCTGCGCGCACTCGAACGCGAGCACATTCCGGTCGACTACATCGCCGGCACCAGCATGGGCGCCATCATCGGCGCGCTCTATGCCTCCGGCTACTCCGTCGACGAGATCCAGGCGATCCTCGATCACATGGACTGGGGCGACGTGTTCCGCGACGGCGCTTCCCGCGATGCCATGCCGATGCGCGTCAAAGAGCTCGACCGCGCGCAGATGATCCCGTTCGAAGTCGGCGTCGACCGCCACGGCCTCGAGGTGCCGCCGAGCATCGTGATCGGCCAGAAGCTCAATCTCGTGCTGCGACGCCTCCTCGTCCAGACCACCGAGAGCATCGATTTCGACTCGCTGCCGATCCCGTTCCGCTGCGTCGCGACCGACGTCGGCAAGGCGGAGGAAGTCGTCTTCGGCGACGGCGATCTCACGATCGCGGTGCTCGCGAGCGCCTCGATCCCCGGCGCCTTCGCGCCGGTGCGATACGACGGCCGGCTGCTCGTCGACGGCATGGTCACGGACAACATCCCGGTCGATGTCGCACGGCGCATGGGCGCCGACCGCCTGATCGTCGTCAACGTCAGCGAGCCGCTGCTCGCGGCCGACGAGCTGACTTCGCCCGTATCGATCCTGACGCAGGTGCTTTCCGGGCTCGTCGATCGCGAGAGTGCCCGCGTGCTCGCGACCCTCACCGCCAACGACCTGGTCCTGAGGCCCGACATGCCGGGCATCACCTCGCTGGACTTCGCGAAGGTCGGCGATGCCGTGCGTGCCGGTGAATCGGCCGCCGTGGCGCAGGCCGCGACGCTGCGCCGGTTCGCCGTCGACCCGGCGGAGTATGCGGCGCTGCGGGCGACCCAGGCACGCCACCCGATCGGCAATCCGCGCATCGAGTTCGTCGACGTGCGCAGTGATTCGAGCCGCACCGCCGGCCTCGTGCGCGATCGCCTGTACACGCAGAAGGACAAGGCCTTCAGCTTCGACGAGGTTTCGACGCTCGTGGATCGCGCCTTCGGCGCCGGCACCTACCAGCGCATCGATTACCGCCTCGAGGAACGCGGGGGCGGGTACGGGTTGATCGTGCGCCCGGTCGACAAGGCCTGGGGCCCGAATTACCTGCGCTTCGGCCTGCAGTTCGAAGACGACTTCAAGGGACGCGACGACTATCAGCTGAATGCCGAACTGCGCATGACGGGCCTCAGCGCCACCGGTGCCGAGTGGCGCAACCTGCTGCAGCTCGGGCGCGAGAGCGGCATCACCTCCGAGTTCTACGCTCCCTTCGGCGCACTCGGCCGCTGGTTCCTGTCGCCGCAGCTGCAGTACCTCGCCGTGAACCAGCCGCTGCGCATCGGCAATGACGAAGCGGCCCGCTATCGCGTGGACACTTCGAGCGGGGAGCTGCGATTCGGGCGCGATTTCGGCGAACACACGCGGATCGCCGTCGTCGCTTCGCGCTCGCACGATCGCGGCAAGCGGCTCGTCGGTGCCGCGCCCTTTCCCGACTCGCGCCGCGCCGATCTCGCCGGCGTGCGCCTGCAGTACCTGTTCGATTCGCTCGACAGCGTCGCGTTCCCCACCCGGGGCGGGCGCATCGAAGCGAGCTACGGCCGTTACGGCCATGCCCTCGGTGCCCACGAGCGCGGCGACCTCGCCCGCCTCTCGTGGGACCAGGCCGTGAGCTACGGGCGCAATACCGTGTCGCTCGGTGCGCGCGCGTCGGTGTCCACCGACAACGTCACGGCGTTCAGTACCGATGCGAATCTCGGCGGGCTCACCTATCTTTCGGGGTTCGGCGAGGACGAACTCCTCGGCAGCCAGATGTTGTTCGCACGGGTGATGTACTACCGCAGCTTCGGCGCCGGCGAATCCCTGATCAGCATGCCGCTCTATGTCGGGTTCAGTGCCGAGACGGGCAACGTGTGGGACGATTTCGACGCGATCTCGGGCCGCGATCTCGTGAAGGCCGGCAGCGTATTCGTCGGCGTACCGCTGCCGATCGGGCCGCTGCGTTTCGGCTTCGGCTACGCCGACAGCGGCGACCGTTCCTTCTACCTCACGTTCGGCTCCTACGTGCGCCCGGGCTTTCATTGAACGGGCAGCGATGAAGGCACGCACCAGGAAGATTCTCCGGGGTCTCGCCATCGGCGCGGGTGCGCTCGCCGCGGTGGCCGCGCTCGCGTTCGCGATCGCATTCATCTACTACGATCGCGAGGTGGCGCAGCAGTTCGAAGGCCGCCGCTGGACGCTGCCGGCCAAGGTGTATGCCGCTCCGCTCGAACTGTACGTCGGGCTGCCGCTCTCCACCGACGGTTTCCTCGCCGAACTCGGGCGGCTGAAGTATCGCGCCACCACCGAACTCGACCGCCCGGGCAGCTACCGGCGCCGCCGCGGCCGCTTCGAGATCGCGGTGCGCGCGGCGCGATTCGCGGACGAGCTACGGCCCGCGCAGATCATCGCCGTGACGATATCGGGGGATGCGATCTCGGCCTTGCGCACCGCGGACGGCACCGACGTTCCGGTCTTCCGGCTCGACCCGCTGCTGATCGGCAGCATCTTCCCGATCCACGGCGAAGACCGCATCGTGCTGACGCCCGACGATGTCCCGCCGCTCTTGCCGGCCGCGATCAAGGCGGTCGAGGACCGCAAGTTCGATACGCACCACGGCATCGACCTCGAGGCGATCGCGCGGGCCCTGTGGGTCAACCTGCGCGCCGGGCGGGTCGAGCAGGGCGGCAGCACGCTGACGCAGCAGCTCGTCAAGAGCTACTTCCTCGACGGCCGCCGCACGCTCGGGCGCAAGCTCGAGGAAGCGATGATGGCGTTCGCGCTCGAAGCCCGCTACGACAAGCGCGACCTGATGACCGCGTATATCAACGAGATCTACCTCGGCCAGCAGGGCGACCGCGCGATCCACGGTTTCGGCCTCGCGAGCCAGTTCTGGTTCGCGAAACCGCTCGACGAACTCGACCTGCCGGAGCTCGCCCTCCTCGTCGCGATCGTGCGCGGCCCGCCGTACTACGATCCGCGCCGCTTTCCGCAGCGCGCGCGCAAGCGGCGCGACCTCGTGCTGCGCATCCTCGCGCAGCAGGAGATCGTGAGCGACGAAGTTGCGGCGGCGGCCGCGCAGGCGCCGCTCGGTGTCGCCGCGCGACCGTCGGGCGGCTATTACCCCGCATACCTCGATTTCGTCCGGCGCACCCTGCGCCGCGACTACCAGGAGGCCGACCTCACCGAGGCCGGCCTCAGCATATTCACGAGCTTCGATCCCCGCGCGCAGCTCGCGGCCGAGCGTTCGCTCGAGACCGAGCTCGCGCGGCTCGACAGGTCCCATCCGCCGCCGGCAGGCAAGGACGGGCTCGAGGGCGCGGCGATCGTCACGCTGCCGCAGAGCGGCGAAGTGATCGCGATGGTCGGCGGCCGCAACGTGAATTTCGACGGGCTGAACCGCGTGCTCGCGAGCCCGCGCGCGATCGGCTCGCTCGTCAAGCCGTTCGTCTACCTCGCCGCGATCGAATCCGGACGCTGGAATGCGACGAGCGTGCTCGACGACACGCCGATCGAAGTGCCGCTGTCGAAGAGCAAGGTGTGGCGCCCGCAGAACTATTCGCGCTACGCGAACGGGCCGGTGTCGATGGTGCGCGCGCTCAGCGAGTCGCTCAATCTTGCGACCGTGCACCTCGGCCTCGACGTCGGCGTACCGAAGGTCGCGCAGATGTTCACGCGCTTCGGCCTCGATGCGGCACCCGCGCCGCTGCCGTCGCTGCTCCTCGGCGCGGTCGACCTGCCGCCGATCGACGTCGCGCAACTCTACAACGGCCTCGCCAATGGCGGCTTCTACGTCCCGCTGCGCGCCGTGCGGGCGGTGGTGGATGCGCAGGGCGGGCGCCTCGGCGCCTATCCGGTGAAGATCACGCCGGTTGCGGCGCCCGATGCGGTGTACCAGGTCGACCGCATGCTGACTTACGTGATCGCGCGCGGGACCGGGCGAGCGGCGGCTGCGCGCCTGCCGCGGGGGCTCGTCGTCGCCGGCAAGACCGGCAGTTCCTCCGACCTGCGTGACGGGTGGTTCGCGGGCTTCTCCGGCAGCCATCTTGCGGTGGTATGGATCGGCTACGACGACAACCGCCCGACCGGGGTCACCGGTTCGAGCGGTTCGTTGATCGTGTGGCAGAAGATCATGTCGGCGCTCGACACCACGTCGTGGCGGCCGCCGATGCCCGAATCGCTCGAGGACATGGCGATCGACTACGCCTCGGGCCTGCGGGTGACGACCGGTTGTTCGCAGGACGAGGTGATCGTCGCGGTGCCGCAAGGCACGCCCACGCCCTTCATGGCCGGCTGCGCGCCGCCCTCCGGCATCGTCGACTGGCTCCGTGGCATCATCCGCTGATGCATCGAATCGCCCTGGCATCGACCCTCGCGCTCGCGCTCGGCGCGTGCGTCACCGCACCGTACGAGCCGGCGCCGCCCTCCCGCGCACCGGCGCCCGCCCCCGGCGAACCCGGCGTGACCCGGTCGCCCGCGCCCCTGCCCCCCACGTCGCCGACCCCCGTGCCGGAGCCCGTGCCGCCACCGAAGTCGTATCGACTCGGCGTCGCGACGAGCGCCCTCGTGACCCAGGCGCGCAGTGCCTCGGCGCAAGGGGATTTCGACGCGGCGGCCGCCACGCTCGAACGCGCACTCCGCATAGAACCGGACAACCCGCTCGTGTGGATCGAGATGGGGCGCATGCGCCTTGCGAGCGGGGATGCCGCGCAGGCGCAGTACATGGGCCGTCGGGCGCTCGCGCTCGCGGCGGGCGCCCCGCGCGAGCAGTCGGCGGCCTGGCGCCTGATCGCCGACGCGTTGCGGGCGCGCGGTCGCAACGCCGAAGCGCAGGAAGCCGCACGCAGGGCGGATGCGCTGGCAAGCCCGTGAGCGGTGGGCGTGCAAACCGCGGGCACATACGGGCAAGCCCGTACGGGGGGCGCCGAATTGCCGGGCCACCCACCACTGCCTAGCCTCTACTCCCGAGAGAGTGGGGAAGCGGGGCACCCGTCGGGCACCTCCGCTTCCGGTCAGCGCCGGGCGTTCCCCATGCCCGGCGCTGGCGAACTCCTCCGCGCCGCGCTCTTCATCGCCACCTATGTCTTCGTCGTCTGGCTGAGCGACCTGCAGCCCGCGCTGCAGCTCGGCATCACGCCGTGGAATCCGCAGACGGGTGTCGCCCTCGCCTACCTCATCTGGCAGGGACCGCGTGGGGCGATCGCGCTGGCGCCGGCGGCGCTGCTGTCGGAAATCATCGTGCGCGACGTGCCGGCAGGCAGCATCGCGGCCATCGCGACGTCGATCTGGATCGCGATCGCGTACAGCGGTCTTGCGGTATTCCTGCGCCGCAAGGGGCCCGCGGCGCTCGTGCCGACCCCGGCCGACGCGACCCGGTTCGTCGCCGCCAGCCTCGGCGCCACGCTGCTGGTCGGCGCGGGTTTCATCGCGATCATGCTCGCGATGGGCGCGCTGCCCGAGAATGTCGCGCTCGGCGGCGTCGCGCGCTACTGGGTCGGCGACTTCAACGGCGTACTCACGCTCACGCCGCTCCTGATGTGGGCGAGGTCGTGGCGAGCCGGCCTCGCCCTGCTGCGCGCCCGCTGGCGCGAGGCGCTGCTGCAATTCGTGGCGCTCGGCTTCACGATGTGGATCATCTTCGGCCTGCTCGCCGACGAGGCGCTGCGGTTCTTCTATCCACTGTTCGTGCCGATGATCTGGATCGCGCTGCGCTGGGGCGTCGTCGGCGCCGTGGTCGGCGCGCTCGCCATCCAGCTGGGCCTCGCCTTCATGGTGAAAGGCACCGGTGCCGCGCCGCCGCTGCTCGAGCTGCAGGTACTCATGCTGACCCTCAATCTCACGGCGCTCCTGCTCGGCGCGACGGTCAGCGAGCGCCAGCGCGCGCAGGCGCAGCTGCGGGAGCGTGACGACGCGCTCGCGCGCGCGATGCGATTCGCCACGGCCGGCGAGATGGCTTCGGCGCTCACGCACGAACTGAACCAGCCGATCACCGCGCTCGTGTCGTACCTGCGCGCGGCCGAAATACTCGCCGCGCCCGGCGGGGCGGCGGATGCGCGCCTGCCCGACACGCTCGGCAAGGCCGCGCAGGAGGCGATCCGTGCCTCGGCCGTGCTGCGCCGGCTGCGGGACTTCTACAGCACGGGCCAGGCGGCACGTTCGCCGCTGTCGCTCGCCGTCCTGTGCCAGAGCGTCAATGCCACGTTCCACGAACGCCTGCGGCGCGCCGGCGTGCAGCTCACCTCGAGCGTGAGCCCTGACCTGCCGCCTGTGGCCGGCGACCCGACACAGCTCGAGATCGTATTGCACAACCTCGTCGCCAACGCCATCGATTCGATCACCGCCGCAGGCGCGACGGGCCGCATCGAGATCGCCGCCACGCGCCATGGCGACACGGTGCTCCTCTCCGTGGCCGATTCGGGGCCGGGGGTCGCAGCCGACGTCGCGACGCGCGTCTTCGAGCCGTTCGTCACGACCAAGCCGGGGGGCATGGGGCTCGGGCTCGCGATCAGCCGCTCGCTGCTGCGCGCGCAGGGCGGCGACCTGGAATACGCCACCGACGAGGCCACGGGCGGCGCGCACTTCGTGGTCGCGTTGCCGCTGGCGGACGCCCATGAGTGACGCGACGGTTTTCGTGGTCGATGACGACGCGGCGATCCGCGACGCGCTGAGTCTGCTCATATCGCTGCGCGGTCTGCGCGCGCAGGTGTTCTCGTCGGCGGAGAATTTTCTCGATACCTACCGCAGCGAGTGGCGCGGCTGCCTGCTGGTCGACCTGCAGATGCCCGGCATGTCCGGCCTGGAATTGCAGGCGGAGATGAACTCGCGCGACATCGCCCTGCCGGTGATCGTGCTGACCGCACACGGCGATGTGGCGACGACGCGCGCGGCGCTGAAGAACGGCGCGGTCGATTTCCTCGAAAAGCCGGTCGACGACGCGGTGCTGATGGACGTGCTCGGCAATGCGATCCGGCTCGACGCCGAGCGGCACGGTGCGATGCACGCGCGCGCCGCGGCCACCGAACGGCTCGCACGCCTGACGCCGCGCGAGCGCGATGTGCTGCGCCTCCTCGCGCAAGGCCGGCAGTTGCGCGAGATCGCCCAGCAGCTCGAGATCAGCCCGCGCACGGTGGAAGTCTACAAGGCGAGGATGATGGAGAAGCTCGGCTGCCGCACGCTCGCCGATGTGGTGCGGGCGGGGAGCGAACTCGGCGCGTGAGGAGGTCAGGCCCGCGCCTCGCATACCCCGATGCCGGGCACGCATGGGCTTGACCGGATGACAGGTGGCACGCATGGTTCGGCGAATGGCACCGCCGTCGGCCTCGACACCCCGTGCAATGCGCAGGCAACGCCGCCGCGCGTTGCTCGGCCTTGCGACCCTGCCAATGGCGCGGCTGACGGTCGCGCGTACCCCGCCATCCGTCTTTTCCCTCGCATTGATCGGACAATGCCTGATCCGCCACGATCTGCGTGCACAGCCATGGCCGGGGTTTGCTCCGCTCGCACGGCGCCTGCACGCGCACGACGCGTGCTTTTCCGATCTCGAAGTCGCCATCCGCGGCCCGGGCGAAGGGGCGCCCACTCGGGAGCCCGGCACACTCCATACGGCCGAACCCGTAGTACTCGACTGCTTGCGCACCTTTGGCGTGACGTTCCTCGCGACCTCGAACAACCACGCCTTCGACGTCGGAACGGGCGGCATCCTCGACACCATCGATGCACTGCGGGTACGCAACTTCGCCTTCGCTGGCAGCGGACGGACACTCGCCGAGGCTGCGGCACCGGCGTATCAGCAGACGAGCGCAGGTCGCCTGGCGGTGGTCGCCGCGGCCGCCGGCAAGATCCGCGACGGCGGCGCAGCCACGGACGCGCGGCCCGGCGTCCACGAACTGCGCAGTGCGGTGGGAGGCCTCGACGCAAGCGACGTCGAGCGCATGCTCGGATCGCTGCGGCTCGCCGCGCGCGAAGCCGACGTCGTGATCGCCTACCTGCACAATCACCTGTGGGCAGATGACATCTCGGACACCCCCGATTGGCAGCGCACCTTCGCGCGCCGCTGTGTGGACGCCGGCGCGGGCGTGTTCGTCGCACACGGCGCTCCGCTGCTGCAAGGCCTCGAACTCTATCGTGGCGCACCGCTGTTTCATGGCCTCGGCAGCTTCATCTTCCAGACGCGCAAGCCCGCCGACGCCTACGGCGCGCCGAACTGGGAGAGTCTCCTGGCCGAATGCCGCTTCGACAAGGGCCGGTTCACGGCAGCGCAACTCACGCCTGTTGCGCTCTCGGCGACCGGCGTGGGCGGCCTGGACGATTACGCCACGAGGGGCCGTCCTTCGCCTGCCGGCGACTCACGGGCACGCGACATCCTCGGGCGTTTTGCCGGCCTTTCGCGGCAACTCGGCTACCGCCTGCGCCTCGATGGCGCGCGCGCAACTTTCGGCGCCGGATAGTTCGCGCGGGCAAACCAGGCGCGCGTCTCGTGCAGGAATTCCCGCGCGAGTCGGGTCGGACCCGGTACCGCAGCGGTCACAAAGGCGTACTCGTGACGCATCTCCGGTCGAAATGGCCGCGCCACGAGGCTGTCGCGCAGATACGGACGCGCGAGCAACCCGTTGACGATCGTGACCCCGACTCCGCGCGCGGCGAGCCCGCAGGCCGAGCCGATCGTGTGCGTGTCGATACGCACCCGTGGAGCAATGCCTGCGTCGGCGAATGCCGCCTCGATCTGCATGCGTGATTGCCGGCCTGCGCCGAGCAGGATCAGCGCCTCCCCCCGCAGGCGCGCCGGATCGAGTTCCCCCTCGCGCGCCAGCCGATGTGCGCTCGGCAGTACGCAGACGCTCGTGCTGACCACTACCGTCTCCGCGGCGAGGTCCGTGCGGTCGATGGGCATGCGCACGAACCCGGCGTCCACCGCGCGAGTCGCGATCAGCTTGCGCGCGGTCTCCACACTGCGCGAATCGATGCTGAGATGCACGTCCGGAAAGCGTGCGAGGAAAGCGGCTGCGATGTCGGGTAACACGCCCTCGGTGAAGCTCGGGGGCGCCACCAGTCGCAGCCGTCCGACACGGAACTGCGCGATATCTGCGACCAGACCCTGCACGTGATCGATCCCGCCCAGTGCAACTTCGACCTCCTCGAAAAGGAGCAGCGCGTCGCTCGTCGGTACGAGCCGGCCGCGATCGCGGTGAAAGAGCTCGAAGCCGAGGCTGCGCTCGAGTTGTGCGAGCAGGCGACTGGTGGCCGGCTGCGTGAGGCCGAGTTCGCGCCCCGCAGCCGTCACCGTACCGGTTCGTACGATTGATCGAAACGCGCGCAGCGCGCGCAGATCGACGTCACGTTTCATGTGCCGCGGGCAGGCAGCACGTGCAGCGCGATGTGCGAAGGCCTGTCGGGACCCAGGTGTATGCGGTTCTCGGCTACCACCGGTTCGCTCGGCACGCCCGCGGGCGCCCCCGTGTTCGGGTTGACGTCGAAGTGCGGAAAGTTGCTGCTCGACACGTCGATGCGGATCCGGTGCCCGGCGACAAAGCGATTGGCAGTCGGAAACATCGTGATGTCGATCACGTAGACACGGCCAGGTTCGGCGTGCAGCGCGCGATGGTAGCCCTCGCGAAAGCGCAGTCGCTGTATGCCGCCGGACAGATTCATCGCGTAGCCCGCGGGCCAGTCCCGCGAGGGAGGATGCACGTCGAGCAGCTTCACCGTAAAGTCGGTGTCGAGCGCACTCGTCGATACCCAGAGCCGCGCACTCACCGGACCGACGACCACAACTTCGTCGTCGAGCGGCGCTGTTTCGAACACCCGCACATCCGCGCGCGCCGCGAGTGCGCGCCCGGGATGACGCGCACCGTAAGTGCCTGCCGTCTCGCGTTGGTCGAACGCACCGCCCTCCATCAGCGGGGCGCCCGAGGCGATTGCACCGCCGATCGTCGGCACGGGATCAGCTGGATCGAAGCGCCATCCGACCTGCCCATCGCGGCCCGGCGGGGCCGCGGCCAGTACGCCGCCCACCTGCAGATACCAGCGCGCGGAGCGGGCCTGCGGCGGCGGCCAGCCGGTCGAACGCAACCAGTCACCCCCATGGAGCAGCCGGCCCTCCGCCGTACGGGTGCCTGCACCGCCGCCCATGACAAACAAGGTGGCGCGCGCGGCAAGCCAGTCGGGCACGTCGCGACCGCGCAGGTATCGGTCGAAGAAGTCGCGGCGCAGGGTCACGTAATCGGGCGCAACATTGCCATCGAGCGTCGCAGCCGGGCCGAAGTCCACCGCGCCGGCATGCGTCACGGAACGCTGGCCGTGTGTCCACGGACCCATCACGAGTCGCACCGGTCCACGCTTCAGCCTCGACAAGGCGGAAAAGTTCTCGGTGGCCGTGAGTGCATACGGGTCATACCAGCTCGACATGTGCACCATCGGCACGTCGGCAAAGCGGTCATAGCTGCCGCGCGCATAGAGGCCCGGTCGCTCCCAGAACGTGTCAAAACACTCCCTGGACCACTGTTCGATGACATAGGCCTCATACTCGGGCGCTGCGCTCACTGCCGAATGCCCTCGAGTCCACGGCATCACGCGTGCCCAGACGCGAATGTCGGCCGCCTCGAGCGCAGCCCGGCGAACCGGGTCCGTCGCCGTGGCGGGCGAAAGGCGCGCATGCTTGAGCGCCCAGGTCAGCTGCTTCAGCTCAAACGCTCCACCCTGGCGGATGCCGCTGTGAAACGCGCTCGAGAAACCCCCGGAATCGATGAACATCGCGCTGAGCCCGGCGGGCGCCGCCGCCGCGAGCGCCGTCTGCACATGGGCGCCATAGGAGAACCCGAGCGTCGCGACACGACCATCGCACCAGGGCTGCGCAGCAAGCCAGGCGAGCGTGTCGACACCGTCCGGTTGCTCGTTCAGGTACTTCGTGAATTCGCCTTCGGATTCGAAGCGGCCGCGACAGTCCTGCAGGACATAAGCGTAGCCCGCGCGCACGAACTGCACGGCAATCTCGGGTTTGGGCCTTGGAACGGGATCCGCGAGGCTGCGGTCCGCGTGATTGGTGCCTTGCCGGCCGTACGGCGTGCGCTCGAGCAGCGCGGGCCACGGGCCCCCGCCCTGTGGCAGATAGACATCCGTCGCGAGACGCACGCCGTCGCGCATCGCGACGCGCTCCGTGAGGCGCCGGAAGCCCGCCACTGCACTCACGGCGCCACCGCATGGTAGGCCGCCGGTGCACCCGGTCCCACGGGCAGGCCGAGCCACGCCCAGATCGCCGCGAGCAGCAGGCCCGCGATGCCGAACGCCACGCTGAACGGCAACATCATCGCGATCAGCGACCCCACCCCGAAACCGCGTACCCAGCGCTGGCAGTACACGAGGACCAGGACGAAATTCGAGGCGACCGGCGTCACGATGTTGAAAATGGAGTCCCCGACACGATACGCGGCGGTCGTCATCTCGGGCGAGATGCCGAGCAGCATCAGCATCGGCACGACAACGGGCGCCATGGCGCTCCATTTCGCGGAGGCCGAGCCGATCAGGAGATCGAAAACCGAGGACACGAGCAGGAGCGGTACGAGCATCGCAACGGGCGAAAGCTCGAGTCCGCGCAACCAGTTTGCGCCCTGGATCGCGAGCAAGGGCCCGAGGTTCGACCAGGCGAACATCGCGATGAAATGGGACGCGGCGAACGCGATGACGAGATAGGGCGCGATGTCGCGCAATCCCTCCACCATCATTCGCACGACATCGCGATGCCCGGTGATGCTGCCCACGGCGCGACCGTAAACCCAACCGCAAACCAGGAAGAGCAGCAGGAAGCCGGCGATGAGTGCACGGTAGAACGGCGCCTCGCGTGCATAGCCCCGGGCTTCAGGATCCAGCAGCGGCGTATAACCAGGCCAGAGCACGAGCGCTGCAAAGATCGCGATGAGCAGGAGCGCCGCGACACCCGCGTGACGCAGGCCGCGCCGCTGTGCATCGTTCAACGCGGCCGGCATGGCGGGGGCGCCGATCGTCTCCAGCGCTTCGCCGTCGACCGCGACCATGGCGAGTCGCGGGGCGACCCAGCGCTCGGCGACCGGCCAGCCCACGCACAGGAGCAGGCCGCCGAGCGCCGCCGTAAACCACCAGTTGCCGAGCGGATTCAGCACACGCGCCGGTTCGAGCAACTGCGCGGCGCTTTGCGTGATGCCGAGCATCAGCGCATCGAATTGTCCCGGCACGAGATTCCCTGCGAACGCACCCGAGATGCCGGCATACGCCACCGCCATGCCGAGCAGCGGATGGCGACCCGCCTCGCGATAGACGATGGCTGCGAGCGGAATCAGCACGACATACGCAGCATCGGCGGCGTGGTGCGACAACAGCGCAACAAGGAAGGTGGCGGGCGTGAGCCACGCGCGCGGTGCCGCGCGCACGGCTCGCCCGACGAGCGTCGCGAGCAAACCCGAACGTTCGGCGACCGCCGCACCGAGCATCACGACGACGACGAGCCCGAGCGGCGGAAAGCGCACGAACGTCTGCGGCATCTCCACCAGCAGGCGCCGCACGTTCGCCTCGGACAGCAGGCTCACCGCCACGACGCGCTCACCGGTGAGCGGATGCACAGCTGCGGCACCGAGCGTCGCGGCCACGACGGACGCGACGACGAGTGCCGCGATCAGCCACAGGAAGATGACGACCGGATCGGGCAGCGCGTTGCCAAGCCGCTCGACGCGATCCAGCATCCTGGCCATGGCGCCTGCGTCAGGTTTCAGAAGGTGGCGTGGAAGGTGGCGTAGAGGTAGCGGCCGCGAACATCATATGTATACATGTCGAAGTTGATCGGGTTGTTCGCCCGCGAAGCCGGCGGTTGGCGATCGGTGAAGTTGTCGACACCGAGCGCAACCCGATACTTCGAAGCGGCAAACGAATAGGCGAGCTGCAGATCATGATACGTGATCGCCGGCAGGTCACCCCCGTTCACGGAATTTCCGGGCACGTCGTAGCTGCTGCCGATGTAGCGTGCCTTGTAACCGGCATAGAAGTCGCCGTAGGTGTAACGCAAGGCGGCCTGGCCTTTCCAGCGCGGAAATGTCGAGCGCGGCTGATCCGATTTCCCCGCGCGCTCGTCGACTCTGGTCGAGCCGTCCGGCTGCACGATGGTCGTGCGGAACGAATCGAGGTAGCTCGCATCGACCGATGCCACGAAATCTCCCGCGGCGGTATCGAACGCATAGCCCAGCGTCGTATCGAAGCCGCTCACGTGGATGCTCGCGAGGTTGACGACCGCCTGGCGAAGCTCGAGCACTTCGCCCGAGGGCGCGCGGTCGATGAGGTCGCAGTAGATCTCGCGAACGGCGCAGGCCTGCAGCAGCTGGGTGGCAGATTGCGAAGCAATCGCGTTGTCGAGGTCGATGCGAAACCAGTCGAACGTCAGTGCGGCGCCAGGCAGGAAACCCGGCGTGAAAGCGAGCCCTGCGGAAAACGTGTCGGCCGTCTCGGCCTCGAGGTTCTCGTTGCCGGAAACCACCCCATTGATCGTGCCGGCGCCAAACTGGTTCTGGTTATAGGCCGGCGGTACGCCGGCGCAACCCGGCAGGCCAGCGCCACCGCCATTGCAGGGATCGACGGCCTGGAAGTTCGTCTCGCGCCGACCCTGGTACAGTTCGAGGATCGACGGTGCGCGAAAGCCCTGCGCGTATGTGCCGCGCAACAACAGGTCGCGCACCGGGCGCCAGCCGAGCCCGAGTTTCGCTGTCGCTTCACCACCCACCGTCGAGTACTCCGAGTAGCGTGCCGCGGCGTCCACGTCGAGGCGGTACGCGAAGGGCAGATCGCGCAACAGTGGCAGGTTGAACTCGGCGTAGATTTCGTGCAGATCGTAGGAACCGGCGGTCGGTTCGCGTGCTTGCGCGGTCGTTGGCGCCTGGGGTTGGCCGCCCGAGAGCGGCAGCACCGTCGACAGTGTCGCGGCGAACGCATCGGGGCGGTCGTCCGCCTTCTCCCGGCGATACTCGTAACCTGTCGCGAAGCCGACGCTGCCGGCAGGCAGCGAGAACAGTTCACGAGACGCATTGATCGCGAAATCCACCTGGGTCGCCGTCTGCTCGTCATGGCCGTTGTAGCGGATGTAGTCCGCCATCTGCGCTGTCGGCACGCCGAAGAGATCGAGCGGCGTGCATCCCGGCGCGGCCGCGCAGGCCCCCGGCGACAACAGTGCCCGATAGACGTTTTCGTAGTTCACCTGGTTGAACGCATCGAACGTGGCTTCGTTGCGCGACCATGAAAGGAATGCGTCCCACCGCCAATCGCCCGCGAACCGCAGGCGCCCGTCGAGGCCGACGGCGAGACGCACCGTGTCGACGACCTGCGCATTGTCGCGATTGCCCACCTCGGTGGCGACCCGCTGGATGCGAAACGAGTTGCCCGCGAACGCCAGGGCGTTTGCGAGCGGCACGCCGTTGGCAGTTCCAAACGGGTTGTGCGCCTGATCGTTCGAGACTGCAAAGCCACGCGAACCACGCACATCGAGCAGTATGGGCGAGAAGAGCTGGCTCGACTCGCGCCGGTTGTACAGTGCTTCTGCGCGCATCTCGAGATCGTCGTTCCACTGCCAGCCGAGGCGCGCGAATGCGCCGAAGCGTTCGCTGGGGCCGATCGCGTAGATACCCTGCGCCTGGGTGTTGTAGTCGTCTGCCGCTAGGGTTGCCACGCGGTAGGAATTGTCGGCTGCTGCGCCCACGCCGATCGCCGTGACTCCGGGCAGCCGTGTAACTGCATTGGCCGTGTTCGCCGCGAATCCGGCAGGCGTCCCGAAATAGGCGTTGTTGGCCAATCCGGGCAGCACGTACAGGCCGCGCGGCGAGGTCGGCGGCGCGGTGAGCGGCGCGAGAGCGCGTTCTGTCAGCGCACGATCGGCGGTGAGCAGCGGCTTTGTATCGTTGTAGCTCAACGACAGCAGTGCCGAGGCGCGCTCGCCCCGGGTGCCCCAGTTCAGGAATCCGCTGACGTTCTCATTGTCACCCCGATCCGTGATTCCGTAACGACCGCTCGCCTCGAATCCTTCGAGGTGTTGTTTCGTGTGGATATTCACGACGCCCGCGATCGCGTCCGCCCCATAAATCGCCGAGGCGCCGTCCTTCAGCACCTCGATGCTGTCGATGATGCCGAGAGGAATGGTGTTCAGGTCCACGAAATCCCGAAAGCCGCGGCCGCCGACCGCATTGACCCAGCGATGTCCGTCGACGAGGACCAGGGTGCGATTGCCCGAGCCCTCTGCGGACCCGAGGTAGCGGAGATTGATCGATGAGACGCCGAAGGAAGTGCCTTGGGTTCCGTTCGAGTTGAGACTCATGCCGACGCTCGGCAGGGCCTGCAGCAGATCGCCCGCCGATGTCGGTGCGGCGGCCGCGATGTCCGCAGACGTCAGGGTCTGGAGCGGACCCACGGAACTCGTGTCAGTGCGCTGGATGCGCGAACCCGTCACGACGACCTCGGCCACCGGCTCCCCGTCAGTTGGTCCATTGTCTTGTGTCTGGCTGAACGCCACGCCTGTGCCGAGTCCCAAAGCCAGGGCAATGATCGGGCACGCCAGGGCACCACCACGATGATTCGTCAAAGACATGGAATCGACTCCCCCGATTGGCCTGCGCTGGATAGCGGTTCGAGCCTACCGGGGCCACGGGGCAATGCAATATGATGGCTTTTTCTTATCTGCCCATGCATTTTCGGCATGGTGAGTCGAAAGGCTCAAGTCCGGGGTTCTTCCGCCCCGAACGCCGCCTCGAACGGATCCTCGCCGAGCACGAACGCGATGTCGTCGCTCGTCGCCGCAGCGAGCATCGCCGCCGAGCCACCCTCGTCCACCGTGGCCGACGGTGCCGACTCCACCGTCGATGCCGTGAGCTGCTGCGACACACCGGCGGGTGGCTGCCGCGAAACCAGCACCGCGACGACCGCCACCGCCGCAATCGCGGCCACGGGCACCAGGACGCGCGACAGCCGCGCAGGCGAACGCCACCCGCGCGACCCGCGCCGGCGCAGCTCGTCGAGCGCCGCGTGACGCGCCTGCGTGAGGCGCGAGCGCACGCGGCCATCGAGGTGCGCGATGCTCGCGTCGAGCACCTTGCGCGTGCCCGTCTCGATGTCGCCATCGTCGAAATCGCGATCGGTCCTCATCTCGCCGCCTCCGGATCGAGCGCCGCGCGCAGCGTGTGCACGGCCCGGAAATAATGGGTCTTCACGGTGCCTTCCGTACAGCCCATCGCGACCGCGGTCTCGGCTACGTCGAGCCCTTCAAAGTTTCTCAGAAGAAACGCTTGACGTTGTCTATCCGGCAATTGCTCCAGAATTTCGCCTAATATAGCCATCGACTCGCCCATTTCGGCGCGCGCGTGCGGCCCCGGCAACGGACTCTCCGCGACACTGGCCGGGTCGGGATCGGGCTCGTCGGCGTCGTGGCGGCGCGTCGGCAACCACGCGAAGATCCGCCCACGCGTGCGGCGCCGGCGCTGCAGGTCGCGCACGCGGTTCTGGAGGATGCGGTAGAAAAGCGGCTTCCATTCCGGCTCCGGGCGCGCGCTGTACGCGCGCACGAGCTGCAGCATCGAGTCCTGCACGGCGTCGAGCGCATCGTCCTCGTCCCGCAATTCGAGCTGCGCGATGCGAAACGCCTTGCGTTCGACCGCGATGAAGAAGCGCTCGAAGGCCGCGCGCTGCACACGTTCCGCCTGCTGCATATCGTCGCCATCGTCCAGGACGAAGCTCATGCTATAAGCGCCCGGCCATGTCGCAAGTGCGTGCATACGGGTTGGCTAACGCAACGGCCGGCACCGCGTTGACATCTGTTCGGAAGTGACTGATTCATACAAGGTTTTCGTGGCAGCAGGGCCGGTGATACGCGTCGCGGTCGACACACCGCTGCGCCAGACGTTCGACTATCTCGCGGGCGCGGCCACTCCGGCGCCCGGTGCACGCGTGCGCGTGCCGTTCGGTCGCCGGCAGACGGTCGGTGTGGTGATCGAATGCGCCACCGCGTCGCAGCTGCCTCCCGGGAAATTGCGCCGTATCGGCGAGGTGCTCGACGAGGAGCCCGTGTTCGATGCGGAGTTGCTCGCCCTCCTGCGCTGGGCCGCGGACTACTACCACCACCCGATCGGCGAAGTGCTGTTCGCGGCGCTGCCCAGGCTCGCCCGCGAAGGCGCGCGGACGCGCGTCGCGCATGAATGGTGGGTCGCGACGGCCGACGGCGCGGCGGCACACGCGGGCGGCGAATTGCGCCGCTCACCGCGCCAGCGCGCCGTGCTCGACGCGCTGCTCGCACGCGGCGGCCTCGATGCCGGCGCGATCGCGGCACTCGAAGGCGGCGCCCGGGACGCGCTGGCCGCCCTCGTGCGACGCGGCTGGGCAGTTGCGCAGGAAAGGCCAGCCGACACCGCGACCGATGCGGGAGAGTCGCCGCCTGGCGCGTCCGTCGCGCGCCCTTCGCCCTTCACCCTCACCGGCGCACAGGAGGCCGCCGTCGACGCGGTGCTCGCGAGCCATGGCCGTTATGGGGCGTTCCTGCTGCACGGCATCACCGGCAGCGGCAAGACGGAGGTCTACCTGCAACTCGTCGCGCGCGTGCTCGCCCGCGGCGAGCGCGCGCTCGTCCTCGTGCCCGAAATCGGCCTCACGCCGCAGCTCGTCGGGCGCTTCGCCGAGCGCTTTGCGGTGCCGATGGCGACGCTGCACTCGGCGCTCACGGGCACCGGGCGCCTCGCCGCCTGGCGCGACGCGCTGTCGGGCCGCGCGCGCATCGTGCTCGGCACCCGCTCTGCGGTGTTCGCGCCGCTCGCAGGGCTCGGCCTCGTGGTGATCGACGAGGAGCACGACGCCTCCTACAAGCAGCACGAGGGCGGCTTTCGCTACTCGGCGCGCGACATTGCCGTGATGCGCGCACAGCGCGCGGGGGTGCCGGTCGTGCTCGGCTCGGCGACACCCTCGCTCGAGAGCCTGCACAACGCGCAGCTCGGCCGCTACACGCGCCTCGCGCTGCCGCGACGCACCGGCGAGGCGCTGCCGCCGCGACTCGCGCTCGTGGACCTGCGCGCCGAAGCGTTGCGCAACGGGCTCTCGACGTTCGTCGTCGCAGCGATCCGCCGGCATCTCGATGCGCGCGGCCAGGTGCTCGTCTACCTCAACCGCCGTGGCTACGCGCCGACGCTCGCGTGCACGGCGTGCGGCTGGATCGCGGGCTGCGCATCGTGCGATGCGCGCCTCACGGTGTACGCGCGCGCGGCCCGGCTGAAATGCCACCATTGTGGCGCCGATGCGGCGCTGCCGGCCCGCTGCCCGACCTGCGGCTACGAGGTTCGCGCGGTCGGCCAGGGCACCGAGCGTGTCGAGGAAACCCTCGCGGCACTCTTTCCCGATGCGCCGCTCGCGCGGCTCGACCGGGACGTCGTGCGCCGTGACGAGGAGCTCACCGCGGTGCTCGCCCGCGTCTCGTCGGGCGACGCCCGCATCCTCGTCGGCACGCAGATGGTGACGAAGGGCCACGATTTCCCGGACGTCACGCTCGCCGTGGTGCTGAATGCCGATCACGGCCTTTTCAGCACGGATTTCCGCGCCGCGGAACGCCTTGCGCAGACGATCGTGCAGGTGGCGGGGCGCGCGGGACGCGGCGCACGCGCCGGCGAGGTGCTGATCCAGACCGAGTACCCCGAACACCCGCTCCTCACGAGCCTGCTCGCGCGGGGCTACGAGGGATTCGCGACAACCGCGCTCACGGAACGGCGGGCGGCAGGCTGGCCGCCATACGGGCGGCTCGCGGCGGTGCGCGCATCCGCCGGATCGCTGCAGGAGGCCGTGGGCTTCCTCGGGGAAGCCCGGCGCCTCCTCGCGCCGCCGCACGGCATCCGCCTCCTCGGCCCCGCGCCCGCCGCGATGGCACGGCGCGCCGACCGATTCCACGCGCAGCTGCTCATCGAGAGCGGCGATCGCACGGCGCTGCATCGCTTCCTCGCGACGTGGTTGCCGCGAGCGGAAAGCCTGCCGGGCGCCCGGCGGGTGCGCTGGGCGCTCGACGTCGACCCGCTCGAACTATTCTGACGGCTTCGCGGGCGTCCCCTTGTCCATGCGCTTGCCCTGCGGCATTTCATCGCGCGTGATCTTGCCGTCCTTGTTCGCATCGAACTGGTCGAAGCGGCGCCACAGCATCGGCATGCCGGCCTCGGCCTCGGTGCGCGAGATCGCGCCATCGCCGTCCTTGTCGGCGGCCTTCCAGTGCTCGCCGGCGCGCTCGCGCATCTTGCCCCGCATCTCGTGCATCGAGTCGCGGGCCGCGGTCAGCTCGTCCTGCGTGAGATAGCCGTCCTTGTTCCTGTCGAGCTGGTCGAACCGCTTGTTCGCGCGCTCGGTCGCCGCATCGAGCGATTCCTGCCGCGACACGCGCCCGTCGGCGTCCTTGTCGAAGTGCTTGATCAACGCGCCTTCATCCATCCGGTGACCCATCCGGTCGTCCATCTGGTCGCCGCCCAATGCGGCCAGCGGTACGCCGATCAGGGCAAGGGACATCAAAACAGGTTTCATTTCGCGCTCCAGGGGTTGGCCATTCCGCATTAACGCAGCCGAGACCTGCCGGTTGACCGCCGGGTTCCGCTAAAATGACCGCTTGAAAACGGAACTCGAGACGCTGCTCGCCGCGGCGCTGAACCATCTCGGCGAATCCGGCCGGCTGGCGCCCGCCGACCCGGCCACGATCGTGGTCGAACGCACCCGCGACGCGAAGCACGGTGACTTTGCGTCGAACGTCGCGCTGCGCCTCGCGAAAGCGGCGGGCCGCAACCCCCGCGAACTCGCCGCGGAGATCGTCGCTGCGCTGCCGGCGAGCCCGCTCGTGGCGCGCACCGAGATCGCGGGCGCCGGATTCATCAATTTCCACCTGCGGGCCGCGGCGAACCAGGACGAACTGTGGCGCGTGCTCGAAGCCGGTGCGAACTACGGGCGCACGAGCGACCCCGGCGCAGGACGCAAGGTGATCCTCGAGTTCGTGTCGGCGAATCCGACCGGGCCCGTGCATGTCGGCACCGGGCGCCAGGCCGCGTTCGGTGCCACGCTCGGCAACCTGCTCGAGGCCACCGGCTACGCCGTGCATCGCGAGTACTACATCAACGATGCCGGGCGGCAGATGGACATCCTCACGGCGAGCGTCTGGCTGCGTTACCTCGAGGCCTGCGGCGAGACCTTCGGGTTTCCGTCGAACGGCTATCGCGGCGAGTACGTGCGCGTACTCGCCCGCGATCTGCACGCGGCGCACGGCGAGGCCCTGCGCCGCACGGCGGCCGAATTGCTCGCGGACCTGCCGCCCGACGCGCCGGCCGGCGGCGACAGGGACGAGTACGTCGACGCGATCATCGAGCGCATGCGTACCTTGCTCGGCGCCGCGGACTTCCGGGCCGTGCTCGAGTTTTCGCTGGCGGCGATGCTCACCGACATCCGCACCGATCTGGAGGACTTCGGCGTCGCGTTCGACCGGTGGTATTCGGAGCGCTCGCTCGCGACGGGCGGCGCGATCGATCATGCGCTCGGGGTGCTGCGCGGCCAGGGGCAGCTCTACGAGAAAGACGGCGCGACGTGGTTTCGCGCCACCGGGTTCGGTGACGACGAGGACCGCGTCGTCGTGCGCGCCAACGGCGAGAAGACCTACTTCGCCTCGGACATCGCCTATCACCTCGAGAAGCGCGAGCGCGGCTTCGATCTCCTCGTCGACGTGCTCGGCGCCGATCACCACGGATACGTCGCGCGCGTGCGCGGCGGGCTCGTCGCGATGGGCCAGCCGGGCGACAGCCTCGAGGTGATCCTGATCCAGTTCGTGAGCCTGTGGCGCGGCACGGAGAAGATCCCCATGGGCAAGCGCGACGCGCAGTTCGTCACGCTGCGCGAGTTGCGGGAGGAAGTCGGCACCGACGCGGCCCGGTTCTTCTACCTGATGAGGAGCCACGACCAGCCGCTCGATTTCGACCTCGAGCTCGCGAAATCACGCTCGAACGAGAACCCCGTCTACTACATCCAGTACGCGCACGCGCGCGTCGCGAGCGTGATGAAGCAACTCGTCGCCAGGGGCTACCGCTACGACGAGGCCGCCGCGCGCGCGAGCCTCGGTCTCCTCACCAACCCCCACGAGCAGTCGGTGCTGACGGCGCTCGTGCGCTTTCCGGAGATCGTGCGCCAGGCGGCCGCGAACCGCACGCCGCACACGCTCGCGCATTACCTGCGCGAACTCGCGAATACGTTCCATACCTGGTACAACGCCGCGACTTTCATCGTCCCCGACCCGTCGCTGCGCAATGCCAGGCTCGCGCTCGCGCTCGGTGTCCAGCAGGTCCTGCGCAACGGGCTCGGACTCCTCGGCGTGTCGGCGCCGGAGTCGATGTGAGGCCGACCGCGCGCGACTACAAGACGCTGCGCGGCGGCACGGATCCCGGCCGCTACCGGCAGTTCGCCTACGGCCTCGCGAGCGGCCTCGCGGTCGCGCTGCTCGTGTTCGTCGTGATGAACCAGCGCGCGCTGCAGGACCGCGACGAGGCGATCGGCCCGCGCCCCGAGCCGCGGATTGCGGCCGACCCGGCGGACGCGGCGCCCTCGGGCGGTGAACCGGCCGCGGAGCAGTACGACTTCTACGAGATGCTGCCGAAGTTCGAAGTCGTGGTGCCGGAGAAGGACCGCGACGTTGAGCGCGACGCGCCGGCGTCGCCCGTCGAGCGGCCGGGCGTGTACGTGCTGCAGGCCGGCTCGTACCGCAGCCAGCCCGACGCGGAGCGGGTGCGTTCACAGCTCGCGCTGCAGGGCATCCGTGCCGTCGTGCAACGGGTCGCGGTCGACGCCGACGTGTGGCATCGTGTGCGCATCGGGCCGATATCGGACCTCGCGGAGTTGAACCGGATACGGAACAGGTTGAGGTCGGCCGATATCGATGCGCTCGTGATACGCGTGGGGGACTGAACGTGGCGCAGCGGAACGCCGTGCAACCATCGGACAAGTCCCTGGCGTGGTTCGGAGCGGCTGGCGGGGCCGCGTTGTGGGCCCTCTCTCCGTTGCTCACCGGCCGGCGGGAGCCCTGGGACTCGCCGTTGCCCTATTACTGGATCGGCCTCGTCGTCCTCGGCGCAGGCCTCGCGCGGTACGCCGGGCGTCGTGCCGCGATGCGCCCGATCATGCTGGGGATCTACCTTGGCCAGGTGGCCTACGGGCTCGTCGCCCTCGGCATGGGGAATCTCCTGCCCCTCGGCCTGGTCGCGCTCGCGATCTACCTGATCCCGGCGTATGTGGCCGCACGCATCGCATTCTGGTGGACCGGCCGCCGTGACCCGGGCACCTAGCGCTCCGCGCTTCGCAGGTGCCGCCGCGGCCGTCATGGTCGCGATGGCCCTCGCGCTCGCCGGCTGCGCGACACCGCCGCCACCCGCTCCGCAGCCGCCACCGGCCGAGCCCCTGCCGCCTCCGCCTCCACCGCCCGCTCCGCCTCCGGTATCGATCGCCGCGGTCGGCGACATCATGCTCGGTACCGACTTTCCGAAGGACATCCTGCCGGACGACGACGGCGCCGGATTCCTGCGGCACGTGGCGCCGATCCTCTCGGCGGCGGACATCGCGTTCGGCAATCTCGAGGGCGTACTGATGGACGGTGGCGAGCCCGTCAAGCAGTGCGGGGCGTCGACACGGTGCTTTCTTTTTCGCACCCCCACCCGTTATGCGGCGTATCTCGCTGTCGCGGGCTTCGATCTCCTGAGCCTCGCCAACAACCATGCGCGCGACTTCGGCGAGGCCGGGCGGGATGCCGGCATGGCCGCGCTCGACGCCGTCGGTATCCGGCACTCGGGGCGCGAAGGCACGTGGGCGGAGATGACCATTCGCGGGGTGCGGGTCGCCATGATCGCGTTCGCGCCGAATGTCGGTGCCAATTCACTGAACGACCACGACATCGCGGTCGAGCGCGTGCGCAACCTCGCGGCCGAATACGACCTCGTGATCGTGTCGTTCCACGCCGGCGCCGAGGGCGAAGGTGCCGAGACGTTGCCCTTCGGGCGCGAGTACTACGTCGGCGAGGACCGGGGTGATTCCGTGCTGTTTGCGCACGCGATGATCGACGCCGGCGCCGACCTGCTGCTCGGCCACGGCCCGCACGTGCCGCGCGCGATCGAGCTCTATCGCGATCGCCTGATCGCCTACAGCCTCGGCAACTTCGCGACCTACTACGGCATCTCGGTCGAGGGTATCCGGGGCATCGCGCCGATCCTCACCGTGCATCTCGATGCCGAAGGCCGCTTTCGCGACGGCCGCATCACCTCGACGATCCAGCTGCGCCCCGATGGCCCGTCGCTCGATCCGCAAGGACGCGCCGCGGCACTCATGAGGCAACTCACCGATGTCGCGTTTCCCGACGGCGAACTGGTCATTCGTGCAGGCGGCGAGATTGCCCGTCGCGGCGAACGGCCGACAGCGGACGGCGAACGGCCGGAGGTACGACTTCGCAGGCAGGCGGAGCGCTGATTCGTCGCGCGGGGCGCAACTCCGCGCCTCTGGCCATCAGCCACGAGCCATGGGCTATGAGCTCCTGACTTCCACCTTGTCGATCCGCTTCCCGTCCATGTCGAGCACCTCGATCCTGAGCCCGCGCCAGGTGACGACATCGCCCGCCTGCGGGATGCGCCCGAGACGCGCGAGCACGAAGCCGGCCACCGTGTGGTAGTCGCCCGAGCCCATGTCGCTCCGGCCGAGCGCGCGTTGCAGCTCGTCGATCGGCAGATGGCCGTCGACCAGCGATGAGCCGTCTTCACGGGTGTGGATCTCGGGGCGCTCGCGGCTGCCGATGTCCGGCAGCTCGCCGGCGATGGCCTTCAGGATGTCGATCGGCGTCGCGACGCCCTGTATGGCCCCGTACTCGTCGATGACCACCGCGAGATGTGTGCTCGAGCGGCGGAACTGGTCGAGCATCTGGAGGATGGAAATACTCTCGGGCACGTGCAGCGCCGGAAACAGGTCCCGGTCGGGATCCAGGCGCCCGCGCCGCAGCGCCTCGCTCAGGTTCGCGAGCGTCATGACCCCCGCGAGCTGATCGAGCCTGCCGTGCGCCGCGAGAAAGCGCGCGTGGCCGCTGTCCTTGGCTTCCTGCCAGAGCGCCTCGAGCGGCTCGTCGAGATCGAGCCACACGATATCCTGCCGCGGGATCATCACCGCGCCGACCCGATGGTCCGCGAGCGCGAGCACCCCCTCGATGAGCCGCTTCTCGCTCGCGAGGAATACGCCCGCGCGCGTACCCTCGGCGATCATCGCGCGCACGTCGTCCTCGGTGACCGATCGCTGTGATGCGGCACTCACCGGCACGACCTTCAGCACGAGGTCGACCGCGCCGCGCAGGAGCCACACGAACGGCGTCATCAAGGCGGCGAAGCCGCGCATCACCGGGGCGACCAGGATCGCGAGGTTTTCGGCGTTCTCGAGCGCGATGCGCTTCGGCACGAGCTCGCCGAGAATCAGCGTGACGTAGGTGACCGCGATCACGACCAGGACGAACGCGGACTCCCTCGCGTAGGCGAGCGGTATGCCCCAGCCCTCGAGCACGTCGTCGAGGTGCGCCGCGAGCGTGGCGCCACTGTAGACACCGGTCACGATCCCGATCAGCGTGATGCCGATCTGCACCGCCGACAGGAAGCTCGTCGAATCCTCGAGCAGCGAGAGCGCGACGCGCGCGCCGCGGCTGCCCGCGGTCGCACGCGCCTGCAGGCGCGCCCGGCGCGACGACACGAGCGCCATCTCGGAGAGTGCGAAGAACCCGTTCAGCAGAACGAGGACGAGAATGACTATGGCTTCGGTCACGACCATCGGACGAACGAGACTAGCACGTGCCGGCGGACAGTGATCGGCCAGACCGCACGCGGCGCTTCTGGCTGTTCGCCGCTCGCTGTTCGCTGTTCGCCGCCCGCTCTTCCTCTTATGATTTCTTCCCATGCACTCCCCGGCCCCCCGCACAGTGCTCGTCGCCGACGACCATCCCCTGTTTCGCGCGGCACTGCGCCGCGCGGTCGCCGAAGCGATCGAGGTCGTCGAGGTGACGGAAGCGGTGGACGCCACGACGCTGCGCGCGGCCGCCGACGCCACGCCCCATATCGACCTCGTGCTGCTCGACCTGATGATGCCCGGCAGCCGCAGCTTCGCGCCGCTCGCATGGCTGCGCAGCCAGCACGCCGGCATGGCCGTCATCGTCGTATCGGCGAACGAGAGTGCCGCGGTCATGCGCGCCGCGCTCGAGTTCGGCGCAGCCGGATATGTGCCGAAGTCCGCGCCGCTCGGCGACCTCGTGGCGGCGATCCGCACGGTGCTCGAATTCGGCCAGTGGTTTCCTGCCGCGGCGTTCGCGGCGGAGCCGGCGGACTCGCCGTCGGCGACCACCGCCGCCCGCCTCGCGAGCCTCACGCCGCAGCAATTTCGTGTCGTCGAACTGCTCGCGCTGGGCAAACTGAACAAGCAGATCGCCGCGGCGCTCGACATCACCGAACAGACGACCAAGGCGCACGTCTCCGCGGCGCTCGCCAAGCTCGGCGTGCGCAACCGCACGCAGGCGACGCTGCTTTTCAGGTCGCTCGAGATTCAGGACACGGAGCCGATGTCCCTCGAGCGCTGATCCGCGCCCTGCAGCGCCCTGCGCAGCACGCCGTGGAGCGCGAGCGGACGCACCGGTTTGCGCAGGTACGCGCCACCGGCTCCGTCCACTTCTGCGCGTATCGGGTCGGCGGCATCGGCGGTGATCACGACGAGCGGCAGCTCGATGCCGGTCCGTGTGCGCAGCCGTACCGCGAGCGCGACGCCGGTCACGCCGCGGTCGAGGTGATAGTCGACGATCAGTACATCGGGGCACCAGACGGCGGGGTCCGGCATGTCCGCCTCACCGGTGGCCCCGCGCGCTTCGCACTGCCAGGATTCGAGGAGCGCGATCATCCCGCGCAGCACCGCCGCGTCATTGTCGACCACGAGGACACGGACGCCGCGCAGCGAGCCCACCGCGCGCGTGCGCCGCGCCGGGCGCACCGCTGGCTGCAGCGCGCTGCCGTGCGGCACTTCAACCGCGAACATCGAGCCGCGGCCCGGCAGGGACCGCACGATGAGCCGATGCCCGAGGCGGCGCGCGATGCGATCGGCGATCGCGAGACCGAGTCCGAAGCCCTTGCCGGATACCGCATCGCCTGCACGCGCCGCTTCGGTGCGGTAGAACTCCTCGAAGATGCGACCGAGCTGGTCGGGCTCGATGCCCCGGCCGCTGTCCCAGACCTCGATGCGCAACTGCCCGCCCCGTCGGCGGCAGGCGACGAGCACCCGCCCTTCGCCCGTGTAGCGGATCGCATTGGCGACGAAGTTCTGCACCACCCGCCGCAGCAACTTCGCGTCGCTGCGCGCGATGGCGCGGGTCGCGCGCATGCGCAGTCCGAGCCCGCGCGATGCAGCCCCGAGCGCGAACTCGGCCTCGAGCGAGGCGAACAGCTCCTGTACCGGTACATCGCCGATCTGCGCCTGCACCACCCCGGCGTCGAGCTTCGAGATGTCGAGCAGGTCCGTGAGCACGCCCTCGGCGGAGCGCAGGCATTGCTCGAGATCGCCGAGCAGGGCCTTCTGTTCGGCGCGATCGAGCTTCTGCAGCAGCGCTCCCGCGAAGAGACCCGCTGCATTGAGCGGCTGCAACACATCGTGGCTCGCGGCTGCGAGAAAGCGCGTCTTGCCCTGGTTGGCGTGTTCCGCGGCCGCTTTCGCCGCGGCGAGCTCCTCGTTCATCACCGACAGGGCGCGCGTGCGCTCGCCGACCCGCTGCTCCAGCGCGGACTCGGTGCGCTTGTACTCGGTGACGTCCGTATAGCTCGTCACGAAGCCGCCGCCCGGCATCCGGTTGCCGCGGATCTCGAGTACCCGGCCGCCGGTCGCGGTGCGCTGGTACACATAGTCCGTGCCGCGGCGCAGATGCGCCATGCGGCGCGCCACCTGCTGCCCGGCATCGCCCGCGCCCATCTCGCCACGCGCGGCATTGAACTCGAGCACCTCGTGGATCGGCTTGCCGATGTAGAGGAGGTCGGCCGGGTAACCGAACATCTCGAGGTAGCGCCGGTTCCAGGCGACGAGCCGCAGTTCGGCATCCACCACGCTGATGCCCTGGCTCACGTTCTCCATCGTCGCCTGCAGCAGCTCGCGGTTGAACTCGAGCGCGCGCGAGGCGCTGTCGACGATCGTGACGACATCCTCGAGCACGAGCTCGCGGCCGGATGCGGCGGCGTCGAGCACGCGGTGCGCCGACGCCGCGCCGATCACCGAGCCGAGCAGGCGCCGCGTGGCGTCGAGTTGCGCGGCGCTCGCGGGCCGGCCGAGCGGGCCGAACTGCGCGAAGTGGGCCTCGGTGCGGGGCGTGCCGACGAACTGCGCCACGAGCGCGTGCAGTTCCTTCAGCGTGAGCGCGCCGGCCTGCGTCCCGGCATCCACCGGCCCGCTGTCGGCGGCATCGACGAACGCCGCCGCCTGGATGCGGTCGACGAGCGTGCGGCGCGTGGCGAGCGAGCCGGCGATGAGGCCCGCGGTGGTCGCGAGCACGCTCGCCGCGAGCCCGTGCGCGAGGCGGTTCGCGCCCTCGATGCCGAACAGCGCCGTGGGCCGCAGCCACGCGGCACCGAACGGGCCCTCCGCGATGAGTGCGGCAGGCAGGTAACCCGCATGCGCGAACACCGGCACGATGAGCGTGTAGAGCCACACGGCGAAGCCGCAGGCGAGCGCAACCAGTGCCCCGGCCGCATTGGCACGCTTCCAGTAAAGCCCCGCGACGACGAGCGGCCCGAACAGCGCGACCGCAGCCATCGCGATTTCGCCGATCTCGGCGAGCGCGCCGGCGTAGGCGATGGAGCGGTAGTAGAGATAGGCCGCCGCGAGCAGCAGCACGATGGCGACGCGCCGCACGGCGAGCAGCAGGCCGGTCAGGTCCTTGCGACGGCGCAGGGAGGGCGACAGATGCAGCAGGGCCGGCATCGCGATCTCGTTGCAGATCATCGTCGAGAGCGCGATGCACGCGACGATCACCATGCCGGTCGCCGCGGACAGGCCGCCGATGAACGTGAAGAGCGCGAGCGCCGGCTGGCCGCTCGTGAGCGGCAGGTTCAACACGAACAGGTCCGGATCGGGCGCCGCGGCGCCGAACATCGCGAGGCCGGCATTCGCCACCGGCAGCACGAACACGCTGATCGCGACCAGGTAGAGCGGAAACACCCAGCGCGCGACGCGCAGGTCGCGCGGACCCGAGTTCTCGACGACCGCGACATGGAACTGGCGCGGCAGGCAGAAGATCGCGAGCACGCCGAGCACCGTGAGCGCGAGATAGTGCCCCGCCGGACGCGCGGCCTCGCGCAGCGCGCGTACCTCCGGATCGGCTGCCACGCGCGCGGCGAGGTCCATGGGGCCGTCGAACAGCCCGAAGGTGATGAACGCACCGACCGCGAGAAAGGCGCTCAGCTTGACGAGCGATTCGAACGCGAGCGCCAGCATCATGCCGGGATGGTGTTCGGTCGCATCCGCATCGCGCGTGCCGAACAGGATCGAAAACGCCGCGAGGACGATCGCGACGTAGAGCGCCGTATCGGCGTAGACCGCACTCGCGCCGGCCGCGTGCGCGCCCAGCCCGGAGACCGCGGTGAAGCTGATGTCGATCGCCTTCAGCTGCAGCGCGATGTACGGCGTCAGCCCGCACACCGCGACCACCGTCACGAGGATCGCGACACGCGGGTCACGGCCGTAGCGCGCGGCGAGGAAATCCGCGATCGAGGTGATTTTCTGCTTGCGCCCGAGCCGGATGAGCTTCTCGAGGAAGCGCGCACCGAAGAGGAACAGCAGGATCGTGCCGACATATGTCGGCGGCAGCCACCAGCCGAGCTGCGCGGACTGCCCGCCGGTGCCGTAGAACGCCCACGACGTGCAGTACACGGCGAGCGAAAGGCTGTAGACCCAGGGGCGTGCGGCGAGTCCGCGGCCCTCCGCGGCGCGCCGGTCGCCGAGATACGCGACGACGAACAGCAGCCCCACGTAGGCGAGCCCGAGCAGCGCGATCGGCAGCGGTGTCAACATGCCCCCGCTATCGTCTCACAGCACCGCGCTCACACGCTGAACAGCAGCACCGCCAATGCCGTGCCGAGCACGGGGATGAGGACCGTGAGCACGGCCATCGCCGGGTAGGCGCCCGCATAGGTCTCGCCGCAGATCGCGCGGATGGTCGTCACGACATAGCCGTTGTGGGGCAGCGAATCGAGCCCTCCCGACGAGATGGCGACGACGCGGTGCAGTGCTTCCGGGTCGACGCCCTGCGCGAGGTAGTGCGGCGCGAGGAGCGGCAACGCGATCGACTGGCCGCCCGAGGCCGAACCGGTGAGTCCCGCGATCACGCTCACCGCGACCGCCGCGCCGATCAGCGGACTGCCGGGCAGGCTGGTCATCGCATCGACCGCCGCCTGGAAGCCCGGCGTCAACCTCGCGACGCCGCCGAAGCCGACGACGGCCGCGGTATTCGCGATCGCGATCAGCGCGCCGACCGCACCCGCCGCCGTCGCCGCCGACAGGCGGTGCGCATAACGGAAGTTGAGCCCGAGCGCGGCGAGCATGCCGCTGCCGAGCGCGACGATCAGTGCCGACTCGGCGAGCCGGTGGTGCAGCGCGAACGACACGGCCAGCACGACGCCGAGAGGCGCGAGCCCGCGCCATACGGGCGGCAGGTCGCGATCGTGCGGCTCGGGATCGGAGGCACGCGTCGCGAACGCCTCACCGCGCGCGCCCGCGCGACGCACCGCGCGCATGAGCCACCACTGTCCCGCAACGAGCATGCACAGCGCGACCACGAGGCTCACCTGCCAGCCCGCATATGGCGTCGTACCGAGGAAGCGGATAGGGATCCAGTTCTGGATCTCCGGTGACCCGGCCGAGGTCATCGTGAACGTGACCGAACCGAACGCGATGGTCGCCGGGATGAAGCGGCGCGGCAGGTCGGCGCGGCGAAAGAGGCTCACCGCCATCGGGTACACCGAGAAGGCGACGACGAAGAGACTCACCCCGCCGTACGTGAGCACGGCGCAGGCGAGGACGATCGCGCTGACCGCGTGCCTGGCGCCGAGCTTGCCGACGATCCAGTTCGCGACACTGTCGGCGGCGCCCGTGCATTCCATCAGCTTGCCGAAGAGGGCGCCGAGCAGGAACATGAAGAACCAGCTCTGGATGAAGTCCACGAAGCCCTTCATGTAGCCCGTGGTGAAATCCGGCGCTCCGGGGGCCGCCAGCTGCGGAAACGGGGCGAAGCCCGACAGGGCCGCGACCAGCAGCGCGCAGAGCGGCGCCGCGATCAGCAGTTCCGTGCCGCGCATGGTCAGCCAGATGAGCAGCGCCAGCCCGAGCAGGAGTCCGAAAAGGCTCAGCATAGGGCGCGCAAGGTGCCGCGCTTCGGGGCAATCGCTCCATAGTACTAAGGTACCAATGCGGCCCGGGGGCCTGCGGCGTACGTTCCCCGCCATCCATGCAGAGGGGATCCCCAATGACGATCAAGAAGACGACAC
Source organism: Steroidobacteraceae bacterium (assembly GCA_050249415.1). Classification (GTDB taxonomy): domain Bacteria; phylum Pseudomonadota; class Gammaproteobacteria; order Steroidobacterales; family Steroidobacteraceae; genus CADEFQ01. The sequence continues at coordinate 86,786 of JBFWQO010000012.1, forward strand.
CGCTCGCCATCGCGGCGCTGGCCGGCCTCGCGGCGAGTGGCGCCGTTACCACGGCACGGGCGCAGGAGCAGGACAGGAGCGCGGAGCCGGACACGGCGCTCGAGGAAGTGCTGGTCACGACCCGGCGCCGCGAGGAGAACCTGCAGGACGTGCCCGCGGCGGTGTCGGCCTTCTCCGCCGACCAGTTGCGCGAGCTCGCGATCACGAACCTCGAGGACATCAACGCCCTCGCACCGAACATCAAGGTGAATCCGGGCCGGGCGACGAGCAACACCATCAACGCCTACATCCGCGGCGTCGGCCAGAACGACCCACTGTGGGGATTCGAGCCCGGCGTCGGCATCTACATCGACGACGTCTACATCGCCCGCCCGCAGGGCGCGCTCCTCGACGTGTACGACGTGCAGCGCATCGAGATCCTGCGCGGGCCGCAGGGCACGCTGTACGGCAAGAACACGCTCGCCGGCGCCATCAAGTACGTGACCCGCGACATCGTGGGCAGGCCCGCGTTCGATGCAACCCTGGCGGTCGGCAGCTACGGCCAGATCGACATGAAGCTCGCCGGCTCGCACAGCATCGGCGATCACGTGTATGTCGGCGCGTCCCTCGCGAAACTCACGCGCAACGGCTTCGGTGAGGTCGTCGCCGACGCGAGCCCGTACCGGTTCAACCACGTCGGCGAGGATGTCAGCGACAAGAACATCCTGGCCGGGCGCGGTGAAGTGGACTTCCTCTGGGGCGACTCGAGCCGCCTGCGCATCATGGGCGATTTCGTCAAGGACACCTCGAACGTCCGCGGCGGCCAGCGGCTGAACGACGTGTTCGGGCCGCGGCTCCCCGACCGCTACGACGTGCGCAACGACATGCCGGTCAACGAGGAGAACTTCGAGAACAAGGGCGTCGCGGCGACCTACACCGTGAACGTCAATGACGAGTGGGCCGTGAAGGCGGTGGCCGCCTACCGCGAGGGCGACGGCACCACGTTCCTCGACTTCGAGACGCGCAACGTCAACCAGTTCAACGTCCCCGCCGAGTACGCGGACCACCAGGGCAGCGGCGAGCTGCAGCTCACCTACACGGGCGGGCGCTTCAAGGGAGTGGGGGGGCTGTACTACTTCGACGGCACGGCGGCCGGCTCGTTCGACGCCGTGCTCGGCACCTTCCCGCTCTTCGGCGGCCTGATCGGCCTCACGCAGGGCGCGGTCGCGACCGAGAGCTACGCGGGCTACATCGACGGCACGTTCGCGCTGACCGATCGCTGGAACCTGAACGTCGGCGCGCGCTACAACGAGGACAAGAAGAAGGCCCGTGTGTTCGTCGCGCAGTTCGGCGGGCAGATCCCCTCGGACATGGGCATGTTCGACCCGGCGAACCTGCCGACGGGCGTGTTCCCCCTCGGCGCGCCGCAGAGCAACTACACGAGCGAGCGCACCGACAACGAGCTCTCGCCCAAGCTCGGCGTCGACTTCAGTGTGAACGACGACGTGATGCTGTATGCGCAGTACAGCGAGGGCTTCAAGAGCGGCGGCTTCGACATGCGCGGCAACGCCACGGTGTTCCCCGGCACGGTCGACGGCTACAAGCCCGAGTCGGTCGACAACTACGAGGTGGGCCTGCGCTCCACGCTGGCCGACGGGCGGTTGCGCTTCAACGCGACGGTCTTCTACGCCGACTACACGGACGTGCAGGTCACGACGCAGCAGTTCGTGACGGTGATGGGCGTGCCGACCAACGCGACCGCGGTGCTGAACGCCGGCAAGCAGGTGAACCAGGGCGCCGAGATCGAGACGGCCTGGCAACCGGTCGATGCGTTCACGCTCTCGGCCGCGATCGGCTACCTCGATGCCGAGTTCAAGGAGTTTTTCGCCTCGAACCCCGCGAGCCCGGGCACGATCCTGAACTACGCGTCGGTGACCCCGGTCATCAACGCGCCCGAGTGGACGTTCTCGACCGATGCGCAGTACCGGTTCAATGTCCTCTCGGGACAGGCCACGGCGCGGCTCGGCTTTCAGTGGCGTGACGACACGTCGATTGCGCCGCCGCCGTTCACGCTGACGAGCCCGACGGACCAGCCCGCGTACGGCCTCCTCGATCTCGGCCTCTCGTACGTGACGGCCGATTCGCACTGGCGGGTCGCGATCGACGCGAAGAACGTCACCGACAAGTGGTACCGCACGGCGGGCTACGACTTCGGCACGACGGGCCTCTTCGGCAACGTGAGCCAGATCGGGTACTACGGGCCTCCGCGGACTTACACGTTGAGCGTTCGCTACTCGTACTGAATGGTGCCGGGGCTTCGGTTGTTCGGTTATTGGAGGCGGCGCGTGATACCTCGCGCCGCCTCCGACATCCTGGGCACCCAACGCACGAGTATTCGTGTATGAACGGCGTGCCAGGAGTCGCTTGGGGAAACGTCAACGGGGAATGACCAGCGCACCGTCGTCGATCCGGATTGCATCGTCCCCCGGCGCCGCGACGATCCGTTCACGCACCATCTGGCTTGACGGCAGCGGCGCACCCGTGCGCAGGTGCGCGGCCATCAGGTCCAGCGCCGCGTCGAGCCGCGGCTGCATCGCGACATAGTGCCCGGCGAAGCCCGGCAGCGGCAGGAATGCATCGAAATGCTGGCCGCGCTCGACCTCGTAGTAGCGGATGCCGGCCGCACGAGTGCCCTGCGCGCGCGCGGCCGCGGCGGCGAAGTAGTAAGGCCGCGAGCTGTGGTTGACCGGGATCAGGCCATCGCCGCGACCGTGCAGCACGATGAGCGGCGGCGCATCGGCGCGCGGCCTCACCTGCACGGCCTCGATGCCGGCGGCCGCCCGCTCACGCAAAGAGCGCAGGCACAGCGCGAGATCGACGCTGCCGAGGTTCGCGGCGCGCAGGCGGCCGTCCGCACCCTGCGCCACGAGGTTCACGCCGGCCGTCGGCGCGATGCCCGAGCTGTCGGCGAAGAAGCGCGCCAGTTCCTCCGTCGTGAGCGCGCGGGGCGCGCCCTGCGCATCGGTCGCCGCAAAGCCCACGCCGCACGGCAGCTCGTCGCCCGCCATGCGCGCGTACGCCGCGGCATAGGCGACACCGATCGCGCTCCACAGCGAGGCATGCACATTGACGTGACCGAGCCGCAGCGTGTCCGGCAGCAGGCCGAGCGCGAGCAGGCGCGCGCGCGCCTCACGTGCGAGCGCCGCAGGTTCCGCCTGCGCGGCGAGAACGCCGTGCGCGGCGAGGTCGCGACACCACTGTTCGAGCGCCGGCTTCGCGGCGAGCGTCGCGGCGAGAAACGGTGCCGTCGGGTCGCTCTCCGCGAGCACCGCGCAGGGCTGCAGCAGCCACTGGTCGACGACGAGGTCGTACAGCGGCAGCGCGGACACGCGGCTCGTCGCAGCACCGCTGCGCACGCTCATGCCGGACAGCAGCGCCGGCGGCACCGTGACGTTGGGCTCCGAGACCACCGCGCCATCGATCCGCCCGGCCCTGTCCTCCGCGAGCGCACGCAACACCGTACCGCCACCGTTCGAGATGCCCGCCGCCATCACGAGCGTATTGGCGGGCGCGAAGCGCACGGCGCGACCCGGATACTCGGCGTTCAGCAATTCAAACGCCACATCGATCGCCTGCAGCAGGTATTCGCCCCAATGCGCCTCGACGTTCAGCCCCGAGCTCGCGTGGCGAAAGAGCACCGCATCGGGCCGCCTGGCCGCCAGCCTCCCGATCGCGCCCGGATCGGGTGCGAACGACAGCAGCGGATCGCCGGCCGGCGCGAGCGTGCCGTCGATGCGCACGCCGCGGCCGCCCGCGACATCGAACACACCGCTGCCGGTCCCCTTGTCCGTGTGCACGACCGCGCAGCCGTGGCGCAACCCCCATCCCCCGACGGTCGGCAACGCGCCATAGATGCCGCGCGAGCCCGAGCTCGCGACCGCGACCAGGCAAGGGTGCCCGGGATCGAAGCTGCGCGGAACCTGCAGCATCGCCGTCGAGTCACCGACGGCCGAGCGCAGGCCGACCAGCAGTTCGATGCCGGCGATCGCGGGGCCCGCGCCCGGTGCCGCCCCAAGGTCCTCGAGGCCGCGCCAGTTCGTGTAGATCGCGCGGCGGCGCAGTTCGCGCGCCGTCGGATGCGCGGCGTCGACGAAGCCCGGCGCCGCGCCGAGCAGCCCCGCGGTGCCGAGCCCGGCCGTGAGCAGGTCGTCGCCGACGCCATCGAGTTCGTGGCGGATCGGCGGGGCGATACGCTCGGCGCGCACGTTCACGGTGGATGGGCCCGGGGGCGGGAGCGCACAGCCCGCGAGCGTGGCAGCCGCGAGCGCGGCGGAGATCAGGGGAGCGGATTTCCTGTACATGGCGGCACTTCATCGCGCAACGGGGCGGCGCAGAATAGTACTAAGGTAGCAGGGCCCATCCCCGGGCGGGTCGGCTAGCGTGGCGACATGACGACACGACGTATCCTGGTCACGGGCGCCGGCAGCGGTATCGGCGCCGAACTTTCCGAACAGCTCGCGGCGGAGGGCCACGAGCTCATCGTCACCGATGTCGACGCGGTCGCCGCGACGCGCGTCGCCGACTCGATCACCGCCGCGGGCCGGCGCGCGACCGCGCTCGCGCTCGATGTCACCCGCGCCGCGGCGGCGGAGACGGCGGTGCGCGCGAGCGGGCCGATCGACGTGCTCGTCAACAACGCAGGCTTGCAGCACGTCGCGCGCCTCGAGGAATTCCCGGCCGACCGCTGGGCCTTCCTCGTCGCGGTGATGCTGACGGGCGCCGCGAACATGGCGCGCGCGGTCCTGCCCCGCATGCGCGAGCGCCAATTCGGCCGCATCATCAACATCGGCTCGATCCATTCCCTCGTCGCCTCGCCCTACAAGAGCGCGTATGTCGCCGCGAAGCACGGCCTGATCGGCCTCGCGAAGACACTCGCGCTCGAGAATGCGGATGTCGACGTCACGATCAACACGATCTGCCCGGTCTACGTGCGCACCCCGCTCGTCGAGCGGCAGATCGAGGCCCAGGCGCGCGAGCACGGCCTCACGCCCGGGCGTGTCGTCGGCGACATCATGCTGAAGCCGATGCCGAAGAAGGCGTTCGTGACGGTCGCGGAGATCACCGCGCTCGCGACGTACCTGATGAGCGACGCGGCCCGGAACGTGACCGCGCAGGCGATCGCGATCGACGGGGGGTGGACGGCGCAGTAGCGTCAGATGAGGGCGCGCCACCAGGCGAGCGCCGGCAGCGCGAGCGCGACCGCCCCGGCGAGCCCCTGCGGCACGCGCGCCAGCACACGCGCGACCGCGGGGCGTGCAATCGCGAGCCCCGCCACCGCACCGCACGAGAACCCGAGCACGTGCGCGATCACATCGGTGTGCTCGCCCTCGGTGCCGAGCCAGCCGAGGAGCAGCACGCCGCCGACGAGCGGCGCCCAGCGCACCGCCCAGCGCGCGCGCAGCGGATAGCGCTCGCGCCACGCGTGCGCGGCGATCAGGCCGAGCGCCGCGAACACGGCGGTCGACGCGCCGACCGAGCGATGCGGTACCGGGCCGAGATACCCCTCGAGCAGGTTCGCGACGGCGGCCATCGCCATCGTCAGGGCCCACGCATGGCCCGGGCCGAGCCGGCGCCCGGCGAGATAGCCGAACCAGCCGCCCGCGGCGAGGTTCGCGACGAGATGCGCGGCGTCGACGTGCAGCGTGAGGGCCGTGACGGCCCGCCACCACTCGCCGCCGCGGATGAGTCCCGCGTCGGCGATGCCGCGCGCATAGGCGTCGAGCGGACCGAAGCCGCCGCCGATCGCGAGCGTGACCGCGAGCAATGCGAGCGCGTAGCAGCCGCTCCCGAGCCAGGCGAGGGGATGCCCCGGCCGTGCCGGGAGTGTCGCGGGCGGGGGCGTGCGCCGCTCGGCGGCGTAGCGCGCCAGCTGCTCGCGGGCGTCGGCCGCGCGATCGGCGTCGACGAACAAGGTGTGGCCGGCCGGGGCGAGCGCGATCAGGTGCGGGATGCCGACCGCAGTCAGCACGAAGGCGCGCTCTTCACAGGCGCGCAGGTCGTCCGCCACGAACACCGCAACCGGCGGTTCGGACATCAATCGTCGCTGGTGCTACGGAACTCGACCCCGAGCGAACGCAGCTTGCGATACAGGTGGGTGCGCTCCATGCCGACACGCTTCGCGAGCAGGCCCACCTTGCCGTTGCAGAGCAGCAGCTGCTGCTGCAGGTACATGCGCTCGAACTGTTCGCGCGCTTCGCGGAGCGGCAGCGCGAGGAGGTCCTGCTTCACGAGCGGCTCCGTCGGTGGCGCCTGCACCGCGAGCTCGCGCTCGACTTCCTCGAGGCCGATCTCGTCGGGCCCGCCCCGGAGCAGGAGGCGATGCACGAGATTGCGCAGCTCGCGGATGTTGCCGGGCCACGGGTAGTTGCGCAGGCGATTCTGCGCGGCGACGCCGAAGCGGCGAAACGGCAGCCCCTCGGCATCGACCAGGCGATCGACGTAATGCTGCAGCAGTTCCGGTACGTCCTCCGCGTAGTCGCGCAGCGGCGGCACGCGCACGATGATCGTGCTCAACTGCGACAGGAGATCGCGGCGGAAAGCGCCGTCGGCGGCCCGCTGCTCGATGCCCGGCTGCGCCGATGCGAGCACGCGCGCAGTGAGCTCGACCGGTTCGCTGCCGCCGACACGGGTGAAACGGCCGGTCTCGAGCACGCCGAGGAGGACGCGCTGCGCGGCGAGCGGCAGGTCGTCGATTTCGCTGATGAAGAGCGTGCCCCCCGCGGCCTCCTCGAGCGCCCCGGCTTTCACCTCGCCGCCCTTCTGCGAACCGAGCAGCGCCGTTTCGGGGTCGGATTCGTGCACGGTGCTCGCGACGAGCGTGACGATCGGTCGCGCCCCGTGATCGGCGGTTTCGTGCACATAGCGCGCGAACGCTTCGCGCCCGCTGCCGGACTCGCCCACGAACAGGACCCGCGCGCTGTGCGCGAGCTGCGCGAGCTCCGCACGCAACGCCCGCATCACGGAACTCTTGCCGAGCGGCGCGGTGAGCGGCGGCACAGCGAAACGCCCGCCCCCGCCGCGCCGGCGGCGCCCCGCATCGAGTGCGCGCTCGACCGTGCGCAGGAGCTTGGCGAGCGACAGCGGCTTCTCGACGAAATCGAACGCGCCGAGCCGCGTCGCCTCGACCGCGGTCTCGACGGTCCCGTGGCCCGACATCATCACCACCGGGCAGGAGTCGCCGCCCTGGTTCGACCATTCCCGCAGCAGCGTGATGCCGTCGACATCGGGCATCCAGATGTCGAGCAGCACGAGATCGGGCACGCGGCTCGCGCGTGAAGCGCGCGCCTCGCGTGCGTTGGCCGCCGCGTCGACCTCGTAGCCCTCCTCCGAGAGGATCTCGGTGAGGAGGCTGCGGATGTCGCTCTCGTCGTCCACCACCAGAATGTGCGCTGCGCTCATGCCCGTTCCCTTCGCTTCTCGTTCCTGCGCTCCCGACCCGCGGAAGCCCGTGCCGCATCGTCGAGCGGCAGCGTCACTGTCACGCGCGCCCCGCTGCCTGCCAGATTCTCCACCTCGACGTGCCCGCCGTGCTCATCGGCTATGCGGCGCACGATCGCGAGTCCGAGCCCCGTTCCCTTGGTCTTGCTGGTCACGTAGGGGTCGAACGCCCGCTCGATGATATCGGACCTGAAGCCCGGGCCGTTGTCCGTGACGGTAATTTGCACGGCCGGGCCCGTTCCGGCGGCCTCGAGGCGTGTGGCCACCTCGATGCGCCCCCCCGGCTGCCCTTCGAGCGCCTCGAAGGCGTTCGCCAGGAGGTTGTTCAGGATCTGGCGCACGCGACCCCGGTCCGCCTCGAGCGTCTCGACTCCGGCGTCGAGGGCGAGCCGCAGCGCCACCCCGGCGTTCTGGGCACGATACAGGTCGGCCACCTCGACGACGAGCGGATTGAGCGCAAAGCGCGTGAGCGTCATGTCGGGCGTGCGCGCGTACTCGCTGAAGGCGTTGACCATCTGCTTCATCGCCTCGACCTGCTGCACGATCGTGTGCGTCGCGCGCTCGAGCACGGCCGCGTCGGTGGCGTTCATGCGCGACAGGAAGCGCCGGCGCATGCGTTCGGCCGACAGCTGGATCGGGGTGAGCGGATTTTTGATCTCGTGTGCGAGGCGGCGCGCGACCTCGCCCCAGGCCGCCTCGCGCTGTGCGGCGAGCAGCGCCGTGATGTCGTCGAACACGAGCACGTAGCCCGCCTCGTCGTCGGCGCCGGGCAGCGGCGTGCACGCGCACATGAGCACGCGGCGCCCGGCGTCCCCGGGCAGTTCGATCTGCTCGCGCCACTCGCCGCGCCCGGCGTCGGTCCGGCTGCGCAGCTCCTGCACGAACCGGGCGACCCGCGGATTGTCCTCCACCAGCTCCTCGAGCTTGCGGCCGCTCTCCGCCGCGAGATCGACACCGAGGATCGAGCTCGCCGCTTCATTGGCGAGGCGCACCGTGAAGGCGCGATCGACCGACAGCACGCCCGTCGACAGTCGCGCGAGGATCACCGCGAGCCGTTCGCGCTCGTGCTCGACTTCGGCCTGGCTCCGGTTCGCCTCCTCGCGCGCGCGGCGCAGGCGCCGCGTCATGTCGTTGAAGGACTGCACGAGAAAGCCGAGTTCGTCGCGCGAGGGCAGCGGCAGGCGCGCGCCGAAGTCGCCCTTGCCGACCGCGCGCGTGCCTGCGATCAGGTCCTGCACCGGGCGCGCGAACCGGCGCGAGGACACGATCGCGCCGTTGATCGCCGCGAGCATCGCGACGAGCAGCACGAGGGTCAGCGTGAGCCGGAAGCTGTATTTCAGCGGATCGCGCATCGCGGCGAGTTCGCCGTACTGCGAATACGAACGCTGCACGGCTTCCGACAGCGCCGCGAGCTGCGACGGCACTTCGTACACGGCCATCACGAAGCGCGGGTCGCGCCGGCCGGACGTCGCGGCGAGCGGCGCGGCGATGCGGATGTCGTACTGGCCGTCCGCGCGCGGCTCGAGCGCGACGTAAGGACGGCCCTGCCCGACCTGGCGCAACACTTCATCCGAGGGTCGCGCCGGCGCCACCGACAGCAATGCCCCGCTGCTCGCGGCGATCAACTGCGAGTTCGCCCCGAACAGCACCACCTCGAGCGCGCCGCTCGCACGCCGCTCGGCATCGATCGCCTCGGCCAGCCCGGCGTCCGGCATCTCCGCGAGGGCCTGCGCGAACGCTTCCACGCGAATTGCGTGCTCGCGCAGGTGCCGGTCGAGCGCCGCGCGCGACAGGGCGAGCGCCTCCGACAGCCCCTGCTTGACCTCGACCCGGAACCAGCTGTCGATGCCGCGATTCAGGAAATCGAGCGAAAAGAGATAGACGATCACGAGCGGCGCGATCACGAGCGCACCGAAGGTCGTGACGCTGCGTACCGTGAGGCGCGAGCCCGGCACGTGGTTGCGGTAATCGCGCGCGAGGTGGGCGATGCGGCGCACGAGCACCACCGTGAGCGCGATCACGCCGGCGATGTTGAGCAGCAGGATCCACGGCTGCAGGCGCCCGAACTGCGCCGAGTTCTGCGCGGTCTTCGCGAGCAGGACCAGCAGCGCGGCGCCGATCGCCACCCACAGCGCGACGAGGGCGGCCGAGCCGAAGCGTCTTACACCGGCAGGGACCACGAGTACCACTCGCTCGTGCGGTGCCAGCTGTCGGTCCAGAACATCAGCACGCGCAGCGTGTCCGGCAGCCGGCCGCGCCGCACGCTCGCGCGCACGCTGACCCGGTAGCGCGCGTCGGGCGCGAGTTGCGGCTCGACGAGCACCGGCCAGTCGTCGACCGTGCCGACCGCCTCGAGCGCCTCGTGCAGCGTGGCGTAGCTTTCCTGGGTGGATACGCCGGCGCTGTCGCGTACGACATAGCGGTTGCTGACGGTGTGGTAGGTGAGCTCGCGCCGGCGCGCCACGGCCACGACGTCGGCATCGAACCAGTAGCGGCGCTCGCGCGCGATCAGCACTTCGATATCGAACATCAGCGTGACGCCGTCGTCGAGCGCCGCGCGGATGTCGTCACTCTCGGGATACTGCACGCGTGCGTGCAGCTTGAACACGCCGTGGTCGACATTGACGTAGGCCGAACGGACCGCGAGCACGCCGTCGAGCGCATTGGCGAACGCGCCGCCCGTCGCGAGAAGGCTCGCGCAGAGGAGCGCCCGGAACGGGAAATTGCGGATCATGTCGGAGGTGCCTTCGTCAGCGAAGCATAATGGAAGCCGTCGGTGGCCGCCCGGGCCCCGGGCCACAGCTGCACGGCGGCGCCGTCGAGCCGTGCGCGGCGCTCGATCCCGAGGAAACGCTCGACCACCCGGCCGTTCTCGGCCGCGAGGACCGAACAGGTTGCGTACAGCAGCCGCCCGCCGGGCGCGAGGCGCGCAAAACAGGTGGCGAGGATCGCGAGCTGCGTGCGCGCAAAGGCCGGGACGTCGCTTTCGCGACGCAGCAGCTTGATGTCGGGATGGCGGCGGATCACGCCGGTCGCCGAACACGGCGCGTCGACCAGGATCCGGTCGAACGGCGCCTCGGCGGCGAGCGCGCCCGGGTCCCGCAGGTCGAGCCGGGCGAGCCGCGCCCGCCGCCCGAGGCGGTCGAGATTCCCGCCGACGCGCTCGAGACGCTGCGCGTCGCTGTCGACCGCGAGCAGGTCGATCTCGCCGCCGGCCACCTCGAGCAGATGTCCCGTTTTGCCGCCCGGTGCCGCGCACGCGTCGAGCACGCGCATGCCGGGCGCGGGAGCGAGCAGCACCGCGGCGAGCTGCGCCCCGGCATCCTGCACCGACAGCCATCCTTCCGCGAAGCCCGGCAGGCTGTCGACCGCGACGGGCGTCTCGAGCACGAGCGCGGCGTCAAAGCCCTCGAGCGGTGCCGCCGCGATGCCCCGCGCCGCACAGGCGGCCTGTGCCTGCGCCCGGGTCGTGCGCGAGAGATCGACACGCAGCGTCATCGGCGCGCGCACGTTGCCGCCGGCGAGCACATCCTCCCACCGCTCCGGCGCGTCCCGCCTCAGCCGTTCGACGAGCCAGCGCGGATGCGCATGGCGCACCGCCGGATCGGTGTCGAGTGACGCGAACAGGCCCGCGTGCTCGCGCACGAAACGGCGGAGCACGGCATTCACGAACCCGCTCGCGCGCGCCGCCCCGAGTGCGCGCGTCGCATCGACCGCGGCATCGACGACGCCTTGCGGGGCATTGCGGGAATAGACGACCTGGTGCGCGGCGGTCACGAGCAGCGCATGCACCGCGGGGGCGATGCGGGTGGCGGGCCGGTCGAGCAGGCTCGCGATCGCGGGCGCGAGGCGCAGGTACCAGCGCAGCGTGCCGTAGGCGATCGCGCGCACGGCAGGCGCCCCGGCGTCGTCGCCCGCCGCGCCGCCGAGCACATCGTCCGCGGATCGGCGCTCGTGCGCGACCGCATGCACCGCGCGTGCCGCGGCAACGAGCGCCGCCGTGCCCTCCTTCATCCGAGCACCGCGCCCTCGAGCGACACGCCGAGCGCGAAATCGAAGGCCGCCACGGGCCGTCGTCCCGCACGCTGCACGCTCTCGAGCACGAGCACGCCCGCGCCGCAGGCCACACGCACGCCGGCGGCATCGACACCGAGCACGGTACCCGGCGTCGCCTGCGCCGCGCGGCTCGCGGGATCGATCCGCGCACGCAGCACCCGGAGCGGTTCGCCGTCGAAGCGCGTCTCCGCGACCGGCCAGGGGTTGAACGCGCGGACCTGCCGGTCGATCTCCGTCGCGCTCACGCGCCAGTCGATGCGCGCTTCGGCCTTGGCGATCTTCGCGGCATACGTGACCCCGTCCGCGGGCTGCGGCAACGCCCGCGCGGTGCCCGTCTCCATCGCGGCGAGTACATCGATCAGGGCGGCGGCACCGAGCGCCGCGAGTTCATCGTGCAGTTCGCCCGCGGTCATGTGCGGGGCGATCGCGACACGACGCATCTCGAACACCGGCCCCGTGTCGAGTCCGGCTTCCATGCGCATGATCGACACGCCGGTGACCGTGTCCCCCGCGAGGAGGGCCCGCTGGATCGGCGCCGCTCCACGCCAGCGCGGCAGCAGCGACGCGTGCACGTTGACGCAGCCGTGGCGCGGCAGGTCGAGCACGACCTGCGGCAGGATGAGGCCATAGGCGACGACCACCAGCACGTCCGGCTGCCAGGCGGCGAGCGCGGCCCGGTCCTCCGCCGCCCTGAGGGAGGCCGGCTGCGAGATCGGCCAGCCATGGCCGAGCGCCTCGTGCTTGACGGCGCTCGCCGTCAGCGCTCGCCCGCGCCCGGCAGGCCGATCCGGCTGCGTGAGGACTCCGACGATCGTGTGGCGCGCTGCGAGCGCGCGCAGCGGCGGCACCGCGAACCCGGGCGTTCCGGCGAACGCGACGCGCATGGCAGGTGGCCCGCGATCAGAGCGCCGGCACGCGGGCCGGCAGCGGGGTGGCCGGCGCCGCGGCGCGCGCCTTGCGGTCCTTGTCGAGCTTCTTCCTGATCCGCTCGCGCTTCAGGTCGGACAGGTAGTCGACGAAGAGCTTGCCCTCGAGGTGGTCCATTTCGTGCTGCAGGCACACGGCCGGCAGGCCCTCGAGTTCCTGCTCGAATTCGATGCCGTGGCGGTCCCGGGCGCGCACGCGCACGTGCGAGGCGCGCTGCACTTCGTCGAAAATGCCCGGCACCGACAGGCAACCCTCTTCGGTGACGGCACTGCCGCTTTTCTCGAGGATTTCGGGATTGACGAACACTTGCCGCTGCGACTTGTCCTCCGACACGTCGATCACGATCAGCCGCCGGTGATAATCCACCTGCGTTGCAGCAAGGCCGATCCCGGGGGCGGCATACATGGTCTCGAACATGTCGTCGATCTGGCGGGCCAGTGCGTCGTCGAACTCGGTGACCGGCTCGGCGCGGGTTCGCAGGCGGGGATCGGGATATTCGAGGATCGTGAGAAGGGCCATGGAAACCTGCGGCAATACTGCTAAATTTGAACCAGTGCACAAAGTTGACATTAAGCGGTGTGCCCGGGTTCCGGTACCGATTATAACAGCGGGGTCGCTTGCCCCACCCGGTATAGAGGAGTGAGGGATGTTTTCGAATCAGTCAGTTAGCTCCGCGGCTACCTGGTCGCGTGTGGCCGCTTTTGCCTGTGCGGCGCTCGCGGCCGCGTGCTCGTCACCTGACACCACGGCCCGGCCCGAACCGCCGCAACAGGAATACGTGGCGCCGGAGAGCGCGGAACCGGCGTCCGACCAGGACCTGACCGCCACCGAGGCGGCCACGGTCACGAACGAGGCGACGCCCGCCGCGGCACCGGCGGTCACCGCCGATTCCGTGCGTGCCGATGCGCCGAGCCGCTACACCGTCAAGCGCGGGGACACGCTGTGGGACATCTCGAACCTGTTCCTGCGCGACCCCTGGCTGTGGCCGGAAATCTGGTACGTGAATCCGCAGGTCGAGAATCCGCACCTCATCTACCCCGGTGACGTGCTGGCCCTCGCCTACGCGGCCGACGGCACGCCGCGCATCATGCTCGAGCAGGGCGGCGCCGCACGGCTGAACCCGCGCCTGCGCAGCACGCCGGCCGACGGCCCGATCGCGACGATCCCCTATTCGGCGATCGCGCGCTTCCTCTCGCGCCCGAGCCTGCTCGCGGCCGAACAGATGAAGAAGGCGCCGTACGTGCTCGCGTTCCGCGACGAGCACATGATCGGCGGCACGGGCGAGGAGATCTACGTCCGCAACCTCGACGCGCCGCTCGATGCGCGCTATGCCGTCGTGCATCCCGGCCAGAAGCTGCGCGATCCCGAGAGCGGTGACGTGCTCGGCTACGAAGGCGTATACGCGGCCACCGCGCGCGTCTCGCGCGAGGGCAATCCGCTGACGGCCCAGCTCACCGATGCGGCCCGCGAAACGCTCGAAGGCGACGTGCTGATCGCGAACGATGCCGACGTGCCGCTCACGTTCGAGGTGCGCATACCGAATGCGCCCGTCCGCGGCTCGATCATCTCGGTGGTCGACGACACGACGCTGATCGGCACCTACCAGATCATCGCGGTGAATCGCGGCACGCGGCACGGCCTCGCGCCGGGACACATCCTCGCGGTCGACCAGGCCGGGCTCACCGTGCGCGACAAGGGCCGCCGCTCGGGCAACAGCTTCTTCGCGACCGGCAGCTCGTTCGACCCGAAGGTGAAGCTGCCGAACGAACGCGCCGGCACCGCGCTCGTGTTCAAGACCTACGAGCGCATGAGCTATGCGATCGTGGTCGGCGCATCGCACGCGATCCGCGTCGCCGACACCGTCCGCACACCGTAACTGCCCCGCCCTCCTGCCCCGGGACCGGCGCTCACGCGCCGGCGTCGGGCTGCCTCTCCGGCGCCGCCGCCGCGAAATCCGCCCGGTCCCTGAGCGCCGCATCGATCGCGACGAGCGTCGGGCACGCGGACAGGTCGCAACCGAAGCGCCGCGCGTTGTACATCTGCGGCACGAGGCAGACATCGGCGAGGGACACCGCTGAACCGTGGCAATGGCGCCCGTCGCCGGCATGACGGCGCGCGGCCGCCTCGAGCGCCGCAAACCCGGTTTCGATCCAGTGCCGGACCCAGCGGGTGACGGCCTCCTCCGGCTGCCGGAACTCGCCGCGCAGGTAGTTCAGCACGCGCAGGTTGCCGAGCGGGTGGATGTCGCAGGCGACGGTGAGCGCCATCGCGCGCACCTGCGCGCGCGCCATCGGATCGCGCGGCAGGAGCGGCGGCACGGGATATTGCTCGTCGAGATACTCGATGATCGCGAGCGACTGCCCGATCACCTCGCCGTCGACCTCGAGCGCCGGCACGAGCCCCTGCGGATTCAATGCGAGGTAGCCGGCCGCACGCTGCTCGCCGCGGGCGAGGTGGTGCGCGACCTGTTCGGCCGGGAGGCCTTTCACTTCGAGCGCGATGCGCGCGCGATACGCGGCGCTGCTGCGCCAGTAACTGTGGAGCTTCATCGGCAAATCTTCGCTCCTCGCCCGCAAATGCGCAGCGCGCCTGCGCGTCCACACACAGTATTCTCCGTCCATGGTCTCCGATGCCAGCGCCACGCTCGCACGCTGTCCCGGCCTCACGGTGGAGCAGTTGTCGGCCGCACTCGCGCTCGCGGGCGATCCGGCCGGCGTGCTCGGGCTCTCCGCGGCGCGGCTGCACGCGAGCGGCTGGCCGGCGGCAGCCGTCGCATGGGTGGCGGCGCCCGATCGCCACAAGGTCGATCGCGACCGCCGCTGGCTCGAAGCGGGCGCCGCGCGCCTGGTTTCATGCATGGATGTCGACTATCCGCCGCTCCTGCGCGAGGCGGGGCATGCGCCGGCGTTCCTGTACGTGCGGGGTGATACCGGCGTACTCGCGTCGGCCCAGCTCGCGATCGTCGGCAGCCGCAATCCGACCGCGGGCGGGCGTTCCGATGCGCGCGAGTTTGCGCGCTACCTCGCGGCGGGCGGCCTCACGATCACGAGCGGGCTCGCGCTCGGCATCGACGGGGCGGCGCATCGCGGCGCACTCGATGCCGGCGGACGGACGATCGCCGTCTGCGGCGCCGGGCTCGACATCGTCTATCCGCGCGAACACGAGGCGCTGGCGCACGAGATCGCGGCTTCGGGAGCCCTCGTGTCCGAGTTCGCGCCGGGGGTGCCGCCGCTGCCCGCCCATTTTCCGCAGCGCAACCGGGTCATCAGCGCTCTTGCGCTCGGGGTGCTCGTGGTCGAGGCGGCGCGCCGCAGCGGCTCGCTCGTCACCGCGCGGCATGCCCTCGACCAGGGGCGCGAACTGTTCGCGATCCCGGGCTCCATCCACAATCCGCTCGCCCGCGGCTGCCACCAGCTCATCCGCAGCGGGGCCAAGCTCGTCGAAAGCGCGCCGGACATCCTGGAAGAGCTCAAAATACCCTTTACCAGACAAACACTTGCGACGCCTGGCCCGCCCGAGGCCAACGGGGGGCGGTTGGACAAGGAATACGAAATCCTGTTAGATGCGCTCGGCTTTGACCCCACGGGCGTCGATACGCTCGTCGAACGGACCGGTTTGCCGGCCGATTCGGTGGCGTCGATGCTGCTCATTCTCGAACTCGAGGGACAGATAGCCCCGTACCCGGGCGGCCGTTACGGCCGCATCCAGCAGAAATCATGATTAGCGGAAGCGTTCTCGACATCCTGATCTACGTCTTCGACCACTACATGCTCGAAGACACGCCCGACGTGCCGGAGCGCGAGACGCTCGCGCACGACCTCGAGCAGGCCGGCTTTGCGGCGCCCACCGTCGAGCGCGCGCTCGACTGGCTCGCCGATCTCGCGGGCGAGCGTCACCGGCCGGATTTCGCCGCGGGACCGCGCGCGATCCGCGTCTATGCCGAGGGCGAGCTCGCGCGCATGTCGACCGAATCGCGCGGCTTCCTGCTCACGCTCGAGCGCACCGGCATCCTGACGCCGGCGCAACGCGAGATCGTGATCGACCGCCTGCTCGCGCTCGATGCGGAGGAGATTTCGGTCGACCAGCTGAAGTGGGTCGTCCTGATGGTGCTGTCGAGCCAGCCCGGACAGGGCGAGGCCTACGCACGCATGGAAGATCTCGTGTTCGACAGCGACAGCACCGCACCGCATTGAACCTCGTCATCGTCGAATCGCCCGCGAAAGCGCGCACCATCAAGAAGTACCTCGGCAAGGGTTTCGAGGTACTCGCCTCCTATGGCCACGTGCGCGACCTCGTGCCGAAGGAAGGCGCGGTCGACCCCGGCCGAGCATTCGCGATGCAGTATCGCGTGATCGAGAAAAACGAACGGCACGTCGACGCGATCGCGCGCGCGCTGAAAAAGGCCGACGCGCTGTACCTCGCGACCGACCCGGACCGCGAAGGCGAGGCGATCTCCTGGCACCTGCGCGAACTGCTCGACGATCGCGGCGCGCTCGACGGCAAGGACGTGCACCGCGTCGCCTTCTACGAAGTGACGAAGAACGCGATCCGCCAGGCCATCGAGAACCCGCGCGGCCTGTCGATGGACCTCGTCAATGCGCAGCAGGCGCGGCGCGCGCTCGATTACCTCGTCGGCTTCAACCTCTCGCCGCTCCTGTGGAAGAAAGTGCGCCGCGGTCTCTCGGCCGGACGCGTCCAGAGCCCCGCGCTGCGCATGATCTGCGAGCGTGAGGAGGAGATCCAGCGCTTCGAGGCGCGGGAATACTGGACGATCGACGCCGAAGGCGAGCACGGCACGCAGCGCTTCCCGCTGAAGCTCACCGAATACGCCGGCACGAAGGTCGAGCAATTCAGCTTCACGAATGCGGACGCGGCGCACGCGGTCGAGCAGGCGCTGCTCGCCGCCGCGGGCGCCGCCGCGGGCTCGCCCGGCCGGCTCACCGTGCAGCGCATCGAGCGCAAGCAGCGCCGCAGGAACCCGGCGCCGCCGTTCACGACCTCGACATTGCAGCAGGAAGCCGCACGCAAGCTCGGTTACTCGGCGCAGCGCACGATGCGCCTCGCGCAGCAGCTGTACGAAGGCGTGGATTACGGCGAGGGCAGCGTCGGCCTCATCACTTACATGCGCACCGACTCGGTGTCGCTCGCGCAGGACGCCGTCGGCGAGATCCGCAGCGTCATCGCGCAGCTGTACGGCAAGGAAGCGCTCGCCGACGAAGTGCGCGTGTACAAGGTCAAGTCGCGCAATGCGCAGGAAGCGCACGAGGCCGTGCGCCCCACTTCCGCGGCGATCACGCCGCAGCTGATCGAGGGCCGCATCGACCCCGACCAGTGGAAGCTCTATTCGCTCATCTGGAAGCGCGCCGTCGCGTGCCAGATGGCGCATGCCGTGTTCGACACGGTGGCCATCGACATGGTGCCGGGGCCGGCGACCGGCAGGACCGAGGCGCAGGCGGGCGGCGGCCACGTGCTGCGCGCGAACGGCTCGACGCTCGTGAAACCGGGCTATATCGCGGTCTACCAGGAAGGGCAGGACGACAAGGCCGACGACGATTCCGACCATATTCTGCCTGCGATGCAGGAAGGCGACGCGGTCGCGCTCGTCGGCGTGCAACCCGCCCGGCATTTCACGGAGCCGCCGCCGCGCTATTCCGAGGCCTCGCTCGTCAAGGCGCTCGAAGAGCACGGCATCGGCCGTCCCTCGACCTATGCGTCGATCATCTCGACGCTGAAGGATCGCGAGTACGTCGACATGGACAGCCGGCGGTTCATACCGACCGACATCGGCAAGATCGTCAACTCGTTCCTGTCGAAGCACTTCCACCGCTACGTCGAGTACGGCTTCACCGCCGCGATGGAAGACGAACTCGACGCGGTGTCGCGCGGCGAGGAGAACTGGACGCAGCCGCTCGAGAAATTCTGGAAGCCCTTCATCGACCTCGTCGAGCACACCGAGAAGAATGTCTCGCGCGAAGAGGTCGCGCAGTCGCGCGAGCTCGGTCGCGACCCGGCGAGCGGCAAGCCCGTCTCGGTGCGCATGGGCCGCTTCGGACCCTTCGTGCAGATCGGCACGAAGGACGACGAGGAAAAGCCGCGCTTCGCCGGCCTGCGGCCGGGCCAGAAGATGGACCGGATCACGTTCGACGAGGCGATGGAGCTCTTCAAGCTGCCGCGCAACCTCGGCGAGACGCCGGAAGGCGAAGCGGTGCAGGCGAACATCGGCCGCTTCGGTCCATACGTGAAATACGGGCCGAAATACGTGTCGCTGAAGCTCGACGATCCGTACACGATCACGCTCGAGCGCGCGCTCGAAGTGATCGCGGAGAAAAAGGTCGCCGATGCCAACCGGATCATCCAGGACTTCGGCGAGGACGACATCCAGGTGCTGAACGGCCGCTACGGGCCCTACATCACCGACAAGCGCAAGAACGCGAAAATCCCGAAAGACCGCGACCCGAAGACGCTCACGCTCGAGGAATGCCGCGCCATGCTCGCGGCCGCGCCGGAGCGCGGCGGTCGATTCGGGCGCGGCCGGGGCCGTGGTGCGGCGAAGGCGCCGGCGGCGAAGGCTCCCGCCGTGGCGGCGGTCGAAGCCGCGAAGCCCAGGGCGGCCGCGAAGAAGAAGGCCGCCCCGAAAAAGAAGGCTGCGGCAAAAAAGAAGGCGCCGGCCCGCAAGAAGACGGCCTGAGGCGCCTCGATGAAGTACCGGCATGCCTTTCACGCCGGCAACTTCGCGGACGTGCACAAGCACGTGGCGCTGCTGGCGCTGCTGCGCGCGCTGCAGCGCAAGGAGAAGGGGTTTTTCTTCCTCGACACGCACGCGGGCCGCGGGCACTACGCACTCGGCAGCGGCGATGCGCGCACGAGCGGCGAGGCACGGCAGGGCGCCGTCGCCGTGCTCGCGGCGCTGCGCGCGGCGCGACTGCGAGGCACCACGACGGATGACATGCCCGAGCTCGTCGACTACGCCGGCGTCGTCGACGCGTGGCGGCGCCGCGCCGATGCGCGCCACGATTATCCGGGCTCGGCGGTGCTCGCCGCCGAGGTGCTCCGCCGCGAGGACCGCGGCGTCGCCGTCGAGATCCAGCCCAGCGAGTTCGCAGCCCTGCGCAAGGCGCTCGGGCGCGATGGGCGCGTGACCGCCGAGCACGGCGACGGCTGGCAGCGCTTGCGCGCCCTGCTGCCGCCGGCGGAGCGGCGGGGTCTCCTGCTCATCGACCCGCCGTACGAGGACACGAAGGGCGACTTCCGGGCCGCGGCGCAGGCCGTGAACGATGCGCTCTCGCGCTTCGAAACAGGCGTGGTCGCGGTGTGGTACCCGGTGAAGGCCGCGCGCGACACCGACCTCTGGCTCGCCGCGCTCGCGCGCGGCCTCGCTCGCCCGGCGATCGCGGCGGAGCTGTGGATCCACCCGCCAGACTCACGCGCCGGGCTGAACGGCTCGGGGCTCCTGGTCGTCAATCCGCCGTTCCACTATGCAGACCGCTGCGAGGCGTGGCAGCCGGCGCTGCTGCACGCGCTCGCCGCCGAATCCCCGGGCGGCACACGCGTCGTCTCGCTCGCCGGCGAAAATCGGTAAGCTCCCGCCCATGACGATCGAGTCCCGGGACGATATCGATCAGTACGGGGTCGTCGGCCATCCGGTCGCGCACAGCCGCTCGCCGTTCATCCACGGCCTCTTCGCACGCCAGACGGGCGAGCGCATGACCTATCGCGTCTACGACGTGCAGCCCGACGATTTCGTCACGACGATCACCGGTTTCTTCGCCGGTGGCGGCCGCGGCCTGAACGTCACGATCCCCCACAAGCCCGCGGCGGCGGCATTCGCACACACGCTGACACCGCGCGCGGCGATCGCCCGTGCCGTCAACACGCTCGCGGTGCAGTCCGACGGGTCGATACTCGGCGACAACACCGATGGCGCCGGACTCGTGCGCGACCTCACGGACAACCTCGGCATCGCCGTCGCGGACCGGCGCGTGCTGATCCTCGGCGCGGGGGGCGCGACACGCGGCATCGTCGCACCGCTCCTCGAGCTCGGGCCGGCTGCGCTCGCGATTGCCAACCGCACGGCCGATCGCGCGCGCGTCGTCGCCGCGAGCTTCGCCGATATCGGCGCGGTGACCGGCTGCGGTTTCGACGGCATCGAGGCCCACCCCTGGGATCTCGTGCTGAACGCCACCGCGGCGAGCCTCGGCGGCGGCCGCCCGGACATCTCCCCGGCCGTGATCGGCAAGGGCACGATCTGCTACGACCTCGCCTACGGCGCGGAACCCACGTCGTTTCTCTCGTGGGCACTCGCCGAGGGCGCGGCCGGGGCGCATCTCGGCTGGGGCATGCTGGTCGAGCAGGCGGCCGAGTCGTTCTATCTCTGGCGCGGCCTGCGCCCCGACACGCGGGCGGTGATCGACGTGCTCAAGGACTGGCGCACGCCGTCGTAGCCCGACCACCGGCGTGCCCGCTCGCGTGCCGCCGCCGCATCGAGGGTGCGCAGCGTATACCGGGGTCGTGCATCCGCCATTTCAACTTCGTGCCACGACAGCGGCACCGCGACCGGCACGCCGGGGCGCCAGCGCGGGCTGAACGCCGCCACCGCCGAGGCGCCCCGCCCATTGCGCAGGTAATCGATGAACACCTTGCCCTGGCGCGCCGCCGCTCCGGTGCGCGCGGTGTAGTCGTCCGGCGCGGTACGCGCGAAATGCTGCGAGACCGCCCGCGAGAACCCGAGCGCGCGCTCCCAGCGCGGCCGCGGCGCCGCGAGGGGCACGACCACGTGGAGCCCGTTGCCCCCGGTCGATTTCGCGAACGAGACGAGCCCGAGGCTCGCGAGGAAATCGCGCACCGCGCAGGCCGCATCGCGCAGCCGGCCCCACGGCAGGCCGGTGCCCGGATCCAGGTCGAAGGTGAGGCGGTCCGCGCATGCCACGAACGCGCGCCTCGTGCCGGCGGTGTGCAATTCGACGACGCCGAGCTGCGCGAGCGCCTGCAGGTCCGCACGCGAATCGCAGGCGGTGACACCGCGCGCGCCGGGCAGATGCCGCTGGAAGAATGGCGCCCGATCGCCGGCGATCCGCAGCACCGACAGCGGCCGGTCGGCGAGTTGCGGCAGGAGCGATTCCGCGACCGCATCGAACCACGCGGCGAGCTCGGCTTTCGTGACGCCGTCGCCGGGGTACAGCACGCGTTCGGGATGCGTCAGCGGCATCGGACGGGCAGCGCCCCCTCTCACCTCATCGTGACGAATTCCTCGGCGCTCGTCGGGTGGATCGCGACGGTGTCGTCGAAATCGCGCTTGCGCGCGCCCATTTTCACCGCGACGGCAAAGCCCTGCAGCATCTCGTCGGCGCCCTCGCCGATCACGTGCAGGCCGACGATGCGCTCTTCCGGTCCCGCGACCACCAGCTTCATTTCGGCGCGCGGCTTGCGGGTCGTCAGCGCGTGGTACATCGGCACGAAGCCGGAGCTGTAGGTGCGCACGGCCGCATCGCCGTGGCGCGTGCGCGCCTCGGCCTCGGTGAGCCCGACGGTGCCGATCGGCGGATGGGTGAAGATCACGGTCGGTACGTTCTCGTAGTCGAGATGGCGCCCCGCCATGCCGCCGTAGAGGCGGTCCGACAGGCGCCGCCCGGCCGCGATCGCCACCGGCGTCAACGGCAGCCGGCCGGTCACATCGCCGATCGCGAACACATGCGCGGCGCTCGTCTGCTGCAGGGCATCGACCTTCACGAACCCCGCGTCGTCGAGTTCGACCCCCGCGTGCGCGAGCCCGAGATCGCCGACGACCGGCTCACGGCCGGCGGCCCACAGCATGCAGTCGACGGGCGGCAGCACGCGGCCGTCCTCGAGCGTGAGCTCGAGCGCATCGCCCTTCGGCGCGAGCGCCGCGGCGCGCGCGCCAGTGAGGATTTCGATGCCCGATTCGCGCAGCGCACGCATCGCTCCCTCGCCGAGCATCGCATCGAACGAACGCAACACGCGCTCGTAGCGGATCGCGAGCGTGACCCGCGAACCGAGCCCCGCGAGGATGCCCGCGAGCTCGACCGCGACATAACCGCTGCCCGCGACCAGCGTGCGCGCGGGCACGGCCGCGAGGTCGAAGAAGCCGTCGGAATCGATGCACCGCTCGCCCCCCGGGAATTGCGCGCGCTGCGGCCGCCCGCCGGTGGCGATCACGATGCGCCCGGCCCGCAACGTGCGCTCGCCGATCGCGAGTTCGTGCGCGCCGGTGAACCGCGCCCGGCCGCGGACCAGCGCGACGCCGCGCTTGTCGAGGTTGCCCGCGTAGATCTCGTTCAGTCGCGCGACATAGGCATCGCGCTTCGCCTTGAGCGTGCCGAAATCGAGCCCGCGCGCCTCGAGCGCGAAGCCATAGTCGGCGGCGTCCGCGAGACCCGCGGCGAGCTCCGCCGCATTCCACATCACCTTCTTCGGCACGCAGCCGACATTGACGCAGGTGCCGCCGAGGCGGCCGGATTCGATCACGACCGCGCGCGCGCCATGCTCCGCCGCGCGCTGCGCGCAAGCGAGCCCGCCGCTGCCGCCGCCGATGACGGCGAGGTCGTAGTTTTCAGGCATTTCGCATTGTACACACGGCTACAATGAGGGCATGACGAACCCGCTGCTGTCGGACGACCTGCTGCCGCATTTCGACGCCATTCGCCCCGAACATGTCGAGCCTGCGATCCGTTCCCTGCTCGAGACGAACCGGTCACGGATCGCCGCGCTCGAGGCCGCGGCTCCGCCGACCTTCGCGGCTGTCGTCGAGCCGCTCGAAGAGCTCGGCCATCGCCTGAACCGCACATGGTCGCCCGTGAGCCACCTCAACGCGGTGATGAATTCGACGTCGCTCCGCGAAGCCTTCAACGCGTGCCTGCCGCTCGTCACCGACTACCAGACCGACCTCGCGCAGAGCGGGGCGCTCTATCGCGCGTACACCGCGGTGGACGAGCACGAGGCCGCCACGCTCGACCCGGTGCAGCGCCGCGTCGTCGAGCAGATGTTGCGCGATTTTCGCCTCGCGGGGGTCGCGCTGGAACCGGCGAAGAAGGCACGCTTCAAGGCGGTGATGCTCGAGCTCGCCACGCTGCAGGCGAAGTTCGAGGAGAACGTGCTCGATGCGACCAACGCGTGGAGCCGCCCCGTCACCGACCCGGCCGAACTGGCAGGCCTCAACGAAACGATCGTCGAGCAGGCGCGCGAACGCGCGCACGAGGCTCGCCGGGAAGGCTGGGTGCTCACGCTCGACCAGCCGACCTATGTCGCGGTGATCACCGACGCCGAGTCGCAGGCGCTACGCCGCGACTTCTACGAGGCCTGGACCACCCGGGCATCGGACCAGGGGCCGCTCGCCGGGCGCTGGGACAACACGCAGGCCATGGAAGACATCCTGCGGCTGCGGCACGAAGCGGCGAGCCTGCTCGGCTTCGGCAACTTCGCCGACTACGCGCTCGCCACGCGCATGGCGAAGAGCGTGCCGGAGGTGATCGAATTCCTGCAGAGCCTGGCGCGCGCCGCGCGCCCGGCGGCGCAGCGCGAATTCGCCGAGCTCGAGGCCTTCGCGGGCGGCAGTCTCGAACCGTGGGACGTGGCGTTCTGGGCCGAACGCCTGCAACGCAGCCGCTTCTCGGTATCCCAGGAAGACCTGCGGCCGTACTTCCCGCTGCCGCGCGTGCTGGCCGGCCTCTTCGGGGTCGCCGAGCGCCTGTTCGGCATCCGGATCGTCGAGCGCAGCGGGGTCGAGGTGTGGCACCGCGACGTGCGCTACTTCGTGATCGAATCGCGCGGCGCCGCGCTGGGCAGCTTCTTCCTCGACCCCTACGCCCGCGCCCACAAGCGCAGCGGCGCCTGGATGGACGACTGCGTCGGGCGCAAGGCGATCCCGAGCGGCTCGACCAACCCGGTGGCCTACCTCGTCTGCAACTTCCTGCCGCCCACCGGCGCGCAGCCGGCGCTGCTCACGCACGACGATGTCGTGACCCTGTTCCACGAATTCGGCCACGGGCTGCACCACATGCTCACCCGTGTCGCGTATCCGAGCCTCGCCGGCATCAACGGCGTCGCGTGGGACGCGGTGGAGCTGCCGAGCCAGTTCTTCGAGAACTATGCGTGGCACGAAGGCGTGCTCGGCGAGATCTCGGCGCATTACTCCACCGGCGCGCCGCTGCCCGCGGAGAAGCAGCGCCAGCTGATGGCGACGCGCAGTTTCCACGCGGGCCTCGCGACGATGCGCCAGCTCGAGTTCGCGCTGTTCGATTTCCTGCTGCACTCGCGCTATGCACCCGGGCGCGGCGGGCGCGTGCTCGAGACGCTCGCCGAAGTGCGGCGGGAAGTCAGCGTGATACCGGCGCCCGCGTGGAACCGCTTCCCGCACAGCTTCGGCCACGTGTTCGCCGGCGGCTACGCGGCGGGCTACTACAGCTACAAGTGGGCCGAAGTGCTCGCCGCCGACGCGTTCTCGGCCTTCGAGGAGGCGGGCATCTTCAACCGCGCGACGGCCGACCGTTTCCTCGACTCGATCCTCTCGCGGGGCGGCAGCCGCGATCCGCTCGAGGCGTTCGTCGAGTTTCGCGGCAGGAAACCCGACATCCGGCCGTTGCTGCGCCAGCACGGCATCGCCGCCTGATGCGCACGATCGCCACCTGGAACGTGAATTCGCTGCGCGTGCGCCTGCCGCAGCTGAGCGAGTGGCTCGCGAGCCGGCCGGTGCACACGCTCGCGCTGCAGGAGACCAAGCTCGAGGACCACGCCTTCCCGCGCGCGGAGATCGAGGCGCTCGGCTACCAGGTCGCCTGCAGCGGCCAGCGGACCTACAACGGGGTCGCGATCCTCGCGCGCGCGCCGTTGCACGACATCGCCACCGGCATCGCGGGCTTCGAGGATCCGCAGCGCCGCGTGCTCGCCGCGACCATCGACGGCGTGCGCGTCGTGAACCTCTATGTGCCGAATGGCCAGGCGGTCGGCTCCGACAAGTACGCCTACAAGTTGCGCTGGCTCGAGGCGCTGCGCGGCTGGCTCGCGCAGGAACTCGCGCGGCATCCGCGTCTCGTCGTGCTCGGCGACTTCAACATCGCGCCCGAGGACCGGGACGTGCACGACCCGGCCAGGTGGGAAGGCTCGGTGCACGTGAGCGGGCCGGAGCGAGCGGCGCTCGCCGCGCTCACGGCACTCGGGCTTAAAGACAGCTTCCGCCTGTTCGAGCAACCGAAAGATGCCTTCAGCTGGTGGGATTACCGCCAGGGTGCCTTTCGCCGCAATCACGGGCTGCGCATCGACCTGCTGCTCGTCTCGGCGGCGCTCGCTGCCCGCTGCCGGGAGTCCACGATCGACCGTGAGCCACGCCGCGCCGAGCGGCCGTCGGACCATGCGCCGGCCTACGCGAGCTTTGACATATAGGCAGGCAAACCCCGAGGCGGCGGAAAGTGTGCGGTACGTCGCTGGCGCGGCGATTGTCCGCAGCCTAGACTCGCGCAAGTTGACCGTCAGCGCGACCGATGCAGCAAAACCGACGCAGCGACTTCGACGTCACGAACACCGTGCAGGTCAGTTCGCCCGACGCCGTCTGCGAAGCCGTCAAGAAACTCTTCACCGCCACCTGGCCCGGCGCGCCGTTCGACGCCGTCGTGCACGCGTTCGACCGCCTGGATGAAGTGTTCTCGGGCCGCGATCCCGAATACCACGCGCTCGACACCGTCTATCACGACACGCAGCACACGCTCGACATCACGCTCGCGATGGCGCGCCTGTGCGCAGGCTATGAGCGCGCGGCGCCCCCGGGCCGCGCACTCGGCGCCGAGCGCGCGACCATCGGCCTCATCACCGCGCTCTTCCACGATGTCGGCTACCTGCGGGAACGCAGCGACACGGTGACGCAGAACGGCGCCGAGCTCACCGCCACCCACGTCGCGCGGGGCGCGAAGTTCCTCGAGCGGTACCTGCCGAAGGCCGGGTTCGAGAGCTGGGTGCCGATCGCGACCCAGATCATCCATTTCACCGGCTACGAAGTGCCGCTCGATGCGATCGTCGTGTTCGACGAGCGCGACCGCAAGCTCGGCCACCTGCTCGGCACCGCCGACATGATGGCGCAGATGGCCGATCGCTGTTACCTCGAGAAGTGCCGCGACCGCCTGTACCCCGAATTCGTGCTCGGCGGCTACGCGCTGCCGCTGTCGAACCAGGGCTCGCGGCAGGTGAAGTACGCCTCCGGCCTCGACCTCCTGCGCCAGACGCCGCAGTTCATCGCCGAGACCCGCATGAAGCGGCTCGACGGTGTCTTCGGATCGGCCTACCGCTGCGTCGACGTGCTGTTCGACGGCAAGAACCCGTACATGGAAGCGATCGACCGCAACCTCGGCTTCCTGAAGCAGGTGCTGCGCAGCGAAAGCTGGCGCATGCTGCGACGCAATCCCCCCGTGTTCGCCGCCGGCGACGATCCGCTCGCGACGACGCGCGGGCTCGCGATGGGGTATATCCGTAAGGCGTGGAGCCAGTAGCGTCGCGCTGCGGTGCGCGCAGCGCACCTGCGCGCGACGGCGAGCAGCGAACGGCGATCAGCCAGAACGCGGCCGCTATGCGGTTTGAGTCGCGTGATGGCACCGAGCGGGGCCGGGTTCGGGTGACCCCACATCGTCGTGCCCCCGGTCCCCGTGCCTTACACGCGCCATCTGGAGATGGAATTTTCAGGCTGAAAGGCGCAGCTTCGGCCGACCCGGGGGCGATCCTGCAGTCGGCAAGCGCGCCCTGCGCAGCTGACGCTTCTGGCCGTTCGCCGTTCGCTACTCGCCGCTCGCCGTTCTCCGCACATACCGCTCGCGAATCTCCGCCATTCTCGCGATCACGTGCGCCTTGCCCTCGACGTCCGCGCCGGCGATCGCGTCGGTCATCACCTCCACCGTGAGCGCGGCGACCGCCGGCCGGGCCACCGCGCCGAAACTGAGATGCCACGGCTCGGGCTGCACGCCGCCGAGATCGCGCGTGTACGGGCGGAAAAAGCCGAAGCGATCCATCGATGCGGTGAGCCACTCGTCGAGTGCGTGGAAGAGGCCGCCCGGCGCGTATTCCTGCGACACGAGCTGCGGACGGTAGCCGGCCGGCAGGGCGGCCCGGTCGATGACGTCGATGTCGCTGCCCCAGTGGTGGCGGCTCGCGCCGGGCAGCGCCGACCACGCGAGGATCGCATCGATGCGCGCGTCGGGGTCGAGGGTTGCGGGGTCGAGCTCGCGCCCCGCGCGATCGAGCACGGGCCGCTCGCCGCGCCACTTGGCGTTCCAGATCGCGCACTGCCGCCCGAAATCCCGGAAGGCGGAGACCGCCGCGAGTTCGATGCGCGCCTCGCGCCATGCGGCGAAGCCGAGTGCGCGCAATGCGTCGATGACGTCGTGATGGAGCGTGCAGTGCAGGTCCGGCACGTCGACGACATGGGTGCGCGCCCGTCCCGTCAGCTCGAGCGCATTCATGCGGTCGCGGCAGCTTCCGCGGCGAGCCGGTCGAGGAGTTGCAGGAACACGGCCGGCTCCTGCGCGCCCGACACGAGGTAACGGCGCTCGAACACGAAGGCCGGTACGCCGGTGATGCCCCAGGAATGCGCGCGCGCCTCGAGCGAGGCGATCTCGCGATGGAGCGCGGGTTCGTCGATGGCGGCGCGTGCGGCGTCCGCGTCGAGTCCGGCGTCGTGCGCGATCGCGGCCAGCACGTCCGGGTCGCCGATGTCGCGGCCTTCACTGAAATAGGCATTCAGTATGCGGTCCTTCACACCCGACTGCGCGCGCGCGCCGTCCGGCGTGCCCGCGGCCCACGCAATGAGCGCATGCGAGCGTCGCGTGTTCGGCGCCCGCTCGATGCGCTCGAAGTGAAAATCGATGCCGAGGTCCGTGCCGAGGTCGCGCAGCGTGCGCTGGGTGTCGGCGAAGCGGTTCGCGTCACCGAATTTCGCGCGCAGGTACTCCGCCCGGTTCGCGCCTTCGGGCGGCATGTCCGGATTCAGCTCGAACGGCAACCACCGCACTTCGATCGCGAATTGCGGTCGCGCGGCCGCGGCCTGCTCGAACCGGCGCTTGCCGACATAACACCAGGGACACACTGTGTCCGAAAACACTTCAACGATCACTGCGGCCTCCTGCGGGAATTCTAGGCTATTGTGGCGTACGGCCTACAGGGTGTCCGCGCGGCCGGCCACCGGTCGCGCACCGCCTCGGCAGCCGTCGGGATAAGATGGTAGAGTTGAGGAAATACAAGGGGATAGGCGCCGGGGCCTCACACGCGTACCCGGGCGCAGAATCGTGAATCGGCTCAGCCTCAAGCTGAAGTATGTCGCCGTGGCCGTCGCGGCGATGATCGCCGCAGCGCTGCTGCTCGGCACGCTCCTTCTTTTGCACGCGCGATATGAATCGCGGCTGCTGTCCGCGATCGCCACCACGGAATATCGCCGCGCGATCGGTGACGAGCTCGCGGCGCGCGCGCAGTCGATCGGATCGCACATCGCGGACACGGCGGCGCCCGCACTGCTCGCGCGCGACCGCGCCGCGCTCGCGACGAGCCTCGGCCGCTTCGCCGACGATCCGACCGTCACGGCGATCGTGGTACAGAACGCAACGGGCGAGACGCTCTTCGAGCTGCACCGCGCGGCCACCGCCGAGCCGCCCCTCGTTTCGCGCGAGGCCTCGGAACCGGTGCGCGCACAGGTGCCGGGATTTCCCGGTGCCACCACACCCCGGACACTCGGCACCGTGCACGTGTCGCTCACGGTGCACGACACCTCGCCGGCCGACGTGGCCGCACCGCTCGCCGCCGCCGGCCGCGAACTGTTGCGCCGTGCGCTCTACGTGCTCACGGCAATCCTGCTCGTCGGCCTCGTCACGGCTGTGGCACTCGCGTGGTGGGCCGCGCGCGGCATCGAGCGCCCGATCACGGCGCTGATCCGCTCCGCCGAGCGCATCGGCCAGGGCGACCTCTCGCGACCCACCGATGTCGCACGCCGCGACGAACTCGGCGAGCTGCAGCAGGCGCTCGAGCGCATGCGCCAGAAGCTGCGCCAGACGACCATCACCAAGAATTACCTGAACAGCGTGCTGACGGGCATGACCGATGCGGTGTTCGTCACTTCGCCCGAAGGCGTCATCCGTGTCGCGAACCTCGCGGCGCAGCGCCTGCTCGGCTATGGCGAGGAGGAGCTGAACGGCCGCACCATCGTCTCGCTGCTCGACGGCCCCGATCGCGAAGGCTTCGATATCCTGCAGGCGGCGAACGAGACACGCGAGGCGGTCGTCCGCACGCGCAAGAACCAGACGATCCCGGTCTCGCTCACCGGCTCGCCCATCGCGACCGACGATCCGCAGTTCCAGGGCTGCATCTTCGTCGCGCGCAACATCACCGACCGCAAGCGCGCGGAACGCCGCATCCGCTATCTCGCCCGCTACGACGCGCTGACCAAGGTGCCGAACCGGATGCAGTTCCAGCACCTGCTGCAGCAGGCGATCGCGCGCGCGCTGCGCAACGGCCAGTCGGTCGCGCTGCTGTACCTCGACGTGGATCACTTCAAGGAAGTCAACGACACCTTCGGCCACGCGGCGGGCGATCGCACGCTCGAGATCCTGACCGAACGCCTGACGCGTGTCCTGCCGAAGGACTCGGTGGTCGGCCGGCTCGCAGGGGATGAATTCGCCGTGATGATCGACTCGCTCGCGGGCGACGTCGACCACCGGGGGCCCATCGGCCAGCTCGCCCGCTCGATCCTCGCCGAGACCGGCAAGATCTTCCAGCTCGGCCAGCACGAACTCTATCTCACCGCGAGCATCGGCATCGCGTTCTGCCCGCGTGACGCGGAGAACGTGATCGACCTGATCAGGAACGCCGACGCGGCGATGTACTACTCGAAGCAGAATGGCGGCAACACCTTCGCGTTCTATGCGCCGGAGATGAATGCCGCATCGGTCGAGCGGCTGATGCTGAAGAGCAAGCTGCGCCGCGCGCTCGAGCGCGACGAACTGATCGTGAACTACCAGCCGAAGGTGGACCTGCAGACGGGCCGCATCATCGGCGCCGAGGGCCTGCTGCGCTGGCGGCTGCCGGGCCACGGCGACATTCCGCCCTCGCAGTTCATTCCGCTCGCCGAGGAATCGAACCTGATCCTCGAGATCGGCGAGTGGGTGCTGAACCGCGTGTGCCTCGACTATCGCACGATGCGACGCGACGTGGCGGACCCCGGCCGCATCGCGCTCAACCTGTCGTTGAAGCAGTTGCGCCAGGCCTCGTTCATCGTGCGCTGCCGCTCCGTGTTCCGTCGCCACGGCGTGTCGCCCTCCGCGTTCGAGCTCGAGATCACCGAATCGACCCTGATGGCCGACCCGCGGCGCACCGTGCACCTGCTCGGCGAGCTGCATGCGATGGGCGTGCACCTGTCGATCGACGACTTCGGCACGGGCTACTCGTCGCTGTCGGCGCTGCAGCAGTTCCCGATCGGCACGCTCAAGATCGACCAGTCGTTCGTGCGCAATATCACCGAACATTCGGGCGATGCGACGATCGTGCGCACGATCATCGACATGGGCCGCAGCCTCGGCATGACAGTCACCGCCGAGGGCATCGAGACGCCGAGCCAGCTCGCGTTCCTGCGCAATCATCGCTGCGATTACGGCCAGGGGTTGCTGTTCGGGGATTCGATGCCGCTCGAGGCCCTGCTCGAACTGCTGACACGCCAGCAGAACGGCCCGCCGCCGTTCGCCGCGTTGATCGCGACCGCAGCCGGCGCTGCGGAACTGTCCGCCTGAGGCCCGCCGCACGATGTTGACCTTGCGCGACGTTCGCCTGCGCCGCGGTCCGCGCGTGCTGTTCGAGCACGCCTCCATCGGCATATTCCGCGGCGACAAGGTCGGCATCGTCGGCCGCAACGGCTCGGGCAAGTCGAGCCTCCTCGCGCTGGTGCGCGGCGAGCTCACGCCCGATCTCGGTGATTACAGCGCGCCGTCGAACCTGTGCATCGCGGTCGTCGAGCAGTCGGTGCCGGATTCCGCGCAATGCGTGATCGATTACGTCCGCGAGGGCGACGCCGAACTGGTCCGCATCGAGCACGCCATCGCGGCCGCGCATGCCGCGGGCGACGGTGTGCGCGAGGCCCGGCACCATGCGGACTACGACGCCGCGGGCGGCTACGGCGCGCGCAGCCGCGCGGCGGCGCTCGCCACCGGACTCGGCTTCGAGGCAACGGACCTCGAGCGGCCGTTGCAGGTGTTCTCGGGCGGCCTGCGCATGCGCGCGGCGCTGGCACGCGCGCTGATGCGCCGCTCGGACCTGCTGCTGCTCGACGAGCCGACGAACCACCTCGATCTCGACGCCGTGCTGTGGCTCGAAGGCTGGCTGCGCGCCTGGCGCGGCACGTTGCTCGTCGTCTCGCACGATCGCGAGTTCCTCGACGGTGTCGTCGGACGCATCCTGCACATCGAGAATGAACGCGTCACGGCCTACACCGGCAACTACTCCGCCTACGAGCACCAGGCGGCCGAGGCGCGTGTGCGCGCGGCGGCGCTCGCCGACAGCCAGCGGCGCGAGATCGCGCACGTGCAGGGGTTCGTCGACCGCTTCCGCGCGAAGGCGAGCAAGGCGCGGCAGGTCCAGAGCCGGCTCAAGTGGCTCGCGCGGCTCCCGGAGATCATCGAAGCCCACGGCGAGGAATCGTTCGCGTGGGAATTCCCGGCACCCGCGAAGCTGCCGCGCCCCCTGGTCGCGCTCGACGCCGTGGCCGGCGGCTACGGGTCGCACCGCGTATTCGCCGGCCTCGGGCTGTCGATCGCGCCGGGTGACCGTATCGGCGTGCTCGGACGCAACGGCGCCGGCAAGTCGACACTGATGCGCACGGTGGCCGGCAGCCTTGCGCCGCTCGCAGGCGAGCGCGTGGCTTCGCCCGACCTCGAGGTCGGCTTCTTCGCGCAGCTCGAAGTCGAGCAGCTCGACGCTGCGAGCAGCGCGATCGAGGAACTCGGTCGTCGCGGCGGGGCGACCGTGGCTGCATGGCCGCCGCAGCAGAAGCGCGATCACCTCGGCCGCTTCGGCTTTCGGGGCGACCGGGTCTTCGAGCCCGTCGGCCACTTCTCGGGCGGCGAACGGGCCCGCCTCACGCTCGCGGTGATGGTCGCGCGGCGCCCGAACCTGTTGCTGCTCGACGAGCCGACCAACCATCTCGATTTCGAGATGCGCAGCGCACTCCTGCTCGCGCTGCAGGATTACGCTGGCGCCGTGCTGATCGTCTCCCATGACCGTTCGCTCTTGCGCGGCGCCTGCGACCAGTTCCTCGTGGTCGCCGCGGGCGCCGTGCAACGTTTCGACGGCGACCTCGAGGACTATGCCGCGTGGCTCGCGAAGGGCGCGCCCGCGATCGATGCGGCGCCTGCCGCGGCGTCCGGCCCGGTGGCTGCCGCGGGCACGGTCGCTGTTGCGCACGCCGGCAACCGGGGCGACAGCCGCGCCGACAAACGCGACGAGAGCCGTGCCGACCGGCGTGACGCCCGGCGTCGCGACGCCGCCGCGCGCAACCGCCTCTCGCCGCTGCGCGCCGAGCTGCGCGACATCGAGGCCGAGATGGCGACGCTCACCGCGCAGCGCGATGCGCTGGCGCGCGCGCTCGAGGATCCGGCGCAATTCGGCCGCGCGGCGGAGTTCGGCGAAGTCGCGGCGCGCGTCACCGCACTCGAGGATCGCTGGCTCGCGCTGAGCGAGGCCATCGATGCCGCGCAGCGTGCGTAAGGCGGGCGCGCGCAAGCTCATCACGCGTGCCGTCCTCGGCGCGCTGCTCGCGGTGTGGGTCTGCGTCGGCGCGTGGAACGTCTGGAAGCCGATGCCGGAGGGCGTGGTCGTGAGCGGTGCGTGGACGCCGCTGCACGACGGCGATGTGCAGTTCCTGCGCGACGTCACCGCCGCCGACGCCTACGGGCACCCGATCATCGACCAGCAGATCTTCGATGCCGCATTCCGGCTCATCGCGGACGCGCAGCGCCTGATCGTGCTCGACGTGTTTCTCTTCAATGCGCATCGCGGCGCGATCGTCGATGCGCCGGTGCACCGGCCGCTCGCGGCGGAGCTGGTGCGGCTCCTGATCGACAAGCGCCGCGCCGACCCCGGCATCCGCATCCTCGTCGTCACCGACCCGATCAACAATGTGTATGGCGGCGAACCCTCGCCGGAGCTCGCGACATTGCGGGCCGCGGGGATCGAGGTCGTCGTCACCGATCTCGATCGGCTGCGGGATTCGAATCCGGCGTGGTCGGCGTTCTGGCGCATCGCGCTGCGCTGGTGGGCCAGGGGCGGGCCGGGCGACTGGCCGAATCCGCTCGATGCGGCGGGCGAGCGGGTGTCGCTCGGTGTCTGGGCGCGGCTCGTGAACTTCAAGGCGAACCACCGCAAGGTGATTATCGCCGACGGCCCCGACGGCGCCCTGCACGGGCTCGTGATGTCGGCGAATCCGCACGATGCGAGCAGCGGGCATTCGAACGTCGCGCTGCGCGTACGCGGGCCCGCGCTCGCGCCGCTGCTCGCGAGCGAGGTGGCGATCGCGCATTTCTCCGGCTGGCGCGGATCGCCGTTGCCGAAGGTGGCAGGTACGCCGGTCGTCGCCGACGCGGCGACGGCGAGCCCCGCGATCGGGCGCCTGCGCATCGTCACCGAAAAGGCGATCGCCGACGCGCTGGTCGCGCAGCTGCAGACCTGCGCCGCGGGCGATGCGATCGACATCGCGATGTTCTACCTGGCGGATCGCGCCGTGCTGGGCGCGCTGCACGATGCCGCCACGCGCGGCGCCTTCGTGCGCGTGCTGCTCGATCCGAACAAGGACGCCTTCGGGCGCGAGAAGAACGGCATCCCGAACCGGCCGGTGGCGACCGAACTCGTCGCGGCGAGCGACGGTGCGATCCGCGTGCGCTGGGTGCGCACGCACGGCGAGCAGTTCCACGCCAAGCTCGCCGCGATCCGCGGGCGCGAAGGCTACTGGCTCACGCTCGGGTCGGCGAACTTCACGCGCCGCAACCTCGACGACTACAACCTCGAAGCGAACGTGATCGTCGAGACGCCGCGCGAATCGCCGCTCGAAGCCGCGGTGCTCGACTGGTTCGACGGACTGTGGACGAACCGCGCGCCGGCGGGGGTCGAGTACACGGCGGATTTCGGCGCGTACGCCGATCCCGGGCAGCTCAATTACTGGGGCTATCGCTTCATGGAAGCGACCGGGATATCGATGTTCTGAACGCCGTCGATGAGCGGGCGCGGTGAGCGTCTCGCGATCGGCTCAGTTCTCGCCCTCGCCCTCGCCCTCCCGCTGCCAGTCCTCGTAGGCCTTGAACTTGAGCCACGCGATGGCCGCGAGGCGCCCCACCTGCATCAGTTCCGGAATCATGGCGCGATGATCGGGCGAATCCGTGTCGAGGCGCCGCACGATCCAGGGAACCCGCGGACACTCGAGCGGCTGCAACGGTGACAGCGCGGTCGCGTAGAGCGGGTGCCAGACAGCGCCGATTCCCTCAGGCGTTCTCGCGACACCGAAGGTCAGCACCGCATCGTCGTCGTGCGAAATGATGCCGATGAGCGCCGCGGCGCCGTCCCCGAAACCATGCAGGCACATCTGATAGCCGCAGGGGTTGTGGACCGAGGTGTCCGGAACCGGAAACCACGACGACCCGTTCTCGGCGAAGGCAGTGATGCAGGCCATCTCGTCCTCGTGGCTGAACTCGTCGAGCCGCGCCCGCTCGCAGTGGCCGCTCGCGAGATCGACGAACGTGATCTCGCCCACGTGCAGGCGGATCGTCGCGCGAGACTCGGCGCGCTGCGCAGGCGGCGGTGAAGGCACCTCGTGCGCCCGCGTGGGCGCCTCGGCCGCGCGCGCCACCGCACCCGCCCGTGCGTGGCGCGCCCGACGCGCCTCGCCAAGCGCGCGCAATGCCTCGAGGGCGCCCATCGGCAAGGCAATGCTCCCGTCATCGGCCTGCACCGCGTCCGGATTGATGCGCACGAGCGCGGTGAGGTGGCGTTGCGCGATGCGCTCGCCCAGCAGCCGGATCGTCGGCACCCCGGTGCCGGCACCGATCTCCAGGATCACGAGCCGCCGGCCGCGCACCCGCGCGAGCCATTGCTCGAAGCGCCTGCCCTGTTCGCACGACCGTGGCTCGGCCCAGCGCGCGTCGTTGAACATCAGCACATTGGGACGCGCCAGCGCCCCGCAGTGCGGGCACCGCGGCAGCTCGCCTGTGGCGTTCAGCGTATCGAGATCGATCCGCAGGTCGGTGGATTCGGCGGGCCAGACAGCATCGCTGCAGGGCGTTACGCATTGCAGGTGGTGGATGCTGCCGTGCAGCTCATAGAGGCCGCGCTCCTCGAAGCCCGCTTCGAGGAAATGACCGTCGACGTTCGAGGTGACGACGAAGCCGCCAGCCGGCAACGCCTGCAGCCATTCGCGCAGGATCCGGTAGCCCGCGTGCGGCGCAGCCTCCCGATAAAGCTGCGCGCGATGGCCGTACCACGCCCACGCCATCGCCGGCCGCTCGACGAACCAGTACGGCTGCGCCATGCGCTCGAACGAAATGCCGAGCTTCGCGAGCGGCGGATAGGCGCGCCAGAATCCGTGGCTACCGCGAAAATCCGGCAGGCCCGAGTCGACGCTCATGCCGGCGCCGGCGGTGACCAGCAGGGCTTCTGCTTTCCCGAGGAGGTTCGAGACTTCGCGGATCCTGCGCTGGATGTGATCGCCCGGCATGGGCGCTATTCATGGCAGGTTGCGGACTCCTGGACAAGCCCCGATGTGTTTACTGCGGCTGGCTGCGCATACCTCGGAATTGGACCGCGCAGTAGCTTCTCATTGCTTCGTCGGCGACGACGCCAACAATTCAAGCGAACCTCCCCGCAGCTCTTTGCCATCCACGAGGGCGCGCGCCTTGAGCAGGGCCTGCTCCGTGACTGCGAAATTCACGAACTGGGCGACATTGCCGATCGTCAACGCGTGAGAGTCTTCGATGCCCGGCGGCAGTTGCACCAGAGTGCTTTCATTGTCGATGTGTGACAGTTCGGCCTCGAAGATCACTTCCTCGCCTCTCGGCATCTTGAATACCACGTGCCGTGGAACTGCGTTCGCCGGCACACGCACGTTAAAGACGCAGCACAACTTCGGAAGTACGGTGGGAAATGAAGGCACGACCAGATTGGCGCCGTAGATTCCCATAAGCGACAATTTGTTGCCTACCTCCTGCCGGATGTCGTCGCAGAAGATCACCCACATGAAGGGCTCGAAGCTCACGGCTTCGCCCCCTGCATGACGGCTTCCAGAAGCGCGGCAGCAGGTACTTCGAACGCAATGGCAAGACGCTGCAATGTGCTTACTTGGGGATCGATGGTGCCTGCCTCGAGGCGGGCGATGTACGACTGGCTGGTACCCAGTCGCCCGGCCAGCTCCTTCTGCGACCATCCCTTCTCGAGTCGGTACCATGCCAATGGCCGCGTTCCGCTGCCGTAGTAGTTGTCTGCAATGGCCTGTCGTCCCGCGACGATGGCTTGCCGGGCAACGGGATCCTTCTCCTGCTCGGCGACCAGGGCGTCGATGTCGACGAAGCCTTCCGGCAGCGGCGCGTCGATCTCCACAGGGGCGAGTACCACGACCGGCGTGCCACGCGTCTCCGGCACCGGCGCCAAGTTGCTGCGGACAGTTTCAGGCCAGGTCGAGGCGGTCGTAGGCGGCGATGATGCGCTGGATGCGAGGGTGGTCTTGGTCATAAGCAATTTCCCGGTGCGGCCGCGGATCGAATGCATGAAGCACCCGGTATCGGGTGGCCATGCCCGTCGGCATGCGCACCTTCATGCGGCCGGACACTTTGGAAGCTGTCTGCCACATGGCGATTGGTTGCGACAACTGGAACAATACCAGATATGATATAGGGGACGAAATCAAGTCAGGCGCTTCTCTAACCTACTGAATATATGAGTGTTTCACTGGTTTGCTATTGGGAAAATTTGCCCCATAATTCAGCGGTAAATGGGTTGGGACTACCCGACCGGCGTTAGGCTCCTGGGACTTCTTGGGGGCCTTTCTGCTTTCTGGGACCCTCATTTTCGTCCTACGGGAAGACCTTCAATCCATTTCCCCATTCCGTCGCGCCCATTACCCCACGCCATAGTTTCGGCTCGATGATTTCCCACGTGCGGTTCTGCTGATTTGGCCGTAGCACCTTCAGGCCGATTGGGCGTGCAACCAGATCTGCGAGCTGCAAGCCTTCGGAATTGACCTGCTTGTTCGCGATTACAATCTCCAGCCGCAGTGGCTTGCGGAAGCCATTGCCTCCGTCCCGCACGCGCCGAAACTGCAGCTCCAGTTCTTTCTCCTCCTTGGCGCCCCTGGCCTCGAATATCACGTGCGTCGTCTTCTCCGCCTGCTCCTGCGATCTCAAAAAATTCCATACGCGCTCCAAGCCGTACATCATGGCCAGGTGATACGGATGCTCCGGCCTGTTGTACTTGGCCTTGTGCTGCTCCTTGTTGATCACGATGGCGATGATGGTCATCGGCACAGCGGCAATGATTCCAGATAGATCGCCCAGAAAGATCTCGCGCTCTTCCTTGTTAAAGCGCAAGAACGAACCCACCCTTTTGCGTATCTCATGCTCATGAAGAATCGCCATGTCATGCCCGAAATAGCGGTACTTCAGAGCTCGAACACTTGGCGTAATGCGCTCGATGTAGTCTTTGCATGACACGATGCAGAATGCGAGCACGAACACCGGATAGTCCGGGTTGATCACTTCCAGGCTGTGATCGTCGCTTTCATCGACGAAGACCACATAGTCGCCGAAGCTCATGCGACAGCCCACTCCGCCGACAGCAGCGCCGCCTGCTCCAGCACCGTCTCGGTCGCCTTCTCCTGCTTGTCCGGCGGATAGCCATACTTGCGCAGGATGCGCTTGACCAGCACGCGCAGCTGGGCGCGCACGTTCTCGCGCAGCGTCCAGTCGATCGTCA
>JBFWQO010000013.1:0-113447 GCA_050249415.1 Steroidobacteraceae bacterium
CCACGAACCGCAGGCGCTCATCCATCTTGCAACACTCCCGCCACGGCATATGGGTCTCCCCCAAATGCCGGAAAGTGTTACCTATGTGTCCGGAATGGTGTGTTACCCATCAGTCCGAATGGGCATCGAAGCGTACGGCCCCCTTGGGGCCGTTTCGCTCTTGGAGCAGGGAGTTGCCCCGCACCGGACAACGCAGATTCTTGACACTTTTGGCTCTCCGGTTTCACATGGCTGCATGAGATCGCGATTGGCCGACGCTGCCCGCCACAGCCTCAACGAGGACGTCAAACGCATGACGGCCGAGGAGCGGCTAGCTGCGTTTCTTGCGCATTGCCAGCTGATCGCCCAACTGGCGGGTGCCGGCGCGCCCGCCAAACGACATCCTCGAGATGCGGTACCGCGGCATGCGCGCTAGCGCGCCGGGCCAGTCGGCGCTGCTGATGGCCGACATTGCGGGGCTTCTTGAAGCGAGAGGCGTTCGATACGCCGTCATCGGTGCCATGGCGGCGGCGGTGCACGGCGTGGTGCGCGCCAGCCTCGATGCAGACGCTGTCGTGGCACTTCATGTGCGCGAGGCGCAGGCACTGCGACAGGCGCTCATCGAGGAGGGATTCGAGGCTGCTGTCAGGACAGGCGACGCAGACGATCCGATCCCGGGATTGCTCGAAATCAAGGATCGCCATGGCAATCGAGTGGACCTCCTGCTCGGTCTGCGCGGCATGGACCCGGAACTCCTGACCCGGACACGGCAGGTAAGACTGGGGGATGCGACCCTGGAATTCGTCAGTCGGGAGGATTTCATCGCCATGAAGGCCTTTGCCGGCGGCCCGGTTGACCTGGAGGATGCGCGGGCCGTCATCGACCTGGATCCGGGGACGCTCAACCTGGAATTGTTGCGGCGGCTGGCGCAGCGATTCGGTCGCGATGCCGCGCGAGCCGTCGAACAACTCATCGGCGTGGTGCGCTGACATGCCGTTGGCCGCGATGCCGATTCATTGGAATTGCCTGTATCGGCAGCAGGCCCCGCTACCACTCGTCGCGTTGCCTTACATCGAGTGCATGCAGTGCCCCGATGGCATCGGCCGCCGCGCCGGCATCGCGCTCGGCTTCCGTGACATAGCGCCGCAGAGCCTGCGCGACCTCGACGTTCGCGAGGTGGGGGACATGCAGTCCCGGCGACGGGTCGGTGATCCGCTGCGCGATTGTCTGACCCGTCGGCGTATTGAGCCGCAGTTCCACGAGCGCCGATGCTGGTTTGTCCGGGCGGCATGCGTGCAGTACATTGCCATGCAAACAGAGGTAGCGACGCGGGTGATGCAATAGGCGCGCAGTTCAAAGTGGGTGACCACGTCAGCTGGAACTCGGAAGCGGGCCGCGTCCGCGGGCGGATCGTGAAGGTCCACACGCGCGACGTCGACTACAAGGGCTACACGCACCACGCGCGCCAGGACGAGCCGCAGTACGAGATCAAGAGCGACAAGACCGGTCACATCGCCCTGCACAAGGGTGCGGCCCTCAGGCGAATCAAGGATTGATCCGGGCGCCTCATGCGGCCGGCGCGGTGGGCGGATAGGTCACGCGCGTGCCCTCGACGCGCGCGAACGAGGTCAGGGCGTGCATCCGGTGCTTGCCGGCCGACAGGATCTCCACCGCCGGTACGCCGCGCGCATTGAGCGCATCGGCCACCAGCGAGCGATGGCAGCGCCATGGCACCGCCTCGGCGCACATGATGGCGACGCGCCGCTCACGGCCGAGCGCGACGAGCGCGACGAGCGCGTCGACGGCCGCGGCGAACGCCGGGGTCTGCATGTAATCCGCGTAGCCGCGAAAGCTCGCATTGCGCCAGCCTGTGTTCGGTGAATCCTTGCGCGCACGCCGCAGTCCGCCGAGCGCCTGCATCGGCACGTACCCGATGCCTGCGCCCGGGAGTGTCACGGCCAGCGCGTCGGCGTTGAATTGCGGATTGTGTCGCGATCGCGGTACGGTGCGGATATCGACGAGCCGCGCGATGCCGTATGCGTGCAGCAACGCGATGAACTCCGCGAGCGGATGCGTCGAATGCCCGACAG
Source organism: Steroidobacteraceae bacterium (assembly GCA_050249415.1). Lineage (GTDB taxonomy): Bacteria > Pseudomonadota > Gammaproteobacteria > Steroidobacterales > Steroidobacteraceae > CADEFQ01. Next base: position 2,070 of record JBFWQO010000013.1, read on the forward strand.
TGAATACGGCATCGTCGGGCCACTGCGTATCCTGCGACATGGCATCCATGTTAGCGCGGCGGGAGCAGGGCAGCCGTGATTCCCCGCTGCGCGCCGTGTTTCAGCATGGTGAGCTGTGAACGTCTGGCGCGCGCGCGTATCCTCGAATCACACCTGTCCACGAGCGCGGAGGAAGCCATGCAGAACCCAGTCGATTACCTGATCGTCGGTGCGGGCATGGCAGGGGCGGCTGCCGCGCAGGCGCTGCGCGATGCGGACGGCAAGGCGACGATCGCGATGCTGGGTGACGAGCCGCATCCGCCTTATGACCGGCCTCCTCTCAGCAAGGGCCTGTGGAAGGACGGCAAGGAAGGCGATATCTGGCGCCCGATCGACAAGGCGCGCGCGACGGTGCAGACGGGCCGGCGCGCACTGAAGATCGATCGCGCCGCGCACGTCGTGCAGGACGATGCGGGCGGCGCGTGGAAGTACCGCAAGCTGCTGCTCGCGACGGGCGGCGCTCCACGCACGTTGCCGTTCGGCAGCGGGTTCATCTACTTCCGCACCTACGACGACTACAAGCGATTGCGCACAGTGGCGACACCGGGCGCGCACATCGCCGTGATCGGCGGCGGCTTCATCGGCAGCGAAATCGCCGCTGCGATGGCGATGGCGGGCTGCAAGGCGACGATGCTGTTCCCGGAACACGCGATTGGCGCGCGCGTCTTTCCGGCCGCGCTCGCGGATTCCGTCACGGCTTATTATCGTGAGCGCGGCGTGGACGTGCGCAGCGGTGTCACGGCGACGGGCGGCAAGGGCGGCGCGGGTGGTGGCGCCGGGCTCGCGCTGTCCGACTCGAGCACGCTGCAGGCGGATTCGGTGGTAGCCGGGCTCGGCATCGTGCCCAACGTGCAGCTCGCGCAGGAGGCGGGATTGCAGCTCGACCTGGGCGGCATCGTCGTCGACGATCACCTGCGCACATCCGATCCCGACATCCATGCCGCGGGCGACGTCGCCGCATTCCCGGCGCCCGCGCTCGGGCGAAGGATGCGCGTCGAGCACGAGAATGCCGCGGTCACCATGGGTCAGCGCGCCGGCCGATGCATGGCGGGGCAGGATGCACCCTATGACGAGCTGCCGTATTTCTATTCCGACCTGTTCGACCTCGGCTACGAGGCGGTCGGAACGCTCGACTCGCGCCTCGAGATGGTCGAGCAATGGGTCACGCCGTTTCGCGAGGGCGTGGTCTATTACCTCGATGCGGGCCGCGTACGCGGCGTGCTCCTGTGGAACACCTGGGGCCAGGTCGACAACGCGCGCGCGCTGATCGCCGCGCCCGGACCCTTCGATGCCGCGGGTGTCCGCGGCAAGCTGCCGAAATGATCCTGACTTCCATGAGGAGAGAGACCGATGTCCGACGGAATGTACCCGCCCTCGACGACCGAGTTTGGCAGGATGCGCCGCGATCTCACGCCCGAGACCGAAGCCGCGTTCATCGCCTTCAGCAAGCAGGTGTTTGCCGAAGGCGCCTTGCCGGTCAAGGTGAAACAGCTCATCGCCGTGGCGGTGGCGCATGTCACGCAGTGCCCGTACTGCATCAAGGGACACACGAAGGCCGCGATGCGTCATGGCGCGAGCCCGCAGGAACTGATGGAGGCGATCTGGGTGGCCGCGGAAATGCGGGCGGGCGGCGCCTACGCGCATTCGGCGCTCGCGCTCGAGCAGATTGAAAAATCATCGCCGGCGGCTGCCGGCTGACCGCAGCGACTGGCGGGCGCCCCCGCGGGCAATGTTACGATCGCGCCACAAGGAAACCGCGGGGGTCTCGCCGATGGCATTCTGGAACCGGCGCACGTCGATCGATGTGCTCAACAACCTGGATGAGAAGCATCGCCTGAAGCGCACACTGCGCTGGCCGCACCTCGTCGCGCTCGGGGTCGGCGCGATCGTCGGCACCGGCATCTACACCTTGATCGGCATCGGCGCGGGCCGCGCCGGCCCCGCGGTGATCCTCGCGTTCGTGATTGCGGGCATCGTCTGCGCCTGCGCCGCGCTGTGCTACGCCGAACTCGCGACGCTGATGCCCGCGGCGGGCAGCGCCTATACCTATACCTATGCGGTGGGAGGCGAGCTCCTCGCGTGGATCGTCGGCTGGAGCCTCATCCTCGAATATTCGGTGGTCTGCAGCGCGGTGGCGGTCGGCTGGTCCGGCTACGCGGCGGGGTTCCTGGAGTCCGTCGGGCTGGGGCTCCCGCACTGGCTGACCGCCGGGCCGCACGCGGGCGGCGTCGTCAACCTGCCCGCGGTCGTGATCCTGTTCGCGGTGGCGGGGCTCCTGAGCCTCGGCACGCGCGAGAGCGCCACGGTCAATGCCGTCCTCGTCGTGCTGAAGGTCTCGGCGCTGCTCGTGTTCATCGTGATCGCGTTCAAGGCGTTCAACGGCGCGAACTTCACGCCGTTCATGCCGCACGGGTTCGCGGCGCACGCCGAAGGGACGGAGGTGCGCGGCGTGATGGCGGCGGCGGCCATCATCTTCTTCGCGTTCTACGGATTCGACGCCGTGTCGACGGCCGCCGAGGAGACGATCGACCCGAAGCGCGACCTCGCGCGCGGCATCGTCGGTTCGATGATCGTCTGCACGCTGCTCTACATCGCGGTCGCAGCCGCCGCGCTCGGCGCCGTGCGGTACGAGGACTTCTCGGCGAGCCCGGAGCCGCTCGCGTACATCCTGCGCACGCTCGGCAGCCCGTTCGCGGCCAACCTGATCGCGGCGGCGGCGGTGGTCGCGTTGCCGACCGTGATCCTCGCGTTCATGTACGGGCAGAGCCGCATCTTCTTCGTGATGGCGCGCGACGGGCTGCTGCCGCGGCGCCTCGGCAGCATCAACGAGCACCGCGGCACCCCGGTCACGATGATCGTCATGACCGCGATCGTCACGTCGCTGATCGGTGGCATCTTTCCGCTCGCCGAGATCGCCGAACTCGCCAACGCCGGCACGCTATGCGCCTTCGTCGCGGTCGCGGCCTGCGTGCTCGCCCTTCGGGTGCGCGAGCCGGACCGTCCACGCGTGTTCAAGACGCCGTGGCCGTGGGTCGTCGGGCTCGTCGCCATCGCGGGCTGCCTGTACCTCTTCATGAGCCTCCCGCCCGCGACCCGCACGCGCTTTTTCATCTGGAACGGCGTGGGGCTCGTCGTATACCTCGTGTATGCACGCTTCTCGAGCAACCTCGCGAAGCAGGTTTACCAAGGCGCCTGAGGCGGCTACAATTCGCGCCCTCGACGGGGTGGGCCCTTGGGAACAGGGGCCCGCCTTCGTAGGCTCCTCTGGAGCTTTGGGTGCCAAGTTATTGATTTGGAAAGCCCCACGAGGGGCTTTTATTTTTTCGGACCCCTGGCCGGGGTCCCGGTCGCACGGTGTGGTGCGGCTGTACGAACTCAGGGTGGGCCTTCGGGCCCATTTTTTTTCGCCGTGGCGGGCGGGCAGGGCAGGAGGTTCGATGACGTCGACGGCGCTTCGCGACCGGCTCATTGCGCTGCTCGAGCCGCTCATCGAGCAGCTCGGCTACGAACTCGTCGATGTCGAGGCGAATGCCGGGCGCGGATCGGGAATGCTGCGGGTCTATCTCGATGGCCCGCAGGGCGTCGGGATCGACGACTGCGAGCGCGTGAGCCGCGAGATCTCGGCGCTGCTCGATGTCGAGGACCCGATGCCGGGCGCGTACACGCTCGAGGTGTCCTCGCCGGGGTCCGATCGCGTGCTGCGCAAGGCCGCGCACTACGCGCGCTTTCGCGGCGAGCGGGTGAAAGTGGAACTCGTCGAGCCGCGCGACGGGCGACGCCGTTATACGGGCACGCTCGCATCGGTGGACGAGCGCGGCATCGCGCTCGAGGTGGACGGTGAGACGGTGGCAATGGATTTCGCGGCAATCGACCGCGCGCGACTCGCGCCGCTGCAGTAGCAGCGGCACGGCGTGATGGAGGAGTCGGGATGAACAAGGAAATTCTGATGGTCGTCGATGCCGTCTCGAACGAGAAGGGCGTCGAGAAGGAAGTGATCTTCGAGGCGCTCGAGGCGGCGCTCGCCGCGGCGACCCGCAAGAAGCACGGCGAGGAGTGGGACGCGCGCGTCGCGATCGACCGCAAGACGGGTGACTACGACACGTTCCGCCGCTGGAAGGTGTTCGCCGACGACTCCACCGAACTCGAGGTGCCGGATCGCGAGTTGCGCCTCGACGACGCGCGCGACATCGACCCGCACGCGGAGCCGGGCGGCTTCGTCGAACAGCCGATGGAGTCGGTGGCGTTCGGCCGCATCGCCGCGCAGCAGGCGAAGCAGGTGATCGTGCAGAAGGTGCGCGAGGCCGAGCGCGCCCAGGTCATCGACCAGTACAAGGACCGCGTCAATTCGCTGCTGTCGGGCGTCGTCAAGCGCGTCGACAGGAACGGCATCTACATCGACCTCGGCGGCAATGCCGAGGGCTTCGTGCAGCGCAGCGACATGATCCCGCGCGAGCAGGCGAAGCCGCAGGACCGCATCAAGGCATGGCTGCGCGAGGTGCGCCCCGAACCGCGCGGACCGCAGCTGTTCATGTCGCGCACCGCGCCGGAATTCCTGATCGAGCTGTTCAAGCTCGAGGTGCCGGAAGTCGGCCAGGGCCTGATCCAGATCCTCGGCGCGGCCCGCGACCCGGGGGTGCGCGCGAAGATCGCCGTGCGCAGCAACGACCCGCGCATCGATCCGGTCGGCGCCTGTGTCGGCATGCGCGGCTCGCGCGTGCAGGCCGTGTCGAACGAGATCGCCGGCGAGCGCGTCGACATCATCCCGTTCAACGACAATCCCGCGCAGTTCGTCATCAATGCGATGTCGCCGGCCGAAGTGCTGTCGATCGTGATGGACGAGGAAGCGCACAGCATGGATATCGCGGTCGCCGAGGACAAGCTGTCGCAGGCGATCGGCCGCGGCGGGCAGAACATCCGCCTCGCGAGCCAGCTGACCGGCTGGGACCTGAACGTGATGACGCAGTCGGACGCGGAAGCGAAGAGCGAGTCCGAGTCGCGCGTGCTCGTGGAGAATTTCATGAAGCAGCTCGATGTCGACGAGGATGTCGCGACGATCCTCGTGCAGGAAGGCTTCTCGTCGGTCGAGGAGATCGCGTACGTACCGCAGGCCGAGATCGCCTCGATCGAGGAATTCGACGAGGACATGATCCGCGAGCTGCGCAACCGCGCGCGCGACGTGCTGCTCACGCAGGCGATCGCGTCCGAGGAGTCGCTCGACCAGCACATGCCTGCCGAGGACCTGCTGCTGCTCGAGGGCATGCAGCCCGACCTCGCGCTCGCGCTCGCCCGCCGCGGCGTGCGCACGCGGGAGGATCTCGCCGACCAGGCGGTCGACGACATCCTCGATATCGAGGGGCTGTCGAGCGAGGAAGCCGGCAGGCTCATCATGAAGGCGCGCGAACACTGGTTCGAGGCGAGTCGCTGATCGATGAAGGGAACCACCCATGGCTGAAGTGACCGTCACCCAGTTCGCCGAGGTCCTGAAGGTGCCCGTGGACAGGCTGCTCGTGCAGCTCGACCAGGCGGGTATCCAGGTCTCGGGCCCGGACGACCGGATCAGCGACGAGGCGAAACTCGAGTTGCTGACGCATCTGCGCCGCAGCCACGGGCAGGAGCGCGAAACCGGCAGCGCGCCGCGCAAGATCACGCTGAAGCGCAAGACGCAGAGCGAAATCAAACTCGCGAGCGCCCAGGGCCGCGCACGCACCGTCAACGTCGAGGTGCGCCGCAAGGCGACCTACATCAAGCGCGACGTGCTGCAGGAGCAGGCACGCCAGCAGCAGGAGGAACTCGACAAAGGCAAGCGCGAAGCGGACGAATCGGCACGCGCCGAACAGGAGCGCGCCGAGGCGGCGCGTCTCGAGCACGAGCGTATCGAGGCGGAGAACCGGCGCCGCATCGAGGACGAACAGACCCGCAAGCGCCAGCAGGAAGAGGCGCGCCGCGCCGCCGAAGAGCAGGCGCGCGTCGAGGCGGAGCGCGAGCGCGAGCGCAAGACGCAGCCCGAGCCGCCGCCGGCGCCGCCGGCGGCGAAGCCGGAACGACCGGCACGCACCGGGCAGTCCGAATCGCAGCCGACCCGCTACGGGCGCGACAAGCTGCACGTCGCGGGCGATGTCGCGTCGCGCCTGAAGAAGCGCAAGCGCACCGCGCCGCTGCGGTCGCGCCAGTCGGTTTCGGCCGGCGAGGGCTCGCGCCATGCCTTCGAGATGCCCACCGCGCCGGTCAGGCGCGCAGTGGCGATCGGCGAGACGATCACTGTCGCCGAGCTCGCGCAGAAGATGGCGGTCAAGGCGAACGAAGTCATCAAGGTGATGATGAACATGGGGGTCATGGCGACGATCAACCAGCCGATCGACCAGGACACCGCCATTCTCGTCGTCGAGGAAATGGGCCATACCGCCACGGCGCAGAAGGACGACCAGGTGGATGCCGACCTGCAGGGCGCCGAGGCGAATGCCGCCGACTGGCTGCCGCGCCCGCCGGTCGTCACCGTCATGGGCCACGTCGATCACGGCAAGACCTCGCTCCTCGACTACATTCGTCGCACCAAGGTCGCGGTCGGCGAAGCGGGGGGGATCACGCAGCACATCGGCGCGTACCACGTCGAGACCGACAAGGGCGTGATCACCTTCCTCGATACGCCGGGCCACGCGGCCTTTACCGCCATGCGTGCACGCGGCGCGAAGGCCACCGACGTCGTGGTGCTCGTGGTGGCGGCGGACGACGGCGTGATGCCGCAGACGATCGAGGCGATCCAGCATGCGCGGGCGGCCGGCGTGCCGATCGTCGTCGCGGTCAACAAGATCGACAAGAGCGACGCCGATCCGGACCGGGTCCGCACCGAGTTGTCGAAGCACGAGGTGATCCCGGAGGATTGGGGCGGCCAGAACATCTTCGTGAACGTGTCGGCGCGGGCCGGCACGGGCATCGACCAGTTGCTCGACTCGATCCTGCTGCAGTCCGAGGTGCTCGAGCTGAAGGCGCCGCAGACGGGCCCGGCGTCGGGCGTCGTGGTCGAATCGGCGATCGAGAAGGGCCGCGGTGCGGTCGCCACAGTGCTCGTGAAGAAGGGCACGCTGAAGACCGGCGATCCGATCATCGCCGGCCAGGAATTCGGCCGCGTGCGCGCGATGCTCGACGAGAACGGCAAGCCGGTCGCCGAGGCGGGACCCTCGATGCCGGTCGTCGTGCTCGGACTCTCGAATGCGCCCAATGCGGGCGACGAAGTGCTGGTGGTCGAGAACGAACGCAAGGCCCGTGAAGTGGCGCTCTACCGGCAGGGCAAGTTCCGCGACGTCAAGCTCGCGCGCCAGGCGACGCGCAGCGAGGACGTGTTCTCGCAGATGGGCGAGGAGAAGGCCGGCACCGTCGCGATCGTGCTGAAGACCGACGTGCAGGGCAGCGCCGAGGCGCTGCGCGACGCGCTGACCCGCCTCTCGACCGACGAGGTGAAAGTGAACGTGATCTCGAGCGGTGTCGGCGGCATCACGGCCTCCGACGTGCAGCTCGCGGTCGCCTCGCGCGCGCTGATCATCGGCTTCAACGTGCGCGCCGACGCCGCGGCGCGCGATGCGCTGAAGGATTCGGGCGTCGACGTGCGCTACTACAGCATCATCTACGAGGCCATCGACGACGTGAAGCAGATGATGTCGGGCCTGCTCGCGCCCGAGATCAAGGAACAGATCGTCGGCGTCGCCGAGGTGCGCGAGGTATTCCGCTCGAGCAAGTTCGGCGTCGTCGCCGGTTGTCTCGTCACGGAAGGCTTCGTCAAGCGCAACAACCCGATCCGCGTGCTGCGCGACAACGTGGTGATCTTCGAGGGTGCGCTCGAATCGCTGAAACGGTTCAAGGACGACGCGAGCGAAGTGCGCGCCGGCACCGAATGCGGCATCGGGGTGAAGAACTACCAGGACGTGCGCGTCGGCGACCAGATCGAGTGCTTCGCACGTGTCGAGGTGGCGCGCTCCATCGCGTGATGGGCGCGTGAGCCATGGCCGGCAGCGCACGCCGCGAACGCATCGAGGGCGAGGTGCAGCGTGTGCTCTCGGCGCTGGTGGCGCGCGAGGTCAGGGACCCGCGGGTCGGCAACGTGACCATCACCGCCGTGCAGCTCGCCCCCGACCTGTCGGTCGCACGGGTGTTCTTCCTGCCCTTCGGCGGACTGCACTCCGCCGACGAGGCGCGGGCGGGGCTCGCGAGCGCGGCGGGATTCCTGCGCGGTGAAGTCGGACGCCGGTTGTCGCTGCGGCATGCGCCGCGTCTCGAGTTCGTCGTGGATCGTCACCTCGAGGAGGCGTCGCAACTGACGGCGCTGATCGACCGGGCCGTTGCGGACGATCGGGCCCGCAGTGGCGCCGACGGCGACGAGGCCGACGGCCCCGATCCGGCAGGCTGAGGGACAACGTGCCGTCCGGCATCCTGCTCCTCGACAAGCCGCGGGGGCTGTCGTCGAATGCGGCGCTGCAGCGGGTCAAGCATGCCTTTGGCGCGGGCAAGGCCGGACACGTGGGCAGCCTCGATCCGCTCGCGACCGGCATGCTGCCGATCTGCCTCGACGAGGCCACCAAGATCGCCGGCGAGATCCTCGCCGGGCGCAAGCGGTATGAGTTTACGGTCGCGCTCGGCTCGCGTACCGCGACCGGCGACACGGAAGGCGAGGTGGTCGAGACGGCGCCCGTGCCGGAGCTCGACACTGCGCGCATCGAGGCGGTGCTCGAGTCGCTGACCGGCGTGCAGCAGCAGGTGCCGCCGATGTTCTCGGCGCTGAAGCAGGCCGGGCAGCCCCTCTATGCGCTGGCGCGGCGCGGAGTCGAAGTCGAGCGCGCCGCGCGCGAAGTCACGATCCATGCGCTGGCGCTCGCGGGTCGACGGGAAGGTGCGATCGACCTGGCGGTCGAATGCTCGAAGGGCACGTACGTGCGCACGCTCGCCGAGGACCTGGCGCGTGCCCTCGGTACCGTGGGCCATGTGAGCCGCCTGCACCGCGCATGGGTCGAGCCGTTTGCCGGCGAGCCGATGTGGCCGCTCGAGCCCGTGCTCGCCGCCTGCCGGGCGGGGACACCGCCGCCCCTTCTGCCGATCGATCGGGGCATCCCCGATCGGCCCGCCCTTGTCCTTTCCAGCGGCAATGTTGCGCGTGTGCGACAGGGGCAGACCCTCGGCGCGGCCGACCTGGCCCGTGATACGGATGCGGCGACCGTCCTGCCGCCGGGCACCGTCGTGCTCCTGCGCGACGGGGCGGGGCCGCTCGTCGGGCTCGGCGAGATCAGCGCCTTCGGCGGCCTTCGGCCCCGGCGGATCTTCAACTTGTGAGCCGGGGTGCGGGCGAGTAGAATGCCGCGCCTCTAAAACGGTACAAAGCCAGTAATTTCAAGGATTTCCCCTTAATGTCCCTAACCACGGAAAAAAAGAGCGGAGTGCTCGCGCAGTTCCGCCGCGATCCGCAAGACACCGGCTCGCCTGAAGTGCAGGTCGCATTGCTCTCCGAACGCATCAACGGACTCGGTGAGCATTTCAGCGCGCACAAGCGCGACCACTCCTCGCGACGCGGGCTCGTGAAGCTCGTGAACCAGCGCCGCAAGCTCCTCGACTATCTCAAGGCCACGAGGCCCGAGAAGTACCAGGAGCTCGTCGAGCGCCTGGGGCTCCGCCGCTAAGGACCCCGACGAAAGGCCGCGCCACTCTTCCGCGCGGCCTTTTCGCTTTCCCGTACCCCTTTTTCGCGAGGATCGCAGCGTGACCGCATTCAAGAAATCGTTTCCTTTCGGCGCACATACCGTGACGCTGGAATCCGGCGAGCTGGCCCGCCAGGCCGATGGCGCCGTCGTCGCCTCGATGGGCGACACCAAGGTGCTCGTCACCGCCGTCGCGGCGAAGCAAGCGGCCAAGGGCCGCGACTTCTTCCCGCTGACCGTCAACTACGTTGAAAAGACCTACGCCGCGGGCCGCATCCCCGGCGGCTTCTTCCGTCGCGAGGGACGGCCTTCGGAGAAGGAAACGCTGACTTCCCGCCTGATCGATCGTCCGATCCGGCCGCTCTTCCCGGATGGCTTCTACAATGACGTGCAGGTCGTGGCGACCGTGTTGTCGCTCGACCCGGAAATCGACGCCGACATTCCGTCGTTGCTCGGCGCTTCCGCGGCGCTGGCGATTGCCGGGGTGCCGTTCAACGGCCCGATCGGCGCTGCGCGCGTCGGCTACAAGGACGGTCAGTACCTGCTGAACCCCACCGCGAAGGAACTGAAGGACTCCGACCTGCACCTCGTCGTGGCCGGCACGAAGCAGGCGGTCCTGATGGTCGAGTCCGAGGCGGATGGGCTGTCCGAGGACGTGATGCTCGGCGCCGTCGTGTTCGGCCACACGCAGATGCAGGTCGCGATCGACGCGATCAACGCGCTCGTCAAGGAAGCCGGCAAGCCGCGCTGGGACTGGAAGCCGGAAGCCGGCAGCGACGAACTCGCGGCGCAGGTGAAGCACGCGGCCGCGGCGGGTCTCGCCGAGGCCTATCGCATTTCCGAGAAGCAGGCGCGCTACGCGAAGATCGCGGAGGTCAAGGGGCTCGCTACCGCGGCGCTCACGGCCGGCGACTCGCCGCAGTGGACCGCGGACCAGGTCGACGACGCGCTGTTCAAGCTCGAGAGCGAGCTGGTGCGCGTGCGCATCCTGAACGGCGAGCCGCGCATCGACGGCCGCGACGCGTTCACCGTGCGTCCGATCAGCGTGAAGGTCGGCGTACTGGCGCGTACGCACGGCTCGGCGCTGTTCACGCGCGGCGAGACGCAGGCCCTCGTCGTCACGACGCTCGGCACGACCCGCGACGCGCAGATGATCGACGCGCTCGAGGGCGAGCGCCGCGAGCCGTTCATGTTCCACTACAATTTCCCGCCGTTCTCGGTCGGCGAGACCGGCATGATGGGCTCGCCGAAGCGCCGCGAGATCGGCCACGGCAACCTCGCGCGTCGCGGCATCGCCGCGGTCATGCCCGACATGGCGGCCTTCCCGTACACGCTGCGTGTCGTGTCGGAGATCCTCGAATCGAACGGCTCCTCGTCGATGGCGAGCGTCTGCGGCGCGAGCCTGTCGCTGATGGACGCGGGCGTGCCGCTCAAGGCGCCGGTCGCCGGCGTCGCGATGGGGCTCGTGCTCGACGGCGGGCGTTACAAGGTCATCACCGACATCCTCGGTGACGAGGATCACCTCGGCGACATGGATTTCAAGGTCGCCGGCACGAAGGACGGCGTCACGGCGCTGCAGATGGACATCAAGGTCGAAGGCGTGACGCCCGAGATCATGAAGGTGGCGCTGGCGCAGGCCCTGCAGGGCCGCCTGCACATCCTCGGCGAAATGGCGAAGGTGCTGTCGAGCTCGCGCGAGAAGATGTCTGAGTACGCGCCCTCGATCATCACGATCAAGATCGACCCGGAGAAGATCCGCGACGTGATCGGCAAGGGTGGTGCGGTGATCCGCCAGATCACCGAGGAAACCGGCACGACGATCGACATCGAGAACGACGGTTCCGTCAAGATCGCTTCCGTCAACGGTGAGGCGGGCCGCGAGGCGCAGCGCCGTATCGAACTGATCACGGCCGACGTCGAAGTCGGCCGGATCTACGAAGGCCGCGTCGCGCGCCTGATGGATTTCGGCGCGTTCGTGACGATCCTGCCGGGCCGTGACGGCCTCGTGCACATCTCGCAGATTTCCGAGGAGCGCGTCGAGCGCGTGTCGGACAAGCTGAAGGAAGGCGACGCGGTGCGCGTCAAAGTGCTCGAGGTCGACCGGCAGGGGCGGGTGCGGCTCTCGATGAGGAACGTCGACGCCTGAAGGTAAAGGCATGGTGCCGGGGCTTCGGTTGTACGGTTTTTGCCGCTCCGGGCAATAACCGAACAACCGAAGCCCCGGCACCAGTTCTTACTGCGGGCTGTCTTCGTCCGACCGCGTGCGGTTCGAGGCCCCGCCGAGCAGCGTGCGGAAGATGTCGTCCTGCACCGAGCGCCAGCGCTGGTAGTTCTTCTGCGCGACCTGCGAGACGGCGTCGACCGGGTCCACGCCGACGACACTGCGCACGCGTTCGCGCATTTCCCGCTGCTGCGCATTGAAGAGCTTCAGGCTCTGCTCGAGATAGCTGCCGACCACGTTCTGCATCTGCCCGCCGTAGGTGCGGATGACCTGCGACAGGAAATCGCGGCTCATGACCGGCTCGCCCGCGTGTTCCTGTTCGGCGATCACCTGCAGCAGGATCGAGCGCGTGATGTCGGCCTGGGTCTTCTTGTCGATCACGACGAAGTCGATGCGCTCGACGACGAGCCGCCGGATGTCGCCGAGCGTGATGTAGCGGCTCTCGACCGTGTCGTAGAGACGGCGGTTCGGGTATTTCTTGATGACTCTGGGTTCGCTCATGGCAGGTCCTCGCCTCGTCGGCCCCAGTTGCGGTCGCCTGCCATAGTACCACCGGGGCTCCGGGCCCATGTCATTCCGGCGCCGCCAGCGTGCGGATACCGTGCAGGTGCGCAGGCGACCAGCGCGGGATCGCCCAGGCCCAGAGTTCGGACGGCGCGGCGCCGGCGAGGTCCGCGGGCGGCGCGAGCCCGAGCAGCGTGAGTGCCTGTGCGAGCGCCGCACCGGCTCGCCGGGAGTCGACAGGTATGGTTCGCCGCGACTTGGCGAGCTTGCGCCCATCCGGCTCCACGAGCACCGGCAGGTGCGCGTAGCGCGCGAGGGGGTAGCCAAGCGCCTGGCCGATGGCGAGTTGCCAGGGCGTCGAGTCGAGGAGATCGGCTCCGCGAACGACATCGGTGATGCCTTGCCAGGCGTCGTCGACGACGACCGCCAACTGGTACGCGACGACGCCATCGCGCCGGCGCACCACGACATCGCCGCGGCTGCGCCAGGCACCGTGCACGGTCCCCTGGAACCGATCGTCGAACACATAGTCGCCGTCGTCGACCCGAAAGCGTGTGGCAGCCGGTCCGGGACGCGTGGCGCCGTGGCGGCAGGTACCTGGATAGGCGCCACCATCACCCATGCCGTCCTCGAGGGTCTTGCGCGAGCAGCTGCACGCAAACAGGCGCTGCGCGCGTCCGAGGGATGCAAGTGCGACGTGATACGCCTCGATGCGGGTGCTCTGGCGCAGCGGCTCCGCATCCCACTCGAAGCCGCAGGCTTCGAGGGTCGCGAGTATGCCGGCCTCGGCGCCCGGAACCAGGCGGGCCGTGTCGAGGTCCTCGATGCGCACGAGCCAGCGCTGGCCCGAGTGACGCGCGTCGAGGTAACTGCCTGCGGCGGCGAGCAGCGAGCCGGCATGCAGCCCGCCGGTGGGCGAGGGCGCGAAGCGCCCGCAGCCCGGCGACGACGGCCGGTCGGCCTCAGCGATAGCGGTCGTCGCGATCGCCGTACTGGCGCTCGCGGCGTTCGCGGCGCTCCTGCGCCTCGAGCGACAGCGTGGCGACCGGGCGCGCTTCGAGGCGCTTGATGCCGATTTCCTCGCCGGTTTCGAGGCAGTAGCCGTACGAGCCGTCCTCGATGCGTTTCAGCGCGTCGTCGATCTTGCGGATCAGCTTGCGCTCGCGATCACGCGTGCGCAGCTCGAGGCTGAACTCCTCTTCCTGCGTCGCGCGATCGTTCGGGTCGGGAAAGTTCGCGGCCTCGTCCTTCATGTGGGAGACGGTGCGATCCACTTCCAGCATCAGGTCCTGCTTCCAGCTCTGCAGGATGTCGCGAAAATGCTGCAGCTGCGCCTTGCCCATGTACTGCTCGCCGCGGCGCGCGATGTACGGCTGGACATTGCGCGGTCCGGCGAGCAGGTTGGTGGCGCCCTCGAACGCCTCGGCGTCGTCGGCATCGAGCGCGCGCACGGCGATGCGCGGCATCGACAGCTCCGCCTCGGGATTGCGCCGTGCTAACGTGGCTTCCACCGGCGTGGGTGTCCTGGGTGTCACGGGCTTTGCCACGGGTGCGGGAACCTTCTTCGGGGGCTTCGGTGCGCTCGCGCGCACACGCGGGGGCGTCTTGCGGGCGGCAGCTTTCACCGTGGGGCGGGGACTCGACTTCACGGAAGTCTTCTTCGGCTTGCTGCTTTTCGCAGGCGCCTTCTTGGCAGGCATCCTGGGCTCCTTCAGGGCATCGGACCCGTTAGCGGACGCGGGATTATACTGGCGTATTCTCCGGTGTACAGGGCCTCGTAAGTCCCGGATTTCACGGCAGTACGACCGCCTCCCGCGGCCGCCAGCCGGACTGTCGGCGCTCGGCGACGACCGTGGTCCAGATGCCGCCGCGAACATTGAATTTCGCGGTGAGACGCAGGAAGCGGGGACGGGTCGCCGCGTCGATCGTGGCGGCGATGTCGTTGGTCACGGCCTCGTGGAATGCGCCGCGATCGCGGAACGACCAGATGAAAAGCTTCAGCGATTTCAACTCGACGCAGAGTTTGTCGGGGACGTATTCGAGCTCGAGCGTCGCGAAATCCGGCTGGCCCGTCTTCGGGCAGAGGCACGTGAATTCCGGGATCGACATGCGGATCGTGTAGTCGACGTCGACCTGCGGATTCGGGAACGTTTCGAGGCTCTCCGAGGGCTGTGTAGGCATGGCGATTAATTTACACTAGCCGCCCTGATGCGACTCACCAAGATCAAGCTCGCGGGCTTCAAGTCCTTCGTCGATCCCACTGCGGTCAGTTTTCCGAACAACCTGACGGGCGTCGTCGGCCCGAACGGCTGCGGCAAGTCGAACGTGATCGACGCCGTGCGCTGGGTCATGGGCGAGCTCTCCGCGCGCCACCTGCGCGGCGATTCGATGACCGACGTCATCTTCAACGGCTCGAGCGCGCGCAAGCCGGTGGGCACCGCGCACGTCGAACTCGTGTTCGACAATGCCGACGGCAAGATTTCGGGGCCCTACGCGAGCTACAGCGAAGTGTCGCTGAAGCGCCAGGTCTCGCGCGACGGCACCTCGACCTACTTCATCAACGGCGCGCGTTGCCGCCGCCGCGACATCACGCAACTGTTCCTCGGCACCGGCCTCGGCTCGCGCAGCTACGCGATCATCGAACAGGGCATGATCTCGCGCGTGATCGAATCGAAGGCGGAGGACATGCGGGCCTTCGTCGAAGAGGCGGCCGGCATCTCGCGCTACAAGGAACGGCGGCGCGAGACGGAAAGCCGCATTGCCGATACGCGCGAGAACCTCGAACGCCTGCAGGACCTGCGTGACGAGGTGGACAAGCAGATCCGCCACCTGCAGCGCCAGGCGGCGACCGCGCGTCGCTACCAGGCGATGAAGGAAGACGAACGCCGCCTCACCGCCGAGGTTCTCGCGCTGCGCCTGCGCGATCTCGACGGCGGCGTCGAAGTGCACGATTCGGCGATGCGCGAATGCGATCTTGCGATGCAGTCGGCGCTCGCCGACCAGCGCGCGGCCGAAGCGGCGATCGACCGGCAGCGTGAATTCCACGACGAGCAGTCGGCGCTCGTCTCGCAGGTGCAGGGCCGCTATTACGAAGTGGGCGCGGAGATTTCCCGCACCGAGCAGACGATCCAGCACACGCGCGAACTGCGCGAGCGTCGTACCGCCGATCTCGCCACGACCCGCGGCTCGCTCGGCGAGGTTGCGCTGCTGATCGAGCGCGATGCGGCGGAGCTCGCGGCGCTGCGCGAGGAGATTGCGGCACTCGAACCGCAACTTGCCGAGGCGCATCGTGCCGAGAGCGCGGCCGGGGCGACGCTCGGGGATGTCGAGGGTGCGCTCGCGGTCTGGCAGGGGAGCTGGGAAGACTTCAATCGCGAGCTGGGTGCGGCCGACCAGGCGACTCAGGTCGAGCGGGCGCGCATCGAGCAGCTCGAGAACCAGTTCCGGCGCCTGTCGGGGCAGGCCGACCGCCTCGCAGTCGAGCGCGATGCGCTGATCGCCCAGGAGTCGAATGCGCAGATCGCCGATCTCGCCGGGCGCGAGTCGACGGCGCGCACCGCGGCCGATGAACTCGCCGCCGCGCTGACTGCGGCGCTCGCGCATGTCCAGCAGGCGCGCGGCCACCAGCTGCAGACCGAAATGCGCCTCGAAACCCTGCGCGGCGAACGTGAGCGGCTGCGCGGCGAAGTGTTGTCGCTCGAGGCATTGCAGAAGGCGGCGCTCGGGCGTGGCGGCGACCGCGCCGGCGAATGGCTGGCAGGGTCGGGCCTTGCAGGCCGGGGCCGGCTCGCCGAGTTGCTGGCGGTCGACAGCGGTTGGGAACGCGCCGTCGAGACGGCGTTGGGCGATTACCTCGAGGCGGTCTGCGTCGACGACCTCGACCAGGTGGCGGGCGCCGTCGAAACGCTCACGGGCGCGAGCGTCACGCTGATCGAGCCGACCCGTGCGTCCGGTGCGGGACTGAACGGTGCCTCGCTCGCGAACCGGGTTCGCGGTCCCGCGGCGCTCGTGGATCTCCTCGGGCGCGTGCTGACCGCCGCATCGCTTGCCGAAGCGCTCGGGATGCGCGGCGCACTCGCGGCCGACCAGTCGGTCATCACGCGCCAGGGCGAATGGGTCGGTCGCAGCTGGCTGCGGGTCAGCCGCGGGGTCGATCACCACGCCGGCGTCATCGAGCGCGAACAGCGCCTGAAGGGCATACGCGGCGATTTCGAGGCAGCGGATGCGCGCGTGCGCGAAGTCGAAGGACAGATCGCAGCGCTGCGCGCGGCGCTCGTGTCCGCCGAGCAGGCGCGTGATTCGGCGCAGGCGCGCATCCAGAGCGCCCACCGCGAGCATGCCGATGTGCTCGGCCGGCTCGAGGCGGGCCGTGCGCGCGCGCAGGAATCCGCGCTGCGACGTGAACGGCTCGAGAGCGAAGCGGCGGATGCCGCGCGCGAGATCGGGGTGACCCAGGATGCGCTTGCGAAGGCGCGCACCGCGCTCGACAGGGGCCTCGATGCGCTGTCGGCGCTCGATGCGCGCCGCCCGCTGCTCGAAGCGGAACGCGATGAGCGCCGCGATCACGTCGCGGTCGCGCGCCAGCGCGCCCAGGCCGCCCAGCTCGTCGCGCGCGACCTGCTGATCCGCAGCGAATCGCGCCGCTCGAGCGAGAGCGGCAAGGGCGTCAATCTGGCGCGCCTCGCCGAACAGCGCACGCAGCTCGAAGCGCGCGCGGCCGAGCTCGAGGGCGAGCTCGCCGGTGGCGATGAGCCGATCCGCGAACTGGCGCAGCGGCTCGATGCCGCGCTGGCCCGGCGGCTCACGGTCGAAGCGGAACTGGCGGCGGCCCGACGCGGGCTCGAGGACGCCGACGCGGCGCTGCGCCAGCTCGACGAGCGGCGCGCGGCCGCCGAGCAGCGCGTCGATGCCGCGCGCTCGGCCATGGACGAGGCGCGCCTCGCCGCGCAGGAGACGCGCGTGCGGCGCGAGAGCATCGCGGAGCAGTTCGCGGCCACCCGCTTCGAGCTGCCGGCGGTGCTCGCCTCCCTCGCGGCCGATGCCGCGGTACCGACATGGGAAGAGCGCCTCGCGGCGACCCGCGCCGACATCGAGAAGCTCGGCCAGGTCAATCTCGCGGCCATCGACGAACTGAAGGAAAACTCGGAACGCAAGGAGTACCTCGACCGCCAGTACGGCGACCTGACCGCCGCGCTCGAGACGCTCGAACAGGCGATGCGCAAGATCGACCGCGAGACGCGCGCACGCTTCGAGGACACGTTCAGCCGCATCAATGCGGGCCTGCAGGAGAAGTTTCCGCGCCTGTTCGGCGGGGGCCACGCGTATCTCGAACTCGTCGGCGACGATCCGTTGTCGGCGGGCGTCGCGATCATGGCGCGCCCCCCGGGCAAGCGGAACAGCACGATTTCCCAGCTTTCCGGCGGTGAGAAGGCGCTCACGGCGGTGGCGCTCGTGTTCTCGATCTTCGATCTGAACCCGGCGCCGTTCTGCCTGCTCGACGAAGTGGACGCGCCGCTCGACGAACACAATGTCGGGCGCTTCTGCGACATCGTGCGCGACATGTCGCAACGGGTGCAGTTCATCTTCATCACGCACAACAAGGTGACGATGGAACTCGCGTCGAGTCTCCTCGGCGTCACGATGAACGAGCCCGGCGTATCGCGTCTCGTCGCGGTCGACGTGGACGAGGCGCTGCGTCTCGCGACGGCGTAGCGACGGCGATGCCCGAACTGCGCCTGATCCTGCTCGCCCTCGGCGTCGCGCTGATCGTGGGGCTCTATGTGCGCGAGCGTCGCCGCGGCCGCGCCGGGCGGTCGACACCCGACGCCGCGACGCCGGTGCCGGCCGCGTCGCCGCAGGTTCTGCCGCCGTCCGCCATTGCCCCCCCTGCACCGGTGGCGCACCCGCCTGTGCGGCCGTCGCACGAGGTGCCGCAGGACCTGCCGGTCATCGAGGTGGACGACTCCGTCGATATCGACCTGTCGTTCGCGAAGCGGCCGCCCGGGCCGGCGGTGCCCGTCGTGACCCGGTTGGCCGAGGATCTCGAGGCCGTGCAGACCGACGGCGACGAGGGACTCGGGCCGGTCGTCGAGCGACCCGCGGGGCCTGCGTCGTGGCAGGCACCCGCCCACGCACCGATCGCCGGCGCCGACCTGGTCCTCGACTGGCCGCCGGAGTCCGAACGCCGCATCCTCGCACTGCGGGTGTTGCCGCGCAGCGGCGAGCGCTTCGCGGGCCGCTCGCTGCGGCAGGCACTCGCCGGCGAAGGTTTCATGCACGGCCCGATGGAGATTTTCCATCTGCCGGCCGACGACGGCCGCGTGCTGTTGAGCGCCGCTTCGCTCATGCGCCCCGGGGTATTCCATCCGGGCACGATGGATACGGAGCGTTTCGCGGGCATCAATGTGTTCGCGGTCCTGCCGGGCGCGTTGCCCGACGAGGAGATTTTCGACCGCCTGGTCGAAGCGACGCGCGGTCTCGCGGCGCGCCTCAATGCCGAACTGCGCGACCAGCACGGCGAGCCGCTGACCACCGCCCGGGTCGTCGCGCTGCGAGCGCAGTATGCGGGGACCTCCGCGTGACGGTGGATGCGCAGCGCCGCATCACCGCGCTGCGTGCCGCCATCGAACACCACGACTATCGCTACCACGTCCTCGACGATCCGGAGATTCCCGACGCCGGGTACGACGCCCTGATGGTCGAGCTGCGCGAACTCGAGACGCGACATCCGGAACTCGTGACGAGCGATTCACCGACGCAGCGGGTCGGCGCCGCACCCCTCGATACGTTCGGCGAGGTCGTGCACCGCGTGCCGATGCTGTCGCTCGACAACGGCTTCTCCGCGGACGATGCCCGCGCGTTCGATCGGCGCGCGCGCGAGCGGCTCGGCGGGACCGACGGTGCGATCGACTACGCGGCCGAGCCGAAGCTCGATGGGCTCGCCATTTCCATCACGTACGAGAAGGGCGTGCTCGCGCAGGCCTCGACCCGCGGCGACGGCGCGCGCGGCGAGGACGTCACCGCGAACATCCGCGCCATCCGCGGCGTGCCGCTGCGCCTGCGCGGCGCGGCGCCGCCGCTGCTCGAGGTGCGCGGCGAGGTGTTCATGCCGGTCAAGGGCTTCGAGCGCATGAATGCGGCGCTCGCGGCGCGCGGCGAGAAGACTTTCGTCAATCCGCGCAACGCCGCGGCCGGCGCGGTTCGCCAGCTCGACCCGCGCATCACGGCATCGCGGCCGCTCGCATTCTTCTGCTACGGCGTCGGGACCATCGCCGATTCCCCGCTCGCGCGCTGGGGCCGCTACAGCGAGCTGCTCGGGGCGCTGCGCGAACTCGGCCTGCGTACCTGCCCCGAGTCCACTGTGGTCGCCGGCATCGACGGCTGCCTCGCCTACTATGAACGGATCGGGCAGGCGCGCGCGAAGCTCGCGTACCAGATCGACGGCGTCGTCTACAAGGTCGACCGGCGCGACAGCCAGGAGCGGCTCGGTTTCGCCGCGCGGGCGCCGCGCTGGGCACTCGCACACAAGTTTCCGGCGGACGAGGTCGAGACGGTCGTCAGCGCGGTCGAATTCCAGGTCGGCCGCACGGGTGCGGTCACGCCGGTGGCGCGGCTCGCTCCGGTGTTCGTCGGTGGCGTGACCGTGAGCAATGCGACCCTGCACAACATGGACGAGGTGGCACGCAAGGATGTGCGGGTCGGTGACACGGTCGTGATCCGGCGCGCGGGGGATGTGATTCCGGAGGTCGTCCGCGTGCGTGCGGAGCTCCGCCCGCCCGGTACACGACCGGTGGAGCTGCCCGCGCACTGCCCGGTGTGCGGGTCGCCCGTCGTCCGCGAGGAGGGCGAGGCGATCGCGCGCTGCACGGGCGGCTTTCGCTGCCCGGCGCAGAGGCGCGAGACGCTCAGGCATTTCGCGAGCCGCCGCGCACTCGATATCGACGGGCTCGGCGAGCGCATCATCGACCAGCTGGTCGCGATCGACCGTGTGCGCTCGCCGGCGGACCTCTACACGTTGACGGCGGACGAGCTCGCCGCGCTCGACCGGATGGGGGAGAAGTCGGCGCAGAATCTCGTCGACGCGATCGCCGCGAGCCGCGACACGACGCTGCCGCGCGTGCTGCTCGGCCTCGGCATCCGCGATGTCGGCGAGGCGACGGCACTCGCGCTCGCCCGGCAGTTCGGCGACATCGGGGCGCTGATGGACGCCGACGAAGCGCGGATCCTGGCGGTGCCCGACGTCGGGCCGGTGGTCGCTGCGCACGTCGTGCAGTTCTTCGCCGATCCCGCCAACCGCGAACTCATCGACGCGCTGCGCCGGCACGGCGTGCATTGGCCGCCCGTCGCCGTCGAACCGGGCACGGATGCCCCGCTCGCCGGTCTCACGTTCGTGCTGACCGGCAAGCTCGAGTCCCGTACGCGCGAGGAGGCGGGTGAGGCGCTCGTCGCGCTCGGCGCGAAAGTCGCGGGCTCTGTGTCGAAAAAGACGAGCTTCGTCGTCGCGGGCGCGGAGGCGGGCGGGAAACTCGACAAGGCGCGCTCGCTCGGCGTCAGGGTGATCGACGAAGCGGCGCTCACGAAAATCCTCACGGAAAAGCAGCGGCCTCCGTGACAGGAATGGTGCCGGGTGTTACGGCGTCTTGACGACCTTCGCCGTCTTCATCAGGTCGTCCGCATAGGCCTTGAACTTCTTCGCCTGGACGATCTGCACGAGGCGGTCCTTGACGCTGTCGAACGTCGGCGGCTCCACGTCGCGCACGTCCTCGAGGCGGATCACGTGCCAGCCATACTGCGTCTGCACGGGCGTCTTCGTGTACTCGCCCTTCTTCAGCGCGACCACGGCGGCCGAGAACGGCGGCACCATGCGATCGGGCGTGAACCAGCCGAGGTCGCCGCCGTTGTCCTTCGACGAATCGACCGATTCGCGGCGCGCGAGCTGCTCGAAATTCGCGCCCTTGTCGAGTTGCACGATCAGCCGCTTCGCGAAATCCTCCGTCGCGACGAGGATGTGGCGCGCGTGGTATTCCTGCTTCGACAGCGCATTGACCTGGGTCTCGTACTCCGCACGCAGTTCCTGTTCCGTCGGGGTCTTGCCGGCGAGGAACGCCTGCATCTTCTCCTGCTGCAGGATGTTGAGGCGCGACAGCTCGAGCATCGACGCCGTCTCGGGCTTGGCCGCCAGGCCGTCTTTCTCGGCCTGCGAGGCGATGAGTTCGGCGCGGATCAGGTTGTCGAGGATCTGGTCGCGCTGTTCGTCGGTGAGCTCGGCGGGCTCCTTGCCCGATACGCCCTTCGCGTAAGTGTCGAAGAGACTCTTCGCGATCGCCTTGCCGTCGACCGTGGCGACGGGTTTCGCGTCGGCGCCCGTCGCGGCGCCACTCGCGGGCGTGTTCGCGCCGGGCTTGCAGGCCACGACCAGCAGGGCGGCGGCCAGCACCGCGGGGATACGGACTGATTTCATGAGATATCTCGGTAAGTTATGGATAGGAGTTCAAATCAATCGGAGGTGCCGCGCGCGCTGATCGACAACGCATGGATGTCGCCGCGCGGCAGTGTCGAAACCGCAGCATAGACCAAACGGTGGCGTTCGAGCGACGAACGCCCGTCGAACGCGCGCGCGACGATCGTCACGTGGAAATGGCCGCCTTCCCGTGCGCCGGGATGACCGATGTGCTGCGCGCCGTCGTCGCGGATCTCGAGCGACTCGGGTGCGAAGGCTGCTTCCAGCGCGGTACGCAGGCGCTCGACGCGCCCGGTCGATTGCGTCCCCTCCGTCACGGTGCGCGCGCCCGCTTCAGGATCCACGGCAGCTGCGCGGCGATGAACAAGAAGGTGAGGGCCGTGAGCCCGAACACCTTGAAGTTCACCCACGCCTGTTCGCTCGCGCCGCGCGCGACCGCGATGTTCAGCACGCCGAGCACGACATAGAACGCGGCCCAGAGGAGATTGATCCGCTGCCAGATCACGCGCGGCAGCTGCGCATCCGGGCCGAGCGCCGGGGCGAGCAGGCGCTCGACGAGCGGCCGATCGCCGATCCAGCGGCTCGCGAGCAGGGCGACGCTCACGAGCCAGAAGAACACGGTCGGCTTCCACTGGATGAAGCGCGCATCGTGCAGCAGCAGCGTCGCGGCGCCGAACAGCATCACGAGCGCGGTCGAGATCCAGTGCATCGTCGGGATCCGCCCGAGCAGCACGCGGTCCGCGACGAGCATCAGCACCATCGCGATCATCAGCGCGCCGGTGGCGACATAGAGGCCCTGCAGCTTGAACGCGACAAGGAAGACGACGAGCGGCGCGAAATCGAGGAGGTGCTGCATGGTCCTGTGGGGGGCGGCGGGGGCCGATATGATACCCGGATGGCCCTCTATTTCGAGTTGCACCCTGTCGACCCGCAACCGCGGCTGATCCGCCGCGCGGCGGATGTGGTGCGCAAGGGCGGCCTGATCGCCTATCCCACCGATTCCTGCTACGCACTCGGCTGCCACATCGGCGACAAGGACGCGCTCGAGCGCGTGCGGCGCATCCGCGAGGCCGACCGGCACCACCATTTCACCTTGATGTGCCGCGATCTCGCGGAAGTCGGCCGGTTCGCGCGCATCGATACCTGGCAGTTCCGGATCCTGAAGGCCGGCACCCCGGGTCCCTACACCTTCCTGATGGCGGCGACGCGGGAGACGCCGCGGCGGCTGCAGCACGAGAAGCGCCGTACGATCGGCATTCGCGTGCCGGACCACGTGGTGCCGCGCCTGCTCCTCGCGGAACTCGACGAGCCGATGATGACCTCGACGCTGCTGCTGCCGGGCGACGAGACGCCACTCACCGACGGGCGCGAAATAGCGGACCGTCTCGAGCACCAGGTGGATCTCGTGCTCGACACGGGACACTGCGGCATCGAGCCGACGACGGTCATCGATCTCTCGGTGCAGCCGCCCGCGATCCTGCGCGCGGGCAAGGGCGATCCCGGGCGCCTCGGGCTCGCCGGCGAGGCGGCGGGCCTGCGCCGTGGCGCTGGGCTATAATCCCGGGCCATCGGCGCCCATCGCGCCCCATCAGCAAAGATCCACTGCGACGTGCCGAGTCCCGTGCCGACCCGACCGGAAATTCCATCAGCGGGGCCCGCATGAGCGCCAATGCGCCGGCCGGCCGCGTGCTCTCCGGCATGCGGCCGACGGGGGCCCTGCACCTCGGCAACTTCCACGGCGCGCTCGCGAACTGGATCGAGTTGCAGTACCAGTACGAATGCTACTTCTTCGTGGCCGACTGGCACGCGCTCACGACCGACTACGAGGACACGAGCCGCCTGCCCGCGCACGTCCACGAGATGCTGATCGACTGGCTCGCGGCGGGCGTGAATCCGGGCATCGCGACCGTGTTCGTGCAATCGCACGTGCCCGAGCACGCGGAGCTGCACCTGCTGCTGTCGATGATCACGCCGCTCGGCTGGCTCGAGCGCGTGCCGACCTACAAGGACCAGCAGGCGGAACTGAAGGAAAAGGACCTCGCGACCTACGGCTTCCTCGGCTATCCGCTGCTGCAATCCGCCGACATCCTGATCTATCGCCCGGCCTACGTGCCGGTCGGCGAAGACCAGGTGGCGCACGTCGAGATCACGCGCGAGATCGCGCGCCGCTTCAATCACATCTACGGCCGCGAACCCGATTTCGAGGCGAAGGCCGAGAAGGCGACGAAGGGGCTCGGCGGACGCATGGCGACGCAGTACCGGCAGTTGCGACGCGAGTTCCAGGAGGCGGGCAGCCAGGGCGCGCTCGAGAAGGCGCGGGCGCTCGTGCTCGGCAACAACCGCATCACGGTCGCGGACCGCGAACGCCTCCTCGGCTGGCTCGAGGGCGGCGGCGTCGCGGTGCTGCCCGAGCCGCAGGTGCTGCTGACGAAATCGCCGAAGGTGCCGGGGCTCGACGGACGCAAGATGTCGAAGTCGTACGGCAATACCATCGGGCTGCGCGAAGACCCGGACAGCGTCGCGAAAAAGCTGAAGACGATGCAGACCGATCCGGCCCGCGTGCGGCGCTCGGATCCGGGCGATCCGGACAAGTGCCCGGTGTTCGACCTGCATCGCATTTTCTCCGACGAGGCGACCCAGGCGTGGGCGGCACACGGCTGCCGCACCGCGAGCATCGGCTGCCTCGAGTGCAAGAAGCCGCTGATCGACAAGGTGGTCGAATTCGTCGAAGGCATGCGCCGGCGTGCCCAGGAGTTCGAGGACAACCCCGAGCTCGTGCAGCGGATCCTGGTGGAGGGCGGCGAGAAGGCGCGCGCGGCCGCGCGCGACACGATGGACGAAGTGCGTCGCGTGATGCACCTGCGCGGCAAGCCGTGAAGCCCGACCTCAAGCTCGTGGTGACCACCGGGCCCGCGGCCGCGGCGCCGGAAGCCGCACCGGCCCCGCAGCAGTCCGAGATGCCCTTCGCGATGGTGCACGGCGAAGCCGTGACCGAAGTGCCGAAGGACCTGTACATCCCGCCGCAGGCACTCGAGGTATTCCTCGAGGCGTTCGAGGGCCCGCTCGACCTGCTGCTGTACCTCATCCGGCGGCAGAACCTCGACATCCTCGACATCCCGCTCGCCGACATCACGCGCCAGTACATGAACTACATCGAGCTGATGCAGGAACTGCAGCTCGAACTGGCGGGCGAGTACATGCTGATGGCGGCGACGCTCGCCGAGATCAAGTCGCGCATGCTGCTGCCGCGCGCGCACGCCGTCGCCGACGAGGAGGCCGATCCTCGTGCCGACCTCGTGCGGCGCCTGCAGGAGTACGAGCGCTTCAAGCGCGCGGCGGAGAACATCGATGCGCTGCCGCGGCTCGAACGCGACGTGTACGCCGCGAGCGCCGATTTCGGCGACCGCAAGATCGTGCGCCTGCTGCCGCAGGTGCAGCTGCGCGAAATGCTGATCGCCTTCCAGGATGTGGTGCAGCGCGCGGCGCTCTTCGCGCACCACCACGTGCAGCGCGAGCGCCTGTCGGTGCGCGCGCGCATGGCCGATATCCTGTCGCGGCTCGAGGGGCCGGGGTTCGTCGAGTTCGGACAGCTGTTTCGCCCGGAAGAGGGTCGCATGGGCATCACCGTCACCTTCGTCGCGATCCTCGAGCTCGTGCGCGAAGGCCTCATCGATTTCGTCCAGGCCGAGCCCTACGCGCCGCTGCACGTGCGCGCCGCGCCGCCCGGCCATGAAGGATTGCATCTGGTCGCGGACAACGCGACCGGCGAGGCGAGCCAATGACCGATACCTCACTGCGCCATATCGTCGAGGCCGCATTGCTCGCGGCGGGCCGGCCGCTGCCGCTCGCGGATCTGGCGGCGCTCTTCGACGACGGCGACCGGCCGGCGAACGGCGAACTGCGCGCCGCGCTCGGGGAGCTGGCCGCCGCCTATGCGGGTGGTGCCCTGCAACTGCTCGAGACCGCGGGCGGGTGGCGCGTGCAGGTGCGCGCCGAGTATGCCGCGCGGGTCTCGCGGCTGTGGCCCGAGCGACCGCAGAAGTACTCGCGTGCGCTGCTCGAAACACTGGCGCTGATCGCCTATCGACAACCGATCACGCGTGCCGAGATCGAACTCGTGCGCGGCGTCGCGGTGAACCCGAACATCGTGCGCACGCTCACCGAGCGCAACTGGGTGCGCGTCGTCGGTCACCGGGATGTGCCGGGTCATCCGGAGCTGCTCGGCACGACGCGCGAGTTCCTCGACTACTTCGGGCTGAAGAGCCTCGATGAGCTGCCGACGCTCGCGGAGCTGAAGGCGATGCCCGAGCTCAATCCGCAACTGGAGTTCCCGGGCACCGGCGAGGTCGTCGCTGCGGCGGGCGCCGACGACGAAGCGGCGGAGACCGACCCGCCCGACGGCGACGGCGACGGCGACGACGAGGAGTACGAGGCGGCTGCCGGCGATGCGCCCGGGCTCGTCGCCGCCCCACACGATCCCGGGCCGTGAGCGCGCCGCGCGGCGAGCCGCTGCAGGGCGAGCGGCTGCAGAAGGTGCTCGCGAGCCAGGGGCTCGCCTCGCGTCGCGAGGCCGAAGCGTGGATCCGGGCCGGGCGCCTCACCGTGAACGGACAGGTCGCCACGCTCGGCGTGCGCGTCGGGCCGCGCGACGACGTGCGTCTCGACGGGCGGTCGATCCGGCGGCGCGCCGCGGCGCCGGGCGCAACCGTCTTCCTCGCGCACCGCTCGCCCGGCGAATCGCTGCAGGCGCCGGACGATTCCGGCCACGAGTCGCTGCTGGCGCGGATGCCGAAACGTGCGGGCCGGCGCTTCATCGCCGTGAGCCCGATGCCGCGGATCGACGGGGGCCTCGAGTTGTTTTCCTCCGACGGGAGCCTCGCGATGCGCCTGCAGCGCGCAGCCCGCCGTGTCGAGAGCGAATTCCGCGTGCGGCTTCACGGCGAGTTGCCCGCCGAACGGCTCGCGCCGCTGCTCTCGGGCGAAATGGACAGCGGTGAACGCCTCGCGGTGCTCGGCTGCGAGGCCGCGGGCGGCGAGGGCAGCAATCGCTGGTATGCGCTCGTGACGCGCGGCGCGAGCGGCAAGGCCGTACGGCAATTGTTCGAGCGGCAGGGCGCCACCGTGAGCCGGGTACTGCGCGTGCGATTCGGTACCCTCGCGCTCGATCCGCTGCTGCCGCGCGGACGGTCCCGCGCGCTGACCGATGCCGAACTCGCCGCGCTGCTCGGCGTCGCGGAACCGTCCGCGACGCCGCAGGCGGCTCCGCCGGCCCCGCCCCCGCCTACGAAGCGCCCGCGCGCGCCGCGGCCGGCGCCTGCGCGTCCACGGTCGCCCCCGTCAATCCGCGCCCGCCCGGCCCGAGGAGGCAGACGTACGCCGCGGTGATCGCCTCGGGTGGCGGCACGGATTCGGGCATTTCCGCGGGGTAGGCCGCGCGGCGCATCGCGGTGCGGGTGCCGCCGGGATTGATCGCGTTGACGCGCACCCGCGTCGTGCCGGACAGCTCGTCGGCGAGCACCTGGGTCAGCCCCTCGATCGCGAACTTGGAGACCGCGTACGCGCCCCAGTACGCGCGTCCTCGCCGGCCGACGCTGCTCGAGGTGTAGAGCACGCTCGCGTCGGGCGCGGCGCGCAGCAGCGGCAACAACACCTGCGTCAGCGCCAGGGCCGCCGTGACATTGACGTGCAGGACACGGGTCCACAGCGGCACGTCGTAATGCTCGATCGGCGAGAGATCGCCGAGGAGGCCTGCATTGTGCAGCAGGCCGTCGAGGCGGCCGTAGCGGGCATCGATCGCCGCGGCGATGGCGTCGTATTCCTTCGCGGTCGCCTTCTCGAGATCGAGCGGCGCGATCACGGGCGTGGCTCCGCCGGCTGCGACGATCTCGTCGTAGACCGTTTCGAGCTTCGCGACGGTGCGGCCGAGCAGCACCACTTCCGCGCCGTGCGCGGCGCACGCGAGCGCAACCGCGCGGCCGATGCCGCTGCCGGCGCCGGTGATCGCGATGATGCGGCCCGCCAGTTCGTCGGGTGCGGCACGGTAGAGGCGAGGTTCGATCGTGGCGGTCATGTCATCCCCGGAGTCGGCCGCGTTCGACGCGCCGCGCGGCGCGCCAGGCAGCCCAGGTTTCGGCAAAGGCGCCGCGCGGCCCGGCATGCAGCGCGAGCATGGACCAGACGACGAGGCCGCGCAGCGGTGCCGCGAGTGCTGCGGGCAGGGCGGCGATAGCCGCGCGCAGCGTTGCGGCCGATGCTGCCGCTGGCGCCTGCTCCTGCCCGTACAGCGCGTGGCCGAGCGCCGCTGCCACGCCTTCATCGGGAGGAATGGCGCGCATGGCGCCGCAAGCGAGCACGGCGAGCGGCTTGACGAGTCCGTCGGCCCACAGCGCCGCGTCGCCCGCGAGGTCGCCGGGCGCGACATCGCGCGCGAGGGCGTGACGGGCGAGGCCGCGCGCGGCGAGGTCCGCGAGGGGTTGCAGGTCGGGTGCGGGCAGGCCCGCCGCGAGGAAGGCCTGCTGCGCGGCACGACTCGCCGGATGCGCGGGTACCGCGGCCGCGAGCCGCGCCGTTTCCTCCTGCCACCAACCGAGCCGTGCGTGGGCCACCGTGTGGTCGAGAGATGCGCCCGTACTCGTCATGATCTCGTGCTCGAGCGTGAGCAGCGCGGCGGTGCCCGCCTGCGCGGGGGCGGGCGTGTAGAGCCACGCGAAATAGCGGGCGCCCGCGGTGCGCGGCGGTGCCGCGACGTCGGGCGCAGTCATGGCGTGTCGCTGTCGGAATCGACCAGCGGCGCGGGCTCACCGGGCGAGGGCGTGGTGGCGCCTGGCGGCGCGGCCGGCTCACGGGTCAGCCGCTCGATCGGCTCGGGCGCCGTGAGCACCGCGCCGGCCGCAACGCCGAGCTCCGTGAACTTCCGCGCCCCCGGCAGCACCTGGCGCTCGAGCGAGCCGACGGCACTGTTGTAGGCCTCGACGGCGCCGCCGAGCCGCTGGCCCGCACGTGCAAGATGGCCCGTGAAGGTCACGAGACGCTTGTGGAGGTCCTGGCCGAGACCCTGGATCTCGGCGGCGTGCTGCGCGACCTGCGCCTGGCGCCAGCCGAAGGCGACGGCCTTGAGCAGTCCCATGAGCGTGGAGGGGGTGGCGATCACGACGCTCTGCTTCAGCGCGTTGTCGATCAGGTCGGGCCGCTCGGCGAGCGCCGCCGAAAGGAACTGGTCGCCGGGCAGGAACAGCACCGCGAACTCCGGGCTGCGGGCGAACTGCGCCCAGTAAGCCTTGCCGGCGAGTTCACGGATCCGCGCCTCGACCTGCTGCGCGTGGCGTGCGAGCGCGATGGCACGGGTGTCGTCGGTGTCGGCCTCGACCGCGTCGAGGTAGGCGTCGAGCGGCGTCTTCGCATCGACCACGAGGTCGCGCTCGTCGGGCATGTGCACGACGAGGTCGGGGCGCAGCGACCCTTCGCCCGTCGCGACGTGCGCCTGCTCGGTGAAGTCCGCGTGTTCGCTGAGCCCGGCGAGCTCGACGACCCGGCGCAGCGTGAGCTCGCCCCAGCGCCCGCGCACTTCGGGGCGGCGCAGCGCCGTCACGAGGTTGCGCGTCTCGCGGGCGAGCTGCGCCTGGCCGCTCGTCAGCGATTCGATCTGCGTGCGCAGCGTGATGAACGCCTCGCGCCGCTCGCGCTCGAGTGCCTGCACTTCCGCCTCGGTGCGCGCGAGGGTGGCGCGGATCGGCTCGATCAGCTGGTTGAACGCCGCCTCGCGCTCCTTCAGCGCGCCCTGCACGGTGGCCTGTTCCCTGCCGAGCGATTCACGCGCGAGCGCGAGGAACACTTCGCTGTTGGAGCGCAGCGATTCGGCGGCGAGTTCGTCGAATGCGGCGCGCAGCCGCATCTCGCTCTGCGCGAGGATCTCGACCTGCTCGCGCGCACGCTGCTCGTCGGCGGCCAGCCGCGCCTTCGCGGCCTCGAGGGCGGCGCCGAGTGCGGCGGTGCGCCGCGCCGCGAGCAATTGCGCGACGAGCCAGCCGAGCAGCGCGCCGAATGCGAAGGCGCCGCACGCGACGGCGAGCGCGACCGCGGTACTCATGCGTCCTCGAGCCAGCGGACGAGTGCGCCGGGCGAGTCGATCCAGGCTTCGGCGGGCCACAGGTGATGCTCGTCCGCCGCGCTGACATAGCCGAATGAAGCCACCACCGCACGCATGCCCGCCGCGCGGGCCGCCTCGATGTCGCGCAGCGCATCGCCGACGTAGACACATTCGGCGGGCCCGACGCCGATCGCACCCGCCGCGTGCAGCAGCGGCTCCGGGCTCGGCTTGCGCACCGGCAGCGTGTCGCCGCTCACGAGACAGGCCATGCGCGCGGCGAGCCCGAGTTCGGCGAGCAGCGGCTCGGCGAGCCAGCCGGGCTTGTTCGTGACGACGCCCCACGGCAGCGCGGCGCCCTCGAGGTATGCGAGCATCTCCGCACCGCCCGGGAAGAGATCCGTTTCATCGGCGAGCCGCGCGCGATAGAGCGCGAGGAAGCGATCGCGCAGGCGTTCGAGCGCCTCTCCCTCGATCCCCGGGAAGCCGATGCGCATGAGTCCGTTCGAACCGTGCGACACCTGCGCGCGTGCGGTGTCGAAGCGGACCGGCGGCAGGCGCTCTTCGGCGCGCAGCGCATTCATCGCGCCCACCATGTCGGGGGCCGTGTCGAGCAGCGTGCCGTCGAGGTCGAACAGCACCGCCCGTACGGGCGTGCCCCCGCCGCGGGTACTCACGGGCCCGCTCCATCGCGACGGAAATGCGCCAGATAGTTCACGGACGTATCGGGGGTCAGCGTGCCCGCTTCGCTGAACGGGTCGTAGTCGATGCCCGCGAGGTCGCGGGCGGAGAACCCGGCGCCGCGCGCCATCCGCACGAGCTCCGACGGACGGATGAATCGTTCATATTCGTGGGTGCCGCGCGGCAGCAGGCGCAGCACATACTCGGCGGCGACGATCGCGAGTGCAAAGGCCTTCGCATTGCGGTTGATCGTCGAGACGAAGAGGGCGCCCCCGGGGCGTACGAGGCGCGCGAAGGTCGCGAAAAACCCGCGCGGATCGGGCACGTGCTCGAGCATTTCCATGCACGTGACCACGTCGAACGGGCCGGTGCCCGCGGCGGCGAGGTCCGCCGCGCTCTCGGTGCGATAGTCGATGGCGAGGCCGCGCTCGAGTGCGTGCAGCCGCGCCACTTCGATCATCGCGGGCGCGAGATCGATGGCGGTGACCTGTGCGCCCGCTTCCGCGAGCGCCTCGGCGAGGAGGCCGCCGCCGCAGCCGACATCGAGCACCCGTGCGCCCGCGAGTTGGGCGCGTTCGCGCACGAACGCGCAGCGCACCGGGTTCAAGCGGTGCAGTGGCCGGAATTCGCCATGGGGATCCCAGAAGCGGTGCGCGAGCGCATCGAACTTCGCGAGTTCGGCGGCGTCGGCACCGGCCGATCGCGCGCGACCTTGCGCGCGGGTCATGCGGCCGCCCCGACGGAGGACCGGGCGGGCACGTCGGGCGCGCTCGAGGCGAGCTCGGCCGGGTCGAAGGCGAGCAGCCGGCGGTCGCGCACCATCGCGCGGCCGTTCACCCAGACATCGGTGACGGCGTCGCGCCCCGCGGCGAACACGATCGCGTCGGCTGGCTCACCGACCGGCTGGCAGGCGGGCGCCGACAGGTCGATGCAGACGAGATCGGCCGCTTTGCCCGGCGTGAGCGACCCGATCTCGTGCGCGAGCCCGAGCGCCTGCGCGCCGCCGAGGGTCGCCATCCTGAGTGCATCGATCGCGCCGAGCGCCTGCGGGTCGTGCGTCGCAAGGCTCGCGAGGAGGCTCGCGGCCCGCGCTTCCGCGAGGAGGTCGAGCGCGCCGACGCTCGCCGCGCCGCCGGTGCCGAGCGCGACATTGACGCCCGCGGTGCGCAACGCGTCGACGGGGCAGATGCCGCTGCCGAGCCGCTGGTTCGATTGCGGGCAGTGCACGACCGAGATGCCGGTCCGCATCGCGAGGTCGACGTCATCGTCGGTGAGCCAGTTCATGTGCACGGCGGAAAAGCCGGGCCGCAGCAGCCCCTCGTCGGCGAGCCAGGTGAGGGGGCGGGCACCGTGGGCCGCGAGGCTGTCCTGCACCTCGGTCTGCGTCTCGTGCAGGTGCATGGCGAGCGGCGCGTCGAGCTGGTCGACCAGCCGGCGCAGGCGCACGAAGGTTGCGCGCGAAACCGCGTAGGGCGAGTGGGGCGCGAAGCACGGCAGGATCAGCGGATCGCCGCGGTATTCGTCCCACAGCCGCGCCGCCTTGTCGAGGTGCTCGTCGGCATCGGCCGCCCACGGTGTGCGCGCATCGACGATCGGCGCGCCGACGACGACGCGCAGGTGTCGCGCGCGCGCGAGGCGCGCGACTTCCTCGGGAAAGAAGTACATGTCGGCGAAGCAGGTGATGCCGGCCGCGAGCATCTCCGCCATCGCGAGCTGCGTGCCGCTCCTGACGAATTGCGCATTGACGCGGCGGCGCTCGAGCGGCCAGATGGTCTCGTTGAGCCACTGCATCAGCGGGCCACGGATCGGCAGGTGGCGCCACAGGCTCATCGCTGCATGCGTGTGCGCATTGACGAGCCCGGGCAGCAGCGCATGGTGCGGCCGCACGAGCCGCTCGCGCGGGGCGTAGCGCGCGGCGAGCGCGGAGGCATCGCCGAATCCGACGATGCGCCCGGCGTCGATCGCGATAGCGGCGTGCGCGAGGACGGGTGCTGCGTCCATCGGCATGGCCCAGCGGGCCTCGATGAAAAGGTCGATCGGCTGCATCGCCGAAATTATATCGGGAGCGTCGGCCGGGTGCCCCGCCAATGCGCGGCGTAGCGCCCGCTTGTGGTAAAATTCGCCGTTTATGGCCGATATCGCCCGCGAAATCCTCCCCGTCAATCTCGAAGACGAGATGCGCCGTTCCTACCTCGATTACGCGATGAGCGTGATCGTCGGGCGCGCGCTGCCGGACGTCCGCGACGGCCTGAAGCCCGTGCACCGCCGCGTGCTGTACGCGATGCGCGAACTCGGCAACGAGTGGAACAAGCCGTACAAGAAATCGGCGCGCGTGGTCGGCGACGTGATCGGCAAATACCACCCGCACGGCGACGCGTCGGTCTACGACGCGATCGTGCGCATGGCCCAGCCGTTCTCGATGCGCTACCTGCAGGTCGACGGCCAGGGCAACTTCGGCTCGGTCGACGGCGACATGCCGGCGGCGATGCGCTACACCGAAGTGCGCATGTCGCGCTTCGCCGGCGAACTGCTCGCCGACATCGACAAGGAAACGGTCGATTTCGCGCCGAACTACGACGAATCGGAGGTCGAGCCAGCGGTGCTGCCGACCCGCGTGCCGAACCTGCTGCTGAACGGCTCCTCGGGCATCGCGGTCGGCATGGCGACCAACATTCCGCCGCACAACCTCACCGAGATCGTCGACGCCTGCATCGCGGTGCTCGACGACCCGGCGATTTCGCTCGCGGCGCTGATGCAGATCGTGCCCGGCCCCGATTTCCCGACCGCCGGCATCATCAACGGCGCGCAGGAGATCGCCAGCGCCTACAAGGGCGGCCGCGGCCGGCTCTCGATCCGCGCACGCGCGCATTTCGAGGACCTCGACAAGGGCGGGCGGCAGTCGATCATCGTGACCGAGCTGCCCTACCAGGTGAACAAGGCGCGCCTGCTCGAGCGCATCGCCGATCTCGTGCGCAACAAGGCGATCGAGGGCATTTCGGAACTGCGCGACGAGTCCGACAAGGACGGCATGCGCGTCGTGATCGAGCTGAAGCGCGGCGAGGTCGCGGAGGTCGTGCTCAACAACCTCTATGCGCAGACACCGATGGAAACGGTGTTCGGCATCAACATGGTGGCGCTGGTCGACGGCCAGCCGCGCCTGCTGTCGCTGAAGGAAATGCTCGAGGCGTTCCTGCGCCACCGGCGCGAGGTCGTCACGCGGCGCACGATTTTCGACCTGCGCAAGGCGCGCGAACGGGCCCACGTCCTCGAGGGTCTCGCGGTCGCGCTCGCGAACATCGACGAGGTGATCGCGACGATCAAGGCCGCCGCGTCGCCGGCCGAGGCGCGGGTCGCATTGACGGCGCGCGGCTGGCCACCGGGCGTCGTCGCCGCGATGCTCGAGCGCGCGGGCGACGTGTCCACGCGACCGGCGGGCGCGCTCGCGGACACGGGCCTGCGCGACGGCGGGTACCGCCTGTCGGACGTGCAGGCACAGGCGATCCTCGACATGCGCCTGCACCGGCTCACGGCGCTCGAGCAGGACAAGATCGTCGTCGAGTACCAGGACATCCTCGCGCTGGTGCGCGATCTCGGCGACATCCTCGCGCGGCGCGAGCGGCTGGCCGAGGTCGTCCGCGGCGAGCTGGTCGAGGTGCGCGACCAGTACGGCGATGCGCGCCGTACCGAGATCAACCGCGACCATCTCGACCTCACGACCGAAGACCTGATCGAGCCGCAGGACGTCGTCGTCACGCTGTCGCACGCCGGTTACGCGAAATCGCAGCCGGTCACCGAGTACCAGACGCAGCGGCGCGGCGGGCGCGGCAAGTCGGCGACCGCGATGAAGGACGAGGATTTCGTCGAGAAGATGTTCGTCGCGCACACGCACGACACGCTGCTCTGCTTCTCGAACCGCGGCCAGGTCTACTGGCTCAAGGTGTACGAGCTGCCGCAGGCGGGCCGCAATGCGCGCGGCAAGCCGATGGTGAACCTGCTGCCGCTGCGCGAGGGCGAGAAGATCAACGCCGTGCTGCCGGTCAAGCAGTTCGACGACCTGCATTACGTGTTCATGGCGACGAGCCACGGCACCGTGAAGAAGACGCCGCTGTCGGCGTTCTCGCGCCCGCGCACCAACGGCATCATCGGGGTCGACCTGCGTGACAACGACCGGCTGGTCGGCGTCGACCTGACCGACGGCACGCGCGAGATCATGCTGTTCACGAGCGGCGGCAAGGCGATCCGCTTCAACGAGAGCGAAGTGCGCGCGATGGGGCGCGATGCCGCGGGCGTGCGCGGCGTGAAGCTCGAGACCGGGCAGGAGCTGATCGCGCTGATCGTCGTGCGCGAGGGCCTCGTGCTGACCGCGTCCGAGAACGGTTTCGGCAAGCTGACGCCGCTCGTCGAGTTCCCGATCCACGGACGCGGCGGCCAGGGCGTGATCGCGCTGCAGACGACGGACCGCAACGGCGGGACGGTGGCCGCATTGCAGGTCGAGGCGACCCAGGAACTGATGCTGATCAGTTCGAACGGCACGCTCGTGCGCACGCCGGTCGCCGACGTGTCGGTCGTCGGGCGCAACACGCAGGGCGTGCGCCTGATCCGCCTCGACGAGGGCGAGCGGCTCACCGGCGTCGAGCGCATCGAGAATTTCGGCGACGACGAGCCGGCATCCGGTGCGGACGCAAGCACTGAAAGTTCTGACGGGCCCGCGCCTCCCTGATAAAATCGCCGCGATCCTTTCGACCTCTCTGACCTCCGAAAGCGAGCTCGTGCGCGTATTCAATTTCGCCGCGGGGCCGGCCACATTGCCCCTCGAAGTCCTGGAACAGGCCCGATCGGAACTGACCGACTGGCGCGGCAGCGGCATGTCGGTGATGGAAGTGAGCCACCGCAGCAAGGCGTTCGTCGCCGTGGCCGCCGAGGCCGAGGCGGACCTGCGGCAATTGCTCGCGATCCCGCGGGAGTACAAGGTGCTGTTCCTGCAGGGTGGCGCCACCGGCCAGTTCGCAGCGATCCCGCAGAACCTCGCGGCGGCGGATTCGACCGTCGACTACGTCAATACCGGCGCCTGGTCGAAGAAGGCGATCGGTGAGGCGAAGCGCTACGCGACGGTGAATGTCGCGGCCGACGAGCAGGCGGGCAACTACAGCACCGTGCCGGCGGCCGGCGCGCTCAGGCTCACGCCGGGAGCCGCGTACGTGCACTACACGCCGAACGAGACGATCGGCGGCGTCGAGTTTCCGTACGTGCCCGATACGCGCGGCGTGCCGCTCGTCGCCGATTTCTCCTCGACGATCCTCTCGCGCCCGGTCGATGTGACGCGCTTCGGGCTGATCTACGCCGGCGCCCAGAAGAACATCGGCCCGTCCGGGCTGGTCGTCGTGATCGTGCGCGAAGACCTGCTCGGCAGGGCGCGGCCCGATACGCCGTCGGTGTGGAACTACAAGGAAATGGCGGACAACGGCTCGATGCTCAACACGCCGCCGACCTTCGGCTGGTACTTCGCCGGCCTCGTGTTCAAGTGGCTCCTGAAGCAGGGCGGGCTCGAGGGTATCGCCGCGCGCAACCGCGCCAAGGCGGGGCGGCTCTACGACGCGATCGACGCGTCGGGGTACTACGCGAACCCGGTGGCGAAAGAGGCGCGCTCGTGGATGAACGTGCCGTTCACGATTCCCGACACGGCGCTCGAGAAGACCTTCCTCGCGGAGGCCGCCGCGGCGGGGCTCGTGAATCTCGAGGGTCACCGCTCGGTCGGCGGCTTTCGCGCCTCGATCTACAACGCGATGCCCGCCGAGGGCGTCGATGCGCTCATCGCCTTCATGAAGGAGTTCCAGCGGCGCCACGGCTGAGGCCGCCCGCGATACGTACATGACATTCCGGATCCAGACACTGAACAACATCAGCGTGAAAGGCCTCGAGCGCCTGCCGCGCGACCGTTACGAAATCGCCGCCGACATCGCGCGGCCCGACGCGTTGCTCGTGCGCTCGGCCGACATGCACTCGCTCGCGATTCCCGACAGCGTGCTCGCGGTGGGCCGCGCGGGCGCCGGCGTCAACAACATCCCGGTGGCGGCGCTCGCGAAGCGCGGCGTGCCGGTGTTCAACTCGCCGGGGGCGAACGCCAACGCGGTCAAGGAACTCGTGATCGCCGGCATGCTGATCGCCGCGCGCAACGTCTGCGCCGCGTGGGACTTCGCCCGCCGCACGCAGGGCGACGACAAGGCGATCGACGCAGCGGTCGAGAAGGGCAAGAAACAGTTCGTCGGCTTCGAGCTCCCGGGACGCACCCTCGGCGTCGTCGGGCTCGGCGCGATCGGCGTCGAGGTCGCCAATTCTGCGCTGGCGCTCGGCATGCGGGTGCTCGGCTACGACCCGCAGATCACCGTGCAGCGCGCGTGGCAGCTGTCGTCGAACGTCGAGCAGGCGTTGTCGCTCGACGACCTGTTCGCGCGCGCCGACCTCGTGACCGTGCACGTGCCGCTGAACGGTGAGACGCGCGGCCTCGTCAACGAGCCCCGCCTCGCGCTGATGAAGCCGGGCGGCGTGGTGCTGAATTTCGCGCGGGCGCCGATCGTGGACGACGCCGCGGTGCTCGCCTCGCTCGATGCGAACCACCTGCGCGCCTACGTGTGCGACTTCCCGAACAATGCCCTCAAGGACCACGCGAAGGTCGTCACGCTGCCGCATCTCGGGGCCTCGACCGGCGAGGCCGAGGAGAACTGCGCGGTGATGGTCGCCGAAACCCTGCGCGATTTCCTCGAGAACGGCAACCTGCGCAACTGCGTCAATTTCCCGGAGTCGGTGCTGCCGCGCGTGCCCGGCACGTCACGGCTCGCGATCGCCAACAGCAACGTACCGAACATGGTCGGCCAGATCTCGACCTGCCTCGCGGAGGCGAAGCTCAACATCGCCGACCTGCTGAACAAGTCGCGCGGCGAGTACGCCTACACGCTGATCGACGCCGACGGATCGGTACCGGCCGACGTGCTGGCGCGCATTCGCGCGATCGACGGAGTATTGTCGGCGCGCGTCGTCTGACGCAGGGGGGTCCGGATGGCTCGGCGGGCGAAGTCGAAGGACGGCGGGAGCGGGGCGCTCGAGGCGGTGCGGCGCCGCATCGACACGATCGATGCGGGCATCCACGCGCTGATCAACGAGCGCGCGGGGCTCGCGCAACAGGTCGGCATCTCGAAGCACAAGGAAGGGCGCACGGTCGATTTCTACCGGCCGGAACGCGAGGCGCAGGTGCTGCGGCTCGCGCTCGAGCGCAACAAGGGGCCATTGCGCGACGAGGAAGTCCTCAGGCTCTTCCGCGAGATCATGTCGGCCTGCCTCGCGCAGCAGCAGCCACTCAAGGTGGCCTTCCTCGGGCCGGAAGGCACGTTCACGCAGGCGGCGGTGCTCAAGCACTTCGGCCACTCCGTGCGCGCGCTCGCGCTCGCCTCGATCGACGAGGTATTCCACGAGGTCGAGGCCGGCAACGCCGATTTCGGCGTCGTGCCGATCGAGAATTCGAGCGAAGGCACGGTCAGTTACACGCTCGACCGCTTCCTCGGCTCGCCGCTGCACATCTGCGGCGAGGTGGAGTTGCGCATCCGCCAGTTCCTGATGGGGCGCATGGCGGGGCTGGCGCGCGTCAAGCGCATCTGCTCCCATCCGCAGTCGCTCGCGCAGTGCCGCGAGTGGCTGCGGGAGCACCTGCCGGACGTCGATCTCGTGCCGGTCGCGAGCAATGCGGAGGGCGCGCGGCGGGCCCGCGACGAGAAGGACACCGCGGCCATCGCCGGGGAAACCGCCGCGGAGGTGTACGGGCTCACGGTGCTCGCGGCCGACATCGAGGACCGGCCCGACAACACGACACGCTTCTTCGTGATCGGGCGCAAGCTCTTTCCGCCGAGCGGTGCGGACCGCACGAGCCTCATCGTCTCGGGCAGCCACACCGACGCGCCCGGCGCGCTCTACCGGCTGCTCGAGCCGCTCGCGAAGCACCGGATCAACGTCACGCGCATCGAGTCGCGCCCGTCGGGCAAGCGCAAGTGGGACTACGTGTTCTTCCTCGACATCGAAGGGCACGCCGCCGAGCCGCGCATCGCGAAGGCGCTCGCGAACCTGAAGCAGCGCGCATCGCTCTTTCGGGTGCTCGGCGCCTATCCGCGGGCGGTGCAGTGAGCGCGCGATGAGCCGCGAGCACCCCGCCGAATTCGCCAGCGCGAGCGTGCGCGGCATCGCGCCGTACACGCCCGGCAAGCCGGTCGATGAACTCGCGCGCGAGCTCGGGCTCGCCGACATCGTGAAGCTCGCGTCGAACGAGAACCCGCTCGGCGCGAGCCCGGCGGCGCTCGCGGCGATGCAGGCGGCGCTCCCGGAGTCCTGGGTCTACCCCGACGGCAGCGGGCATGCGCTGAAGCAGGCGCTCGCGGCGCGCTTGCGGGTCGCCCCCGCGCAGCTGACCCTCGGCAACGGTTCGAACGACGTGCTCGTGCTGCTCGCGGAGGCCTTCCTGTCGCCGGGCACGGATGCGGTGATGTCGCAATATTGCTTCGCGGTCTATCCCCTCGCGGTGCAGGCGACGGGCGCCCGCCTGGTCGCGGTGCCCGCGCATCCCGCCTCGCACGCGACGATGCCGCTCGGCCACGACCTCGATGCGATGCTCGCCGCGGTGACCCCCGCCACGCGGCTCGTGTTCATCGCGAACCCGAACAACCCGACCGGAACCTGGGTGTCGGCGGCGGCGCTCGAGGCGTTCATTGCGCGGGTCCCCGCGGGCGCGCTCGTCGTGCTCGACGAGGCGTACTTCGAGTACGCGGTCGATGCCGGTTGCGGCGACGGCATCGCGTGGCTCGCGCGCTACCCGAACCTCGTCGTCGTGCGCACGTTCTCCAAGGCTTACGGACTCGCGGCGCTGCGCGTCGGCTTCGCGGCGAGCCACCCGGAAGTCGCCGACGTGCTGAACCGCATCCGCCAGCCCTTCAACGTGAACTCGCTCGCGCTCGCAGGCGCGCGCGCGGCACTCGCGGATCGCGACCACGTCGGCCGCGCGGTCGCGCTCGTCGCCGCGGAGCGACCGCGTCTCGCGCAGGGGCTCGTCGCGCGCGGCTTCACCGTGCTGCCGTCGGCCGGCAACTTCGTGCTCACCGGCTGCGGCGAGGCCGCGCGCGCGGCGGCACTCAATGAGTTCCTGTTGCGCCAGGGTGTCATCGTGCGGCCGGTCGGCAACTACGGGCTCGCGCAGTACCTGCGCATCACGGTCGGGCGCGAATCGGACCACACGCGCCTGCTCGCCGCGATCGATGCCTGGCTCGCGGGCGGCGCGCGTTGAGCGGCGGTGTGGCGCGCTATCGGGTCGAGCCTGCGCGGCGGGTGGCCGGCGAGATCGTGGTGCCCGGCGACAAGTCGATCTCGCACCGCGCGCTGATGCTCGGCGGCATTGCCGAGGGGCGCACCGGGATCGCGGGCTTCCTGCCGAGCGAGGATTGCCACGCCACGCTCGCCGCGCTGCGCGCGATGGGCGTCGCGATCGAGCGGCATTCGGATACGCGGCTGTCGGTCGAGGGCGTCGGCGCGCGGGGGCTGTCCGCCCCCGCCCACGTGCTCGACATGGGCAACTCCGGTACCGCGATGCGCCTGTTCATGGGCCTTCTCGCCGGGCAGCGGTTTCGCGCGACCCTCACCGGCGACGCCTCGTTGGTCCGCCGGCCGATGGAGCGTGTCGCGCAGCCGTTGCGCGCCATGGGCGCAGGCATCGCCACGCGGGACGGCAAGCCACCGGTCGAAGTGACGGGCGCGCCGCTCGTCGCGATCGACTATGCGCTCCCGGTGCCGAGCGCGCAGGTGAAGTCCGCGATCCTGCTCGCCGGCCTGTATGCCGAGGGAACGACCCGCGTCACCGAACCCGCACCGACGCGCGATCATACGGAACGCATGCTGCGCGGCTTCGGCGTCGAGGTGCGCCGGCAGGGCGCCGTCGCGCAGATCGACGGCGGCCAGCGACTCGCCGCGACACACATCGACGTGCCGGGCGACATTTCATCGGCGGCGTTCTTCCTCGTCGCGGGCTGCCTCGCGGCGCACGAGGCGCTCGTGTTGCGCAATGTCGGCATCAACCCGACCCGTACCGGCATCCTCGATATCCTGCGCCTGATGGGGGCCGACATCCGCGTCGAGAACGCGCGCGAGAGCGGCGGCGAGCCGAGCGCCGATCTCGTCGTGCGCGCGAGCGCGCTCGTGGGTGTCCGCATCCCGGAGGCCCTAGTGCCGCTCGCGATCGACGAGTTCCCGGTGCTGTTCATCGCGGCGGCGGCCGCGAAGGGCGTCACCGAGCTGCGGGGGGCAGGGGAACTGCGCGTCAAGGAGACCGACCGGCTCGCCGCCATGGCCGCAGGGCTCGGCCGGCTCGGCGTGCGACACGAATTGCTGCCCGACGGCATCCGCATCGAGGGCGGGCCCCTCGGCGGGGGCACGATCGACAGCCACGGCGATCACCGGATCGCGATGGCGTTCGCGGTCGCGAGCCTGCGGGCCGGGGGCCCGCTCGAGATCCTGGACGTCGCCAATGTCGCCACCTCGTTCCCGAACTTCGTGCCGCTCGCGCGCGCTGCCGGACTCGCCATTTCGTAGGATGTGCGCATGGATGCGACGCAGGCCGCCCCGGTAGTCACGATCGACGGCCCGAGCGGTTCGGGCAAGGGCACGGTGAGCCGCGGGGTCGCGCGGCGCATCGGCTGGCACTTGCTCGACAGTGGAGCCCTGTACCGCCTCGTCGCGCTGTCCGGGCGCTTGCAGGGTGTCCCCGCGGGCGACATGGCGGGCCATGCGGCGCTCGCCCGTGCCATGGATGTCGAGTTCGGGACGGACGAGCGGGGTGCCGAGCAGATCCGCCTCGGCGGGGTCGATGTCACGGCGGACGTGCGTTCGGAAGAGACGGGCCAGGGTGCGTCGCGCGTGGCGGCCTCCGCACCTGTCCGGGACGCCCTGATCGAGCGCCAGCGGGCCTTCGCCCGAGCCCCGGGCCTGGTGGCGGACGGTCGGGACATGGGCACCGTGATCTTCCCGGCGGCCCGCCTCAAGATCTACCTCACCGCCACGGCCGAAGAGCGGGCGCTGAGGCGCTATAAGCAGTTGAAAGAAAAGGGGTCTGGTGCTAACCTCGCCGCCCTTTCGCGTGAGATAGCCGAACGGGACCAGCGTGATTCGACCCGCGAGGTCGCGCCGCTGAAGCCTGCGCACGACGCCCGCATCATCGACTCGACCGGCATGAACATTGCCCAGGTGGTCGAAGCGGTGCTCGCGGCGGGACGGGCGCAGGGACTGTGGGGCTGATCGCGCGCGGAATTACCAGCGGCGCCGCCGGATGCGGTGCTTTTTTTAGGTTTCCCCAGGGTTCAGGGACGAGCCGGGGTGTGACAGCGCGGCATGTCCGCGCCGCAAGGACATCATTTCAATGACTGAAAGTTTCGCCCAGCTTTTCGAGCAGAGCCTCGCCAACCAGCGCATCCGTCCGGGAATGATCCTCACCGGGCTCGTCGTCGGAGTCACCGACGACGTCGTCATCGTGAACGTGGGCCTCAAGAGCGAGGCCGTGATCGGTGTCGACCAGTTCAAGAACGAACTCGGCGAGATCGAGGTCAAGGCCGGCGACCAGGTCGAGGTCGCGCTCGACGCCGTCGAGGACGGCAATGGCGAGACGCGCCTCTCCCGTGAAAAGGCCAAGCGCGCCCGCACTTGGACCCGCCTCGAGAAGGCGTTCGAGGCGAGCGAGATCGTCACGGGCGTCATCACCGGCCGCGTCAAGGGCGGCTTCACGGTCGAGATCGAAACCGTGCGCGCGTTCCTGCCGGGCTCGCTCGTCGACGTGCGCCCGGTGCGCGACACCGCGTACCTCGAGGGCAAGCCGCTCGAGTTCAAGGTCATCAAGCTCGACCAGAAGCGCAACAACGTCGTCGTGTCGCGCCGTGCGGTCGTCGAGCAGGAATTCTCCGCCGAGCGCAGCGCGCTGATGGACAACCTGCAGGAAGGCGCGGTCGTGCGCGGCGCGGTCAAGAACCTCACCGACTACGGCGCGTTCGTCGACCTCGGCGGCATCGACGGCCTGCTGCACATCACCGACATGGCGTGGAAGCGTGTCAAGCATCCGTCGGAAGTCGTCAAGGTGGGCGACGAGATCGAGGTGCGCATCCTGAAGTTCGACCGCGAGCGCTCACGCGTCTCGCTCGGCCTGAAGCAGCTGGGCG
Source organism: Steroidobacteraceae bacterium (assembly GCA_050249415.1). Classification (GTDB taxonomy): domain Bacteria; phylum Pseudomonadota; class Gammaproteobacteria; order Steroidobacterales; family Steroidobacteraceae; genus CADEFQ01. The sequence continues at coordinate 44,965 of JBFWQO010000013.1, forward strand.
CCGATCCGTGGGAGAACATCGCGCGCCGTTATCCGCCGAACACGCGCGTGTTCGGCAAGGTCACGAACATCGCCGACTACGGCGCGTTCGTCGAGATCGAGGACGGCGTCGAGGGCCTCGTGCACGTCTCGGAGATGGACTGGACCAACAAGAACGTCAACCCGGCCAAGGTCGTGCAGACGGGCCAGGAAGTCGAGGTCATGGTGCTCGACGTCGACGAGGAGCGCCGCCGCATCTCGCTCGGCCTGAAGCAGTGCCAGGCGAATCCGTGGAAGGAATTCGCGGAGAACAGCAACCGCGGCGACCACGTGTCGGGCCAGATCAAGTCGATCACCGATTTCGGCATCTTCATCGGCCTGCCGGGCGGCATCGACGGCCTCGTGCACCTGTCCGACATTTCGTGGGACGTGCCCGGTGAGGAAGCGGTCCGCAGCTACCAGAAGGGCCAGCTGCTCGAGGCGATGGTGCTGTCGATCGATCCCGAGCGCGAGCGCATCTCGCTCGGCATCAAGCAGCTCGCGAAGGACCCGTTCTCGGCCTACATCGCCGAGAATCCGCGCGGCACGATCGTGCGCGGCACGGTCAAGGAAGTCGATGCGCGCGGCGCCGTGATCGATCTCGGCAACGGCATCGAGGGGCAGCTGCGGGCCTCGGAACTCGGGCGCGACCGCATCGAGGATGCGCGCACCGTGCTGAAGGAAGGCGAGGAGATCGAGGCGAAGTTCACGGGCGTCGACAGGAAGACGCGCACGATCTCGCTGTCGATCAAGGCGAAGGAAGCCCACGAAGAGGCCGAAGCCGTGTCGAGCTATCGTTCCGACCAGGGCCCCGCGTCCTCCGGCACGTCGCTCGGCGACCTGCTGAAGGAACAGATCGGTTCGGCCGACCGTTCCTGATCGACCCGCGACAATGAAAAGGCGCGGCGCCCGGACCGGCAGGCCCGGGCGCCGCAAGCCGGGGGCAAGAGCGACGCATGACGAAATCGGAACTCATCGAGATCATCACTGCGAAGCAGAAGCACCTGCCCGCCAAGGACGTCGAACTCGCGCTGAAACAGATCCTCGAGATCATGAGCGACGCGCTCGCGACCGGCGACCGCATCGAGATCCGCGGCTTCGGCAGCTTTTCATTGCACTTCCGTCCCCCGCGCCAGGGGCGCAACCCGAAGACCGGTGAGGCCGTGGCGCTCGCCGGCAAGTACGTGCCCCACTTCAAGCCCGGCAAGGACCTGCGCGAACGCGTCAACGACGGCGCGGACAAGCCGATCCGCGACTGACCGGGCATCCGCCCGGCCGCTGTCAAGATCCTGCAGCACGTGTTTGCCGCGCATTTGCGAGTCGGCAGGCGCGCGCGCGCCGCGTAGCGTGTACTGCAGCGGCACGCCGCCGCGCTGCCTCCGGAGAACCGCCATGCGCCCGATACACGCCTGCCTCGCGAGCCTCCTCGCGTTGCCGTTCATCGCCTTCGCCGATCCGGTCAACATCAACACCGCCGACGCCGCCACGCTCGATCGCGAATTGAAGGGCATCGGGCCATCCCGTGCCGCGGCGATCGTCGCGTATCGCGCCGCGCACGGCCCGTTCAGGAGCGTCGATGAACTCTCGCTGGTCGAAGGCATCGGCCAGAAAGTCATCGACGACAACCGCGAACAGCTGCGCGTCGGCGCAGGTGCGAATCCGGGAGCAAAACCGGCCGCGAAGCGGGGCGCGGTGCCCGCGGCGCGACCGGCGGCGCCGAAGAAGCCGCCCGCGCGCTGACACAGCGGCGCATGCCGTCGATACGCTAGTATGGGCGCATGCGCATGAAAGCAGCGATTCGAACCGCGGTGTTCCCGGTCGCCGGCCGGGGCACGCGGTTCCTGCCCGCGACCAAGGCGAGTCCGAAGGAGATGTTGCCCGTCGTGGACAAGCCGCTGATCCAGTATGCGGTCGAGGAGGCGCTCGCAGCGGGCGCTCGCCGGCTCGTGTTCGTGACGGGCGCATCGAAGCGGGCCATCGAAGACCACTTCGATTCCGACCAGGAGCTCGAGAAGCTCCTCGTCTCGCAGGGCAAGAACGAACTCGTGCGCCAGCTGCGCAGCGTGTTGCCGTCCTACGCGTCGTGCATCTACATCCGCCAGCCCGCGCCGCTCGGCCTCGGCCACGCGGTGCTGTGCGCGGCGCCGGCCGTGGGCTTCGAGCCGTTCTTCGTGCACCTCGCCGACGACCTGATCGACGCCGAGCCCCCGTGTCTCGCGCAGATGGCCGAGGTGTACGCCGAGGTGCACGCGAGCGTGCTCGCCGTCGAAGAGGTGCCGAAGAAGGACACCGGCAAGTACGGCATCGTCGCGATCGAGCGCGGCAGCGGCGCCGTGCGGCGGATCCGCAGCATCGTCGAGAAGCCGAAGCCGGCCGCGGCGCCGTCGCGCCTCGCCGTGGTCGGCCGCTATGTGCTCACGGCGCGCATCTTCGAGCACCTCGAGCGCATCGGGCGCGGCTCGGGCGGCGAGATCCAGCTGACCGACGGCATCGCGCGGCTGATGCAGGCAGAGCCGGTGTACGCGTACCGTTTCGACGGCGAACGCTACGATTGCGGCGACAAGCTCGGTTACCTGCAGGCGACCGTCGAACACGCGCTGGCGCACCGCGAGCTCGGCGCCCCGTTCGCCGCATGGCTGCGCCGCCGGTCGCGGAGTATTTGACCTGCGTCATTGCCCGGGGTCGCCCGCCGGGAGTAGGGTGGCGCCCATGACCGGGCGCTCCCCCATGCGCAGGCGCGTGGCACTCGCAGCCATGGCGGGCCTGCTGTTCCAGCAGATTGCGCTCGCGGCCTACAGTTGCCCGGCGGACCCGGCCGCGGGCTCGGCCAGGGTGGCAACGAGCGCGCATTGCGAGGGCGACTCCGCCCACATGGCCACGGACAATCCCGCGCTCTGCGCCGGGCATTGCGCCGCGCACACTCCCGCACCTTCCGATGCATCGCTGAAGGCCGCGGCGGCCGTGTGGGCACCGGCGCCCACGTTCATCTCGATCGCGCCGGCTCGGGAGCCTGCGCGGTCGGCTCACCTCTCGCGCCTGACGGCGTCCGTTCCCGACCTGCCACCCCGCCTCCGGTACTGCAGTCTCCTGATCTAGCCCCCGGGCCTGTGCATCACCGCGACCGCCCTGTGCGGCGCGCCCGTTGTGCCGGTACCCCGGAGGCTGCATGTTCAACCGTCATCCCAGTTCGTTCCTGCACGCCGCGTGTCTCGCGGCGGCGCTCGCGGCAATGGCCCTGCCGGCCGCCCACGCTGCCGCGGGGCCACCCGTTGCAATATCGCTCGCCGAGGCGGTACGCCTCGCGATCGAGCGTGCGCCTTCACTCGAGGCGGCCCGCGCCACCGTCGAGGCTGCGACACACGACCTGCAGCGCTCAGGTCGCCTGCCGGACCCCCGGCTCGCCGTGGGTGTCGATAGCCTGCCGGTGACCGGCGCGGATGCCTTCGATCCCGACGCGGATTCCATGACCCAGAAGACCTTCGGCCTGCGCCAGGATGTGCCCGCACGCGCCCGCCGCCTTGCGGAGCGCAGGGTGGCGGCCCGTGGGGTCGAACTCGAGAGGGCCGAACTGGCCATCCGGCGTCTCGCCGTCGCGCGGGCGGCCGCCAATGCGTGGACCTCGCTCTGGGCCACGCAACGGGAACTGGCAGCCCTCGATGCACTCCACGAGCAGGCGCAACTTGCGGCGCGCCTCGCGCGGGCACGCGTGGCGGGCGGTGGTCCGGTCGTGGACGCGCTCGCGGCGGAAGCAGCCGTCCTCGATCTCGAGGGCGAAGCAGCGCTCGCGGACGGGTCCGCGGGTGTAGCGCGCGCTGAACTGTCACAGTGGATCGGCGACGACCCTTATTCAATCGCGACGGCAACGCCCGGGTTCGACCGTGCGCCGCGACCGCTGGCCGCGGCCATCGCTGCCATCGAGGCGCAACCCACGCTGCGGTCGGCCGCTGCGCGGGTCGCTTCGGCCGTCGCCGCGCTCGACGTGGCGCGCGCCGGGCGTCATCCGGACTGGAATGTTTCGGCGAGCTACGGACAACGCGCCGGCTTCAGCGACATGCTGATGCTGGAAGTCGGCGTGAGCCTGCCGCTGTTCGCGCGCAACAGGCAGGCGCCGGACATCGCGGCGCGCGCGGCCGAGCAACGTGCCGCGCTCGCGGAGCAGGAGGCCTTGCGCCGGGAACTGACGGCGCAGGTGCGGGCCGCCTATGCGCGGTGGGACGGGCTCGGGCGCCTCGTGGCGGCGCATGCGCGCGCGCTCGATCTTGCGCACGAACGCAGTGCGGCGGCGCTCGCGTCGTATCGCGCGGGCGGCGAGTTGCGTGCGTGGCTCGATGCGCGCCGCGACGAAACCACCGCGCATCGCACGCACGCGAGCCACCTCGCGGACCTCGGCCGTGCCTGGGTCGACATCACCTGGCTGTACGAGGACTCGACGCCATGAACCTGCCCACGCGAAATCTCGTGATCGGAATCGTGCTCGCGCTCGCGGCCGCCGCGGGTGGCTTTATCTGGTGGAGCCAGACGCGTGAGCTGCCCGCGCCCGACACGGCGACCGCCGGCGATCGCAAGGTTCTCTACTGGTACGACCCGATGGTGCCCGACCAGCATTTCGACCGCCCCGGCAAGTCGCCGTTCATGGACATGCAGCTGCTGCCGAGATATGCGGATGAGGTCACGGCGACCGGCGTTGCCGTGTCGCCGGTGACTCAGGCGAGTCTCGGCATACGGACCGTCGCGGTGGAAATGGGCCGCCTGGACGGCGAGATCACGGTGCCTGGCGTGATCGCATGGGACCTGCGGCTCGAGCGGGTCGTCAGCGCGCGGACCGATTTGATCGTCGATCAGCTCTATATCAAGGCGCCGTTCGCGACGGTGCGGCACGGCGAACCGCTCGCACGGGTGATCGCCCCGGCGTGGAGCAGCGCGCTGGCCGAAGCGCAAGCCATCGCGCTGGCCGATACGGCCGGCGAGCGCGAACTCGCGGCGGCGGCTACGGCGCGACTGCGCGCGCTCGGCATCCCGGATGGCACACGCCTCGACGCCGGCGGGCGCATCGTGCTGACCGCGCCCGTGCCGGGCGTCGTCAGCGAGATCGCGGTCCGGGAAGGCGAAGCCGCAGCGGCCGACGCGATCCTGTTTCGCATCAACGGTACGCGAACCGTCTGGCTGCAGGCGGCCCTGCCGCAGGCCGATGCCGCGGGCATCACGGCCGGGACGCCGGCCATTGCCGAGGTGGAGGGCGTGCCGCGACGCATCGAGGGACGCATCGAGGCCCTGTTGCCGCAGATCGATCCGTCGAGCCGCACGCAGGCCGCGCGGGTGGTGCTCGACAATGAAGACGGCCTGCTCGCCGCGGGGCAGCTGGCGCGCGTCGGCCTGCAGGCGGGCGCGCGCGACGCGCAGTGGCTCGTCCCGACCGATGCCGTGATCGGCAGCGGCGCGCGCGCGCACGTGATCGTGCGCCACGGCGATACGCACTTCGCACCAGTGGCCGTGCACACGGGCGAGAGCCGCGGTGGCCGGACGGAGATCCTGCACGGGCTCGGGGGCGGTGAGCAGGTCGTCGCGTCGGGGCAGTTCCTGCTCGACTCGGAAGCGAGCCTCTCGGGCGCGCTCGAGCGCCTCGGCAACCACGGGTCGCACCGGTGATCGCGCGCATCATCGCCGCGGCGATCGCGCATCGCGTCGTCGTGATCGTCGCCGCGCTCGGCATTGCGGCATGGGGCGCCTGGGCGCTCGTGCGCGCGCCGCTCGACGCTCTGCCGGATCTCTCCGACACGCAGGTCGTCATACGCACGGAATGGCCGGGACAGGCGCCGCGCATCGTCGAAGACCAGGTGACCTACCCGCTGTCGACCACGATGCTGTCCGTGCCGGGCGTCAAGGCCGTGCGCGGCTTTTCGTTCTTCGGCGATTCGTTCGTGTATGTGCTCTTCGACGACGACACGGATCTCTACTGGGCGCGCTCGCGGGTGCTCGAGTACCTGAGCCAGGTGCGCGATCGCCTGCCCGCCGCGGTGACGCCCGCGCTCGGGCCCGATGCCACCGGCGTCGGCTGGATCTACGAATACGCACTGGTCGATCGCGGCGGCCAGCACGATCCTGGCGAGCTGCGTGCCCTGCAGGACTGGTTCCTGCGCTACGAACTCAAGACGGTGCCGAATGTCGCCGAGGTCGCGACGGTCGGGGGCATGGTGCAGGGCTGGCAGGTCGTGCCCGACCCGGTGGCACTCGCCACTCGCGGCGTGACGGTGGCGCAATTGATCGATGCGATCCGCGCGGCCAACGGGGCGACCGGCGGGTCGGTGATCGAGCGGGCCGAGGCCGAGATCATGGTGCGCAGCGAAGGGTACCTGCGCACTCGCGCGGACCTCGAACGGGTGCCCGTCGCGCCGGGCGCGGGCGCTGTGCCGGTCCTGCTGCGCGACGTTGCGCTCGTCCAGCGCGGCCCGATCCTGCGCCGGGGGATCGCCGAACTCGACGGCGAGGGCGAGGTCGTCGGCGGTGTGGTCGTCCTGCGCTCCGGCAAGAATGCGCTCGATGCGATCGCGGCGGTCAAGGCACGCCTTGCGAGCCTGAAGGGGAGCCTGCCCGCGGGAGTCGAAGTCGTGACGGTCTATGACCGGTCCGGGCTGATCCTCGAAGCGGTGCGCAACCTCGCGCGCAAGCTCGCCGAGGAGTTCTTCGTCGTGGCGCTCGTCTGCGCGCTGTTCCTCTGGCATGCACGCTCCGCGCTCGTCGCGGTCGTCACGCTGCCGCTCGGCATCCTCGCCGCGTTCATCGTGATGCACTTCCAGGGCATCAGCGCGAACCTGCTGTCGCTCGGCGGGATTGCGATCGCGATCGGGGCCATGGTCGACGCCGCCGTCGTGATGATCGAGAACGCGCACAAGCACCTCGAGCAGTTCGAGGAACGCCATGGACGCGCGCCGCGTGACGCCGAGCGCTGGGAGATTGCGCGTGTCGCCGCGACCGAGGTCGGGCCGGCGCTGTTCGTGAGCCTGTGCGTGATCACGCTGTCGTTCGTCCCCGTGTTTGCGCTCGAGGCACAGGAGGGCCGGCTCTTCGCGCCACTCGCGTACACGAAGACCTGGGCCATGGCCGCGGCCGCCGTGCTCGCCGTGACGCTGATTCCGGTGCTGATCGGGTCGCTGATCCGCGGCCACATCCGCCCCGAGCGGGACAATCCGCTGAACCGCTGGCTGATCGCGGGTTACCGGCCGGTGCTGGAAGCGGTACTGCGACGCCCGCGCGCGACCCTCGCGCTCGCCTTCGGCGTGCTGCTGCTGTCCCTCGTGCCGCTGTCGCGGCTCGGCAGCGAGTTCCTGCCGATGATCGACGAGGGCACGCTGCTCTACATGCCGACGGCCCTGCCGGGCCTGTCGGCGGGCAAGGCCGCGGAACTGCTCGGCCAGACCGATCGCATGATCCGCTCCGTTCCCGAAGTGGCGCACGTCTTCGGCAAGGCCGGGCGCGCGGAAACCGCGACCGATCCGGCCCCGCTCGAGATGTTCGAGACCACGGTGACGTTCAAGCCGCGCAGCGAGTGGCGCCCCGGCATGACCCCCGCGAAACTGCGCGCGGAGCTCGATGCAGCGGTGCGCGTGCCGGGGCTGACGAATCTCTGGGTGCCGCCGATCCGCAACCGCATCGACATGCTCGCCACCGGCATCAAGAGTCCGATCGGGATCAAGGTCACCGGGCCCGACATCGCGGAACTCGCGCGCCTCGGTGACGCGATCGAAGCGGTTGCGCGCACCGTGCCAGGCGTGGATTCGGCGCTCGCCGAGCGGGCCGAGGGCGGGCGTTACCTCGATATCCGCGTCGATCGGGTTCGTGCCGCACGGTTCGGCCTGACGCAGGCCGACCTGCAGGAACTCATCGCCACCGCGGTCGGCGGGGAGCCGGTGACGCAGACCATCGAGGGCAGGGAGCGTTACCCGGTCATCGTGCGCTATCCGCGTCCGATACGCGACTCGGTCGAGGCGCTCGGACGGCTGCCGATCGTCGCACCCGGTGGCGCGCAGCTGACGCTCGCGCAGGTTGCCGACATCACGGAGAGCACCGGACCCCCGATGTACAAGAGCGACAACGGCCGGCTCGCGAGCTATGTCTATGTCGATGTCGCGGGCCGGGACCTCGGCTCGGTCGTCGCGGACCTGAAGGACGCGACCGCGCGCGAAGTGGCGCTGCCGGCGGGCTACTCGATCGCATGGTCGGGCCAGTTCGAGTATCTCGCGCGCACCCGGGAGCGCCTGCGGCTCGTGGTGCCGGTCGTGCTCGCGATCATCTTCGCGCTCATCTGCGTGGTATTTCGCCGCGTCTCCGAGGCCGCGATCATCATGCTGTCGTTGCCGCTCGCGCTCGTGGGCGGCCTCGCGCTCGTGTGGCTGCTCGGGCACGCGATATCCGTGGCCTCGCTGATCGGCTTCATCGCGCTCGCGGGTGTGGCGGCCGAGTTCGGCATCATCATGCTGCTGTACCTGCGACAGGCCTGGGAACGCACGCTCGACGCGCACCCCGACGCCGGCCTCGCGGAACTCGACGCTGCGATCCGCGAGGGCGCGGTGCAGCGCGTGCGGCCGAAAGCCATGACGGTTGCGGTCATCATCGCCGGTCTCCTGCCGATCCTGCTCGGGGGCGGCGCGGGCTCGGAGGTGATGCAGCGGATTGCCGCGCCGATGGTCGGCGGCATGCTGAGCGCGCCGCTCCTGTCGATGATCGTGATCCCCGCCGCGTATCGGCTGCTGCGCGGGCGGGGGCTCGCGCGTCCTGCGATTCAGCGATAGATCTGGTAGAGCATCAGGTACACGACGACGCCCGACACGGATACGTAGATCCACACCGGCCAGGTCCAGCGGGCCCAGCGCCGGTGGCGGCGCTCGTCGCGGCGCAGGCCGCGCCAGAAGGTCGTGAGCACGAGCGGGATTGCAATGGCGGCCGTGACGACGTGGCTCACGAGCAGCGCGTAGTACGCCGGGCGGATCCAGCCCTCGCCGCGAAAGACGAAGATCGGCGCGGACAGGTGGTAGGTGATGTAGCCGGCGAGGAAGAGGGTCGAGACCCCGACCGCCGCGATCATCGTCGCGCGATGCGCCTCGACGCGACGGCGGGCGATGTGCACGCGGCCCACCAGCAGCAACACGCTGGCGGCCGCATTGAGGGTCGCGTTGATGTGCGGCAGGAGGGCGGCGATGTCCATCGATTCGCCGCCATCGTAGCGGCATTGCCGGCGCCCGCAAACCGGCGAACGCTTGACCAAGGTCAAGGACAAACCGGCGACGCTGGTAGGAAACTGCCGCTCGCGCGCAGCCGCGCGTCCCGGGGGGCAACATGAGCGACCAGCCGAACGACGACGACGACAAGATCCCGCTGATGCAGCGCCTGCTCGACAACCCGTTCCTGCTGCTGTTCCTGGGCGTGCTGATCCCGATGGTGCTCTACATCCTGTGGGGCGTGATCGACATCCTCACCATCCCGGCCGCGAAGTAACCTCCTTCGGGGACAAAAAAATGACTGCAATTCTGCCGCCTGCCGAACGACTGTGGTGGAAGCATCCGCTGGACCGGGTGGAAGGCACCTGGATCGCGATCGCTTTCGTCTGGTGCATGGTCATGTTCTTCATGATGATCTACTGGCATATCAACGGCCGCCAGAACCTCTCGACGGAGACCTACAAGGCGTCGCCGGAGTCATTCCAGGCGCGGGCCGAGGCGTGGGCCAGCCAGTACACCGTCCGCGTCGACGAGACGACGGGCAATCCGGTCGTGGCCCCGCCCGCCGGGGGCGATGCCTACCTGATCGCGCGCCTGTGGAGCTTCTGGCCGACGCTCGAACTCGAGAAGGGCAAGACCTACCGGCTGCACCTGTACGCGATGGACTATAACCACGGGTTCTCGCTGCAGCCGTCCAACATCAACATCCAGGTCGTGCCGGGCTACGAGCACGTCGTGACGGTGACGCCGAACCAGAGCGGCACCTATTCGGTGGTCTGCAACGAATTCTGCGGTATCGGCCATCACACGATGGTCGGCACCCTCTACGTGAAGTGACGGAGATCGCGGCGATGGCAACCATGACAAGCTACCGTACCTGTTCGATCTCCGGGCTGCAGTTCGAGAGCCGGGCGGAGAAACTCATCGCCGCCAATGCGGTCGCCGGCGTCGTGTTCCTGCTGATCGGCGGCCTGCTCGCGCTCGGGGTCGCGCTGACGCGCTGGCCGTCGGTGCACTGGCTGCAGGCCGACAGGTTCTACCAGGTGCTGACGGCCCACGGCCTCAACATGCTGATCTTCTGGATGATCTTCTTCGAGATCGCCCTGCTGTATTTCTGCGCATCCACGTTGCTGCGCTGCCGGATCGCGGCGCCGAAAACCGCGTGGCTCGGATTCGCCCTGATGGTGATCGGCGCCGTGATGAACAACGTCGCGGTCTACGAAGGCGCCTCGAGCGTCATGATGACCTCGTACGTACCGATGCCGGCGACGCCGTCCTTTTACCTCGGCCTCGTGCTGTTCGCCGTGGGGGCGCTCATCGGTTGCTTCGTGTTCTTCGGCACACTGGTCGTCGCCAAGCGCGACAAGACCTACCAGGGTTCGGTGCCGCTCGTCACTTTCGGTGCGATCACCGCGGCGATCATCGCGGTATTCACCATCGCCTCCGGCGCCATCATCCTCGTGCCGACGTGGCTGTGGTCGATCGGCGTCGTCAAGGAAGTGGACCCGCTGATCTACCGGCTCGTCTGGTGGGGGCTCGGCCATTCCTCGCAGCAGATCAACGTCGCGGCGCAGATCTCGGTGTGGTACCTGGTGGCCGCCGTGGCGTTCGGCGCGAAGCCGATGTCCGAGCGGGTGAGCCGCGGGGCGTTCCTCCTATATATCCTCTTCCTGCAGCTCGCGAGCGCGCACCACCTGCTCGCCGACCCGGGCGTCTCGACCAACTGGAAGGTGCTCAATACCAGCTACTTCATGTATTTCGCGGTGCTCGCGTCCATGATCCACGGGCTCACGGTACCGGGTGCCATGGAAGTGGCGCAGCGCCAGAAGGGTTACACACGCGGGCTGTTCGAGTGGCTGCGGCGCGCGCCGTGGGGCAACCCGACCTTCTCGGGCGTGTTCATCTCGATCATCGGCTTCGGCTTCCTCGGCGGCATCTCGGGCGTGATGATGGGTACCGAGCAGCTGAACATGATCATCCACAACACGATCTACGTGCCGGGGCATTTCCATGCGACGGTCGTGGTCGGAACCACGCTGACCTTCATGGCGCTGACTTACTACCTGCTGCCGGTGCTGTTCAAGCGTGAGGTCATCAATCCGGGCCTCGCGCGGCTGCAGCCGTACCTGTTCGGCCTCGCGATGTATGTCTTCTGCCTCGTGATGATGGGCGCGGGCACACTCGGCGTGCCGCGGCGGCACTGGGATCTCGGCTTCGGCGGCATGCCGGGCGCCTACGAGTGGCCGGGCGCGGCGTATCTGATGATGGGCCTCGTCGGAATCTCCGGTGTCGTCGCGATCATCGGCGGGGCGCTCTACATCTACCTCACCGTGGGCACGCTCCTGTGGGGCAAGCGCGTCGGGGTCGCGGCGAGCAGCCCGAAGCCGACGCCGATTCCGCCCACGGCGCCGACGCTCGCGGCGCAGAGTTACGGATCACTGGGATTCGCGGCCCCGGGCACCTTCGTGCTGGCGATGGTGTTCCTCGTGGCGTTCGTCCTGTACTACTTCGTGAACTGGAAATACCTCTCGACGCTGTGGGGCTTGAGCTGATCATGCGATGGCGGTTGCACGCAATCGCCATCCTGCTGACGGTGGCTGCGGTGGCACGGGCGGAACCCCCGGCGGGGTACCAGCCGGCCGCGCTCGATCCGCAGGCGGTGTTCGCGGCGAGTCGCGCGGCGGTCGGCAATGTCCCGGGCGACTATCGCATGCGCGATCGCCGGGAACGCGAGGTGGGCTTCGGCGACTACCGGGGCAAGCCGTTGCTGGTGAATTTCGTCTACACGGGATGCTTCGAGGTGTGCCCGAACAGCACGCTCGCGCTGCGCAATGCCGTCAATGCGATGCGGGCGCGCTTCGGCACCGACCAGTTCCGTGTCCTCAGCATCGGCTTCGACCAGCCGACCGACTCGCCGGCGGCGATGCGCAGCTACGCGTCGCAGCGGCGTATCGACGATGCGAACTGGGAGTTCGTGAGTCCGCGCCGTGAGGACGTGGCGGAGCTCGCGCGCGATTTCGGATTCACGTTCGTCGCGACGCCGCGCGGCTTCGACCACACCCTGCAGGTCAGCATCGTCGACGCCCAGGGCCGGATCCAGCGACAGGTCGTCGGCGACACGTTCAACGCGGCCTCCCTCGGGGAGCCCCTCAGGCAACTGATCGCCGGCCGGATCCTCGGGGACACGACGACACTCGCCGACCTGCTCGATCGCGTGCGCATCCTGTGCTCGGTCTACGATCCGGAGACCGGCCAGTATCGGGTGAGCTACGCGCTTTACATCGAGATCGCCGGCGGCCTCACCTTCATCGTCGCGATGTTCTGGTTTGCGATCGCGGAGTGGCGCAAGGCGCGCATGGCGCGCCGGCGCGCCGCGCACTGATCCGCCATGGCTGCCACGTCCGCCGGAAACAAACCGCGAGCCGCGGCCCTGATCGGCCAGGTCGTGCTGTACGCGGCGCTGGCGGGTGTCATCGCCGTCTTTTCCCGTTGGCCGAGCTACCGGCAGATCGGGCCCGGGGAGTCGTTGATCAAGTTGAGCATCGTGCACGAGACGCAGCACGTGACGGCCTGCCGCAAGCGCACGCCCGAAGAACTGGCGAAGCTGCCGCCGAACATGCGCGCGCCGATGAGCTGCCCGCGCGAGCGCGCACCGCTCACCGCCGAAGTGGATCTCGACGGCGAGCCCGTGGTACGCGGGACGGCCCGGCCTTCGGGCCTCGCACGCGACGGGCGTGCGCTGCTCTACCACCGCCTGGTCACGACCGCCGGCAGCCACGAGATCGCGGTCCGTGTGCGTGACAGCGCGGACACCCATGGCTTCGATTACGAGCGCGAGGAGAAGATCACTTTGCAGCCGGCACAGATCCTGGTCATCGACCTGGCGCCCGCGCGGCGCGAGATCACCTTCCGATGAGCGCCCGGTCGGATACCGTATTCGCCGCGCCCCGCGACAGCGCGCCGGACCTCACCCGCGTGGTCCCACCGGTCGGCCTCGCCTCCCTGACCCGGGGCTGGCTGTGGCTCGGCCTCTCGTCGCTCGCCGGCTCGGGTGTGTTCGCGGTCCTGCTGGTGCTGTCCCGTACGCCGCAGGTGAACGAGTGGCTGCCGGTCGCGGAGTTCTTTCGCGTCGCCCTGATCGTGCACGTGAATCTCTCGGTGCTCGTGTGGTTCGTCGCGCTCGCCGGCATTCTCTGGTCGATGACGGGTTCGTCGCGCGCGCCGGGTCTCGCGTGGCTGGCCTTGTGCCTGTGCGCAGCGGGCACCGCGCTGATGGCGCTCGCGCCGTTCACGGGCTCGGGCCAGCCGATCGCGGCGAACTACGTGCCGGTGCTCGACGGGCCCGCGTTCATCGCCGGCCTCGCGGTGTTCGGCCTTGGAAGCGCAGCGCTCGTGTTGCGTGGCCTCATTGCGGCGCGACCGATCGGGCCGACCCAGACCGAGGACGGCGCGATGCGCTTCGGTCTCGTCGCGAGCCTGGTCGCCGCCGCCGTCGCGGTGCTGGCATTCGGCGCGTCCTGGTGGCTCACGCCGCGCTCGCTCGATGCGCAGACGTACTACGAGATCCTGTTCTGGGGCGGGGGCCACGCGCTGCAGTTCGTGTGGACGCTGCTGATGCTGGTCGGCTGGCTGTGGCTGGCGCGCGCCTGCGGCGCGCGGCTGTCGCTGAGCCCACGGTTGACGGTGCTGCTGCTCGCGCTGGCGCTCGCGAGCGTGTTCGTCACGCCCTACGCCTATTTCGCCGCGGATGTCACCTCCGTCGAGTTCCGCCTGTTCAACACCTGGGCCATGCGACTCGGCGGCGGCATCGCGATCGTGCCGATCGCGCTCGCGGTCGTGTCCGGGCTGCTGCGCGCCGACACGTCGCGGCACGCCACCGCAGCGCCGCTGCGCGCGGCGCTGATCGCCTCGATCGTGCTCTTCGGGGCGGGCGGCGTGATCGGCGCCTTCATCGGCGGCAGCGACGTACGTATCCCCGCGCACTATCACGGCTGCATCGTCGGCGTGACGCTCGCGCTGATGGGCCTCGTCTACATGCTGCTGCCGAGGCTCGGCTATGGTGCGCCGGCGAGCCGCCTCGCCTTCTGGCAGCCGGTGCTCTACGGCGCGGGCCAGTTGCTGCACATCATCGGTCTCGTCTGGTCGGGCGGCTACGGCGTGCAGCGCAAGGTGGCCGGCGCCGAGCAGGTCTTGCGCAGCACCGCGGAGGTCGCGGGGATGGGCCTGATGGGGCTCGGCGGCCTCATCGCGATCATCGGCGGACTGCTGTTCGTCGTGGTCGTGGCGAGGGCCATGCGCACGCGGCCGCCCGTCGGGGCCCCACGATGATCAGGGCCCTGCAGGGCCTGATCCGCTGGTTGTTCATGCATGCGGAGGCGGTGTTCAACCGGGCCTTCGGCGACCGCCTCAACCCGCTGTACTACCTCGGCGCGATCACCTTCTTCCTGTTCTGGATCGCATCGATCACGGGCCTCTATCTCTACGCGTTCTTCGACACGGCGGTCACCGGCGCCTACGCCTCGGTCGAGTCGCTGACCCATGCGCAGCCGTATGTCGGCGGCATCATGCGCAGCGTGCACCGCTATGCCTCCGACGGCATGGTGGTCCTGATGTTCGTGCACATGCTGCGCTATTTCGCATTCGACCGGCTGCGCGGCTTTCGCTGGTTCGCCTGGGTCACGGGGGTCGTGCTCATCTGGTTCGTGTACATCAGCGGAGTCGGCGGCTACATGCTGCCCTGGGACCGACTCGCGCAGTTCGTCACGGTCGCGAGTTTCGAGTGGCTCGACTGGCTCCCGGGCATCGACGGCAGCCTGATCCGCAATGTCATCTACCCGGAGAGCGTCAACGATCGCTTTTTCTCGCTGCTCGCCTTCATGCACATCGGCGCGCCGCTGCTGACACTGCTCCTGATGTGGGTGCACATCCAGCGCGTGCCCAAGGCCGATACCCAGCCGCCGCGGCCGATCGCGCTCGGCGTCCTCGCGACGCTCGTACTGCTTGCGCTGCTGCAGCCGGTGCTGAGCCAGGGCGGTCCGGCCGATCTGGCCGTCGCCGTGAACGACATAGCGCTCGACTGGTTCTACCTCGCGCTGTTTCCGCTCGTCTATTCATGGCCGTTGCGGGAGACCTGGGCACTGGTCCTCGGCGTCACGCTGCTGCTCGCGATACTGCCCTGGCTGCGCCTGCGGCGCGGCGGTCGCAGGCCCCACGTGCACATCGAAATGCATCCCGGGCCGCGCCGTATCACCGCGCTGCCGGGCGAAACCATCCTCGAGGCGGGCCTGCGCGCGGGGCTGGCGCTGCCGTACGAATGCCGCAACGGCGGCTGCCAGGTGTGCGTGTGCACGGTGATGCAGGGCGAGGTCGATCACGGCATGTACCAGCCCGACGCGCTGACGGATGCCATGCGCGCGAACGGCAAGGCGCTGATGTGCTGTGCGACGGCGCTCGGCGACGTCGCGATCGAAGTCGACGTCGAGTCCATCGACCCCGGCGGAATGGCGCCGGTGCTGCAGCGAAATGCCCGTATCGAGCAGATGCGCCTGCTCAGCGACGACGTCATGGAGATCCGCTTGTCGCTGCCTGGCGGTGAGCGGATCGACTTCGGTGCGGGGCAGTACCTCAACATCGTGCTGGAGGACGGCGAGCGCCGCGCCTACTCGTTCGCCAATGCGCCGCACGACAACGAGTTCATCGAGTTGCAGGTCAAGCTGATTCCCGGTGGCCGGTTCTCCCCGCGGGTGTTCACATCGCTCGAAGTGGGCGACACGCTGGCCATCGAAGGGCCGTTCGGCCGCTTCACGCTGCGCCCGGGCGAGCGGCCGATCCTGCTCGTGGCCACATCCACGGGCTTTGCGCCGATCAAGAGCATCGTCGAGGATGCGCTGCGCCGTGGTGTGCGGCGCCCGATGCGCCTGTACTGGGGCGTGCGCTTTCGCGGTGACCTCTATCAGCTCGACCTGTGCGAGCGGTGGGAGCGCGAGCACCCCGACTTCAGGTTCATTCCGGTGCTTTCCCGGCCGGAGGACAGCGGGTGGACCGGTCGCACGGGCCACGTGGATACCGCCATCCTCGAGGATTTCCCGAACCTGCAGGGCTATGAAGTGTACGTCTGTGGTTCGGTGCAGCTCGTGCGCGGCGCGGTGCCCGCGTTCCTGGCGCGTGGCCTCAGCGAGAACGCCTGCTTCACCGATACTTTCACTCCTGTGTCCGCCACGGTGGCGCCGGAGTCGTCCTGAGCCGTTCCATGATGGCTGCCGCGCTTCAAGGGCAGTGTGTTCCTGCCTCGGGCGGCCGCGCATGGATCTCGTCCGCGGTCGCATCGACCGCCGCGGCGAGCATAGTTCCGCGCGCGTGCGCGCGCGCCACGGCAATCTCGGCCAGCGCGGCGTCGCGACAACCGCGCTGCGACAGCAGCTCCGCGTAGTTGTTGCGCGCAGCGACGTCGTCGGGCGCACGCCGCAGGAGTTCACGCAGCGCGTCTTCGGCGCCTGCGCGATCGCCCTGCGCGAGCAGCATGTTGGCGGCGCCGAACCGCAGCAGCGATGCGTCGGGCCAGCGCGCGATGCCCGCGACATAGGCACGCAAGGCCGCTGCCCCGTCGATGCGCTCGAAATCGGCGACCGCCGCGGCGTAGCCCGGGGCGCGCGCCGTTCGCGGCACATCGCCCGGGCGCAGCGCGATGAATCCCCATTGATGCGCGCGCCCCCAGGCACCGAGGAAGCGCCGCAGTGACAGGCGCGCGCGTCGGGTCGTGCCCGATCGCAGCAGCACGCGCCCGGCGTCGCGCTCGTAGCCGACCACGACCGCGTAATGCCAGATCGGCCAGGCGTCGATGCCGAGGTTCAGCAGTACCAGTACGGGGCGCCCTTCGGCGAGCAGGCGCGCCAGTGCATCGAACCGGGGTTCGATGACGTAGGCGATGCGATGCCGCTGTCGTGCCGCCGCCAGCATCTCGGTCTGGAGACTGCCCTTGCGGGCGGGGATGTAGACTGCATCGACGAGATCCGCGGGCGTGACGTGGACATCGCTCGCACCGAGAAGGGTGGCCAGTGCGGCCGGGCCGCACTGGTATTCGTCCTGGGGGAAAAACGGGGTTGCCGCGAGATCGACGCGGGGCGGGATATCGGCGGGCCACGACGCCGATGCGCCGGGCCCGCCGGGTCGTCCAGGCAGCACGCCGCAGCCGCTCGCGAGGAGCGCAAAGGCGAGCGCGGTCGCGCCGCCGATGCGGAGCATGGCTCGGCGGGCCGTGTCAGGCCTTCTTGAAAATATCGATGACGCCGGTGAACTCGAGGATCATCAGGACGACGAACACGATGCCGATCACGGCGAGCACGTCACCGCCGGCCGGCGCCTGCCCGAGCCGGGTCGCGAAGTTCGCGAGCTCCGTGTCGGTCAGCGCGGCCGCGCGATCGTGGGCCGCCTGTGGTTCGACGCCGAGCGCGGTGAGGCGCTGCTGGACATCCGCGCGGGCGAGTACGCTATCGACACGCGCGAGGTTCTCGGCACGCTGGGTGGCTGCCACGGCGGCTGTCGTGCCGATCATCGCAGCGTGCGCGGGCGCCGGCACGACGGCAGCCATGAATGCGGCCAGGGTCAGGGCGACGACGCCACGGCGAAAGGACATGATCATGGGGTCTCCTTGCAAGTGCGCGCACAACGCGCCGCGCAGTCTAGGCGGAAGCGAGAGGGCGCCACAAGTCGGCTCGTGGCGCCGCCCGCGCAGGACAATCTCCGCAGGGAAGCGGCACCGATGAGCGACCTGTCGGTTCTCCTCGAGATGACGCGCGTACGCGCCGGCCGCTGGCCCGCGGGTACGGATCCGGACTACGAGCCGGTGCCGATGCCGGTACCGCGGCGGCGCGGCACCGCCACGGCGCCGGAAGGTGGGGGCGGCACGGTCGTCGTGCGCGCCACGATCGCGCGCGAGAGGGTGCCCGAACTGCGGGCGCATCGCGACGTCGTGGCGGTCTGGTCGGACCCCCGGATTGCGCCGGTGCCGGCAACGGGCGGGCCTGGCGAGGGTGTCGATTGCACGCCGCAGGTCCCGACGGGTGACGCGGCGGCCGTTGCCCGCTCGCTCGGCGCCGACCGCGTGTGGCAGGAAGGCGGGAACCGCGGCAGCGGCGCCGTCATCGGCATCGTCGACGGCGGCATCGACGGCGCCCGGTTTCCGGTGATCGGGGGCTGGTCGCCGGATCCGGAGGCGCCGCCCGGTGACCCGCGCGTCGCATGGGAAGGCCACGGCAACATGTGCGCGTTCGATGCGCGCATCGCCTGTCCGGAGGCGCAGTTCCACGACTATTCGATCGGCAAGACCGCGCCGGGTGCCGGCATCGACGCGCTCCTGTCGAGCGCACTGCAATCCTTCCATCGAGCGCTCGTGCAGTACGGGGCCGACGGCACACCGCAGGTCCTGTCCAACAGCTGGGGCCTCTACCAGGAATCGTGGGATCCGTTCCCGCCCGGAGACCCCGCGAACTACACACGTAATCCCGACCATGTGTTCACGCGCAAGCTCGTCGAACTGCTCGATGCGGGGCTCCTCGTCACCTTCGCGGCCGGCAACTGCGGTGGCGTGTGCGCCGATCCGCGCTGCGACGCCGACCAGGGCCCGGGCCGCGGGATCTGGGGAGCGAGCGGCCACGAGCGCTCGATCTGCGTGGGCGCGGTGAACCTGCGCCGCGAGTGGATCGGGTACAGCTCCGAAGGGCCCGCGGCGCTCTCGCAGCAGAAGCCCGATGTCTGCGGCTACAGCCATTTTGCCGGCTGGTTCCCGAGCGATACGGGCACTTCGGCGGCGTGTCCGGTGATCGCCGGTGCCCTCGCGCTGCTCGCGCGACGCCCCGGCCTCACGCAGGATCGTGCACGTGCGGTGCTGCGCGCCACGACGGGCGCCCGTGGCTGGGATGCGCGCCTCGGCGCGGGTATCGCCGATGCCTACGCCGCGTGGGCTGCGCTCGCCACGGGTTCGTGATGCGCACCGTGCAGCTCGAATTCGCCGCCGGTCACGAAGCGCCTGCGATCGCAGCGCAGCTGGAGGCCGCGGGCGTCTCGATCCTTCCGGGCTACGAGCCGGTTCCGGTGCGCCGTGGGAGCGCGGCACCGGCCAGCCTCGTCGTGACCGTGCTCGTGCCGTCGGGAGTCCCGCTCGATCGCTTGCGCGCCATTCCCGGGGTGCTGGGCGTCAGCGGCGACGTGCGGATCGGGCCGCTGAAGTGATTTTCCCGCGGCATGCCGCCGAATCTGTATTTTCCCATGACAACGGCGTACAACAGCCTGCGTTGCAACCAGAGGGAACTGCCATGCACAGACTTGCGAGAGCTGCACTCGTCGCAGCAGGCCTGCTGGCGGTCGTCGGATGCACGCCATCCGCGCCGAACGCCGGCAATACCAAGGCGGACGAAGACACGATGCGCCGTGGCACCGAGGCGTGGATAGGCGCTTATTCGAAAGGCGACGTCGACGCGATCATGGCGCTGTACACGAGCGATGCGGTCGTGATGCCGCCGGGTGCGCACGCGACCACCACTCCCGAGGCGCTGCGGGACTTCCTGACCACCGACATTGCCACCTCGGCCGGCACGACACTCGAGCTCGGCGACAGCACGGCCGGCGTCTCGGGCGACCTCGGCTGGCACGCAGGCGCCTTCGCCGTGAAAAATTCGGCGGGCGAAACCGTCAACACCGGCAAGTACCTCGAGGTATGGCGCCGGACGAACGGCAAGTGGCTGATCGTGCGCGACATGTGGAACCTGGATGCCGCGCCGGGCTCCATGGCCGCCCCGGTGACGTCTCCCACGAGCTGACGCCTCAATGCGCGGCGGCGCCCGCCTTGCGCGTGGGTGCCATGGACGTGTGCAAGTGGCGGATGCGCCATTGTCCGGCCGCCTGGCTGAGTACGGCCGTGCCGGTGCCGGTCATCGACACGCGATGCCGCCCACCCTCGAACCGGGCACTGCGCACGGTCACGTCGAACGCCCAGGCATAGGTCGCATAGGCGAGATCGCCGACGATGAAGGGGCGCACATCGCTGATGCGATAGGACGGCTGCTCGAACAGTGCCATCTCCGGCGCGAGATGTTCGCGGTAGCTCTGCCAGCCGTGGTCGACATGGCTGCCCTCGAAGTAGGTGAAGGCGCTTTCATCGGCGATGAGCGGGCGCACGGCCTCGAGTTCGTTGACGCTGAGCGCCGTGGCGTATTGGCCCAGTACTGCGGCGACCGCGAGCGCGCTGCCGGTGAGCGGCGCGCCGGCCGGGGAGGCATGCGTTTCGCCCTCATGGGCGCATACCGCGCCGGCGAGCAGCAGTGAGGCGCCGAAGCAGGCGGCGATCCGGCGGACAGCAGGCAGTCTGGAGTTCATCGTGTGCTCCGGTCAGAAGGTGGCCGAGGGCCGTGGGTAGGAGAAGGGTTCGATCATCCGGCCGTCGCGCTTGGCGACCCGGCCGCTCTTCATCACGAAATCGACGTCGAGAAGGGCGCCCACGTCGTCGAGCGGATTGGCTGCCACCGCGATGAGGTCCGCAAGCTTCCCCGGCTCGAGCGTGCCGACGTCCCTGGCGATGCCGAAGAGATCGGCTGTGGCGACGGTGGCGCTGCGCAGCGCATCCATCGGCGACATGCCGAAGCGGACCATCAGGCCGAATTCCTTGGCGTTGTCGCCGTGGGCGAAGGTGCCGGCGTCGGTGCCGAAGGCGATCTTCACGCCGGCGGCGTACGCCCGTTCGAAGGCCTTGTGTTCGCTCCGGATGCGCACCGATTCAGGATCCGGCACCTTGAAGATCGGCGGCGGATAGCTCGCCGACAACGTGGGCACGAGATAGGTGCCCGCCTTCTTCATCATCGCGAGGCCCTCGTCGTCGACGAGGAAACCATGCTCGATCGAATCGACGCCGGCGTGCACGGCCTGGCGGATCGACACTGCGGAGTACGCATGGGCGGCGGCCTTCAGGCCGAGCAGGTGTGCGGTCGCGACGATCGCCGCGATTTCGTCGGGAAAGAATTGCGGTTCGAGTCCGGTATTCGAGCTGAACCCGCCGGTCGAGGTGAACTTGATCACATCCGCACCGAGTTTGTACTGGAAGCGCACCGCCTCGCGGCACTCGTAAGGCCCGTCACACGTGCCGTCGCGCAAGCGCGCCTGAGGGTCGCCGGTCTCGTCGAGCGGCAGCGTATCGCCGTGTCCGCCGGTCACGGCCAGCGCCGAGCCCGCGACCAGGATGCGCGGACCGATCAGGCGGCCTTGCCGTATCGCATTGCGCACGGCAAAGACGGACGAATCGTCGGAGCCGAGATCGCGCAGCGTCGTGAACCCGGCGGCGAGGCTGCGCCGGGCGTAGATCATGGCGTTCACCGCCTTCTCGGCACCGGTCGGCGGGTTGCGGTCCCCGCGCACGGTGCGATGCCGACCGAATGACGGTTCGCCCGCGAGGTGCACATGCGCGTCCATCAGGCCGGGCAGCACGAACCGGTCGCGCAGGTCGACGACCTCTACCGCGGCGCCCGTCGTCGCCTGCACTGCGGCGGCATCGATGTAGCCCTTGCCGACGGACACGATTCGATCGTTCCGGACGACGATCGACATCTCCCGCTCGGGCGGCCGGCCCGGAACGGCGAGCAGGGTGCCGGCATGCACGACCAGGTAGTGATCGGGTGGTGCGGCAGGGGCCGCCTGGGCAGGTACGGCGCTGAGCGCGACGGCGAGCGCCGCTGCCAAGCTGTGCGTGACGGGTCTGAACATGCCCAAGGAGGCCTCCTCGCGATGCAGGATGTCAGGCATCCGCCGCGACGCGCCGAATCGTATCGAGCGCGAGCGCGAGCGGTTCGGCCTGCATCTTCGTCGCAAAGCACAGGTAGGCGGGTAGTCGAAAGTCGGGTGCATCCGCCACGCGGTGCAGGCGGCCCGCGAGTTCGAGCGCATGCGTGAGCCTCGCAGGGAAGTAGCCCGCACCACCGATCGCGAGCAGGTGCTGCAGGCCGAGCCAGCCCATGTTCACGCTGAGCGCCGACCCCGAATACTCGGGAAACGCCTGGCTGTGGTGCGCGTGGAATTCCGGGCCCCAGTCGACATACACGTAATCGCGCCCAGGCGCGGCCGGCGCACCCTTGCGCGTGGCGACCATCACGAGCCGTTCATCGAGCAGCGGCTCGATCGTGAGTCCGGGCCGGGCCTGCGGCGTATAGAGGAGTGCGGCATCGATGCGGCCGTCGACGAGCCCCGCCATCAACTCGTCGCCGAATCCCATGATCGCGCGTACGGCGACATCGGGCGCCACCGCGCGAAACGTCGCGAGCCAGTCGAGCAGCAGCCCCTCCCACAAACCGAACCTGGCTGCGACGGTGAGGCTCGCGCGAAAGCCGGCCACGACGCCGATCTCGTGGCGCGCCTGTTCCACCGTGCGCGTGAGGAGCGATGCGTGGCGCTGGAACTGGCGCCCGGCGGGGGTCAAGGACGCGCCGGACTTGTTGCGCACGAACAGAGCCGCGCCGAGCGTTTCCTCGAGCCGCTGGATGCGGCTGCTCACGGTCGACTGAGTGACGTGCAGGCGCGTCGCGGCGTCGCCGAAGCTGCCGGTGTCGACGACGGCGAGGAAGGTGCGGGCAAGCTCTGTATCCATCGAATATTTCGATGTATATGAGCAATATTACTCGTTTGTCAAATATAAAAGGCACGGGTATGGTCAGCGCTCGTCCAATACGGAGCTTGCCGCCATGTCGATTGAACTGCCCGCCCTGCCTTATGCCCTCGAAGCGCTCGAACCGCATGTCTCCCGCCAGACCCTGTCGGTCCACCACGGCAAGCATCACGCCGCCTATGTCGACAAGACACGTGCCCTCATCCAGCGCACGCCGCTCGAATCGGCGCCGCTGGAGGCAATCGTGCGCGCGAATGCCGACAAGCCCGGTCCGCTGTTCAATGCCGCTGCGCAGGCCTGGAACCACGCATTCCTCTGGCAGAGCATGCGTCCGAACGGTGGCGGAGACGCGACCGGCCTGATCGCGAGACGCATCGAGAACGATTTCGGCAACCACAATGCCTTCCGCCAGCAGTTCATCAAGGCTGCCACCGAGCAGTTCGGCAGCGGCTGGGCCTGGCTCGTGCTCGACGGCGACAAGCTGCGGATCACGTCGACGTCGAATGCCGCGACACCCCTCGTCGGCAGCCAGCGGCCCCTGCTGACACTCGATGTCTGGGAGCACGCGTACTACCTCGACTACCAGCATCGGCGGCTCGATTACGTCACGGCGTTCCTTGCGCACCTCGTGAACTGGGATTTCGCCAATGCGAACCTCGCCGGGGAACGCCCGGCGGTCGAGCCGCATCGAATGCGCGCTTGAACGCCGCAGCACACGACCCGTTCACCGAACTGCCGGACCCCGAGCTCGCCCGCCGCATCGCGGCGGGCGACGAGGCTGCGCTGCGTGTGCTGATGCGACGCCACAACCAGACGCTGCACCGCACGGCTCGCAGCATCCTCAAGGAGGATGCGGACGCCGAGGATGCCGTGCAGGAGGCGTGGATTCTCGCGTACCGGTCGATCGGCGGGTTTCGCGGCGAGGCGCGGCTGTCCACGTGGCTCGTGCGCATCGTCGTCAATGAATCGATTGGCCGGCTGCGCAAGCGCAACCGACATGCCGGGGTTGTCCACCTTGTCGACGATGGCACGACAGCCGGCGATGCGCCGGACCAGCCTGGCCTTCCGGAGCGGGAGGCGATGAGGAGCGAAGCGCGCAGACTGCTCGAAGCGAGGATCGACGCGCTGCCCGACGTATTTCGCACGGTGTTCATGCTGCGTGGCATCGAGGAGTTCACCGTGGAAGAGGTCGCGATCGCGCTCGGCATACCGGAGGCGACCGTGCGCACGCGGTATTTCCGCGCGCGGGGCCTGCTGCGGGAATCGATTGCGCGCGAGATCGATACCGGGTTCGAAGAGGCGTTCGCGTTCGATGGCGAGCGCTGCGATCGCATGATCGAGCACGTGCTCGCGCGCCTGCACGCAGCGAGCGTCGCGGGAACGTAGCGCACTCGACACCCATCCATTCAGCAGTAATTGTCGATGGATGGGATCATGACGAACACTTCGGCTTCGACCCGCGCCACGGCCCTGCTCGCGGCGCTCACCCTCGGACTCGTGGCAGGCTGCGGTGACGAGGCGCCAGGGGCGCGCAGCGATGCGCCGGACACGGCGGATCCAGCACTGGTTGCACAGGGCCGCGAGATCTTCCGCAACGACACGTTTGGCGATGAGACGCAATGGACCGATACGCTGCGCATGCACGAGGTGATTGCCGCGGCGGTCGATCCGGCCACGGCCTTGTCCGTAGGCCTGAAGGTCGATGCCGAAGCGCTGCCGCCGCAGGTCGTGCAGGGAATACAGGACGGCAGCATCAGCCTCACGAGTCCCGAGACGACCGTGGCGTTGTTGAAGCTCGGCGCGGTGGTCGGCGTAAAGGGTACGGTCGAGAATATCAACGGCAAGGACACGCTCACGCGCGTCGGCGTCACGTGTGCGCTGTGTCATTCCACCGTCGACGACTCGTTTGCGCCCGGGATCGGCAAGCGGCTCGACGGCTGGCCCAATCGCAGCCTCGATCCCGGTGCCATCATCGCGCTCTCGCCGGCGCTGTCGGCGGAGCAGAAGGCGATCTACAACTCATGGGGTCCGGGGAAGTACGATCCGCGCTTCAACTTCGATCACATCAATGGCCCGCAGGTTATCTCGCCGGCCTACGGCCTCGCGGGTATCCACCGCATCACCGCGACAGGCGACGGTGAGGACATCGCCTACTGGAACCGTTACGTGGGCGTGACGCAGATGGGCGGTCACGGCAGCTTCATGGAGCCGCGCACCGGTGTTTCCGTCGTCAACGGGCCGGATGACCTGATCAGCGACAAATTGCCTGCACTGCAGGCGTATCAGCTGACGCTCGCGGCGCCGCCACCGCCAGCCGGCAGCTTCGATCCCGCGGCGTCGCTGCGCGGGAAGGCCCTGTTCGAGGGCGTGGCGCGCTGTGCAACCTGCCACAGCGGCCCGCACTTCACCGACGCGAACGAGCGCTTGCACTCGCCGGACGAAGTCGCGAGCGAGCCCGAGCCGGACGGGGTGCCGAGCTACGCATCGCGCAGCGCGACGAAGATGTATCGCACCGCCCCGCTGAAAGGCGTGTGGCAGCATCCGCCTTATTTCCACAATGGCTCGGCGGCGACTCTCGATGACGTCGTGCAGGCGTACAACACCAAGCACGCGCTCGGCCTCGGTGCGCAGGACATGGCGGATCTGGTGCAGTACCTGCAATCGTTGTGAGCGGGCGCTACGCGCCCGTGCAACGCGCGACGATCCCGGCCGACTCCTCGGCGACGTGCGCAACGCAGTCGTCGATGCGATCGGCGCGGGTGCGGAAGCTGAGCACACACACGCGTGCGAGGAAACGCCCGCCGGCATGGCAGCCGGTGATGATCACTCTGCCGCGGCGCGTGACCCGCTCGAGGAGTTCACGTGTCGCGGCATCTTCGTCGGCGAGCGTGGATCCGGGCCACGCGAGATGGAACGCGAACAGCGACAGCTGCGGCGGCGCGTCCATGACGACATGGGGCAGGGCGGCGATGCGTTGCGCGGCGTCGAGCGCGAGGTGGCGCTTCTCCGCGAGCGCCGCGCGAAAACGCGCGGCACCGTACAGCTTGAAGGCGAGCCAGACGCGCAGGCCCCTGTAGTTGCGCGACAGGTCGGGGCCGTACTGGTGCGGGTCGTAGAATTCGTCGCCCTTGCGGTTCTCCGGCATGTAGCTGGCGGTTTCCGAGTGTGCGGCGCGCAGCGCTTCACCGTCGCGCACGAGCAGCGCGCCGCTGCCGTACGGCAGGAAGAGGCCCTTGTGCGGATCGAGCGTCAGCGAGTCGGCCTCGGGCAGGCCCGCGAGCAGGGGGCGCAAGCCGGGGCACAAGTGAAAGCTCGCGCCGTACGCGCCGTCGACGTGGTGCCACAGGCCGCCGGCCCGGCAAAGCGCCGCGATCTCGTGCATCGGGTCGACCGCGCCGGTGTTGGTCGTGCCGGCGGACGACACGACGAGAAATGGCACGAAGCCCGCCGCGCGATCGCGTTCGATCGCATCCTGCAGCGCATCCACGCGCATGCGAAATTGCGCATCGACGGCGATGGAGCGCACGCGATCGGGCAGGATGCCGGCGAGGCGCGCGGATTTGCCGACCGAGTGATGCGTCTCGGACGACAGGTACATCGTCCCGCGACGCAGCCCGGTACCGAGCAGGCGTTCGCGTGCGCAGACGATGGCGGAGAAATTCGCAGTCGAGCCGCCGGTCGTGAACAGGCCGCGCGCGCTCTCGGGAAACTGCATCCAGGCGCGCAGCCAGTCGAGCACGTTGGCCTCGAGTTGCACGAGCGCGGGCGCGGTGAGCCAGACGCCCGTATAGCGGTTGACACCCGCCGCGATCAGGTCGGCGAGAGCGCCGGGAAAGACTCCGCCGCCCGGAATGTAGGCGAGGTAGCCGGGGCTCGCCGTGTTGTAACTGCGCGGGATCCATTCGCCAAACAGCGCATCGAGCAGCGGGCCGAGCTCCGCGCCCGCTTCGGGGGCCGGTTCCTTCAGTGCACGGCACAGGTCCGCTGCGTCGACGTCGCCGCGCGCCGGCTGCTCGCCGATCGTCGCGAGGTGATCGACGACGCGCCGCACGACATCCTCGCCCATGCGGCGCATATCCTCCCGCGAGAACTCGAGGCTGGCATCGTCGTCCATCAGCGGGATGTGATTCTCGATCATTGCGGCTTGCGTGGTTCGCGGTCCGCGCGGACGCATCGAATGGGCGCTCGAAACGGTGTTATGTCGAATAGTACACGGTTGAATTCATGGATGAGCCGGAGTACGGTCGACGGCAGCCAATTCCAGAATAATCCGGGGATAAACATGGGCAAGGGAAATTTCGTCGCGCGATCGAAGGTCGCGGTCATGCTGCTCGCTGGCTCGCTGGTCGCGCTGCCGGGCATCACCGAGGGCGCGGGCGGCAAGCGCCGCACGATCGACGCCAGCCAGTCGATCAGTCTGCACGGCACGAAGCTGTCGGCCGAACAGGCGAGGGTGCAGGTGTTCGTGCGTCTCGACGAGCCGGCCGTCGCCGAGCTCAACGCATCGAGCCTCGCGAGCACCGGCAGCTTTGCGTCACCGGCCGCGCAACGCGAGCAGGCACAACGCGTCTCGCAGCAGCAGGCGCGCTTGCGGGGCTCGCTCGAGAGCCGCGGTGCGCAGATCCTGTCGGCGCAGCGCGTGGGCGCGAACGGATTTCGCATCAATGTGAACCGTACCGAGCTCGCCGCATTGCGCGCCCTGCCCGGCGTGCGTTCCGTGGGCCGCGTGCAGCGCCAGTATCTCGACAACATCGACAGCGTGCCGTGGATCGGCTCGCCGGCCGTGTGGGCGCACGTCGGCAAGGGCGAAGGGGTCTCGATCGGCGTCATCGATACCGGTATCGACTACACGCATGCCGATTTCGGCGGTAGCGGCAACCCGGCCGACTATGCGGCGAACGACAAGGGCATCATCGAGCCGGGTACCTTCCCCACGGCAAAGGTCAAGGGCGGCTACGATTTCGCGGGCCCGACCTACGACGCGAATGTTCCCGGGTCCGTACCCGCGCCTGATCCCGATCCGCTCGACGGCAACGGCCACGGCACGCACGTGTCGGGTACGGCGGCGGGCTTCGGCGTGCCGGGCAGCGTCGGCCAGGGCGTCGCGCCCGGCGCCGATCTCTATGCGCTCAAGGTGTTCAGCGACGACGGCGGCAGCACCGATGTCGTCTCCCTCGCCATCGAATGGGCGATGGACCCGAACGGCGACGGCGACATGAGCGATCACCTCGACGTGATCAACATGAGCCTCGGCTCGCCGTTCGGCGATCCGGACGATCCGTCGGCGATTTCGTCGAACAATGCGGCGGCGGTCGGCATCATCGTCGCGACGTCCGCCGGCAACGAAGGCGATGTGCCCTATATCACCGGTTCGCCCGGCGTGGCGAGCGCGGCGATCTCCACGGCGGCCAACACGCCGGGCGGTCGGCTCTATTCGAAGTTCGACGTGACCGCGCCGGCGAGTGTCGCGGGCACCTATCCCTCGCTCGAGGGCGCGGGCCCCGTGACCTTTGCGCAGGCCGGGCCCATTTCGGACAGCCTCGTGCTGGCGAGCCCGGTGAACGGCTGCTCGGCACTGGCCAATGCGGCGGATATTGCCGGGCATGTCGCGCTCATCCGTCGCGGCACCTGCGCGTTCCTCACCAAGTACCAGTCGGCGCAGGCCGCGGGTGCGCGCGCGATCGTCGTGTTCAATGATGGCGCGGATTCCACCCGCATCGACCCCATCGTGATGGGCGGCCTCGATTCGACCGTGACGATTCCGGGACTCATGATCTCGAGCACGGTCGGCAATGCGCTCGCGGCGACCGCGGGTGTTGCCGTCACGCTGTCGGCGGCGCCCGATCCGACGAAGGACGACGAGATCGCCACGTTCTCGTCACGTGGACCGGGTGGCGGCGGCTCGAACTTCAAGCCGGACCTGGCGGCCCCGGGTGTCGCGATCGTGTCGGCGGGCGTGGGCACGGGCACGGGCTCGGCCAACTTCCAGGGCACGTCGATGGCATCGCCGCACGTGGCGGGCGCGGCCGCATTGCTGCGCCAGGAACATCCGGACCTGAAGCCGGCCGCGATCAAGGCGCTGCTGCAGAACTCGACGGTCGATGCGAGCGCTGCCGGCGATACGGACCTGATGCGCCAGGGCGTGGGTGCGCTGCGTGTCGATCGCGCGGCGGCGCTGCAGAGCTATGCGGCCCCCGCCGGTGTGTCGTTCGGGCGTCTGAATGCACTCACGCCGATCGTCGAGAAGGAAGACGTGACGGTCAGCGACATGAGTGGCAAGCATCGCCTCTTCAGCGTGCAGCACGTACCGAACCAGACCTACCCGGGAGTCGAGGTCAATTGCCCGCGCGACGTGCGCGTCGGCGGCAAGGGCAGCGCGAAGATGCGCATTTCGCTGCGCTTCGATCCGCGTGCCGCGTGGGATGCCGGCGTCTACGACAATGCGATCATCAGCCAGACGGAAGTCGACGGCTGGTGCGTGTTGAGCGACGGCACCGATACGCTGCGGGTCGGCTATGTCGCGGTGGTCGATCCGGCCTCGGGTGTGTTCGCGCTGCCGGACAGGGGCCTCTCGGGCACGAAGCTGCTGAATATCGGCCCGACGGTCGGCTGGGCCGAGGGCTTCACGCTCGCCAAGCTCGGCGGTGAGCTGCAGCACGGCACGTCGGGTTCCATCCAGGCGCTCGGCTTCCGTCGCGCAAACCCCGACTTCTATGCCGGCTTCGACGTGCTCGAACTCGGTATCGCCACCGACAAGCCGTTCGAGCATCTCTCGAATCTCGAGTTCACGCTCGAGATCGACGCGGATGGCGACGGCGTCGCGGATGCGACCCTGGTGGGCGCCGACCTGTCGAGCTTCGTGGATACCGATCCCGGGCAGTTCGTCACGGCGCAGTTCGATGCGACAGGCTCGGGATTCCTCGACTGGCTCGCGAACTCGTGGGACTACAACGACCGTACGCTGATCCTGCCGTTCACGCTCGCAGCGGCGGGTGGCCTCGTGCCGGAGAAGTTCAGCTACGTGCTGACCGTGACCGCGCGCGACGGCGAATCCGACGTGCAGCACGGCACCATCGACCTCGCGAAGGAGATCGTGCCCGACGTGAACAGCTTCGGCGTCGATCCGCGCGACCGCGTCGAAGTCGGCTTGTCCGGGCCGACCGGCGTGTCGATGTGGCTGCTGCAGAACAACCGCGCGGCATCGCAGGTGGGT
Source organism: Steroidobacteraceae bacterium (assembly GCA_050249415.1). Classification (GTDB taxonomy): domain Bacteria; phylum Pseudomonadota; class Gammaproteobacteria; order Steroidobacterales; family Steroidobacteraceae; genus CADEFQ01. The sequence continues at coordinate 75,049 of JBFWQO010000013.1, forward strand.
CTCACGCCCCACGTGGACTGGAAGACGCACCGCCGCGGTCGTTGACGCGGTCCGTTGCAGCCCGTTCAGGAAGAGGGCCGCCGCGAGGCGGCCCTTTTTCATTCCGGCCCTGCTATTGCGCCTCGATCGCGGGACAGGGGCGCACGGTTTTGCGGTCGGTGTGGTAGGTGTACACGCGGCCCGCGTAGCGCAGCGTCAGCAGCAGCCCGTCGACCGGCCCGGCGACAGGCGTTTCGCCCTCCTGTGCACAGCCGAGACTGCTGTCTGGCCACTGTTGGCCCTTGACCCCACCGAGCCGGATCCGGGCGGGTTCGACGCCGAGGCGACGGGCGAGATCCTCGCGTGCCTGCGCGAACATTGCGTCGATGCCGCGCGCGGCCGCGGACGGCTCTCGGCGCACGACTCCGGCACCGCCGCAGACGATCACGTTGCTGCCCGAGACATGAACCAGGTGAGTGCGGCCCTGCGCGGTCGCCGCGACCGCATACCCTTCGGTGATCACGGTCGCCGCGACGGTGCCCGGGGCGCCGCAGCCCATGCTCGAATCGCTCCAGGTCCTCGCAACGACACTCGACACCTGGATGTCACCCGCGTCGATATGCAGCTTGCGCGCGAGTGCCTCGCGCGCAAGCTGCGTCGCCTCCGTCTCGGCGGCGTTCGACGAGTTGTCCGGTGGCGCCGCGTTGGCGCATCCGTTCAATGCCAGTATCGCGATCGCCGCCGTACGGAGCATGTCGCACCTCTCAGAATGAATAGCGGCCGTAGAGGCCGATATCGGTCTGGTCATCCGAGAGCAGGACCTCGAGACCGGCAGCCCAGGCGCTCGTGAAATGGTAACGGGCGCCGAGCCTGGCACCGGTGCTGTCGCCGGCTTCGTCGAAGTCCGTGTACTCGAGCGACGCCTCGAGCTCGAACCGGGGCGCCGCGAGCGCGCGCACGCCGACGCTCACGCCATAGCCATTGTCGTCCGCCGAGATGCCGAACGGGCCATCGGCGGATACGTCGAGGTAGCTGACGCGCGCTACGCCGTCCATCCGGTCGGTGAGCGGCATGTGGCCGCCGAAGCCGACGTCGATCAGGTCGAAATCGATGTCATTGCCGCCGACGTCGAACGACACCTGTCGATAGCCCGCGGCGGCGAACCAGTTCGTGCCGAAGCCGACGGAGCCTCGCACGAAAAGGCCGTCACCGTTCTCGTTCAGGTCGTCGATGTCCGATCGCGCCCAGCCGGCATCGACCGTCGAGTAGCTGAAGTCTGCGGCGGCAACGCTCGCTGCGGCGCCCAAAGCGAGGGCAGCCAACGCGCCGGTCTTGATTGTTTTCATCGAAACACTCCAATGTACTGAGCAAGCGCTCGTGGCGTCACGAGCGGCGCGATGGTAGCGCCCTGTATCCGGAATGCAACGTTTGTAGTCATAATGCGACACTCATGGCCGGAGCCTGCCGTGTCTCCCGGAAAATGTGAAGTCCGCGGCAAGGTATGGAGGTACCAGGGCAGTACCGCCTGGTATTTCGCGCGCCTGCCACGAAGGGCTTCGATGCAGATCCGGGTGGCGAGCCGCGCGACATGCAGTGCCTGGGGTTCGATCCGTGTGACGGCGCGTATCGGCGCAACCGAATGGAAGACTTCACTTTTCCCGGACAGCAGGAGCGGGTGCTATCTGCTCCCGCTCAAGCTCGAAGTACGCCGCAGGGAAGGCATCGAGGCGGACACGTCGGTGCGTATCACGCTTCAGTTCATGAATCTCCACAGGTAGGCGCCGGCGCTGTAATCCGTCGCAGGTCGGTCGCTGCCCGCGGCCGGCGAGCGATTGCCACCCGGCCACGAATGGCCGCCCCCGTACACGATGCCGGTCGCAGCATCGAAGACATCCACCGGGCCGGACTTGCACAGAGTCACAGGGGCACTCGGCCGGCCCGGGTCCTGCGGGGCATCGTAGCGATGGCACACGGTCGTCGCGGACAATGCCTCGAGGGTCGCCTCCGCGGTGACATTGTTGCGCGTACGCCAGGCCGCGATCGTCGCATCGACCGACAGGAAATTGCGATCCGACAGGCCCTCGCCGAACCCGCCCTCGAAAGGGTAGTTGCGATCGTTGGTGGCATGCATGTGAAGCACTCGAATGGGCCGGGACGGATTGCAGGCATAGTAGGTGTTGCCGTCGCGATCGAACTGGCCCGATGCACCGCCCACGGCCGCGATGCCGGACAGGCGATCGGCCAACGCGCAGGCGAGGCGGTAGGACATCATCCCGCCGTTCGAGAAGCCCGACGCGAAGACCCGCGTGACGTCGATCGGATAGTTTGCCTGCACGTCGTCGATGACCGCCGAGAGGAAGGCGACGTCATCGACGTTCTGCGTCTGCGCGGAGCCGCAGCACAGTCCCGCATTGAACGTCTGGATCGCGCCACTGCCTTCCGGGTAGACGATGAACACGCCCTGGTCCGCGCCGAGTGCATCGAGCAATGTGGTCGACGCGTTGATGCGCGCGGTGCCGCCGCCGCCGTGGATCGCGAGCAGCAGCGGCCGTGGGCCGCTGACCCCGTCGGGAACGTAGATCGAGTAGTGGCGCGTGCCTTGCCCCGGCACGGCGAGCGACCGCTCGACAAACCGGCCGGCGACCTCGATCGCGATCTGCGCGGACGCGCTCCGGTACGTGGCGGTGACCGTCGCAAGGCCCGGCGCCACGCCACGCACGTCGCCGTCGTTCGACGCCACGGCGACACCGGGTTGCGACGAGGTGAAGGTCACCTGTGCGGGATCGATGTACAGCGGGTAAGGATCCGTCGCGCGCGTCTTGTACGCGGCGAACAGATCGATCCGCTGGCCGACGCCTATCGTCGTACCTGGCGCAGGCTCCAGATGAAACTCGCCGGCCGCATCGACGGTGATGACGAGCGGGAAGCTCGTCGAGCCGGCGCTGTTGCCGGCCCGAATCTCGTAACTGGCAGTGGCGGACGGCGACGTGGGCGTGCCGCTGATCTCCCCCGTGGTGGCGTCGAGCGCCAGGCCCGCCGGCAGTGCCGGCGACATGGTGTAACTCGTGACGGTGCCCGACACGGTCGGCCCCACCGGCGCCATGGGGACACCGACGGACAGCGCAGGAATGGCCGGGTACGACAGGCCGCTCGGCGGTGCTGGCGGCGGCGGTGTGGGCGTGGAATCGCCTCCGCCCCCGCAGGCAGCCAGTGCCCACGCCGCCGCGACCGCCCAGGCGATACCTGCCGCCTTTGCACCAAAGTTGCGCATACGGCATCCATGATGGCCGCAATTACGGCAAGGAACGCGGCACTGCGTCCCAGGTGTACACGACTACCCGAGCGCGATCAGGGCCTCGTGCAGGTCGCTGAAATAGCGCACCGGCGTCACCTGCTTGCCGACGAGTTCCAGCCGGACGAGCTTGCGCAGCACGTTCGGGCGCGCCTCGCAGAAAAGTACGCGTACGCCACGGCGCTCGAGGTTCCGGGTCGCCTCCTCGAGCGCCTGCAGCCCCGTGACATCCATGAACGGTACGCGCCCGAGCCGGATCACGATCGCGCGGGGATCCGTGTGCGTGCGCCCGAGAATGCGCTCGAGGCTCTCCACGGCGCCGAAGAAAAACGGGCCCTCGATCGAATAGACGATCACGCCCGGCGGCAGCGTCTCGCGGCCGGTGCCGCGCAACTCGGCGTCGAGCGCACGATCGTCGACCCGGAGCACTTCGACGGTGTTCGACATGCGCCGCAGGAACAGCAGCATCGCGAGGATCACGCCGACATTGACCGCGATGACGAGATCCACCATCACCGTCAGGGCGAATGTGATCAGGAGAATCGCGACATCGGCGCGCGGCGCGGTGCGCACCATGCGCAGGAAGTGGCGCGCTTCGCTCATGTTCCAGGCGACGAGGAACAGGATGGCGGCGAGCGCGGCGAGCGGCACCGCGCCGGCGAGCGGTGCGAGCAGCAGCAGGATCGCGAGCAGCAACAGCGAGTGCACGACGCCGGCGAGCGGACTCGTCGCGCCATTGCGAAAGCTGGTGGCGGTACGCGCGATGGCGCCGGTGGCGGCGATGCCGCCGAACAGCGGCGAGACGATATTCGCGACGCCCTGGCCGATCAGTTCCTGGTTCGAATCGTGCCGGGTGCCGGCCATGCCGTCGGCGACCGAGGCCGACAGCAGCGATTCGATCGCGCCGAGCATCGCGATCGTGAACGCCGAGGGGACGAGGGATACGAGCCGGTCGAACGATATCGCGGGCAGCGCGAAGTGGGGCAGGCTCTGCGGAATGCCGCCGAAGGCGCTCGCGATCGTCGCTACCCCGTCGAAGCCGCAGGTCGCCTGCAGGATCGTGGCCGCGACCATCGCGACGAGCGGGCCCGGGACGCGCTGCAATCCGGGCACCCGTGGAGCGTAGATGGCGAGCACGAGGCTCAGGGCCGCGAGCCCGGTCGTCGCCGGATGCAGTTGTGGCAGCGACTGCAGCAGGTGCGCGAGACGCTCGTGGAAGTGCTCGCCGGCCGGCGCGGGCAAGCCGAAGAAGTCCTTCCACTGGCTGACCCAGATCACGACGCCGATGCCGGCCGTGAATCCGATGATGACGGGGTCGGGGATGTAGCGCAGTACGCCGCCGAACTTCGCCGCGCCGAACAGGATCAGGATCACACCCGCCATCATCGTGGCGAGCAGCAGGCCGTCGACGCCATGGCGTGCGACGATCGCCGCGAGGATGACCACGAACGCGCCGGTGGGCCCGGCAACCTGGATGCGGCTGCCGCCGAAGAGCGCTACGGCGAGCCCCGCGATGATCGACGTATAGATGCCCTGCTCGGGCTTGACGCCCGAGGCCATCGCGAATGCCATCGCGAGCGGCAGCGCAACCACTCCGACGACGAGCCCCGCGACGAGGTTGCGTCCCCAGGTTTCGCGCGCGAAGAGCCCGGCGCGCGCGGCTTCGACGACAGCGATCACGGTTTCACTTCCCGGCGGGTGCCGTGCGACAGCAACTCGTCACGTACGGATATGCGGAACAGGTTGATGCGGCCCACGCGCCCGGGAGATCCGCTTGCCCGATACTTCCGGCAGGTCTTGTCGAAATGAACCGTTTGATCCCCGCATTGTAGACGATGCGGCGTGCGGAACCCAAATGGTCGCGGGCAACGCATGGCGCGGGCAGGAGGCCAGCCCGTGCCGGTCCATTCGATGCAGGCCGGATCCGGTCAACAGCGAGTGAACAGGCAGCGCAGCCAGCGCGCGCCGTCGTCCATCGCATGCCCGGCAACGGCGCTGATCGACAGGGCCTCGAGGAAGCTATGGGTCGTTCCGGCATACGTGCGCGCCTGTACCGGAACACCGGCTCCGCGCAAGCGTTCGATCATTGCGATGTTCTCGCCGTACAACACGTCACATTCGGCCACCGTGAGCCAGGCCGGTGGCAAGCCCTCCAGGTCGGCGCGCAACGGGCAGGCCAGCGGATCGTCGTTGCGACCGGTGTCCCCCAGGTAGTTGTGCCAGAACGACCGCATCTCGTCGTCGCCCAGCATGTACCCGGCGCCGCCGTAATGTCGATACGACGGATAGCTGCACGTGTTGTCGTAGGCGCCATAGTTGAGCAGCATGCCTTTCAACATGTCGCCCAGGCCGCGGTCGCGCAGTGACAGCGCGGCGGCGACCGACAGGTTTGCGCCGGCGGAGTCGCCGCCGACGGCGATGCGGTCGCGATCAATACCGAGGCCCGGCCCATGCGCGCGTAGCCACTCGATGACCGCGACGGTCTCGTGCAGGGCCCTCGGGAATCTTTCCTCGGGCGAGAGCGAGTAGTCGACCCCCACGACCGCGACCTGCGCGCGCTGGGCGTACTCGCGCATCAGGCGATCGTGGGTGTCGATGCTGAACAGGGTCCATCCTCCGCCGTGCAGGTATACCAGCGCCGGCATTGCGCCGCCGCCTGTCGGGTCGAGCAGGCGGATTCGAATGCCCGTGTCCCCGAATGGCACGCGGTATTCACCGGTTCGCCGCATCGGCGGCCCGCCGCGCGTCCAGGGTGCGCGCACCTGCTCCGCAACGCGTCGTGCCTCGGTTACCGGCAGTTCGCCGAGCGGCGGATGCTGCGCCCAGCTTGCGCCCATCAGTTCGACGAAGCGGCGAACTTCCGGGTCGAGGTCAGCGGCGGTGCCGCGCGCCTTTGCAGGCATCTGGTCGTGCATCTTGATCGAGCCCTTCGTCTGGTTGTCCCGCCGGTTCGGCCGCAACGCCCCGGGTTGAAATCCCCCATCCAGCGCAGCAGTTCCGTGGACTGTGCGCTCGCATCGTCGGATCAGATGCCGCCATACCACTGGAAATCGAATTCGTCGGCCACGAAGCTGCGCTTGCCCTTGCCGATACCATCGAGGCGATCCACGAGCTGGATTCGATGGATGAACTTGAGGCTCTTCCATCCGAGCTGCCGCTCGATCCTGAGTCGTACCGGTGCCCCGTGCCTGACGGGCAGGTCGCGGCCGTTCATGCCGTAGGCGAGTATCGTCTGGGGGTGCAGGGCCTCGAACGCATCGAGGCTGTAGCTGTCGTACCAACCGTCGACGCAGTAAATCACCACGTAGCGTGCCGCCGGCAGCGGTTGCGCGAGACTCAGCACTCGTGCCAATTGCACGCCCGTCCATTGCGCAATTGCGGTCCAGCCGCGTTCGCAGCTGTGTGCGGTGATCTGGGTGCGCGACGGCATCTGCCGGAGGTCGGCGAGGGAAAATGCCAAAGGCCGCGCGACGAGGCCGTCGACCGGCAGGCGCCAGCCGGTGAAACCATCCGCGAGCAGTCGCTGGTACTGGTCATCCTCCGGCATCGCGGTGCCGATGGTCGGAAAGCTCTTCGAGATGTCCGTGACGCTGAACTCGCGGGCCAGCGGATTGCGCGCGAGCAGCAGCCGATGAGACGCGAGGCTCAACGCCTCGCCCGCACGATACAGGCCGCTGACGGCCGGCCCGGCCAGCGGCGCCGCGATGCCGGCTCCGATCAGGCCTCCGGCAGAAGCACCCCCGATCAACAGCTTCCGACGCGAAACGAGGGTGCTTCCCTTGCGGTTCATGTGCGCTCCTTCGTGTCGATCGCGAAGTTCCCCGTGATCATCGAGCGCATCCCGTTCGCCGCGCCGGCCCGGAACACCTGGACGATGTGTACCAGCAGGAACAGCGACAGCAGGGATGCGGCGACGAAATGGATCGTGCGCGCGGATTGCCGCCCATCAAACAACGTGAACAGCTCCGGCAGCGCTGCCGTCACCGCGGGCGACATGGTCAACCCGGTGAGCAGCATGAGCGGGAACAGCAGGAAGACCACGATCAGGTAAGCGCCCTTCTGCAGGACATTGTACTGGCGCGCCGCTGCGCTCCCGTGGGGCCGCAGGCGCAGGTGTTCGCGGATCTCGTGCAGCACGTGGCGCGCCGTGCACTGCCTGGCGCTCGGCAGCAGATCGCGGCGCACGTGTCCGTTCGCGAGTCCGCATGCGACGTAGGTCAGTCCGTTCAGCACCAGCAGCCATGCGAAGGCGAAGTGCATGCCTCGGGCCCACAAGGTCAGATCGGGGTTCGGCTCCACCGGCAGGCGCAGCACGGCGGGGTGGCCGAAGTAGCCTGTCTCGCCCCAATAGAGCTCCGGGTGGGCGATCAGGATCGCGCCGCCGCTCCAGACGAGGAACAGGAAGCTCACCGCGTTGATCCAATGGGTGATACGCACGAGCCGCGTATGGCGATACACGAGCTCCACGGGTGCGCCCGGTGCATCAGGCACGGCCATCGATCTCGTCCAGGCGATACACGGCACGGTTGTTCTGGTACAGGATCATCCGCGCGGCTGCCAGCGCCTCTTCGGAAGTCAGCACCCCTTCGTGCACGTAGACCGCGAGCGCGTCGGACAGGAACCGCTTGCCCCAGCGGGCCGCGAGCCAGTAGAGCTCGGGCACGTTGTAGGCATCGCTGCCGAACAGGATCTTGGACAGCGGCACCGCCTCCATGATCTCGAGATACCGGTGTACCAGCCCCTGGTGTATGAACGGCGTCATCAGCGACACTTCGAAGTAGCAGTTCGTGTACAGGTGGCTGAGCCAGGCCGCCTCGCCGACCAGCGGGTAACCGGCGTGGATCGGGATGATTTTCGGCATCCGCATCACACCGTCGCGGTCGAAGCGTACGAATTCCTCGAGGTACCAGGGATGCTGATTGCGCAGGATCACGTCGGGCGCCTCGCCGTCGCCGGCGTGAAACTGCATCGGCATGTCCCGCTCGAGGCATGCCTCCAGCGCCAGCGTCAGCAGGTATTCCTGCAATACCTTGCCGCGGCGGGCCTGCTCCTCGCGGTCGGTGGAGGGCGCGCCGCGCAGCCTTTTCATCCCGTTCCACGAGGCTGCGGCGGCAGCTGGATCATAGACGGGTTTGATCAGGCCCATCGTGGGCAGCAGGTATGACTTCATGCCATACGAACGCCGACCGAAGTTTCCCGTGCCGTCGAGCGCGTCATGCACGCGGCGCAGGAACGTCTCGCGCAGTGCGTCGAAGGAAAGATCCTGTTCGAGCAGCCCGTCCTGGATCGTCTCGACGCGCGCGATCAGTCGCACGCGGGTCGGACGCACCGCTGCCTCGAATCTGTGGATGCCCGCGGCGTCCAGCCCGTCGGCGTAGCCGGTGTCCACCATCGCATTCTGGATCTTCGCGTCACGGAACAGCGCGTTGACGTAGCCGAAGTAGTCGCGCCCGCGCGCATTGCGCGCCTCGATCACCTCCTCGAAGCGCGGTCGACAGCCGAGAAAGGCCGCCATTTCCTTCAGCATGAACTTGAAGAATACGGTTTCGCGGAAGTGACCGTGGATCTTCGCCAGCACTTTGCTGATGCCGTAGCGGCGATCGAGTGCGTCGCGTGTGTGTTCGTCTCCCGCTTGCCACTGCTCGAAGACCCCGGCCGGGAAGTAGGCCGGGGCGGGGAATGCGGCGAGCGCGAGGCGCTCGATATAAGCGCCGGGTGAGGTATGCGCATCCGCGTCGGAGATCGGATGACAGTGCGTGTCGTCGACCGGCAAGTCCTTGATGACCGCGTAGAGCGCGGCCGCCTCGGGCGTGCGCGATGCGACAGGAGCCGCCGCGACCGACCTTTGCAGCGAGGGCAATGCGGCGGCGCCGAGCACGCTGCCCTTGACGAGGTTTCGGCGCGTCACTTTGGTCATTGGATCAGCCCCAGAAGCTCGCGGGCGGCACGCTCATGATGCCGCGTGTGTATTTGATGCCGTCCGGCCAGTCTTCGGCCTGCAGCAGTGGACCGTCCAGGTCGGCGACCTCGCAGAGTTGCGCGAGCACCATGGCAGGGGCCATCGCGATCGACCCTCCGACCATGCAACCGACCATCAGGCGCAGGCCGGCGGCCCGCGCGGCATGAGCGAAGTCGAGTGCGGCGGTCAGCCCGCCCGTCTTGTCGAGCTTGATGTTGACGAAGTCGTAGCGGCCGACGAGCCTCGGCAGGTCATCCAGTGTGTCCGCCGCTTCATCCGCACAGACCGGAATCGGATAGCGCAAGCCCGCGAGGCCCGCGTCGTCGTCCGCGTGTACGGGTTGTTCCAGCAGATCGACGTGCAGCGCGACGAGATCACGGGCCAGCGAGTCCATCAGCGCGATATCCCAGGCCTGATTGGCATCGACCACCAGCCGCGCATGGGGTGCGCCGCGGCGTACCGCTGCAATCGCTTCGATCGGGCGTTCGCCGGACACCTTTATCTTGAGCCACGGATGATCAGCCAGGCCGCGTGCAGAGCTTTCGTAAGCGTCGATCGGGCGAATGCCGATGGTGACCGTCGTCGCCACCGGTTTCGCAGGCGCCACCGCGGCCCGGTGCCACACCGGCATGCCGGTCACCTTTGCCTCGAGGTCCCACATCGCGGCGTCGATCGCGTTGCGTGCGCCTCCCGGCGGCAGCCGCGACAGCAGCTCCTGGCGCCCGATCCCGCCCTCGATGTCCTGGCGCACGCTTTCGACCTGCCGGCACATCGTCGCGGGCGTTTCGCCGTGGTAGTCGACACCGACCGCTTCACCTCGCCCGACGTGGGCATCGTGTTCGAGCTCCACGACGATGACATCGGCAGTGGTTTGTGTCGCCCGGGAGATTACGAAAGCCTCCTTGAGGGGCCAGGATTTCGTTGCGACCCGGAGGCGGCGGTTCATGTGTCGAGCACGCACTCGACGACGCCGTCGAGGGGTGTCTTGAGCGGATCGAAGCAGGGCACCTGCATCCTGCGTTCCATGTCGACGATCAGGCGTGCGCGCGTCTCGTCACCCATGCTGGAAGTATTCAGGCTGACGCCGGCGAGGCGCACGGAGGGGTTCGTGAGCCGGGCGGCCTGCACATAGCGCTCGGCGGCGGTTTCGAGGGTCGGGATCTGGAAATCCGGGCAGCTCGCGATGCGCGTACGGGTCGGATCGTGGCACAGGATGAGCACGTCCGGCTGCGAGCCGTGGATGAGACTGAGCGTCACGCCGGCGTAAGCGGGATGGAACAGCGATCCCTGGCCTTCGATCACATCCCAATGGTCGTCAGGTGCATCCGGAGAAAGCCACTCGGCTGCGCCGGCGACGAAATCCGCCACGATGGCATCGATGGCGATGCCGCCGCCGTTGATCATGATGCCCGTTTGGCCGGTCGCGCGAAAATCGGCTTCGATGCGGCGCTCGCGCATGGCGTTCGTCAGCGCGAGCGCGGTGTACTTCTTGCCGAGCGCACAGTCCGTGCCGACCGTGAGCAATCGTTTGCCGGTGCGCCGCCTGCCCGTGGCGACCGGAAACTCCCGCGCAGGGCGCCGAACGTCGATCAGGGCGACCGACCTGCGGCGCGCCGCTTCGGCGAGTCCCGGCACGTCGGACAGCGCCACATGCATGCCGCTGACGATATCCAGGCCCGCTGCAACCGCCCGCAGCAGCAAGGGGTCCCACGCGCGCGGTATCTCGCCGCCCGCAGGGGCCACCCCGATGACCAACGAGCCGGCGCCGGCCGCCGCAGCCGCCTCGGGCGCCATGTCCGGCAATTTGAGATCGACCTCGCAGCCCGGCATTCGCCATTGCGCAAGGCTCGCATCCGCCGCCCAGTCCCGCACACCAAAGGCGGTCTTTGCAATCGGATCGCTTTGCGCGTCCGCCAGAAACAGCAGATAGGGACGGCGCAATCTCAACGCCGATGGCGGCGGCGCGGTGGACAGGCGGCGTTCAACGATCACGAGTTGGCTCCCGATTCAAGGTTCATGGCCGTCGGTGCGTTCGCGCTGCCGGTCGGCCCAGCCATCGCGGCGCGGGAGAGCTGTGAATGGCGGAACCCGTAGGACGCGTAGATCACTGCTCCGACCGCGAAATAGGAGAGCAGCAGGATCGCGGGTATGCGATTGCCGGCGAAGGCTTTTACGGTGATGTCGATGACGAGTGGCGCGGCCATCAGAATGCAGAAAGCTACGCCGAGAGCCGGAATCACACCGATCCACACCTTGCCGACCCGGATGCCGCCGAGCGGTACCCTGAATGGCCGCGCCAGGTCCGGCCGTGTGCTGCGCAGCCACATCACGCTCACGCAGACAGTACCGAACGAAAGCGATACGCCGAGGCTCACGATGTCGGCCAATATGGAGATCGGCAGCAATCCCGCGGCCAACGCCATGGATACGCCCAGCACGATCGTGCCGAGAAACGGCGTGCGGAAGCGTGCGTGCACGGACGCAAACACCCTTGGCAGCAAGCCGTCGTTCGACATCGTGTAGAAAACACGCGTTTGCCCGTACATGCTCGCCAGCATGACCGAGCAGAGACCGGCCACCGCGCCGATCTTGACGACGACGGCGAGCAACGGCATGCCTATCGCGTCGACCGCCAGCGCGATCGGGTCCGGTACATCCAGCAGGCGGAATGGAACGACGCCGATGAGCACCGCGGCCACGGCAATGTAGATAACAGTACAAGCGAGGAGGGCTCCCAGGATGCCGATCGGCATGTCGCGCTGTGGATTCCTCGCCTCCGCGCATGCGGTGGACACCGTTTCGAAGCCCACGTACGCGAAGAAAATGACAGACGCGGCCCGGAACACGCCGGGCCAGCCGTAAGTGAAGCCACCTTCATGCTCCGGTATGAATGGCGTCCAGTTGGCCGGGTCGATCCACCAGACGCCAACAGCGACGAAGATCAGCAGCACCGTGATTTTCACGAACACCATCACGCTGTTAGCCGCGGCCGAAGTGGTAATGCCGCGCAGGAGCAGCGCGGTCGCAGCCAGGACGCCGAGCGCGGCGACGAGATTGAAGCCGTGTCCCGCGGTGAACACGACGCCACCACCCGTATCGACGGAGTCGATGAACGGCGTCGTGAGTGCCGGCGGAATGACGATCCCGAAATCGCGCAGGAGGCTGGCGGCGTATCCGGAAAACCCTACCGCGACGAGCGAACTCGCCACCCCGTACTCGAGCAGCATGAGCCAGCCGGTGATCCACGCGAACACCTCACCCAGCGTCGCGTAGGAGTACGTATAGGCCGAGCCACACGCGGGCATCGTCGAGGCGAGCTCCGCGTAGCACAGCCCCGTGAAGCCGCAGGCGAGCCCCGCAAACACGAAGGAGAGCATCAGGGCCGGGCCGGCAAAGTTCGCGGCCGCGGTGCCCGTGAGGACGAATATGCCCGAGCCGACTATCGCGCCGACGCCGAGCAGCACGAGGTGCACTGGCCCGAGCGTGCGATTCAGGGATTGCGCGACGGCTTCACGCTGCACCTGTTCGACGGATTTGCGGATGAAGACCGAGCGACGTACCCGTTGACCATCATGGGTCATTTGCCACCTTCGGTATCACTACCCAATGCTTCCCGCGCCGGCAGCGCCCCTCGTTCGCCGTGCCAGGCCGGTAGTGTGCGCCACGGCGCCGGCCCGCAGTGTTTGAGGTTAGCAACCACGGCCGGGTGCCCGTGTCTGCCGTGGGGCAAACTTCATCTCGTTCGGGCCAAGCGGGCGGCGATCCCGCGGGCGTACACTGCTTCCCGAGGAGCGAGCCTTGACCCACCCTGTCCGCAAGCGTCGCAGCACCCAATCGGTCGACTACCAGAATGTCCCGCGACCGGTTGCCGCCATGGCGAGCGAGTATCCCGCAGGCTTCGTGGAAGATCGCCACAGCCATCGCCGCGCGCAATTGCTGTACGCGTGCACGGGCGTGATGTCCGTGACGACCGTGGCCGGCAACTTCGTCGTGCCGCCACAGCGTGCCGTGTGGCTGCCGGGTGGCATCGAGCACGAAGTGTATTTCCGCGGCCGGGCGTCCCTGCGAACGCTCTACATCGAACCGCAATCCGGGGCCCGCTTGCCTGCGAATTGCCGCGTCATCGAGGTGTCCGAGTTGCTGCGGTCGCTGATCCTGGAAGCCGTCCACTTGCCCATCGAATATGAGGTGCAGGGCCGTGGCGGGTACATCATGGCACTGATCCTCGCCGAAATCGCGCGCATGCCGGAAGCGCCCCTCTATGCGCCGGTGCCGACGGAAGCGCGACTGGCCCGGGTTTGCCGCGAAGTGCTCAAGGATCCGGCGAAGGAGGAGCGACTCGACGAGTTGGCGCGTGCCGCCGGCATGAGCCGGCGGACGCTGACGCGCATGTTTCGCCGCGAGACGGGCATGAGCTTCCTCGCCTGGCGGCAGCATGTGCGCTTGCTCGAGGCATTGTCGCGCCTGGCAATCGGTCAGCCGGTCAACACGGTTGCCTTCGACGTGGGGTACCAGAGCTCGAGCGCCTTCACGGCCATGTTTCGCCGCGCTTTCGGCACGACCCCGAGCAACTACTTTGCCGAGGGTGCTGCGGCGTGTCCGCCGGGCATGACTCGAACGTCAAGCTGATGCATGAACCTCGCAGTGAACGACTTCATCGGCATCGAGGCACGCCTCGGCGCGCACAACTATCGGCCCCTGGACGTCGTGCTGGCACGCGGGCAAGGCGTCTGGGTGTGGGATGTCGACGGCAAGCGCTATCTCGATTGCCTGGCGGCTTATTCGGCCGTGAATCAGGGGCATTGCCATCCAGGGATCCTGGACGCGATGGTGGCGCAGGCGAGGCGCCTGACACTGACGTCCCGCGCATTCCGCAATGACCAGCTTGCGCTGTTCTACGAAGATCTCGCGAAGCTGACCGGCTCGCACAAGGTCCTGCCGATGAACAGCGGTGCAGAGGCCGTCGAGTCCGCGATCAAGGCCGTACGCAAGTGGGGCTACGAGGTGAAAGGGGTGCCGCCGGGCCGCGCCGAGATCGTCGTGTGTGCGAACAATTTTCATGGGCGTACGCTCGCCATCGTCGGATTCAGCAACGATCCCGAGGCGTATGGCGGGTTCGGGCCTTTCGCTCCGGGCTTTCGGGTCGTGCCATTCGGTGATTTCGATGCGTTCGCTGCCGCCGTCAACGACAACACGGTCGCCTTTCTCGTCGAACCGGTCCAGGGCGAGGCGGGCGTGATCATTCCGCCCGCGGGCTACTTTTCCCGCGTGCGGGAGTTGTGCACCGAGCGCAAGGTGACCCTGATCCTCGATGAAATACAAACCGGGCTTGGACGAACCGGCAAGCTGCTGGCGGAAGAGCATGAAGATATCGAGGCGGACGTCACGCTGATCGGCAAGGCATTGTCCGGCGGCTTCTATCCCGTCTCTGCCGTGCTGTCGAATGACGAGGTGCTCGGCGTACTCAAGCCCGGGCAGCACGGCAGCACGTTCGGAGGCAACCCGCTCGCCTGTGTCGTGGCGCGCGCGGCGATCAAGGTGCTGGTCGAGGAAGGCATGATCGAGAATGCCGCGCGACAAGGCGCCCGTTTTGCCGGGCAACTGCGGGGCATGGGCTTGCCTGCGGTGCGCGAGATTCGCGGTCGGGGGCTGATGATGGCCATCGAGTTGCACCGCGAAGCCGGCGGCGCGCGGCGCTACTGCGAGCGCCTGCGTGAGCTTGGCCTGCTGGCCAAGGACACGCATGGGCACACGATTCGGATCGCGCCGCCCCTGGTCATCACGGACTCCGAGGTCGACTGGGCCTGTGAGCGGATCGCGAGCGCGCTGACCGCCTGAAGCGCCCCGAACGTCTAGGCCCCGTGCACCCTCTCTCCGATTGCCGGCCATGATCGTTTTCCCCGTCGTGAGCGGGCGATGAGCGACGACGACGGTCAGTCCCGCGCACAGCGCCTGCAGGAGGCCGGCCTGTGGTTGATCCGCTTGCAGGAAGATGCGCTGACCGACCGCGAGATGTCCGACTGGGTTACGTGGTGCGAGCGCGACCCGGAGAACCTCGAAGCATTCGAGCAACTGCGGGCGCTGTGGCAGGCCGCGGATCGCCTGCCGAACGATCGGCAGCCGTTGCTGCGCAAGCGGATTCCCCTGTGGGCATCCCTGGCGGCATCGATCGTGCTGGCGCTGGTCGTGGGCGCGATCTCCCATGCGACCAGGGACCGGCCGGTATCCTGGCATGCGAGCGGCCGCGAACTCATGCAGACGTCGGTGGCCCAGAACCAGCCGGCGATTCTCCCGGACGGCTCGCAGCTCGAGATCGGCGGCCATTCCACGGTTGCCGTGCAATACGGCGTATTGGAGCGCAAACTGCAGCTTCGCGACGGTGAAGCGTTCTTCCGGGTACAACATGATGCCGGCCGGCCTTTCATCGTGGAGGTGGGCGATCTGCAGATCGTCGCCATAGGCACTGCATTCAACGTGCGCCGCGCCGGCCCGCAGGTCGCCGTGACCGTTCAGGAAGGCGCGGTCGAGGTTCGCAGCAAGCGTGGTGACGGGCCGGCAGGGCCGGGCCTTGCGGATCCCGCCGCCGCGAAAACCATGGCGCTCGACGCGCCCGTCAGCGTGCACGCCGGTCAGCAACTCGTCGTCGACAGCCGGACCGGCGCATCACACCAGTCGCCTATCGACCCGACAGTCGTGCTGGCATGGCGCTCGGGGCGCCTGGAGTTCGTGGGCGATTCGCTGGGCACAGTCGTTGCGAGCGTCAATCGCTATGCGGAACGGCCGATCACTCTCGGCGATCCCGGGCTCGGCAAGCTGACGTTCACGGGCACCGTATTCCTGGAATCGATCGATGCGTGGCTCGACGGACTGCAGCAGGTCTTCCCGGTGACGGTCGAACGTTCGGAATCCGTTGCGGTCGTCCGGCTGCGCCCGCCGCAGGCGCCGGGCGAACCCGAGTCGGCGCGATGACCACAGGAGCGGAGCAGCTGGCGATGCGTGACCGTTGCACAATGCACGGACGTCGAGTCAAGGCGGCGGTGTCGTCCATGGCGCTGGTTGCGGCTGCAACCTGCCTCGCAGGTTGTCGGATCGGTGACCTGCAGAAGACGACATACGCGGCGGAAGTCCGTCGCACCTCGTACGGCATCGCCCATGTGCGCGCCAACGACGAGGCGGGCATCGGGTACGGCATGGGATACGCGTATGCCGAGGACAACGTCTGCATGCTCGCGGAGGAGATCGTGACCGTGAACGGCGAGCGTTCACGCTATTTCGGAGGCGATGCTGTCGGCGGGCCGGATGTGGACTCGGGTTCCATCGACGCCCCCAACCTGCAGTCCGACTTCTTTTTCAAGTATCTCAATTCCCCCCCGCGCGTCAGCGCGGCATGGTCGCGGCAATCGCCCGCGGTGCAGGCCCTGATGCGCGGGTATGCCGCGGGATTCAATCGGTTTCTCGGCGAAACGGGCGTCGGCGGATTGCCCGCGGCATGCCGCAATGCGCCCTGGGTTCGCCGCATCACGGCCGAGGATCTTGTCCGGTTCGTTCGCCGACTGACGGTCGAGACGGACTCGCTGTGGCTACTGAAGGGTCTGGTTGCGGCGCGGCCTCCCACCAAGGGTGGTGACGACGCCGCTCGCTCCCACGCGGTGGCGCAGTCGGTGCTGCCCCACACGATGGCGTGGAGCGAGCGCCTGCGACGTCTCGGCAGCAACGCGGTCGCGCTCGGCCGGGACGCGACGGAGAACGGACGTGGGCTGCTGCTGGGCAACCCGCACTATCCATGGCTCGGATCGCTGCGCTTCTACCAGGTGCACGCCACGATTCCTGGAAAGCTCGACGTCATGGGTGTCACCCTCGGCGGCTTGCCCGTCGTGGTCATCGGCTTCAATCGACACCTCGCCTGGACACATACCGTCAACACGTCCGGCCACTCCTCGCTGTACGCGCTGCAATTGACCCCCGGCGACCCGACGAAGTATCGCATCGATGGTGTCGTCGAGGCCATGAGGCGCGAGACGGTCACGGTGGACGTCAGGGGCAGGGATGGCGCGATCACCCGGGCGTCGCATGATTTCTGGATTTCACGTCATGGCCCCATCGTGGTCCTGCCGGACCGGTTGGACTGGAGCGCGACGCAAGCCTACGCGTTGCGCGATGCGAATTTCGACAACCACCGCCTGATCGATACCTGGTACGACATGAACCGGGCAGGTTCGCTGGATGAACTGGAACGGGCGATCGAGGGCCATCTCGGCTTGCCCTGGGTCAATACGATCGCCGTCGACGAGCACGGCGAGACGCTCTACACCGACGTGACGGTCGTGCCGCACCTGTCACGCGCGCAGTACGATTCCTGCATACCGGCCGCCCAGGAGAAGTTGCTGGAAGAGCGCCTGCTGGTGCTGCGCGCCGAGGCGGAATGCGAATGGAACGTGGATCCGGCGGCACCGCAGGCCGGCATTTTTGCTGCCCGCGACCTGCCCGTGCTGCGCCGTACGGACTTCGTGCAGAATTCCAATGACAGTGCGTGGCTGACGAATCCCGCTGCGCGCCTGACCGGCTTCGCACCCATCGTCAGCAGGCAGGATTACCCGCAGAACGATCGCACGCGCATCGGCCTCGGGCAGATCGAGGCGCGGCTCGCGGGCGCCGACGGCCTGGCAGGCAACCGTTTCGACGCCGGGAAACTGCAACGTATCGCGTTCAGCAACCGGTCCTACTTCGGTTCGCTGCTGCATGATGACCTGCTGCACATCTGCGAGGACACGAGGCCGGTCGCGCTCGAGGGCCGGGATGTCGCAGTGAAGCAGGCGTGCGCGGCGTTCCGCGGCTGGGACATGCATGCCAACCTCGACAGCACGGGCTATCCCCTCGCGAGCGCCTGGCTGCGCGGGCTCGAGGGTCGCGACGAGATCTGGCGCGTACCCTTCACCGCGCAGGACCCGGTCAACACGCCGCGTGGCATTCGACTGGACGACCCGCGGGCGGTACTCGCGGTCCGCGAGGAACTGGCGCGCGCGGTCCTGCAGCTGCGGGAGCAGCGCATCGATCCGGCGAAGCCGTGGGGCGAGATCCAGGCCTTCGAGCGCAACGGGCAACGCATACCGATACCCGGCGGAGACGCCTACAACGCGATCGTCTCCAAGGCCGCCGACGGAGTGGCGAACGTCTGGTTTGGCACGAGCTATGCGCTGACCGTCACCTTCGACGAGCGCGGGCCGCAGGCCCGGGCAATCCTGGCGTACTCCCAGTCGTCGGATCCGGCCTCGCCGCATTTTGCGGATCAGGTGCCCCGTTTCTCCGCATCGGAATGGATCGATCAGCCATATGCCGACGGGCAGATCGAGGCCGATCCACACTTCCGGAGCCGGAGGATTTCCGAATGAGTCCCGAACGTGCGATGGCGCGGCTGGCACCGGGCGGTGGTGCGCTCGATCACGGGCGATCGAAGGCGCAATGTCCGGCCCGCATTGGTCAACCGTCTTGGTTTCGCAGGCGGAAGCGGTCCGCGGCGCACATGAACCCGAACCACACGAGGAATACCGGCAAATGAACACACTCCCTGGGACGCAGCCGTCACGGTCTGCGATGTGGCGTACGGGTGTCGCGCTGCTTGCCATGCTCGCCACCGGTGCGACCTGGGCGGCGGATCCCGGCGCGCGTTACAAGTTCGATATTCCGCCGCAGCGGCTGGCGACCGCACTGGTCGAGTTCTCTCGCCAGGCAGGTACCCAGATCGTCAGCGATGCGCAGGATGTCGGCCCACTGGGCAGCCCGGGTGTCAGCGGCGAGATGCCGTTGCAGGATGCACTCGGTGTATTGCTGAACGGCACGAAGCTCGCTTACAGGGCGACCGACGGTGGCGTCATTGCAGTCGGCCTGTTCGCGCAGGCCGCGGCGTCTTCGGCGAGCCAGACCCCGGCAGGTGCGGCCGCCGCCCCCGCAACCCCGAAGCCGGATTCCCTGGAAGAGATCATCGTCACGAGCACCAAGATCGAGACGCCCATCATCGAAGTGCCGCAATCCATGTCCGTGATATCGCGCGATCAACTGGAAATGCGCGGTGTAAACGGCGTGACGGAGGCACTGCGGTACACGCCCGGCACGATCGTCGACAATTACGGCTATGAGCCGCGCGGTTATGAATACATCATTCTCCGTGGCTTCGATGCGCTCTACACCGGCAACTATCGCGATGGCCTGAACCAGGCCACGGGGCTGTACTTCTCCAGCTTTATCACCGAGCCGTACGACATCGAGCGGATCGAGGTGATTCGCGGGCCGGCCTCGGCACTTTTCGGCCAGGCCGACGCCGGCGGCATCGTGAACCGCATCAGCAAGCGGCCCGATCCGAACATGCGAAGCGAGGTCGAAGCGCAGTTCGGCAACCATGACCGCAAACAGGTCGCGGTCGATTTCGGCGGCGCGTTGAATGACAGCGAATCCCTGGTGTATCGACTCGTCGGGGTGGGCCTGGACACGGAGAACCAGCAGCGCTATCCGAACGGCGATCGGCCCACGATCGAGACGCTGTTCGCGGCACCGTCGCTGATGTGGAAGATTTCGGAAGACACCTCGCTCACGTTGCTCACGGATTTCCGCAAGGGTGACGTCAGGGGCACGTTCTTCTACGCGGCGTGGCCGGACGGCACATTCAGCGGAATTGCGAGCGGGGATCCGGACTTCATCCGCTATGAACACGAGCAGGCGTCCGCAGGGTACCAGTTCGAGCACACCTTCAACGACGTCTGGTCGTTCCGCCAGAACTTCCGGTTCGAGACGGCGGACGTGCAGGTCAAGGAACTCTTCCGCTTGGACTTTGACGCGGATGGACACACCATGAACCGCTACGCGGTACGCACGGACGAGGGCCTGGACCAGATACTCCTCGATTCGCAGTTGCACGCGACATTGCCGGCCGGTTCCGCGACCCACAACCTCCTGGTCGGCATCGACGCGAGCCGAATGGACGCCGACCTGAAGTTCTACCTCGGCGCCGCACCGAGCCTGGATTTGCTGAATCCGGTTTACGGACAGCCGATCGACACGCCGAACGACCTCGCAATCGACGCCAGGCAGAAGAATGAGCTGCTCGGGTTCTACGCGCAGGACAAGCTCGAGATCGGCAAATGGATCTTCAACGTCGGCGTTCGGTACGACCGCGTGGAGTCGCTCACGACGCCTGCCCTGGTAGACCCCGTCGATGAGGACGCATTTACCGGTCGCGGAGGCCTGATCTACAGATTCGATGGTGGCCTGGCGCCCTACGTCAGTTATACGCAGTCTTTCCTGCCGCAAAGCGGCGTGGACGCCAGTGGCCAGCCATTCAAGTCGTCGCGCGGCACGCAATATGAGGTGGGCCTGAAGTATGAGGCGCCCGGTGGCCGAGGCCTGTACACGATCGCGTTATTCGACCTGACGAAGGACAACGTGCTGACGCCGGACTTCGTCAACGACGGCTTTTTCCTGACCACCGGCGAGCGCCGTTCGCGTGGCGTGGAGCTCGAGGCGAACGCCCATCTGGGCGGAGGCTTCAGCCTCGCGGCGCAATACAGCTACCTCGATGCCGAAGTGACCCGGAGCAATGATGTCGACCTGGGCAAGCGGCCGATCCAGGTGCCGGAACATACGGCGTCCGCCTGGCTGGATTACGTATTCTCGGGCACGCTGCAGGGATTGGGCCTGAGTGCGGGCGTGCGCTATGTCGGGACACGCTTCGACGACCGCGAGAATCTCTTCGAGAGCCCCTCCTATACGTTGTTCGATGCGGCGATCCATTATGACCGGGGCGCGTGGCGTTTTGCGCTGAACTCCGCGAATCTTGGCGACAAGAAGTACTTCGCCACCGGCTCGGTCGCGAGCGGCTACTATCCGGGCGTGCGCCGCACGATCATCGCGAGCGCCAAGTATCGCTGGTAACGACCGGCCTCGTAACGACCAGCGGCGGCATCACGGGGCGTGATGCCGCCGCGTGGATCGGCACTCGCCAATGCGCTCCCGCACCTGGGCCGCGCGAAACATCGGCGTGTTGCGCGCCATGAGCGGGTTGATCCGCCATCTGCGCCCTTGGCCCGATCGAGACGAAGTTTGCCCCGTCACAAACACGAACGCGCCCCCGCGATTGCTAGCCTGAGATGGGCGAGTGATGGCTTGTATGCGCGTACGCTCGGGCACGAGCAGGCAGCGTGCAGCGCAGGGGGAATCGATATGCAGCTGGTGCGCACGCACGCAGGGCGTTTCGAACGTGGTGTGGATACCGGGAGTACGGGTGGTACCCCGCCCGATCGCGTCGCGGCTGGCTTCGGTCGCTACAGCGGTGAATCCGGGGACCCGCGCGCCCGCGCCCTGGCCGTTTCCGAACTGTTCCGTCAGCACAACCGTACCCTCGTGCGATTCCTGCAGTCGCGCCTGCAAAACGAACAGGAGGCGCGTGAGATCGCCCAGGAAGCGTATGTCCGCCTGCTCGAACTCGGCCGCACCGGCGCGGTCGGCTTTCTGCGCGCATACCTGTTCAGGATAGCGCTCAATCTGGCCATAGACCGCATACGCAGCCGCAAATCGCGCAGCCGTCTCGATGTGGCGAAGCTGAAGCCGGTGGAGGAAATGTTCGAGGCACCCTCGGTCGAGCACCATGCACTCGCCGCCGACGAATTGCGCGTCTTTCGTACCAGCCTCGATGAGCTTCCTGCATACTGCCGGGAGGCTCTGATGATGAGCCGTATCGAGGGTCTTTCCACGGCGGAGATCGGCCGTCGCCTGGGTCGAAGCGAACGCATGGTGCGGCGCTATGTAGTGCATGCCCTCGTCTACTGCCGGCACCGGGTCGATGGCTTGCCGCCGGCAGAGGCCGGGCGGCGCACGGAGTTGCCGGAGATTGATCCGGCGTAGTCTTGACGGGCATCGGGGCCGGCCGGATCGGCGTCCGATCCTCACTTGCGAACCGTCTTGGCTGCGACGTGGCAGGACCGCCGACCGCAGGACGAAGCATGCTGACGGCTCGTATTTTCTGGCTCAAGACCCACCTGTACCTCGGACTGTTCGCCGGGGCCGTGCTCGCGCTGCTCGGGTTGACCGGCAGTGCGCTGGTCTTCGGCGAGCAGATCGACCGATTCCTCAATCCGGACATTGCGGTCCACGTCGCGCCCGGGGTCTTTCCCGGTGGCATCGCCGAGACGGTCGAGCGTCACTACGGCTACAAACCGTACTACGTCGAAGCGGCCGGGGGCGGCGCATACAAGGCCTTCTTTGAATTGCCCGGTGGGGGAGACGAGGCGCGCGCAGTGTTCGTCGATCCGGCCGGGAACAGGATTCTCGGGAGTGAGCTGTGGGGCAGCTACTTCAGTTCCTTCATGCGGGAGTTGCACGAGGATCTGTTTCTCGGTGAGATCGGGGACTACGTCGTCGGTGCGATAGGCATCTTCGCCATCGTCAGCATCCTCACGGGCCTTTATCTGTGGTGGCCGCGTGTCGGCGCCCTGCGCAAGGCATTCCTCTACCGCCGGAGCCGGCATCCGCTGGTCATCAACTTCGAGATACACCGCCTCGCCGGGTTCTACCTGGCCGTCGTGCTGTTCGCGATCTCGCTGGCGGGCATCTATCTCGTGTTCCCGCAGGCCTTCACGTCGGTCGTCGGCACGGTCTCGACCGCCACACATTGGCCGGAGACGGTGCAGTCGCGGCCGGCAGAACCGGGCGCACAGCCGTTATCCCTCGACGACGTCCGGCGCGTGCTCGAAGCACGCGCGCCGGGCGCGGTGGCGACGGGCTACCAGATACCGCAAACCGGCGAGGAAGCGTACGCCGTCTATTTCCGCGATCCGGCCGAGCCATACAGCCGCTTCGGCCTCAGCACCTTGTGGGTCGACCAGTACACCGGCGAGGTGTTGCTGGCGAACGAGTATGTGCGTGCCGTCCCCGGCGACCGGTTCATTTCGAACCAGTATCTGTTGCACAACGGCGAGATCCTCGGGTTGCCTGGGCAATGGCTGGTGTTCTTCACGGGCCTCCTGATCCCCGCGATGTACGGAACGGGCGTGTACTTGTGGTGGGCCAGGCGTCGTCGCGCGCCGCGGTCCACGTGAGCAGACCGGCCTTGCCCCTGTTCGCGGTATTCACACTCATTGCACTCGCGGGCTGCGCCTGGCCGGTGTCGGCGCTCGACCTGGGCGCACAGTTCGAGTTTCGGATTGCGCCGCAAAAGCTGGCAACGGCCCTCGTCGAACTGTCGCGCCAGGCCAATGCCCAGGTGGTCAGCGATACCACCGAAGTGGATCGTTTCGACAGCGCCGGCATCAGCGGCCGGATGGCGCTGAAAGAGGCGCTGCGCACGCTCCTCGAAGGAACGGATCTCGACTACACGGTGACCGACAGGGGCGTCATCGCCATAGGCATGTTCGGGCCTCGCAGCACCGCAATTGACCGGTACAGTCCCCTGGTCGGTGCCGATTCGCGCCGGCAGCGCCCGATCGCGTCGTCCCTGTCCGACCGCCCCCGCTAGATCGTCTTGGCTTCGATGGCACCGCCCGCGAACGGCATTCGGCGTGAACTGATCCTGCTCGCCGCCACGGAAGCATGGGAGCGCTTCAGCTACTACGGGATTCGCGGCCTGCTGGTGCTGTTCCTGACGGCTTCCGCCACGTCGGGCGGTATGCAATGGCATGCGGATTCGGCGCTGCGTCTGCTTGGCTGGTTCGCCGCGCTCGTCTATGTGCTGCCCGTCGCGGGCGGATTGTGCGGCGACCGGCTGATCGGCTCGCAACGGGCGGTGCGCGCCGGCACCGCCATACTCGTCGTGGCCTACGGTCTGCTGGCCGCATCGGCCTGGTGGCAGCAGACATTGCATGTGTCGGCACGCTGTGCCGCCGCCGCGCAGGCCGGCCTGCAGTCTGCAGCTTCCTTCGGCTGCAGCAGCTCATTGCCGCGCAACCTGATGTTCTCGGCATTGGTGCTCATCGCGCTCGGCACGGGGCTGTTCAAGCCGAACATCACGGCGCTGGTGGGCAGGCTGTACCGGAAGAACGACGCCTCGCGGGAAGGTGGCTTCCTGCTGTTCTATCTGTTCATGAATATCGGCGTGGTGCTCTCCGGACTGGTGATCGGCACGCTGGGAGAGCAGGTCGCATGGCATTTCGGTTTCATGGCGGCTGCGGCCGCGATGTTACTCAGCGGCTTCGTGTTCTCGCATAGCAGTTCGTCACTGCGCCGGCAGGCCGATCTGCGCGTGCCGGCGACCGAGTCCGGCGCCGCGGCCGCATCGGGCGAGGACCAGATCGCCGTAGCGCGCGGGTGGGCGGGGCTGAGCCGCGGCGAGCGCGCGGCCATCGCGGTGCTCGCGATCCTCGGCGTGTTCGCCACGCTGTTCTGGGTCGGGCTGGAGCAGACGGCCGGTCTGCTGAATCTGTTTGCATTCGAAAATACGCAGCGGCAATTCGGTGACGTGACCATTCCGGCGACGTGGTTCCAGTCCCTCAATCCGCTCTTTGTTTTCGTGCTGGCGCCGACATTCGCGGTATTGTGGAGAACGCTCGCCGCGCGCGGTTCCGATCTGCGCACCGAGTGGAAGTTCGTTCTCGGACTGGTGGCGATGGCGAGCGCGTTTGCGTTGATGAGCCTGGCGGCACGCGGTTCGGGTGGCGAGGCGCTGGCGAGCCCGGGCTGGCTGATCAGCGCGTACTTTCTGCTCACGGTGAGCGAGCTTTGCGTCTGGACCATCAGCCTCGCGGCCGTCACACGCCTGTCTCCGCGGAGGCACGAGGGGCTGATCATCGGCCTGTGGTACATGGCCGTTGCGGTCGGCAGCTGGTGCGCCGGCCAGATCGGCGCCCTGACCGCCAGCATTCCGATGGGCGAGGTGTTCGGACTGCTGAGCAGGATGTTCCTGTTCGGCGCGCTGCTACTGGCCCTCGCGACTCCCTTGACGGCGCGGCTGGCGCGCCGCGCCGCAGCGGCCGAGGGTACGGCCGCGGCATGAACATGCTGAGAATGCTCGAACGGCTGATCGCCTGCCGCACTGTGCCGGAACAGCCCAATCTCGCGTTGCTGAAGTACGTGTCTGAGCATCTGCGCGCCATCGGTGTCGAGCCGACGCTGATCCTGGAGCCTTGCGGAGAGCGTGGCGGACTCGTTGCGCTCATCGGCCCGAGCGTACCGGGTGGAATACTGTTGTCCGCGCATTCGGATGTCGTGAGCGTCGAGGGTCAGACCTGGACGGTCCCACCTTGGCAGCTGACCTCGCAGGCCGGGCGCCTCTACGGACGTGGCACGGCGGACATGAAGGGCTTCATCGCGTGCTGTCTCGATCTGCTGCCTCGCATCGATGTGCGGCGGCTCGAGCGCCCGCTGATCCTTGCGATCACGCACGACGAAGAGATCGGCTGCCGCGGCGCGCCGATGCTGGTGCGGCACATCACCGCGCAGCTGCCCCGCCCCTCGGCGGTCATCGTCGGTGAGCCGACGTCGATGCGCGTCGTGCATGGGCACAAGGGCGTTGCCGTCTACGAGACGCGCGTGCGCGGCCGGGCGGCGCATTCCAGCCTGACGCATACCGCGGCCAGCGCGACGCTCGCCGCGGGGCAGCTCGTCGTGCGCCTGGGAGAGATCGCGGCGCGGCTGCGTGACGCGAGCCGTCGCGACGACGCGTTTCTGCCGCCCTACACCACAGTGAACGTGGGCATCGTTCGCGGCGGCGAAGCGTCGAACATCGTGGCGGCCGAATGCACGTTGCGTTGGGATGTGCGCCCGATACCCGGGGACGATCCCCGTGCGGTTCTCGATGAACTGCGCACGTATGGCGACGACATCGTGCTGCCCGCGATGCGGGTTACGACGCCGGAGGCCCGGATCGCCACGCAGGAGTTTGCCAGCGCGCCACCGCTGGCTCCAAGGGGCGATCTGGCGGCGCGCGATCTCGCCATGCGCATCGCGGGGGAATCGGAGGCGAGCGTCGTTTCCTTCACGACGGAGGCGGGACTGTTTCAGGAGGCGGGAATGAGCGCTGCCGTCTGTGGACCGGGCTCGATCGATCAGGCCCACAAGCCGGACGAATACGTCGAGCTGTCGCAACTGCAGGCGTGCAGCCGTTTCCTCCATGGACTGATCGAGAGCCTGTCTTGAACGAGACACACAGGGAAGCGCGGAGAGGCGCATGAGCTACTCCTTTCGCAGTGGACTTCGCTATCGCATGCCCACGCATTTCGGGCCCTCCCTGGGTCCGCGGCAGGGCCCGGGCGGCCGGCGCTACGACTGCGAGCGCGACCCGAAGCAGCTCATCGTGCGAGCCGGTTTCAAGGCACGGACGTCGCAGCTCGCGGACCTTCTGCCACCCGGCTTCGAGCCGGACGAGCCGGCCAACCTGTATGTGACCTTCTGCTACCTCACCGAGGTGCAGTGGCTGGCAGGCCGCGGATACAACACGTTCGGGGTGTCGCTGCCGGCCGTCTACCGGGGCCGGCGCGAGACCGCGTCGGGTGAGCTGCTGCTCGTGCTGTGGGAGAACATGGCCGACCCCATCATCACGGGACGCGAAGAGCTGGGATTCTCCAAAGTCTATTGCGAGCTGCCGGAACCGCAGTTCGTCGATGACGATGTCGTGTGTCGCGCGAGCTGGGATGGCTGTCAGTTCGCCGCCTTGCGGGTGACGGGCCTGAACGAGATTGCCGCCGAAGCGCTGCCGGCTGCCGGTGCCACCGACGGGCTGCTGCACTACAAGTACATCCCCCGGACCGGCGCGCCCGGCGAAGCCGACGCGGAGTATCCCGTGCTGACTCCGGCGACGGGCTCGCACCTGAAGGTGGAGCAGGCGATGAAGGCGCGTGATGCAGCGTGCGTGTTCCGGGAGTCGACATGGGATGAGCTGCCGACACTGGTGCACATCGTCAACGCCTTGTCCGCGCTTTCCTGGGGCGAGTGTGTCGAAGCGACGGTGCTGAGGACCCGCGGCGCGAAGGATCTGGGCGACCAGAGAGTCCTCGAGTGAGCATCACGAGGTTGAACGCGTGACGGCGCGGGAGTCACGGCCGGACAGGCGGGACAAGGCCGGGGCGATTCGATCGCCGTGGACCGCGCGGGCGGCGGTAGTGCGCTTCGAGACCCGGCCGTTCATCCAGGGTGCTCACCGTCACCCGCTGACCGACACGACATTTCGCACGGAAAATCCCGCCAGCGGCGACGAGCTGGGCATATTCCCGGATTGCGCCGCGGCCGACGTGGAGTCGGCGGTGACCGCGGCGCGTGCCGCATTTCGTGACGGCTGGCGCAGCCGCGCGCCCGAAAGCCGCAAGGCGATCCTTTCGCGGGTCGCCGCCGCGGTGCGCGCCGCGCGCGAAGAGCTCGCGCTGCTGGATTGTCTGGAAATGGGCATGCCGATCTCGATGGCCTTGTCGCAGGCCGACGAGGCCGCCGACTTCCTGCAGTACTACGCCGAGCTGGCCGACAAGATCTACGGCGAAGTGGCGCCGACCGACACCCGCAGCACACTGGCGATGACGTATCGCGAGCCGAGGGGCGTGATCGGAGTCATATCACCGTGGAACTATCCGTTGCTGATCGCGGTGTGTGCGCTGGCACCGGCATTGGCCGCCGGCAACACCGTCGTGGCAAAGCCTTCGGAGCTGGCTCCCTCGTCGGTGCTGAGGTTCGCGGCCATTGCCCATGACGCCGGGCTGCCCGCGGGTGTCCTGAACGTGGTTCCGGGGCACGGGCCGAGGGCGGGCGCGGCGCTCGCCGGACACAGGGACGTCGACATGCTGCATTTCACGGGCTCGACGACGGTGGGGCGGCAGCTGCTCGTGTACTCGGGGCAGTCGAACGGCAAGCCTGTAATGATCGAGGCAGGCGGCAAGTCACCGCAGATCGTATTCGAGGATGCGGCCGAACTCGCGGGGCTCGGCGCGTCGCTGGCGCAGTCCGCGTTCGTGAACTCCGGCCAGTTGTGCGTTGCGCGAACCCGCCTGCTGCTACACGAAAACGTGGTGACGCGGGTGCTCGATGCGATACGCCGGCAGACCTTCGAATCATTCAGGATCGGCAGTCCGCTCGATGTCGATGTCAACTTCGGGCCGCTCGCGAGCCGCAAACAATTCGAGCGCGTGCGCGCATACCTCGAACTCGGCAAGGGGGAAGGCGCCGAGCTGCAACCGCTGGAGACCGCGGGCGTCGCGCCGATGTCGGGCTGCTTCCTCTCGCCGGCGCTGCTCGCGAACGCACGCAACGAGATGCGCGTGGCGCAGGAGGAGATCTTCGGCCCGGTGATGACGATAGTGACTTTTCGCACCGATGACGAGGCCGTGCGCCTCGCCAATGACGTCAGTTACGGTCTTGCCGCCACGGCATGGACGCGCGACCTCGGTCGGGCGCGGCGGCTGGCGCGCGACCTGGAAGCCGGGCGCATCGAAATCCGCACCGATGCTGCACCCGGCGCACCGGTGTCGGCGTTCTCGGCCGAGCCCTTCGGCGGCTCCGGGTACGGTGTGCTCGGCGGCGTGCGCGGACTGGACCCTTACTTGCGCCTGAAGGGCGTGCAGGTCATTACGGAGTGACAACGATGGCGCAGCTGACGATCGCCAGGCTCGTGGACCACCCCGGGGTGCTCGACACAGTGGCCGGCTGGATCGACACGGAGTGGGGCCAATTCAGCGGGCGCACATTGCTGGAGACGCGCGAGCGCTTTGCACAGGAACAGACGGGCGGCGCATTGCCCACGTCGCGCATCGCACTCGAGGGCGCGAGGCCGATCGGAGTGGCTACGCTCAGGGAGCGCGACAGCGTGGACTGGGATGCCGGGGCGACTCCATGGATCTGCAATGTCTTTGTCGGTGACGAGGGGCGTGGCAAGGGGGTCGCCGGAACCCTGTGCCGGGCACTGGAGGCGATTGCGCTGGAGCTCGGCTACCCGCATGTGTACCTGGCCACCGTGATGTCCGCTGGTTCCCTCTATCACCGGCTGGGCTACGAGCAATATCGCAGGTACGACGCGCTGGGTTACCCCATGTATCTCATGCGCCGCAGATCCGCAGCATAGTATCGGGGCAAGGTCATGGAACCGGCAGCAGCAGAGATCGTGGCATGCATCGGCTCCGGAACGATCGGTAGCGCCTGGGCGGCGCTGTTCGCCGGTCGCGGCCTGGCGGTGCGCGTCTACGATCCTTCGGCGGATGCCGAAGTGACACTGCGCCGCATGGTGGCTCGTGCAGCACAGGCCATGCAACACCCGCCGGAGGAGCTGGGACGCCGAATCAGGTTCACGACGGATTTATCCGAGGCGCTGGACGGTGCCAGCTTCGTGCAGGAAAGCGGCCCCGAGGATCTCGTGCTCAAGCAGCGCCTGTACGCGGGGATCGATCGTCAGCTGCCGCCGTCGGTCGTGATTGCGTCGAGCACGTCCGACCTCCCGATGTCCTCGATACAGGCCCGCTGCATTCATCCTGAGCGAACCGTGGTGGGCCATCCCATCAATCCGCCTTACGCGGTCGCGCTGGTGGAAGTGGTGGGAGGGCGCCGCACCAGTGCCGCGACGATCGAGCGAGCCTGCGCGTTCTACCGGGCGCTCGGGCGCAGGCCCCTGGCCCTCGATCGCGAAGCCCCCGGGTTCGTCGCGAATCGCCTGCAAATGGCGATGCTGCGGGAAGCGCTGCAGATGGTGGCTCGTGGCGAGGCCACGGTGGAGCAGGTCGACTATGCCCTGATGCACGGCATCGGCGTGCGCTGGGCGGCCGTGGGCATGTTCGGCGCGTATTTCCTCAATCTGCCGGACCGGGACGTGGGCGCCTGGCTCGATCATTTCGAGCATTTCGGCTTCGGCGAGTCCATCGTACATACGGGGCCGTTCCCCGATTGGTCGTCGCAGCTCAGGGCCACGATCGCGCAGCAATGGCAGCAGCGCGTGCAACAGGTGGGGGCGGAGGCGCTGCAGCGCGAGCGCGACACGCTGGCGATCGACCTGACGCACCGGCGAGCAGGGAGCTGACATGAATCTACACGCACGCACCGCATCGTCCACGACCCTGCTCATCCTTGCCGCGGCGACAGCCTGGCCAATCGCCAATGCCGGGCCGCCGGCGGGTCAGCCCGCGGTCGTCGACCGCAACGTCTTCATCCCCATGCGCGATGGAGCGCGTCTCGCGACCGATCTCTACCTGCCTGCCGGCCATGAAGCCGAGCGCGTACCGGTCATTCTGATACGCACGCCTTACGGGAAGGACGAGCGCTACCATGAGCACAGCAGCGAGCCCGACTCGATCGTCCGCTTCTTCACCGGCCATGGCTACGCCATGGCGGTGCAGGACATCCGTGGCCGATTCCATTCCGAAGGCACGTACACGGTCGCGGCGCACGATGCGGAGGACGGCTACGACACCGTCGACTGGCTCAGCAAGCAGGCGTGGTCGAACGGCCGGGTCGGCTCGTATGGGTGCTCCTACGAAGGCAACGTGCAGATCTACACGGCGCAGAGCCGGCATCCGGCGCTGAAGGCGATGATTCCGCAAGCCTCGGGCGGCGGCGTCGGCTCCCTCGGGGGACATTACCGCGATTTTTCCACGCGCGTGGGTGGCGCCGTGGAATGGGTCGGCAGCGTCGGCTGGTTCGCGCTTTACGGCGAGAAGGCCATGCCGCGGCTACCTGCCGATCTGCCACACGACCAGTACAACGCCGTCACGAACCTGTGGGACCTGAAGCGGCGACCACCGCCACTCGATTTCCGCAAGGCGTGGTACCACCTGCCGATGAAGGAAGCCCTGTCCGCGCAAGGCCTGCCGGTCACGGATTTCGAAGATCATGTCAGCCGACCACCGGCGGATCCGTACTGGCGTGCGCTGCCCCATATGACGGATGCGTCGCGTACGGACGTGCCCGCGCTCCTCATCAATTCGTGGTACGACTTCGGGACCGACATGACCCTGGTCGAGTTCGAGCACTTTCGGCGGCATTCCTTGTCGCAGGCGGCACGCGAGAACCAGTTCGTGATCCTCAGCCCACACACGCATTGCGCCTTTGCCCGCGGGGCGGCCGAGCGCACCACGGTGGGCGAACGCGACGTCGGCGACACGCGGTTCGATTTCAGGCAGGCCTACCTGACGTGGTTCGATGCGTGGCTGAAGGGCGACGCGCGCGCCCGCGCGACGATACGGCAGTGGCCGGCAGTGCGCTATTACGCCATGGGCCGCAATCGCTGGCAGGCGGATTCGAGCTGGCCGCCGCCGCAGGCGCGGCCGATGAACCTGTATCTCGCGAGCAAGAGCGGGGCGAACAGCCTGCAGGGCGACGGGCGCCTGCTCGGGTCGCCTGCAGCCGCGGGCGCCCCGTCGAGCCGCTTCACATACGACCCGGCCAATCCCGTGCCCTCCCTCGGTGGGCCGCTGTGCTGCACCGGCACGGCCGAGCCCGTGGCGGGCGCCATGGACCAGCGAGCCGTGGAGGCCCGCCCGGACGTCCTCGTCTACACCTCCGAAGTGCTGGAGCGGGAAATCGATGTGACCGGTGACGTGCACGCGGTGCTGCACGTGTCTTCGGATGTGGTGGACACGGACTTCACCGTCAAGCTGGTGGACGTCTATCCCGACGGCCGTGCCTTCAACATACTGGAAGGCATCCTGCGCGCCCGCTATCGCGAAGGCATGGAGAGGAACGTGTGGATGAGTCCGGGCGAGATCTATGAGCTGAAGATCGCGTTGGGACCGACCAGCAATGTATTCCTGCCCGGTCACCGCATCCGTGTCGAGATTTCGGGCAGCAATTTTCCGCGCTTCGACCGTAACCTCAATGTCGGCGGCAACAACGCCGAGCAGGTGGAATGGGCGGTGGCCCACAGCGAGGTGCATCATACGGCCGCGCTGCAATCGCGACTGGTGCTGCCTGTCATCCGGCCGGCGAGGTGAATTCATGAGAGGGTCGAGTCATCACGGCGGTGCCTGGATTGTCGGATTGAGCATGGGTTTGCTGCTCGCCGGCGGCGCGATGGCGCGCGCGGCCGAACCGGGCCGCGCGGCGCGCGAGCGTGCCGTCGACGCCCTGTTCGCCGAACTCGAACGCCCGGGCAGCCCGGGCGCCGCGATCGGCATCTACCAGGGCGGCCGGCCCGTGTACGCGCATGCCTATGGCTATGCAGACCTCGAGCATCGGGTTCCGATGACCGTACACAGCGTGTTCAACGCGGCCAGCGTCTCCAAGCAATTCACCGCATTCGCAATCGCGCTGCTCGCCCGCGAAGGCAAAGTGGATCTGGACGCCGATATCCGCCGGTACCTGCCGTACGTCCCGGACTTCGGCCACCCGATCACGGTAAGCCAGCTCATCCACCACACCAGCGGCCTGCGTACGAGCGAGATGCTGTTCGAGCTGGGCGGCCAGGACCTGCGCGGCACGATTCGCCAGCAGCACGTCGTGAACATGGTCATGCGGCAGCGCGCGCTCAATTTCGAGCCGGGCACGGAATTCCTCTACTGCAACACCGGCTACTCGCTGCTCGCCGAGATCGTCGCGGCGGCCTCGGGCCGGAGTTTTCGCGCCTTCACGACCGAACGCATCTTCCGTCCGCTCGGCATGGCGCACAGCTTCTTCCATGACGATCTCACCGAAGTGCTGCCTCATCGGGCCCAATCCTACGAACGCAGCGGCGACGATGCGCGCTGGATCCGGTCGGTGGAGAGCTACGACGTGATCGGCGCCACCGGCCTCATGACGAACGTGGAGGATATGCTCGCGTGGGCCGGGAATTTCGCGCGACCCGTCGTCGGCGACCTGGCGCTCATCGGGCAGCTGGCGGCGCCGGGCCAGCTGAACGACGGTACGGCCGTGAACTACGGCTTCGGCCTGCGGCGCCGGAGTATTGCCGGCCATGAAGCCTGGGCGCACGCCGGCAGCAGTGCGGGATATACGACTCACTTCGCTTACTTTCCGCAACGCGACTTCGCGATCGTGGTGCTGATGAACGCACCGTTCGAAGTGGATGGCCGCGTGGCGGCGATTGCGGATCTGTACCTCAACGGTGGTCGCGGCGAATCCGTGGCACCGCGTGCCACGATCGCACCCGATCCGGCGCTGCCGAGCGCGGCGGCCGGGTACTACATGAGCGAGTTCGGTCGAATGATCGAACTGGTGCGCGATGGGAGCACACTGCTGTGGAACGAGCCCGGCAACGAGCCGACGCCCATGGTGTTCCGTGACGACGGGACCTTCGATCTGGGCAGCGGCGAGGACGAGAGCTATCGCTTCCTGCCCCGCACGGACGGTGAAGTACATGGCTTCACACGGATGACGGGAGAGGGCGCGGTCGGCGCTCGGCTGCTGTTCCGGCGCGTGCAGCCCGCCACGCCATCGGCCGCCGGCCTGGCGGAGCTCGCCGGGAGGTATTTCTCGCCGGAGCTCGACGTGACCTACGACATCAGCGTCGAACAAGGCCGGCTCGTGGCGCGCTCGATCTGGCTGGTCGAGCCGATCGAGTTCACGCCAGGCATCGTCGATCGCTTCGATTCACCGCATTGGGCCATGAGCACGATCGTTGTGGTGCGCGATGCGCGGGGGCGCGTGGCGGGCCTGCGCATACAGGCCGACCGCATCCGCAATGTGCAGCTCGATCGACTGCCTGCGCCGTGACGCGCGCCACGCCCGTCGTGCCTCACAAATCCCGGATCTCGAGTCGCGGCGCGACCTCGCGAAAGAAGAGGCGCAGGGTCTCCCAGCTGAGGTCCTTCTCGAGCCCGGATATCAACGGATGCAGGACGATGCCGTCGTTCGGTGCGAGCGACGGCGCGCGCGCGAGGACGTCAGCCGGCGTCAGCGGCTGGTAGATCGCGAGCGCGCGCAGCGCGTCCGCGTCGGTCGCGGGCTTGAACATGCCGCCCTGGCCCGCGCCGGCCTGCCAGCGGGCGTACTGGTTCGTCTCGCCGAGACAATAGGGGGCGAGCCGCTGCCAGGTGCTGTCCGGGTCTTCGCACACGAAGAGATAAGAGAACGCCATCTCGCCCTGGTGACGGGGCGCGCGGCCTGTCGCCGCGCACTCGGCCACGTAATGCGGATTGAGCGATGAAACGGCGATGAACCCGTCCCCGATGCGCGCCGCGCGGCGCGCAGCCGCGGGCGACGCGCCACCCATGAAGAGCGGCGGGTGAGGGCGCTGCAGCGGGCGCGGCGTGATGCGGCAGCGACGCCCCCGGTACTCGAAGGGCTCGCCCGTCCAGGCTGCGCGCAGCGCGCGCACGCCTTCTTCCATCAATGCGCCGCGCTCGGCGGGATCGGCACCGAACGTCTCGAACTCCCCGGTGACGAACCCGCCCATCAGCAGGAGCTGGAGGCGTCCCTTGCTGATGTGATCGAGCACGGCGGCATCTTCCGCGACATGCAGCGGGTTTCGCAGCGGCAGTACCACGTTCACGAGCAGGCGGACGTGGCGCGTGATGGCCGCCGCCGCCGCCGCGAGGGTGAGGGGGCTCGGCAGGTAACCATCGCCGGTCCCGTGATGCTCACCGAAGTTCAGCGTGACGGGAAAACCCTGCGCGTCGATCCAGGCAATCTGCTCGAGCGTGGTTGCATAGACCTCCCCGGGGCTCATGGGCGAGAGGCCCGCGGGCGCGCGGCATTCATAGCGGATCTGGACGTAGGCCATCGTGCTCGGCCCTCAGCCTGCGCCCCAGGGCGCCACCATGACCTTGCAGTCGGCGCCCGGGCCCCGCAGGCTCTCGAACTTCGCCGGCATGGCCTCGAGCGACACCGTATCGGTGATCATCGCGCGCGGCGCGTGCCCACCGGCCGCCATGACCTCGGCGGTGTACTGGAAGTCGCGCTTCTCGTAGACCACCGAGAACCACAGGCGCAATTCCTTCATCACCGCCACGGCGCCGGAGTAGGTGTCGGGCTTCGTCGTGAAGCCGAGACCGATGACGAGGCCGCGCGGCGCGACATACTCCATCGCCTGGCCGATCGCGCCCGGAAGTCCCACGGCTTCGAAGACGACTTCGGGCGGCCCGCCGAGTGCATCGTTGATGGCGGCAGCCGGATCGCTCACCTCGCCCTGCGCGACGAAATGGGTGGCACCGAGCGCGTGCGCGAAGCGCTCGCGACGTCGTGAGCTCGCCACCAGCGCCACGCGTGACGCGCCGAGCCGCCGCGCCCAGAACGCACACGCGAGCCCGATCGGGCCGGCACCGAGCACGAGTACGCGGCAACCGACCCGCAAGGCCGCCTTGCGGACTCCCTGGAGGCCCACCGCCATCGGTTCGATGAGCGCCCCGTCCGCATCCGTGAGTGCGGGTGGCAACACGACGCAATCACGGGCTCCGACCCGCGAGTACTGCGCGAATCCCGTGACCACATCGACGCGCGCCCGCGGGCAGTGGTGTGGCCGGCCATCATCGCAGGCCGCGCAGTGCCCGCAGCCGACGAAGGGCAGCGGCGCGACCCGCTCGCCGACCTTCAGATGCGTCACACCGTTGCCGAGTGCGACGATCTCGCCGGCGAACTCGTGTCCCATGATCGTGCCGGCTGCAATCGGCGAGCCCGGTTCCGACGTCATGTGCAGGTCGCTGCCGCAGATACCCGCGCGGCCCACCTTGATCACGACTTCATCGGCGCCGGGCGCGGGATCGGGGCGATCCTCGATGACCATGGGTCGACCGATGCCCTTGAAGATGGCCGCTTTCATGTGTGCCTCGCTGGCAAGGGGTTCTACAAATGGTGACGCGCGATGTAGGCCGCATAGCGGCCACGCAGTTCATCGGCCGTGACGCCGTACTGTTCCGGCGTGTATTCGTGCTTGCCGTGCTTGTGCTGCGGATTCGCCGCGAGCCACTCGCGCATGCCGCGTTCCGCGGTCGCGTCGAGGTCGAGGCCGAAGCGCGCGTAGATGCGCTGAACTTCCTGCATCGGTTCACGGCGGAAGGTGCGGAAATCGATGTCGATGAAGCGGTCGGCGTGTCGCCGCCGCGCCTGCTCGCCGCGTTCGACCGACCAGGACCAGAGATCACGCTCGCGTGGCCCGAGCGTCCGCGGATCGATCTCGCGGCCATGGAAGAAGCTGCGTGCCGGGTGGATCACGCCGCAGACCGAGGGGATGCATTGCACCGGATCGCGATGCGTCTGGACGATGCACGCGTCGGGGAACACGTCGAGCAGGGCATCGAGATGCGCGACGGTGCCGGGGTTTTTCAGCAGCCAGCGCTGATCGGCGGCATCCGCGCCGATCAGGCGCAGGTTGTCGGCGTAGCGACGATAGCTCGCACGCTCATCCTGCGCACGCAGCCAGTGGTCGAAATCCGGCAGGCCGATCGCGCTCGCGAAGTAGTGGCTGACGAAACTCTGCGCGAGGAGATTCAGGCACTCGTCGACTTCGTCGGCGTTGACCTCGTGCGTGACGCGCATCGCGGGCACGGCCTCGAGAAAGGCGTCTTGCCGCTCGACTGCAGCGCGAAACTCCGGCACGCGTTCCCAGCTCGCCCGCGGCGGGCGAGGCATGGGGGTATTGATGAGCCACTGCTCGAGGCCCTGGAAGCGCGGGTCCATGGAGAGGAGCTTGTGCAGCGCCGTGGTGCCGCTGCGCGGGATGCCGACCACGACGAGCGGTGCGCGGATCAGCTGCGCGAGACAGCCGGGGCGGCGCTTCCAGCCCGCCTCCGAATAGAGCCGGCTGACGAGAATGCCGATGAGGATGCCCGTGAGCTGGCGGATGTTGTGCTCGTCCACCGGCACGCTGCGACGAATCTCCTCGATGATCCGGCCGAGAGGTTCCTCGAAGGCGGTGCCGAAATCGTCGAGCCCGCCCGCGCCTTGCGAAGCCTGCTCGAGGAGCTGGCCGATCTCCGGGAACTGCATCACCAGCGTCTCCGCAGTTGCGCGCCGATACGCCGCTTGCGCAGTTGCGCCGCGCGCTCGGCGGGCGTCACCTGCGGCGTATCGGCAGGCAGGTGATGGCGCAGGTCGGCGCACGGCACGCGAGTGATCGTCGGAATGGGGTTCGAGCTGCAACCGTACCAGCGCCCGATCAGCATGCCCTGGCGCGAGCCGGCGGGATCGAGCCAGTTCGGCACGCCCGGGTCCTCGTGTGCGACGACCGCTCGAAAGCGCCCGTCGCCGTCGATGCGCGCCTGGTGGCCGTTCAGGCTGCTCTGGCGATACACGAACTCGATGGCATTCCAGAGCTCATCGTTGAGTTGCACGTTCCAGTAGGGGCGCGTCGCGGGCAGCTCGGTGTCGAGGATCAACGCTTCACCCCGGCCGACGTCGAAAATGCCCTGCCAGTAATACTGGGCCGCGATCGATCCGCCGAGCGTCGTGAGTTCGAGCCGATTGATGAGGCCGCGATCGCGCGCGCCCTTCTGGTAGGTGAGCCACTGGCGCGAGAGCTGCGCCGCGAAGCCCCCGAGCAGCGCGCGCAACCGGCTGTCGATGTCGTCGATGTTCTGGTGGGGCTTGAGGGGCTGCGGATCGAGCCGTTCGATCGCGAGGCGTGCATCCGCCTCGCCGCCCCAGTCGTAGGAGCGCTGGCGCACGAGGATGAACTCCGCCTCGCGATGCAACGGCCACCAGTCGCCCCGGTGCCCCGCGGGCCGCTCGGCGCCCAGGACCACGTCGATCTCGCCGTTCGGGCCGAGCGTGAGGTCGTCGGCATCGAAGTAGTCGAAATTGCGTCCCGGCTGCGCCGACATGCCCATCATGTTGCAGCCGGTGCCGAACGTGAGCAGCTTCACGGTGCCGCGCGTGCCGCTGATCCGGTAGGTGCCGTCTCCGCGCACCGGTGCGAGCAAATAGGTGTCGTCGGGATTCGGCTGCAGCAGGAACACCGAGTTCAGGAACGGCGCCCAGTCGGGGTGCTCGGGGCTCGACTGGAAGTAGAGGAAATAGCCGAGCGAGAGGTTCATGACGAGCTGGCGGTAGAGCTGCGCGCACAGTTGCTCGCTCGCGGGGTCGAGCAGGATGTCGCGCAGCCCGGCGGCGGGCGCCAGGAGGTCGATGTACTCGGACCAGGGTGCGAGTCGTGAGGTCATGCTCTTCC
The DNA here is from genome assembly GCA_050249415.1 of Steroidobacteraceae bacterium. GTDB lineage: Bacteria > Pseudomonadota > Gammaproteobacteria > Steroidobacterales > Steroidobacteraceae > CADEFQ01. Next base: position 113,260 of record JBFWQO010000013.1, read on the forward strand.
TCCCGGGGGTGTCCGAGGGCTGAGCGTGCCGCAGGCGGGTGCGTGCGGCATCCCACAGTTTGATGCCCATTCGGACTGATGGGTAACACACCATTCCGGACACATAGGTAACACTTTCCGGCATTTGGGGGAGACCCATATGCCGTGGCGGGAGTGTTGCAAGATGGATGAGCGCCTGCGGTTCGTGG
>JBFWQO010000014.1:0-95857 GCA_050249415.1 Steroidobacteraceae bacterium
CCGTCGTGATCCATCGAGCGCGCGAGCGCCCGCCACGGCGCGGCCTGCAAGCCCCGGCAACAGCCGAACTGAACGATGCGATCCTGCGATGCCCACCACGCCCGTGACCCCCACAGCGCCGTGACCATTCCACCTGTATGCAACGCGGGACAACGATGCGCGCAGCGGGCGAAGGCTGTCAAGCACTCCCTCGTCATTCGATGATCCGCGCAGAGCCTCGTGCCGGGGCTCGAGGCGCAGTGCGCCTTGCTGTGGCCCGCGTCAACAGGCGGACGTTGCCGAGGCATGTCCGGGTGTTGACGTGCGGCGCCGGCCGCACGACGCGCGACCCGCGAGCAACCAGCCAATGCCACGTCACGCAACGCCCTCTGGCTGTTCGCCGTTCGCTGTTCGCCGTTCGCTGTCCTTTCAGCCCGCCATGCCTTCCAGCGCCCCGACGAGCAGCCGATCGGCGAAATCGACGATGAGATCCTTCGATGCAAGGCTGTTGCGCCACGCGGAGGGAATCGCCGGCGAGCCGTGGTGGGCGCCGGCGAGCAGGCCGTAGGTCGCGGCCAGCACATCGGAGTCCCCGCCGCGGTTGGCGCAGGCGAGCGCCCCGTCGCGCCAGCTCGCCGCGGTCTCGAACGCATCCAGCGCGAGCCCGAGCACCTCGAGCGCATTCGATCGGGTGCGGGCCGGCGCAGCGAGCGTGCGGCGATAGCCGCCGGCGGCCATATCCGCCACCTCGGGCCGCAGCGTGCCGCCCTCGCCGAGTTGCCGCACCGCGCGCAGGATCGCGGGCTTGTCGCGCCCCTCGAGGGCCGCGTGCAACGCCGTCGCGAGCACGCGGCAGGCGTCGAGCGCGAGAGGGGCCTGGCAGGTCGTGCGTGCGAGCTCGGCCGCGGCCTCGACGGCGGCGCCGGCGTCATTGAAATGAAACATCACCGCGGGCGCGATGCGCGGCAGCACCTCGGGATCGAGCTGCGCCGGGTCGTGCGATCCGGGGAAACGCTGGCGGCGCCAGCGCGCCGCGCCGAGCGCGCGCGTGACGCCGGCGGTGATGCCGACGCACTGCCCGGTGGCCGACAGGTGCCCTTCGCGCTGCCAGCGCACGAAGCGCGCGACCTGGTCGACCGGGTCGAGGCTGCCGCGTTCGAGGACGCTCTCGGCGACACAGAGCGCCATCGCGGTGTCGTCGGTCCACGCGCCGCGCGGCAGGTCGAACGGCCCGCCGCCGAGGAGATCGCCCACCGGCGCGAAGCTGCCCGGTTTGCGAAACTGCGTGGCCGCCGCGAGCGCATCACCCGCGGCGAGGCCGAGCAGCGCGCCGGTGAAACGCTCGCGCAGCGCGCGCGTGGCGGCCATGGCGTCGTCGTCGAGCGTCGGGTCGAGCGGCGCGGGCCAGCGGTAGACGTAGTCGCGCTGCTCGGCGGTCTCCGGGATCGACGGCCACGAGCGAGCGCGCGCACTGCCCGCCCATAACTCGTTCAGCGCATCGAGGGCGGCATCGCCGCGGCGGCCGTGCTGGGCGAGATGGCAACCGACCACCAGGCCCGTGCGGCCGATGCCGGCGCGGCAGTGCACGTAGAGCCGCCGCCCGCCGGCGAGCAGGTCGTCGATCACCGCGATGATCTCGGCCATGTGTTCGGGCTCGAGCGGCAGGCTGTGGTCGGGAATCGGCTTCCTGACATGGCGCGTGCCCGGCGCCAGTTCCGACTCGTAGGCCGGCAATTCATCGGGTGCCGTAAGATCGAGGTACGCATCGATGCCGAGCGCCGCGAGCGCGGCGAGCCGCGCGCGGGTCTCCTCGCGCGTGCCACCGCCCGGGTACTCGCCCGCGAGCCAGCGTTCGGGCTGCACCCAGTACGCGTTCGCGAACGGCAGGTCGATCACTGCGGGCGGCGCGCGAGCGAGGCGAAGTCGAAGAGGCGCGGGTCGGCGAGGTGTGCGGGCTCGACCTGGGTCAGCGCCGAGAAGATCGACGCGACGCGCCCGGGATGCGCGCGCTCCCAGTCCGCCAGCATGCGCTTCACCGCGACCCGCTGCATGTTGTCCTGCGAGCCGCAGAGATTGCACGGAATGAGCGGAAAGGCGCGCGCACGCGCATAGCGCTCGATCTCGCGCTCCGGCACATAGGCGAGCGGCCGGATCACGATGTTGCGTCCGTCGTCGGAGACGAGTTTCGGCGCCATGCCCTTCAGGCGCCCGCCGTGGAAGAGGTTCAGGAAAAGCGTCTCGACGATGTCGTCGCGGTGGTGGCCGAGGGCGATCTTCGTGAATCCCTGTTCCGCCGCGAACCGGTACAGCGCGCCGCGGCGCAAGCGCGAGCAGAGGCTGCACATCGTGCGACCCTCGGGAATCACGCGCTTGACGACACTGTAGGTGTCCTGGTCGATCTGGTGGAACGCCACGCCGAGTGCGCGGCAATACTCCGGCAGCACGTGCGCCGGGAAGTCCGGCTGCTTCTGGTCGAGATTCGCCGCCGCGATCTCGAACGGCACCGGCGCGCTGCGCTGCAGGGACAGAAGAAGCTCGAGCAGCGTGTACGAATCCTTGCCGCCCGAGAGGCACACCATCACGCGATCGCCCGGCTCGATCATCCGGTAGTCCTCGATCGCCTTGCCGACGAGGCCGCGCAATTGCGCCGCGAGGCGCTTCGAGGTGCTGGAGGCGGACGGCTGCGCTTCGGCCATGGCCGTTATGGTACCGGACACGGCGGGAACCTTACGCGGCCGCGCTGCGGGATTCGGGATCCTCGAGGTACTTGCCTTCGAGGTAGCGCAACGAAGCCGCCGCGGTGAGCGGCTTGCCGGTCGCGAGCTTCAGCAGCTCCTGTGTCGACACCCGGGCGCCGAGCCCGTGCACGTGTTCGCGCAGCCAGCCGAAGAGCCCGCCGAACTCGCCCCGCGCGATCTGTTCGTCGAGGCCCGCGACGTCGCTCCGCAGCTTCTCGTACAGCTGCGCCGCGATCGTCGCGCCGAGCGCGTAGGACGGGAAATAGCCGAACGAACCCACCGCCCAATGGATGTCCTGCAGGCAGCCCTCCTGGTGCGTGGCGGGGCGCACGCCGAAGCGCGCATTCGTGAAATCGGCCCAGGCATCGGGCAGGTCGCGCACGGCGAGCGCACCCGCGAGCAGCTGCTTTTCGATTTCGTACCGCAGCTGGATGTGCAGCGGATAGGTGAGTTCGTCGGCATCGACGCGGATCAGGCCGCGCCGCACACGCGTCAGGTGCGCGTAGACATTCTCCGGCGCCCATTCCGGGCCGCTCACGCCGAAGTGCTTCACGAGGAGCGGCGTGAGGTATCGGACGAACGGCCGGCTGCGGCACACGATCATCTCGACGAGCAGCGACTGACTCTCCTCGACCGCCATGCCCCGGTCGCGCCCGACCGGCTGGTCGCGCCACTCACGCGGCAGACCGAGGTCGTACATCGCATGCCCCGTCTCGTGCAGCGCGCCGAGCACGCCGGAGAACAGGTCATCGGCGTCGTAACGCGTCGTGACGCGTATGTCGCCCGGCACGCCTTCCGTGAACGGGTGCTCGCTCTCGTCGACGCGGCCGCCCTCGAACGGAAAGCCGAGCGTGCGCATCAGCTCGAGCACGAGCGCGCGCTGCTTCGCGACCGGGAACTTGCCGGTGATCGGCAGCGCGGGATGCTTCTCCTGCAGCGCCATCGCCTCGCGGATGAGGTTCGGCAGGCGACGCGACAACGCCTTGAACATCGCATCGATGTCGGTCATCTGCACGCCCGGACTGAACTCGTCGGTGAGCGCATCGTAGGGCGCGAGATTCAGCGCCTGGCCGAGCAGTTGCGCCTTGTCGCGCACGAGGTGCAGCACTTCCCCGAGATACGGCGCGAAGAGCGCGAAGTCGTTGTTGCGACGCGCCTCGATCCACTTCATCTCGGCCTTCGAGGTCGCGCGGGCGAGCCGCGACACGAGCGATACCGGGGTCGCGATCGCGTGGTCGCGCTGCCGGCGCATTTCGCGCAGGTTCGCCAGCTGCCATTCGTCGAGCCCCTGAGCATTCGCCTGCGCACGGTCGAGCAGCCGGCTGACCCGGGGCGAGGTGAGGAGCGTGTGGTGCTCGGTCTCGAGCGCGGCCAGCTGTTCGCCGCGGATGTCGGCACTGCCCTTCGGCATCATCACCGCGGCGTCCCAGCGCAGCAGCGCGAGCGCACCCCGGAACGCGTGGAGACGCTTCCATTCCTGCTCGAGTTGCTTGTAGGGCGTCGACGACACGGGGCACCTGGGAGGCCGGGGAACGGCTCCATTGTACCCGGGAGCCAGCCTCCCGGCCGGGACCTGACGCACTGACCCCTATAAATTCAATGGCTTACGATCGGCTGGGGTCGTTGACACCGCGCCGAGACCCACCGCCAGCGCCGTACCGGCCAGCACGACGGCGCAGCCTGCAATGAGCCCCGCGGTCACGGGCTCCTGCAGCACGACTGCGCCCCAGAACACACCGAACGGCGGGAAGAGGAACGCCACCGTCACCGCGCGGCCGGCGCCGACCCGACGCAGCAACCGGTAGTAGAAGAGGTATGCGACGGCCGTACACAGAACGCCGAGCGCGGCCGCGGCCAGCCAGGCCCCGGACGTGATCGGTGCATCGGGCCAGGTGACGACCGCAAACGGCGCAATCGCGAGCAATGCGCCGAGCACTGAACCGGTCGCCACGACTTGCGGATCCACCGCATGCAGGTAACGTCGCGTGAAGCACGCGCCGAAACCGTAGCACGCGGCCGCCGCGAGGGCTGCGACCACGCCCGGCACGACACCCATCCCGAGCGAGCCGATCGCATCGCGCACGAGCCAGGCGACGCCCGCGAACGCGATCACGATGCCGAGCACGCGGCGCCGTGACAGGTGTTCGCCGAGCCATGCCGAGGCGATCAGGGCCCCGAACATCGGCGTGGTCGCATTCAGCAGCGCCGCGAGCCCGCTCGTGATGCCGAGGGTCGCATAGGCGAAGAGCGCAAACGGCACGGCCGTGTTGACGATGCCGAGCACGAGGAGTGGCGCCGCCCGCTCGCGCAGCACCCGGCCGTCGCGCAGGAACAGCATGAGGACGACGCACGCGATCGCGATCCGCACACCTGTCAGCGCGGCCGCGCCGAACACCGGCGAGGCGATCCGCAGCAGTACGAACGCGCCGCCCCAGATCGCGCCGAGCAGCAGCAGGTCCATCACGTCGCGCGTACGCATCGAGGAGATCCCGGGGGTCGATGTCAGCGATGCAATCCGCGGCGCACGATATCGGGCAGGTCCGCGGAGTCCCAGCCCGGCGTGGCGGGGCCGAGCCGCACGATCACGAGTCGGTCATCCGGCAGGATCCAGATCACCCGACCGTCACCCGAGAGCCTGAGCCGATGGTCGGCGAAGCTCCAGGCGTCGAGACCGAATTCCGGGTTCGGCATCGATCCCCGCGACAGGTCCGCGACCCACCCGGGCGGCAGTACGGCGCGGCCCGCGACGCGGCCGTCGTTCGCGAGCAGCGCACCGAGGCGCAGCAGATCGCCCGGCGCCGCGCGCAGGCCATCGAATGCGACGGCACGCCCGCCGCGCCGGTCGAGGCTGAACCCGGCGACGCCGGCGCCGATCGCGCGCCACAGCGAGCGCGCGATGTACGTTTCGTAGCGGACACCGCTCGCGCGCTCGAGCACGATGGCGAGCAGCTCCGCGTCGACGGGCGACAGGGCGAAGTACGTGCCGGCCTCGTGCACCGACCCGAACGACAAGGCGGCCCGTTCGGTCGCCGTGCCGTAGAGCAGTCGCCCGCTCCTGCCGAGGCGGCCTGGCCACTGCGTCGCATCCGCCACCTCGAGACCCGATACGTTCCACAACAACTCGCGCAGCGTGATCGCGCCGCGTGCCTCGTCGCGCCACCCGGACAGCCAGCGCTCGACGGGCGCATCGAGGCTGTCGATCAGCCCATCGGCCTCCGCGAAACCGAAAGCGACACCGAGCAGCGAGCGGCTCGCGCCGAGCACCGGATACAGCGTGTCGCGCGCGAGGCCCTGCCAGTAACGCTCGAGCTGCAAGCGGTCGGCGTGCAGTACGAGCAGCGCCGCGGACCCGTTGGACTGCGCCCACGCGAGCGCGTCCGCGAGCGCCGCCGGGTCGATCGTCCGTTCATCGCCCGTCGCCGACGGAAAGAAGGCGCTCCCGCCCCCGTCGATCGTCGCGACCGGGGTGGGCACGACCGCGCGCCAATCGGCCCGATCGACCGGCACCTGCCACACGCGGTGCAGGAACGGCCAGTCGGCCGAGAGCAGCCCGATGCCGGCCGACAGCAGCAATGCGCCCGAGGCGACGAGCAGCACACACAGGCGTCGCAACATCCCGCCATGATAATTAAACTCATCCCGTGCCGCTCCGCATCGCACTCCTGACAGCCGAAATCGTGCCCTGGTCGAAGACGGGCGGGCTCGCCGATGTGACCGGCGCGCTCGCCAAGCACCTGGCGATGGCGGGCCACGACGTGCGCGTGTTCACGCCGCTCTACTCGAGCATCGATCGTGCGGCCCACGGCATCGAGCCGCCGCGCGACGGCGTCGCGCACGCGACGGTCCCCGGAACGTCCGCGAGCGTGTACCTGATCGACGACCCGGCCTCCTTTGCACGGCCGGGCATCTACACCGAAGATCCGGATGAGCACCGGCGTTTCATCGCGCTCACGCGCGCCGCCTTCACGACCTGCCGGCGCCTCGGGTTCTCGCCGCAGATCATCCACTGCAACGACTGGCACACGGCATTCGGGCCGCTCCTGCTCGCGGCCGAGCATGCGTCGGATCCGCTCTTCGCCGGCGCGCGCAGCGTGCTCACGATCCACAACATCGGCTACCAGGGCGTGTTCGCAGCGCGCGACGTCGCCGACGTCGGTCTCTCGGACCGTGGGCGATTGCACCAGGACGACCTGCGCGCAGGTCTCATCAACCCGCTGCGGCACGGAATCCTCTACGCGCACGCGATCACGACGGTCAGTCCGACCTACGCGCGGGAGATCCGCACGCCCGAGTACGGCGTGGGCCTCGACCCCGACCTGCGGGCGCGCGGCGATGCGGTGAGCGGTATCCTGAACGGCGTCGATTACGACGAATGGGACCCGCGCCGCGACCGCCACCTGCCGATCCACTATGACGCGCAGACGCTCGCCGCGAAGGCCGAGCTCAAGCGCACCTTCCTCGCGCGCGCCGGCCTGCCGTTCCGGCTGGGCGTCCCGCTCTTCGGCATCGTGAGCCGCCTCGTCGCACAAAAGGGCTTCGAGCTGCTGTTCGAGACGCTGCCGCCGCTCCTCGCGCAGAACCGGGCCCAGCTTGCGGTGCTCGGCAGCGGTGTGGCGCGTTACGTGCAGTTTTTCGAGAAGCTCGCGCGCGACTTTCCGCAGGCCGTCAGTTTCCGCAGCGGCTACGACGAGCCGCACGCGCACTGGATCGAGGGGGCGAGCGATTTCTTCCTGATGCCCTCGCGCTACGAGCCCTGCGGCCTGAACCAGATGTACAGCCTGCGCTACGGAACGGTGCCGATCGTGCGGCGAACGGGCGGTCTCGCCGACTCGGTGGAGCACTTCGATCGCGCGACCGGCCGCGGCACCGGCATCGTCTTCAACGACTTCGACGCGACGGCGATGTCGTGGGCCTTCACCCGCGCGCTGACGCTTTATGCCGATACGGGTGCGTGGCAGAAGATCGTCGCGAACGGCATGGCGCAGGATTTCTCGTGGACGCGGCAGGCGGGGGAGTACGTGGCGTTGTACGAGCGGTTGCTCGCGTGATGCGGCGTGGCGCGGCATGTCATGCCGCCCGGTGCGGGCGTTCGACATTCGGCGCGTCACGGGTCGCGCGCACCGCCTGCGGCGGTGTGCCCTCGACGCGGCGGCGCTCGGCGCATGAGCTCATCATGAACCAGAGCCGCGCGGACGCCTCGCTCTGACCGCCGCCTCTCGGCGCGCTCCACGTTCCTTGCCGAATGTCGAACACCCACGCCGGGTGGCAGGCCCCCTCGCGCGCACGCCACCGCACGCCACCGCGCGCCTCAGCGCGCGCGCTTGAGGTCGCCGAGCTTCAGCGTCCCCTTCTCCTCGAACGGGATGCTGCGCAGGAACCCGGAAGCGAGCGAGAGCTTGCCGCGCATGCGGTAGTCGAGTGCCTCCGCGCTCCGGTCGCCTTGCTTGCCGGACAGCAGCTTCAGGATCGCGCCCGCCATGTTGGCCGTCAGCAGCATGTCGAATTCCGCTTCACCCAGTGCAGGCACCGTGAAGGGCTCGCCCGCGACACCCTGCGCGAACTCCTCGCCGTTCAGGTCCATGGCGGCGGTGATGCCCTTGACGGGCAGCGCACGGTCGTTCGGGTTCTGCACCCGCAGGCGCACCTTGAAGCGTTGCTGGAAGATGTCGCTCTGCTGCAGTTCGATGTTGACGACCGAGAGCCCGGGCGTCTCGAAGCGGGTGGCGGCGCAGGCGGTGAGCAACAATGCGGCGATCGCGGCAGACAGGAATCTCATGGCGCTCATCGTAGCAGAGCCCGCCCGAATACCTGGTTCGCGCGCGCAAACCGCGCGGCCTGCGCGCGTGTCAACGCCCCGGCGGGCAATCGCCAGCGCCAGTTGCCCGATACGGTGCCCGGCACATTGATGCGCGCCTCGGTGCCGAGGCCGAGCAGGTCCGCCACCGGCACCACGGCGAGATCCGCGACCGACGCGAGCGCGGCGTGGACCAGCGCACCGGGCATGTCGCCCTCGCGCGTGCGCAGCACGTAGTCCACATACGCGCGCGCGGCCGCATCGAGGCTGTCGTACCAGCCGAGCGTCGTGTCATTGTCGTGGGTTCCGGTATAGACGACCGAGTCGCGCGTGTGCCGGTGCGGCAGGTACGGGTTGTCCGGCGAGCCGTCGAACGCGAACTGCAGCACACGCATTCCGGGCAGCGCGAACTGCTGGCGCAGCGCGTCGACGTCGGGCGTGATGATGCCGAGGTCCTCCGCGACGAACGGCACCGGCTCGCCGGGCAGGCGCGCGCGCGCGTCGTCGACGAGCCGGCGCAGCAGCGCCGTCCCGCCCGCTGCCCGCCATTCGCCCTCGCGCGCCGTCGCGGCGCCAACGGGGACTCGCCAGTACGCCGCAAGGCCGCGGAAGTGATCGAGTCGCAGCAGGTCGAAGCGCTCGAGCGCGCGCCGCACGCGTGCGCGCCACCAGGCGAAGCCGTCGGCGGCCATGGCGTCCCAGTCGTAGACGGGATTGCCCCAGAGCTGCCCGTCCGCTGCGAAGTAATCCGGCGGCACGCCGGCGAGCGCGAGCGGCCGCCCCGCGCCGTCGAGCTGGAATTGCCCGCGATGGACCCATGTCTCGACGGAACCAGGCGCCACATAGATCGGCAGGTCACCGAAGAGTGCGACGCCGCGCGAATTCGCGTAGGCGCGCACTTCGGTCCAGCAACGGTCGGCGAGATACTGCTCGCGCGCGATGCGCTCGATCGCGACCGAGTGTCGATGGCGCGCGCGCGTGAGCGCCGCCGCTTCGCGGTCGCGCAGTGCGGCCGGCCAGTCCTGCCACGGCGCGCCCCCGTGCTCGGCCGACAACGCTTCGAACAGCGCATAGTCCGCGAGCCAGTGCCGCTCGCGCTCGCACCACCCGGCGAGGGTCGCGCGCGACACGGTCTCACGGTCGATCGACGTGTCGGCGAGCGCGGCATGGGTCGCGTGATCGGAACGCAACCAGTAGGGCGATCCGTCGGCGCCCGTCGGGCCGATGGGCAGCATCTGCCAGACCGGGAATTTCGCCTCGACGAGCCAGTCGATGAAGGCGCGTGCCGCGGCGCTGAAGCCGGCATCATCAGGGGGGAGCGAGAAGACGGGCAACAGCACGCCCGCGCGGCGCGCATTCATCCGGCGGTGGCCCGCCGCATCACGCCGCCCTGCTCCATGTCGCCCCCGCCACGCGAGACCGGCTGCTCGAGCGTGGCCGGAGGATCGAGCGCCAGCAGGCGATAGAGCGCCTTGAGCTGGCGCCGATACAGCTCGTCGAACTGTGCGACGGCCTCCGCCGGGTTGTAGTCGCCAAACCACCAGAACCAGTCCGAACTCTCGCAGAGCGCCAGCTGGCGCCCCGCTGCGTCGGCGTCCGCTGCCGCGAGGCGCCCACTCGCGATCACCCGGTCGTAAGCGAGTTTCGCGTCGCACAGGAGGTCCCAGCCGGCATTCTTGTCGGCGTCGCCGATCCAGGTCGCGAGCGTCGCGTGCACCCAGCTGCCCGCGCGCAGCCTTGGCAGGCTGGCGGGCGCGAGACCGCGCGCAGCGAGCGCCGCCGGGGTCGTCAGTTCGAGCGCAGGGTGATTCGCGAGCGCGGAATAGAGCCCCTCGAGGAAGTGATAGCCGTTCTGCGGGTAGTGCTCCCACGCATTCTCGCCATCGAGCGCGATGAGCACGGCATGGCCGGTACCGCCTGCATGGCGCTCCGCGATCCCGGCGAGCGTGTGGACGAAATGTGCCACGGCATCGTCGCCGTGCCACGTGGCATACGTGAATCCGATCAGGTCGGAGAGGCCGTCGTCGCGGAACCAGCAATCGAGCGCGCTGCCCGGCAGGCGCCACGGCCGATCGGTGTCGGACGACGCCGCACCAAGGCTCGCACGCAGCACGCCCGCGCTGCTCGCCGCCCACTTGAAGCCGTGGCGCTCGATCAACTCGATCGTTTCGCGGCTCACGGCGCCTTCGGAGGGCCAGCAGCCCGCGGGCGGCATGCCGAATGTCCGCGTGAACACGCGCACCGCCTCCGCCATGTGCCAATCGGCGCGCTCGCGCCCGCCCGGGTACGCGGCGTGCCGCGGCAGGGGGCTCGCCGGCAGCGATTCGCGCGCACTCCTGAAATCGCACAGGAGCGGCAGGATCGGATGGGAGTACGGCGAGACGGCGAGCTCGCAGCGCCCGGCTTCGGCGAGCGCGCGATAGCGCGGCACGAGGCCGGTCAGTACGTCGCGCATCACCGCGAGCAGCAGCCGCCCGTCGGCGGGCGTGTAACCGCGCTGCTTCGCCATGAGTGTGGCCACGCGCGCATCGCTCCGGCGCACGGTCTCGCCGGTCCACGCGAGGTGGTACCACACGGCGAGGTCCAGGAGATAGGCATCACTCGCGTAGGCGATGCGTTCTGGAGTCGCGACCGATTGCGCGAAATCGACCAGTTCGCGCAAGGCGGGCAACGGTTCGATCATCTGCGCCCGCTGCGCGCGTTGCAGCGCGCGCACGAGTGCGAGGCGCCGATCGGACGCGGCGGGCGCCTCGCCGGTGAGAGCCGCGAGCACGGGATCGGGAAGCGGCGCGCCCGCGTCGAGATGACGCGCGATGTCGGCTGCGATGTCGGCGACCTGCTCGAGCAGCACCGGCGTGAAGTTCACGACCGCGCGCGCCGCCTCGTTCGCCTCGAGGTGCGCGGCCATGTCCGGGTAGTCCTTGAGCGCGTGCAGCGCGGTCCACGGCTGCACGTACTCTCCAGTCGAGGCGTCGCGATACTGGGGCTGGTGCATGTGCCACAGGAGCACGACCGGCAGCCGGGCGGCCATCCGTCAGGCCCCGGCCGGCCGCAGCATCCCGGCGGTCGCGAGCACGACGCCACGCTCCGTGACGAAATAGCGCGCGCGATCCGCGGCCGCATCGACGCCGATGCGGGTGCCGTCCGGCAACTCGGCGCCCTCGTCGATGATGGCACCTCGCACCACGCAGTCGCGACCGATGGTCGCGCCCGGCAGGATCACCGAGCGATGCACGCTGCTGCGCTCATTGATGCGCACATTCGAGAACAGCAGCGATTCGGTCACGCGCGCGCCCGAGACGATCGCGCCGCCCGCCACCATCGAATTGATCGCGGTACCGACCCGCTCGCCGTCCTCGAGCACGAACTTCGCGGGCGGCTGCTGCAGCTGATAGGTCCAGATCGGCCATTCGGCGTCATAGATATTGAGCTCGGGTGCGACGTGCACCAGCTCGAGGTTCGCCTCGTAATAGGCGTCGATCGTGCCGACATCGCGCCAGTAGCTCTGCGCGCGCGTCGCGACGTCCTGGAACGGATAGGCGAACACCTGCAGGTCCTCGATCGCGGGCGGAATGACATTGCGGCCGAAATCGTGCTTCGAGTCCGGGTTCGCCGCATCCGCGCGCAGCAGTTGTTCGAGCAATTGCGTGTTGAACACGTAAATGCCCATCGATGCGAGCGTGCTGTCCGGGCGGCCCGGCACGGGGTCGGGATCGGCGGGCTTTTCCGTGAAGCGCGTGACGCGATGCCATTCGGTCGCGGTCAGGACACCGAAGGCGCCCGCCGCGGCCTGCCGCGGTACCTCGACGACGCCGACCGTGATGTCCGCGCCCTTCTCGACGTGATAGGCGATCATCGGACCATAGTCCATCTTGTAGATGTGATCGCCGGCGAGCACCAGCACGTACTTCGGATGATGCTGCAGGATCGCCTCGAGATTCTGGTACACGCAGTCGGCGGTGCCGAGGTACCAGTGCTCGCCGAGTTGCTGCTGTGCCGGCACCACGTCGACGAACTCGCCGAACTCGCCGCGCAGGAACCCCCAGCCGCGTTGCACGTGCTGGATCAGCGACTGCGCCTTGTACTGGGTCAGCACCATCACCTGGCGGATGCCGGAGTTCACGCAATTCGACAGCACGAAATCGATGATGCGGAACTTGCCGCCGAATGGAGTCGCCGGCTTGCAGCGATTGGCGGTGAGCGGGCCGAGCCGTTCGCCGCGGCCGCCCGCCATGATCACCGCGAGGGCTCCGCCCGTGAGGCGGCTCACGTAACGCCCGGAAGATGCGCGTGCGGCCTGCTTCGGCATATGGTAGATACACGTTATCACACGCGGCAAGCCGACAATCGATCCCCTGCTCGCCACGCTCGCGCGCGACCTCGAGCGCATCGCGGCGGGGCGCCACCACCACCCGCACGGCGTGCTCGGGCGGCACGACGCGGGCGACGACGGCGCGGTCCTGCTCTACCTGCCGCGCGCGCGCGACGTGACATTCGCGGGCGGCCTCGAACCGCGGCGGATCGACGCGTCGGATTTCTTCCTGTGGCGCGGCCGCGCCGCACTCGTGCCGGCTTACTACCAGGTGCGCTGGCAGGGTGCGCAGGGCGCGGAGGCGCGCCACGACCCTTACGCATTCGCGCCGGAACTCGACGCGGGCTCGCTCGGAAGTTTCGGTCGCGGCACGCATCATTCCGCCTGGAAAATGCTCGGCGCGGTCCCGCGCGTGCGCGACGGCATCGCCGGCGTGCGCTTTGCCGTGTGGGCGCCGCACGCCGAGCGTGTCAGCGTCGTCGGCCCCTTCTGCCAGTGGGACGGCCGCCAGTATCCGATGTCGGCGCACGGATCGAGCGGCGTGTTCGAGCTGTTCATCCCCGATCTCGGCCCCGGCGAGCTGTACAAGTTCGAGATTCGCCACCGCGACACCGGGGCGCTGCTGCTGAAGTCGGACCCGTACGCGAACGAAGCGGAGCTGCGGCCCGCCACGGCCTCACGTGTCGCGGCGCCGCCGGCCCACGCCTGGCGCGACGGCGAGTGGCTCGCGGCGCGCGCCGCGCGCGGCTGGCTGCATGCGCCGATGAGCATCTACGAAGTACACGCCGGTTCCTGGCGGCGCCACGACGACGGGCGCTTCCTGTCCTGGCGCGAGCTCGCCGACACGCTCGTGCCCTATGTGCGCGACCTCGGTTACACGCACATCGAGCTCCTGCCCATCACCGAGCATCCGCTCGATGATTCATGGGGCTACCAGACCACGGGCTATTTCGCGCCGACCAGCCGCCACGGTTCGCCGGACGACCTGCGGCACTTCATCGATGCCTGCCATGCGGCGGGCCTCGGCGTGCTGCTCGACTGGGTGCCCGGTCATTTTCCGCGCGACGGCCATGCCCTCGCGCGCTTCGACGGCGAGCCGCTGTACGAGTATGCCGACCCGCGTCGCGGCGAGCATCGCGACTGGGGCACGCTCGTGTTCGATTACGAGCGCAACGAAGTCCGCTCGTTCCTGCTGTCGAGCGCGTGCTACTGGCTGCACGAGTTCCATTTCGACGGCCTGCGCGTCGATGCCGTCGCCTCGATGCTGTACCTCGACTTCAGCCGCCGGAACGACTTCGTCCCGAACCGCCACGGCGGCCGGGAGAATCTCGAGGCGATCGCGTTCCTGCGCCAGCTGAATGCGCTCGTGCACGCGCGCTTTCCCGGCGCGGTGGTAATTGCCGAGGAATCGACCGACTGGCCGATGGTGAGCCGGCCCGCGGAGCACGGCGGCCTCGGCTTTTCGATGAAGTGGAACATGGGCTGGATGCACGACACGCTCGCCTACTTCGGCAAGGACCCGCTCTATCGCTCCCATCACCACCGGCAGCTCACGTTCGCGATGATGTATGCGTACACCGAGAACTTCGTGCTGCCGCTGTCGCACGACGAGGTCGTCCACCTGAAGCGCTCGCTGCTCGGCCGCATGCCCGGGGATGCGTGGCAGCGGCTCGCGAACCTGCGCCTGCTGTACCTGTACATGTGGACGATGCCCGGCAAGAAGCTGCTCTTCATGGGCGGCGAGTTCGGGCAGGAGACCGAGTGGAACTTCGCGACCGCCCTGCCGTGGGGCCTGGCGCAGGAACCCGCGCACGCGGGCGTGACGTCGCTGGTCCGTGACCTGAACAGGCTCTACACCCGCGAGTCGCCCCTCCATCGATACGAGTTCGAATCGCAGGGCTTCCAGTGGCTCGATTGCGACGATGCCGCGAGCTCGATCCTCGCGTACGTGCGCCGCGACGGCGCGCGCCTGGTGGTCGTCGCGCTCAACTTCACGCCGGTACCGCGCGGGATGCTGCGCATCGGGGTGCCGGAGAGCGGCCGCTATCGCGAGATCCTCAATTCCGATTCCGCGTATTACGGCGGCAGCAACCTCGGCAATCCATTGCCGCTCGCCGCCGCCGGATCGGCGTATCGCGGGCAGCCGCATTCACTCGTCGTCACGCTGCCGCCGCTCGGCGGCATCGTCCTCACTCGAGACGTTTCATGAGGCCCGGTTCGTAAGGGTGCGAGAGCAGCGGGTGCGTCGGTGTCGCGAGGACCTCGAGTGCATACTGGCCGGAAGACGGTGCCGGAATATCGAGCGTATAGAGCTGCGCGCCATCGCCGCGCCGCTCGCCGGCAGCGAGGTCCGCCCGCCACTCGCCGTCGCGATGATGCGGGCGGAATGAACTGAGCAGCGGCCCATCGGGTTCGAGATGCGGCAGGCGCCGCTCGCCGACGACCTCGACCCGCACTTCGTCGGCGCGCAGGCCCGCGAGCTGCACCGCGACCTGCATCTGCAGCCGGCCTTCGCGCACGACCTGCGGCGGCGGATCGACCACCCGCTCGAGCGTGACCTTCGGCCAGGCATCGCGCGCGCGCCGCTTGAAGTCGGCGAGCGCGCCGGCGCCCGCGAACTGCGATGCCGCGAGCGCCGCGCCGCGCTTCGCCGCAGGGCGATAGATACCCTCGGCATAATCGTTGACGACGCGACTCATGTTGAAGGCGGGGATCACGGTCACCATCGCACGCTTGCAGCGTTCGACCCATCTCGGCGAGTAGCGTGCGCCGCTGCGCGCGAAGTAGAGCGGCACCACCTCCTCCTCGAGGGTTTCGAGGATGCTGGCCGCTTCGAGCGCATCGCGACGGTGGGGGTCCTGCACGTTCACCGGCGAGATGCCCCAGCCGTTCGTGCCGTCGAAAGCCTCGGCCCACCAGCCGTCGAGCACCGACAGGTTGAGGGTCCCGTTCACCGCGGCCTTGATGCCCGACGTGCCGCTCGCTTCGAGCGGCGCGACCGGATTGTTGAGCCACACGTCGCAGCCCGACACGAGCCAGCGTGCGAGGCGCATGTCGTAGTCGTCGAGGAACACGATGCGTCCGGCGAACTCCGGCGTCAGCATCAGCTGCTTGATCTCGCGCAGCAGCGCCTTGCCGGGTTCGTCCGCCGGATGCGCCTTGCCCGCGAACAGGAACAGCACCGGGCGCTCGGGATCGCCGACGAGCCGCGCGAGCCGCGCGCGATCGGCCAGCACGAGCGCGGCGCGCTTGTAGGTGGCGAAGCGGCGCGCGAACCCGATCGTCAGCACGTCCGGCCGGTCCGGATCGAGCAGGCGCACGGCCTGGCGCCACTGCGCGTGGCTCATGCCCTTCGCGGCGAACTCCGCCTTGAGGCGCGCGCGCACGCCGTGGAACATCCTCGCCTTCACATCCTGCACGGCGCTCCAGTAGTCCTCGTCGGGCACGCGCTCGAGCGTGGGCCACAGCGACACGTCGCAGAGGCGGCTCGTCCAGCCGGCCGGCAGGTGCCGATCGAAGAACTCGTCCCACGTCTGGTGCAGGAATGTCGGCACGTGCACGCCGTTCGTGACGAAGCCGACCGGGTTTTCCTCCGGCGTGAGATCCGGCCAGTGCGCGCGGCACAGCGCCGCCGAAACGCCCCCGTGCACGCGGCTCACGCCGTTGACCGAACGCGAGCCGTTGAGCGCGAGCCATGTCATGTTGAATTCGTGGGGCACGCCGGGCGCCCGGCCGAGCGCGAGCACGTCCGCCGCCGCGAGGCCCGGCGAATCGAGGTAGCCGGCGAACTGCTGGCGCACGAGGTCGTCCGGAAAGCTGTCGTGGCCCGCCGCGACCGGCGTGTGGGTCGTGAACACGCACTGCGCCGCGACCGACTCGAGCGCCACTTCGGCGCTCGCGCCCTGCGCCACGCATTCGCGCATGCGCTCGAAAATCAGGAACGCCGCGTGTCCTTCGTTGATGTGCCAGACCGCGGGCGCGAGGCCGAGTGCGCGCAGCGCCCGCACACCGCCGATGCCGAGCACCATCTCCTGGCGGATGCGAGTCGCCTTGTCGCCGCCGTACAGCCGATGCGTGATCTCGCGGTCTTCGGCTGCATTGGCCACGCAGTTCGTATCCAGCAGATACACCGGGACACGGCCCGCTTCCGCACGCCACACGCGCGCGTGCACCGTGCGCCCGGCAATCTCGAGGGACACCTCGAGCCAGGCGTTCTCCGCGTCGAAGACGGGCTTCACGGGCAGATCGCGCGGATCGTGGTCCTCGTACTGCGCGTGCTGCACGCCGTCGCTGTCGACGGACTGGACGAAGTACCCCTGGCCGTACATGAGGCCCACTGCGACGAAATTCAGCCGCTCGTCGCTCGCGGCCTTGCAGTGGTCGCCGGCGAGTACGCCGAGGCCCCCCGAGTAGATCGGGAAGCTTTCATGGAAGCCGTACTCGGCACAGAAGTAGGCGACGAGCGGTGCATCGGCCGGCGCGGCCGGCGCGGCGAGATACGTATCGAAGTTCGCGAGTACCTGCGTATAGCGCGCGAGGTAGATGGGATCGGCGGCGGCGCGGTCGAGCGCACGCTGGGCCACGCAGCGAAGCATCAGTTTCGGATTGCCATCGGTCTGCCGCCACAGCGCTTCATCGAGATCCTCGAACAGCGAGCGACACGGCCGATGCCAGCTGAAAAACAGGTTACCGGCAAGTTCCGGCAATCTCTGCAGTTTTTCGGGGATGTTCGGGGTTACTTCAACGAAAATAGGCGTAGGCATTAGCGGTGCGGCGCCGGCAGGCAGTAATCGGGAGTGGCCCGGCGGCCGAGGACGCAGTCTAACAGCATTCCCGCCTAGCGTTGACTGGCTAGTACTGCTTACTTTACACTACTAGCCAATGGACGATAGTAGCGCACGCAAGTTCCAGAAAGACCTCAATGGAGGGCTCGTCGCGCTCGTCCTCCTGTCCGTACTCGACCAGGCCGATGGCGAGCTCTATGGCTACGAGATCGCAAAGCGCCTGCAGCGCGCGTCGCAAGGCGAGCCCCTGTTCAAGGAGGGCACTGTCTATCCAGTGCTGCGCTCGCTGTCCGCCAGCGGGCTCCTGTCGAGTCGTATCGAGCCTTCGCTCGCCGGCCCGCCCCGCAAGTACTACCGCATCACCGCGCCCGGACGCGCGGTCCTCGGCGATTGGCGCACTATCTGGGAACAGACGCGCAATTTCGTCGATCGCTTTACGTTGGAAGGAAAAGCGTCATGAACAGGACAGCACCCCGGTCGATCGATGCATACCTGAAACAATTGCGCGCGGAGCTGGCCGACGCCGACCCCGCTCTCATGCAGGACGCACTCTACGACGCCGAGGAATACCTGCGCGCCGAGATCGCGGCGCACCCCGGGAAATCCGAAGCGGATGTCCTCGAGCTGATCTCGAGCACCTACGGCGCGCCGGACGAAGTGGCCGCCGCCTACCGTGAAACGGAGGCGAAGGTGGCGGCTGCGCTGCAGACGCCCCGGCCCGCGAGCGGCGGGGGCGCGCTGCGACGAATCTTCGCCGTGTACTCCGATCCGCGCGCCTACGCGTCGCTCTTCTACCTGTTCCTCGCGCTCGCACTCGGGATATTCCACTTCGTCTTCGCCGTGGTCGGCATGTCGCTGTCGCTCGGGTTTGCGGTGCTGATCATCGGCGTGCCGTTCTTCCTCGCATTCATCGGCCTCACGCGCGTCATCGCGCTCGCCGACGGCCGCCTGCTCGAGGCGATCTCGGGCGAGCGCATGCCGCGCCGGCCCCGACACCCCGGCCCGAGCCAGTCGTTCTGGGCGCGCATCGGCGAGATGCTGCGCGATGCGCGCACGTGGACCACCCTCGCCTACTTCATCCTCGCGCTGCCGCTCGGCGTCGCCTACTTCACGCTGGCCGTGACCGGCCTCGCCGTGGGGCTCGCCTTCACGTTCGCGCCGCTCTTCGAGATCGCGCGGCGCCTCGGCTGGCTGCACGTGACGGGCACCGTCGACTACAGCCCCGCCTGGCTCGGCAGCGTGTTCTTCCTGCCGATCGCGATCCTGCTCGGCATCGTCATCACGACGGCACTGATGCATCTCGCGCGCGCCATCGGGCGCATGCACGCGCGCTTCGCGAAGCACATGCTGGTCATGGGCACCTGATGCTGCGTGCCACGCCTGCGATGGCGGCCGCCCTCGTGCTGTCTGTCGCCTGCTCCGCCGCGGATCACGCGACGCCTGTGATTGGGGCCGATGCGCCGCCCGCCCGCGACGCCGGCTGCCTGCCGGGCAACGAGGGATTTCTGCGCGCGCGCCTGCGCGGCGCGCTCGACCTCGATATCGACTGGCCGGGGGATGCGATCGAATGCACGGGCGGCGTTCGTCCCGACGGCTCGGGGCTGCGAGTGACGATCGCAGGCCCGCTGCAGAGCGACGGGCGGCGCGTGCGATTCGTATTCGGCATCGCGGGCAGCCACGAGGGCAGCGGCGCGCGGGATCGCCCGACCAATGTCACGGTGATCTTCGAAGGCGAGCGCCGGATCTTCGCGACGCAGGGCGACGACAAGTGCACGATCGACCGGCTGACGCAGCAGCGCACGGGGCCGCTCGGAGGCCCCGAACGCAGCTGGCGTATCGAGGCGCGCGGCTTCTGCCTCGGGCCCGCGTCGACGCTGTCGGGCGACGAGCGGCTCTACGTGACGCGCTTCGATTTTGCGGGGAGAATCGACCTCCGCGATGAACCCGAATCCCCGTAGGCGCCAATCTCCGTTCTGGCTGTTCGCTGTCCGCTGTTCGCTGGTCGCCGTCTGGTCTCTGTACGGCGCGTGGGCAAGCGCCCTCGATTCGCCGCCGATCGAGGATCTCGCGACCTTCCCGCGCGCGTCGCTCGAGATCTCGGCCAAGGACGGCACGCAGCACTTCGACGTGTGGGTCGCGGACACGAACGCGCGCCAGGCGCAAGGGCTCATGTTCGTGCGCGACCTCGCGCCCGATGCGGGGATGCTGTTCGTCGAGAGTGCGCCGCGCCCGATGTCGATGTGGATGAAGAACACGTTCATCCCGCTCGACATGCTGTTCATCGCGGCGGACGGTCGCATCGTGCGCATCGCCGCCCGCACGAAGCCGCATTCACTCGACAGCATTTCGTCCTACGAGCCCGTCACGATGGTGCTCGAACTGCGCGGCGGCGAGACGAAACGCCGGGGCATCCGCGTCGGCGACCACGTACGGGTTAGCCCGGACAAATCGTAGCGCCAATGCAACATTCATGTCTGGAATTGGTCTTTTAACGCTGCTTAAGTTATGATTTAACACGCGTTGTCGCAGATCGTGCGTGCCATGATCACCACAGGAATCGCGCAACACCCCCGACTACCTGGAGTGAGTTCAACATGAACAAGAAGTTCTCTATTGCCTGTTGCACCGCAGCCCTGTTGCTCGCGGCCCTGCCGGCGACCGCGGGCCCGCCCGCGGGCAGCTGGTACATCGCCCCCGAGGCGATCTATCTCTGGACCGATCGCGATCGTCTGTCCGACGACGACTTCGGCGGCGCGTTCGCATTCGGCCGCTCGTTCGACAAGTGGGATGTCGAGTTGCAGTACAACTACGTGAGCCCCGACACGCTCGGCGGCGGCACGGTCGACTTCCACAACGTGTTCGTGAACGCGCACCGCGTGTTCTACCGCGATGCGCGCATCTCGCCGTTCCTCAAGCTCGGTGTCGGCCGCGTCGATCCCCAGTACGGCATGAGCTCGCCGCTCGCCGGAGAGGACCTGACGAACTGGGCCCTGGCCTACGGCGCGGGCATCCTCGCGAACCTGTCGCGCAACGACTCGCGCGGCACCTCGCTCGCGCTGCGCGGCGAGATCTACGGCCTCGTCTCCTCGAGCACCGAGCCGCCGAACGGCGATCACCTGAGCGACACCATCGCGGGCATCGGACTGCAGTACAACTGGGGTGCGCCGGTCGCCGCGACGCCGGTCGTCGCCGCTCCTGTCGTCGGCGACGCCGACGGTGATGGCGTCGCCGACAACCTCGACAAGTGCCCGGGCACGCCATCCGGCACGCCGGTCGACGCGAACGGTTGCGAACTCGACAGCGATGGCGACGGCGTGGTCGATCGCCTCGACAAGTGCCCCGGCACGCCCGCGGGCGCGAAAGTCGACGCGAACGGCTGTGAGCTCGATGCCGACGGCGACGGCGTCGTCGACCGCATCGACCTGTGCCCGGATACGCCGCGCGGCGAGAAGGTCGACGAAGTCGGCTGCTCGTACGAGCTGCGCCTGCGGGTGTTCTTCGACAACGACTCCGCGACGATCAAGCCGGAGTCGTATCCGGACCTCGATCGCGCAGTCTCGCTGATGCAGCGCAACGATCTCGTTCGCGGCACGATCGAAGGCCACACCGACAGCAACGGCAGCGATGCGTACAACCTGCGCCTCTCGCAGCGCCGTGCCGATGCCGTCCGGCAGTACATGATCGACAAGGGCATCACGGCGTCGCGACTCGCAGCGGTCGGCGTCGGCGAGAGCCGGCCGCGGGCCGACAACGCAACCCCGGAAGGCCGCGCGGAGAACCGCCGCGTGGTGCTGATCCGCTCGGATCGATAAGGCGAGCGATTGTTGCGATGAAGGCCCGGTGCCGCGAGGCGCCGGGCCTTTTTTGTGCGCGCCGGCCGCGTCAGAGTGTTGTGGTGCTCGACCTGCCCGGCCAGCCGTTCATCGACAAGTCGCTGCTGATCGGCGGCTGCGCCAGGCTGCCGCTCACCGTCGATGCGAGGCGCCTCGCGGCAGAAGTCGCAGCGCTGGCACCTTCGATGTGGGGATCGCGCGGAGGGCGCGGCAGCGTGCACGACACAGCCGAGGCCATCTTCCTGCGCGGACACGCACCGTCCGAGGGCGAGCTGCCGATCGAGGATCGCGCGGCGCTCGCACAATTGCCCTACGCGCGCGCTATCGTCCATACATTGATCCCCGCACCCGCGCTGCGCTGCCTGCTCGCGCGCCTGCCGGGCGGGGCGGTGATCGCGCCGCACATCGACCGGGCGCCCTATTTCGCGAAGTCGCTGCGCCTGCACGTCCCGGTCGAAACGCACGACCGGGCGTGGATGATCGCCGGCGAACGGCGCTACCGGATGGCTGTCGGCGAGGTCTGGGCGCTCGACAACAGTGCGCCGCATGCCGTCGAGAACCACGACCCGCACCGGGCACGCACCCACCTGATCTGCGATTTCCTGCCGACGGCGGCGCTCGTCGCGCTGCTCGCGCGCGCCGAGCGGACGATTAGTGAGTCATGATCGTCACGCCGCGTTTCGTGTTCCTCCACCTGCACAAGTCGGGCGGCACGTTCGTGAACGAGGCGTTGCTCCGGCACGAGCCGGGCGCGTACCTCGCGGGCTATCATTGGCCGCGCGCGCGGATCCCTGCCGCGAGCGTGCACCTGCCCGTCTTCGGTCTCGTGCGTAACCCCTTCGATTACTACCTGTCGTGGGATGCGTTCCAGCGCGCGCGGCCCACACCGAACGCGCTTCACGGTGTGTTGAGCGAAGGCGGTACGCTCGGCTTCGCCGCGACGCTGCGCCGCATGTTGTCCCTCGGCTGCGACGATGCGCTCCTCGAGCACGTGTGCGCCTCGTTGCCGCGCGACTATGCGAACCACGGCCTCAACCTGCCCGGGCCGGTGCTCCGCGCGATTCGCGGCACGGGGCTCGGCTTCTATTCCTTCCTCTTTCGCCATCTGTACGGCGACCGCCGCGACGTGCATATCGCGCGCATGGAGCGGATGCGTGTCGAGCTGCCCGCGCACATGACCGCCGCAGGCGTCCCGGCGGGCGGAGCATTGCTCGCATTCCTCGGGAGCGCGCCGCCGCGCAATGCATCGGCCCACCCACCGGCCGCCGGCGCATATGACGCCGCGCTGCGCGCGCTCGTCGCCGACCGTGATCGCGTGCCGCTCGAGCGCTTCGGCTACGCGGCAGCGAGCGAAGCCAGCCGTTCCCAGGTTGGCGTGATGCGCGGCAGCACCGACAGCACGTCCTGCTCGCGGCGCCGCCACTTGTCGGGAGCCGGCGCGGAATGCGTGTAGCGTGACAGCGGCAGCGCGCCGCGCACGCGCAGCTCGAGCGCGGCATCGAGTTCGATACCGGTGAACGCGCAAAGCCGCTCGACCGTACGCCGCGGATCGGCGACGAGATCCTCGTATCGCACGCTGGTCCAGCGTGCGCGCGGCAGCTCCCCGAGGTCGTCGAGCGCGATCCGGTTCGCGCTGTCCCACTGGAACGCGGCGATATCGGGGAGCGGTTGCCCCTGCATCGCACGCCACCGCGGCGGCAACAACAGCGACCACGGCCGGTCGAAGCCCTCGAGGCGTTCATAGGTTCGCCAGGCGCCGGCGTCCCACGCGTCCATGATGCTCGCGAGGTTGCCCCGCGGATCACGCCACAGGAACACGAACAGCGCGTCGGGGAACACGCGATCGAGAAACGGTATGCGCAGCACGTTCTTTGGTGTCTTCTCGAGGAAGCGCAGCGGCGCGTCGGCGCCGACCGGCCTGCCCGCCGCATCGACGCGTCGCGCGGCGATGTCGGTCGCGATCCGGGCCGCCACGGCCTCACTCGCCTGGCTCGCCGTGAGCCGGTTCGATTCGACCCCGGGGGCGCCCGGCCGCAGCGCCGCCATGCCCTCGATCAGCCAGTGCGCCTCGCCACCGAGTGTCGCGACGGCCTCGCTCGCCGCGAGGGTCTCGTAGAGCAGCGTACTGCCCGATCGCGGCGCGGCCACGATGAACACGGGTCGCGTGGGGCGACGGGCGACGCAGCGATCGAGCGTGAGGCAGGGACGCAGTACCCTGCCCTCGAGCACGCGCTGCGCGGCGATCCCGTTCGATGCCATCACGAAACCGGCGCCCGCCTCGCGCGCGCCCGCGCGCAAGCCTTCGCGCAGCCGCTCGAAGGCAATCCAGCCGCCCGGGTCGTCGCCATGCAGCGCATAGAGCTGCCGCCAGTCGCGCGCGAATGCATCGAGCAGCGTGTGGTAGTGCGCGACGCGGCGTCGCGTGTCCGCCGCGGCGTCGGGTGGTACGGCTTCAGGCGCGGCGAGTTCGGCACGCAGGTCGGCGAGCAGCAGGTCGACCTCGGCGGGGGTCATCACGACCGGCGGCGCGACGCCCTCGGTCAGCGGTTCGAGGTCACGACCGGCGTCGTAGTGCACCTCACGAACCGGCGCGCCGGCGCGACCGCTCGCGCGCACGAACTGCCAGAACGCCGCACTGCCGGACGTATCGGCAACGAGGTGGACGCGCGCCTCGCGACTCGCATTCTCCACGTGATGGAGCCGCCAGTTGTCGAAGATCCACGCCTCGCCCGCGGCCATGTGCACCGATTCGCCGCCGCAGTGAAACCGCACGAGCGGCTGCGTGACGACCGGGATGTGCACGCGCACGCGGTTGAACCAGTGGTGATTGATATCGGCGTGCTCGGGTACGGTGGCCCCCGGCGCGAGCCGCAGCAGGCGCGAGCGGCTCCATACGACGCCGAAGCTCGCGAGCACCTGACGCACGTAGGGCAGGCGCGCGAGACGCGGGGTCGGCCGCATCGGGCCGTTCGTCAGGTCGTTTTCGCCGCCGTCGACCGAGATGAGCCGCAGCGCGCTGTTGCCGGCATGCCCCTCGGGATGCACGGCCCAGGCCTCGGCCG
Organism: Steroidobacteraceae bacterium; assembly: GCA_050249415.1. Taxonomy (GTDB): domain Bacteria; phylum Pseudomonadota; class Gammaproteobacteria; order Steroidobacterales; family Steroidobacteraceae; genus CADEFQ01. Next base: position 24,503 of record JBFWQO010000014.1, read on the forward strand.
GCAACGCCGCGATTTCCTGCCGGAGGCGCGCCGCATCGAAACGCACGGCCAGCCGCCTGAAGGGTTGCGCGAGTCGCATGCGTCCGCCCGCTCCCTCAGGCCGCGTCCACGGCCGCGCGGAACTCGCCGATCGCGGGCACCAGGGCGCCGATCGCATCACGTTCGGCCGCGGTGAGATGCGGGTTCCAGATATCGAAAATCAGCACGACCCGTGCTGCGCTGCTGCGATTCCATGCTTCGTGTTCGAACGTGTCGTCGAACACGACGACTTCACCTTCGCGCCACGCATGCAGCACGGCGCCGACACGCAGCGCGCAGTCGTGCGGCACGATCAACGGCAGGTGGCCCACGAGGCGCGTATTCGTGACGCCACGATGCGGCAGCAGGTGCGTACCGGGCGCAAACACCGAGAACAGCACCTCGGGGCCGTGGCCCGGCACGCGCGACAACGGCAGTGCATCGACGGCCCGCGACGTGGCCGGGCAGCGCCGGCAGGTCTCCCCGCGCCGCTCACCATGGCGGTAGAAGTAGAATCCATGCCACGAGGGCGCGCCGTGCGTGCCCCGAAGATGCGCCCGCTCGAGCGTCTCATCGCCGAAGACGCGCTCGCTCTCCGCGCTGCTGCCGAGCAGCGCCCCGAGTTCCGCGCGAATCGCGGGTGTGGCGGCCTCGAGGCCGGCGACCCATTCGAATGACGTGCGCTCGAACACCGGCACGGCTGGCAGGTCGGGCAGCCAGAGGAAGCCCGGCTGCTGGGCGGCATCCGGCGCCGCCCCGCTCTCCTCGCCGAGCCAGATACGCAGCGCACGTTCGACGCGCGCGAGCGCCAGGTGGCCGTGGCGCGCAGCGAGCGGCTCGAGGACCCGGGCGAGCATCGCCCGTCGCCCTGCACGCACTCGCGCGACCGCATGTCCGACGAGGGGACGCAAGCCGGACGGGGTAGCGTCCGCATCGACCCAGCGGCCCATGGCCTGCGCATCGCGCAGTGCACGCGCCCATTGCCACAACGCCCGGTCCCGTTGCCCCGCGCGTTCGAGCGCCGCGCCATAGTTCAGCCGGGCCAGGTGGAAGTCCGGCGCGTGCCGCAGGGTCGTGTCGTACCACGCGAGCGCCGCGATCCCGTTGCCGGCCATTTCGTGCGCGCGCGCAAGGTGGTAGCGGCCGATCGTATCGGCCGGATCGAGCCGGGCGACGCGCGTGAGCTTCGCGACCGCGCGAACGGCATCGCCACGGCGCAGCGCCGCGATCGCGACGACCTTGAGCGCGTCGAGATCGTCCGGGTCATCCTCGAGTCGGCGCAGGCAGGCGCGCTCGGCCTCGAGTACCTGCCCGCCCCGAAAGAGCCGCAGCGCCTCGCCACGCGCACCGACCCGCGCCTCGTCGCGCGCCTCGTCGCTTTGCGAACTCATGAGCCGCCCCCCGTGCTAGCGTCGACGGCGCGATGGACCTGCGGGACCTGCGCCACTACGTGCGCGTCTATGACGATTGCCTCGATGCGGCCCTCTGTGCGCGGATGCTCGCATCGTTCGCGCAGCTCTCGCGCTTTCACCAGGTGAACGGCGCCGGGGTGCGGCGCGGGCTCGAGGAGTCGGCCTGGATCGAACTCAACGTGACGCGCCTCGCCGACACCGCGTTCCTCGCATCCTTCCAGCGCACGATCGATGCGGCGCTCGTGCGCTACAACGCCGACCTCGGACTCGCGATCGACGTGCCGGCGGGCGGCGCACGCTCGGACCTCGTCATCAAGCAATATCGGCCGGGCGGCTCGCAGCGGTTCCAGCTGCATTTCGACGCCATCCATCATGTCGCCAACCGGTACCTCGTGCTGCTGTGGTACCTGAACGATGTCGCCGCGGGTGGCGAGACACGCTTCCCGCAGCTCGGCCTCGCCATCCCGCCGCGCGCCGGGCGATTGCTGATGTTCCCGCCGTACTGGATGTACCAGCACGAGGGCGCCCCGCCGCTCTCGGGCGACAAGTACATCGTGTCGACGTATCTCCTTTTCACGGACCCCGGCGCCGGCGATCATGCTGCTTCGTAGCCCCAGCGCCCGAGATACGGTGCCAGCAGCGGCAGCACCGGCGCGAAGTGCTGCGCGTAGGCGCGCCAGCGGCCGATCGCACGCGTATCGACCGGCTGCACGACGCGTGCATAACTCGGCGTGCTGATCCACGCCTTGCCGCGCGCATGCGCGCCCGGCGCGAGCAGCGCGTCGCTCCAGCGCAGGCCGAGGAAGGCCGCGATCGCGCGCACCTCGCGCTCGAAATCGCGGACGAGCGCCTCGTAGCGCACTTCGCGTACGGCCGGCCCGAGGGCCGCCTGCTCGCGATACCAGCCGTCGAAGGCGCGCCGGTACCCGCTTGCGAGGCTCGGCAGGTCGGCGCTCAGCAATGCGAACTCGGGCGCCGTGAAGTGCTGCATGTGGCACGAGAGCAGGACATCGCAGGGGTGACGCACGGCGAGCAGGATGCGCGAGTGGGGAAAGAGCCGGCGTATCGCGGGCAGGCGCAGCAGGTTGAGGGGGTTCTTGTCGACGAGGCGCTGGTCGACGAAGCGCCGGCCCGGTGACAGGCCGGCCTTGCGTTGCGCCCGCTCGAGATAGCGGTTGCGTATCGCCGCGAGTTCCGGCGACCCGACCCGCGCGAGGGCCACGGGGTAACCACCGCCCGCCGCCTGGTCGAGTTCCTCGAGCGCGCGCTGCAGGAAAGGTTGCTCGTCCATCGCGCACAGGTCGGGGTGCGCATCGAGCACCTGCTCGAGCAGAGTCGTGCCGGAGCGCGGGAAGGCGACGATGAAGACCGGGCTCGCCTCGGCAGTGGGCGCCCCCTCGTCGGACCACCCTGCAAGGTCGTCGGGCCCGGTCGCATGCGTGGCGAGCGCGAACGTCGGCGCGCCCCGGACGGCGAGTGCAGGGGCCGCCATGCGCACCTGCGCAACCTGCGAGCGATGCGCCTCCCCGAGCCTCGCCCATGCTTCGTCATGGCGGCCGAGCGCATCGAGCGAACGCGCCAGCGGAAAGAGCTCGTGGTGGCGGCGGTGCGGCTGCGCATCGAGCGCGAGCGCGTACTCAAAGTGCGCGATCGCGTCCTGGTGACGGCCCGCACGTTGCGCGAGCCGCCCTTCGGTCGCGGCGAGCCCGGACGCGAGGTCAGGCCCGCTCGCGTGGGCGGGCCCGGGCAGGACCAGGGCCGCCCGCAGCCGCGCCATCTCCGCTTCCGCCTCGTCCAGCCGGTTGGCCCGTTCGAGCATCTGGACGAGCGCAAGGCGTGCGCCCGGATCCGACGCCCGGCCGGCAGCGCGCAGCCGCTCGATCACGGCGGCGGCCCCGCCCGATTCACCGGCGCCCTGCAGGCGCTGGCCGATCTCCGCGACTGCGCCGGCCGCGAGCGGCAGGTGCTGCCAACCGTCGAGCGCAGCGAGCCCCGCGTCCGTGTGCCCGGACTCGAAGCAGGCCTTCGCGTACTGAAGGCGCATCTCGCCATCCTGCGGCGCGAGCGCGGCGCCTTGCGCGAGCACTGCGCGCGCGGACTCGAAATCGAGCCGGTCGAGGTGTGTGAGCCCCACGTTGAAGCAGAAGTCGGCCGTCACGCCGCCGAGTGCGTGCGCCCGGGCATACGCGGCGAGCGCCTCATCGTAGCGCCCGAGTGCGCGCAGCGCCGTACCGAAGTTGAGCCAGTGGGCGGGCGCATCCGGCTCGAGCCGCGTGAGCCGCCGGAACTCGCGCGCGGCAACATCGTGGCGGCCGTGCGCATGCGCCGTGGCACCCCGGAGGGTGAGTGCCACGGTGCCGCCCTGTGCCGCGGCGATCAGAACTTCTGCGTCACGGCGAGGTACCACTGGCGCCCCAGGAGATCATAGGTCGACACGTCCGTGTTCGCGTTGGTCACGTTGTTCTGGTAGAGGAGCGGCGGCTCCTTGTCCGTCAGGTTCTGCACGCCGAGTTGCACGCGCGTGTCGGACTCGAACGTGTAACCGAGCGTCAGATCGAGGTACGTGACCGAGGGCACATCGAGCGGCTGGTCCGGGATGGCGCCGTCCGCGTCCCTGATCACGAGGCTGTCGAAGTACCGCGTGGTGAGCAGGCCGTCGAACCCGGCCATCGTCCAGCCGACGCCGAGCACGCCACGCCACCTGGCATAGTTGCCGTACTGCGGATCGAACGTGCCGGCCACTTCGATCGGCGCCGCACCCGGTGCCGGCGTGCTCTGGAAGCCGTTGATGTGTGTCGCCTCGAGCTGGAAGTTCCACGAGCCGAGCTTCGTGTCCCGGAGCTGATAGCGCACGCCGATGTCGACGCCGTCGGTTTCGAGCGACCCGAGGTTGACGGTCGGCAGCTGGAACACCTTGAACTCGCCGGCATTCGGTCCGGAATCGTAGCGGTACATCAGCCCGCAGAAGTCCGGGTTTCCCGTCTGCACGCACTGGTCGGCCGCGAAGTTCACATCGAGTGCGGTGATGATGTCGTCGATCTTGTATTGCCAGTAATCGACGTTGAACGACAGGCCGCGCACGAGGCTCGAGTCGTAGACGAATCCCGCGGTGAGAACATCGCCCGTTTCCGGCTTCAGTGTGGGCGTGCCGATCAGCAGCCCCGTGATCTGGCTGTTCGGCTGCGTGAATCCCGTGTCGGGCGCCACGCCGACACAGGCGAGCGCGAGGTTCGGGTTCGCCGCGAGTTGCGCGGCAGTCAGGTTGGCGCAAGGATCGTTGAACGTGGCTGCCGTCTGCGTCGGCGCGAGCGACAGGTCGTTGATCGTCGGCGCACGGAACACTTCGGCGTAGGACGCGCGCACCAGCAGGTCGCGGACCGGCCGATACTCGAGCTTCGCTCCGAACGTCGTGTCGTCGCCGATCGTGTCCTTGCTGTAGTCGGAATAGCGCACGCCCGCCGTCAGGTTGAGCGCCCGGGCGCCGGGCTTGTCCGCTATCACCGGGATGAAGAACTCACCGTACAGTTCACGCACGTTGTACCTGGCGGACGAGTTGCCGGTGCACGTCTCCTGCGCGAGCAGGCACGAGAGGTAGAGTGGAGCCTCGCCGCGCGTCAGTGAGTCGGTTTCGAATACCCCTTCCTGCGACCGGTACTCGGCGCCGAAGGCCGCCTTGACCGCGCCCGCCGGCAGGTCGAACAGGTCGCCATTGAGGCCGCCGCTGAACTGCGAGCTGCGATACGTGTAGTCGGTGCGATAGTTCGTCGAGATGTCGCGCAAGGCCGCGACCTGCGCGGGGTCCTGCACGTTGAACATGTTGATCGGCGTGCAGCCGGCGATCACCGCGCCCGGCGTGCCGCAATGCGCGCCGTTCGCATCGGTGAACGAGGGCCCGAGCGCCTGCGCGAGCTTGTCCTTCAGCAGATAGCCGTCGATGTTGGTGCTCTGGCCCATACGGCCGAAGCCGGCGTTGGCTTCCCATTCCCACGACGTGCCGAAGGAGCCGCGGAAGCCCGCGTTGGCGAACGCCTGGTCGGTCGTCACTTCACTGCGCCGATTGCCCAGCGATTCGAGGCGCACGCGCAGGTTGGGATTGATGCCGTCGATGCCGCCGAAGTCGGTACCGAACGGATTGTAGATGCTGTTCGCCGACACGATCGTGTCGTCCGCCACGGCGTCGAACGGCAGTGACGCGAGCGCAAAGCCCGAGCGCGTCTGGTTGTAGACCACCTGCCCGTACATCTCGACGTTGTCGTTCAGTTGGTAGTTCACGTCCGTGAAGAGGCTGCCGCGCTCCTGCGGCGTCATCAGCAGGTTGAACGGCTGGTAGTTGTAGAGGTCGGCCGCCGTGAAGCAACGGTAGTCCGCCTGGCTCGCGCCGCCCGCGCCCGGCAGGCGCGTGACGCTGCCGCATCCGTACTGCGCTTCCAGCGCGGGAGTGAGATTGACCCGGCCGTTCGGGGTGCGGCTCGAGCCACCCGCGGTCACGATGCCGCCGTACAGGTACAGCGCATCCTTCGAGAAGTCGCGATCGGCCGCCGAGACCTTCTGCTGCTTGTTGTAGTTCGCGCCGAACACGATGCCGAGGCGATCGCTCTGCGTACCGAGCGTCGCACTGGCGGATTGCCGCTGGCCGTCGGACTCGCCCGTCTCGCCGAACTGCACGCCGATTTCGGCGCCGTCGAAATTGCGCCGCGTGATGAAGTTCACGACGCCTGCGATCGCATCCGAGCCATAGATCGCGCCGGCGCCTTCCTTCAGCACCTCGACGCGCTCGATCATGTTCATCGGCAGCATGTTGATGTCGACGGCCGACGTTTGCGTGTTGCCGTACACGCCGACGCGGCGGCCGTCGACCAGCACCAGCGTGCGCTGTGCGCCGAGGCCGCGCAGTTCGACGTTCGACTCGCCCGTGCCGCCGCCGTTGTTCACGGCGGGATTCGTCGCGGCACCCGCCACGGTCGGCAGGCGCGCCAGAACATCGCCCATCGTGGTGAGGCCGGTCCTGGCGATCTCGTCGGCGGAGATCGTCAGCACCGGACTGGCGGTTTCGGCGTCGACGCGCCGGATGCGCGATCCGGTGACGACGACCGTATCGATGCCGCCGGCATCGTCGGCGGCGTTCTGGTCCTGGTCCTGCGCGCCGGCGGGCGGCGCGGCGACCGAAGCCGCGGTGGCGCCGGCCACGAGCGCGAGGCGCACGGCGTCGCGCACGATCGAGGTCGAGTCACGGTTCATGGCGGTCATCCCTCGTTGGAAACATTCTCGAATGACGCTAGCAGCACGCATTCACCGCGGGAATGCGTCTTGCGACGAAACCCCGTGCGGCGCGCGATGAAACGAGCGTTGCCGGGGCGCCACAGAACGGCGCGTCGTGCGGGGACAGCGGGGCAAAAAAGAGGGCGACTCCCTGCGGAGTCGCCCCGAGTCATATCGTCCGGTGGAACTTCAGAACTGGTACTTCAGACCCACGCGGAAGTAACGTCCCATGATGTTCGGACCGGCCCATGCGGGGTTGAAGCCAAACAGCGCATAGGCGGCCGACGGATCGAACTTCGGCTCGATATCCAGGAAGTTCAACACTTCCGCGGAGATCACCAGGTGCTCGTTGAGCGTGTAGCGACCGGTCAGGTCGGCGTTCCACTGCGCGCCCTGCTTGCAGTTGACAGGTGTGCCGTCGACATACGTGGCGGTCGAAATGGCATTGGCGGCGTTGAAGGCGCAATCACCCTCGATGCCGTCATAGTCGACCGACGCGGTGTCGTAGCCGCTCGTGTAGTACGTCGTCACCGAAACGGCAGCCGGGCCGAACTCGAACGTGTTCTGCCAGGAGCCTCGCCATTTCGGTGTACCCGAGCAAGAGGTGACGTCACACGGGCTCAGCGTGCCGTCATAGCGCATCACCGTGCCACTTTCAGTGATTTGCTCGAACTTGAGCATGTAGGAGGCGTCGAGAGAACTGCGCCACGTAACGCGGTCGCCGATCGGCAGGCTCAGATTGGCGCCGATATCGATGCCACTCGCCTTCTGACTCTCGAGGTTCGCGTACGACGCCTGGATGAATCCGAGCGACGGCAACGCATTCGGAGCTGCCGGATCCGGCGCACCGGGCAGCATCACGATACCCGGCAAGCCCGGATCACCACCGTTGGTGTACCACTGGTTGATCAGCGAAGCGCTCGCGGTGACGCCCTTGATGAGCCCATCGACCTCGATATTCCAGTAATCGACCGTGAAGTTGAGGTTGGAAAGGGGCTCGAACACGACACCGGCGGTGAAGGCGGTCGATTCCTCCGGATCGAGGGCGGGATTGCCCACGCTCGTCAGGCCGACGTTGTACGGGCCCGTGGCGTACGCATTGTTGCCATGGTCGGCGCAGTAGGTGCCGGCATTCGCGCAGTTCACCGTCGCGGTGACATAGCCGGTGGTCGGCAACCCGTAGGCCTCATTGAAGCTCGGGATGCGGAAACCTTCCGACCACGTGCCACGGAGGACGAGCTGCTCCAGGGGCTTGAACTTGAAGCCGAATTTCGGCGAGAAATTCGACTGCCCCGACGAATACTCGTCGTAGCGGCCGGACGCCTGCAGTTCGAGCATGTCGAGCACCGGCGCACTGACTTCGAAGAACGCCGACTTGACGTCACGTTGACCTGCCGCACCGACGGCGTTGATCGAGTAGTAGCGTTCGTACGGCGCCGAATCATTGGCCGGGTTGGCGCTCGGGCTGTCGAGCGATTCCTCGCGATACGAAACACCGACCGCCGCCTGCAAGGGCCCGCCCGGCAGCTGGTAGAGCGCTCTGCCGATCGTGCCCTGCACCTGCCACAGGCGCGAGGTGGAGATCCTCGTGCTCGTGGGCGCGATGTAATCCCAGACTTCCTGCGGAGTCGCGGTCGGGTCCGAGAAATTGAACGTACCGCGCGCCACCACATCCATGATCCGTTGCGGGATGTAGTAGTTGCCCTGCGAACGCGTGAGGTCGTTCTCCGAGGCGGTGAAGTCGGCCGAATACCGCCAGGCGTTGTCGGCGCCGAAGGCACCCTCGACTCCCACGACACCACGCAATACGCGCGAGCTCGTGTCGACCGTGCGCCCGTACGGCGAGCGCATGAAAGCCTGCGCACGCTGTCCCGACGCGGCGAACGGGTTGTACGGATTCAACGTGCCGTTGGTCGCATCGCAGCCGGTGTTGGCGCCGTCGATCGTGCCCCGGCCCGTCGAACAGACATACACCGGGAGGATGACGTTGTAGTTGTCCATGCCCTGGGGTCGCGGCACTGTCGGCAGCCCGTTGAAGCCGAGCGGCGTGAACGACGCGGCCGTATCCGTCTTGTAGAAGTTGGCCATCGCGTACACCTGCGCGCTGTCGCCCACGTTCGCGGTGAAGCGGCTCGAGATTCCCTGGCGGCGGATCTCCGGCTGCAGCAACTGGAACGCGTTCTGATAATCGACCTCGCACACGCTCAACGGTGCGGTACCGGATGTACTCTGGCTGACCGTCGTCCACTGCCGGCAGCCCGCCGCCGCGTTGAGATACTGGAAGCGGCCGGCGCCTGTCAGGGATCCCGTGCCGTCGAACACCGTGCCGCTGACGGGACGAACCAGTGTCACCCCGGGTATCGAGATCAGGCCGTTGAAGTGTCCGTCCTCCGCGGTCACGCCGTTCCAGTTGAGGTTGTACATGCAGCTGCCAGACGAGCCGCACTCCCGGCTCCAGTCCTGGGTGTTGAACGGATACCCGCGCTCGCGCGCCCAGAGCGGGTCCTGCTGCTGGTACTCGCCGCTGATGTAGAAGTTGTAGCCGTCGCCCTCGAGGTCGCCGTGACCCCAGGTGAGGTCGATGCGGTTCTCGTCGCCGCCGCCGCTCTCCGACAGCCCGTAGGAGCCGCCGAAATGCAGGCCCTGGATCTCCTTCTTGGTGATGACGTTGATGACCCCGGCAATGGCGTCGGCTCCATAGGTCGACGACGCGCCGTCGCGCAGCACCTCGATGCGCTCGATGATGGCGTTCGGAATGGTGTTCAGGTCGACGAAGTTGCGATGACCGTCGTCAGCCAGTGGATACGGCGCCATGCGCAGCCCGTCGGCAATGGAGAGTGTCGCCTGGACCGTCAACCCGCGCAGCGCGGGCGCATTCGCGCCGCTCGCAAAGTTGAAACCCGTGTTCCACCCCTGCTGGATCGTCCCCGCGTTGTTGGCCGACAGACGCTGCACCGCTTCGGCCACCGTATTGATGCCGCGCTCTTCCAGCGTCTCGGCACTGATCACGGTCACCGGCGACGGCGTTTCGACGTCGGTACGGCGCAGGATCGAGCCGGTGACGACGATTTCCTGCAACGGCTCGCTCGCTGCCGTTCGTTCCTGCGCCATGGCCACGCCTGCCGGCAGGCCGATGGCCGCCGCACTGATGGCCAGCAGCGATCGCCGCACTGCAGCGGTCGAGCCCCCCTTACGAGGCACCTTTGGTTTCGACTTCATCGTTCTCCTCCCCTCGATTCCGGTATTGGTTGCGATCTCGATGCGTCTGCCGCATCGGGCGTCACGTTGCTGTCTGCACGCGGTTGTCTTTTTTTACATCGCTCTTGCGGACGACGTCTGCGCCATTCGGCCGAATCCACGTTGCGTCGAGCCTAGCATGAGTGGGCGCGCGAACAACCCCCACAGCTGTTGTGTGATTTCACGTGCAACACGCGGCCTTGTCCAGGCGCCGCATCATTGATCCAGATCAATGCGGGAGACGCTGTTGCGATCTGCGTCGCTGACAGTTCTACGCAGTCATTCTCCGGCGCTTGTCGTTACGCCAGAGCAGCACGCCGCCCTGCAATTTCCCTGAATCGCCGCGTGCGGCGCACGGTGCGGGTTGCATGCCGGGACCATGACCGCACACGGCCGGCGCCAGCGCGGCTGGCCACGATTGCCGGCGAGGCGACCCGTGGACGTCTCTTTCAGGTGTCCTTATCGGCCTGCGAATCCGCCGGTGTGTTGATGAAAATCAAATGGAGGCGCGACCTGGAAATGGCCGCGGGGTGGTCGAAATTCCGCTTGCACGGCGCGTGCGAGGCTAGGATGCATCACTTGACGGACTACGACGGGCGCTTCATGTGCGCGTTTTTCCTGATCGCGATCGCATTCTCATGGACCTGCTGGGCCACCTTTGCAGCCTCGCAGACAGGGTGCCTTTCGCTGACGGTACCCGTCGAGTTCACGCTGCTCGGCGAGTACGGCCCCACGATCGCGGCTTTCGGCCTGGCTGCGTTGCGGGGTGGTGGACGCAGCGTGCGCTCTTTGCTGGGCAGCCTGACGGTATGGCGAGTTGGACCCGGGTGGTACGCTTTTGCACTCGGCGCGGGGCCGCTGATCATGGGAATCACCATCGCGATTACAGTGCTGGGCGGCGGTGAAGCTCCCGCGGCAGCCGCCCTGGCACAGTGGCCGCAGCATTTTCGCGAACGGATGGACGCATTTGCGCCCTCCATGGGGCCGTTGTCGGGGCTGGTCGTATTCATGTCGCAGGGAGCATGGACGACCTTCCTCGGCATGCTCGCGCTCGCGGTGTCCCAGGGTGGATTGTCGGAAGAGCCGGGATGGCGCGGCTATGCGATGGAACTCGGCATGAAGAGCAGGAGTCTGCTGGTCACGGCGATCATGGTCGGTATGCTGTGGGCCCTTTGGCACATGTCGGGGCCAAGCCAGTTCAGGGTGCTGTTCGAGTCCGGCTTCGTGCCCTGGCTCGCTGTCTCGCTCGGGAGCGCGCTCGAGTACCTGCTGCTGTGCCTGCCCCTCGCCGTGCTTTATGCGTGGCTCTATGCCAATACGCGCAGCGTCCTGCTCGCGATCCTCATGCATGCCGCGTACAACATGACGATCACGGTGATCGTGGGCGCCTGGCCGCGATGGGCCGCGCCGACCTTCATTGCCGTGACCTGGCTAACCGCGGGACTGATCGTGGTATCGGCCCGACGGCAGTTCTTCGATCGGCCGTCGCTCGTCCCGGCATTCGCCGGGACGGCGCCATCGGTCAGCTGCGGACGTGGATCTCGGCGAGGCGAAAATCGATCGACAACGCCTCCATCGCGCCGAGTACGTCCATGCCGATGATCAGTGCGGGCTCGTCCGAGAGGCCCCACACATCGAAGATGTGGAAATTGCCGAACGCCACGACGACGTGCCGAAAGACGGTCTTGTCCATCGTGATGTCCGGCACCGCCGCGATGTCACCGATCATCGTCGCCTCGGTCGTGCCATAGACGGTGGCGTGCGCACGCGCATCGGCGCGCAGCGCTGCCTGCAGCGCGCGGTTGCCGAGCGTCCGCTCGCCACCGGTGTCGATCACCGCGAGCGCGCGCACGCGCCCGATGCGCACGTGCGCGCCGAGCAGGCCGCCCGCGACGCGGTCGGCGCGGATGCGCAGCTCGTCGTCACGCGAGAAGCGCGAGCGCGATATCGTGACCAGATCGCGCTTGAAGTCGACGACCAGCCGCTGTTCGCGCAAGCCCGCGACGCCGAGGATGCCGTCCGCGCCGGCGACGAGATGGGGCAGCACGACCGGCACTTCCTGGCCATCGAGCACCAGGTCGCCCGCCCGCATGCGGGACACTTCGACCACGGGCACGGACGCGCTGCCTGTCACGCCGTTCAACACGACAGTCGGTGCCGACTCATAGTCGAGCCCGAGCTGCACGGCTACCGTGGTGGTGATCGTCGTGCGGTTGGCGCCGGTGTCGACCAGCATCCGGAACGGGCCCTGCCCATTGATCGTGACCGGCACGAGGATGCGCCCGATGCGATCGAGCGTGGTCGGCGTGGCGAAAACCGGTTCCGCGCCGGGATCGGGAACCGGACCGGTGGATGCGGGAATGAGCGGTGTGGCCAGCGCTCCCGCAAGCGCTAGAGCCAGGGCGGCGTCGCGCTTCACGGGAGCCAGTATGGGCGCGGGCGATCGGGGCGGCAATTCGGCTCGTCGCGGCGCAGCAGTCGGCTCGTCGCGGCGCAGCAGTCGGCTCGTCGCGCTATTTCGTTCGCCTCACCTTCACCGCGCGGCCGTACGGGCTCGCCATGGAATACGAGCCGAGGGCACCCCGTTTGACGACCACCTTGTCACCCACTTCGAGGCGGAAGCGTTCTCCCGTCGGCAACTGGTGCCAGACCTGGCCGTTGTCGAGGGTGATGACGAGTTCCCCGCCGGGGCGCGCTGCGATCGCCGTGACCGTCGCCTCGAGCCGGGTGAGACGCGGCTCCGCGGGCTCGGCCGTGCGCTCCTGCTCACGCACGAGGTCGCCGCGGGCGCCGAACTTCTCCTCGGCCGTCGGCGGCGGTGGCTGCTTCGCGAGACGCGCCACCTCCGCGTCGTAGCAGGCGAGGCGGCGCGTATCGTCACGCTCGGCGGCACATTGCGCCAACGCCTCCGGCAATGCATCGACAGGGGTCGCCGCCCGGCCCGGGCCGGCGAACGCGATGAGCCCCACCATCGTCGCGAATCGCAGTGTTGCGTCCATGTCAGATCTCCCAGTGCGGGCGCGTGCCGCTGTGCGCATCGATCGCATCGAACAGCTTCACGATCAGCGTCCGTTCCTCGGTGGTGATCTCCGGCCGCCAGATGTCGAACAGCAGGATCACCCTCGTTTCGGCGCCGCGATTCCACGCTTCGTGCTCGATCGTGTCGTCGAACGCCCAGGCCTTGCCTTCGCGCCACTCGCGCAGGTCGTTGCCGACGCGGAAGGCGCACCCGTCCGGCACGATCAGCGGCAGATGGCAGATGAGCCTCGTGTTGACGAGGCCGTGGTGCGGCGGAATGTGCGCGCCGGCTTCGAGCAACGAGAACAGCACCGACGGCGAGCGCTTCGGCACGACCGCGAGCGGCGCGTTGCGCAACGCGCGCATCGTGGCGGGGCAACGCGCCGCGTTGTCGGGCACCACCTCGCCGTTCTTCCAGAGATAGAACGCACTCCACGCGGGGTTGTTCAGCAGGCCCATGTGGTCCTTGCGCGGCCGGTTCGGATCGCCGGTGACATAGGGGGAAAACCCGCCACCCTCCTGCAGCACGCCGAGCAACTCGTCGCGGATCGCGTCGGTGGCCGCCTCGAGTTCGTCGAGCCACGGGAAGAGGTCGCGCGCATAGAACTGGACCTGCGGCAGTTCCGGGAAGTAGTAGACCTTCGGCTGCTGCAGGAAGACCTGCTTCTCGCCGAGCAGGAGATCGAACGACTGCGCGAAGCGCCCGCTCGAGCGTTTCGGGTCGAATCCCCCGGCGGCGAGTCGCGAGCGTAGCCAACCTTTGTACTGCGCCGAGTACTGCTCACAGGCGGCACTGGCGCGCTGCAGGTCCTGCACGAGATCGGGCGACAACTCCTCGGCCGGGGGCGCCATCTTCAGGGCACGCTGGTAGAAGGCCGACGCCGAGCGGGCGTCCCCCTGGGTCGCGTAGCAATCCGCCCGCAGCAGGAGTGCACGCACGTTGCGTGGCTCGACCGCGAGCAGCCGGTCGACCGCGGCGATCGTGCCGGCGTCGTCGCCGAGCAGGCGGCTCGCGTGCGCGACCCCGAGCAGCACCGGCGCATCCGCGCGGCCGGCCTCGAGTGCGCCGAGGAACTGGTCGCGGGCTTCGCGCGCATTGCCGGCCCGCAGTGCGGCATAGGCCGCCTGCAAGGCTTGTTCGTGCAGCGGTTCGGACATGGCCGCCATTGTTGCCGACCTCGCGGGCGACGTCCAAACTTTGCCGCCCGCGGGCGAGCCGCTATAGTCCCGCCGCATGGGCACCCCGGCAGAGACGACCACCCAGCAAGCGGCGATGCGCGCAATCGCGGCGGGCGATTTCGCTCGCGCGGAGGCTGTGCTGCTCGAGGGGCTCGCACGCGAGCGCGGCAATCCCGCCGCGTGGCTCAATCTCGCGGCGGTGCGCCGGCAGCGCCAGAACATCGACGGTGCGTTCGCGGCGATCCGCGAAGCGCTCACGATCGATGCGCGCGATTTCCGGGCGTTGCTCATGAGCGCGACCCTGCTCGAGCAGATCGGACAGGCGAAGCAGGCGGCCACCGCCTACGGCGTCGCGCTCGCCAATGCCCCGCCCGACACCCTGCTCGATGCGCCCACGCGCGCCGCGGTCGAGCACGGGCGCGAGGTACAGGCGAAATACGCGCAGGACCTCGGCGATTTCATCCGCGCCGCGTCGGACGACGCGCGCAGCCAGTGCACGCCGGCCGAGCGCCGTCGGCTCGAGCACTTCATCGGGATCACGCTGCGCGTGACACCGCGCTATCCGCAGCTGCCGCTCGAGTACTACTTTCCGGGCCTGCCGCCCATTGAATTCTACGAGCGCGAGCAGTTCCCGTGGCTCGGCGAACTCGAGGCGCAGACCCCGGTAATTCAGGAGGAACTGCGCACCATCCTCATCGAGGATGCGGCGGGCTTCAACCCCTATATCCACTACGGCGAGCACGTGCCGCTCGACCAGTGGCGCGAGCTCAATAATTCACCGCGCTGGACCGCGTTTCATTTCTACGAGCACGGCCGGCGGATCGAGGACCACTGTCGCCGCGCGCCGCGCACGATCGCGGCGGTCGAGGCCCTGCCGCAGGCAAGGGTGCCGCTGCGCTCCCCGACCGCGATCTTCTCGGTGCTGCAGCCAAAGACCCGCATCCCGCCGCACACCGGCGTCGCGAATTTCCGCGTGGTGGTCCACCTGCCGCTCGTCCTGCCGCCCGGCTGCGGCTTTCGGGTGGGCAGCGAGACGCGCGAATGGCGCATCGGCGAGGCGTGGGTGTTCGACGACACCATCGAGCACGAGGCGTGGAACGACAGCGACGAGACGCGCGTGATCCTGATCTGCGACATCTGGAACCCGCGGCTGTCGGAGGACGAGCGCCGCGCGATCGCCGCCGTGATCGCCGCGACCGACACCTACAACGGCACCGTGCCGCCGGCGCACGTCTAAGGACCCTCGATGTTCCTCAAGATCCGGAATCTCCTGTCCGATGCGGACGTGGCGCGCCTGCGCGAGCTGGCGGGCGAACTGCAGTTCGTCGACGGGCGTGTCTCGAATCCCGCGAACCAGGCCAAGCGGAACCTGCAGGCCGACGCGAACGATCCAAAGTACGCCGAGTCCGTGCAGATCGTGAGCACCGCCTTTGCCCGCTCGCGCGAGTTCGGCGATTTCGCGATGCCGAAGCGCGTCGCGCCGCCGCTCCTGTGCCGCTACGAACCGGGCATGAAGTACGGCGCGCATGCCGACTCGGCGATCATCCAGGTCGGCAGCACGCGCATCCGTTCGGACCTCTCGTGCACGGTGTTCATCGGGGACCCTGCGACGTACGAGGGCGGCGAACTCGCGATCGTCGCGGGCAACCAGGTCATCAGCTTCAAGGGCGAGCCCGGCGAGGCGATCGTGTATCCCTCGACGACCCTGCACGAGGTCGTCCCGGTGCGCGCCGGGCGGCGGCTCGTGTCGATCACGTTCATCGAGAGCCTGATCGCCGACCAGCACCGGCGCACGCAGGTCTATGAGCTCAACGAGCTCGCCGCGCTCGAGGGCAACACGATGAAGTGGGAGAACCGGATGCGGCTCGATGTCGTGCGCCAGAACCTGATGCGGATGTGGGCGTCGACCTGACAGTCACGCGGCGACGCCGAGGCGCCCGAGGAGCCGTAACCCCTTGATGATTTCGGCGCGATGCTCGCGCCGCGCCTGATCGAGCACCGCCGTACGCAGTGCGGGATCGTACGGATGCTCGGGCGCCTTGGAATAGCGGGTGAGCACGGGACTGCCGAGGATCCTTTCCAGGGTGGCGGCATCGGACG
This sequence comes from Steroidobacteraceae bacterium, assembly GCA_050249415.1. Taxonomy (GTDB): domain Bacteria; phylum Pseudomonadota; class Gammaproteobacteria; order Steroidobacterales; family Steroidobacteraceae; genus CADEFQ01. Next base: position 40,726 of record JBFWQO010000014.1, read on the forward strand.
GCAGATCGAAGTGGGCGAGGATCGCCCGCAGGTGACCTCCGGCATCGGCGAGGAAAGCTTCGAAGTCGACGGGCAACACCCTCCCTGGATGACGCCCGAGCACCGTGCGCTGCGTCGTCGTCTCGGCGAGCCAGCTGGCCGCGACCAGCTCGCCCGGTGACAACGACTCGGGGGTGGGCAAGGCTGCCCCGACGTGGGCCGCGAGCCGCTGCAGGCGCTCCGCTGCGTGCCCGCGCAGGTCCATCCACGAGTTTTCGCCGGCGAGCAATGTCGCGAGATAGGGCTCGGCGCGCACGTTCAGGTAGATCGCCCGTGCGTCGGCGGCGGCATCGAGGAGCGCCGGCGCGATGCGCGCCACGCTGCTCGTCGCCTTGACGATCACCGTGCGGGTCGTGCCGGGCCCCGAGCGCCAGTGGCGGATGAATAGCGCCAGTAGCGCCTGGAACCGCGGGTCGCCTGTCGCGGCGGCGAGCGTGCGTAGCGGCAACGGTTCACGGAGCGGCAACACGGGACCCGTGATATCGAGAAGGCGGCTGACGAGGGTCGAACCGACGTGCCCGGTGTGGAAGATGAAATGCAGCGGACGGGCGGGGCCCGGGGGTGCGACGGCCTCGAAGTCGGCGAGCGATACCCAGCCACCCCGGGTCGAGGGCGTGACGATGCGATCGTCGAGGAAACTCGCGGCGCGAAACGCCGCTTCGTCCATCTCGATCCGCAGCACCCGGCTGCGCGCCAGGTCCAGCTTGAAGGGATAAAGCATGGTGCCGGGGCTTCGGTTATTCGGTTATACGGGCGCGGAGCGCCGGTATAACCGAATAACCGAAGCCCCGGCACCAGGAAGCAAAAAAAAGCGGCGGTTCCTCGCGGAACCGCCGCCAGTTTCTCACACGTTCACTTCGTTGGCGGTCTGCTCTCGATCAGAACGAGACCTTGCCGCGGATGAACACGAACCGGCCGAGGGCGTCGTACAGCTGCGGGTACGTGTTGCCGTTGCCGGTCGTACCCACGGACGAGCTGATCGGCGGATCCTTGTCGAGGATGTTGTTGATGCCGATGAGCACCGATGCCTTGTCCGTGATCGCCCAGTTGCCCGCGAGGTCGAGGTAGCTCTGTGCGTCGAGAACCCGGTCGATGCGGGCCGAAGTCGACGGCACGCCGAACTGCGTGACCTCACCGAAGTACCGCCACGTCAGCGACATGTCGAGCGGCCACGGCGTCTGCCAGCCGAGGCGGGCATGGTGACGCCACCGCGGGCTCGGGACACCGGCGGTGCCCGAGGCGCACGACGACGAGAACTTGCCGGCGCAATCGTACGGCACGGTGCCCGGTGAGCCCGGATCAGTGACCAGCTCCTCGAGGTAAGTGCCGGTCATGCTGAAGTTCAGGCTACCCGCCGGGCCGATCTCGAGCCCCGCGTAGTTCATGTTGACGTCGATACCGGTCGTCTTGAGCGAACCGATGTTCGTGTTGAGATCGACCACATGGCCGTCGCCGACCCACAACGTGCCGTTGGCCGGGTTGCGAACGATGCGGGCACAGGCCACCGGATCGTCGTTGTTGTAGCACGCGTCCCACGTGACGCTGGTACCGATCGTCGAGATCGTGTTGTCGATCTTGATGTCGAACCAGTCGACCGACATCGAGAACTTCGGCAGGAAACGCGGCTGCAGGATGAACCCGAATGTCGTCGTGTCCGACTTCTCCGGCGTCAGCGCCGGATTGCCGCCCTGCAGGAAATTGTACTGGCCGGCCGGGCTGTCGAGGGTCGTCGTGTGGTACGCCGCCGCCGGCATGCCGGTCGCCACGCACTTGGCGAGTGTCGCGTTCGGGTTCGGGTCCTGCACGCCGCACGGATCACCGTCGGCGTCGAACAGGTTGAAGCCCTGCGCCGTGAAGAGCTCGACCACGTTGGCCGCACGCACGGCACGCTGGAAGCTGCCACGGAGACGCACGTCGTGGATCGGTGCCCATTCGAGGCCCATCTTGTACGTGTCGGTCGTGATCTCGCCGTAGTCCGAGTAACGGTATGCGCCGTCGACGGACAGCTGGTCGAAGCCCGGCCTGTCCTGCACCAGCGGCACGTGGATTTCGCCGAAGAGGTCGACCACCTTCGTCGAACCCGAGATGCCGATGGTGGCGCCGCCCGAGCCCGACAACAGGGCCTGCGACTGCATCGCATCGACCGTGTTGACCAGCGAATCGCGACGATACTCCGCGCCCGCCGCCACCTTGATCGATTCCGCCGCCGTCGGGATCGTCCAGCCGAGATCACCGGTCACCTGGCCGACATAGACCTCCTGGTCGATCGTACCCGTCTGGATGCCGGGCGCCTGCAGGTAGTTCAGCGCCGCCGGCGTGATGCCGTTCGGGTCGAACACGTTGTACGGCACGCAATCCGGGTCCGAGCCGTCGACGACCGAGCGGCAGGTCGGCACTCCATTGTCCATCACGACATCGAGCGCCCGCGCGATGCGGGGAATCAGGAAGTAGTTGAGCGTCGTCTGGTTGGCAGACGTGCTCGAGTACTGGGCCGACACGTCGTACTGCCACATCGGGCTGATGTCGCCACGCACGCCCACGAGGCCGCGGAACATCGCGTTGCGGAACGACTGCTCGCGCCCGCCGCCCTCGACGTTGCGCCGGCCGATGTACAGGGTCGTCGGATCGTCCGCCGCGATCATGGCAGGCGTGCAGCCGATAGCCGCAGACTGCTGGGCCGACAACAGCGGGTTGCCGCAGTTGATCGACGACGAATCGAAGAAAATGCCGCCCGGGGCGATCTGCGCGATCGAGCGGTAGTTCGTGTACATCAGCTGCGTGTACACGTCGGCATGGTCGTTCACTTCATAGTGACCCATCGCGCCGAGGTTGTAACGGCGGGCGGGGCGCAGGTAGTGATTGACCGGACCGAAGTTGTACTGGTGGAGGCTGCTGTTGAAAGGGATGAACTGGTTGCCGCCCGCAGTCGACTGCGTCGTAAACGCAAACGTCGAGAAATCGGTGAACTGGCCGGGGTACGAAGTACCCGAGCCGCCGCACGAAAACGACACGGTCGGGTTCGCGCCCAGCGAGCAGGCCGAATAGTCGCGGTCGCGCTCGAGCACCTGGTCCTGATCGTCGACACCGCCATACGCCATGATGTTGCCGCGGCCGTCCGCCGAGCTCAGTCCCACCAGGAAATTGACGGACTTGCCGTAACCGTCGGTCACGTTGTCCGGCGGCAGCTTGAACTGCGACGGGTTGGTCGCCGCGCGGCCCGCGATGACGTCGCGCAGCTTCACGGCGCCCGGGCCGCCGTAATCGTTGTTATGCTGGTAGAAGCCGTACTGGGCGTCGATCTGCACGCCCTCGAAATCCTTCTTGGTGATGAAGTTCACGACACCGGCGACGGCGTCCGAACCGTACACGGCCGACGCGCCGCCGGTCAGCACGTCCACGCGCTCGATGATCGCGGCGGGGATCGTGTTGATGTCCGGCGCCGAATTGCTCACCGTGCCGTAAGGCAGGCGGCGGCCGTCGATCAGCACGAGGGTGCGGGGCGAGCCGAGGCCGCGCAGGTTGATCGTGGCAGCGCCGCTCGCGCCGTTCGCGACGTTCGCGTTCTGGGCGGCAAACGCCTGCGGGAGCTGGTTGACGAGGTCTTCGACGCGGGTCACGCCCTGGGTCGCGATGTCCTGGCTCGTGACCTGCGTGACGGGGGTCGTCCCCTCGAGGTTGGCGGAACGAATGCGCGAACCGGTGACGACGACGGTTTCGACCGGTGCCGCCGTATCCTGATCCTGCGCCATCGCCGGAATCGATGCGCTGGTGGCAGTGACGGCGCCCAACACGAGCGCACGACGAACTGCTCGCCGAACGTTACTGTTCATCTCCATTAGCTGGATCCTCCCGCGAACGGCATAACCGTCCTGAAATATAGATTTTGATTTGGATCAAACTTCGTAGCGAAGCCGCCGAAAAAGCCCCCGGCATTCGACCGGCCCCGCGATGGGCCGGATTATTAGCCCAGCGCGGCCAACGATACAAGCATCGTTGCGCAATTGCTACACAATGGTCGCGCGCAGCACAACGGCCCGACCGCCCGGGATATTCGCTTCGACCCGCGAAATTCGTCGCTTCGCGTGCCTTGCCTGCGACGAAGCGTGTCACGTTGCTCGTCGGCAACACTGCAGTAAACACAGGAATTGCCTATGCTTGCGCCCCCATGAAGGCATCCCGATTTGATGTTGCGCTGCAGCGCGGCGCCGCGGCACGCGGCGCCGGTCGTTTTGCAGAGGCCGAGGCGTGCTATCGCGAGGCGCTCGCGATTGCACCGAATGACCCTGAGGCCATCAGCTTGCTGGGACTGACACTCAACCTGAGCGAGCGGCCCGGTGAGGGCACACCCCTGCTCGAGCGCGCCGTCCAGCTCGATCCCCGCCGCGCGACGCTGCGCCTGAATCTCGCCGAGGGCCTCGAAGCGGGCGGCGACCTCGCGCGCGCGATGGGCGTGCTGCACACGGTGCTCGCGAGCGACGCGGCGAACCTGCGGGCATGGGTCGCGGCGGGCGACATTGCCGAGCGGCAAGGTGACCTGCCAGGGGCGATCGAGGCGTGGAATCGCGCGCACGATGCCCATCCGACGGCCCCCGTCCCGATCGCACGTCTTGCCCGCACCGAGCTCGGCCGAGGCAAGCCGGCCGAGGCGATGATGATTCTCGACGCACTGCTGCAGCGCTCACCGGGCGATGCCGAGGTGCTCACGCTCTGGTGTCAATGTCTCGCCGCGCTTCGGCAATGGCCTGAACTCGCGACAACCGCCGCGAGCTGGTGTGCCGCCGAGCGCGCGAATCCCGTCGCGTGGCGGCACCTCGCGACGGCCCAGATCGAGCTCGGGCAACCGCTCGAAGCGGCGGCGAGCTGGCAGAACGCCATGGCGCTTTCGCCGCCCACGGCCGACGCCTATGCGGTGCTCGCGGGTTGCTATCTGCACGCGCTCGACCACGAGCGCGCGGGCGACGCCTTGCGCCGCGCCGCAGCGATCGATCCGGAGTGGCCGGCGATGCTGTCGAAAAACGCGCTGCTGCACCTGTATCACGGGCGCTTCGCCGAGGCCGAGGACTGCGCGCGCCGTTGCCTTGCGCAGTCGCCGCACGACCCGACCGCTCTCAAGGTGCTGTCCCGGGTGCTGCGCGGCAAAGCCACCGATGCGGATTACCAGGCCGTTGCGACGGCGGCGCAGCGCGAAGACCTGCCGGCCGACGATCGCATCGCGGCCGCCTTCGCGGCCGCGCAGATCCTCGATGCACGCGACGATGCCGACGAGGCGTTCGCGGCGTGCGAGTACGCGCAGGCACTCGCCCTCGGTCGTGACCGGCTCGAGGGTCGCGGCTACGACCGCGCGCGTGAAGAGGCGCGCGTGGCCCGCCTCATGGCCTTGTCACCGGCCGCGCCCGATGCCGCCACACAGTCGCTCGTCCAGGGTGCGCCGCGGCCGATCTTCGTGGTCGGCATGCCCCGCTCGGGCACGACACTGGTCGAGGCGGTGCTCGGCGCCCACTCCCGCGTGTTCGCGTGCGGCGAGCGCCCCGCGCTGCGCCAGGCCCTGCACGCATTCCTCGAGCTCGATCGCGCGGGCAAGGCGCCCGACGAGGCGATGCTCGCGCAGTGGCGCGAGGCGTATTTCAGCTCGCTGCCGGACATCGGCGGCGCGACGCATGTCACCGACAAGCACCCGCGCAACCTCGAGGCCATCGGCCTGATCGCGCGGCTCTTCCCGGACGCGCGCGTCATCATCATGCGACGCAACCCCGTCGAGACGGGCCTGTCGATCTTCCGCCAGGAGTTCAGCAAGCACTGGGACTTCGCGCATCGACTCGCGGATATCGGCCATTTCCAGGGCGGCTATGCGCGGCTCATCGAGTACTGGCGACACGCCTTCCCCGGGCTCGTGACGATCGTCCGGTACGAGCACCTCGTCGCCGATTTCGAGCCTGCGGCACGGGCGCTCGTCGAATTCTGCGGCCTCGACTGGGAAGCGCAGTGCCTCGACTACGCGAGCACGTCCCGGCCGATCGCGACGTTCAGCAGTGTCGAGGTGCGCGCTCCGATCGGCGATACGCGCCGCGCGGAACTCTATCGCCCGTACCTCGGGCCGCTGATCGAGGCCCTGGACGAAGCGAAAGTCGATCACGACACGGGCGCACTGCGCGCGCACCCGTAGGATCGTCGCACACCCTCGGCGACAGGAAGGGATTGAATCGACCACCGCCACGGGCGCGCGGCGGGAGACGGGCGGGTAGAATGCATCGATGCCCCCTCGCACCGCCGCCCTCACCGAGGGGCCGATCGCCCGCACCCTGATCGCCTTCGCACTGCCGATGCTCGCGGGCAATGTGCTGCAGTCGCTGAACGGCTCGGTGAACGCGATCTGGGTCGGCAACTTCCTCGGCGAGGCGGCGCTCACCGCCACGTCGAACTCGAACACGGTGATGTTCCTGCTGATCGGCTCGATCTTCGGCGTTTCGATGGCCGCGACGATCCTGATCGCGCAGCACCTCGGCGCGAAGCGCCTCGACGAGGCGCGGCGCGTGGTCGGTTCGAGCGCGTCGTTCTTCGCGCTCGTGGCCGTGGTGATCGCGCTGCTCGGCGTGCTCTTCTCTGACCGGATCCTCGTCGCGATGCACACGCCCGCCGATGCGCTGCCGCTCGCGCACGATTACCTCAGGATCATCTTCGTCGCGATACCGTTCATCTTCCTGTACGCGTTCGTGATGGCGGTGCTGCGCGGTGCCGGGGATTCGCGCACGCCGTTTCACTTCCTGCTGCTGTCCGTCGGCCTCGACATCGTGCTGAACCCGCTGCTCATCTTCGGCGTCGGGCCCTTGCCGCGCCTCGGGATCGCGGGCTCGGCGCTCGCGACGCTGATCGCCAATATCGCGAGCCTCGCGGCGCTGCTCGCCTACCTGTACCGCAAGCGCCATCCGCTCGTATTGCACCGGGGCGAAGTGCGGCTGCTGCGGATCGACGGCGCGATCACCGCCATGCTCGTCAGAAAGGGCGTGCCGATGGGCCTGCAGATGGTGGTCGTGTCGATCAGCGCTCTGCTGATGCTCGGCCTCATCAACCAGTTCGGCTCGCACACGACGGCGGGATTCGCCGCGTGCATGCAGGTGTGGAGCTATGTGCAGATGCCGGCGTTCGCGATGGGCGCCGCCGTGTCGTCGATGTCGGCGCAGAACGTCGGTGCCGGTCACTGGGACCGCGTCGCGCGCACCGCGCAGGCGGGCGTCGCGTTCCAGACGATCGTCACGGCGGCCAGCGTCGCGCTGATCATGTGCTTCGCGCGGCCGCTGCTCGGCATCTTCCTGCCCGAGGGCAGCTCGGCGCTGGAAACCGCCGTGCACCTCAACTTCATCGCCTCGTGGTCCTTCATATTCTTCGGCGTGACGATGGTGCTCTTCGGCGTCGCGCGTTCGACGGGCGCGGTCGTCGCGCCGCTCGTGATCCTGGTGATTACGCTGTGGGGCCTGCGCTTCCCGGCCGCGGCGATGCTGATGGGACGCTACGGCGCGGACGCGATCTGGTGGAGCTTCCCGGCGTCGTCGCTGCTGTCGATGTTGCTGGCGGTGGCGTACTACCGCTACGGCGGCTGGCGGCACGCGCGCATGCGGTGAGATCCTGGATCCTGGTGCCGGGGCTTCGGTTGTTCGGTTATTGCACCGGCATCGCGCGTGCAATAACCGAACAACCGAAGCCCCGGCACCATGTCATGGCCTCTCGCCGATCCCCGCGACGACTCCCGCGGGTGCCTTCTTGCCCGCCGCCGCCGCGGCATCGAACGCGAAAGGTATCGTGTAGCCGTCCTCCACCTTGGCGAAGGGCACGCCGTTGACCGAGGCTGTCGTGCTCGCGCACAGCTCGAGCGCGGGCAGCTTCGGGAACTTCACGTCGGCGACCGGAATTTCCACCCTGACTTCGCGGATGCCGAGCCCGAGCGCCCCGGCGAGCCGCATGACGAACTCCGCGAGTTCCGCACGGAAATCCTCGACGAGCGACGGGTCGCGCCGCTGGAAGTACGCGGTGAGGTAACGCGCGATCGGCGAGGCGCGCGCGATCTCCTGGTTCACGAGCGCCTGCTCGTTCGCGATATTGAACCAGGGCGACGTCGTCAGGTAGTCCATGAAGTCCGTGGGGACGGCGGGCTCGTCGGCACGAACAGGCCCGGTGCTCACGGTGAGCACGTCGCCACTGCGCGTGATGGCCACATCGCCGAGCCCGAGCTCGTAGGACAGCTTGCCGGGCCACGCGACGAAAATTTCCGGATTGACGCCGAGGACTTCCGGGCACGAGCGGTACCAGATCGCGACCTGGCGCTCGTGCTCGATGATCGCATGCGTCTTCACCTGCGTGACGATCACCTGCACGGGATCGGGCGCGGGCCGTTCACGCCATGCGCTGCGCGCGAGCAACCAGCCGGCGGCGAGCGCGAGCACGGCGACGATCAGCATGCGCATGCCTCACTCCTTCAGGTACTTCGACAGCCAGCCCTGTACCTCGCCATAGAAATACCGGCTGTCCTCGCCCGACAGAATCCAGTGGTTCTCCTCGGGAAAAACGAGCAGGCGGCCCGGCACGCGCTGGCGCTGGAGCGCGCTCCAGTACTCGAGCGCGTTGTTGAGCGGCACGCGGAAGTCGCGTTCGCCGACCGTGAGCAACACCGGCGTCGCGAACTTTGCCGCGAACGCGATCGGGTTCTGCTCGCGCCACACGGCCGGATCGCTCCACGGCGGGCCGCCCATGTTGACCTCGCGCCCGTAGATCACATCGCTCGTGGCCCACTGCGATTCGAGGTTCACGAGGCCCGCGTGGCTCACGAGACACCGGTAGCGGGTCGTGCTCGCCTGCATCCAGTTGGCGAGATGCCCGCCGTAGCTCGCGCCGCCGGCGCACTGGCGGCTCGCATCGATGAAGCTGAAGCGGCGGATCGCCTCGTCGGCGGCGTCGTTGATGTCCTCGCCCGGGCCGCGCAGCGGATCGCCCTGGATGCTCTGCGCGAACGCTTCGCCGTAGCCCGTGGAGCCCTTGTAGTTCGTCATCAGCACGACGAAGCCGGGCGCGGCGAGGAGGTGCGGATTCCAGCGTATCCCGAACTCGTCGCTCCACATGCTGTGGGGCCCGCCGTGCATCAGCACGAAGAGCGGATATTTTTTCTGCGGGTCGAACCCGGGCGGCAGCGCGAGGAAGCTGTGCAGCGTCGCGCCGCGCCGGTTCGTGAAGCGAAACTCGCGTAGCGGCTGCCAGTCGATCGCGGCAGCGACGGCGTCGTTGAATGCGGTCAGCTGCACATGACGCCGCGCACGCAGGTCGAGGCGCACGATCTCGGGCGGATGCACCGCGCTTTGCCAGACGGCGACGAGCAGCGGCGATCCGCCCGCGCGTGTCGCAAGCGACAGCCCCGCGTAGCTGCCGCCCTCGAGCGGCCAGGCGAGCCGCGGCGCCGCGCGATCGGTCGGCGTGCCGTAGAGCTTCACGCGGCCCTCGTCGCCCGCGAGGAACCACAGCGTGCGGCCATCGGCCGACACGTCGTAGTCCTCGACCGGCCGGTCGAGCGGCGCCGTGAGGACGAGCGGGATTCCGGCCTGCGGCCAGCCGAGCGCCACGACATTGTCGATGTTGTAGACCTTTGCGGTCCGTCGCTCGAACTTCGCGAAGAGCCTCCGGCCGTCCATCGAGAACCGGGGGTGGCTGTAGCTGTCTCCCCCCGTCGTCAGCGGCGCGGGTTCGCCGCCACTCGCGGCCACCCGAAAGAGATGCGTGCTGGTGAACGCGAACGCGGCCTCGTTGCGATTGGTGCTCGCGACGAACACGAGATCGCGGCCGTCGCGCGACCAGACCGGGTCGAGTGCGTCGGCGCCATTCGTCCTGCGGCCGGAAAAGCCCGGCGCCTTCGCGAGTGCCGTCCCCGCGAGGAGATCGCGCGGCTCACCCACGGGCGCGCCCGCGCTGTCGAGCGGTTGGACAAACAGGTGCGGCCGCGAGCCGTCGAGCCAGTGGTCCCAGTTGCGGATCGGAAAGCCGTCGAACGCGCGGACCTTGTATTTGTGTTCCGCGGCGGCGGGATCGGCCGGCAGGTCGCTGGCATAGGCGAGCCGGCGACCGTCGGGCGACAGCACCGGCGAACGCGCGCCGTGCGGTGCATGCGTGAGGCGCCACGCTTCACCCCCGAAAGCGGGATCGAGCGCATAGATCTGCGGCGCGACGTCGCCCTCGCGTTTCGCGGCGAAGAGGATGCGCCGGCTGTCCTCGCTCCATGCGACGTCGCTTTCGGCGGCGCGGCTGCTCGTCAGCCGCCTCGCAGGCGCGCCGGCATCGGCCGGCACGATCCACAGGTCCGAGGATTTCTCATCCTCGTCGTAGGCGGGTTCCGCGACGGTGAACACGACCCAGCGCCCGTCGGGGCTCGCCACGGGCGCCGACACCCGCTTCGCGAGCCATACGTCCTCGTGCGTGATCGGCCGCAGGTCCGCAGCCAGGGCCGCGGGGACGGCCAGCAGTGCCAGTAGGGCGAGCAGCAATCTCTTCATCGTTCCTCCTTCGATTCCGGTGCGATCGGCAGCCAGACGCTCGCCCGAGCGCCGCCCCCTTCGCGATTCGCGAGCATCAGGTGCCCGCCATGTGCGTCGACGATCTCGCGGCAGATCGTGAGTCCGAGGCCCGTGCCGCTCGCCTTGGTCGAGAAAAACGGCAGCAGGGCCGAGCCGAGCGCGTCGTCCGTCAGGCCGGCGCCACGGTCGGCGACCTCGAGCAGCACGCCGCCCCGATGATCTTCGATCGCGAGTTCGACGCTGTCCGACGGCGAGCCGGACTCCGCGGCATTCTTCAGGAGATTGATCGCGACCTGTTCGATCTGCACGGCATCCGCCAGCACGCGCGCCCGCGGCGGCCCACCCCGCAGCGCAAACGGCACCACCGCCTGCAGGCGCACGATGAACGCGGCCCAGTCGAGCGGCGCCGGTCTCGGCCGCGGCAGCTTGGCGAAACGCGCGTAGCCGTCGATGAAGCTCGCGAGGTGCGCCGCCCGATCCTCGATCGTCGCGAACACGCGCTCGAGCCGCTCGTCGCTGCGCTCCGCGAGCAGCAGGCGGCCCGAGTGCGCGAGCGAGGAAATCGGCGCGAGCGAGTTGTTGAGCTCGTGGGCGATCACGCGGATGACCTTCTTCCAGACGGCGACTTCCTGGGCCGCGAGCTCGCGCGTGAGCCTCTTCAGCAGCAGCAGCCGGTGCGGCTGTGCGTTCAACAGGAAGCGACGCTGCGACAGATGATAGACCTGTGGCTCGAGATCGGCCTCGACGGTGAACAGCCGGTCATCGGCTCCCGACAGCGCCTCGCGCAGCGGCGCGGGTGAGTGCTCGAGCACGGCCCCGAGCGTGAGCCCCTCGAGCTTGCGACCGCCACCGAACAGTTCCCTCGCCGCGACGTTGCTGTAGATCACGGTGCCCGCGGCATTGGTCAGCAGCAGCGCGAGCGGTGTCGCCTGGATCACGGTGTCGAGCAGCAGCTCGCGCTGGTACAGATCGACACGTTCGCGGCGCAGCACCGCGCCGAGCGAGTTGTAGGCATCGACCAGTTCGCCGAGTTCGTCGTCCGAGGTGCGCGTGATCGACACGCTGAAATCCCGGTCGCGCAGGCTCGCGATACCGTCACGCAAGGCGATGGCCGTAGCACGCCAGCGCGCAACGGCCGTGCGCGCGAGCCACAGGCCTGCCGCGAGACCCGCGCAGGCACCGCACAGCGTCGCGACCCACGGCGCGAGCCAGCGCACTGCCAGCACCGCGACCGCCGCGGAGGCGAACGCGACCAGCGCGGCGGCGGGCAGCAGCCTGCCCTCGAGCGAGCGGCGCCGGCGCATCAGGCCGTGGACTTGAGGCCGAGTTTCTCCATGCGGCGATAGAGTGCCTGACGCGAGAGCCCGAGGTCACGCGCGGCGTGCGCGACGATGCCCGCGCTGCGGGCGAGCGCCTGCTCGATCGTGTCGCGATCGGGCTGCAGCTCGTCGACGCCCGCGCCGACGGGCAGCGACGGCGCGGCGAGCCCCAGCGCGGCGGCCGAAATGACCGAGCCCCCCGCGAGCAGCGCGGCGCGCTGCATGGCATTGCGCAGCTCACGCACGTTGCCCGGCCAGTCGTGGCGCGCGAGGGCGCGTTCGGCATCGGCCGAGAGCGCGAGATCGGGATCGAGGAAGTGGCGCGCGAGCGGCAGGATATCCTCGCGCCGCTCGGCGAGCGCAGGCAGTTCGAGTTCGATCACGTTCAGGCGGAAGTAGAGATCCTCGCGAAAACGCCCCTCGCGGATCGCCTGGCGCAGGTTCGTGTTGGTCGCCGCAATCAGGCGTACCCGCACGCGGCGTGTCTGGTTGGATCCCAGGCGCTCGAATTCGCCCGTCTGCAGTACGCGCAGCAGCTTCGCCTGGCCGCTCGCGCTGAGATTGCCGAGCTCGTCGAGCAGCAGCGTTCCGCCGTCGGCGGCTTCGAAGCGCCCCGGCCGCGCGCGTGCACCGGTGAAGGCGCCGGTCTCGGTGCCGAACAACTCCGCCTCGATCAGTTCGTTCGGCAATGCGCCGATGTTCACCCGCATGTACGGGCCCTGGCGCACGGCCGAGTTCGCCTGCACGATGTCGGCGATCACTTCCTTGCCGGCACCGTTCGGCCCCGTGATCAGCACCGGCACGGCGGCCTGCGCCACCTGCGCCGCCATCGCGACGAGCGTGTGCATGCGCTCGCTCGCGTACACGATGCCGCACAGATCGAAGCGCGCGGCGAGCGCCTCGCGGGCGGCGGCGCGTTCGGCGCGCAGCGCGTGCACGTCGGCCTGCGCACGCTGCAGGTCGAGGAGATTGCGCACCGACGTGAGGAGACGCGCGTCCTCCCACGGCTTCGCCACGTAGTCGGCTGCGCCCTCCTTGACGAGTTCGACCGCCGTCTCGAGATGCGTCCAGGCGGTGAGCAACATCACGGGGAGGTCGGGAGAGCGGGCACGGATCGCGCGAAAGAGCTGCACGCCCTCCTCGCCGCTCGTGGCCTCGCGACGGAAGTTCATGTCCTGGATCACGAGGTGCACCGGCTCGCGCCCGAGGGTCGCGAGGCCCTCCGCAGGCGACGCCGCGGTCAAGGTGCGCACGCCATGGATCGACAACAGGACCTCGAATGCCGTGCGCACCGCCTCGCTGTCGTCGATCACCAGGACCGTCCGGTTCATCAGGCTGTCGCGCAGTGCGTCCGTGGTGGCTGACCTCATGTTGGATGCGCGATCCCGTACGGGGGTTGCAACGGCCGGCGACGTCATACGGTGCGGGTTGCGACGGACGGCGAAATCCGCGCCGCCCGGCGCGCGGGCTGCCAGGCCGCCGCCTGCCCGAGCGCCCACAGGAGCACGACGCCGCCGGCGAGATAATACAGGTCGAGGCGCGGCAGCTGATAGGCACGCGACAGCGAGTAGCCGACCGCGAGCGCGAGCGCGACGCCGAGCAGCACGCCGGCGGTCGTGATCAGCCAGTTCTCGACCAGGAAGTAGCGGATCACGTCGGCCTTGCGCGCGCCAACCGCGCGCCGCGTGCCGATCTGGCGGGTGCGCACGTTCACGTTGAAGGTCGCGAGCGCGAAGATCCCGAGCGCGGTCACGCAGGCGAGCAGGGCCGTCACCGTGACGAGGAAGATCGCCATGTTGCGATCGCCCAGGTAGCTGCGATTCCTGTAGTAGTCGAGCGCCCGCACATGTTGCACGACGCGGTTCGGGTTCGAGGCCGACAGATGCTCCTCGGCGAGCTTCATGACGGCATCGCGCCGCCCGGGCGCCGTGCGCACGAGGTAGGTCGCGTTCGGCCCGAACTGCAGCCGCGGCAGCAGCGCCACGTAGCCGATCTTGTCCCAGTCGACCCACGAGCCCTGCATGTGATCGATCACGCCGGCCACGGTGACCGGCCGTCCAAGACTGTCGTAGGCCACCTTGCCGACCGCGTCGCCTGTGCCGAACAGCGCGCTCGCGAGTTCACGCGTCACGATGAGGCTCGGCACCGGCTGGTTGTAGGTCGGGTCCTCGGGCAGGATTTCGTCGGCCCGGAACGCGCGCCCCGCGACGAGCTTGACGCCGAGCGTCTCGACGCCGCCTTCGTCCATGAGGAAATAGTTCATGGGTATCGCCTCGCCCTTCGCGTCCGGCGTCCTGTACAGCGACGTCGACGAGCCGCCACCGCTCAGCGGCACGTTGCTGGACAGGGTCGCGGCGCGCACGCCGGGCAGGTCGCGCAACCAGGCCAGATCGTCGCGCACGGTCGCGGCATGATCGTAGTCGCCCGCGAATCCCGCCGTCTGGACGACGAAAATGTTCTCGATGTCGATGCCGGTCGGGCGGCCGATCTTGTCGACGCGCTGCTTGACGACGTACACGGCGTTGACGAGCACTGCGAGCGCGATCGCGACCTGCAGCGCGACCAGCACGGCGCCCGTGCGGTTGCGCAGCAGCGCGGAGAGTATCGGGCGGATGTCATGGGTGATCATGGGTTGCTCACTGCGATTTCAGGTAGACGGCGGGCGCGAGTCGCCCCACGCGCCAGGCGGGGTAGAGCCCGGCCGCGAGCGCGGCGCCGACCGCGAGCGCCACGGTGACCGCGAGACTCCACGCATCGACGTGCAGCAGCCCCGTGAAGCCCTCGCGGGGCGAGGCGTACATGACGCGCAGGGCATACAGCCCCGCGGCCGACAGCGCGACGCCGAGCACCGCGCCGACCGCGGCGAGCATGCCGGCCTCGGTGAGGTGCTGCAGGAAGACCTGCCGCCGACTCGCGCCGAGCGCGCGCCGCACGCCGGTGATCGACGCATACCCGAGGAACTTCGCGAGCAGCAGGCCCACGGTGTTGATCAGGCACACCGACAGGAACGCGAAGGCGAGTGCGATGAGCATGCGGTTGTCGTTGTCGACCACGTCGTTGTCGCGCAGCCACTGGTCGATCGGCGTCAGGCGATTGTTGTCCGGGCGCCGGAAGCGGCCGCTCTTGCGTTCGGCGGCGACGTAGCTGTCGAGCCAGGCCTGCATGCGCGCGCGCGTGGCGGCATCCGGCAGCTCGACCCACGCCTGCATCCAGACGCATTCCGATGCCATGAAGTCGCCAAACGTCTTCACCTCCTGCGGCTTCCAGCAGTTGGTATTGCCGGCACTCTTCAGCTCGAGCACCGGCGCCCAGCCGATCGGTATGTACATGGCCTCCGGGTCGTCGAACGCGCCGTTGTTGAGGTCGTAGAACTTCGGCGCGGGGTGCCAGTCGTCGAGCACGCCGACGACGCGGAAGTCACGGTCGTGCCAGCGGATCGTGCGGCCGACACTGTTCGCGCCGCCGAAGAAGTGTTCGTTGGTCTCGTGGGAGAGTACCGCCACCGGCCCGGGACCCGCGTCGGCCGCCGCCTGCCAGCCGCCGCCGTAACGGAATGGCACGGCGAAGAGCTCGAAGTAATCCGCCGACGTGACCCGCACGATCGACTGCTCAGGGCGTGCGTCGCTCCCCTCGCCGCCGGATATCACGCCCCACCCCTTGAACATGCGCACCGCGCGCCGCGCGATGCCGGAGGCCGTCACGGCCTCCGCGTCGTGCCAGGTCAGCTGCGGCGGCGGCAGCTCCGGATGCTCCTCGCTGTGCGGTTCCTCGGGATCCCAGCTGTCGACCGTGACCGCGTACACGCGATCGTTCTTCCACCACAGCGGATTCGAGGACATGCCGTGGTAAACGGTGAGCGTGATCACGCAGATCGCGATGCCGAGCGCGATCGCGACGACCATCAGCGAGGTAATGCCGGGGTTGCGGCGCAGGCTGCGCACCGCGAGCTTCACGTAATAGCCGAACATCGCGGACTCCCTATGCCGAGGCGGCCGCTGCCATCGTGGCCGCCGTCGCGACCGGAGCCGGCACCGCGTGCGGCTCGTAGGGCCGGAAGTCGGACACCTGCCCGTCGACGATCTGCACGTTGCGCTGCGCGCGGCGCGCGAGTTCCGGGTCGTGTGTGACGAGCACGATGGTCGTCCCCATCTCGTTGATCTGCTCGAGGAGGTCCATCACCTGGCGCGCCATCAGCGAATCGAGGTTGCCGGTCGGTTCGTCGGCGAGCAGGAACTTCGGGTCGCCGGCGATCGCGCGCGCGATCGCGACGCGCTGCTGCTGGCCGCCCGACAGCTGCGAGGGCAGGTGGTGCGCGCGGGAGGCGAGCCCGACGAGATCGAGCGCGCTCGTGATGCGCTCGCGCCGTTCGGCCGCCTTCATGCGCCGGTAGCGCAGTGGCACGTCCACGTTGTCGAAGATGTCGAGGTCCGGGATCAGGTTGAAGCTCTGGAAGATGAAGCCGATCTTCTCGTTGCGCAGCCGCGAGCGCGCATCGTCGGAGAGGCCGCTCGTGTCGACGCCGTCGAGCAGATAGCTGCCGCTGTCGAAACCCTCGAGGAGGCCCGCGACATTGAGGAAGGTCGTCTTGCCCGAGCCCGAGGGGCCCGTCACGGCGACGAATTCGCCTTCGGCGACGTCGAGCGAGAAATCACGCAGCGCGTGGGTCTCGATGAGGTCGGTGCGGAAAACCTTGCTGATGTGGCGCATGGCGAGCATGGGTGGAGTCCTCGGATGTCAGTCGGTGAGCAGAACTTCGGGGGCGTCGCGGAAGTCGCCGGTATCGGAGACGATCACGCGATCTTGCTCGGCGAGCCCGGACAGCGCCTCGATCCGCGAGATCGAGGCCGCGCCGAGCTGCACGGGCGTGCGGATCGCGCGATCGCCGCGCACGACGTAGACCGCGCGGGTCAGCTCGTCGAGCGTGGGCCCGCGGTCGAAGGCGAGCACGCCGTCGCGCTCGTCGAGCACGATGCGCACATTCGCCCGCTGGTTCTGGCGCAACGCGGGCGGCTTCTCGAGCGCGAACTGCACGCGCCCCGTGACCTGGCTCTGGCGCACCTCGGGCGATATCGATGCGACCGTGCCCCGCCAGGTGCGCCCGTCGAGCGTGATTTCCGCCGTCATGCCCGGGCGGATCTCGGTCGCGTAGCTTTCCGCCACCTTGAACTCGACCTCGAACTCGCCGAGGTCGACGACCGTCACGAGCGGCGCATTCTCCGCGACATTGGCGCGTTCGGTCTGCGCGAGGTTCGCGACCGTCCCGGCGACCGGAGATCGCACGGTGAGCTCGTGCACGCGCCGCTCGAGGTCTTTCACGACGAGCGACTGGCGGTCGCGCTCGAGCCGGCGAGTGCGCAGGTCGAGCTGCAGGCTGTCGCGTTCGAGACCCGCCGATGCTTTCGCGTGATCGAAGTTGAGGCGGGCGGTCGCGACCTCATCCTGGGCCTTGCGCAAGTCGCGCTCCGGGATCACGCGCGAATCCCATGCCGACTGCGCGCGCGCGAGCTCGCGCTCGGCGGCACGGATCTGCACGTCGGCGAGGTCGGCCTGCTGTTCGTTCTGGAGGTTCTGCCGGCGGATCTCGATCTGCTCGCGCGCATAGGCCGCTTCGACACCGGCGAGGGTCGCGCGCTCGCGCTCGTACTCGTTACGCAGTGCGGGGCTGTCGAGCGTCGCGAGCACCGCGCCGCGCTCGACCGTATCGCCCGCGCGCACCGCATAGGAAATCGTGCCCGGCGCGCTCGCGAAGAGCGTGGGGCTCACCGCCGCGATCACGGTGCCTTGCGCGGCGACATCGCGCACGAAGTGGCCGCGCGTCACGGTCGCGATGCGCACCCGCTCGAGCGGCACGGTATGGCTCGACGCGAGCCAGCCGCGCACGGCCCACGCCACGGCGGTCGATGCGAGCACCGCGGCACCTGCGGCCAGCAGGATCCGGCGGCGACGCTCGCCCGCGCGCGGCGCCGGGTCGCGCGCAGTGTCCTGCGCGGACGTGCCGCGGATCGGGCTGTCGGTGGCGAGCCCGGGGGACTCGCTCGCCGGCTTGCGCAGGGCACTGATCTTCATGCCCTGGTCGTTGCAGCAACCGTGCCATGACCCGCCCGGCTCGTATCTCGTTGATCGGTATGCGCCAACTCACGGCCTGGCCCGGCCGTTGCGCCGCGGAGGTGTCCGGCGCCGGACACCGGACGCGTCCGCGGACAGTCGCCGGCCCGCCACGATCACAACCCCGCGAGGCCGGTGTAGTGGACGAAATCGTAGGGCGACATGCCGATCGCGGTGATGAGCCCCGCCGCGAGCAGTGCGATGATGCGGATACCGAGTAGCTTGCTGTTCATGTTCCCTCCTTGGGGAGCCGGGTTTCTGGTGATTCCGTGGGTGTACTCTCCGCCGTTCGCAGGGCGCGAACAAACGCACTATCTGAAGCCCCGTTAACGAAAGATTGCCGATGGATGCGGCCTACGACCGATTGCCCCTCAACGCGCTGCGCGTATTCGAAGCGGTGGCCACGCGCCTCAATTTCGCGGACGCGGCCGAGGCGTTGCACGTCACGCCGGCGGCCGTGAGCCAGCAGGTGAAGACGCTCGAGGATTACCTGCAGACGCCGCTGTTCCGCCGTCGGGGCCGCACGGTCGAGCTCACGAGCGAAGGCGCCGACCTGCTGCCGCGCGTGCGCCGGGGCCTCGATGAGCTCGAGGCGGCGCTGCAGCAGTCGCGTCGCCAGCGCGAAGCGGGCGTACTCAACGTGAGCATGCTGTCGTCGTTCCTGCAGAAGTGGCTCACGCCGCGTCTCGGCGCGCAGCGCGAACACCTGCCCGAGATAGAACTGCGTGTGCACACCTCGCGCGAGGCGATCGACTTTGCGCGCAGCGACTTCCACGCGGTGATCCGCCTCGGCACGGGCCACTACCCCGGACTCTACAGCGAGAAGCTGATGGACGACTGGCTCGTGCCGGTCGCGACGCCGGCGCTGATCGGCAAGCACGGCAAGGTGCCTTGCACGCAGGACCTGAGCGCCTTTCCGCTGCTCTACAGCTCGGACGAGCCCTGGTCGGCCTTCGTGTCGGACGAGACCGCGAAATCGGCCAGGACGAAGCCCGCCATGCTCGACGATTCGGCCTCGGTGATCTCCGCCGCGCTCGAGGGACTTGGTTTCGCGGTGGCGCGCTGGTCGCTCGTCGAGCGCGACATTGCCGCCGGCAGGCTCGCGATCGCCTGCGATGTCGTGCGGCAGTTCCGCTATTCCTATTACTTCATCTGCCCGGAGTCGTACGCGCAGATGCCGAAGGTCGTGCGCTTCCGCGACTGGCTGCGTGCGGAGGCTGCGCGCCACCCGCTGCCGCCCCGCGCAGAGCGCGAACAGCGAACAGCGAACGGCGAATAGCCGGAGGCGTTGCGCGGCCCCGTCGACAGGATGACCTTTTCGCGCGCCGAGGCGAGCAACCCGGGCGGTGCCTCGGGCATCCAACGGAACGAGGCCAAAGAAACCCCCGTCTTCCAGAGGAGCCAAGGTCATGAAAGCCATTTTCATCGGCGCGGCCGCGATCGCCGCGTTCGCGGGCAGCGCGACGATCTTTGCCGACACGGACGACAGCAATGTCGTGCAGCGGTCCGTAGCCGTTCATTACCAGGATCTGAACGCGAATTCGGCGGCGGGCGCCGGGCAGCTGTACGCGCGCCTGAAGGCGGCCGCGCGGCGCGCCTGCGGCTCGGAGAACGGCCGCGATCTCGCGTCGCTGATGGACTACAACCATTGTCGCGCCGATGCATTGTCGCTCGCCGTGGCACAGGTGGGCAGCCGCACGCTCACGGCCCTGCATCGCACGAAAGTTTCGCCGCTCGAATTGGCCCGGTTCGACAGCGCGGTCTCGGCCCGCTGATCCGGCGGGCGGGGCGCGCACCTCCCGCTGCGCCCCGCCCTCTTTCAGCGGATGTCGCGGTGCGCGGTCTCGGGCAGGAACAGCGCGCCGACGACGACCGTGAGAGCGGCGACGATCACCGGATACCACAGGCCCGCGTAGATATTGCCGGTGGCCGCGACGATGGCGAATGCGGTCACCGGCAGGAAACCGCCGAACCAGCCGTTGCCGACGTGATAGGGCAGCGACATCGCGGAGTAACGGATGCGCGCGGGGAAGAGTTCTACGAGCCACGCCGCGATCGGGCCGTAGACGATCGTGACGAGGATCACGAGCCAGGTGGTGAGCGCGATGACGGCCGGGAAATTCACCCGCGCGGGATCGGCGCGCGCCGGATAGCCGGCCGCAGCGAGCGCGGCGCGCAGCTGCCGGCCCACGACCGCAGGATCGCCCGAGGCATCGATCGAGACGGCAGTCACCCCCCTGCCGATCCGCACGTAGGGTGACTCCCCGCCCGTCGCCGCCTCGTTGTCGTACGGCACTCCGGCGCGCGCGAGCGCCGCCTTGGCGACATCGCACGGAGCGGTAAAGGATTTGCGACCCACGGGATCGAACTGGAACGAGCAGCCGGCCGGGTCGGCGACGACGGCGACCGGCGCCGCGGACACGGCCGCGTCGAGCGCGGGGTTGGCGAAGTGCGTCAACGCGCGAAATGTCGGGAAGTAGGTGGCGATCGCGAGCACACAGCCCGCGAGCACCACGGTCTTGCGCCCGATGCGGTCGGACAATGCGCCAAAGACGACGAAGAACGGCGTCGCGACGAGCAGCGACACGAGCATCACGATCGTCACCGCCTGCGCATCGAGCTGCAGCACTTTCTCGAGGAAGAAGAGCGCATAGAACTGGCCGCCGTACCAGATGACGGCCTGCCCTGCCGTGGCGCCGAACAGCGCGAACAGCACGAGGCGCAGGTTCTCGCGCCGGCCGAAGGCCTCCGCGAGCGGCGCCCTCGAGAGGGTTCCCTCGCGGCGCATCGCGACGAATACCGGCGACTCCTCGAGCTGCAGGCGGATGTAGACCGAGATGCCGAGCAGCACCGTGGACAACAGGAACGGGATGCGCCAGCCCCAGGCCTCGAATGCCTCGCCGAGCAGCAGCCGGCAGGCGAGAATCACGACGAGGGACAACAGCAGCCCGAGCGTCGCCGTGGTCTGGATCCAGCTCGTGAAAAAGCCGCGCCGGCCGGGGGGCGCGTGCTCGGCGACGTACACCGCCGCGCCGCCGTACTCTCCGCCGAGCGCGAGGCCCTGCAGGAGCCGCAGCGCGACGAGCAGGACCGGCGCTGCGACCCCGATCGTCGCGTAGTTCGGCAGGAGGCCGACGAGCGCTGTCGAGCTGCCCATGATCACGATCGTGATCAGGAACGTGTGCTTGCGGCCGACCAGGTCGCCGAGGCGCCCGAACACGAGCGCGCCGAAGGGCCGCACGAAAAAGCCGGCCGCGAACGCGAGCAGCGCGAAGATGAATGCGGTCGTGTCGTTGACGCCCGCGAAGAACTGCCGCGAGATGATCACCGACAGCGAGCCGTAGAGGTAGAAGTCGTACCACTCGAAGACGGTGCCGAGCGAGGATGCGAAAATGATGCGGCGGTGGCCGGGGCCGACACCCTCGCCCGCGCTCAACCGCCAACCCACCAGGCGACGAACTCCTCAAAGCCGATGGCACCGTCGTCGTCGCGGTCGGCGCCCTGGAACGCGAGCTGGCATTCCTCTTTCGACAAGTCCTCGTCGAGCCCGTCGAGCAATGCGCAGAACTCGTCGAACCCGATCCGGCCGTCGTCGTCGCCGTCGTACTCGTCGAATCGCGCGCGCAGCTCCGCGATCGCTGCCGGTGTCATCGCGTTCATGACCCCTCCCCCCGTGCGCATTATCGCGGGTGCGGGGCTGCGTACAATATGCCGATGAAAAGCCAGCCCGGCCAACCGGTGCCCGTGCGCGTCGGCCGCGAAACCAGGGGGCGCGGCGGCAGGGGGGTGACCGTGATCACGGGCCTCAGGCTGTCCGCCGCCGAACTCGAGACGATCGCCGGCGAACTCAAGCGGCGCTGCGGCTGCGGCGGCACCGTCAAGGGCGGTGTGATCGAGATCCAGGGCGAGCACCGCGACACGATCGTCGCGGCACTGCGCGCGCGGGGGTTTGACGCCAAGCGCGCGGGGGGATGACGGGGAAGCGAGCAGCGGGCGGCGGCCTTGCCGCCGGGTCCGGGTCACCCTGGTGCCGCGCTTGTGACTGCACGCCAGCGCGGATCGCTGCGCAGCGGATTCAGCAGATACGAATCGGGGAATACATACGGGTAACGCGCATCGCCCGGCGTCAATGCGGCATCGCGCTCGACCCGCCGCTCGATCTCGAGCAGCCGGAAGGCCTCGTCGCGATCGCCGCGCTGCGCCGCGATTTCCGCGAGACGTAGCGCGGATTCGGCTGCGCGGCGTTGCCGAAGCGCCTCGATGGCCTCTTCCGCGTCGTCCGTGCGGTGCAGGCCGAGAAAGGCGAGCGCCAGCGCCTGCTCCCGCGCCGGCCCTTCGGGCCACCGGGTGATCGACTCGAGCGCCTTGTCCGGATGGCCTTGCAGAATCGTCAGCAACGCGATGTCGCGGCCGATCTCCTCGTGCGCCGGTTGCAGCTCCTGCAGGTACCTGTACTCGCGCAGCGCCTCGCCGTACTCGGCCTCGACCGCCAGCCAGTTCGCGAGATTTCCGCGCGCGGCGAAATTGAGCGGATCCGTCCGCACCGCCATCCGCATCCGGCGGACAGCCCCGGCGTAGTTCCCGAGCGCGGCGTCCATCCCGGCCTGCGTGGTCAGCACCAGCGTGTTTTCGGGATCGAGTCGTAGCGCTTCGAGTTGCTGCCGCTGCGCGACAGCGAAATTCGCGCCGGAGTGCCAGTAGTACTGCGCCGCGCGCACATGTGCCGCGGGCAGTTTCGGGTCGAGCGCGAGTGCGCGCACGACCGCCTCGTGCATCCGCGCGAGCTGCGGCCCCGCGGGCAGCCCTTCGGCGAATATTCCGACGAGGCACGTTCCCGCGAGCGCGGCCCATGCGGGCGCGAACTGCGGATCGAGCCGCACGGCCTGCTCGAAATGCCAGCGCGCGGTCGTCACGTCGCCGGCCGCGCGCCGGCCGAAAAGGAAGCGGCCGATCTGAAACTGTTCATGGGCCTCGCGATTCGACGCCTGCACCCTGGCTCGCGGGTCCGCCTTCGGCAGCGCGCTGCCCAATGATCCGGCAACAGCCTGGGCAATGGCCCGCTTCACTTGCAGCAGGTCCGTGAGCCGGCGATCGAATGTCCCGGTCCAGATGCGGGTCCGGTCGGGCGTGTGCACGAGACGCGCGGTCGCGTGCACTCGACCTACAGCGCGGCGCACGCTGCCCGTGAGCACATAGTCGACGTCGAGCATCTTCCCGAGCGCCGTCACATCCGCCGCCGTGCCCCGCAACGACATGGACGAAGCCTGCGAGATCACCCGCAGGTCCGGTGCGCGCGCCAGGAGATTCAGGATATCCAGTGAAAAGACATCGGCAAAGAAATCGGGCTTGTCCTTGCTGTCCGGACTGCTGAACGCCAGCACGGCAATTGATTTCTCCCCGGCGACCGGCAATTGGCCGTCCGATACCACCACCGCTGCCGTCGCCAGCACGGCGCACACGGCCACGGAAGACCATAGCCACTTTCGCGCGTGCCGCACAGCCGCCGAGCCAATCGCCCGTGGCTCGTCCGCGGTGGTCGTGCGGACCGGTAGTTCGAAGATGTAACCGCGTTTCGGCACGGTCCGGATCAGCTCGTGCGACGGATCCCCCAATGCCCTGCGAATCTCGATGAGGCATTGTGTCAGGGAATCGTCGGTGACGACCGTGTGGCCCCAGACCGCCGAGAACAGCTCGGCCCGGGTCACGAGACGCCCGGCGTGTTCAGCCAGATAGCGCAGCACGGCATGGGACTGCGGTCGCAGTCGTACTTCGACATCGTTGCGCAACAACGTCCCGCGCGCGCAATCGAGCGTGCATTCGCCAAAAGACAGGGAATCGATCTGCGCCGGTTCCTGGGGCATCGCAACCACACCCGGGAATTCGTGAGAGTCTCGCGATTATATCGCCGATCCCGGCCCTTCTTTCGTGACTTGCCGCGGCCTCGCCCCGACCATCGCGTATCGGTCAGCGTGACCGATCGCATCGAGGAGAAGCGCGATGAAGATCACACAGCCGGGACGGGCAGGGCATTTTGGCTTGGCGGGTTTGCTCGCATTCGCGACCTTCGCGGCATGCGCCGCAGAACCCCCGGTGAATCATGTGGAGAAAGTCGTCTGGCGGGAACCTGGCGTATCCGCGAGCGGGCCCGCGGAGGCGATGACCGAGGACGCCGGCGCACACGACGGCAACGTCGTGCGACGCAGCGTGGCGGTTCATTACCTCGTGCTCGACGCGAACACGAAGGCGGGTGCGCTGCGCTTGTACGGGCGGCTGAAATCGGCCGCGCGTCGGGCCTGTGGCACGGCGAGCGGCCGTGGACTTGCGGCGATTCGCGACTTCAATCGTTGTCGGGCGGATGCGCTGTCGGCGGCAGTCGTCGACGTGGGCAGCCGCACGCTTGCGGCGGTGCATCGCTCGCGCGCCTCGCCACTGGCACTGGCGCGGTTCGACGGCGTGCCGATGAGTCGCTGATTCCCCGGGCGGGGTGCGCTCCTCCCGGCGCACCTCGCTCTCTTTTCGACGCTCGCCGCGAAAGTTCGTGAAAGTTTCGCCGGAATTTCGCCAGCGCGGTGCCCGGCTTCGTCACCTCGCCGAAAGTCCCGAACTAGCATCGCGGGATGATCCGCACGATCCGCGGCAATCTGAGGGGAAAGTCATGAAAATCAAAGTGGTACGACGCGTGAGCTGGCTCTGGGCGGCGGGATTGCTGGCCGCTTCGGCATTGGCCGACGAGACGCCGATGAATCACGCGAACCATCGGGGATGGGGCGCGGGCAATCACGCCGCGGCGGGCCTCGAGAAGGCGGTCAGGGAGGGCACCAGCCGCTACAGGGATGTCGCGGTCGCCGAAAGCGAAGGCTGGACGAGCACGCATTTCTGCGTCAGCGGGCCCGATATCGGGGCGATGGGCGTGCACTATGCGAACGGGCCGCTCGTCGGCGACGACAAACTCGACCCGCTGCGCCCGGAAATGCTGATCTACGAACAGCGCAATGACACGTTCCGCCTGGTCGGCGTGGAGTTCATCGTGTTGTACGACGTGTGGCATGCGCAAGGGCGTACGGACACGCCGACACTGATGGGCCAGCTCTTTCACTACACCGGTGCGCCGAACCGCTACGGCCTGCCGCCGTTCTACTCCCTGCACGTCTGGGCCTGGCGTTCCAATCCGCTCGGGACGTACGCCACCTGGAACACGCGCGTATCCTGCGACCAGTTCGTCGAGCCGTGATCCACCCGGCGAGGAAAAGGTGAACAGACCGCCGGCGCACCCACGCGCGCCGGCGGTCCGGGCACGGTGTCAGAAGAGGACGCCGTCGTCGTCCTCGCCCAGCATGGCCTTGCGCACCATCGGGATCGGCGGGCCGCCGTACGAGAGGAACGCGTCGTGGAACTGCTTCCACGCCCCGCGGCCGCCGCGCGTGGACGTCCAGTCGGTGCGCAGCTTCATGATCATCAGCTTGCCCATCGTGTAGTTGAGATAGGCCGGATCGTAGGTGCCGCGCGCCGCCTGTTGCCGGGCGTTGCCCGGATCCTGGAAGGCTTCCTCGCGGAACATGCGCTCGGACTGCTCGACCGTCATGCCGCCCGTGTGCAGGCCGATCGCCGACAGGAAGCGCACGTTGCGCAGCAGCGCGTTCGACAGCTGCCCGACGTGCGCCTCCGCGTCACCGGCATCGAGGCCCATGTTCCACATCATCTCTTCGGTGTAGTGCGCCCAGCCTTCCGCGAACGCGTAGCCGACGAACAGGCGCCCGATCATCGATTTCGACTCGTTCGCGTGCAGGAAATTGAGGAAGTGGCCCGGCCAGACCTCGTGCACCGACGTGAACAGCAGGTCGTCCGCGCCCGGAATATAGGCGAGCTGGTCGGCCTTGCTCCATTTCGGGTCGGGCGGCGCGATGTAGTAGATCGCCGGCAGCGGCTTCTCGAATGGCCCGGGAATCTCGATGTAGGCCGAGTTGGCGCGATTGTAGGGCGGCGCCTCCCGCACGAGCGCCTGCTCCTCATTCGGCACCGAGACCACGTTCTTGTCGATCACGAACTTGCGCAGCTCGACGAGCTGTTCGGTCGCCGCCGCGACGGGGCCGCCCTTCGGTTTGTGCGCATTCAGCTTCGCGAAGCACTGCGCGATCGACTTGCCCGGCGCGAACTTGCCGCACGCTTCGTTCACCGCCGCGAGATTGCGGTCGAGGTCCGCACGGCCGATCTTCTCGAGCTCCGCGAGCGGTGTCGTCACCTGTTCCGTCGCCGCGAGCATCCGCGCGAACTTCTCCGCGCCGAGCGCATAGTCCTGCGTTGCGGTGGCGCGCTGTCCCTCGAAGTACTTCGCGAGATCGCGCATCGCATCGGCCGCCGCCTTGTTCGCGGTCTTGAACTCGGCCTGCAGCGCCGCATCGTCCACCGCCGCGAAGATCTGCGGCACGTCGCTGTCGAAGAAGCTCGCGTAGCCCCCGAAGCCGGAGATCGCGCGCTCGACGAAGGTCTGTGGCAGCGGCACGCGCAGGTTCTCCCTGATCTGCGCGGCCGCCGCGGGCACCGCTTTCGCGTACGCCACGTAGGCGCGTAAGCGATCAGGGAGCGGCGCATAGTCGCGTGTCAGGTAGACGGAAGGATTGAGTCCGCCGAGGTACCAGGTCGGATTGGTGAACGGCAGTTCGGCCGTTTCGAGCCAGAAAAGGTCGCGATCGATACGCGCGAGCAGGTAGTCGCGCTCGAACACGAGCGCGGGCTCGAGATGCGCCGTGTCGACTTTCGCCGCCGCCTCACGCGCGGCGTGCAGGCGGGCGATGTTGTCCGCTATGCCGGCCTTGCTCCAGTCGGGCAGCTTGCCGTCGAACTCGTGGCGACCCGCGTCGACCGCGAACGGCGGATTGCTGCTGAGCCTGTCCTCGATGAAAGCGTCGCGCTCGGTTGCCCACGCGGCGGCGGGCGTGACGGCCGGCTGGTCCGCGACGGGTTCGGCCCGCTGGCAGCCGCTCGCGACAGCGGCGACCAGCGCCGCGAGGACGACGCCTCCGAAGTACCTTGAAGTCATGGTGGCTTACCTCCTGGCCGCGCATCGTACCCTACCGGCGGCATTGACAATCACGGCCGGGCGATTACGGTAGCCGCATGAGGCATCGTCTCGTCGTCGGCGCACTGGTTGCGATCGCTGCGGCAGTGGGTCTCGCGCTGCTTTTCTGGCCCAAGCGGATGGCCGCGCCGCCGCCCCCGCCGGCCACCGGGCCGACCCTCGCGGCCGAGCCCGGCCCGGAGCATCCGCTGCCGGCATCGGCGCCGCCCGGGGAGCCGCTGCCTGCGCTCGCCGACAGCGACACTTTCGTGGTCGACGCACTCGGCGACGTCATCGGCGCACAACCGGCGCGCGATTTCGTCGCCACCCCTGGTGTCGTGCGGCGGCTCGTCGTCACGGTCGACAGCCTCGCGCGCGGGAAGGTGCCACTCCTCACCCGCGCGGTCGGCGCGCTGCCCGGCACGCTGGTCGTCACCCGTGACGGTGAGCGCATTTTCCTCGGCGAGGACAATTACGCACGCTATGCGCCTTATGTGCAGGTGATCTCGCAGCTCGATATCGAGCGCCTCGCCGCGCTCTACCGGCGGCTCTATCCGCTGCTGCAGCAGGCCTACGGCGAAGTGGGCAGGCCGGGCGCCTATTTCAATGACCGCGTGATCGCGGTGATCGACGACCTGCTCGCGACGCCGACGGTAGCGGGCCCGATCGAACTCGAGCAACCGAGCGTGTACTACCGTTACAAGGACCCGGCGCTCGAAGCGCGCTCGGCCGGCCAGCGCCTGCTGCTGCGCATGGGCCCCGCGCACGCCGGCGTCGTCAAGGACAAGCTCATGGCGCTGCGCGCGCTGCTCGCGCGCCCATCCGGCGAACTCCCGCCTCAGTAGAGCAGCACGGCCTCGCGTTCGGCGCGCCAGGCGGCCTCGTCGGGCGTGGCGAGCGCGTCGAGATCCGCAGCGACGGCGGCGGGATCGTCGACCCACGCGCGCAACTCGGTGCCGCCGGCGATCAGGTCGATCGCGAGCCGCGTGTCGTACTCGTACGGAAAATCGCGCCACAGCGGGTAATCCGGCGCGAGGCGGCGGATCGCCTTGAAGGCCGTCGCCATCAGCCGCCACGGGCGAAAAGTGTCGTGCGCATAGCTCGCGCTGTCGACGTGGATCTGCACGCCCGCGCACAGCCTGCCGGCGTGCTTGTGGAAGGTCGGCTCGAACCAGCACGGCCGCAATCGGCAGCCCGCGAGCCACTGTGGCGCGATGCGCGCCATCTCGGCGAGCACCTCTGCCGCATCGAGATCGGGCGCACCGAACAGCTCGAGCGGTCGCGTGGTACCGCGGCCCTCGGACAGGGTCGTACCCTCGAGCATCACGGTGCCGGCGTAGCAGCGCGCCATCGAGAGGTTCGGCGCATTCGGGCTCGGGTTCACCCACTCGCGTTCGCCGAGCGGCCAGCCGTGTCCCGGCCCCGCGTGCGGCTGCCAGTCGATCATCGACACGACCCGGCAGTCGACTTCGAGGCGCAGTGTCGCGACGAACCAGTGCGCGAGCTCGCCCATCGTGAGCCCGTGGCGCATCGGCAGCGCGCCGGCGCCGACGAAGCTCTCCCAGCCCTCGCGCAGGCGCGTGCCCTCGACGGGCCGCCCGACGGGATTCGGCCGGTCGAGGACCCACACGGACTTGCCGTGCGCCACCGCCGCCTCGAGCACGTAGCGCAGCGTCGTGATGAACGTGTAAATGCGGCAGCCGAGATCCTGCAGGTCGACCAGCAGCACGTCGATACCCGCGAGCATCGCGGCGGTCGGCCGGCGCACCTCGCCGTACAGGCTGTAGACAGGGATGCCGAGGTGCGGGTCGATGTAGTCGGCGGATTCGACCATGTTGTCCTGCTTGTCGCCGCGCAGCCCGTGTTGCGGGCCGAACGCCGCGGCCAGCGACAGGTCGGGCAACGCGCCCAGCGCATCGAGCGAATGCACGAGGTCGGGCATCACGGAGGCGGGATGCGCGAGCAGCGCGACTCGCCGGCCGCGCAATGCCTCACGCAGCGCCGGTTCGCCCACGAGCCGGTCAATGCCGAATTTCATGCACGAAGCTTTCCGGGTGGTGGAAATCGGGACGCTGCGCGTCGGGGTGTGCGAGCGCCCAGTACGTGAGGCGCCCGCCCCGCTCTTCGATGACCGCCGCGATCGCCGCTTCGATGGCCGCCTGTCCCGCCGGCAGCAGCGCGCCGAGCGGCAGCGTCGCGACGAGGTCGAGGTGCCGCGGGGACACCGCGACATCGACAGCCGGTGCGTCGACGCCCTCGATGGGCCGCTGGCCGTCGCGATAGCCGGTGAACGCACAGGCGGCCCAGTCCTGCGACGGGGCGATATTCACCTCGGCATAGGCGCTCAGCGCACGGCCACGGACGAAGAACTCGAAACACGTATGACGCCACAAGCCGTCGACGCGGCGGCCGGCACCCGGCGGCGGAATCACCATCCTGCCGATGTCACCGACGACGCGGTACTGCGCCGTGAGGCGCATGCCCTCGCCGCGAGTCCCGGCTTCGAGACGCAGGCTCGCCTCGAGCCGTTCTACGGGCAGGTCGGTCGGGCTTCCGTGAGCGATGAGGGGACGCACGGCCCATCATGCAACATTTCAGGGTAGCCGCGCGGACCCGCGCGCGCGCACACTCGCGCCTGTGGCCGCCCCGCGCAAGTCCGCCGCCCGCTCCCGCGCCGTGAAGGCCCGCCCGCGCGGCAAGCTCGCGCCGGCCCGCGAGCGCCGCGGCCTCGCGGCCGCGGAAGTCGCGCTGGCACTCGATGCGCCGGAGATCGCCTCGCTCGTCACGGACATCACGAAGGCCGGCGGCACCCCGATCGGCGCGTATCGCGATCCGCTCGGCGGGCGCCCGCTCCTGCTCGCCTCGCTGCCGCTCGCCGCCGTGCAGCCGACACCGTTCCAGCGGGACCTGTCACCGACCCACACGAAGCGCCTCGCCGCGAAGATCGACGAAGCGGCGGCTTTCCTCGATCCGCTGATCGTGGTGCGCGGCGCGGACGGCGGCCTCTGGACTCCGAACGGCCGCCACCGCCTCGCCGCCGGCAAGGTGCTCGGCCTGCGCCAGATCACCGCACTCGTCTCGCCCGACGATTCGCTCGCTTACCGCATTCTCGCCCTCAACACCGAGAAGGCGCACAACCTGAAGGACAAGAGCCTCGAAGTGATACGCATGGCGCGCGCGCTCGCGAAGGCCGATGGTGCGCGCCGGGAGTCGTCGTTCGCGGCCGAGTTCGAGGCCCCCGAGCTGCTGACGCTCGGCCTCGTCTACGAGAAGAACGCCCGCTTCGGCGGCGGCGCCTACAGTCCGTTCCTGAAGAAGGTCGACCGCTTCGTCGCGCGCCCGCTCGCGACCAGTCTGCGCGACCGGCAGGCCTGGGCCGAGCGGCTCACCGGCATCGAGGCGGACGTGAAGCGCATCGTCACCGCGCTCACCGCGCGCGGACTCAGATCGCCCTATCTGCGCAACTACGTGATCGCACGCATCAACCCGGTGCGCTTCCACAAGGCGAAGAAGGGCGACACGGGCCCCGCGATGCCGATTGGGGAAGCTCTGACCCGCATGGCGGCTGCGGCGAAACGCTTCGACGTCACGAAAGTCTCGAGCGCCGATCTCGCATGGGTGGCCGCAGGCGCCGAATCCGCGGATTGACCCATCGCATGGACGCACGCGGCACCGGCGGGGCGAGTTGCTAGACTGCGGCGGATGCGTCGCATCGTCCAGGCCCTGATCGCACTCCTCCTGCTGGCCGGCGCCGGCTACGCCGCCTTTCGCGCGCTGCAGCCACCGGTGGTGGCAACCGCCACGCCGACCCGCGGCCCCGCGGTCGAGGCGGTGTACGCCACCGGTGTCGTCGAGCCCGGCCTCGAGATCCGCATTGCGCCCCGCGCCGGTGGGCGCATCGTCGAGCTGGCCGTCGACGAGGGCGCGCAGGTACGCAAGGGACAGCTGCTCGCGCGCCTCGAGGCCGCGGATCTCGTCGCATCCGTCGCGGAACTCGCTGCGCGCGCGCAGTATGCGCGTTCGCAGCACGAGCGCAGCGTGACGCTGCGCGCCGGCGCACTCATATCGGCCGACGCGCTCGAGCAATCGCGCGCCGACCTCGAGGCCGCCGACGCCGCACTGAAGCGGGCGCGCGAGCTGGCTGGCCACATGCGCCTCACCGCGCCGAGCGACGGGGAGATCACGCGACGCGACGGCGAAGTGGGCGAGTTCATTCCCGTGAACCAGGTCATTTTCTACATGGCGGGCCCCGCGCCGCTGCGCATCACCGCCGACGTGGACGAGGAAGACCTGCCGCGCGTGCAGCCGGGGCTGCCGGTGCTGATCCGCACCGACGCCTTCCCGGATCGCGTGTTCGACGGGCGCGTCAGCGAAATCACACCGCGCGGCGACTCGATCGCGCGGAGCTTCCGGGTGCGCATCGCGCTCGAGGGCGATCCGCCGCTGCGCATCGGCATGACCACCGAGACCAACATCGTGCTCGAGCAGCGCGCCAATGCCCTGCTCGTGCCCTCTTCCGCGGTGGTGGACGGTGCCGTGTGGACGATCGAGGCCGGTCGCGCGGCGCGCCTGCCGGTCGAAGTGGGCGTCGTCGGCGCCCTGCAGACCGAGATCCGCAGCGGGATCGCGGGTGACGAGCACCTGATCGTCGCGCCACCCGGCGACATCGAGCCCGGCACTCGGTTCCGGACCGCGGACTGACGCGGCCCGCCCATGCAGCTGCACCTCGACATCGCGTGGAGCCACCTGCGTACGCGGCGCAGGCAGACTGTCGCGTCGCTGCTCGGCGTGGTCCTCGGCGTCGCGTTCTTCCTCGCCGTGTCGGCGCTGATGCGCGGCTCCGAGCTCGACTTCATCGCGCGCCTCGTCGACAGCACACCGCACATCACGGTGTCGGACGAATTCCGCGCCCCGACGGTCCAGCCGGCGGTGCTGCGCCATCCGGCGGGCGCCGTCAGCGTGCTGCACGTCAAGCCGCTCACCGAGCGGCGCGGCATCCGCCAGTACAAGCGGCGCCTCGGACAGATCGACGCGATCCCCGGCCTGCGCGCCGCGCCGGTGCTCGCCGGCCAGGTGATCTTCAGCTTCGCGGGCCGTGACGAGGCGATCACGCTGTCGGGCATCGAGCCGGCCCGCATGAAGGATGTCACCACGATCGAGGACGACATCGTCGAGGGCTCGCTCGGGGCGATCGACGCGGACCCGAACGGCATCATCATCGGCCGGGCGCTGGCGCGCAAACTTTCTCTCGCGATGGGCGACACCGTCTCGGTGGTCTCGCCGGTCGGCAACGTGCGGGTGATGAAAATCGTGGGCCTGTTCCACACCGGTCGCGCGGTCTACGACGAGACCCAGGGCTTCGCGCAGCTGGCCCGTGTGCAGGCGCTGCTGAATCGCCCGAACGTCGCCAACACGATCGTCACCCGACTCGACGACCCCTACGAGGCGCGCGCGACGGCGGCGCACATCGAGCGCCTGACCGGTTACAAGTCGGTGTCGTGGCAGGAAGCGAGCGAAGACATCCTGTCGACGCTGCTGGTGCGCAACGTGATCATGTACACGGTCGTCGGTGCGATCCTGCTGGTCGCCTCGTTCGGCATCTACAACGTGATCTCGAGCGTCATCATGGAGAAGACGCGCGACATCGCGATCCTGAAGTCGATGGGCTTTCGCGCCGGCGACATCGAACTCGTCTTCCTGATCGAGGGGCTCGTGGTCGGCGCGGCCGGCAGCGTGCTCGGCTTCCTCGCCGGCAGCGGCCTGATGTGGGTGACGGGACAGGTGCGCCTCACCGTGCCGGGCGAGTCGGACCCGGTCAACCTGCCCGTCTACTGGGGCTGGAACCAGTTCGCGCTGGCGATGCTGTTCGCGATGCTGTCGGCGCTCGCCGCCACCTACCTGCCCGCGCGCCGCGGCGCGCGCCTCGCACCGGTCGCGATCCTGCGTGGTGCGGCATGAGCGCGATACTCGTCGCGCAGGATCTCACGCGCACGCTGCCCGGCGAAGTGCCGGTGACTCTGGTCCGGGACATCTCGCTCACCATCGATCGCGGCGAGTTCGTCGTCATCAAGGGCCCGTCGGGTTCGGGCAAGTCTTCGCTGCTGTACCTGCTCGGGCTGCTGGACCAGCCGACCTCCGGAACGCTCCTGCTCGAAGGCGAGGACACGACCGGCTACGACGAGGACCGGCTCGCCGCCACGCGCCTCGCGAAACTCGGCTTCGTCTTCCAGTTCCACTTCCTGCTGGCGGAGTTTTCCGCCTTCGACAATGTGCGCCTGCCCATGCGCCGGCTCGGGCGACTTCCCGACGGCACTCAGCGGCAGCGGGCCATGCAGCTGCTGCAGGATCTCGGGCTCGCCGGGCACGAGCACAAGCGCCCCTCGCAGCTCTCCGGCGGACAGCGCCAGCGCGTCGCGATTGCGCGCGCACTGGCGAACGACCCGCCGATCATCCTCACCGACGAGCCGACCGGCGCGCTCGATTCGAAGTCGAGCATCAACGTGAAGGACATCCTGAAGGAGCTGGTGCGTACCCGCGATCGCACCGTCATCGCCGTCACGCACGACGATCACTTCGCGGCCGGCGCCGACCGGCAGGTCGAGATCATCGACGGACGGCTCGTATAGCGCAGCCATGACCGGCACCGTCGCCGCGCACGCGTGATCGCGCAGCCGTCGCGCCTGGCGCGCGGCATCACTCGCGATAATCGAGCGGCGGCTTGCGATCGCCGACCAGCGGGCGATAGACGAAATCCGCCCCGCGCGCCTTGTCGAACTCCGCGCGTGCAGCCTCGATTAGGGCCGGGTCGGTGAAGAGGCGCGCCGCGGTCAGCGCGAGCGTCTTCGACGCGACGTTCATGCCCTTGATACCGATGCTCATGCCGCCGGCCGCCGCCGCCTGCCAGCTGTGCGCGGGCGTGCCCGGCACCCAGGTCGCGGTATAGAGGCCGACGGTCGGCACGGTCCAGCTCACGTCGCCCACGTCGGTCGATCCATATTGCTGCCGGGGGTCGTAGGGCTGCACCGTGCGCTCGCTGCCGAGCGGGCGCGACGGGTTCGCGAGCGTCGCGTGGATGTCGCGGGCGAACGCCGCCTCCGCCGCGTCGTACTGCACGCCGCCGACCCGCTCGAGATTCGCGTGCATCACATGGCCGAGCGTGTGGTTCGGGAGCAGCGGGTACGCGCCGTGGATCACTTCGACATCCCAGGTCGTGCCGGTACCGAGCGCGGCCCCTTCGGCAATCTTCGTGAGGCGATCCCACAGCGACTGCACGACCCGCGGATCCGGATGGCGCACGTAGTAGAACACCTCCGCGAAATCCGGCACGACGTTCGGCGCGGCGCCGCCACGCGTGATCACGTAGTGCAGCCGTGCCTCCTGCGGCATGTGCTCGCGCATCATGTTGGCCATCATGTCCATCGCTTCGACGCCATCGAGCGCGGAGCGCCCCTTGTCGGGCGCGGCCGCCGCATGGCTCGACACGCCGTGGAAACGGAATTTGCCCGACTTGTTGCTGTTCGTGCCATTCTGGCTCGCGTCGTTGCGGTCGCCGGCGTGCCAGTGCAGCGCCACGTCGACGTCGTCGAGGAGCCCGGCCCGCACCATGTAGACCTTGCCGGCACCGCCCTCTTCCGCCGGCGTGCCGTACAGGCGGATCGTGCCCGGGAGCTTGCGCGCCGCGAGCCATTCACGCAGCGCGATCGCCGCACCCGCGGATCCCGCGCCGAACAGGTTGTGCCCGCACGCGTGCGCCGCATTCTTGCCCTCGATCGGGCTGCGCTGCGCGACCGCCGCCTGCGAGAGCCCGGGCAACGCGTCGAACTCCGCGAGGATCGCGATCACCGGCTCGCCGGATCCCGCCGTCGCAATGAAGCTCGTCGGCATGCCCGCGACACCGGCTTCGACCGCGAAACCCGCATCGGCGAGTTCCTTCTGCAGCAGCGCGGAACTCTGCCGCTCCTGGTAGCCCACCTCGGCGAGCTTCCAGATGGCGAGCGCGGTGTCTGCGCTCGCCTGCGCGTGCGATTCGACCGCCTGCAGCAGGAAATCGCGGTCGCGCGCGGGCGGTTCCGCACCACCGACCGGTAGCGAGGCGAAAACGGCGAGACTCGCGAGGCCGAAGCGCATTAAAGTCACGGTTCCAACTCCTGGAGGTCGATTGCCCATGGTAACGCATCGCCGCGCGGCCCCGGTCACTGCACTCTCTCTGTTCCTCGCCTGCACGGTCGCCGCCGGCGCGGCCGCCGCCGCGGACGACGCGCTCGCCCACGCGAACCGGCTGCTGTCGGCGACGATCCTGGTCGACGGCCACAACGACCTGCCCATCACGATCCGCGGCGCCACCAAGGGCGATGTCCGTGCGTACGACCTGCGCGGCCACGCCCCGGGCCAGACCGACATTCCGCGCCTGCGGGCCGGCCACGTCGGCGCCCAGTTCTGGTCGGTGTACGTCCCCGGCGAGATGGAGGACGGCTTTGCTCGCATGCAGCTCGAACAGATCGACATCGCGCGCCGGATGATCGCTGCCTACCCCGACGCGTTCCGCCTGGCGGGCACCGCCGCGGACATCCGTGCGGCGCACCGCGACGGCCGCATCGCGTCGCTCCTCGGCATGGAGGGCGGACACGCGATCGAGGACTCGCTCGGCGCGCTGCGCGCCTACTACGACCTCGGCGTGCGCTACATGACGCTCACGCACAACTCGCACACCGGCTGGGCGGATTCCGCGATGCCGGCAACGCCACGCTTCAACGGCCTGTCGCCGTTCGGCGAGCAGGTCGTGCGCGAGATGAACCGGCTCGGCATGCTCATCGACCTGTCGCACACGTCCGCCGACACGATGCGCGACGCCATCGCCGTGTCGAAGGCGCCGGTGATCTTCTCGCACGCGGCCGCGCGCGGCCTCGTCGACATCTCGCGCAATGTCCCGGACGACGTCATCGCGAAGCTGCCCGAAAACGGCGGCGTGCTGATGGTCACGTTCGTCGCGGGCTTCGCGTCGCCGGATGCGGCGAAGGTGCTGTTCCCGGCGATGAAGGCGTTCTACGAGAGTGCCGGCGCGGCGAAAACGGAAGCCGAACGCCGCGCGCTCTACGAGGACTTCAAGAAAAAGCTCGTGCTGCCGCGGGTCACCGTCGCCGATGTCGCGAACCACATCGATTACGTCGCGAAGCTGGCCGGGGTCGACCATGTCGGCATCGGCGGAGACTTCGACGGCAACGACCTGTGGCCCGAGGGTCTCTCGGACGTATCGATGTATCCGAATCTCTTTGCCGAACTGATCCGCCGCGGCTGGTCGGACCGCGACCTGAAGAAGCTCGCCGGCGAGAACCTGCTGCGCGTGATGGAGCAGGCCGAGAAGGTCGCGCACGACCTGCAGGCGACGACACCGGCGGCTACTATTTCGCTCGCCGGAAAGTGAGGTTGTAGCGCAGCGCGCCGGTGACGGGGTGCTCGCCGGGCGCGAGCTTGCGGACCCCGTGGTAGCCGGCGCGCGCGCGACCGCCCCAGACGACGACGTCGCCGTCCTCGACGAGCGTCGCGATCGGCCGGCCGCGCCGCGTCGCGCCATACCACAGGAAAAGCGCCGGCAGCCCGATCGAGACCGAGACGATCGGAAAGCGCTTGTCGAGCTCGTCCCAGTCCCGGTGCGCCCCCATCTGCGCGCCCGGCGCATAGCGATTCACGAGGCAGGCGTCGGATTCGAAGCCGGGATGGCCGCCGCGCGCCGCGGCCTCGCGCGCGAGCGCCTGGAAAGGCGCGGGCATGGCCGGCCAGCGCCCGCCCGTCAGCGGATCGCTTTCGGTGTAGCGGTAGCCCCGGTCATCGCTGTGCCAGCCCCAGGGACCGCAGTTCGTCATCGCGACCGACATCGTGCCGCCGCCGGGGGTGGTGAGGTGCCGAAACGGCGCTCGCGCCGCAATCATGCCGATCGCGGCGACGAGCCCCGTCGTGGGCGCGGCGGCGCCCCGCAACAGCGTGACTTCATCGGCAATCGCGATCGGGCCCTCGCTCATGCGACACTCCCCGGCAAAGAACATGTCGTCGACCAACCGCATCATTCTCGCACTGGTGCTCGGCCTCGCGGCGGGCGCTGCCATTGCCGCGACCGGGCAGGCGGGCCTCGCGCGTGCCGTCGCGATCCTGCAGCCCGTCGGGACACTGTGGGTCAACGCGCTGCGCATGACCGTGATCCCGCTCGTGTTCTCGGTGCTCGTCACCGGTATCGCGACCGCGGCGAGCGCCGCGAGTGCCGGCCGGCTCGCCGCGCGCGCCATGGTGGCCTTCGGCCTCGTCCTGCTCGCGGCCGTCGCCGCCACGGCCATCATCGTGCCGGCCATTTTCTCGGCGTTTCCGCTACCCGCGAGCGCCGCGGCCGCGCTGCGCGCGGGCGCCCTCGCCCCGCATGAATCCCTGCCGCCGGTTGCGCCGCTCGGGGATTGGCTGACCGGCATCATTCCCGTGAACCCGGTCGCCGCCGCCGCCGAAGGCGCGGTACTGCCGCTGATCGTGTTCGCGCTCCTGTTCGCATTCGCGATCCCGCGGCTGGCGGCCGAGTCGCGCGAGCGGCTGACGGGCTTCTTCGACGCGGTCGCCACGGCGATGGTGACGATCGTGCAGTGGGTGCTGCGCGCCGCGCCGATCGGCGTCTTCGCGCTCGCCCTCGGGGTGGGCTTCCATGGCGGCCTCGGCGCGGCGGGCGCGCTCCTCTATTACATCGTGCTGCTCTCCGTGATGTGCCTGCTCGCGACCGGTGCGATGTACCCGCTCGCCGCCGCGAGCAAGGCGCTGACGTTCCGCGAGTTCGCGCGCGGCGCGGCGCCCGCCCAGGTGGTCGCCGCGAGCACGCAGTCGTCGCTCGCCACGCTGCCCGCGATGATCGATGCCGCACAGCGCTCGTTCGCCCTGCCGTCCGGCATCGTCGGCATCGTGCTGCCGCTCGCCGTGTCGCTCTTTCGCGTGAGCACCGCCGTGGCGAACCTCTCGGCCGCGATCTTCGTCGCCGCGCTGTACGGCATCCCGCTTTCGCCGGCGCAGCTCGCGACCGGTGCGCTCGTCTCGGTGGCGACCAGCATCGGCAGTGTCGGCGTCTCGAGCCAGGTGAGCTACTTCTTCGGCGTGATGCCGATCTGCCTCGCCATGGGCCTGCCCGTCGAGGTGCTCGCGCTGCTGCTCGCGGTGGAAGTCCTGCCCGATATCTTCCGCACGATCTGCAACGTGACCGCCGACCTCGCCGTCACGGTCGTCCTCGGGCGCGAGCGGCGTGCGAGTGCCCGCTGACCCGGCGGCGCGCCGGCGCCGTTCCGCCGGCTTGTTCGCGGCGCTGCTCCTGTGTGCGGGCGCGCTCCTCGCGTTCGCCGAGCTCGCGGGCGAGGTCGTCGAGGGCGAGACGCACGCCTTCGACGAGGCGATCCTCTGCGCCATGCGCAATCCCGCGGACCTCGCCGACCCGATCGGCCCGGCCTGGGTCGAGGCGGCGTTCCGCGACATCACGTCGCTCGGCGGGACGACGGTGCTCGCGACCGTGGCGCTCGCGACCCTCGGCTACCTGCTGCTCGCGGGCAAGCGCACCACCGCCGCGCTCGTCGCGGTGGCCGTCGGCGGCGGCACGCTGCTCTCGAGTCTCCTCAAGACCGGCTTCGAGCGGCCGCGCCCCGATCTGGTCGCGCATCTCGTCGAGGTGAATTCGCAAAGTTTTCCGAGCGGCCACGCGATGCTGGCGACGGTGACCTGGCTCACCCTCGGCACGCTGCTCGCGACCGTGCAGCCTTCGCGGCGGCTGAAGGCCTACGTGCTCGGCGTCGGCATCGCGCTCGCCCTGCTCGTCGGTGCAAGCCGTGTCTACCTCGGCGTGCACTGGCCGACGGACGTGCTGGCGGGCTGGTGCATCGGGACCGCGTGGGCGCTCGCCTGCTGGCTCGTCGCCGGCGCGCTCGTCAGGCGTGGCGCAGCGCCTCGATCGGATCGAGACGCGCGGCGCGACGCGCCGGCCAGCTGACGAACGCGAAGTTCACGGCGATCGCGAGCGCAAATGCGAGTGCCGCGTTGCCCGTATCGAACACGAACGGCAGGCCCGTGCGCGCCGCGACGATCCTCGATGCGACCCATCCGAGCGCGACGCCGCATGCGGCGCCCGCCGTCGCGAGCACCATCGCCTCGAACGCGAACTGGTAGAACACGTCCCGTGCGGTCGCGCCGAGCGCGCGACGCGTGCCGATCTCCCGCGTGCGGTCGCGCACGGTGATCCACGCCATCGCGAGCACGCCGACACCTGCGACCAGCAGCGCCGACAGTCCGATCCAGCGCACGAAGAAGCCGAGCTGGCGCGACGCCGCGAGGCGCGTGTCGGCGAGCGATTGCTGGTTCTGCACCGAGAAATCGTCCGCTCGGAAGCCGCCCGTGCGATGGCGCTCGCGCAGCAGGTCCGTGACGTCACGCACCGCGCCCGGCAACGCCTCGAACCGGCCGACTTCGAGCACGAGCGCGCTGTAGTGGTCGACATTCAGGAGCCGCCGCATCGCCGCCGTGAGCGGCACATAGACCTGCGCATCCTCGTTGGTCACGTCGAGTCCCTGGCCGCGCTCGGCCAGCACGCCGACCACCTCGAACGGCACGCGGTTGATGTGCATGCGTTCGCCGACCGGTGATTCGTCGCCAAAGAGATCGCGTGCCACCGTGGCGCCGAGCAGCACGACACGCGCCGAGCGCCTGAGGTCGGCCGCGTCGAACGGCCGGCCCGCATCGATGGGCCAGTGCTTGACGTCGAAGAACGCCGGTTCGCAGCCGATCACCGGTGCGACCTTCGACAGCCCGCCCGCC
This sequence comes from Steroidobacteraceae bacterium, assembly GCA_050249415.1. Lineage (GTDB taxonomy): Bacteria > Pseudomonadota > Gammaproteobacteria > Steroidobacterales > Steroidobacteraceae > CADEFQ01. The sequence continues at coordinate 80,610 of JBFWQO010000014.1, forward strand.
TTGAGACGCAGGCTCGCCGTGGCGAGCGCCGAGGAGCGCACGACCGCGGGCACTTCACGGCGGATCGCACGGTAGTCGTCCCCGCGCAGTGTCGTCGCGAGGGTACCGGTGCGCGCGCGGCCGCCGGTGCTGCGATCCTGCAGCGCCGCCACGACGATCACGTTGGTGCCGAGGCGCGCGACCTGGTCGACGACCTGCTGGCGGCCGCCCGCGGCGAAGTTCACGGCGGCGATCGATCCCGTGACGCCGAGCGCCGCGCAGGTCATCACGAGCACCGAGCGTGTCCGATGGCGCCACAGCTGGTGCCACGCTGCGCGCGTCAGGTGCCGGTAGCGGCTCAGCTGCGCAGCGCTTCGATCGGGTCGACGTTCGCGGCTTTCCATGCGGGATAGAGGCCGAATGCGATACCGACGAGCAGCGACAGCAGGACGGCGGCGCCGATCATCGGCCACATGTAGGCGGGCGGCAGCTCCTGCAGCAGCGCCCCGATGGTGGCGCCGCCCATGCCGATCGCGATGCCGATGGCGCCGCCGAGCGCCGAAATCAGCGTCGCCTCGACCAGGAACTGCGTCAGCACGTCGCGCTTCGTCGCACCGACCGCGCGTCGCACGCCGATCTCGCGCCGTCGCTCCGAGACCCCGATCAGCATGAGGCTCATGATCACCGCTCCGCCGATCAGCGTCGCGATCATCGCCACACCGGTCACGACCTTCGAGAGCGTCGTGCCGACCTTCGCGATCTGCGCCAGCGTCGCCCGCGGGCTGCCGACCGTGAAATCATCCTCCCCCGGCGGAATGATCCGGTGCCGTTCCCGCAGCAGCGCCCGCACGTCGTCGGCCACGCGGTCGCTGTCGCCGGCGTCCTCGAGCTGCACCACGATCGTCGTCAGGTAGTCGCGATTGAACAGCCGCTTCGACGCTGTCGACACTGGGATCACCAGCACATTGTCCAGGCTCGCGCCGCCGGGGCCCGAGCCGCGCGGGGCCATCACCCCCTTGACCTGGAATGGCACGTCGGCGATGCGGATCGTCTTGCCGAGCGGATCCTCGTCGTGGAACAGCGTGCGGGCGACATCCACGCCGATCACCGCGACGCGTGCGAGCGAGCGGTCGTCGTCCTCCGTGAGGTGCTCGCCGTGCGCCGCCGACTCACCGCGGATGTCGGCCCAGTTCGCCGACACGCCGAGCACGAGCGGCACGGTGGTTTCGCCCCGGTGGCTCACGTCGAGGTCGAAGGCCTGCTGCACCAGCGCCACGCGCTTGACGCCCCGGACGCCCGCGGCGATCGCCGGGCCGTCACCGAACTTCAGCGACGGCTCGACCTGGCCGAGCGAGGGCATGCCGCGCGTGCTGTTCGCGCCCGGGCGTATCGTCAGCGTATCGAAGGTGCCGAGCATGCGCTTGAACTGGCGCATCGTCTCCTGCCGCGTCGCCTCGCCGACCGACGCGAGCGCGGTGAGGGCCGCGATGCCGACGACGACGCCGAGCATCATGAAGAAGCTGCGCAGCTTGCTGCGCGCTAGCGAACGCCACGCGAGCGCGATCACCTGCGATGCGCTCATGGCTGCCTCCGCGCGGGCCGTACCGTGTCCGAGGCGATGGCGCCGTCCCGGATCACGAGTTCGCGATCCGCGAACGACGCCACATGCCCGTCGTGCGTGACGAGCACGATGGTACGCCCCCCTTCCTGCAGGCTCGCGAGCAGCTGCATGACGCTCTCGCCCGCCGCCGAGTCGAGGTTGCCGGTGGGCTCGTCGGCGAGGAGCAGCGGCGGGTCGTTCATCAGCGCCCGCGCGATCGCGACGCGCTGCTGTTCACCGCCCGACAGCTCGGTCGCGAAGTGGTCCGCGCGTTCGGCGAGGCCCACACGACCCAGCAGCGTGCGCGCCCGGGCGCGATCCGGCGCGCTGCCGGTATAGAGCGCCGGCACCTCGACGTTCTCGATCGCGGTGGCGCGCGGCAACAGGTTGAAACTCTGGAACACGAAGCCGATACGCTTCGAGCGGATGTGCGAGCGTGCATCGTCGGACAGCGTCGATACATCTTCGCCGGCGAGCCGGTACTCGCCCGATGTCGGCGTATCGAGGCAGCCGAGGATGTTGAGCAGCGAGGATTTGCCGGATCCCGACGCCCCGCGGATCACGACGAACTCGCCGGCCGCGATCGTGAAGGAGATGTCGCGCAGCGCAGGTACCGGCGTGCCGTCGCCGCGCCGGTAGGTGCGTGCCAGGTGAATCGCTTCGATCACGTTCATGGGACCTCTGCCTCGACTCCGACCAGGACGTGCTCATCGGCGCTCACACCGCGGCGGATTTCGGTGACGCCGCCGTCGCGCGCGCCGACGGTGACGGGGCGCCGCTCGCGCTTGCCGCCGACCTCGACATAGACGTAGCGGTCGCTGCCGTCACGCAGGATCGCCTCGTTCGGCACCACGAGCGCCGTGCGCTGCGCGGTCTCGATCGTGACATTCGCCGTCATGTCGGGCTTCAGCAGTTTCGCCGACGAGTCGATCCCGATCATCACTTCGTAGTTGACGACCCCCGACACGATCGTGCCCTTCGGCGCCACGCGCTCGACATGACCGGTGAATTCCTCCGCCGGGAAGGCCTCGACCGAAAACGCGACCGCGTTGCCGGCCGCGACGCCGCCGATGTCGGTCTCGTCCACCATCGCGACGAGCTGCAGCGCGTCGTCGCCGATGATGGTGACGAATGTCGGGGTCGTGAACGACGCGGCGACCGTTTCGCCCTCCTGCGTCGCCACCGAGGCGACGGTGCCCGCGATCGGCGCGCGGATCACCGTGTAACCGAGCTCCGTCGCGACGACGGCGACGTCACGGCGCGCCTTCTCGAGCCTGGCGTTCGCTTCGGCGAGCGCGAGACCGCGGTCCTCGACCTCGCTCGCCGCGACGAGCTTCTGCGCTGCGAGCCGCTCGACACGCGCGAGCTCGACGCGGGCACGCGCGACATCCTGTTCGATCACCGCCACCTGCGCGCGCGACTGCGCGAGCCGCGCTTCGATGCTGCGGGCGTCGATGCGCGCGATCACGGCGCCGCGTTCGATGTGCGAGCCGACGGTGACATTGAGCTCGCGCACGATGCCCGATACCTGCGAGCCGACACGCACTTCAGCTCCCACCCGCAGCCGCACCACGCCTGTTGCGAGCACCGAAGAGGCCACGGTGCGGTGCTGCGGCTGCACGCTGCGTACCGTGCCGGCGGCGGGCGATGCGTCAGGGCGCGCAAGCCACCAATACCCGGCCGCCGCGAGCGCGATCGCGGCGGCCGCGATCGCCGCGATACGTTTCATCCGCGCTTGCCGAAGACCATCACGACGCGCTTGCCGGCGCCGCGCACGCTCTCGACCGTCATCGTGCGCCCGTCCGCGCTCAGCGAGCGCGTCTCGGTGCGCACGTTCCGGGTCCCGGCGACCGCGCCTTCGGTCGTCCAGGTGACGACCAGCTTGCCGCCGTCCCACGTCGCCACGGTCTCGGCCTCGCCGCCCATCGAGCCGGGATTCCTCACGGCCGCGCCGGTGAGGTCGTAACGGACTTCGCGGGCGCTCTTCTGGCCCTGGAAGTCGGTCGCTTCCTTCAGCACCAGTGCAGCCGTCGACTGCTCGATCACGACAGTCTGATCGAGCGACGACATCATGCCGAGGTTCTCGCCGCGGCTCGTGTCGAGGACCCAGGTGCCGCTGAAATCCGGCGGCGCGGTATCCGCCGCGAGCGCGGGCAACGCGGCGCAGGAAAGCAAAGCAAGGAACGTGAGCAGCTGCTTCATGAATTCACCCCCGGGCAAAGTATCAGGGGTCCCGGGGCCCGACAATCGGGCAGCGCCGCCCGCGCGCGCGCCCTGTCCCGCTGACCGCAGCACGGACTTCACGGACCGAGTTGGTGCCGGGGCTTCGGTTGTTCGGTTATTGGGGCGCTCTGCGCCGTCAATAACCGAACAACCGAAGCCCCGGCACCAATGGCATACTGCGTCCGGAGGCCGAACCTGACGCGACGCCGTGTCAACCTGATCGCGCGCCTGCTCTCACTGGCGCTGTTCTGCGCCCAGTTCGGCGCGGAAGCCCACGCGTATTCTCACCTCGGCTCGAACCCGCACGACGCGCCGACCACCACGCAGCTTTGCGGTGCATGCCTGTCGATGTCACCGCTCACTGGAGCCATCGGCCCCGCGCCGCTCGTGCTTCCCGTCGATCTGCGCACAGCGGTGTTCACGTTGCCCGCCGCCATGGTCGTGCGGCGGCATCTCCATCACCATTTCGCTTTTCGTTCCCGCGCGCCTCCCGCCCTCCTTCGCGCCGATTGATCGCGCGACCGCGCCCGCGCGGCCGTGAATCCGTAATTCGCGAGGAGACATTCCATGACTCGTTTTCGACCCATTGCGGCGCTGTGCGCGCTCGGGTTCGCCACATTGCCGGCCCTTGCCACCGCCGCAGACGACGCGGCCAGCTTGCGCGCGGAGCTCGACGCGCTCAAAGCTGACTACGCGACACGCGTCGGCGCTCTCGAGGCGCGCATCGCGCGACTCGAAACGGCATCGGTCGCGGCGCCTGAGGCGGCGTCGACGCTATCACCCCCACCGCCCCCCGACTCGAGCGGTGCTGCGACCGCGTTCAACCCGGCCATCTCGCTGATTCTCGCCGGCAGCTATACCCATACCTCCCGCAATCCCGACGAGTGGCAGATTGCCGGCTTCATACCGGGAGGCGGCGAGACCGGCCCGGGCGAGCGGAGCTTCAATCTCGGCGAATCCGAGCTGACTCTGAGCGCGAATGTCGATCCCTACTTCGCCGCAACGCTCACCGCGGCCATCAGCGGTGAAAACGAGATCGGCGTCGAGGAAGCGTTCGTTCGCTCGCTGGCTCTGCCCGCAGGCCTCACCGGCAAGCTCGGGCGCTTCTTCTCGGGCATCGGCTACCTCAACGAGGTGCACGCCCACGCGTGGGACTTCACCGACCAGCCGCTCGCGTATCAGGCGTTTTTCGGCAGCCAGCTCGCGCAGGACGGTGTGCAGCTGAAGTGGCTCGCGCCGACCGACCTGTTCGTGGAACTCGGGCTCGAGGCCGGCAACGGCGCTGGATTCCCCGGGACGCGGCGCGAGAAGAACGGCCCCGGAAGCACCGCCCTCTTCGCGCACCTCGGGGGAGACATGGGTGAGACGACGAGCTGGCGCGCGGGTGCGGCGTGGCTCGACCAGCGCGCGGAAGATCGCGCCTGGGACGACCTGGACGGCCCCGGCAGTCCGCTCGTGAATACGTTCACCGGCACGTCGCGCACCTGGGTCGTCGATGCGGTGCTCAAGTGGACGCCTGGCGACGCGACCCGCCGGCAACTGAAGCTGCAGGGCGAGTACCTGCGACGCACCGAGAGCGGCACCCTCGCCTACGACGTGAACGGCCCCGACCTCGCGGGCGGCTATCGCAGTGAGCAGTCGGGCTGGTATGTCCAGGGTGTCTACCAGTTCGCTCCGCGCTGGCGGGTCGGATTGCGCTACGACACGCTCGATTCCGGCTCACCGCGCATCGCGCTCGTCGACGATGGCGTCCTGCCCGCCGCGGCCTTCCCGCGGCTGCGTGCCGCGAACCCGGATCGCGCGTCGCTGATGCTCGACTGGAACCCGAGCGAGTTCTCGCGCCTGCGCGTGCAATACAGCCGTGACGATGCGCGCGACGACGGCGACAGCGATCGCCAGTTCACGCTGCAGTACCTTTTCGGCATCGGCGCGCACGGCGCGCACAAGTATTAGGAGCCTGCCATGCTGTCATTCAACCGCGGTGCCCTGGCGCTCGTCGTCGCCCTCTGCCTCGCACTGCCCGCGCACGCCGCGGTGCGCGTCCTCGCCACGACGAGCGACTGGGGCGCCCTCGCCACCGGACTCGGCGGCGACAAGGTCAACGTCTATGTCGCGACGAGCGCGAAGCAGGATGTACACCGCGTCGAGGCCAAACCGAGTCTCGTCGCACGTGCGCGCACGGCCGACCTCGTGGTTGCCACCGGTGCCCAGCTCGAAATCGGCTGGCTGCCGGTCCTCGTGCGCGAATCGGGCAATCGGCGTATCCAGCCGGGCGCGCCCGGCTATTTCGAGGCCGCCGCGCAAGTGCGTCTCCTCGAAGTCCCGACGGCGGTCGACCGTGCGCTCGGCGACATCCATCCCCAGGGCAATCCCCATGTACAACTCGACCCGCGCAACATCGCGATCATCGCAAAAGCGCTCGCAGCGCGCCTCTCGGCCATCGATCGCGCGAACGCGGCGTACTACGCGCGGCGCGCTGCGGATTTCGATGCGCGCTGGCAGCAGGCGATGACGCGCTGGGACGCACGGGCGGCGCCCCTCAAAGGCGTGCAGGTCGTGGTCATGCACCAGGACCAGACCTACCTGTGCCATTGGCTCGGGCTCGTCGAAGTGGCCGCGATCGAGCCGAAACCGGGCGTGCCGCCGAGCGCCGGATACCTCGGCGAACTCGTCGCGCGGCTCACCGCCACGCCGCCACGCATGATCCTGCGCAACGCCTACAACGATCCGAAGGCGTCGGAGTGGCTCGGGGCGCGCATTCACGCGCCCGTCGTCGAACTGCCCTTCTCTGTCGGCGGCACGCCGGCCGCGAAGGACCTGTTCGGCCTCTTCGACGACACCCTCGATCGGCTGCTCGCAACGGTGCGCCCGTGAATCTCCTCGACACGGACCTCATGATCCTCTGGCCGGCGCTCGTCGCGGGCCTGCTGGTGGCCGTTTCGCACGTGCCACTCGGCCAGCAGGTGCTCGCACGCGGCATCGTCTTCATCGACCTCGCGATCGCGCAGGTCGCAGGCCTCGGCGTGATCGCGGCGAGCGGGTTCGGCCTCGAGATCACCGGCTGGGGCGCGCAGGCGGCCGCAGGCGTGGCAGCGCTCGCCGGCGCGCTGCTGCTCACGTGGACCGAGCGCAAGCGGCCAGACGTGCAGGAGGCCCTGATCGGCATCCTGTTCGTGCTCGCCTCCACCGCCCAGATCCTGCTGCTCGCGAACGACCCGCACGGCGGCGACAATCTCAAGGAGCTGCTGGCGGGCCAGATCCTCTGGGTCTCGACCGACCAGCTGATCCGCACCGCCGTCGTCACCGCGATCTTCGCGGCCGTGTGGTTCGGCTGGCGTGAGCGCATCGGCCGCGTGGGCTTCTACGTGCTCTTTGCGCTCGTGGTGACGGCGTCGGTGCAACTCGTCGGCGTCTATCTCGTGTTCACCACACTGATCGTGCCGGCCGTGGCGACATACCGCCTCGGGGCGCGTCGACAACTCGTGCCGGGCTACGCGGTCGCGTGCGTGAGTTACGTCGCGGGCCTCGCCATATCGGTAATGACCGACTTGCCGTCGAGCGCCGTCATCGTCTGGACGATGGCGGCGCTCGCCCTCGTCACGCACCTCGCCGTGAGGAGGTAAAGACCTGGTGCCGGGGCTTCGGTTGTTCGGTTATTCGGGCGCTTCGCGGGAATAACCGTACAACCGAAGCCCCGGCACCAGGCCCCGGCGCGCGATCGCGCGTCGCAGCGCATCCGACGCCGCCGCCAGCGACGCGGCGGAAGCGGCGTTGAAGGCGGTCGTCGCCCCCACCGGCGCCTTGGCGGGCCGCCGGGCGGCCTGCGCCATTCGGGCGCGGGCCGCCTCGTCGACCGGCATCGAGAAGTGCGGCGCCACGACCTCCCACACGGCGGCCGGCAGCGACTCGTAGCCGAGCACGCGCCCGCGGGCGGGATCGAGGCGCGCCACCGCCTCACAGAGCGCAGCGTATGCGCGCGCGACGAGGTCCTCGTTCGATGTCGCCTCCCGCCGCGGATCGACGATCGCCGCAAAGCGGGCCGACATCTCGTCAGCGCCGAGCAGCCACCCCGGTGGCCGCTGCAACAGCGAGACACAGACCTCGACGGGATCGCGCACGCAGAACACCCACGGCGTCAGCGGAAACGCCTCGGCGAGGAGATCGCAGTAGAGCGTGTTCCAGCTGGTGCACTTGATGATGTACGGCCGGGTCGCGTGCGCCGCGAACGCCGCCCCGAGCGACCTCAGCGCGGCGATCATCTGCGCGCGCGGCCAGGGCTGCGGGGGACGCAGTATCTCGTTGACCGGCGGCGGCTCCGCGTAGACGACGAACTCGCGCTGCTGTTTCAGCAATTGCGAGACCAGGGTCGAGCCACAGCGCGCGACATGGAAGATCAGTCCCGCGGGGGCCGTACCGGGCGGCGCCCGGCCGAGATCTTGCGGCAGGATCTGCACATACCGCTCGGGCGCGCTGCTGCGCGTGATCGACTCCTGCATGAAGGGGTCGTCGAGCGCCGCTGCGCCGATGTCGCGGAGCTGGAAAAAGAGCCCGCCCGGATGCAGCGCGGCGCGAGCCGGCAGCCAGTCCCCCTGCCCGTGGTGCATACGCCATGCTAACGTCTCGCGTCATGCAATTGGCGGAATTCCTGGCGCCGTTCGATGCGGACACGTTTCGCTCGCAGTACTTCGGCCGGCGGCCGCTCTGCATCCGCGCCGGCGACGGCGGCACACGCGCAGCGCTGCTGCCCTGGGCGCGCTTCAATGCAGTGCTCGCACTGGCTCCGTACTGGAACGAGGATACGCTCAAGGTCTACTTCAAGAGCCGCGCCGCACTGCGCGAGAACTACTGCGACACGGCCGACCTGCGCGCCGGCACGCCCGCGCCCGTCAATCCCGCCAAGGTCAAGGCGCTGCTCGGCCTCGGCGCGAGCCTCGTCGCCAACCAGATCCACCGCGTCTGCCCCCCGATTGGCGACGTCGCGCGAATGCTCGCCGCGCAGTTCGCCGCACGCAGCTTCGCGAACGTCTATTGTTCGTTCCGCGGCGTGCAGGCCTTCCAGACGCACTTCGACCTGCACGATGTCTTCGCCGTGCAGGCCGAAGGCGAGAAGACGTGGCGGATCTACGAAGCGCGCGCCGACGCACCGGTGGCCCCCGTGCCGCCCGGGGACGAAGGCGAGAAGTTCCTGAACGCGACGCGCGGCCGCGTGCTCGAGGAAATCGTGATGCGGCCGGGCGATGTGCTCTACCTGCCGCGCGGCCAGTATCACGATGCGCTCACCGGCGCCCAGGCTTCGCTGCACATCACCTTCGGTATCGCGCCCGCCACGGGCCTCACACTCCTGAAGCTGCTCGAGAAGGTGCTGACGGCGGAAAGCGGGTTTCGCGCCTACCTGCCCGACGCGCGCGATCCGGCGGCGCTCGCAGCGCGACTCGCGCAGCTGGCCGGGCGCGTGCGCGAGGTGATGACCTCGCCCGCATTCGCGATCGACGTGCAGAACCACCAGCGCGAAGCGGGCGGTGCCGCGGCCGACTACCGCCTGCCCACGCAATCGTCGCCCGCGTGGTATTCGCTCGCCAAGGCGGCACGGTTGATGCGCCGCGACAGCGGGTTCGCCGTGGTATACGACGGCGGAGAGATCGCGGTCGGCGCAACCTATCCCACCATCGAATGGCTCCTGGGTCAGCGCCTGTTCGCACTCGAGGATGCGATGGCGCGCCAGCCCGGTGTGGACCCCGTCGAGCTGCAGCGTGATCTCGCGCAACTGCTCGGCGCGGGCGTCCTGGTGGCGACCGAGATGCGCTGAGGTGCACCATGGGCAACAATGATCTGCATGCGCGGGCCGCGCCCGCGGAAGTGTACGAACGCCTCTTCGTGCCGGCGCTCTTCCGGCAATGGGGCCCGATCGTGCTGGACGCGGCCCGTGTACGCGCGGGGCACGATGTGCTCGACGTCGCTTGCGGAACCGGTGCGCTGACCGGCGCGGCCGCGCAGCGCGTACAACCCGGCGGCAGTGCCACGGGTCTCGATGCGAACGACGACATGCTCGTGGTCGCGCGACGCACCGGCCCCGCGGTCGAATGGCGGCAGGGTCGCGCGGAGCAGCTGCCGTTCATCGACGAGCGCTTCGATGCCGTGGTCAGCCAGTTCGGCCTGATGTTCTTCGAGGATCGCACCATGGCGCTGCGCGAAATGCGGCGCGTATTGCGACCGGGCGGGCGCATCGCGGTGGCCGTGTGGGATGCGCTCGATCACGCGCCCGGTTACGCCGTGCTGGCCGAGTTGCTCCATCGGCTCTTCGGTCCACAGGTCGCCGAATCCTTTCGGGCCCCGTTCAACCTCGGCGATCCGGAACGGCTCGCCGCATTGTGCATGGATGCGGGACTCGCGGCGGTACACGTCACGCGTCACGACCGCCCCGTTCACTTCGCGTCGATCGACGCGCTCGTCGCGGCCGAGCATGCCTGCGTATGGACCCTCGGCGGACTGCTCGATGAGGCGCAGTTCGAGCGCCTGCGTGCGGCGGCCCACGAGACGCTTCGACCGTGGCTCACCGGCCACGGTCCGACCGTCGAATTCGTCGTGCCGGCGCTGATCGTGACCGCGGCTCGAGCCGGGACCGGCCGCTGATGACCGGCGCGGGCACCACACGGCTGCGCGGCGTCGAACGCCTGATCGCGCACGTTCAGGGCCTCGCGCCCGTGCGCATGGCTGTCGTGCATCCGTGCGATGCGCTCAGCCTCGGCGGCGCCATGGACGCGCGCGCGGCCGGCATGATCATCCCGGTGCTGGTCGCACCCGAGTCGAAGCTGCGCCGGGTCGCGGCCGAGGCAGGCATCAGCCTCGACGGCTGCGAGATCGTCGATGTCCCGCACAGCCACGCAGCGGCCGCGCGGGCGGCGCACATGGCCTGCCAGGGCAAGGTCGAGGCGCTGATGAAGGGCAGCCTGCACACGGACGAACTGCTCGCCGCGATCGTTTCGCCGGACGCCGGGCTGCGCACCGCGCGCCGCATCACCCATTGCTTCGTGATGGAAACGGCGGCCTACCCGCGCCCGTTCATCATCACCGATGCGGCCATCAACATCGCACCGGACCTTGCGCAGAAGGCCGACATCGTGCGCAACGCGATCGACCTCGCGCACGTGATCGGGGTCGAGTCGCCGAAGGTGGCGATCCTCGCCGCGGTGGAGACGGTCAATCCGCGCATGCCATCGACGCTGGATGCCGCGGCGCTGTGCAAGATGGCCGATCGCGGCCAGATCACGGGCGGGCTCCTCGACGGACCGCTCGCCTTCGACAACGCCGTCTCACCCGAGGCGGCGCGCGTGAAGGGCATCCGCTCGGCCGTGGCCGGAGAGGCCGACGTGCTGGTCGTGCCCGACCTCGAGAGCGGCAACATGCTGGTGAAGCAGCTCGAGTACATGGGCCACGCCGACAGCGCCGGCATCGTAATGGGCGCGCGCGTGCCGATCGTGCTCACGAGCCGCGCGGACTCGCGCCGCTCGCGCCTCGCCTCCTGCGCGCTCGCGTCGATGATGGCGCATCGCTTTCGCAGCGCGCCTCCCTGAGTGCGCGATGGCCGCCCCGACCCCGCTGGTGCTCGTGCTCAACTGCGGCTCCTCGAGCATCAAGTTCGCGCTGTTCGATGCGAGCCGCCGGCCGCTCGCGCGCGAGCCGCTGTGGCACGGCAAGGTCGACGGCATCACCGGCGCGCGGCCCACCTGCGGCGAGACCGGTGTCACGCCGGCCCCGGTCACGCTCGATCCCGCGCGACCCTACGACGCAGCGCTGGCGCACATCCATGGGCGCGTGCGCGCGCGCATCGGGGACGAGCGGCGCATCGCCGCCGTGGCGCATCGGGTCGTACACGGCGGCAGCAAGTACTTCGAGCCGGTGCGACTGGATGCGGCGGTGCTGGCCGATCTCAGGAGCTATGTGCCGCTCGCGCCGTTGCACCAGCCGTTTGCGCTCGAGGCGATCGAGTCGCTCTTCCGCCTCGCGCCCGGCGTGCCGCAGGTCGCCTGCTTCGACACGGCCTTCCACCGCACGCAGGAGCCGATCGAGCAGATGTTCGCGCTGCCGTGGTCGGCCTGGGAGCGCGGCGTGCGCCGCTACGGCTTCCACGGCCTGTCGTACGACTACATGAGCCACGCGCTCGCCGAGCGCCATGGCGACACGGCGCGCGGACGCACCGTCGTCGCCCACCTCGGCAGCGGCGCGAGCCTGTGCGCGATGCGGGGGCTCAGGAGCGTCGCCACCAGCATGGGCTTCTCGGCGCTCGATGGGCTGATGATGGGCACGCGCTGCGGCACGCTCGACCCGGGCGCCGTGATCTACCTGATGCAGATCGAGAGGCTTACGCTCGACGAGGTGGCGCGCATGCTCTACCACGACTCGGGCCTGCTCGGCGTCTCCGGCGTCTCGAGCGATCCACGTGAACTGCTGCCGCTCGAAGCGGGCGACGAGCGCGTGCGCATCGCGCTCGCGCTCTACGTGCGCCGCCTCGTGCGTGAAATCGGCGCGTTGGCCGCCGTGCTCGGCGGGCTCGACCTGCTGGTGTTCACCGCCGGCATCGGCGAGCATAATGCCGTGCTGCGCGCGCGTGTCTGCGAGCACCTCGCCTATCTCGGCGTGCGCGTGGATGCCGTGGCCAATGCGAGCCACGCCGCCGTCATCTCGAGCCGCGACAGCACCGTGACGGTGGGCGTCGAGCCCACCAACGAGGAATGGATCGCCGCGTCGCACGCGGCACAACTGCTGGGATCGATGCCATGAACAGTTCCGGGAGCCAGACACTGCCGGGCCCTTTCCTGGAAGGCCAGCACCATGCGATCGACGCCGGCGTGCAGGGCTTTCTCGCAGGGACCGCGACGCGTGAAGCCCTGGCCGCATCGCTCGCGCTGCTGCGCGAACACATCCACATCGAGGAGGCCGTGCTGTTCCCGCCGCTCGCGAGCGCGGGCCTCGCAATGCCGGTCTTCGTGATGAAGCGCGAACACGGCCAGATGTGGCCGTTGATCGAGCGACTCGCCGCCGCCTGCGAGACGGCGGAAATTGGGGACGACCTTCGCGAGTCGTGCGAGCAGCTCATGATGCTGCTCAATATGCACAACCCGAAGGAGGAGACCATCCTCTACCCGGCCGCCGACCGCCACGCCGGCGCGGACCCCGGCTTCATGGCCGCAGTCGAGTCGGCGTCGCTGCCGGCGGGCTGGAGATGCGAGCTGGCCTGAATGGCTTCCGTGAACGGTAGCGTCCGCGTTCTCAGGCGCGCGGAGCAGCGTCACCCGGAAGGTGAACCGCGGCAACGCAAACTGTACGCACTCGGGTGTACGGGAGTCCCCCGTCGAGCACCGAGGGCAGGTGGAGCATTGCAGCGGAAATATCGGCGACGTCGCCTGATCCTGCCAGGCGATCGCGAAGCGGCCAATGGCGCGGCGCGGCGGCGCCAGCAATCCCGCCATCGACTCAGCCGTGATCTGATTCCGCGTTTCGAAAGTACCGGGCAGGCGATGCACCGAGCGTGCGCCGGAACATCGCTATGAAGGCACTGGGGCTCTCGTAACCCAGATCCAGGGCGACGCGGGTGACTGTCTGCCCCTTGCCGAGTCGATCCATCGCCTCGAGCAGGCGCATCTGCCGGCGCCACTCGGCGAACGTCAATCCCGTCTCGCGCGTGAACAAGCGCGCCAGCGTGCGCGCGCTGGCTCCTGCGCGTGGCGCCCACACCGCCAGGCTCCGCTCGTCCGCGGGGTTCGCGAGCAGCGCCTCGCAGAGTTGCCGGATGCGCTTGTCGCTCGCGAGCGGCAGGCTCAAAGGAGCGGCCTCCAGACCGTGGAGCTCATCCAGGATGACTTGCATCAGTCGCGCCGCCGAACCGTTCGCCGCATACCCGTTGCCGACATCCACCGCCTTGAAGATCAGTTCCCTCAGAAGCGGGGCAATGTGTACGACCCGACATTCGTCCGGCAGTCCGCTCGTTGCCGAGGCATCGACGAACAAGGAAAGAAGCGCGACCGGCTGCGTCGCGTACGCGTTGTGTTCGGCGCCGGAGGGAATCCACACGGCCTGGCTCGGTGGCACCAGCCAGGTCGCATTCTTCCCCACGAGCCGAAACACTCCCTCGGCGCAATAGAAGAGATGCGCGCGCGAGTGGCGATGCGTCGGCGTGCGTCCGGGCCCCAACCGATAGGACATCGTCAGGATCGGCCGTCGCGGATCATCGACGCGACCATGATCGACCGGATCGGCGATTGGCAGCTTCGCGATATCCATTGTCCGATTGTAGCGATCGCACGGATCGACACGCCGCTAAGGTGCAGGCCACGAATATTTCATGCAGGAAGCAGCCGTGGAAAAACCCTTGCGCATCTCCGGCGCCGTCTCGGCCCTGACTTCCCACGTGCCGATTCCCGGCCTGGGACTGCTCCCCGTGAACGCCTTTGTCCTGAAGTCTGCCGCCCCCGTACTGATCGACGCCGGTCTGCATGCAGACTCCAGCGAGTTCATCGACGCGCTGTGTTCGGTCATCGATCCCCACGACCTGCGCTGGATCTGGCTTACGCACGTCGACCAGGACCACGTCGGTAGTCTCTGCCGCCTTCTCGAAGTCGCGCCGCAGGCGAAGGTCGTGACCAACTTTCTGGGTCTCGGGAAACTCGGCCTCTTCGCGCCGCTGCCGCTGGGACGGGTCCACTTGCTGAACCCCGGGCAAAGCATCGACGCAGGCGATCGAACACTGTGCGCAGTCGTGCCACCCGCCTACGATGCACCGGAAACCATGGGCGCCTATGATGCGAAATCGGGCGTGTACTTCAGTTCGGACTGCTTCGGCGCCGCCCTCGAGAGGCCCGCAGAGAGCGCCGCTGCCGTCGCGCCGGCATCCCTGCGCGAACGCCAGGTCCTGTGGGCAAGCGTCGACTCGCCGTGGCTCGCGAATACGAGTGAGACCTGGCTCGCCGGGGCGTTGAACGAACTACGACGCATGGCGCCGACGGCGATACTGAGCAGTCACCTTCCGCCGGCGTTCGGCATGACAGAGGCGTTCGCGGACGTGCTGGTCGCGGCACGCAGCGCCAAGGCCTTCGCCGGACCCGATCAGTCGACCTTCGCGGCGATGCTGACTTCGCGGGTGGCGGCCTGAGTCGCGCGGGCAGATCGGTTCGATTGGCGCATGGCACGCGCAGCGGGGATACAGGCCTGTTCCCCGGCAGCCAATCGGGCACTGCGACCCCGGCTGCTTCGATCACGAATCCAGTCGCTTCGCACGCACCGGGAAACGCCTCCATGAAAAGAGGCGTTGGGCCGGAGTCGCGAATGCCCATTCGGACTGATGGGTAACACACCATTCCGGACACATAGGTAACACTTTCCGGCATTTGGGGGAGACCCATATGCCGTGGCGGGAGTGTTGCAAGATGGATGAGCGCCTGCGGTTCGTGGC
>JBFWQO010000015.1:0-94105 GCA_050249415.1 Steroidobacteraceae bacterium
TCCTCGAGCCGCCGCTCGAATTCGCGGCGGTTCACGAGCCCCGTCAGCGCATCGTGCGTCGCCTGGTACGACATCTGCCGCGCCATGCCCCGCAGTTCGGTGACGTCGTGCAGCAGCACGACGGTGCCCGTGACGTTGCCGCCGGCATCGCGCAGCGGCGAGGTGAGCGGCTCGATAGCGCGCTCCTCGCCCGAGTCGCGCGCGACGAGGAGCGCGCGGCGCGGCGCGCGCACGGCCGCCCCGCTCTCGATGGCGTGGCGCACCGGATCGGTGATCGCGCGACGCTCCGTCTCGTCGACGAGACTCACGATATCCTCGAAGCGGCGGCCCTGCGCCTCGATGCGTGTCGTGCCGGTGAGCGCCTCGGCGGCGGCGTTCATGTACTCGATCTGGCCGCGCGCATCCGTCACGACGATGCCTTCGGCCAGCGACTCGAGCGCATCGTCACGGGCGGGTGTCCGGCCGGGCGCGGGCTCGCCGGGTTCGGCCGCATCGGCGAGCGGCGGCGCGCGCAGCGCGGGTACCGTCTGCGTGGGCACGACCTCGACACCGGTGACGAGCACCGCCGGACCGCCGTCGTAGTCGATCACCGTGGTCGCGATTTCGAGGCGGCTCGCGCTGCCCTGCAGCCCGATGATGTCGATCTCATAGCGATCGGCGGTCGCCTCGCCCGCGAGCTTGCGGCGCAGGTTTTCCTCGACGAGCTCGGCGCTGTCGGCGGCGACGATGTCGGCGAGGCGTCGGCCTGGCAGCACCGCGCGTTCCACGCCGACGAGGTTGGCGAACTGCCGGTTCGCGTACAGGATCACCTCGCGATGCACGATGACGACTTCGTGGATGCGGTCACCGAGATCGGCGAACAGGACGGGGCTCAGGCGCTCGCGGTCGGATTGCGCCCCGACGCGCGCGAGGAGATGGTTGATCGCGGTGCCGAGAGCGGCGAGCTCGGGCTGGTCGGTCTGCAGGTCGACCCGATCCGAGAGGCGGCCGCCGATGGCGACCCGCTGCACCTCGCGCGACATCGCGGCGACCGCGCGCAGCTCCCGACGCTGCAAGAGGTACAGCACCAGCAGCAGCACCGCCACCAGCGCGAGTAGTACGCTCACTAGCCCGACGATCGACATCGGTATCCGGCTATCCCCCGATTTGTTGTAGTGCGCATCGGACGCGCTCCATATCCGTCGTCAGCATATAGGACGGGGTACGCAGCGCGGCGCCGATTTCACGATAAGCGTGCGGCGCAACTTGGCACCGCTACGGAAAACCCGTAAGTTGACGCGCCGTTTCGTGCGGCAGAATAAGTCCAATCCGGAGAGTGTGCCGATGTCGACCGTGGCTCTCGAACAGATGGTGATGCAGCAGGTGCGTGCATGGGACGTGCTGGACGACACCGTGCTCGACACGATGCGCCGCGTACCGCGCGCAGACTACGTGCCGCGCGCATTTCGCGATGTGGCGCACGCCGACGCGGCCATCGCGCTGCCCCACGGGCAGCACATGCTCGCGCCGAAGGTGGTCGGCCGCATCCTGCAGGCCGTCGCCGTGACCCCGCTCGACAAGGTGCTCGAGGTCGGCACCGGTTCCGGCTATCTCACCGCCTGCCTCGCGGCCACGGCACGGCATGTGCACTCCGTGGAAATCCACGACGATCTCGCGGGCGACGCGCGCGTCCGCCTCGCGGCCGGCGGCATCACGAACGCCGAGGTGCGCGCGGCCGATGCCTTCGAACTCGCGCTCGAACCGCGCTACAACGTCATCGTGCTCACGGGTTCCCTGCCCCGTTACGACGAGCGCTTCCAGCACGCGCTCGAGAACGGGGGACGCCTCTTCGTGATCGTCGGCGACGGGCCGGTGATGTCGGCACGCCTGCTGCGGCGCGCGTCCTCGAATGCCTGGACCAGCCTGGACCTGTTCGAGACATGGATCGAGCCGCTGGTGCATGCGGAGCGGCCGCGTCGATTCGTGTTCTGAGAGAGCGGCCCCGGCCTGTGCCCGCCGCCGCCTCGGCCGTGACAGCGGGAATGCCATGTGATATGGTGATGTAGAACACTAAATAAGGGATCCTTATGTTGCGCTTTGCCCCGCTGGGAACACTCGCCCTGCTCCTCGTCACGCAGGCGGCCGCCGCCGAGGACCTGCTCGCGGTGTATCAACGCGCGCTCGACTCCGACCCGCAGATCCGGGAGGCCGAGGCGCTGCGGCGCGCGAACCGCGAATCGAAGCCCCAGGCCCTTGCCGCGCTGCTCCCGCAACTGAGCGGCGTCGCGAACTACACGGACAACAAGTTCGAGGGCACGAGCGACCAGGCCCAGATCGTGAGCGAGGGACCGAACGCGGGCGAGCTCGCGATTTTCGGCACGTCGGGCACCCGCGAACCGGAAACGAAGTCGTGGTCCGTCGAGCTGAGCCAGAGCGTCTTTCGCTGGGAGAACTGGGTGGCGCTGCGTCGCGCGGACAAGCAGGTCGCGCAGGCCGAGGCCGACTACGCGGCGGCGGAACAGGACCTGATCCTGCGCGTCTCGACGGCCTATTTCGATGTCCTCGCGGCGCGCGACACGCTCGATGCGCAGCAGGCCAACCTGCAGGCGGTCTCGCGCCAGCTCGAGCAGGCGGAGAAGCGCTTCGAGGTGGGCCTGATCGCCATCACCGACGTGCAGGAGTCGCGCGCCGCGCGCGACAACGCCGCTGCCGACGTGATCGCCGCGAAACGGCAGCTCGCCACCGCGGAAGAGGGCCTGCGCGAAGTCACGGGCGCGCGCTATGCAACACTCGACAAGCCCGGCGACGAATTGCCGCTCGAGGGCCCGGAACCGGCGAACGAGGACGACTGGGTACGGGTCGCGATGGACCAGAACCTCGCTCTCATCTCGAGCCGGCTCGCGGCGGATATCGCGCGCGACGACGTACGCTCGGCCTTCGGCGGCCACCTGCCTTCGATCGACCTCACGGCGAGCTACGGCAACCAGCGCACGACGACCGACCAGACCTTCCCGGCCTTCCCGCCGAACTTTCCGAACGAACGCTCGGTCGCGCTCGAGAACGACACGGATGCGACCCTCATCGGCCTGCAGTTCACGCTGCCGATCTTCAGCGGCGGCGGCACGAGATCGCGCGTGCGCCAGCAGGAGTTTCTGTGGCAGGCCGCGCGCCAGCGCCTCGAGCGCACGTCACGGGAAACGGAGCGCCAGGCACGCGACGCATTCCTCGGCGTGACGAGCGAAATCTCGCGCGTGAATGCACTCAAGCAGGCGCTCGAATCGAGCCGCACGGCGCTGCAGGCCACCGAGGCGGGCTACGAAGTGGGCACGCGCACGACGGTCGACGTCCTGCAGGCGCGTCGCAACCTCGTGCAGGCGTTCACGAACCTCTCGCGCAGCAAGTACGACTACCTGCTCAACGTGATCCGGCTGCGGCAGGCGGCCGGCACGCTGGATCGCGCCGCGCTCGAGGAGATCAACGGCTGGCTCGACCAGACGGTGTCGACGGTTCCGCCGCCGCCGACAGGCTCGACGGGCACGACGACTCCGTAGCGGCGATCACCGGCGACAGCAGTGCGAGCAGCCGCGAGAGCGCGCCGCGATTGAGTTCCACTGTGGCCATGCCGATCGCACCGATGCGCTCGCGTTCCGCGCCGTCGGCGAGCAGCCGGGCCGTCCGCGACCCGAGTTCGCCGGCGTCGGTCACGACCTCGGCGGCGCCTTCCGCAATCAGGAGCCGTGCGATGTCCTCCGCATTGAAGGTATGCGGCCCGGTCAGGATGGGCAGGCCGAGCGCCGCCGGTTCGAGCAGGTTGTGCCCACCGACGGCGACGAGGCTGCCGCCGACGAAGGCGACATCGCCCGCGGCGTACAGCAGCACGAGTTCGCCGAGCGTATCGCCGAGGTAGACCCCGGTGTCCGGGGCGCAGTGTTCGCCGCGCGAGCGGCAGGCATAGCGGAAGTCGGCGGCCTCGAGCGCCGCGCGCACTTCGGCGAAGCGTGACGGGTGGCGCGGCACGAGTATCAGGAGCGCCCCGGGGTGGCGCTCGCGCACGAGCCGGTGCGCCGCCAGTATGACGTCCTCCTCTTTCGCGTGAGTGCTGCCCGCGACCCATACGGGACGTCCGGGCGCGTGGACAGCCCGCAACCCGGCGCCGCGCACGCGCGCATCCGCCGGCAGCGCAAAGTCGAACTTGATATTGCCCATGACATGGGTACGGAGGGGATTGGCGCCGATATACCGGAAGCGCTCGGCGTCGGCCGGGCTCTGCGCCGCGATCACGATGCCGTTCGCGAGCGCCTCGCGAAAGAGCGCGGCGAGGCGCCGGTAGCGACCGATCGAGCGCGGCGAGATGCGCGCGCTCGCGAGCACGAGCGGCACGCCGCGCCGGCCGCATTCATGGTAGAGGTTCGGCCACAGCTCGGTCTCGAGGATGATCGCGACGCGGGGGCGCACGCGATCGAAGAACCGGCGCACGGCACCCGGCAGGTCGTAGGGCACGTAGCGCACGTGCGCGAGGCCGGCGTAGAGCGCACGGGCGCGTTCGGCGCCGGTCGGCGTCACGGTGGTCACGACGATCGGCAGGTCCGGGTAGCGCTCGCGCAGCGCACGCACCAGCGCCGCCGCCGCCTGTACCTCGCCGACCGAAACCGCGTGCACCCACAGGCAGGAGCCTCGCCATGGCACCGCGCCGAAGCCGAAACGCTCGCCGAAGTTGTGCCAGTAGCCATGGTCCCGAAAGCCGCGCAGCAGCATCGCCACGCCGACGACAGGCGCGAGGAGATACACGACGCACAGGTACAGGAGGCGCATCGGAGCGAAGCGCTCGCGAAGGGCGCTCAATCGGCGGCCCGCGTGTCCGAAGCGGAGCCTGCGAGTGGCGGCGGGCCACCCGTCGGGGGGGCCTCGCGATAACCGGCGAGCAGCGAGTGCCAGTCGGCCTCGGTCGCACGCCCCGGCGGCAGCGAGTCGGTCACCTTGTCGAGCGAGCGCCGCAGGCGCACGAGATTGGCATCGCGCCACAGGCCCGGCCGCCGCAGCGTCGCGCGATCGAAGTCGATCAGGTGCACCATGCCTTGCGCGCCGAGCAGGATGTTGTGCGCATTGAGATCGGCGTGGCACACGCCGAGATCGTGGAAGCGCCGCAGGCAGCGCCCGATCTCCACCCAGGTGAGGATCGGCACGCTGCCGAGTTCGAGCGCCGCTGCGAGCGACATCGTCCCCGCGAGCCGCTCGGTGATCAGGTCGCCGCGATACACGAGGCCGTGACGCTCATAGCGTGCCGCGACCGGCGGCGCAACGGGCAACCCGGCGTGCGCGAGGTGATAGGTCAGGTGCCACTCCGCCACGGGGCGCGCCGCACCCTCGCCGCGCCAGACGTAGCGGTCGGCGGAGAGTCGCGCGATGAGCCCGCCCCGCCGGTAGTGGCGCAGCGCATACTCACGCCCGTTCGTCGCGAAGAACACGGTGGCGCCGCGACCCGGTGCCTCGCCGGTCACCGCATCGCGCTTGCGCCAGTACGCGGGATCGAACCACTCGGCGCGCAAATTGCCCACGCGGGAGGCGTCGTATAGCATCGCTCCGCCGCCGACGGCCACGCGCTTGACTTCCGATCCGCTCGTCCAGGTACGCGCCATTGCCGCCCATCCCGATCATGCTGCCACTCGCCACGCCGCCCCGCAGCCTGTGCCTGCTGCGGCTCTCCGCGATCGGCGATACCTGCCACGTGGTCCCGGTGATCCGCACGCTCGAACACGCATACCCCGGCACCCGGATCACCTGGATCATCGGCAAGCTCGAGGCGAAGCTGATGTCCCTGCTGCCGGGCATCGAGTTTATCACCGTCGACAAGCGCGCCGGCCTCGCGGGCCTCCGGGCGCTGCGCGCGCAACTCGCGCACCGCCGCTTCGACGTGCTGCTCCACATGCAGCTCGCGCTGCGCGCGAGCCTTGTCGCGAGCTGCGTGCGGGCGCACGTCAAGCTCGGCTTCGACCGGGCCCGGGCCCGCGAACTGCAGTGGCTGTTCACCGACGCGCGCATCGCGCCCCGCACGCGCGAGCACGTGCTCGACAGTTTCTTCGGCTTCACGGCGGCACTCGGCATCGAGGACCGCACGCTCGACTGGTCGGTGCCGTTGCCCGCG
The DNA here is from genome assembly GCA_050249415.1 of Steroidobacteraceae bacterium. Classification (GTDB taxonomy): domain Bacteria; phylum Pseudomonadota; class Gammaproteobacteria; order Steroidobacterales; family Steroidobacteraceae; genus CADEFQ01. The sequence continues at coordinate 6,122 of JBFWQO010000015.1, forward strand.
GATGCACGCGAATATGCCGCGCGCCTGGTCCCGGACGCCAGGCCCACCCTGCTCGTGAGTCCGTGCTCGAGCCATCGACTGCGCAACTGGTCGGTCGAGGGGTACGCGGCCATCGCCGATCACGCGGTGCGCCACCACGGCATGCGCGTGATCCTGTGCGGCGGACCCTCGCCGCTCGAACGCGAGACGGGTGCAGCGATCGTCGCGCAGGCGCGCTCGCCGCTCGTCAACCAGATCGGTCGCGACACGCTCCCGCAGATGCTCGCGCTGATCGCGGCCGCGACCGCGCTCGTGAGCCCCGATTCCGGTCCGGCGCACATGGCGACCCTGGTCGGCACGCCGGTCATCGGGCTCTACGCCGCGACCAATCCCGCGCGCAGCGGGCCGTACCTGTCCCGCGAATGGTGTGTCGACGCCTATGCCGCGGCGGCGCAGCGCTTTCGCGGCAAGCCGCCCGGAGCGCTGCCCTGGACCGGAAAAATCGAGGAGCCCGGCGTCATGGACCTCATCACCGTCGAGGCCGTGCGCGAGCGGCTCGATGCGTTGCTCGCAGCGCGCAGCGCGGGCCGCCGCCTGCTAGCATCCGCCCCATGAAAGATATCCTCGTGCCGATCTCCCCCGGCGAGCTGCTCGACAAGATCACGATCCTGCGCATCAAGTCGGCGCGCATGACCGATCCCGCGAAAGTCGCGAACGTGCGCCATGAACTGACCCGGCTCGAGGCGACCTGGCGCGCGAGCGGCGCGGCCATTGCCGAAGTGGCGGGCGACGAGGCCGCCTTGCAGCGCGTGAACGAGGCGCTGTGGGACATCGAGGACGAAATTCGCGACAAGGAGCTCGCGCAGGCTTTCGACGCGCGCTTCATCGAGCTCGCGCGCGCGGTCTACGTGACGAACGACGAGCGCGCGGCCATCAAGAAACGCGTCAACACGCACCTCGGCTCGACGATCGTCGAGGAGAAGTCGTACAAGCCCTATCGCGCGCCTTGAGCGCGCCCGCGGCGTGCTCGAGGCGCGGCGAGCAGCGAACGGCGAGCAGCCAGAGATCGGGTCGTCGGCCGTGGCCTAGCCCATGAAACGGTCCAGGATGAAGTAGCCGCCGCCGAGCAGCACCGCGGTCTGGCCGAGCATCACCGTGAAGACCCATCGGACCAGTTCTGCCTTCACGCCGTGCATTTCCACGCGGATCTCGGACTTCCACTCGTACATTTCCTGCCGCAACTGCACGAGTTCCTTCCTGATGTCGCCCACATCCACTTTGAGCTGCACGACGTCGGCTTTGAGCTGCACGACGTCGGCTTTGAGCTGGGCGACATCGGCCTTGAGCTGGGCGACATCGGCCTTGAGCTGCACGACGTCGACTTTGAGCGGAGCCAGCTCCGTGTGGAATTCACCGCGCATGTCGAGGAAGTCGGAGCGGCTGACCATGGCATCACGCTGCGACGCGACCTCGAGCTCGATCGCCTGCGCCAGCGCAAGCGCCTGCTCCGAAGGCACATTGGCACGCTCCAGCAAATCGAGGGTCGCGTTGCGCATCACGGCCATGGTGCGCTCGATTCAGGCGGCCGCGCCACTCCTGAAAGTCTGGCATCGCACCGGAAATACTCATCGCCGCAGCGTGTATTCCGCACCGCAATACGGGCACTTCGCCCAGCCGGTCTGCGCGATCGGCAGGTAGACGCGCGGGTGCGAGTTCCACAGGTACATCTGCGGCATCGGGCAGGCGAGCGGCAAATCCTCGGCCGTCACCTCGTACTGGTTCTGGGCGTTCGGCTGGATGAGCGGGGGCGTGTTGGCCGGCATGGAACGGTTCCGCAAAGACGTCGCACGCATTATAGACCGCCCCCTGCGAGCTCGCCCGGATCGCGCATCGCTGCGTCCCAGATTGCAGTGACTGCGGCACGCTCGCTGCGAAACTCCCCTGCGGGAACGATCGGCGGCGCGTCCGCGAGCGCGCGGTGGTGGATCCGTTCCCGGTAGAGCCGGTATGCGTGCGTCAACACATCCACGGTCGCCTGCGGTACGAGATCGGCCGATGCCACCGATTCGAGCTGGCGGATCGTGTCCGGATACAGCGCGACGGGCGGATAGTCGCCCGCCCAGCGCAGCGCCCAGTACTGCGCGAGGAACTCGATATCCGCGATGCCACCGGGGTCCTGCTTCAGGTCGATGAGCCCTTCTCCCGCGCGCGACAGCTCGCGGCGCATCCGCTCGCGCATCGCGCGCACTTCCTCGCGCAGCGTGTCGCGACGCACGGCGGAGCGCAGGATCTCGAGCCGCTCGCGCTCGAACGCCTCGCAGATCTGCGGTGCTCCCGCGACCGCGCGGGCGTGCAGCAGCGCCTGGTGTTCCCACGTCCAGGCCTCCGTGCGCTGGTACGCCGCGAATGCCGCGATGCTCGTCACGAGCATGCCGCCCTTGCCGCTCGGTCGCAGGCGCATGTCGACCTCGTACAGGCGGCCCGCGGCCGAGTGCAGGGTGAGCAGGTGCACGATGCGCTGCGCGAGCCGCACGAAGAACACCTGGTTGTCGAGCGGCCTCGCGCCGTCGGTCTCTTCGTTTCCGCCGGCGGAGTCGTGCAGGAACACGAGATCGAGATCGGAGCTGTAGCCGAGCTCGATGCCGCCGAGCTTGCCGTACCCGACGGCGCCGACGCGTACCGCGCGCCGCGCATCGCCTTCGCCGCACATCGGGGTCCCGAACTGGGCGACGATCTGGCGCCAGCCGAGATCCATCGCATGCCCGACGATCAGTTCCGCGACGTCGGTCAGCCGGTCGCTGACGCGCATCACGGGCAGGCGCCCGGTCAGGTCCGCGACCGCGATACGAAACACGGCGGCGCGCTGGAAGTGCCGCAATGCTTCGACCTGCCGCTCCGGGTCGTCGTCGACGAGCTGCTGCATGCGCAGCTCGAGATCGTGCGCGAGCGCGGCGCGATCCGGCACCGCATCGAGGAGACGGTCGTCGAGCAGCTCATCGAGCAGCAGCGGGTGCGCGGCGATCTGCGCCGCGAGGAACTCCCCGTGTGCACACAGGTCGACGAGGCGCCGCCGCGCGAGCGGGCTCTCGTGCAGCAGCGCGAAATACACGGAGCGCGAGCCGATCGCCTCGAACACGCTGAGTACCCGCCGCAGCGTTTCCGTGGTGCCGCCGGCGGCGGCGATGTCCGTGACGACGGACGGCATCAGCGCCCGCACGCGCTTGCGCCCCGCGGCATCGAGCCGTCGCTCGAGCATGGAGGCACCGAACTCGACGAGGAGGCGCGCGGCCTCGGGCGCATCACGCAGGCCTGCTTCCGCGAGCGTCTGCTCCATGGCGCTGGCCCCGGACCGCTCACCGGACTCCCACAAGGGCCCGAGATCGACCGTGATCACGGGCTTGGCGCCGTTGGCGTCCGGCGCGAAAACGACCGCCTTGAACTGCGCCGAGACATGCCGGCGGTGTGTCGCGAGGGCCGGCACCAGTGCGTCCCAGGCGGGAAATCCCATGGCCGCCGCGATGCGCGCACGCGCGACGCGGTCGGTCGGCAACTCGTGCGTCTGTTCGTCCCCCAGCATCTGCAGCCGGTTCTCGAGACGGCGCAGGAAGCCGTACGCGTCGCGCAACTTCGCGACCGCACCCGGAGGCAATGTGCGCCCGCCCTCGATCACCCGCAGCGCCTCGAGGAGCGACGGCGTCTGCAGCCGTCGATCCTGGCCGCCGCGCACGAGCTGCAGCGCCTGCACGACGAACTCGATCTCGCGGATGCCGCCGGGCCCGAGCTTGATGTTGTCCTCGAGATCGCGTCGTTGCACCTCGCGCTCGATCAGCCCCTTCATCTCGCGCAGCGATTCGAAGACGCCGAAGTCGAGATAGCGCCGGTAGACGAACGGGCGCACCGCGTTGGCCCGGATTTCGGCATAGGCTTCGGGCGCCGTGATGGCGCGCGCCTTCACCCAGGCATAGCGTTCCCAGGCGCGACCGTGGCGCAACAGGTAATCCTCGAACGAGGCGAAGCCCGCCGCGAGCGGCCCGCTGTCACCGAACGGTCGCAGCCGCATGTCGATGCGAAACACGAAGCCGTCGACCGTGCGCGCGTCGAGGAGACGGATCAGCAGCTGGCCGTGGCGCGTGAAGTACTCTTCGTTCGCGATGCGTCGCGCGCCGTCGGTTTCCCCGTGCTCGGGGTAGAGGAACACGAGGTCGATATCCGACGAGAAATTCAGCTCGCCGCCGCCGAGCTTGCCCATGCCGACGACCACTGGCGGCTGCGCGATGCCCTCTTCGCTGCGCGGAGTGCCGAAGCGGGCCGCGAGCGATCGCGTCGCGAAGTCGCTCGCCGAGCCGACGGCGGCATCGGCAAAGGCCGACAACGCCGCGAGCGTCTCGTCGAGGTCCGCCCAGCCGGCGAGGTCCCGCCACGCGATGCGCACCATCTCGCGGCGGCGCCAGTGACGGATCCACGACTGGTAGTGCGCCTCCTCCTCGATGCCCCGTGCGTCGTGCGCAAGGCGTGTGTAATCGACCGATGCACCCGGGACGTGCAGCGTATCGCCCTCGAGCAGCGACGGAATCAGGGGCGGGTGCCGGAGGCACGACTCCGCGACGAAGTCGCTGGCCGCGAACACGCGCGGCATCGATGCCGCAACGAGCGGCGATGCCGTGGCGAGCGCCTGCGCCACGCCGGGCAGTGCCACGATCTCGCGCAGCCTGTCCGCCGTGCGCGCCACGGCGGCATCGGCCGCAGTCGTCGCCATCAGGTCGTCATCAGCGATAACGGTTGCCGCCTAGATCGCTGATCTGCGCCGAATCGAAGCGGCGCTGCAGGCCGTCGATCGATGCGCGCGAGAGGTATACCTGCGCGCCCTGCGACGCGTCGATCGAGGCCACGGCACCCCCGACGTCGCTGTTGACGATGTGGACCTTGCCGCCGGCCACCGTGATCGCCGTGCCGCTCGCCGCTATGCGGCTGTTGGTGAGATACAGGTCGCATCCGTCCCGCACGATGAGCCCGTCACCGTCGAACGTGATGGCACGGTTGTCGATGTGCATCAGGCGCTCGCCTTCGCAGATCATCGGCTGGCTGCGCCGCTCGGCGCTGCCGGGTGCGTGCACGGCCGCCGCGGCCGCCGTGCCTGCCTCGCCACCCGGGGCGGGAGCCGTCGCGCTCGCGATGGAAACCCCGGGGCCCGTGATGCTGATGCGCCCGGCGTCGCGCGTCACCGTGATGCCGTTGTGGCCCGCGCCTCCGGTCGCCTCCGGCGCTGTCTCAGCCTCACCGGCCGGGCCCTCCTGTGCCATGGTGTCCGGTTCCTCCGCGTCGGTGGCCCCAGGCACGGGCAGCGGCGCGGCTGCCGGCGCCGACGTCTTCGCAACGCCGGGCGGGGCCGCGATGACATCGTTCACGCTGACGGTGTACAGCTCGCCGCCGTGATGCATCCGCACCGTGAATACGCCCTTTGGATCGACGGCCACGACATCCAGGCCCGGGTTGCGCGCGAGTGCCTCCCGGGTCCATTCGATCTGTGCCTGCCCGGGCGCATTTTCGCGTGCGCAGGCCGCAGCCAGGGCAACCGCCACCACCGGCATCAGCCTGCGCAACGCGCCCGTTATACTTGACATACTTGCCTCCCGCGCCACGGTGAGCATCGCGTGAATATACGCCGCTGCTTCGCCTGTTGCGCGCCTGCCACCCCCGACTGGAGCACACATGCCGCACCGTCATCCCGCCCCGCTCGCCGTCGCCCTCTGCGCGCCGTTGCTGCTCGTTTCGGCGTTGCCCGCCCGCGCGGCCGCGACGCAGTCCGCCGCAGCGCTCGAACTGCTGGAGAAATCGGTGAGCTTTCGCACCGTCGAAGGCCAGGGCCAGGTACCCGCCTATGCGGCGTACCTCGCGCAGCAACTCGAGGCCGGGGGCATCCCCGCGGCGGACATCCACATCGAACGTATCGGCGAGACCGCGACGCTGGTCGCGCGCTACCGCGGCACGGGCAAGAAGCGCCCGCTCGTCATTTCCGATCACATGGATGTCGTCGAAGCACGGGCCGAGGACTGGGACCGCGACCCGTTCACCCCGGTCGTCGAGAACGGCTATCTCTACGGTCGCGGCGCCGACGACAACAAGTTCGACGTCGCGATGGTGGTCACGACGATCCGGCAATTGAAGGCCGAGGGGTTCGAGCCGAGCCGGGACATCATCCTCGCGTTCTCGGGCGATGAAGAGACTTCGATGCGGACGACGCGTGTGCTCGCCAGCCAGTTCCCGGATGCGGAATTCGTGCTGAACGGCGACGGCGGCGGCGGCAAACTCGCGACCGACAACACGCCGCTCGTCTACGACCTGCAGGCGGGCGAGAAGACCTACGCGGACTTCGACATCAGCTTCACGAACCCCGGTGGCCATTCGAGCCGGCCCGCCGGCAAGAATGCCATCGCGCAGCTCGCGCGCGCGATCGACCGCATCGCCGCCTTTCACTTCCCGTACATGCGGAGCGAACTCACGCGCGCGTCGCTCGAGGCGACGGGAAAGCGTACGCCCGGGCCGCTCGGCGAGGCGATGCTGCGATTCGCCGCGACCGGTGACGCGGCCGCGGCCGCGGTACTCGCCGCCCATCCGGATACCGTCGGCCAGATCGGCACGACCTGCGTGCCGACGATGCTGCGCGGCGGCCATGCGCACAACGCGCTGCCACAATCGGCGACGGTTTCCGTGAACTGCCGGATCTTCCCCGGCGTCAGTGTCGAGAGCGTGCGCGCCACGCTGGTGGACGTCGTGGCCGACCCCGAGGCGACCGTCACGACGCTCGACGACCCGACCGCCAGCGACGCCTCCCCGCTGCGTGCCGACATCATCGCGGCCGTCACGAAGGCTGTCCACGCGCGCGCGCCTGGCCTGCCGATCGTGCCGAGCATGAGCGCCGGCGCCACCGACAGCCTGCACTTCCGTGCGGCGGGGATTCCGTCCTATGGCGTTTCCGCACTGTTCATGCGCTCGGAGGATGCCTACGCGCACGGCCTCAATGAGCGCGTGCCGCTCGCCGCGATCGACGGCGCGCTCGTGCAGTGGCATACGCTCCTGACCGAACTCGCGAAGTAGCCGGCCAAAAAAAAAGCCCCGCATAGCGGGGCTCGAGGCATTGCGCGGAAACGGGGGTCGATGTTCCGCGGCTTTCGGGGAGGGGTCGGCGCGATACGCCGGCTCTCCCGTAACTTGCAGTGGATAGACTACGCCATTCGCGTGAAAGTTCCCTTACGAGCAAATACCTAGGGTAATTCCTGCAAAATCATCGAAATGCGTTGACCTCCATGTAGATCCCGTTCGGGTCGAACAGGGACATCGTCCGCAGCTTGATCACCCCCTGCCCGTCATTGCGCGGGACCTCCCAGTCGACCGGCGGCGTCACGATCGTGGCGCCGCGGGCCCGGGCGCGCTCGTGGATGCCGTCGAGGTCCTTCGCCTCGATCACGAGTATCGCCTCGCCCATCGAAACGCGGGTGCGGCCGGTCCTCACGGCCGTGTCGAACGGCGGCTCGAGGTACTGCATGAGCCCGAGCATGCCGATGTGCGGGTCCTCGGCCTTGATCAGCACGAGGTGGGCGCGCGCACCGTCGGGGGCCGCCGGCGGGAAGCGCCTGTCGACCGACAACTCCTGGTCATACCAGCGCGTCCAGCCGAACACCTCGACAAAAAACTTCGCCGCAGCCTCGGCGTCCGGCACGAGAAAGGTCGTGCGCCTCAGGATGGCATCGGTCATCCACGAAGAATACAGGGTGCCGGGGCTTCGGTTATTCGGTTATTGCTTCAATAACCGAATAACCGAAGCCCCGGCACCATGAAAAAAGAAGCCCCGCACGGGGCGGGGCTTCGAGGGTTGCGCGGAAACGGGGGTCGATGTTCCGCGACTTTCGAACCGGTCGTTCTTACATGTCCATGCCGCCCATGCCACCAGGCATCGGGGCGTGGCTGTGCTCTTCGTCCTTCGGCGCTTCCGCGATCATGACTTCCGTCGTGAGCAGGAGCCCCGCGACAGACGCGGCATTCTGCAGCGCGAGTCGCGTCACCTTGGTCGGATCGAGAATGCCCTCTTCGAGCATGTCGCCAAACTCGCCCGTGGCGGCGTTGTAGCCGTAGGCGCCCTTGCCCGCGCGCACCGCGTTCAGGATCACCGCGGCATCCTCGCCGGCGTTCTCGACGATCTGTCGCAGCGGCTCTTCGATCGCGCGCGCGAGGATACGGATACCCACCGTCTGGTCCTCGTTCGCGCCTTCGAGATCCTTGAGCGCCTTCAGCGAGCGGATCAGCGCCACGCCGCCGCCCGGCACCACGCCCTCTTCCACCGCCGCACGCGTCGCGTGCAGGGCGTCTTCGACGCGGGCCTTCTTCTCCTTCATCTCGATCTCGGTGGCCGCGCCGACCTTGATCACGGCGACTCCGCCGGAGAGCTTCGCGACGCGCTCTTGCAGCTTCTCCTTGTCGTAGTCGCTGGTCGCCTCTTCCGCCTGCTGGCGGATCGACTCGATGCGCGCCTTGATGTCGGCCGCCTTGCCGGCGCCGTCGATCACGGTGGTGTTTTCTTTCTCGACGACGATCTTCTTCGCCTCGCCGAGATCGTTCAGCGACGCTTTCTCGAGCTGCAGGCCGACCTCATCGGAGATCACCGTGCCGCCCGTCAGGACCGCGATGTCCTGCAGCATGGCCTTGCGGCGGTCGCCGAAGCCCGGGGCCTTGACGGCCGCGACCTTGAGGATCCCGCGGATGTTGTTGACGACGAGCGTGGCGAGCGCCTCGCCCTCGACGTCTTCGGCGATCACGAGCAGCGGGCGGCCCGCCTTCGCGACACCCTCGAGCACCGGCAGCATTTCGCGGATGTTCGAGATCTTCTTGTCGACGAGCAGGATCAGCGGCTTTTCGAGCTCCGCGGTCTGGTTCGCCTGGCTGTTGATGAAATACGGCGAGAGGTAGCCGCGGTCGAACTGCATGCCCTCGACGACGTCGAGTTCGTTCGCGAGGCCCGAGCCCTCCTCGACCGTGATCACGCCTTCCTTGCCGACCTTCTCCATCGCATCGGCGATCGTCTTGCCGATCGACTCGTCCGAGTTCGCCGAGATCGTGCCGACCTGGGCGATCGCCTTCGAGTCCTTGCACGGCTTCGAGAGCTTCTTCAGCTCGTCGGTCGCCGCGACGACGGCCTTGTCGATGCCGCGCTTGATGTCCATCGGGTTGCGGCCCGAGGCGACGGCCTTGAGGCCCTCGCGGATGATCGCCTGCGCGAGCACCGTTGCGGTGGTCGTGCCGTCACCGGCCTCGTCGGAGGTGTTGGAAGCGACTTCCTTCACCATCTGCGCGCCCATGTTCTCGAACTTGTCCTTCAGCTCGATTTCCTTCGCGACCGACACACCGTCCTTCGTGATGGTGGGGGCGCCGAAGCTCTTCTCGAGCACCGCGTTGCGGCCCTTCGGGCCGAGCGTCGCCTTGACGGCGTTGGCGAGGACGTTCACGCCCTTGAACATGCGGGCGCGCGCGTCGTCGCTGAAACGTACTTCTTTGGCTGCCATGTTATTTGCCCTCGATCACGGCCATGACGTCTTCTTCGCGCATGACGAGCAGATCCTCGCCATCGACCTTGACCTCAGTGCCGCTGTACTTGCCGAAGAGAATCTTGTCGCCGACCTTGACGTCGAGCGGACGGACGCTGCCGTCTTCGAGAATCTTGCCCTTGCCGATCGCAACGACCTTGCCCTGGACGGGCTTTTCGGCCGCGGTATCGGGAATCACGATGCCACCCGGTGAGGTACGCTCCTCATCCAGGCGCTTCACGATGACGCGGTCATGAAGCGGACGAATCTTCATGGAAAACGCTCCTGCGAGACTGTGTTTGGTGACTGTTTCGATGTTCGCCGGGGCGGTTGTGTTAGCACTCTCCCCGATTGGCTGCTAATGATAGGGTCCGCGCGCGGGATTTCAAGACTTGACACGTAGTGGCTTTACATAATGCGAACGTGAACCTCCAATTAGGCGGTAGCTCCAAGGAATGCCAGTTCCACGTCGCTTAGGATGACCGGATGCCGACTTTGAACCGCGCTGCGCGCATCGCTGCAGCCCTCCCGTTCCTGTGGCTGCTGGCCGTTGCACCGGCCATCGCCGCCGACGAGTTCCTCGCCCCCGAGGCGGCCTACCGGTACACCATCGACAGCGACGGGCAGCAGATCGTCGTGCACTGGGACGTCGCTCGCGGCTACTACCTCTATCGCAAGCGCATGGGCCTCGCGACCAGTGCGCCCGGGGTGACCTTCGGCGAGCCTGTCTACCCCCAAGGGGAGCTGCACACCGATGAGTACTTCGGCGAGCAGGAGATCTATCGCGGCCGCTTCGATGTTGCGGTACCCCTCACGCTCGCACCTGGGCAGGGCGCAGGCCCTGTCAGGGTGCCGCTCACGCTGAAGTTGCAAGGCTGCGCCGACGCCGGGCTGTGCTATCCGCCCACGACTTGGCAGACGACAGTCGAGGTTCCGGTAAAGGACACGGGGACGGGCAGCGGCGAGGCGACCGGCGCGACACGCAGCATCGACGCCCTCATTGCGCGTTCGCGAGGCGCATCCGGCAGCGCCGCGGGCGGCGACGAGTTCCTCGACCCCGACATCGCGTTCCGCCTCGTGGCGGCGAGCGACGGCGCGGACCGCGTGCAACTCGCCTGGGAAATTGCGCCGGGGTATTACCTCTATCGCAATCGCCTCGACGTCAGGACGACGGGCAGCGGCGCGACCCTCGGCCAGCTGGCGCTGCCGAAGGGCGAGATCCACACCGACGAGTACTTCGGCGAGCAGGAGATCTACCGCGACGAGCTCATCGCGCGCATTCCGGTCGCCCGCGCGGGTGGAAGCGCGCTCTCGCTGCCGATTGCCGTGACCTACCAGGGGTGCGCGGACGCGGGGCTCTGTTATCCGCCCATCACGAAGACGCTGCAGGTGGATTTACCCGCCGGTGGAACAATGTCTGGCGATTCGGGCGAATTCGTATCGAAGCAGGACTGGATGGCGGGCTTCATCCGTACCGGCAACCTGCTGCTCGTCATCGGGTTCTTCTTCGGCGCGGGTCTCCTGCTCGCGTTCACGCCGTGCGTGCTGCCCATGGTGCCGATCCTCTCCGGCATCATCGCGGGCCAGGGCAAGGACGTCACGACGCGACGCGCCTTCTTCCTGTCGCTGAGCTACGTGCTCGGCATGGCGTTCACCTACACGCTCGCGGGCATTGCCGCGGCAGCGGCCGGGGCGCAGGTGCAGGCGGCGTTCCAGCAGCCGTGGATCGTCACCGTATTTGCGCTCCTCTTCGTCGTCCTCGCGTTGTCGATGTTCGGGCTCTTTACGATCCAGATGCCGGCCGCGATCCAGACGCGCCTCGCCGATGCGAGCAACCGGCGGCGCGCGGGCACCTTCGGCGGCGTCGCCGCCATGGGCGCGCTGTCGGCGCTGATCGTGACGACCTGCGTGGCGCCCGCGCTCGTCGCGACACTCGCGGTGATCGGCCAGAGCGGCAATGTCGTGCGCGGCGGCCTCGCACTGTTCGCGATGAGCCTCGGCATGGGCGCGCCGCTCCTCGTCGTGGGCGCCTCCGCGGGCAAGCTCCTGCCGAAGGCGGGTGGCTGGATGGACACCGTGAAACGCGCGTTCGGCGTACTCTTCCTGCTCGTCGCGGCGTGGATGCTCGGTCGCATCGTTCCGGGGCGTATCGCGCTGCTCCTGTGGGCCGCCACCGCGTTTTCGGCCGTGTGGGTGTGCTGGCGCGCGATCGCACAGACCCGGCGCCGGTGGATCCCCCGCGTGGCAGGCGCGGCAGCAGGGGTCTACGGGCTCGTGCTGCTCGCGGGGGCCGCGCTCGGGGGCAGCGACCCGCTCGCGCCGATTCCCCAGCTGGCGGCGCGGCACCCGGAGTTGCAGTTCCGCACCGTGAAGACGGTGACCGATCTCGAGGCGGAGATCGCCGCGGCACGCACGGCCGGCCGCCCGCTGATGCTCGATTTCTACGCCGACTGGTGCGTCTCGTGCAAAGAGATGGAGAAGTACACGTTCGGCGAGCCGGCCGTACAGGCGGCGCTCGCCCGCGCAGTGCTGCTTCGCGCCGACGTCACCGCGAACGACCCCGAGGATCAGGCGCTCCTCGAGCACTTCGGGATTTACGGGCCGCCGACCATTGCGTTCTACGGCGCGGACGGGGTCGAGCGGCGCAACTTCAGGGTCGTCGGCTACATGAAAGCCGCGGAATTCGCGCCCCTCGCGACCCGGGCCATGGAGTAGGACCTGGTGCCGGGGCTTCGGTTGTTCGGTTATTTCGGCGGCCGCCCAAATAAACGAACAACCGAAGCCCCGGCCCCAATCATTCAACAGCCCGCCCCGCCTCCGGCGTCAAGAGCGGCGCGACCACAGCCGCGGGCCCCCCCACGTCGTACCGGCCCCCGGCGTACGATCCGACGTCGTATGGCGAATAATACAACTCGAGGCCACCACCCCGGCCGTCGGCGGCAGGCGGAACGAGGGCGAAATTGCGGGCGAACTTCCCGAGGTCGGCCGCAAACGGCTCGCCGGGGCCGTCGCCGATGAAGGTATCCCTGCCAGGATCGTAATCGGGCATGCGCGCGCGCTTCACGGCGATCAGCGCGTCGCGGGCCGCCTGCGCGAGCGCGATGACGCCGGGCGACCCGGGCCGCGGGTCGGTGAGGAGATCGGCCAATGCGAGGCGACGTTGCCCCAGCCGGTCCCAGACGAACGCTTCGACCGTCGTCATCGGGTGCGCGCCTCCTGCGTATTCGGACACGACACCGTGGACATCGAGATAGCGGTCGCCCGCGGGAGCGCTCGTCCAGGCCGCCTTGAAGTAGAGGCCGGCCGCCGTGCCGACTCCTCGCGCGCGGACGTAAGCCTGCGATCTCACCTGTGCCTCGGCCAGCGCGCCGCGCATGCGCGGTTCGATCGTCTCGTGCAGGCGCGGCAGCGATACGATCGCACCATCGATCGTGATTTCGCCCTCGAAACCGTCGGCGCTCGCGGTGACCCGGGCAGGCTCGGGTGGCACCGTGGCCGGCAAGTCGACCCGCGCGTCGTTGCACCCCGCGAGAATCAGGCCTCCGGCGATTGCGAACCCGGCGACTGCAAGCCTCGACACGCTCGACTCGTTCATGACAGCAGTGTACCCACAGGCAGCGAGGCCATGCACACGCGCAGGCACGACCCGCTGCCCCGTGGCACACTGCCCTGATGTCTCCCCTGCGTGCCCTCGTAGTCGTCGCCGTGCCCTTGCTGGCCGCGCTGGCCGGATATTCTGCGTGGCGGGCCATCACACCCACGCAGGGTCCGCCGGCCGTGCCGGCGCCCGCTGCCGCGCCAGCAGAGGCGCCGCCGGCGGTACGCACGATCCCCGATACGCTGCCGACCTTCACATTGAAAGACCGCGACGGCGTGCCACGCACGCTCGCGCACTGGGCGGGCCGCCCGCTGCTCGTCAATTTCTGGGCGACCTGGTGCGCACCGTGCCGCCGCGAGATCCCGCTGCTGAAGACGTTGCGTCGCTCCTGGGCAGCCCGGGGGCTCGAGGTCATCGGGGTTGCCGTGGATTTCCGCGAGGATGTGCTGAAGTACGCTGCGGAGATCGGCCTCGACTACCCGCTCCTGATCGGCGAACAGGACGGTCTCGACGCCGCGGCCGCTTTTGGGGTCGACCCGGTGCTGCCCTTTTCCGTCTTCTCGGACAGCCGGGGCCGGATCGTCGCGGTGCGCATCGGCGAGTTGCATGCAGATGAGGCTGAGTTCATCCTCGCGCGCGTGCACGAGGTCGATGCGGGACGGACCGAACTGCCTGTTGCGCAGCAGCAAATTGCGGAGAAGTTGCGGGAGCTGGCTGAGAATCGCGCCAAATCGGCCGCCTAAGTGGCCGAAAATACGCGAAACTGCACATAAGTTTCGCGAACGCGCCATTTCCGGTAGATTTTGCGGCCCATGGCGCGGCTCCTGCTCCTCAACGGCCCGAACCTCAATCTGCTCGGACAGCGCGAGCCGGACACCTATGGCCGGGAGACGCTCGATGCGCTGGTCGCGCGCGCCAGCGCCACGGCCACCTCGCTCGGGCATGTGCTCGTAGGCTTCCAGAGCAACGCCGAACATGAACTCGTCGAACGCGTGCACGCAGCGCGCAACGACGGCACCGCGTTCCTGATCGTGAACCCGGGCGCATTCACGCACACCAGCATCGCCTTGCGCGACGCACTGCTCGCGGTCGCGCTGCCGTTCATCGAGGTCCACCTCTCGAACGTCTTCGCCCGCGAAGCGTTCCGGCATCACTCCTGGTTCACCGATATCGCGGTTGGCGCAATTTTCGGACTCGGCGGCACCGGTTACGAGCTCGCTGTACGCGCGGCGGCGGAGCATCTTGCGGCGCGCAGCACCTCCTGAAGAATCATTACGGGATACAAGGCATGGACATTCGCAAGGTCAAGAAGCTCATCGAGCTGCTCGAGGAGTCGGGCATCGCCGAGATCGAAATCCGGGAGGGCGAGGAGTCCGTGCGCATCAGCCGTGCAGCGGCGCCGACGGTGATGCAGCCCGTATACACCGCGCCTGCTGCCGCGCCGGCGCCGCAGGCACCCCCCGCCGCCGCGGCCACCGCGGCGCCCGCAGCCGCGGCACCCGCGCGCAAGGCGAACGAATACGTGGTGACCGCGCCGATGGTCGGCACGTTCTACGCATCGCCGTCACCGGGCGCCAAGCCGTTCGTCGACATCGGCGACGAAGTGAAGGTCGGCCAGGTGCTGTGCATCATCGAGGCGATGAAGATGATGAACCAGATCGAGAGCGACAAGGCGGGCCGCATCACCTCGGTGATGGCGCAGAACGGCGAGCCCGTGGAATTCGGCCAGCCGCTCTACACGATCGAGTAGGCCATGCTCGAGAAAGTACTGATCGCCAACCGCGGTGAGATCGCGCTGCGGGTACTGCGTGCGTGCCGCGAGCTCGACATCAAGACGGTCGCGGTGCACTCGACGGTCGACGCCAACCTGAAGCACGTGTTGCTCGCGGATGAATCGGTCTGCATCGGGCCGCCGCCCTCGCCGCAGAGCTACCTCAGCATGCCGGCGATCATCAGCGCGGCGGAAGTGACCGACGCGGTCGCGATCCACCCCGGCTACGGCTTTCTGTCGGAGAACGCGGATTTCGCGGAGCGGGTCGAGAAGAGCGGCTTCACGTTCATCGGTCCCAAGGCCGAAGTGATTCGCCTGATGGGCGACAAGGTCTCGGCCATCAAAGTGATGAAATCGCATGGCGTGCCCTGCGTCCCGGGTTCGGACGGCCCGCTCGGCGCCGACAACGACGAGAACCTGCGCGTCGCGCGCGGCATCGGCTACCCGGTCATCATCAAGGCTTCCGGCGGCGGCGGCGGCCGCGGCATGCGGGTCGTGCACAGCGAAGGCGCGCTGCTCAATTCCATCGCGCTCACGCAGGCGGAAGCGCGCGCGGCGTTCGGCAACGACCAGGTCTACATGGAGAAGTTCCTCGATCGCCCGCGCCACATCGAGTTCCAGGTGCTCGCGGACAATTACGGCAACGTCGTGCACCTCGGCGAGCGCGACTGTTCGATGCAGCGCCGCCACCAGAAGGTCATCGAGGAAGCCCCGGCGCCGGGCATCAGCGACAAGCAGCGTCGCGAGATGGGCGAGCGGGTCGTCGCGGCCTGCGCCGCGGTCGGGTACCGCAGCGCCGGCACGCTCGAGTTCCTCTACCAGGACGGCGAGTTCTACTTCATCGAGATGAACACGCGCATCCAGGTCGAGCACCCGGTCACCGAGATGATCACGGGCATCGACCTCGTCAAGGCGCAGCTGCTGATCGCGGCCGGCCACAAGCTGCCATACGTGCAGAAGGACATCGAATTTCGCGGCCACGCGATCGAGGCGCGCATCAACGCCGAGGATGCCAAGACCTTCATGCCCTCGCCCGGCCCGGTGAAGCTGTGGCATGCGCCCGGCGGCCCCGGCATCCGTGTCGACAGCCATCTCTACTCCGGGTACAGCGTACCCCCCAACTACGACTCGCTGATCGGCAAGGTCATCGCGTATGGCGATTCGCGCGACACGGCGATCCAGCGCATGAAAATGGCGCTCACCGAGATGGTCGTCGAGGGCATCAAGACGAACGCGGCGCTGCACCGGGAGATCTTCAACCACACCGCGTTCCGCGCGGGCGGGCTCGATATCCACTACCTCGAGCGACGGCTCGGGCTGAAATAGGGCGAACGGCGAGCAGCGAACGGCGAGCAGCCAGGGCGGCGGCTGCGCCGCGCTGTGTCTCGTTGCGCCGCGCTACGCCGCCGACGACGTTACATTACGATTCCGGCCATTCGCCATTCGCTGTTCGCTGTTCGCCATTTGCCGTTTGCCTTCGCCCGGATCCCGAAATGCCGTTTCTTTCCGTCCGCTTGCCCTTGAGCGATCTCGACCCCGCAGCCGCGGAGGTTGCCTGCTTCGACACCGGCGCCCTCGCGGTGACGCTCACCGACCAGCGCGACGACGCCATCCTCGAGCCCGCGCCCGGCGAGATCCGGCTCTGGCCGGCGACATGGATCGAGGCGACGTTCCCGCAGGATGCGGCCTCGCCCGCGACGCTCGCCGCGCTCGCGGCGGCGCTCGGCGTGCCGGTCGAGCGGCTGGAAGTGCGCGCGATCGCGGATCGCGCATGGGAACGCGAATGGCTCGCCGATTTCCATGCGATGCGTTTCGGTCGGCGGCTCCATGTCTGCCCGACGCACGAGAAGGTCGATGCGGCGGATGCCGTGGTCGTGCAGCTCGACCCCGGATTGGCATTCGGCACGGGTACTCACCCGACCACCGCCCTGTGCCTCGAATGGCTCGATGCGCACCTGCCGCCGGATGCACAGGTGATCGACTACGGTTGCGGCTCGGGCATCCTCGGCATCGCCGCGGCGAAACTCGGCGCCGCCCGCATCGACGCGTTCGACATCGACCCCCAGGCGCTCATCGCCACACGCGACAATGCCGCACTGAACAGGGTCGCGGATCGACTCCGCACCCACGAGCGGGTGGACACCCTGCCTGTCGCGGCCGACCTGTTGCTGGCCAATATTCTCTCCGGACCACTGATCGATCTCGCCCCGCAGTTCGCCCGCCTGGTCCGCGCCGGAGGGCAGGTCGTGCTCGCCGGCCTCCTCGCCACGCAGGCAGACGATGTCGCCGCGGCCTACGGGCCCGCGTTCGATGTCGCGCGCGGCCCGGAACGTGAAGGCTGGCAATTGCTCGTCGCCAGGCGACGGGCAATTGCCAGCGGCGATCAGCGAATAGCGAACAGCGAGCGGCCAGAAGCGTAGCCGAGCCACTCTGGCCGTTCGCTGCTCGCCGCTCGCTGTTCGCTTTCGCTATCATCGCCGCGTGTTCACGGTCTGCCCCAAATGCGCGTTGACGCTGGCCGTTACGGCGGCGGACCTGCGCCTCGGCCAGGGGTATGTGCGCTGCGGTCGCTGCGCGAGCGTGTTCAACGCACTCGCGGCGCTGCACGATGAACAGCGACAGGAAGGCACACCGCCGGCTGCCGATCGGCGCGCGGCCACGCCCTCGCCGCCACCGCCGCCCCTGATGATGGAAGTGCCGGCGGCGCCCGCACCCGAGGAGGTTGCGGAACCGCGCATCGCGGAGATCGACGTCGACCTGCCGGCCGGGATGACGTCCGGTACGGACTCCGCCGCGCCGGACACGATGGAATTCGCGCTCGGCAGTGCCGATCTCGCGCAGATCTTCGTCGCACCCGAGGTCACGGAGGGCGAGAGCGGATCGGGCACCTTCGAATCGATCGTGCTGGAGGGCGGCCTGCCGGGCGACGAGGACGATGCGCCCGACATGCTGGCGCAGGACCTCGAAAGCGCCGAGGCGGAGCTCGAGCGGATTGCCCGGGCGGCGCGCGATGCGGTGGCCGACCCGGGCTCCGGGACCGCGCAGTTCGAGGCTTTGCGCATGATGGCACCCGAGTCCGCGCCGGCGCCGCCGCGGGATGTCTATCAGCCGCGCGCCGAGGACATCGACGCGTTCGAGGACGACGACACGCGATCGCGCAGCTCGTTGCGCTACGGCGCGCTGGCCGCCGTGCTCGTGTTGCTGCTGATCGCACAGATCGTGCATCGCTCGCGCAATGAACTCGCGTTGAGCCCGATCCTGAATGGGCCGCTGACCGCGCTGTACGCGAACCTCGGCCGGCCGCTCGCACCGCGGTGGGACCCTGCGGCGCTCGATGTGCGCCAGCTCGGTGCCATTGCACCCTCCGGCGCGAGCGGCCAGCTGCTCGTGCGCGCGAGCATCCGCAACGAAGCCTCGCGGCCACAGCCCATGCCGCTCCTGCGCCTGACCCTGCAGGACAGGTACGGGAAGCGCATCGCGAGCCGGGATCTCACGCCGCGCGAATACCTCGGCGCGCGTGCGAGCGAGCGGGCCTTCCTCGATGCGGGCCAACGCGTCGACGCCGAGGTGGCCGTGGTCGACCCCGGCAACAGCGCCGTGGGTTTCGAGGTCGACGCCTGCCTGCCGAACGGCCGGGGCGGCGTGGCCTGCGCGGGCGACGCCGCAGCCGTGCGCTGACGCTTTCATGCCCGTCATGCAGATCGGACCGCATCTCCTCTCGTCGCAGACGGCGCTGGCACCGATGGCGGGCGTCACCGACCGGCCGTTTCGCGTGCTGTGTCGCCGGCTCGGCGCGGGCGTGGCGGCATCGGAAATGCTCACGTCGGACACGCGGCTGTGGCGCAGCCGCAAATCGCAGCGCCGCATGAACCACGACGGCGAGCCTTCGCCGAGAATCGTGCAACTCGCCGGTGCCGAGCCCGCGGCCCTCGCGGAGGCGGCCCGCCTCAATGTCGATCTCGGCGCGGAGGTCATCGACATCAACATGGGCTGCCCGGCGAAGAAAGTGTTCAATCGGCACTGCGGCTCGGCACTGCTCGGCGACGAGCCGCTCGTCGCGCGCATCCTCGAGGCGGTCGTCGCGGCCGTGCGCGTACCGGTGACACTGAAAATGCGCACCGGCGTGCACCGGGAGGCGCGCAATGGCGTGAACATTGCACGCATCGCCGAGGCGAGCGGTGTGACGGCGCTCGCGGTCCACGGACGCACGCGCGCCGACCAGTATGCCGGCGAGGCGGAGTACGTGACGATCCGCGCCATCAAGCGCAGTGTGCGCATACCGGTATTCGCCAACGGCGACATAGACTCGGTGCAGAAGGCGCGCGCAGTACTTGATTTCACAGGCGCGGACGGCGTAATGCTCGGTCGCGCCGCGCACGGCGCACCGTGGATATTCCGCGATGTCAATGAATTTCTGTCTCGCGGCCACGCGCCTGCCGCGCTCGCACGCGCGACCGTGCGTGATATCATCCGCTCGCACCTGACGGATCTGTACGACTTCTACGGCGAAGACGACGGCGTCCGTTTTGCGCGCAAACACCTCGGCTGGTATTTCGAGGGGCTGTCGGGCTCCAGGGACGATCGTCGCATGTTGATGTCGCAGGAAAGTTCGTCGCAGCAGTTTGCGTGTGCGGTGGCATGGCTCGACCAGTGGGTCGACGGGACCGCGAACGCGGCCTGACCACAACAACGAGACGACGGCTGCGGGGATCGATCGATGCCAGCGAAGAAAACCCTGCGATCGCGCACCGAACCTGCCGCGCGGTCGAACGGCAAGGCATTGCCGCTGCGGAATCACGCCGAGCAGGCGCTGTCCGATTATTTCGCGACCCTGAACGGCCACCGCCCGGCGCGCCTGTACGATCTCGTGCTGCGGGAGGTCGAAGAGCCGCTCTTTCGCGTGGTGCTCGATTACGCCGAAGGCAACCAGAGCCGCGCGGCCGGCATCCTCGGCATCACGCGCGGCACCCTGCGCAAGAAACTGCGCCAGTTCGGGCTGTCCGCCTGAGCGGGCCACGGCTGCTGCATGCTCGTTGAGATCCGCCGGGCGCTCCTTTCGGTCTCGGACAAGACGGGCCTCGTCGAATTCGCGGGCCAACTCGCCCGCCGCGACATCGAAATCCTCTCGACCGGCGGCACCGCGCGCCTGCTGCGCGAGCACGGCATCGCCGTCACCGAAGTCTCGGCATACACCGGCTTCCCGGAGATCATGGACGGCCGCGTCAAGACGCTGCATCCACGCATCCACGGGGGGCTGCTCGGCCGCCGCGGCACCGACGACGCCGTGATGCAGCTGCACGACATCCCGCCGATCGACCTCCTCGTCGTCAACCTCTATCCGTTCGCCGAGACGATCGCACGACCGAACTGCACCTACGACGAGGCGATCGAGAACATCGACATCGGCGGACCGGCGATGCTGCGCGCCGCCTCGAAGAACCACCAGTCGGTCACCGTGGTCGTCGATCCGGCGGACTACGCGCAGGTGATCGGCGAGCTCGGGGCGAACGCCGGCTGCACGAGCATCGATACGCGCTCACGGCTCGCGGCGCGGGCATTCGCGCACACGGCCCGCTATGACACGATGGTCGCGGGCTATCTCCTCGGCCGGGACAGCGCGGTCGAGCGCTTCCCGGCGACCTTGCCGCTCGTGTACGACAAGCGGCAGGACCTGCGCTACGGCGAGAACCCGCACCAGGCCGCCGCGTTCTATCGCGAGGTCGCGGGCCGCGGCGCGTCGATCGCATCGGCGAACTCCGTGCAGGGCAAGGAGCTCTCGTACAACAACATTGCCGACGCCGACACCGCGATCGAATGCGTGCGGCAGTTCACGCTCCCCGCCTGCGTGATCGTCAAGCATGCCAACCCGTGCGGCGTCGCCACCGCCGACACGCCGCTCGCCGCCTACGAAAAGGCATATCGCACCGACCCGACCTCGGCCTTCGGCGGCATCATCGCCTGCAACCGCGAGCTCGATGCCGCGACGGCGGCGGCCATCATCGAGCGCCAGTTCGTCGAAGTGATCGCCGCCCCGACGGTCGCGCCGGCAGCGCGCGCGGTGCTCGCCGCGAAGCCGAACGTGCGCGTGCTGGTCGTCGGCGACCTGCACCGTGCCGGGGGCGCGGAGCTCGAGTTTCGCAGCGTGGGCGGCGGCCTGCTCGCGCAGACCCGCGACGACGGGCACGTGGCCGCCACCGACCTGAAGATAGTCACGCGCCGCCGGCCCACCGACACCGAAACCGCGGACCTGCTGTTCGCCTGGGCCGTGTGCCGGCACGTCAAATCGAACGCCATCGTGTTCGCGCGGGATCACATGACGATCGGCGTCGGCGCCGGACAGATGAGCCGCGTGTACTCGACGCGCATCGCGGCGATGAAAGCCGCGGACGAGAAACTCGCAGTGCGCGGCGCCGTCATGGCCTCGGATGCGTTCTTTCCGTTCCGTGACGGTCTCGACGTCGCCGCCGGCTACGGTATTGCGGCCGTGATCCAGCCGGGCGGCTCGGTGCGCGACGACGAGGTGATCGCGGCAGCGGACGAGCACGGCATCGCCATGGTGTTCACCGGCATGCGCCACTTCCGCCACTGATGCCGGGCGAGCGCTCGTGAAGGTGCTCGTGGTCGGCTCCGGCGGCCGGGAGCACGCGCTCGCATGGAAGTGCGCGCAGTCCCCGCGCGTGTCGGAGGTGCTCGTCGCGCCGGGCAACGCCGGCACGGCGCTCGAGCCGAAGGTGCGCAACGCCGAGGTCGCGGCCGACGACATCGCCGCCCTCGTCGCGCTCGCGCGGAACGAGGCGGTCGCACTCACGATCATCGGCCCCGAGGCCCCGCTCGTGCTCGGCGTCGTCGATGCGTTTGCGGTGGCGGGGCTGCGCTGCTTCGGGCCGCGCAAGGCGCCGGCGCAGCTCGAGGGTTCCAAGGCATTCACCAAGGCATTCCTGCGCCGCCACGGCATTCCGACCGCCGCCTATGCCACGTTCACGAGAGCGACGTTCGATCCGGCCTGGGTGCGCGCGCAGCGCGCGCCGATCGTCGTCAAGGCGAGCGGGCTCGCGGCCGGCAAGGGCGTCGTGATCGCAGCGAGCGCGGCCGAAGCCGTCGCCACCGCGCAGGCGATGTTCGAGGGCCGCTACGGCAGCGCCGGTGACGAAGTCGTGATCGAGGAATTCCTCGCAGGCGAAGAGGCGAGCTTCATCGTGATGGCCGACGGCGTGCACGTGCTGCCGCTCGCGACCTCGCAGGACCACAAACGCCTCGGCGACGCCGACAGCGGGCCGAACACCGGCGGTATGGGCGCGTACTCTCCCGCGCCCGTCGTGACCGAGGCGATGCACGCGCGCATCCTGCGCGAGGTGATCGGGCCGACGATCCGCGGCCTCGCCGCCGACGGCATGCCTTACACGGGATTCCTGTACGCGGGCATCATGATCGCGCCCGACGGCACACCGAACGTGCTCGAGTTCAATTGCCGCTTCGGCGACCCGGAAACGCAGCCGATCCTGGCCCGCCTGCGCTCGGACCTCGTGGGCCTCTGCGAGGCGGCGCTCGACGGCCGGCTCGACGCGGTCACCGCGGAGTGGGATCCGCGCGCGGCCGTCGGCGTCGTCCTCGCCGCCGAGGGCTACCCCGACACCGTGCGCAAGGGCGACCCCATCGTCGGTCTCGCACAGGCCGCGCGGCTGCCGGGCAAGGTATTCCACGCGGGCACCGTGCGCCGCGGCGACGAGACCGTCACGAACGGCGGGCGCGTGCTGTGCGCGGTCGGCCTCGGCCCGAGCGTCGCCGCGGCCCAGCGCGATGCCTACGCACTCGTCGACGCGATCCGGTGGCCCGGGATGCAGTACCGGCGCGACATCGGTTTTCGCGCGATCGCACGCGAGCAGGCGCTCCTGCGGTCGAAGTAGACTGCGGGGCCATGGAAACGCTCTACCCGCCCGGCAGTGGCGTGGCGCCGCCCGAAGTCCTGAAATCGGTCTCGGGCCTCGAGTTCATGCAACGCCTGCTCGCGGGCGCGATTCCGCCGCCGCCGATCGCGATCACGCTCGGGTTCGCCGTTGCGAGCGTGGAGCGCGGCAAGGTCGTGTGCAGGGGCGCCCCGGGAGCAGGCGCCCTGAATCCGATGGGCATCATTCACGGGGGCTATGCCGCGACACTGCTCGATACCTGCATGGGCTGCGCCGTGATGACGGGGCTCGACGCGGGCACCGGCTACACGACCCTCGAGCTGAAGGTGAGCTATGTGCGGCCGCTCGACGCACGCAGCCGCGAACTGCGCGCAACCGGTCGCACGCTGCAGGTCGGGCGGCGTGCAGCCTTCGCCGAGGGGGAAATCCGCGATGCCGCGGATCGCCTGATCGCGCACGGGACCACGACCTGCCTCGTCTTTCCGCTGTGAACGCACACCGGATCGAACTCGACGTACAGCCGCCGGACATCGACGCCTATCGCCACGTCAACAACGCCGTGTATCTCACCTGGCTCGACCGGGCCGCGTGGAGCCACTCAGCGGCGCTCGGCGTGCCGCTCGAGGCCTGCACCGCGATGCGCCGCGGGATGGCGGCGCTGCGCACCGAGATCGACTACGTGCGGGCCGCCGTCGCGGGGGATCGGGTGCGCGTTTCGACCTGGATCGCCGCCTGCGACGGCCGGCTGCGCTGCACGCGACAATTTGCGCTGCATCGGGTGCAGGACGAGGTCGAGCTCGCCCGCGCGGTCACCGTGTACGTCTGCCTCAATCTCGATACGGGCCGCGCGACTCGCATGCCGCCCGCGTTCGCGGCCGCCTATGGCGGCGCGGTCAGACAACATGGCCCCTGCCCATGAGGCAGGGGTGGTGGATGTGAGGGAAGGGAAAGAGGTCTGCCTCCCGGTTTATCGTGGATTGCGCACGCGAGTACGTAGAGCCACATGCAGAACGCCGATAAGCGGCGTGATCTGCACCAGACACAGGAGGCAGACCGTGGAACACGATATCACCGGCTACGTTGGATTGGACGTTCACAAGGACTCCATTGCGGTGGCGGTGGCCAAGCCCGGCCGTGCGGCACCCCACTTTGTCGGCACGACCGGGCCGCGACTCTCGGAGCTGTACAAGGCGCTCTCGCACCTGGGAGCCACTGCGCAGCTGCATCTCGCGTACGAGGCCGGACCCTGCGGTTATACGCTCGCCCGCGAGGACGCGGTGCGCGCCCGCCTCAAGGCCCGCCAGCAGCTCAAGGCGCTGCTCTTGCGGCACGGGCACCGCTACACCGGCAAGACCTCGTGGAACGCCGCGCACGAGCGCTACCTCGGCGAGGTGTCGTTCGCGCACGCCGCGCAGAATATCGCCTACGCCGAGTATCGCGCCGCAGTCCGCGACGCTCACGACCGCGTGGCACGGCTCGAGGCGAGCCTGCGCGAGCAGGCCGAGACCTGGCGCTTCGCCCCCGTCGTACGCGCGCTGATGACGCTCAAGGGGATCGACTTCGTCGCCGCCTTCGTCTGGGACATCGCCCGGCACGTGCCGCTCGCTCGCTGACTGACTCCCGCCCACAGCCGCAGGAGCGCAGTCACCGGCCACTCTCTCACTCACACCCGATCGGCAACGCGGCGCATGCACACGATCAGGGGAACCCTCGACGCTTCTACGTGGGCACTCACTCAGTGATCCCCGCTTATCAGATCGAGGCAGCCCCGCGACGGACCGTTGACATGCGGTACCCGGCCCGCGGATATCAGAGTGATCCATCGTCGCTCGAATCGCGTGCGCCGCGTTGCCGATCGGGCGTGCAGCGCCGAGTACCGTCACATCGATCCTCCTCAACGCGCACGCCATCGAGCGGGAGAAACCCCCTCACACCTGTTGACACGAAGGGGCCATATCAGAAGCTGGCGCGCAGGAAGAATTCCGGGCCGTCGGTCTTCAGGCGAAAGAGCCCGGGGAAGTCGTGGCCGCTCGCCGGGTCGACAGCGATGTCGATATCGAGCGCGGTATAGCCGAGCCCCACCGCGACATTCGGCTTCCAGCGATACTGCACGTCGGCGTGGTATTCGCCGAGCGTGCCGTCGATGCCGTCGATCGTCGTGCTGAAGTACTGGCCGCGGGCGCTCACCGCCCAGCGCCGTGCGAAGCGCCAGGTTGCGTCGAGCGCGAGGGTCGGCACGGGCGCCACTCCCGATTCTTCCTCGCGCGCATTGCGATCGACGGCCTCGGCCGCCGCCTGTGCATCGATCAGGTACAGCCCGAGGCCCGCGCCGAGTTCGACGCTCTCGCGCCTCAGGAACGAGTACAGGTACGTGAACGACAGGGATCGGTAGTCGAGCGACGATTCGATGTACTCGCCCGTGAGGTACAGGTCGTTGCCGAAGGCGATGTTCTCGTCGAGCACGGTCGCGCCGAAGCGGTTCAGCTTGAAGTAGTCGACGCGCAGCCGGTGACGTGCGCCGAATCGGAACCAGAGTTCCATGCGCCCGAGGTCGATGGCCTCGTCGAGCGCGAGCGTATCTTCCGCATCGATGGTGGTGCCGGGTACCGGCGGCACGACGCCCGGATCGAGGCGTACCCGTGTATCGGCGGTACCCTTGAAATACAGTGCGCGCAGCGCGAACCGGTCGGTGATCGGGCTGGCGACCGGCGGGCGCGCCCTGACGAGCGTGTCCGAAGCGCGCGCCTCGCCTTCCGCATGGGCAGCCGGGGAAGCGGCAACGAGCAATGTCGTGAGGGCGGCGGCGATACGCGGCATGCTGGGCCGGATCATCGCGTATCGACGCAGGCTCCGCCAGAGTCGCCGTGCGGCGACATGGGACATGGTGGGACATGGTGCCGGGGCTTCGGTTGTTCGGTTATTGCGCGCCTGGCGCAATAACCGAACAACCGAAGCCCCGGCACCCATTCATCTGGCCTGCGGTCCGGATGCCGTGACGATCCCCTCAGGCACGGCGAGCAGGTCGCCGTACCACATCGTCCCGGCGCGATAGGCCGCGAGGCGTTCGTGCATGCGGCTCGGGTTCCATTGCAGACTTCCGGCCGCAGCGATCGCCTGCTGCTGCGCCTTGGCCGCGCCCCGGAAGTCGCCGTTGGCCGCGCGCGCCGCTGCGAGCGCATCGAAGGTCTGCGGGTCCTGCGAAAGATTGCGATCCTTGACGAACAGTCTGGCCGAGGCGCGCAGCGCCGTCGGCGCATCGCGCAGCGCCTCGCGCGGCGACGACGCGAGGTGCGCGATGGCATGCTTCAGGGCCCACGCGTTGTCGCTGCCGACGACATTCGAGAAGAGCCGCCTGGCTTCGGCGACGCGTGCAACGTCCGGCTCGCCCTCGAGCAGGTGTTCGCCGAGCGCGACCCCGGCAATCACGTGCCCGCCCTCGGCGGCCGCGCGCAACCATGGCAGCGAGCGATCCTCGCCGCAGCGCCGGGTCTCGGCGAGCGACATGGCAAGCCAGAATTGCGCATCGGCATTGCCGGCCTGGGCGGCCTCGAGAATGATCGCCTCGGCGTTCTCGCGCGATTCCCCTAGCGTGGGATCGAGCCGCGCGATCACGCCGTAAAGGTAGAGCGACGGCAGGTCGCCGCCCACCGCGGCCGCCTTGAGGCCCGCGAGAATCTCGCGGCTCCAGATACTCGCGACGCCGGCCGAGAGCTTGAAGCCCACATGGGACCACGTCCGTGCGGCGACAGGCCTGTCGTCGAACCTGGCGGATGTGTAGCGTGAGTTGAGTACCGAGTCGACCGCGGGCTGGCCGAACGGCGGCGCGGGCATGGTCGCGACGAGGACAGGATCGCGCGCCACACCGTCGGTGCCGACGGTAAATGCGACGATACCCACTCCGCTGCGGCCCGCTTCGCGCGCGGCATGCGCAAAAGGCGCGGGGGCTTCGACGAGGACTGCGGGCGGCACATAGCGCGCGCACTGTGCCGATTCCGGCGACGGCGGCAGGACACCCGACGACATCGCAGCCCGCCCGTACGCGGCCACGATCTGTGCCGCGCGCGCCTCGTCCGCAGGCTTCAGCTCAGAGCGCAACCCGGCGAGTTGCGCATCGCTCACGTCGTCCTGGCCGTTCTCGCGCGCCGCCCTGAACCAGCCATAGGCTTCGCCGAGATCGACAGGGCTGCCCTGGCCGTGCAGGGCCATGGTCCCGAGGTTGTGCTGCGATGCCGCGTCCCCCACCTTCGCGAGGCGGAGGAATTCGTGCCGGGCGGGCCCGTACTGTCCCGCATGGTACTCGCCGAGCGCCGTGCGAAAGTCCGCCTGCGCGACAGGCATCGCGGCAGCGAGCACCAGCGCGATCATGGCACTGCTTCGATGCATGACCCCTCCAGAAGGGTGCCGGGGCTTCGGTTGTTCGGTTATTGCGCCACGAGCGCAATAACCGAACAACCGAAGCCCCGGCACCATTCATCTCTTCATGGCTTCAAAGAACTCGCCGTTCGTCTTCGTATCCTTCATCTTGTCGAGCAGGAACTCGATCGCCGCGAGTTCGTCCATCGGGTGCAGGAGCTTGCGCAGGATCCAGATCTTCGCGAGTTCGCCCTGATCGGTGATCAGCTCTTCCTTGCGGGTACCGGAGCGATTGATGTTCACGGCCGGGAACACCCGCTTCTCCGCGATGCGCCGGTCGAGGTGGATTTCGCTGTTGCCCGTGCCCTTGAATTCCTCGTAGATGACGTCGTCCATCTTCGAGCCGGTGTCGATCAGCGCGGTGGCGAGGATGGTGAGCGAGCCGCCCTCCTCGATGTTGCGCGCGGCGCCGAAGAAACGCTTCGGCCGCTGCAGCGCGTTCGCGTCGACACCGCCGGTCAGCACCTTGCCCGAACTCGGCACCACGGTGTTGTAGGCACGCGCGAGCCGGGTGATCGAATCGAGCAGGATCACCACGTCCTTCTTGTGCTCGACGAGGCGCTTGGCCTTTTCGATCACCATCTCCGCGACCTGCACGTGGCGCGCGGCCGGTTCGTCGAAGGTCGAGGAGACGACCTCGCCCTTCACCGTGCGCTGCATCTCGGTGACCTCTTCCGGCCGCTCGTCGATCAGCAGCACGATCAGGTACACCTCGGGGTGGTTCCAGGTGATCGAGGTCGCGATGTTCTGCAGCAGCATCGTCTTGCCGGCCTTCGGCGGCGAGACGATCAGCCCGCGCTGGCCCTTGCCGATCGGCGCTACGAGGTCGATGACGCGCGCGGTGAGGTCCTCGGTCGAGCCGTTACCGCGCTCGAGCTTCAGCCGCTTGGTCGGGTGCAGCGGAGTGAGGTTTTCGAACAGGACCTTGTTGCGCGAATTCTCGGGCGAGTCGAAATTGATCTCGCCGACCTTGAGCAGCGCGAAATAGCGCTCGCCATCCTTCGGCGGGCGGATCAGGCCCGAGATCGTGTCGCCGGTGCGCAGGTTGAAGCGGCGGATCTGGCTCGGGCTGATGTAGATGTCGTCGGGGCCGGCGAGGTAGGAGCCGTCGGCCGAGCGCAGGAAGCCGAAGCCGTCCTGCAGGATCTCGAGCACGCCGTCGCCGTGGATGTTCTCTCCCTGGCGCGCGTGCGCCTTCAGGATCGAGAAGATGATGTCCTGCTTGCGCGAGCGGGCGAGGCTCTCGAGCCCGACCGCCTCGGCCACCTTGACGAGTTCGTGGATCGGCTTCGCCTTGAGCTCGGTGAGGCTCATCGAAGCGCGGGACTGGGTCAGCTCTTCGGGGCTGATGATCTCCGAGTCGTCGATCTCGAACGGCTCGGGCTCGTGCATCTCGTCCTGGCGGCCGTTGCTGCGGTTGCCGTCGCGATTTCCGTGGCCGCCGTGGCGACCGCCCCCCTGGCCCTTACCCTGGCGGTTGCGGCCCTGATTGCCGAGATAGCCTCTCACAGGTTGCTGTCCAGGAAAGCCGCGAGCTGCGATTTCGACACGGCACCCACCTTCTGGGCCTCGACCGAACCGTTCTTGAACAGGATCAGCGTCGGGATGCCGCGGATGCCGAATTTCGGCGGGGTCTGCGGGTTCTCGTCGATGTTCAGCTTCGCGATGCGGACCTTGTCCTTGTACTCGCTCGCGAGCTCGTCGAGGATCGGCGAGATCATCTTGCAGGGGCCGCACCATTCGGCCCAGAAATCGAGCAGTACGGGCTTGTCGGACTTGAGTACGTCCTGGGTGAACGTCGAATCGGACGTATGGATGATTTGCGGATTGCTCACGCGAAGGAACCTCCGGGAAGGGAGTGGATTATTGGCGGTATGGGCGAAAGGCCGCGCCACGGAGTGGCATCAAACGGTTACACTAGCGGTCTAAAGAAGGAGCGACTGCCGGGACGGCGCGGAATCAGGTTCCGCTGTATCTGGCACAAATTTTTGCGCCTTCCGCGCCAATTTGCAAGGCCCCCGTCGTTCCGGGGCCAGAAAACGTGAAATGACCGATCAACATCTTTCCGACCTGCGCTTCTCAGACCTCGACCTCGTGCCACCCGTGATGCAGGGCATCCGGGACGCCGGTTTCGACCGCTGCACGCCGATCCAGGCCGAAACACTGCCGATCGCACTGGCCGGCCGCGACGTCGCGGGCCAGGCACAGACCGGCACCGGCAAGACCGCCGCGTTCCTCGTCGCGATCTTCAACCGCCTCCTCTCCCGCGCATCGCCCGGGGACCGCGGCCCGACCGCCATCCGCGCGATCGTGATCGCCCCCACCCGCGAACTGGCGGTGCAGATCCACAACGACGCCCTCGTGCTCGGCAAGCACACGGGGCAGCGGATCGCGGTGGTCTTCGGTGGCGTCGACTACGACAAGCAGCGCAAGCAGCTCGCCGACGGTGTCGACCTCCTGATCGGCACGCCGGGGCGCATCATCGACTACTTCAAGCAGCACGTATACGAGTTGCGCCACACCGAAGTGGCGGTGCTCGACGAGGCCGACCGCATGTTCGACCTCGGCTTCATCGCCGACATCCGCTTCATCCTGCGGCGCCTGCCGAAGCCCGATGCGCGCCAGTCGATGCTGTTTTCCGCGACCCTGTCGCACCGCGTGCTCGAACTCGCCCACGAGCACATGAACGATCCCGAGCTCGTGCGCATCGAGCCCGACAAGGTCACCGCGGATCGCGTACGCCAGACGATCTACTTCCCCGCGATGGAAGAGAAGATTCCGCTGCTGGTCGGGCTCCTGCGCCAGACCGACGCGCACCGCACGATGGTGTTCGTCAACATGAAGCGGACCGCGGAGCGGCTCGAGGCCGCGCTGATCGCCAACGGTTTCTCCGCCCAGGCGATCTCGGGCGACGTGCCGCAGAAAAAGCGTCTCGCGTTCCTGCGCGATTTCCACAACGGCGATCTCGCCGTGCTGATCGCGACCGATGTCGCCTCGCGCGGCCTGCACGTGCCGGATGTCAGCCACGTGTTCAATTACGACCTGCCGCAGGACGCCGCCGATTATGTCCATCGCATCGGCCGCACCGCCCGGGCCGGCGCCGAGGG
The DNA here is from genome assembly GCA_050249415.1 of Steroidobacteraceae bacterium. Taxonomy (GTDB): domain Bacteria; phylum Pseudomonadota; class Gammaproteobacteria; order Steroidobacterales; family Steroidobacteraceae; genus CADEFQ01. Next base: position 36,469 of record JBFWQO010000015.1, read on the forward strand.
CGACGCGATCAGCTTCGGCTGCGAGGAATACGCGGTGAGCCTGCCCGATATCGAGGCCTACATCGGGCGCAAGATCCCGGTCGAGGCGATCGCACCGGGGCAGCTCGCCGAGGTGACGCTGCCGCCGCACAGCCATCGCCCGCGCGGCCCGCGCCGGCCGATGGATTCGCGCCGCGGCGGGGGTGGTGGCGGTGGCGGGCGCCGGCCCCGCGCGATGGAACGTCGCGGGGGCGGACGCAGCGACGATCACCGTTCGCGCCCCGCGCCGAGGCCTGCCGATACGCCGTCACCGGACACCCGGCCCGCCGGGACCGCAGGCGAGAGCGCTCCGGCCACGCCGGGCGCACCGCGCCGACGTCGCCGCAGACGGGGCGGTCGAGGCAAGGGGGGAGGCAACGGTGGCGCTCCGGCGGGCGGTGCCCCTGCGCCGTAGGCGCAGCGCGCCCGCTCAATGCGTGGCTGCGAGCAGGTCCGCCACGTGATCGACGGACGGAAACTCGTCGTGCCGTCGCAGCTCGCGCGTCGTGTCGGGCCTGCGCACCGCGATCACATGGCCGATGCCCGCGCGCCGCGCGGCATCGAGCACCGGCAGGCTGTCGTCGATGAACAGCGTCCGTGCCGGATCGAAGGGCTCCACCGCGCTCACCCCGCTCCAGAAGCGCGGGTCTTCCTTCGGCGCGCCGAAGCGGTGCGAGCTGAACGACGCATCGAAGCAGCTGCGCACGGCGGTCACCTCGTCCTTGATGGCGAGTGTCGCGGGGTGGGCGTTGGTCAGCAGCACGAGCCGCTTGCCGAGCGCGCGCAGCGCCGCGAGCAGCTGCCTCGCTCCCGGCAGCCACGCGATGCGCGCCCGCTCCTCGCGGTGCACCTGCGCGATATCGACGCCGAGCTCGCGCGACCAGTACTCGATGTCGTACCAGTCGAGCGTACCCTCGACCGCCTTGAAGCGCGGCGCGAGCGCCGCGAGCGCCGCCCGGGGCGCGAGGCCGGCGCGCGCACCCCATTCCCGCGGAATGCGCTCGAGCCAGATGTAATTGTCGTAGGCGAGGTCGAGCAATGTGCCGTCGAGGTCGAACAGCACGTGATCGACGCGGGAAAAATCGAATGCGGAAGAGATCATCGGCGGCATTCTACCCGCGCCCGCCGCCGCCGCCGCGGGCACGGTTGAGGCGCAGTCATGCCGGGGCACGATCGCGTCGACCTGCACACCCACAGCCTTCATTCGGATGGCGTGCTGTCGCCGGCCGATCTTGTCGCGCTCGCCGTGGCCCGCGGCGTCACGCTGCTCGCGCTCACCGACCACGACACGACGGCCGGCTGCGCCGAGGCCCGCACGGCCTGCGACGCGGCGGGCATCCGCTTCATCGCCGGCATCGAACTCTCGACACAGTGGCGCGGGCAGGCGATCCACGTCGTCGGGCTCGGGGTCGACGCGGACTCGCCTGCGCTCGCGGCGCAGGTCGGGGAGATCGCACGGCGACGGCACGAACGCATCCTTGCGATCGGCGATCGCCTCGCCGCGCGCGGTCGCATTGCCGGCCGTGACGTCGTGGCGCACGCGCTCGCCGCAGGCGGCATCCCGACGCGCATGCACCTGGCGCGCTCGCTCGTGGCGCTCGGGCACGCGGAGGGCACGCAGCAGGCGTTCGACAAGTGGCTCGGCCGCGGGCGCCCGGGCCATGTGCCCGTCGAGTGGCCGGCGCTCGGCGAGGCATTGCCGCGCCTCGCGGGCGCATGCCGCGCCACGGTCCTGGCGCACCCACATCGATACAAGTTGTCGGGCGGCGCGCTGCGCGCACTCGCGGCGGAGTTCGCGGCGGACGGCGGAACGGGGCTCGAGGTCAGCATGGCCGGCATGGGCCCCGGCGACCACGAGCGCATCGCCGCGCTCGCGCGCCGCCATGGCCTCGCGGGCTCCGCCGGCTCGGATTTCCACGATCCGGCGGTACGATGGAATCCGCCCGGTCGGTTCGTTAAGCTACCCGGTGGCATCGCTCCGGTGACCGAGCGCCTCGACGACGCGTGACGGATGATCGAAATCGAAGATAACGTCGATCGCGAACTGTTCCGCAACATCGAGAAGTTGCGGCAGCTGCGCATCGAGCACCGCGATCTCGACCAGGTGATCGAGCGGCTCTCGATGGATATCCACGTCGACGAACTGCAGCTGAAGCGCCTGAAGAAGCGCAAACTCAACCTGAAAGACCAGATCACGCGCCTCGAGAGCGAGCTGATCCCGGACCTCAATGCGTAACGCCGGAACCGCCCTGCGCGACTTCTTCGCCCGTCTCACCGATCCCGCGGTCCTCGCGCAGCTGTTTGCGGTGCTGATCGTCGTGCTCGTCGCGATCGCGGTCGCGAGCCTCGTGCGCACGTGGTATCGCAGGCGCCGCAGCGGCGCGCCGCACACCGGTTTCACCGGCCAGGTCGTCGAAGCCACCACGATCCTGCTGCCGATTCTCGTTGCGACGGCGCTGCTGCTCGCGACCGATGTCGGGTTCGCGGCGTTCGGCCTCGACTACGCGGTCGTGGACCATGCGCTGCAGCTGGCCGCGGCGCTCGTGGTCGTGCGCCTCGCGGTCTATGTGTTGCGCCAGCTGCTTGGCGAACGATCGTGGCTCAAGGGCTGGCAGAACCAGTTCACGTTCGTCGTGTGGCTCGCCGTCGCGTTCGAGCTCCTCGGCTGGTTCGAGGCGGTGGAGCGGGGGCTGAACCGCATCGACCTGCTGCCGGGCAAGGCGTCGTTCACGATCTGGGAGCTGATCAAGTCGATCGTGATCGTGACCTTCATCGTGATCGTGACCACGCTGATCGCGCGCACGATCGAGCGGCGGGTGATGCAGGTGAGCGGGCTCGCGCTGTCGACCCGGATCGGCATCTCGAAGTTCTCGTATTTCATCCTCATCGGCCTCGGCCTGCTGGTCGGCATCAATGCCGCAGGCGTCGACCTCACGGCGCTCACCGTGCTCACCGGCGCGATCGGCGTCGGCCTCGGCTTCGGGCTGCGCGAGATCGCCGGCAACTTCGTCTCGGGCTTCGTGCTGCTGATGGACAAGTCGATCAGGCCCGGCGACGTGATCAGCTTCACCGGCGTCGGCGGCCTTGCCGGCACCACCACCGACAACTTCGGCTGGGTGCAGGAACTGCGCGGCCGCCACATCGTCGTGCGCGATCGCGACGGGGTCGAGACGCTGGTGCCGAACCAGTTCGTGATCACGAACTCGGTGATCAACTGGAGCTATTCCGATGCGCGCGTGCGCATCAGGCTGCCGGTCAGGATCAGCTACCAGGACGACCCGGAGAAGGCGCTCGCGCTGCTGCAGCACGCGGCCGCCGACCATCCGCGCATCCTGCGCGAGCCCGGCCCGGCCACGCGCCTGATGTCCTTCGAGGATTACGGCATGCGTCTCGAGCTGCGCTTCTGGATCGCGGACCCGATGAACGGGGTCAACAACGTGCGCTCGGACGTCAATCGCGCGATCTTTCGCCTGTTCCGCGAGGCAGGCATCACCATTCCGGTGGCGCAGCGCGACCTGCGGATGCTGCCGCCGCCCAGCCATGCCGATCCGCGTCTCGCGCCAGATCGAGATTCCTGACACCGACCTCGCGGTGTCGTTCCTGCGCGCGTCCGGCCCGGGTGGCCAGAACGTCAACAAAGTCGCGTCCGCGGTCCAGCTGCGCTTCGACCTCGCGGGCACGCTCGCCCTGGCGCCGCGTGTCAAGGACCGGCTGCGCGCCCTCGCCGGCCACCGACTCGCCGCCGACGGCGCGATCCTCATCCATGCGCGTACGCATCGCAGCCAGGCCGACAACCGGCGCGACGCGGAGGCGCGGCTCGCGGACCTGGTCCGCAGCGCATTGATCGAACCGAAGGTGCGTCGCGCCACGAAGCCGACCCGCGCCTCACAGGAGCGGCGCCTCGCGTCGAAGGCCCGCGCGCAGCGCGTCAAGCGCCTGCGAGGGCGCGTCGGCCGCGACGACTAGGGACTGTCACCGCCCGGCGGGCGGCTGCTCGCCACTGAAAATGACCGGCGTCGCGCCGCTCACGTCGCCGATCTGCGCGCGATCGCTGACATGGAGCTCCACCTCGCGCGCAAACTTGAGCGGCCCCTGCACGATCGCGCCCGGGCCGATGACTATCCGTGGCACATGCTTCGTGAACGACAGCGAAAAGCCGGTAGTCGGCTCGTAGGTGATGCCGCCTTCGACGCGGGAGCCCGTCCCGACGGTGATGTCGCCGCCCACGGTCCGGATGCCGCGACCGACATGCGCGCCCTCGAGCGTGAACGTACCGTTGACGTTCTGCAGTTCGCCGCCCACGTCGGCGCCCCGGCGCAGCGTCACCGCACCATTGACAGCCGTGACGTCGCCCGTCACGCGTGCGCCCTCGCCGACCGTGATCGCGCCGTTGACCGTGGTCGCGGATTCGGCGCTCGCCCGCGCGCCGATCGCGATGGAACCGTTCACGGTGGAGGCGGCCTTGACCGACGCCTCCGGGGCAATCCGTATGCGGCCGTTGACGGTGGAGGCATCGGCCGGTGGCTGCCCGGCGGCGACTTCCACCGAGCCGTTGACGCGCTCGCTGCCGTCGGGGCCCATGCATGCGGCCAGCAGCACGGCGCACAGCATTGCGGCCTGCGCTCTCATGCCGGATATGGTGCCAGAATTCATCGCGTGTTGCGCCCGGGCGGCGCATCCGGCTCGACACTGCCCGGAAACAGCGGGTGCGTCATCGATGCGCGCTCACCGATGCGTTCGCCGTAGGACTTGGTGGCCGCCTCGAGCGCGGTTGGCGGACGGTCGAGGAACCGCACGATGCGCGGCCGGCCCTCGCCGCGATGGAAGCTGTGCGCGTGCTCCTCGATCGCCTGGTCGGCGCGTGTCAGGCGCAGGCGGCGGCGCAGGTGTGCGGTCCAGGTCGGGCTGTGGAAGCGTTCGACCCAGGTCTCCGGGTGGTCGATGTCCTGCATCAGGCTCCAGCCGCGCGCGCCGTCGCGGCGCCTCACGCGGGCGAGCTCGAGCATCGCCGCGACGAAGGCGACGTGGTCCTCCTGCGCGATGTGGTATTCGACGTTGACGACGATCGGGCCGCTCTGCGGAACGATGTCCAGTTTTGGCGACATCGCCGGCAGGCCTTTGCGGAGCGAATCGAGGTCCTGGGTCTCGTCCTGCGGCACGCGCAGCCAGCGGCCGAGCGGCACCGACAGCAGGAACCCGACGCCCGCCGCGACGAGGCTCGCGCGCAGCGACACGCCATGGGCCACCTCGCCCCACAGCCAACTGCCGAGCGCGAGGCCGCCGAAGGTCATCATCTGGTAGATGGCGACCGTGCGCCCGACGACCCAGCGTGGCGAGGAGATCTGCACCGAGGAATTGAACGTCGAGAGACAGCCGACCCACGCGGCGCCGGCGCCGCAGAGCGCGAGCATCGTCGTCGCGAGCCACGGACTGAACGCGGTCGCGATCGAACCGAAGCCGAAGAGCGCACTGCCCGCCCGCACGATCGCCTCGTTCGACATCTGCTGGCGCAAGTGCGACACCATCAGCGCACCGACGACCGCGCCGGTGCCGAACGCGCCGAGCAGCACGCCGTAGGTGACCGCGCCGCCCCCGACGAGGTCGCGGGCGATGAGCGGCATCAGTGCCCAGACCGCGCTGCCGAGCACCCCGAAGATCGTGGCGCGCACGAAGATGGCGACCAGCAGCGGTGACAGGCGCGCATATCGCAGCCCCGCGAACATCGCGTCGCCGAGACGCTCCGGCGGCAGCGTGCGCTGGGGCGGCGGGCGGCGCCAGGCCCCCAGTACCCCGAGCAGGCCGACATAGGACACGGCATTCACGAGGAACGCGAACTGTGCGCCGAACGCGGCGACGATCGCGCCGCCGATCGCAGGCCCTAGGGTGCGGGCGATGTTGAAGCCTAGGCTGTTCAGCGCCACCGCACTCGGCACGAGTGCGCGCGGCACCTGCTCGCCGACCGAAGACTGCCAGGCCGGCCCGTAGAGCGCCGCGCCACAACCGAGCAGGAAGGTGAAGCCGAGCAGCATCCACGGCGTGATGTGGCCGCGCCAGGTGGTCCACGCGAGCGCGAGCGACACGAGCAGCATGACCGCCTGCGCGATGAGCATCAGGCGTCGGCGGTCCCAGATGTCGGACAGCGCGCCTGCGAGCAGCGACAGCAGCATGATCGGCAGCGTCGTCGAGGTCTGCACGAGCGCGACCATGTCCGCCGAGGGCGCGATCGAGATCATGAGCCACGCGGCCCCGACGCCCTGGATCAGGCTGCCGAACGTCGAGATGAGCGTCGCGATCCAGATCGCCGCGAAGATGCGCACCTCGAACGGCGCGAGGGTGGCGACGCGCCAGCGCTCGAAGGCCGCGTTCATGGACGCGCCGCCGCCGATGCCTCGAGCCAGGCCTGGAACATCAGCACGTTCCACAGGTGCGTGTGCCACTTGCGTCGGCCCTGGGCAAAGCGCGTCCACAGATCCCGCACGATCGCGGCATCGAAGTACCCTTCGCGCTCGAGCCTCTCGCGCGCGAGCAGCGCTTCCGCCCAGTCCTGCAGGGGCCCGCGCAGCCAGTCGGACACCGGCGCACCGAAACCCTGCTTCGCACGCCCCACGACATCAGCGGGCACGTATCGCGCGAGCAGGCGGCGCAGCAGCCACTTGGTCGTGTCGCCCCGCAGCTTGAGGTCGGGCGGCAGCGACCACGCGAACTCGACCACGCGGAAATCGAGGAGCGGTGCCCGCGCCTCGAGACCGACCGCCATCGTCGCGCGGTCGACCTTCACCAGGATGTCGTCCGGCAGGTACGTCACGAAATCGAGGTACGTGTAGCGATCGACGAGCGTGCCGCCCTGCAGGCGGCGGGCGGGATCGGCAAACGGGGTCGGCGGCTCGATGCCGCCGCGCACCACCCGTTCCGGATGCCGCCAGCGCGACATGCGCAGCAGATACGTGTCCTCCGGCGTCATCGCAGCCAGCTCCTGTGCCGCCTGGCGCAGCGCGCTGCCGCGCGGCTCGAGGCCCGCCCAGGGCTGCAGCAGCCGCCGGACCGCGGCCTTGCCGGCGCCCGGCACCGCATCGAGCAATCGCGCGATGCGCAGTGCCCTGCCATAGCGCCGATAGCCGCCGAAGAGCTCGTCACCGCCATCGCCCGACAGCACGACCGTGACGTCGCGCCGCGCGAGCTGCGAGACGAGCATCGTCGGAATCTGCGACGAATCGGCGAACGGCTCGTCGAAGACGTCCGCCAGTGCCGGCACCATTGCGAGTGCGTCGTCGCCGCTCACGTAGAGCTCGGTGTGGGCCGTGCCAAGATGCCGGGCGACCCTGCGGGCGGCAGGCGCCTCGTCGCGCCGCGGATCCTCGAAGCCGATGCTGAAGGTGCGCACCGGCGCACGCGCCTCGGCCTGCATCAGCGCGGTGACGAGCGAGGAATCGATGCCGCCGGAGAGGAACGCGCCGAGCGGCACGTCGGCTTCGAGCCGGATACGCACCGCATCGCGCAGCAGCTCGTCGAGCCGCACGAGTGCGCCGTCGCTGCCGCCGGCAAACGGGGCCGCGAGCGCCGCGCCGGCCTGTTCGCGCGGGTCCCAGAACGCCTGTGCGGCCGCGACGGGTCGATGCGCGGCCGCGCCGGCGGCGACGTCGGCCGCGGTGAGCTGCACGATCGTGCCCGGTGCGACCTTGAACACGCCCTCGAAGATCGACCACGGCGACGGCACGTAGTTGAACCGCAGCATCGCCTGCAGCGCCCCGCGTTCCACGGCCGGGCGTGCGCCCGGCAGGGCCATCAGTGCTTTCAGTTCCGACCCGAACGCAAGGTCGCGGCCCCACCAGCCGTAGTACAGCGGCTTCTTGCCGACCCTGTCGCGCGCGAGGGTCAGCGTGCGCGTGACCCTGTCCCACAGGGCAAAGGCGAACATGCCGTTCGCATCGCGCAAGGCCGCCGCGAGTCCGCGCGCCTCGATCGCGGCGAGCAGCACTTCGGTATCCGAGTGCCCGCGAAACCGCGCGCCCTCGCGTTCGAGTGCCGCGCGCAGGGCGCGGAAATTGTAGATCTCGCCGTTGAAGGCGATCCGGTAACGACCCGACGCCGACGCCATGGGCTGGTGGCCGGCGGCGGTGAGATCGATGATCGCGAGGCGCCGGTGAGCGAGGGCCGCGCCCGCGGCGCCATCGACCCACACGCCCGCATCGTCCGGCCCCCGGTGTGCAATCGTATCGGCCATGCGCACCGCGAGCGCACGCAGTTCGTCCGCGCGCGCTTCATCCGGAGAGCCGACGAGTATTCCCGCGATGCCGCACATGAGCGCGCATAGTGGCGGCTCGCCACGGATTCGGCAATTTCGCTTGCTATGATGGCCGCCGCATGCGCCGCTATCTCCTGTTCGTCTCGCAGCCCTATGCCTACGCGATCCTGCGGCCGATCGCCGCGGCCATCGCGGCGCGCGGCGGGGAGGCGGCGTGGTTCTTCGAACATGAGCGCGATGCGCGTTACCTGCGGCCCGGCGAGGCGCGCTTGCGCAGCGTCGCCGAAGTGCGCGCCTGCGGACCGCGTGCCGTATTCGTGCCGGGCAACTGGGTGCCCGATTTCTTCCCCGGCCTCAAGGTGCAGGTCTTCCACGGCTTCAGCGTCGGCAAGCGCAGCGAATCCCGCGGGCACTTCCGCATCCGCGGCAGCTTCGACCTCTATTGCACGCACGGCCCGGACACGACAGTGCCGTTCGCCGCCCTCGCGCGCGAGCACGGCTACTTCCGCGTCGTCGAAACCGGCTGGCCGAAGCTCGATCCGCTGTTCGCCGGCGAGCGCCCGCCAACGGCGCACCCGCGTCCGGTCGTCCTGTTCGCGTCGACCTTCACCGAATCGATCACCGCCGCGCGCAGGCTGCGCGCCACGATCGCACGTCTCGGCGCGAGCGGCGAATGGGACTGGCTCGTGACGCTGCACCCGAAGATGGCGAGCGACATCGTCGCCGCGTACCGCGCGCTCGAGGGAGCGCACCTGCGCTTCGTCGAGACCGACGACATCCTCGCGCTCTACGCGCAGGCCGACGTACTGCTGTCGGACACGTCCTCGGTCGTACCCGAATTCCTCGTGCAACTGAAGCCGGTGGTCACACTGTGCAACCGCAAACCAGGTCCGCAATTGCTCGATGTACAGCAGCCGGACGAGGTCGAGGGGGCGCTGCGCACCGCGCTCGGGCGCCCGGCCGCACTGATGAATTCGATCCGCGCCTACGCCGATCACGTACACCCGAGTCGCGACGGTCGCGCGAGTGAACGCGTGCTCGACGCCACCGAGGCGGCCATTGCCGCAGGCCGCGCCGGCTTGCGCCGGCGTCCGCTCAACCTCTGGCGTCGCGTGCAGGCGCGACAGCGACTCGGCTACTGGTCGCTCGGCTGAGGCGCGCGCGAGTCGAGCGCGACACCCTCCGCCGCCTGCCGCATCAGGCGCCAGAGCGCCTCGACATGGATCCGCTCGGTCTTCTCGACGCCGAGCGACACCCGCACCATCCATCGGCCGTCGAGCCGCGCCGGCGTGAGGCAGGCGCGACCCGAGGCGTTGATGCGTCCCACCCAGTCGAGGGTGTGCGCATCGAGCGCCTCGCCCGCGAATCCCGGCGGCTCGTGGCGCACGCACACGGTTTGCAGCGGCACCGGCGCGAGGCGCACCCAGTGCGCCGCCGCATCGACCTTCGCGGCGAGCCAGCGCGCGAGCGCGAGGTCGCGCCGCAGGCGTGCCTCGAGGCCGGCGACGCCCTGCTCGCGGATCAGGAACCACAGCTTGAGCGCGCGCATGCGCCGGCCGAGCGGCACGCCCCAGTCGCGATACCGGGTGGTTGCGGCGTCCGCGCCCGTCTGCAGGTAGCTCGGGTTCGTCGACATCACGCGCACGAGATGCTGCGGATCGCGCACGAAGTACACCGAGCAGTCCATCGAGACGCCGAGCCATTTGTGCGGGTTCACGACGAGCGAATCGGCCCGCTCGATGCCGGCCCAGAGGTGACGACATTCGGGCAGGATCATCGCGGAGCCGCCCATCGCACCATCGACGTGCAGCCACACACCCCGCGCCGCCGCGATGCGGCCGATGGCGTCGACCGGATCGATCGCCGTCGTGCCGGTGGTGCCGACCGTCGCGACCACCGCGCACGGTCGAACGCCCCGCCCGAGATCGTCTTCGACCGCCGCGGCGAAGGCGTCGGCCCGCATGCCATACGCTTCGTCCGTCGGGATGAGTCGCAGTTGCTCGCGCCCGAAGCCGGCGAGCGCCGCGGCCTTCTCCACCGAACTGTGCGCCTGCTCCGTGCAGTAGACGGCGAGCGGTGCGCCGGCCGACTGCAGGCCGCCGCGGGCAGCGGCATGGCCGGTCGCCTGCTCGCGCGCGCAGATGAGCGCGACCAGCGTCGCCTCCGACGCGGTCCCCTGGATGACGCCCCGGAACGCCGCCGGCAGGTCGAACATCTGCCGCAGCCAGTCGGTCGTGACTTCCTCGAGCTCGGTCAGCGCGGGGCTCGATTGCCAGTTGAGGCCGAGCTGCGCGAGCCCGGTGCTCGCGAAATCGCCGAGCACCGCGGCGAGTGCGCTGTTCGACGGAAAATAGCCGAAGAAATCCGGGCTCTGCCAGTGCGTGCAGCCGGGCAGGATGATCGCATCGAGGTCGCGCATCACGGCCGCGAAGGGCTCGGGATTCGTGGGCGGCGCTGCCGGCAAGGCGGCACGGATGTCTCCCGGCCGCTTCGTGGACAGGACCGGCAGTTCGCCGGCCTGGACCTTCTCGCGGTAATCCGCGATCCAGTCGACGAGCTGGTGGGCCGCGGCGCGAAACTCTTCAGGCGTCATCGGTGAGTCTGCCTGCGATCGCGGGTCGCGGGCGCGCACATGTGGCTGCGTGTGCAATCGCCTCCTCGCGGGTCGGGCGCACCGCCTGCGTCGGTGTCCCCTCGACACGGCGGCGCTCGGCGCATCGTGTCAAACCAGGATCTGCGCGTTGCGGACGCCTCGCTCTGACCGCCGTGTCTCGGCGCCCTCCACGCTCGTCCACGATTGCACACGCAGCCACATGTGCGCGCTCACGAGCCGTGATGCGAGTACACAGAGGTCGTGCCGTCATCGGCGACGAGTTCGACGTCGTAAGGTTCGACCGTACCGTCCGGCACTTCCATGCCGGGCGAACCCGCGGGCATGCCGGGCACCGTGAGGCCTCGCGCGCGCGGCTTTTCCGCGAGCAAACGCTTCACGTCGTCGGCCGGGACGTGGCCTTCGACGAAGTAGCCACCCACTTCGGCCGTGTGGCAGGAGCCTTTCGCGTACGGCACACCGACCTTCTCCTTGATCGCGTTCAGGTTATCGACGTCGCGCACCTCGACCGGGAACCCGGCGCGCTGCATGTGCGTCACCCACGCCCCGCAACAGCCGCACGCCTCGGTCTTGTGCACCACGACGAGCGGCAGTGCCCCTGCCGCGGCAACTGGCTCGGGCGCCGCCCTGGCCACGGACGCCGAGTCCTGGCCGCACGCCGCGAGCATCGCGGCCGAAAGGAACGCGAAGAGCGCCGCGCCGGGAAACAGTCTTGTCATGGGTCTACTCCGTCCAACCGACTTCGATGCCGTCACTGTCGCCGACGGCGCTGCGCAGCAGTGTCACGAGCGCCGTCGACGCGCCGGCGCCGACGAGGAGATCGATCGTCGCGGCATTGATGAAATAGTCCGCATCGGCCCCGTGCTCCTCCTCGAGGTGGTCGATCAGCACGTTCAGGTCGTCGTCCGTGATCGCCCCTAGATAGAGGCCGTCGCTCTTGCGATGCAGGCGTGGCATGGGAGTCTCCGGCCGGCGCGATGGGCCTATTATGCCGCGAACGCCCGGCGTCGTGCGCGTGGGGCAGGTGCGCACGGTTCCCCACCGCTGCGTTCGGCTCGTCGCGGGTCGCACGCACCGCCTGCGGCGGTGCCCCCTCGACCCGGTGGCGCTCGGCGCATGGTCTCAGCTGAAGCCGGAGCGCCGCGTCCGCCTCTGTCGCTTCCCACCACGTTCGCTCAAGGTTTGCGATAAGGCCAATGCCCTCGATCGGAGCCCGTTGCCACGAACTGCGTGTAATCGCCGCATGACGCCACCCCCTCCGCGAAGGGGTACCGCAAGATGATCTCCAACAGGCACAACCCGGCACCCGCAGGGGGCGCAGCCGACTGGCTGGCCGCGCGGCGGCGGGCGCTGCAGGCCCGGTGACGAGCGTGGAGGGCGCCGAGGCGCGGCGATCAGCGCCCGGCGACCCCAGGGGATTCTGCTGCCGCCGTCACAATGCGCCGGGCGCCGCCGCGCCGAGGGAACACCGCCGCAGGCGGTGCGCCCGACCCGCGAGGCACCGGGCCTGCAACGCCCGCCGCCGCGCAGACGGCCAACCCGCTACGCCGCCTTCGGGCGCCTGATGAGCCACGCCGCCAGTGCCGGCAGCAGGATGATCGCCCCCAGCATGTTCACGAGGAACATGAAGGTCAGCATCACGCCGATGTCGGCCTGGAACTTGAGCGGCGAGAACACCCAGGTCACGACGCCGATCGCGAGCGTGACACCCGTGAAGATGATGCTCGCCCCGGTGACCCGCATCGTGCGCTCGTACGCCTCGCGCACGGGCAGGCCCTGCCTCAGGAATTCCTGCATGCGGCTGTAGAGATAGATGCCGTAGTCGACACCGATGCCCGCGCCGAGCGCCACCATCGGCAGGGTCGTCACCTTGAGCCCGATGCCGACGATCGCCATGACGGCATAGACGAGCACCGAGACGAGCGCGAGCGGCAGCACGACGAGGATCGTGCCGAGCAGCGAGCGGAACGTGAGCAGGCACATGAGGCTGACCGCGGCGAACACGCCCGCGAGGATCGGGAACTCCTTCGCCTTCACTTCCTCGTTGGTCGCCGCCATCACGCCGACGTTGCCCGTCGCGAGGCGAAACTCCGCGCCCGGCACCGGATGTTCGGTGCGCCACGCCTTGGCCGCCGCGACGATCCGCTCGATCGTGCCCGCCTTGTGATCCTCGAGGAAGATGTACACGGGCACGATCGTGCAGTCGGCATTCAGGAGGCCCGTGCTCGTTTCGATATAGCGCGTCGACTGGGTGAGCGTGTCGGGATTGCGCGGAATGCTGCGCCACGCGAGGCTGCCCTCGTTCCAGCCGGCGATCGCGATCTTGGCGACATAGGGCAGCGTGACGACGTCCTGCACGCCCGGCACGTTCTGCATGTGCCACGCGAAGCGGTCGACCGCCGTCATCATGTCGTAGCTCACGCACACCGGGGTTTTCGCGGCGACGATCACCGTGAAGACGTCGACCCCGATCGAGAACTTCTGCGTGATGATGTCGCTGTCGATGTTGTAGCGCGAGTCGGGACACAGCTCCGGGACCCCCGCCTGCGTATCGCCGATCGGCGTTTCGCGCCCCTTCCACGCGCCCGCCACCGCGAGCACGATCGCGATCGCGACGATCACGGTCGCGGGCCCGCGGTTCGTGATCCGCGCGAGGCCGTGCCACCATGCCGCGAGGCGCTCCTGTCGCCGCTCGACCCGTTGGCGATAGCGCGCGCCGAATTTCACGTAGCACACGAGCACCGGCAACAGCACGAGGTCGGTCAGGATCACGATCGCGACACCGATGCTCGCGGTGACCGCCATTTCGCGAATCACCTGCACCGGGATCATCAGGATCGTGACGAAGCCGACGAGATCGGCGAGCAATGCGACGATCGCGGGCTGGAACAGCTGGTGGAAGGTGCGCCGGGCCGCCGCCACGCTGTCGAGCCCCTCCATCGCGGCGTCCGACACGGCGCTGATCTTCTGCACGCCGTGGCTCACGCCGATCGCGAAGATCAGGAACGGCACGAGCAGGCCGAGCGGATCGATGCCGAGCCCGAGCACGACGAGCACGCCGAGCTGCCAGACGACCGCGACCAGCGAGCACACGACCGGCACGAGCGCGATGCGCAGCGACTGGCAGTAGAGCCAGACCGACAGCAGCGTGAGCGCGAGCGTCACGATCGCGAACACGATCACGGACAGCGCGCCGGCCGCGATATCCCCCATGACGAGCGCGAAGCCGATCATGTGCACGTCGATGCCCGCGAACCCGCCGGCGCCCTCGATACGGTCGCGCACCTCCCTCTCGAGCGCCTTCGACACGGCGATCGGATCCACCGGGCGCCCGTTCGCGTCCTGGTCGAGCACGATCGCGGAAACAAGCGCGCCCGAGAAATCGGTCGCGACGAGCCGGCCCACGATGCCCGCCTTCAGGATGTTCTCGCGCACCTGCGCCATCGCGGCCGGGGTCGGCTCGAAATCCGCGGGCACGACATTGCCCGCCTCGATGCCGTCTTCGACGACCTCGAGGTAGCGCACGTTCGGCGTGTAGAGCGACTGCACGCGACCGCGGTCGATACCGTCCATCACGATCACTTCGTCGGTCGCGAGCTTCAGCGCATTGAAGAACTCCGGCGTGAACATGTTGCCGTCGCGGGCGACCAGCGCGATCAGCACGCGGTTGGCGCCGCGGAACTCCTCGACCTGCGGGTCGAGGTAGGTGCGCATGTACTCATGCTCGACCGGCAGCTGCTTCGTGAACGACGCATCGATGCGCAGGCCGCGCACGCAGATCACGGCGAAGGCGAGCGTCACGAGCGCGAACACGGTGATGATCGTGCGTCGATGATCGAAGATCGGGTGTTCGAGGCGGTCGGCGAGGGTCATGGCAGCGTCACCGTCTCGATGCCGGCCTCGCCGACCACGATCAGCCGGCCGTCGCGCCCGGCGACGACGCCGGACAACCCCTTGCGATCCGCGCGTTGCTGCAACGTGAAGCTTCCGCCCGCGTCACGGCTCACGAGCACGACACCCGAGAGCCCGACGACGACGAGCGTGCGCGCGTCGAGTCGCGCGCCCGCGGTGAGCATCGCGACGGTGCCGGTCGGCAGCTGCGCCCAGGTCTGCCCGGCGTCGTCGGTGCGGAACAGGTGGCCGCGCAACCCGAACGCGAGCAGCGCTTCGCCCTCGAGCGGCACGAGGCCGTACATCGAGCCGTCGTAGGGCAGCGGCATCGAGCGCCATGTACCGCCCTGGTCGTCCGAGCGGTAGATGTGCCCCGCCTCGGCCGCGATATAGAGATGCCCGCCTGCCGGCGCGATGCGGTTCAGGTGATAGTCGATCGGCGGCTCCCCGTCGGCCGTGGCGGGCGGCGCGGCCGCATCGACGAAGGCCTGCGCGGTCCAGGTGAGGCCGCCGTCGGCGGTCGTGTAGTACGCCGAGTACGCCCCGATCGCGATGCCGTGCCGCGTATCGCGGAACCACACGTCGAGGAGCGGCCGCTCCGCCTCGATCGACTCGTGTACCTTGGCCCACGTCACGCCGCCGTCGGTCGTGCGCAGGATCACCTCGTCGTGGCCCACCGCCCAGCCGTGCTGGGCATCGATCAGCGTCACCGCGGTCAGCAGCGCGCGGGTCGGGACGTGCGGGGCCTGGGTCCAGGTGGCCCCCGCATCGTCCGAGACGAGGATGTGGCCCCGGGAGCCGACCGCGATGCGCTTGTCCCCGAAGGCGGCGATGTCGAGCAGCAGGGTCTTCGCCGCGAGCGGCGCGACCCAGGATTCCTGCATCGTGGAGTCGGCGGCCGGTGCGGGTCGCGCCGCGAGCAAGGCCAACGCGAGCAGCGACGCGAGCAGCGCGCGCCGCCCGCCGCCATGTCTCAGTGCGTCACCGCACGCCACGTCGCGCCAGCTGGCTCGGCTGGTAGTCCGCGGCGGTACGCTGGATCGTGAAGTCGTAGCCCCTCGGCTCCTCGTTCTGCAGGCCGAATGCGAGGTAGCGGCCGTTGCTGAGATCCATGACGGTCTCGAGCGTGGTCCACAGCGTGGGTACGTCGTAGAACTCCATCGCGTGGCCTTCCTGCACGCGATACAGCTCGCCGCGCCGGTCGTAGCAGTCGACCGCGAGGATCTGCCAGGAATCCTCGTCGACATACAGCGTGCGGCGGCTGTACAGGTGGTTCTGGCCGGGCTTCAGCGTCGAATCGACGACCCACACGCGGTGCAGTTCGTAGCGCGCGTGGTCCTGGTTGATGTGGTTCTTCTTCAGGATGTCGCTGTACTTCAGCTGGTGGCTCGAGAGCCGGTAGGAATTGTACGGCACGTACATTTCCTTCTTGCCGACGATCTTCCAGTCGTGGCGCTGCGGGCTGCCGTTGTACATGTCGAGCTGGTCGGATGTACGCAGGTTGTCGGAGTTCGTTCCCGGGTTGTCGAACGCGACGTTCGGCGCGCGACGCACGCGGCGCTGCCCCGGGTTGTAGACCCAGGCCTTGCGGTTCTCGACCGACTGGTCGAGCGTCTCGTGCACGAGGAGGATCTCGCCGGCGAGGCGCGCCGGCGCCACGGTCTCCTGGATGAAGTACAGGATGATGTTGTTCAGGTTTTCGGATCGCGCACCCGGCATGCTGTACGCGGCGAAGGTGTCGTCGATGAACTTCACCATCGTGTAGTCGCCGCCCACCGTGACCGGCGCCTGGCCGATGTGGCGCAGCACCGCATTCGCCCGATAGCGCAGGATGTGATTCCAGAAGACCTGCACGCCCTCGGTCGGGATCGGGAACGGAATACCCTCACCCGCCCCGGTGACGCCGTTGCCGCCGGCAGCCAGGTTCGCGGTGGTCGCGATGCGCTTCGTCGCATCGTAGATGCGCTGCGGGACCGCCGCGCTGCGATGGGTCGGGTAGACAAGCATCCTGTAGGTGGCCTTGTACTGCTGCAGCAGCTTCTTCTGGCCCTCCGTGAGCCGGCCGGCGTACTGCGCCATGTTGGCCGCGGTGATCGTGAAGAGCGGCTTGTCGGCGGCGTACGGGTCCGGTCGATGGTCGCCCACCTTGTACGACGTGAAGCCCGCCCTGGCCGGCGAACTGAGCCCGCCGGTCCATGCGGGAATCGTGCCCTCGGCATTGCCCTTCATTTCGCCACCGAGCGGGGTGAGATCGGCGCCGAGTCGCGCGGCCTGCTGCTCGCTCACTGCCGCAGGGGCCGGGGCCGCAACGACGGCGAGGGCGAGCGCCAGTGCCTCAATCAGATGGCGTTTCATGTGTATCCTCCTGCGATGCCGTGCGGCGCTCCGCGCCGTTCAGAACGAGTACTTGACGGTGGCGGAGATGTAGTCGCGGTCGTTCAGTTCATTCCAGCGGCTCGCGCCGGCGAAGGTGGTCCACGCTACGTCGAGCTCCCAGGTTGCGCGCAGGTTCGCCCCGACGCCGACGGTGACACCGTAGCGCCCCTCCTGGAAATTGCCGCCGGGCCCCGGCGTGATGCCCGACACGTCGTGCTGGAACGCGACACGCGGCAACACGTTCCACGGCCCGACGAGGTTCGGGTACTCGAGGCGGCCCGCGATGCGATAGCCCCACGAGGTCGCGTCGGCGAACCTGTCCTGCGGTTCGACTTCATTGAAGTGGCGGCTCGCGAGCGTCTCGTTGCCGCTGACCACGGTTGCCGGCCCGTTGTAACGCAGCCCGCGCCCGTTCGGCCCGCCGGTGAGCTGGTCCTCGAAGCCGAAAATGTGCGTGACACCGGCCTCGCCGACCAGCACCAGCTGCGAGGCGCGCAGCACGTTCGCGAAGACCTTGGTCGCCGTGAACTGGAACTGGCCGACGTCGTGGCGCTCCCAGCCCCGGATCTCGCTGTTCAAGCCGTACGCGCCGAGCTGGCCGCAGCGGCTCAGGGTCGAGCCCGCGCCCGGCAGGCAGGCGGTCGGGAACGGCGTGCCCGGCGGCTGGGTCGCGGCGAAAGCGGCCTGCTCGAACGGGGTGAGCGCGGCGAACAGCAGCTCGACGTCGTCGAACTGCAGCGGCGCATCGAGCCGATAGGACACTTCGCCCTGCAGCGCGATGCCGGTGCGCTGCAGCTGCGTGTTGAACGACATGCCGATCAGCTTGATGTCCTCGGGATACTCGGTGAAGTAGCCCGCGGTCTTCGCATACTCGTGCGTGCCGATATTGGTCGCCTGCGCCGTGACGTTGCCGCCCGCGAGGTGGGTATTCGCGCCGATCGCCGCATACTGCGTCGCGGTCGCGAGCGACAGGTTGCCGCCCGCCGCGGCCGCACGCGCGACGGCGACCTGGGCTGCGGTCGCCACCGCCGCATTGAATGGCAGGCCCGCCGCGAGGCCCTGTGCCGCCGCGCCGACGGCGGTGAGGCCGCCGATGGAATTGCCGATGCCGGCCTGTGTGCCGGTCCGGCCCGAAATCAGCGGCAGGCGGCTGTGGTAATTGATGAAATACAGGCCGAACTCGGTGCCGTTGCCGAAGTTCGGCAGGTAGAGCTTCAGGTTGACGCCATATTGCCCCTGGTCGTCCGGTTCCCGGGTCGGCAGGCGCGGCACCTGCTGGAAGTCGCGGATGAGCGTGCCGCCGAGCGCGCTGAAGTCGACCCCCTGGTCGGAGAACGCGCCGAAGCCGAGCAGCACGGTCCTGCCGCCGTCGACCGCGAAGTCGTTGGTGCTGAAATACGAGCCGGTCGGCTCGGGGATGGTCGCGTCCCAGTCGGCGATGTAGACCGCCTGCGCGCTCAGGTTGTCGTTGAACTGCAGCGACAGCAGCGCCATCTCCTGCGGCATGAAGCCTTCGCGCAGCTCCGAGCCCGGCACGCGCAGCGCCGCGACGTCGAAATGATTGATGATGTTGATGCCGTTCTGGATGAACGTGCTCTCGCCCCAGCTGACGACCTGCCGGCCGAGGCGCAATTCGCCCTGTGTGTCGCCTTCGCCGAATTTCCAGTAGGCGAACGCATCGAGCAGGCGCTCGTAGCTGCCGACGAGATCCTTCGCGTCCTTCGACAGCGGCGTGCGCGCGGTATTGCCGCCCATCGCGTCGAAGTCGTAGAGCGCCGAGCCGCGCACGAACATGCCGACGTCGCCATAGCGCAGCCCGAGTTCGGACACGACCTTCGCCGCGCGGCTGAACAGGCCCTGCGGATAGTTGCTGTCGCCGTCGTCGCCGTTCGCCGAGCGGCCGCAACCGCCGTTGGCATTGGCGATCAGCCGGCAGTCGCGATCCTCGATGCGCCACGCCTGCCCGAAGCTGAGGGTGGTATCCCAGCTGCCACGCAGTGTGCCCGAGTCGTTCTGGAACTCGAATGCCTGCGCCGCCGGCGCGCCGAACACCCCGATTCCCGCTGCCACGAGCGCCGCATACAGCAGCGGGCGACCGGCCCCACGCGTGTTATTCATTTGTGTTCCCCACCGCCATACCACGACGAACTGCCTCGCGCCCGTCGCGCCTCGCGACGCGCACACGGCATGAACATAGCACTTCGGTCAGGTATGCACCACTTGCAGGATGCTGTGGCGGATCTGCTCGGACAGGACGAATTCGGCATCCCGGGCGACGCGCGCCAGCACGTCGTCGAAGGCGAGGAGACCGCCGCCCTCGACGCGAATCACGCCGCGCTCCCGCAGGCGGTCCAGGAAATCGGCGAACAGGCTCCGGTCGAAAAACTCCGGTGAATTGAACCCGTGCAGCATCGTCATGCGCTGCGCCATCAGCTGGCAGCGCTCCTCGAGGGCGCCCTGGGTGATCTGCCCGCTGCCGGCGTTGATCAGCACGGCGATCGCGAGGTAGTAACGCTCGACGGTCTGGATCGTCGCGCGCGCGAGAAACGACAGTTGCACGGCCTCGGTCGTCGTCGACGGCGCGCGACGCCAGGCCGTGCCGTCCGCGGTGGACATGACGAGACCGCGCGCGGCGAGCGCGGCGAGCAGCTGGTCGGTCACCGGGCCGATCTCGTCCTCGTCCCAGCGCATGAACAGCTCGGCGGCGATGTACGGATAGACGCGCCACACGAGGCGATGGATGTCCTCGGTGCGCATGATCGAATTGCCGACGAACGCGCAGGCGATCAGCGACGGCATCGCGAGGAGGTGCAGCACGTTGTTGCGATACCAGGCCGACAGCACGGCGTTCGCCTCGCTCATCCGCACGACGTCGCCGAGCTTGTGCGCCTCGCGCGAGACGAGTTTCATCGCCTCGCCGTAGGCGAGGATCGCCTCCGGTGTCTCCGTCGTGACCGTGACGCGCGGCCCGTAGGGCACCGCCTCGAGCAGCGCGAGATAGAGTTCGATCTGGCGCAGCAGGTCGGCGCGCAGCATGGCCTGGCGCGGCGTCGCGAGCAGGGTCAATGCGAGGAGATTGACCGGCGTCATCGCGGCTGCGGCGTTGATGTTGCGCATCAGGCGGCCCGCCGTCTCGTCGACCACCCGTGCCACCCACGGAGCCCGTCCGTCGCCGTCCGGGGTCGCCGCGCGCCAGTCGGGCGCCATGGCGGCGAGTACCGCATCGAGGGCGATCGGCTCGCCGAGGTTCACGTGCACCTTGCCGAACTTCTCCCGCACGACGCGCAGCGAGCGCAGGAAGCCGAAGACGCTCTCCTTCTCCTTCGGTTTGCCCGACAGTTCGCTCACGTAGGTCGCGGCCTCGACGACCCGCTCGTAACCGAAATAGACCGGCACGAACACGACCGGGCGCACGGGCTCGCGCAGGTAGCTGCGGATCGTCATCGACAGCATGCCGGTCTTCGGCGCGAGCAACCGCCCGGTGCGCGAGCGCCCGCCTTCGATGAAGAACTCGATCGGGTGGCCGCGCGCCATGATCGTCGCGAGGTACTTCATGAACACGACGGTGTAGAGCGCATTGCCGCGAAAGCTGCGGCGGATGAAGAACGCGCCGCCCTTGCGCAGGAAACGCCCGACGACCGGCAGGTTGAGGTTCACGCCGGCGGCGATGTGCGGCACCGCATAGCCCTGCCCGAAGATCGCATACGAGAGCAGCAGGTAGTCCATGTGGCTGCGGTGGCACGGGACATAGACGACCTCGTTGCCTTCCGCCACCTGCCCGAGCGTTGCCGCGTGGCCGACGATCACGCCGTCATACAGGCGGTTCCACAGGCGCCGCAGCACCTTCTCCATGATCGTGACGAAGCGGTGCGAATAGTTGGCCGCGGTCTCCGCGGCGTACTTGCGTGCGGTGAGCAGCGCCTCGCGCCGCGTGACCTGCCGTTCGCGCGCCTCGGCCGCGACCGCGGCGCGCACCGCGCGCGTGCGGAGCACGCTCGCGACGATCGTGCGCCGGTGCGACAGGTCGGGCCCGATCCGCGCGGCCCGCTGGCGGCGGAACTGCGCCCGCGCGACGCGCGCGATGCGCCGCGCCTGCAGGTTCGGGTTGCGGTCGCCCTCGGCGAGGAGGCCGCGCAGCGACACCGGGTCGCCGAACTCGACCATCGTCGCGCGGCCGTTGAAGATCACCGTCAGCGCCTTGCGCAGCCGCGTGGCGAGCGCCCAGTCCTCGGAGAGGGCGAGGCGCAGCCAGGAATCCTCCTTCTGCGGCGCACGCCCCCAGTAGACCGCGACCGGCACGAGATCGACCTCGAGCGCCGGATCGTCCTGCAGCGCGGCGATGAGCTGGCGCAAAGCCGCCGGCGGTCGCCGGTCGACGCGCGCGCTCCACGCATTGAGCGGGCGCGACAGGTAGAACCAGGCGCGAATCCGCCGCAGCTCGCCGCCGCCGAGCCGCCCGCCCGGCCGGGGAAAGTGGTGGCGCGCGCAGACGCTCTGCAGCACCGCGAGGTCGGTCGAGCTGGCGCGCTCGAGCACGTAGCAGACGGGCGCCGTGCGCGCCGCGAGGCGCCCCGCCATATCCTCCGGGCGCACCGTCACGCGGACCCACAGCGACAGCAGCCTGCGCAGCAACCATTCCATCGGGGTTACCCGTGGTCGGTCATTGCATGTCGCGTGGCAGGTCGAGCCCGATCAGGAAGTGCTCGAAGTAGTAGCGGATCATCCTGAGGTGGGTATGCAGCAGGTGGTCGCTGTCGACGATGTGCAGCGTCGCTCGATACTCGCGCGCGAGGCGCAGGCTGTCGTCGACCGGCACCACGTCGTCGCGCCAGCCGTGCACGATCGTGAACGGGCAGTCGATCGAACGGTCGCGCAGCGGCGGCAACTGGTCGAAATAGATCGCGGGGGCCATCAGGAACACGCCGTGCGTGTGCAGCGTGGGCGCGGCCGCGAGCGAGATGTAGCCGCCGAGGCTCGAGCCGACGAGCACGAGGTCGCCCTGGATGTCCTTGCACGAATCGACGAGCTTCGTGATGCGCTCGCGCGGCGCATCGATGCCGCGGTAATCGGGCGTGACGACCTCGTAGCCCTCGCGCCGCGCGGTCTCCGCGAGCGCGATGATCTTGCGGCTGTGGGGCGACGAATCCTTGCCGTGCGAAAAGACGACTGTTCTCTGCATCCCCTCCATTGTAACGCTCAGCGCCGCCAGAGCCACGCATCGAGGTCCGCCGCCGGCGTGCCTTCGATCACACGCCCCCTCGCTATCGTGCGGCCCTCGGCGCGCAACCGCCGGGCCTGCTCCCGATACAGGCGCGAACCCGCGGGAAAGGCGATCCTGCCATTCGCTCCGATCACGCGGTGCCAGGGCACGCGCGCCGATGCGGGTGCCGCCTTCAGCGCGACCGCAACCCAGCGTGCCCGGCGCGGCAATCCCGCCTGGCGGGCCACCTCCCCGTAGCTGACGGTCGCGCCGCGGGGAATCGCGCGCACGACCTGCCAGACGCGGGCCATCGCCGCGTGGCGATCCTCCATAATGAATATCCCCGAAATCGGCATTGTAGGCACGGAGCGGCATGGCGGGCGCGTGGGAGTTCTGGATCGACCGCGGCGGCACGTTCACCGACGTGATCGGGCGTTCCCCCGACGGACGCCTGCACGTACGCAAAGTGCTGTCGCAGGGCGACGATGCGGGCGACGCGTGCCGCGACCCGGGCATCGGCGCCGCGCACGCGATACTCGCCGCGCACGGCGGCACAGGGGACAGCCGCGTCGCGGCGTTCAAGATCGGGACCACGGTGGCGACCAACGCGCTGCTCGAGCGGCGCGGCGAGCCGGTGGTGCTCGTCACGACGCGCGGGTTCGCCGACGCGCTCACGATCGGCTACCAGCATCGTCCCGACGTCTTCGCGCGCCGCATCGTCCTGCCGGCGCCGCTCCATGCCGAAGTGATCGAAGCGGACGAGCGGATCGCCGCCGACGGCGCCGTCGTCGCGCCGCTCGACACCGCGCCGCTCGCCGCGGCACTGCGCGCGGCCCACGCACGCGGGCGACGCTCGGTCGCGATCGTGTTCGTCCACGGCGACCGTCATTCGCAACACGAGGCGCAGGCCGCCGCCCTCGCGCGGGACGCGGGCTACACGACGATATCCGCCTCGCACGCGGTCTCGCCGCTCGTGCGTTACGTGGCGCGCGGCGATACGACCGTTTTCGATGCGTATCTCGCCCCGCCACTCGGGCGCTGGCTAGGGCGCGTGGCGGCCGATGCGCGCGCGATCGATCCCGGCGCGCAGCTGCTGTGCATGCAGAGCACGGGCGGGCTCGTCGAGGCGGCGCGCTTTCGCGCCGCGGCCAGCGTGCTGTCCGGTCCGGCGGGCGGGCTCACCGGCATGGCCCGCATCGGCGCACAACTCGGGCTCGATGCGCTCATCGGTTTCGACATGGGCGGCACCTCTACCGATGTGTCGGTCTATGCGGGGCGCCTCGCGCAGCGCTTCGAGCACGAACTCGCCGGTACGCGCCTGCAGGCGACGATGCTCGACATCCACACGATCGCCGCCGGCGGCGGCTCCGTGCTCGGCTATGCGGACGGCCGCATGCAGGTGGGCCCCGCCTCCGCCGGTTCCATGCCGGGGCCGGCGTGCTATGGCCGCGGGGGTCCGCTCACGGTGACCGACCTGCAGGTGGCACTCGGCCGTCTGCATCCCGCGTTCCTGCCCGCCGTGTTCGGCCGCACGGGCGATGCCACGATCGATCCCGCCCTCGTGCACGCCGCGCTCATGGCCCGGGCGCGGGAGATCGGGGGTGCAGGCGCCGGCGACGGGCAGGCCGTCGAGCTCGCGGCGTCGTGGCTCGAGATCGCGATCGAATCGATGGCGAATGCGGTGCGGCAGGTGTGCGCGACGCACGGCGAGGATCCGTCGCGCTTTGCGCTTTTCTGTTTCGGCGGCGCCGCGCCCCAGCACGCCTGCGCGGTCGCTGCCGCCTGCGACATGCGGCGCGTGGTGATCCACCCGCTGGCGAGCGTGCTGTCGGCGTTCGGCATCGGCGTCGCCGACTGGCTCGAAACGCGGCGTCGCAGCCTGCGCGCACCGCTCGACGACGCGGGGCTCGCCCTGGCGCGCCAAGGGCTCGCGGCTCTCGAGGGCGATGCGTGCGCCGCACTGCCCCGCGCATACCCGGTATCCGTGCGACGCGTGCTCGAAGTACGCGCCGGCGACAGCGAAGTGACGCTCGACGTCGACGCCGATGCGCCGCAGCCACGCGAGGCGTACCTCGTCGCGCAGCGCAGCCGCTATGGATTCGCGGACGAGGGCGCCGCGCTCACGATCGAATCGGTGCGCATCGAAGCGCGCGCGACACCGCCGCTGCCTGCCGCCCTGGACGTGGTCGCGGCCCCGCTCGGCACGCTGCCCGCCCGGGTGCGCACGCGCTTCGGGGCCGACTGGCACGACACGCAGGTCCTGCCGCTGTCCCGGGCGGCGCAAGTGGACGGCCCCGCCCTCATCGTCGACCCCCACTTCACCGCCGTCGTCGAACCCGGCTGGCGGGCGACCCGCGCCGCGGACGGCGCACTCATCATCGAGCGGCGCGCCGGGCACACCGCACGCGCGGCCGCGGCGGCCCGTGCAGGCGCGCCGCCCGATCCCGCACGCATCGAGATCTTCGGCAACCTCTTCATGCACATCGCGACGCAGATGGGCAGCGTGCTGCGCGATACGGCGCAGTCGATCAACATCAAGGAGCGGCTCGACTACTCGTGCGCGCTGTTCGACGGCGACGGCCGGTTGCTCGCCAACGCGCCGCACATGCCCGTGCACCTCGGCTCGATGGGCGCTTCGGTGCGCGAGGTGATCCGCCGCCACGGCGGGGCACTGCGCGCCGGCGATGCCTGGCTGCTGAACAGCCCGTACCACGGCGGCACCCACCTGCCCGACCTGACGGTCGTGACGCCCGTGTTCCTCGCCGGCGGCGCGCGGCCCGACGCCTTCGTCGCCTCCCGCGCACACCACGCCGACATCGGCGGCATCACGCCCGGCTCGATGCCGCCGTTCAGCACGCACATCGACGAGGAGGGCGTGCTGTTCGAGGGCCTCGGTATCGTCGCGCAGGGCGTGTTCGACGAAGCGGCCGTACGGGGAGCCCTCGCGCACGCTCGCTACCCCGCCCGCAACCCGGACCAGAATGTCGCGGACCTGCGCGCGCAGCTCGCCGCCAACGCGCGCGGGCTCGAGGAACTCGGGCGCGCCGCGCGCCGCCACGGCCTGCCGACACTGCTCGGATACTTCGGCCACGTGCGCGCCAATGCCGAGGCCTGCGTGCGTGCGGCGATCCCGCGCCTCGCGCCCGGCGCTTTCACGCTCGAGATGGACGGCGGCCAGCGCATCCAGGTGCGGATCGAAACCGACGCGACGCGGCGCGCGGCACGGATCGATTTCACGGGCACCTCGACCCAGGGTGCGCACAATTTCAATGCACCGCGCGCCGTGTGCACGGCGGCGGTGATCTACGTGTTCCGCACGCTGATCGAGCGGCCGATCCCGCTCAACGAGGGTTGCCTCGCGCCGCTCGGGATCGTGATCCCGTCCGGCTCGATGCTCGCGCCCGAAGCGCCCGCCGCGGTGGTGGCCGGCAACGTCGAGACCTCGCAGGCGATCGTCGATGCGCTCTATGGGGCGCTCGGCGTGCTCGCCGCCTCGCAGGGCACGATGAACAACCTGACCTTCGGCGACGCGACCCTCCAGTACTACGAGACGATTGCCGGCGGCGCGGGCGCGGGGCCGGATTTCGATGGCGCGAGTGCGGTGCAGACCCACATGACGAACTCGCGCCTGACCGATCCCGAGATCCTCGAGCTGCGTTACCCGGTGCGGCTGCGCGAGTTCGCGATCCGCCGTGGCTCCGGTGGCGCGGGTCGCCATCGCGGCGGCGACGGCATCGTGCGCACGATCGAGTTCCTCGCGCCGATGAGCGGCGCGATCCTCGCGAACCGGCGTCGCACGCGCCCGTTCGGCCTCGCCGGCGGCGCGCCGGGCGCCGCCGGCGTGACCCGGCTCAGGCGCGCCAATGGCAGGGTCTGCGAACTCGCCGCGGCGGACCGCTTCGACGTCGCGCCGGGCGACGTCATCGAAGTGCTGACGCCGGGCGGCGGCGGCTACGGCGCGCCTGACGTATGATCGGCGGGCCATGGACGCCGCATCGACGGTGAGTCCCGTGCTCGCGAAATGGCGGCGCCTGTCGCAAGGCGCGGCCGGCCGCTGGCTGTTCGCGCGCATCGTGACGTGGCGCGCACCCTACTTCGCCACGATCGGGCCGCGCCTGCTCGAACTGCGCCCCGGCCTGTGCCGCGCCTCGATGGCGAAGCGGCGCCGCGTCGAGAACCACATCGGCACGGTGCACGCGCTCGCGATGGGCAATCTCGTCGAACTGGCGGCCGGCCTCGTGACCGAGGTGACGATTCCCGCCGCGATGCGCTGGATACCACGCGGCATGACGATCGAATACCTGAAACCGGCGGCAACCGGCGTCACCGCGGCGGCGCGGCTCGAGAAATCCACGTGGGACGGCGCGGAGAACGTCGGCGTCGCGGTATCGGTGCAGGACGCGACGGGCGTCGAAGTGGTGCGCGCGGTCGTGACGATGTACATCTCGCCGCGCCGGGGGCAGCCGGATCCGGCTCAGTGATCGAGCGCGATGCCCTGAAGGATCGACGTCTCGATTTCCTCCTCCACGCGCTCCCCTGACGTGGCGAGCCGGTTGACGCTGACCGGCCGCACGCTGCTCGCGCCCGCGCGATGCGTGACGAGGAAGGCGTGGAACTCGCCGGCGCGCGTCAGCGCAAAGCCGAGCAACAGGTTCACCTGGCCCGTGGCGAGTGTTGCGGGCGGATTCAGCCGCGCATCGCAGATCACGAACCAGCGCTCGGCGCTCGTGCGCCCGACGAAGGCGCCCTCGTCCTCGAGGCCGGCGAGGAACGCCTCGACCTGTGCGCGCAGGCGCGCCCAGGCCTCGGGCCGGTCGTGCTGGAATACGATCCAGCGCGTGCCCTCCTCGACCGAGGCGAGGATGAAGAGCGCAAGGCGTCGCGCGGCGAGCCAGGTCCAGTCCGCGGGACCCGAGCCGCCCGCGCCGAGCGTGCGCGGACTGCCGAAGCGACGGTGCAGCGGCCGCACCGTCGAGAAGGTATTGACGCCGAGATGCGCGAGCCGGGCGCGTTCGTTGTCCTCGATCGCGACGGCCGTGCGCAGTGTCGGGCGCAGCACCGGCTCGTCGTTCTCGCCCGCGCCCCACAGCGGCGAGGCGGCATCGCCGCGCGCAATCAGCCCGGCGGCCGCGCCGCAGGAGGCGAAGACCTCATAGCGGCCGCGCACGCGGTCGAGCGCGAGCACGCGCGGGAAATACATGACCGCCTGTTCGCTGCGAAACGGCCAGGGCCTGAGGGCATCCATCGCCACGGCCGCGCTCGACCAGGCGGCGGGCGGATCGACCACCAGCATCGCATGCCGGTCGCGGCACAGGCGCGATGCGACGGTCAGCGTGGCGAGGCCCACGTCGTCGGTGCGCGTGAGCGGCGGCACGCAGAGCAGGTCGAAATGCGGCGCGCCGCGCAAGGCAAAGAGCCCGCTGTTGCGCTGGGTCGAGCCGATCAGGTCGTAGTCGGTCAGCGGTGCGCCATCGTCGCCGTCGGGATTCGACGCGACGTAACCCACGAGCAGGCTCGCCACGCGCGAGGGCGTACGGGCCGGCCGTGTGCCCGGCACCGCGCCGCGCACGCGCACGAGGCGCGAATCGGTCAGCACGTTCGTGACGTACCGGTCGCTGCCGGGCTGCACCGAGAGCCGGCGGAAGATCTCCTGCTCCTCGATGCGTTCCGAGCCCGGCGTACGCAGGCGCTGCACGACGAGATTGAAGCGATCGTCCTCGTTGTCGCCGATGCCGTCACAGTCGACCGAGGCACGCAGGTACTCGCGCGAACCCGGCGCGAGTGCCACCAGGGTGAGCGGCGCGTCCCCGGTGGGCAGCGTGAGTGTGGGTGGGCGCGCGCCATTCGCCACGCGCACGACGATCGCCGTGCGGCCGCCGTTCTCGAAGTACTGCTCGAGCGCGTAGCTCATCGTCGAGGGCTGCCAGAGCCCGCCGAAGAGGCGCACGTACTCGGCGAAACCATGGATCGTGACCGGCGTGTCGACCGGCCCCTTGAGGGCACGCCCGACGAAGGCGGTGACGCCCGTCGTCACGCGCGCGATCGCGTGTCCCGGTCCGCTCTGTTCGGATATCTCGAAGCCAGTGACGGCGTCGGCCACTGCTGCCCCCCGTGCTCCAGCGGACTGTAGCACATCGGCGACAGTCCTCAGGGTCGGCGCGCGAGCGCGTCGCGCCGCACGGGCTTCAACCCTGCGGCTTGCTGGCGGCTTCCTGCCCTGAGGGCGCGGCCTGCGACTCGGCGTCGTTGTCCGAGAACATTTCCTCGAACGTCTTCTCGTCGATCGGGAGCCCGGATACGCCGTCCCAGGTCGCGCCGTCGGGTACGCGATTCGCGACGACCGCGGCCGTCGCCACTTCCGCATCGACACTCGCGCTGCCGCCCGCGACCGGCGCGGGAATACCCCGCGGTGCATGGGCGACGGCGGAGACGGCCGCCCAGTCGATCGACTCCCCGCGCGCCTTCAGTTCCTTCTGGATACGCGTCGCGAGCTGCTTCGACAGCAGCTTCTTCTGCGCTTTCGTGAAATCGCGCGGATCGTCCTCGAGTACGTCGTATGCCTGCAGGTAGAGCTTGCCTGCGTGCCAGCCGAACAGGAACGGCTGGTTCACGACGCGTACCGGCGCGCCGATCGGCGCGAGATCGAACAGCTGCAGGATGTCTTCCGGATAGAGGCGTATGCACCCGTGGCTCGACCGGATGCCGACGCCGTAGGGCTTGTTGGTGCCGTGCACGAGATAGCTCGGCCAGCCGAGGTAGAGCGCGCGATTGCCGAGCGGGTTGTCGGGCCCCGGCGGCACGACGGCATCGACCGGATCGTCGTTCTCGGCGTGCTCCTTGCGGATCGCGGCGCTCGGTCGCCACGTGGGGTCCTTCATCTTGCGCGCGACTTTCGTCGTGCCTTCGGGAGTCGCCCAGCCGACCCGCCCGATGCCGATCGGATAGGTGTGCACGACCTGCGGCTCGCCCGCCTTGTGCGGTTCGAAATACCACAGGCGCATCGCGGCGAGATTGATCACGATGCCCTTGCGCGGCGCATTCGGCAGGATGAACCGCGTCGGTACCACGACTTCGCGCCCCACGCCCGGCAGCCACGGATCGACCCCCGGGTTGGCGCGCACCATCTCCTCGTAACCGACATTGAAGCGGCGCGCGATGTCGGAAAACGTGTCCTCCTTGCCGACCACGGTCCGCTGCACGACGCCGACCACGTCGTCGCGCTGCGGGTCGATCGTGAAGCGACCCGTGGCGACGGGCGGCGCGTACTGCGGCGGCGGCGGTGGCGCGGGCTCCGCCGGCGCGGGCTTGCGCCCGAACGTATCGCCGAGCAGCGAGCAGGCGGACAGGGAAACCAGTGCGGTGGCGAGCGCGACGGCCCGGACGATTCTCGTGGACATCCGGAAATTATGGCATTGCGCGGGAGTGGAGGACAGCGAACGGCGAGCCGTCGGCGGCGAACGGCGAACAGCGAACGGCCAGAAAGACCGGCGCTGCAGCGCAGCGGCTCAGGGTTTCGCTGATGCGCCGCGGCACCTCTGGCTGTTCGCTGATCGCTGTTCGCCGTTCGCCGCCGACGGCTCGCCGTTCGCTGTTCGCCTACAAAAATACGGGGCGGTCCCGCTGCTCGTTCCGGTCCCCGCCGTCGTGCGGAAAATGCCTCGCGAGCACCTCGCCCACCGCCCGCACACCGCCTGCGACACCGTCGCCGTAGCGGCCGGCGCGAAACGCGCCCTGGATCTGGCGGCAGATCGCGTCCCATTCGGCCCTGGGCACGCGCGAGGCGATGCCGCGATCGGCGATGATCTCGACATCGCGGTCGGCCATCAGCACATAGATCAGCACGCCGTTGTTGCCGGCGGTGTCCCAGACGCCGAGGAGGCCGAAGACCGCCAGCGCCCGCGTGCGCGCACTCACGCCGAAGTACAGGTCGCCGAGGTCGAGCGCGGTCTCGATCGCCACGCGGATTTCGCCTGCGTGCCGGCTCTCGACATCCGCCACGGCGCGCTCGATCGCCGCGCAGGCCGCACGCCCGAAGCGCCGATGCGTGAGCCAGTACGGCGTGAAGAGGTGACGCACCCAGCGCATCGGTGCCATCACCAGCGCCCCGAGGCGCCGCCGCCCCCGAAGCCGCCGCCGCCGCCGCTGAAACCGCCGCCACCGAGCCCCCCGCCCCCGCCGAAACCGCCCCCCCAACCGCCGCCCCAGCCACCATGCCGCGGACCGCTCGACCAGTTGCCGCGGCTGACCGCGGACAGGAACAGCGACAGCAGCCATGCACCGATGCCGGCCGCGATCGACACGCCGAGCGCCGCGAGCACGACGTAGGCGATCACCCCGATCGCGCCACCCGTGAGCAGCGACCCGAGGCCCCGCCCGAAAATGGCGCGCAGGATGCCTGATCCGAAGAGCACGCCGAACAGGAAAATGGGCAGCAGCTGCACGCTGCGGCCTGCGGTCCCGTCGCCCTGCCAGCGCTCGTCCGGTGGCGGCAGCGGCTCGCCGCGGATCACGCCGAGGATGCGATCGACGCCGGCGTCGATGCCGCCGTAGTAATCGTTCCCGCGGAAACGGGGCGCGATCGTCTCGCGGATGATGCGGCTCGCGATGGCGTCGGGCAGCGCGCCCTCGAGCCCGTAGCCGACTTCGATGCGCAGTTGCCGGTCGTCCTTCGCGACGAGCAGCAGCACACCGTCGTCGGGCTGCGCGCGTCCGAGCTTCCAGGCATCGACGACCCGGATCGAGTATTGCGCGATGTCCTCCGGTTGCGTGGTCGGGACGACCAGCACCGCCACCTGGGCACCCTTGTCGCGCTCGAAGGCGGCGAGCTTCGCGTCGAGCGCCGCGCGCTCTGCGTCCGTGAGGGTGCCGGTCGTGTCGGTGACGCGCGCCGTGAGGGGCGGAATCGCCTGCAGACCCTGCGCGGGCGCCGCGCGCGGCAGCGCCGTGCCGAAGGCCACGACTGCCAGCGCGAACGCGACAGCTGCGGGCCGCGGGCGCGATCGGTGCATGGTGCGGGCGCCGGCGCTCAGGTCGAGGGCATCATCGGCTTCGGCTCGGGCGCGGGCGCCGGTGCGGGCGCCGCCGAGCCGAAATCGACCGCCGGCGGCCGCGCGATCGCCGCCTCGTTCTCGACGGTGAAATTCGGTTTCACCTGGAACTTGAACAGCATCGCGGTCAGGTTCGTCGGGAACGAGCGCACGGTCGTGTTGAATTGCTGCACGGCCGCGATGTAGCGGTTGCGCGCCACGGCGATGCGGTTCTCCGTGCCCTCGAGCTGCGCCTGCAACTCGAGGAAGTTCTGGTTCGACTTGAGATCGGGGTAGTTCTCGGTCACCGCGAGCAGGCTCTTCAGCGCGGTCGTGAGTTCGCCCTGGGCCGCCTGGAATTTCGCGAGCGCCGCGGGGTCGTTCAGTATCTCGGGCGTGACCTGGATCGAGCCGACGCGCGCACGCGCCTCGGTGACGCCGAGCAGCACCGTCTGTTCCTGCTGCGCGAACCCCTTCACCGTCGCGACGAGGTTCGGCACGAGATCGGCGCGCCGCTGGTACTGGTTGACGACTTCGGACCACGCCGACTTCACCGCCTCGTCCTGCGACTGCAGCGAGTTGTAGCCGCAGCCCGTGAGCACGAGGCCGGCGGCCGCCACGAATGCGAGTTTGAGCGCGCGCATGATGTCAATCCCCTTCCCTGCGATGTCCGCTCACCAGATTCTCACACGATCGGCGGCCGGCCGGTACAGCTTGTCGCCCACGTCGACACCGAACGCCGCGTAGAACTCGTCCAGGTTCGTCACGACGCCATCGACGCGGAACCGCGCCGGGCTGTGCGGGTCGACGACGAGGCGCATCTTCAGGTTGTCGTCCCGGTACTTCCATCGCCAGCCCTGCGACCAGCCGAGGAAGAATCGCTGTGCGCCGCTGTAGCCGTCGATCACGGGCGCGGGCCGGCCGTCGAGCGAGAGCTGCCAGGCGCGGTAGGCGACCGCGAGGCCGGAGAGGTCGCCGATGTTCTCCCCGAGCGTGAGGCGGCCGTTCAGGTGTTCGCCGTCGAGCACCGTGTAGGCGTCGTACTGCGCGACCAGCCGGTCGGCGAGCGCCTTGAAGCGTGCGGCGTCCTCGGCGGTCCACCAGTCGCGGAGGTTCCCGTCGCCGTCGTACTGGCGCCCGGAATCGTCGAAGCCGTGGCTGATCTCGTGGCCGATCACGCCGCCGATGGCGCCGTAGTTGACCGCGCTGTCGACGGCCGGATCGAAGTACGGCGGCTGCAGGATCGCCGCCGGAAACACGATCTCGTTCATCGCGGGGTTGTAATACGCATTGACGGTCTGGGGTGTCATCAGCCACTCGGCGCGGTCGATCGGCGCGCCGAGCTTCGCGAGGTCGCGGTCGAATTCGTAGGCCGTGCCGCGTCGCACGTTGCCATAGAGGTCGTCGCGCGAGATCGTGAGCGCCGAGTAGTCCTGCCACTCGTCCGGGTAGCCGACCTTCACGCTGATCTTGTGCAGCTTCTCCTTGGCGGCGGCACGCGTCGCCGGGCTCATCCATGCGAGCGTGTCGATCGAGCGGTCGAACGCGCGCAGCAGGTTGTCGACGAGCGCGCGGATCTGCGCCTTCGATTCCGGCTGGAAGTGCCGCGCCACGTACTCCTTGCCGACGAGCTGGCCGACCTGCGCGTCGATGAGTGCAACACCCCGTTTCCAGCGCACGGGTTCCTCCTGCACGCCCTGCAGCGCCTTGCTGTGGAACTCGAAGTGCGCCGTCGCAAACGGCGCGGCCAGGTAAGGCGCCGACACATCGAGCAACTGGAAGAAGAAGTACTCGCGCCAGACGGAAACCGGCGTGTCGGTGACCAGCTTCGCGAAGGCCTGCACGTAGGTCGGCTGGTTCACGTCGACCGCGGCCGCGGGCGCACCGGCGGCCGCGAAGAACGCGCTCCAGTCGAACGAGGGCGCGAGCGTGGCGAGCGCCGCGGGAGTCTTCCTGTTGTAGGTTGCGACCGGGTCGCGGTTCTGCACCTTCGACCACTGGATGGCGGCGATCGCGGTCTCGAGGAGCGCGATGCGCTTCGCGCGCGCGGCCGCCTTGCGCGCGCCGGCGAGCGTGAGCATCTTCGCGACGTATTCGAGGTGCTGCTTGCGAAACGCCGCGTTCGCCGGGTCCTGCTTCAGGTAGTAGTCGCGGTCCGGCATCGACAGTCCGCCCTGTGAGAGGACGCCGATGTAACGCGTCGCATCGCCCGCGTCCTGCGACACGTAGTAGTTGAGCGGCACGCGCTGCAGTTCCCGTTGCGACTCACCGATGAAGCGCACGACATCGGCGTGGGTCGCGATCGCGCGGATGCGCGCGAAGCGCGGCTCGAGCGGCGCGAGCCCGGCCGAGTCGACCGCCGGCTCGTTCATGAAGCTCGCGTACAGGTCGCCGATCTTCTGCGCGTCGGAGCCCGGCGGGAGCCCGGCGCGCTGCGCGACTTCCTCCGCGATGGCCCGTACGTCCTGTTCGGCGCGCTCGTCGAGGAGCGCGAACGTGCCCCAGCTCGACCGGTCCGCGGGTATGTCGGTCTCGCGCAGCCACTTCGCGCCGGTGAACCCGTACAGGTCGTCCTGCGGCCGTATCGCGTGATCGTAGCCGTCGAGCAGCAGGCCCGACGGCCGGGCTGGCGCGGCTGGCGGCGTCTCGATCGGTGGCTGTGGCGGGGCGGGCGTCGGGGTCGACGTCGCGCAGGCGGTCAATACCGTGACCGCGGCGGTCGTGATGAACTTGCGCATCGGCGCAGTATACGAAGATCACTTCACCTCGAGGGCGAGGCGGACACGCCCCGTCGCATCCGCAGCGGGCTCGCCGGTCACGATGAACACGCGCTCGGGCGCGAGGCCGCCGGCGACGAGCGCATCGCGCACGGCGTCCGCGCGCGCCCGCGCGAGCGCGGCGAGTCCGGTGTCGGGGATGACGATGCGCGCGCGCAGCGCGGCCTCGTCCGCCGCGATCACGCGCTGCGCCCAGCTGCCGGCGTCTTCGTCCTGCGCGCGCTCGGGGCGCGGGGCGTGGCGCTCACCGGTCGCCTCGCGCCACGCCGCATCGAGTGCCTTCTGCCACGCGGCGGGATCGCGGTCGCGCAGGCCGCGCGACGCCGCGCCGCCGACCATCGCGTCGAAACGCTGCTCGACGAGCGCAGCGCGATCGTGCGCACCGTCGACGGCGAGCGGCACTTCGAGCGCAAGTTGCGGCCGGTCGGTGAGCGCCTTGCCGACACTCGCGAGCCGCTCCTGCGCCGGTGCGTCGAGCGCGGCGCTGCCGTAGGCGAAATCGACGAAGCGCACTTCCTCGCCCGCGCCGAACAGCGAGCCGATCAGCGCGAACGGCGCGGTGGCGATCTTCACGAGCAGGTTCTTCAGGGCTTTCCACACGAGCGGACCGACGCGGAACTGCGGGTCGTCGAGGGACCCGGATACCGGCAGGTCGATGTCGATCACGCCGTTGCGATCCTTCAGCAGCGCCACGGCGAGCTTCACCGGCAGGTGCACGGCATCCGCACTGTCGACCCGCTCTCCGAGCGTGAAGCCGTCGAGCACGAACCTGTGCTTCGCATCGAGCCTGCGATGCTCGATCAGGTAGGAGAACTGCGCGTCGAGCTTGCCCTTCTCGATCTTGTAGCCCATGAACTTGCCCGAGTACGGCGTGAACGTCGGCAGCTCGATGTTGTGGAAGTTCGCCTCGAGGTGCGTGTAACTGCTCGTCGCGAGCCAGTTCGCCGAACCACGGATCTCGACCGGCGCATAGCGATCCACCTTGCCGTCGAGCTTCACCGCGGCCCGCGCGTCCGGGTCCGACGACAGGCCGCTCACCGTGCCCGCAAGATCGAGGATGCCCGTCGCGAAATGGGGGCGGATCGACAGGTCGGCGAAGTTCGCCGAACTGCGCTCGATGCGGATGCGGTCGATGCGCATCGGCATCCGCCGCGGGGCATCCGTGGATGCGTCGACCGTGTGCGTGTGCGCCTGCGCGGCCGCCGCATCGCCGTCGCCTGCGCGTGCGCGCAGGCGGGGCGGTGACAGCACATCGGCGATGTTGGTGGTCCTGTCTGGCGCGATCACGAGCTTGAAATACGCCCCGTTCGCGTGCACGTCGTGCACGCGCAGCGATGCCGGCGAGGTCCGGTAACGGATGCCGGCCAGCGACAGGGCGCCGAAGCGGACGAAATCCTCTTGCAGCGCCCGATCGACACTGCGAAATCCGGTGAGCGTCGCCCCGCCGTCGAACTCGACCCGTGGCGCCCCGCCGGCCGGTCGCGCGATACGGACATCGCCCTTCGCCGACAGCGTGCCGTCCTTCAGCACGAGATCGGTGCGGCGTTCGAGATACGGCTGCAGGAACGGTACCGGCAAACGCTCCGCGTCGACGGTGAACTCGCCACCCGCGTCCCCGGGTCGCCATGCTCCCTCGACCGCGATGCGTCCCGTGTCGTTGAAACCCGAGCGCAACACCGTCTTGACCGACGCGGTGTCGCTCGCGTAGCCGTCGACTTCGAGTTCGAAGGGCGCCAGCCGATAGCCCACGGGCGACGGCGCCCCGCGGTCCTCATACTCGATGCGCGAGGCGGCGATGCGCAGCCTCGGCGCTTCGATCCGCCAGCCTTTGTGCGGCGCCGTGTCCTGCGCGGTCGCCGCAGTCCCGGCTTGCGAGTCCGGCGGCGGTGCAGGCGGCGCGAGCGCCGCGAGATTCAGGCGGCCGTCCTCGCCGGACCAGGCATGTACTTCGAGGCCCTGGGCCGCGACGTCCGGCAAGCGCACGAGGGAGTCGTGCACGGCGATGCTGCCGCCTCGTGCCGCGAGCCCCGCGATCCTGATCCAGTCGCTGTCCGCGCCCGGGGCGCGCACCGCGAGCGCACGCGCATCGATGTCGAGCGCCGCGAGATCGATGCGCACGCCGGCCGCGCCCGAGGCGACCTGGTATTTCATCGCCACGTCGATCTCGCCGGAGGGCGGCGCGATGCGGTCGTAGGAGCCGGCGAGGCGCCAGGCCGTTTCGGCCGGCAGGTTCCGCACCGTCAGCCAACCATCGAGCGCGAACGGCTGTGTCGCAATCCGCCCGTCGAGCGTCAGCGACGCACCATGCCCGCCGCGTCCGACGATCTCGAACCGGCCCGCTGCGCCTGCCGCGGTCGTGAAGTCCTGTACCCGCACATTGATCGGGGCCACGCGCTCGTGCAGCGGCACCGGGCGCCGCAGGTCGCTCGCATCGAGCCGTCCGCGATTGACGATGATCTCGCCGACGCTGACGCGCAGCGGCTTGCGCGCCTCTCCTGCCGGCGCGGCGCGCGACTTCGGCGTGAGCGCGGCCACGAGGTTCAGCTGCCCGTCCTTGCGCAGCACGAGATCGACCGAAGGTTCATCGAGCACGACGGACCGCAGCACGACGCTGCGCCGCCAGAGCGACGCGATCTCCGCGTCGATGAAGAGCCGCCCGGCGCCGAGCAGGGGCGAGCCATCCGGCCCGGTGAGCGCAAGGCCGGTCACGTCGACCGACAGCGCGAACGGATCGACGGCGACCGCGCCGAGCGTGAGGCGCTGGCCGGTCGCGGCTTCGATCGCCGCCGGCAGTTTCTCCGCGATCAGGCGTGGTGCGAGTCGATAGCCGGCCCACGCATAAAGGCCGACCAGTGCGACGAGCGCGCCAGTGACAAAGGCAACGAGCTTGATCCGCTGCGCGGGCATGCGGGATCTCCCGGCAAAAAAAAGACCCCGGCTTTGTGGACCGGGGTCGCAGTATGCGGACTTTCAATGAAGGGAAGGAAGCCCGCCAGGGGATCTCAAACGTTCAATGAAGCCTTGCCCAGTGCAGGATCCTGATGTCCTCGGAGTCGAGTTCGAAGCTCTGCGCGAGCAGTCTCGCGAGCTCGCCCGTACCGCCGCGCTGGTCGAGCGCGCGCCCGAGTTCCACGACCCCGCTCCACTCGTGTGCCTGCCGGGCCTCGTCGGCCGGAGTCACGAAATGCGTGTAGTACCGGGCGGACATGGGGCCAAGGCTAGTCGCCCGCCCGCGGGAAGACTGTGACTGCCCCCACAATAACCCGGCGGCAAGGCCGCCCGGGATGAGAACTGGCGCAAGAAAGCCGAGAATTGCGCCCCCATGAGCCGCTATCGCCCGCGGGAAACGCCCGGTTCCCGCTTCATCACGCCCGACGGGCACGCCCGCCTCAGGGCCGAGCTCGACCGGCTCTGGCGCGTCGAACGCCCGCAGGTCACGCAGGCCGTCTCGGAGGCCGCCGCGCAAGGCGATCGCTCCGAGAATGCCGAGTACACCTACGGGAAGCGGCGGCTGCGGGAAATCGACCGCCGCGTGCGCTTCCTGCGCCAGCGGCTCGACGGGATGGTCGTCGTGGATCGCGCCCCGTCCGATCCGGCGCGCGTGTATTTCGGCGCGTGGGTCACGCTCGAGGGCGACGACGGGCGGGCGCTGCGCGTGCGCATCGTCGGCCCCGACGAGTTCGACGCGGTGCCGGGCTACATCAGCATGGACGCGCCGCTCGCGAGGGCGCTACTCGGCAGGCGGCGGGACGACGAGGTCGTCGTGCGGGCACCGGACGGCGAGCGGACGTACGCCATCGTCGGCATCGAGTACTGAACCGCTGCGTGGTGCCGGGGCTTCGATTGTTCGGTTATTGACGGCGCGCTGCGCCCCAATAACCGAACAGCCGAAGCCCCGGCACCATTCAGAACACGCGGACGTTCTTGAACTGCCACGGATCGCTCTTGTCGATGTCCTCCGGAAAGAGGCGCTCGCGATCCGACAGCGGGGTCCAGTCGGTGTACTCGCCGACCACAGGCCCGAGATAGGGCGTGCAGATCTCGAGCACGCGGCGGAAATCGAGTTCGTCCGGCTCGAGCAGGCCGCGGTTCGGGTTCTCCATGGCCCAGATCATGCCGGCGAGGCACGACACGGTAACCTGCAGGCTGGTCGCCTGGTTGTGGGGCGCGAGGCGGCGCGCCTCCTCGACCGACAATTGCGATCCGTACCAGTAGGCGTTTTTCTTGTGCCCCGCGATCAGCACACCGAGCTCGTCGATGCCGCTCACGATGTCGTCCATCATGATGCGCTTCGTGTCCTGGACCTCCCAGTTACGGCCCTGCAGCTCGTGCACCGAGAGCACCGCCGCATCGCTCGGGTGGTAGGCGTAGTGCACGGTCGGCCGGTAGATCGCGTCCGCCGAACTGCGCACCGACAGGTAGTCGGCGATCGAGATCGATTCCCCGTGCGTGATCAGGTACCCCATGAAGTTCTTCGCCTTCGGGGTCCAGGTGCGCACCCGCGTCGCGGCGCCGGGCTGCGTCAGATAGATCGCGGCGCCGCAACCGGATTCCTGCCGCTTGCCGTCGCGGGGGAAATTGCGCTCGTGCGTGCCCCAGCCGAGCTCGGCGGGCTGGCTGCCCTCGCCGACGAACCCGTCGACCGACCAGGTGTTGACGAACTCGTTGATGCGCTTCGGCTCGCTCGAGACCTGGGTATCGCGCTCGGCGATGTGGATCGTCGTGACCCCGAGCGACTGCGACAGCCTGGCCCATTCGGCGCGGTTCTTCGGCGCAGCCGCCACCCCGAGGTCGGCCGCGATGTTGAGCAGCGCCTGCTTGACGAAATGCGACACGAGTCCCGGGTTCGCGCCGTGCGTGATCACTGCGGTGGGCACGCGCGCGCTGTTGCTCTTGAGCGCCAGCGCCTCCTCGCGCAGCGCGTAGTTCGTGCGCTTCGCGAGCGTGATGGTCGGCGAGGTGTAACCGCCCGGCCACGGCTCGATGCAGGTATCGAGGTACATCGCGCCGCGCTCCCGACAATACTTGATGAGCGCGATGCTCGATACGTCGACCGACACGTTGAGCACGAAATCCCCGCGCCCGACGTTCGCGTCGAGGATGCGACGGAAGTTCTCGCGTGTCAGCGCCTCGCGGACGAACTTCACGCCATACTGCGCCGCGATCTCGCGGCCGTTGTCTTCGGCCGTGATGATGCCGAGGCGCGCGGGTGGTACGCCGATGTGCCGCAGGATGAGCGGCAGCACGCCCTGGCCGATGCTGCCGAAACCGATGAGGACGATGCGTCCCGGGAACTCGAAGTAGACCTTGTGACTCATGCGCGCAAGGGTATCAACCGCGCCCCATGCCCGCCAGTTCGCGCGGACGGATCAGGAGGCGCGCCAGTGCGGCGGCCAGGTGTCGTCGTGGCCCGGCAGCGCCGCGACGCGATCGAGCCAGCGGCCGAGAGCGGGATAGTTCACTTCCACCGGCAGGAAACGCGAGGCGAGCACCGTGGCGCCCGGCCTGCCGAGCGCGCGGAGCAGCACCCGGATCGCGGGATAGACCACGATGTCGGCGGCGGAGTAGGCGTCACCGACGATCCAGTCGCCCTTCGACAGGCGTCCCTCGATCGTGCGGGCCTCGCTCGCGACCGCGAGCATCGCGCGAGTCAGCTCGCCGACATTGTTCTCGTTGACGCCGCCCTCGAACAGCGCGTGCACGATCTTCATCAGCGCGTCTTCGGCGTACGCCTCGAATTCGCAGATGACGCGCATGATGACGCCGGCTTCCTCCGGCGTGCGGCCGAAGATGGGCGGGTCGGGATACTTCAGGTCGAGGTAGTACAGCACGGCGACCGATTCGAAACAGACATAGTCGTCGTGCTTCAGGATCGGCAGGCGGCCGCGCGGATTCATCGCGACGATGTGCGGGGCCTTGTGCTCCTGCAGCGAGAACTGCAGGAGGTGGCTGCGGTATTCGAGCCGCTTGTGTTCGAGCGCCAGCAGCACCCGCCATGAATACGGACTGCCGCTCCCCCAGTAGACGTCGATCATGTCCAAATTGTAGTGGCAGCGATTTCGGTCGAGAATTGTCGCATGTATTCCACGCTCATCGATGTCTCCCAGCTCGGCGCGCTGATCGGACGCCCGGAAGTGGTCATTCTCGACTGCCGCTTCGAGCTCGCCTCGCCCGAAGCCGGCGCCGCCCAGTATGCCGAGGGGCATATCCCCGGCGCACAGTACGCCCACCTCGAGCGCGACCTCTCGGGCCCGCCGGGACCGGCGACCGGCCGGCACCCGCTGCCCGCGCCGGACCGCCTCGCGATCACGTTCGGCCGCTGGGGCATCAATTCGAACGTGCAGGTGATCGCCTACGACGCCGGGCCCGGCGCCTATGCCGCGCGCGCCTGGTGGATGCTGCGCTGGCTCGGGCACGAGGCGATCGGCGTGCTGAACGGCGGCTACGCCGCGTGGCTGGCCGCCGGCGGCGCTGTCGAAACCCATGTCCGGCGGCGCGACCCGCGGCTCTACACGCCGCGTATCCAGCCCGATCGAGCCGTCACGACCGACGAACTCGTCAAGCTGCGGGCCGATGGCGGCCTGCGGCTGGTCGATGCGCGCGGCGCCGACCGCTTTGCCGGGCAGAACGAGACGCTGGATCCGGTTGCCGGCCACGTGCCCGGCGCGCAGAACCGGCCGTTCACCGCCAATCTCGGCCCGGACGGGCGGTTCCTGCCGCCGCAGGCCCTGCTCGAGCAATGGGAAGCCCTGCTCGCGGGGCAGTCCGTCACCGAAGTCGTTTCGATGTGCGGCTCGGGCGTCACCGCCTGCCACAACCTGCTCGCGCTCGAGCACGCCGGCCTGCCGGGCGCACGCCTGTACGCGGGCTCGTGGAGTGAATGGGTGCGCGACCCCGCGCGGCCGGTCGAGACCGGTGCGGCGGCCGCGACGGGCCCGGCCTGATTTGCTATCGTGCGCGCCCTTTTTTCCGGAGCAGCCAGTGGCCGCTGAACCGAAGCCGGGGCGTTCTTCGTCCTGGGACACCGACGACTCGGCCGAGCTCTACCAGGTCGACGCCTGGGGCAAGGGCTATTTCGGCGTGAATGCCGCGGGCCACATCGTCGTGCGGCCCGACACGACGCCGGCACGCGAGATCGACCTGTACGAGGTCGTACAGGGCCTCAAGGCGCGCGACCTGACCACGCCCGTGGTCGTGCGCTTCTCCGACATCCTCGCGCATCGCCTGCGCCACCTCGCCGAGGCCTTTGCGCAGGCGATCGCCGAGAACGAGTACCGCAACGGCTATGCGGCCGTGTTTCCGATCAAGGTGAACCAGCAGCGCCTCGTCGTCGAGGAAGTGTTCCGCTACGGCGCCGAGCATGGCTTCGGGCTCGAAGTGGGCTCGAAACCGGAACTGCTCGCGGTCATGGCGATGACCGAAGGCTCGTCGGATCGCCTGATCATCTGCAACGGCTTCAAGGACGACAGCTACATCGAGGCGGTGATCCTCGCGACCAAGCTCGGGCGCACGATCATTCCGGTCGTCGAGAACTTCGACGAACTGCGCCTGATCCTCGACCACGCGGAGCGCTACGGCGTGCGCCCGCGCATCGGCGTGCGCGTCAAGCTCGCGAGCGAGGGTTCGGGCCGCTGGCGCGATTCGGCCGGCGAGAAATCGAAGTTCGGCCTGTTCATCACCGAGATCCTGGATGCGGTCGAGGTGCTGCGCGCGCGCGGCATGCTCGATTGCCTGCAGCTCGTGCATTGCCATCCGGGCAGCCAGCTGCAGGACATCCGTCGCGTCAAGGATGCGATCAACGAGCTCGCCCACGTGTACGCGGAACTGTCGAACCTCGGCGCGGGCCTGCGCTACATCGATGTCGGCGGCGGACTCGGCGTGGACTACGACGGCAGCGGCACGAACTTCCCCTCGTCGATGAACTACACGATCGCCGAGTACGCGAACGACGTCGTCTACCGCATCGCGAGCGTGTGCACGGCGCGGGGCATCGCGCACCCGATGATCGTCAGCGAATCCGGCCGCGCGATCGCCGCGCCGCACAGCGTGCTGATCTTCAACACGCTCGGCACCTCGGCGCTCGACCGCTTCCGCGTCTCGGGCGACATCGCGCGCGACTACGACGGCGGCGCGGAACTGCCGCAGCCCGTGCAGGACCTGTTCGAGGCCTACAACGGCATCGGCCCGCGCCGGCTCGTCGAGTGCTACCACGATGCGCTGACCGCCCGCGAGCAGGTGCTGCAGATGTTCAATCTCGGGCTCCTGTCGCTCGCGATCCGCGGCCTCGCCGAGCGGCTCTTCTGGGCGACCTGTGCGCGCCTGCGCGACTACTGCCGCAAGGTCGGCGAGGTGCCGGAGGAGCTCGCGGGGCTCGAGGAGATCCTCTCCGACATCTATTTCTGCAATTTCTCGGTGTTCCAGTCGCTGCCCGACAGCTGGGCGATCGACCAGCTGTTCCCGATCGTGCCGATCCACCGCCTCGACGAGCGCCCGACGAGGAAGGGCGTGATCGCCGACATCACGTGCGATTCCGACGGCAAGATCGACCGCTTCGTCTCGCAGCGCGAGGTGAAGCGCACGCTCGAACTGCACGAGGTGGCGCCGGGCGGGGAGTATTACCTCGCGGCCTTCCTCGTCGGCGCGTACCAGGAGACGCTCGGCGACCTGCACAACCTGTTCGGCGACACGCACGTGGTGCACATCCGCCTGCACGAAAGCGGCGGCTGGGCGATCGACGAGATCGTCAAGGGCGACACCGCCAACAAGGTGCTCGAGTACATGGAGTACGACGTCGAGGAGCTCTACCCCGCGCTCGCGCGCGACTGTGAACGCGCGATCCGCGACGGGCGCA
This sequence comes from Steroidobacteraceae bacterium, assembly GCA_050249415.1. Taxonomy (GTDB): domain Bacteria; phylum Pseudomonadota; class Gammaproteobacteria; order Steroidobacterales; family Steroidobacteraceae; genus CADEFQ01. Next base: position 79,461 of record JBFWQO010000015.1, read on the forward strand.
TGACGATCGGCGAAAGCCAGGCGCTGAAGCGCTTCTACGAAGGCGAACTGAACGGCTACGCGTACCTGGAGCCGGCCTGACATGGACACCCGCACGTTCCTGCTCGTGTTCGGCACGGTCTTCATGGCCGAGCTCGGCGACAAGACGCAGCTCGCCACCCTGCTCTACGCATCGGAAGCGAAATTCGGGCGCATGAGCGTGTTCGTCGCGGCGGCGCTCGCGCTCGTCATGGCGACGGCGCTCGCCGTGCTCGCCGGCAGCTTCGTCGCGAAGTACGTGCCGGTGCGCTACCTGCAGGTCGCGGCCGGCATCGGTTTCGTCGCGATCGGCGCCTGGACGCTCTACGGCGCGCTGCGCGGCTGACACGGCTAGAATGTCATGGGCCCATGACAATTGAGAGGACTCCCACGATGATCCGTTCGCAGCTCTCCACGTCCCGACTGCTCGCCGCCGTCGCGCTCCTCGCCGCCGCGGGCGCCGCGCAGGCGGGCAAGATCGACCTGTCGACGCCCGAAGGCGCCACCCTCGCGATGCGCAAGGTGCAATGCTCGGTGAAGGACAACGAGCCGGTGATCTACTACTGGAACGGCGGCATGTGGAGTCGTGTCGAGGGCGAGCCCGACCGCAACCTGTTCCACGTCGAGGCGATGAACATCCGGGCCTGCGTGACGGTCGAGGACCCGGTGAAGGGCACCGGCTGGCGCCTCGTGTCGCGCGAACTGCTGCTCTACATGGACCCGAAGACACGCGAGGTCCTGAAGACCTGGGTGAACCCGTGGACCGGCAAGACCGTCGATGTCCTGCACATCGCCAACGACCCGGTGAACCAGCCGCCGATGTTCCCGGTCGGGCGCGACGGCAAGCCGGTGACATGGTCCGCCGACACCGTCGGCGACCAGTGGTGGCTCACGCTGACGATTCCGCTGTTCTATCCGAATCCGCTCGCGGGCCCCTATCAGGACTACATCGGCGGCAAGTATCACGCGACCGAGATGTTCAATTTCCTCGGCGACGTCTCCGATATCACGAACGACAAGCGCGACACGGCGAACGTGCGCGTCGCCTGGGTGCGCCAGTCGAACTGGCTGCCGTGGATGGAAATGGGCGGCCGCCAGGGTCTCGTGTACTTCCATACGACCGGACGCAAGATCGACCGCTATGAGGACTTGCCCGCGGTGCTCCGGCACGAGATCGAGACAAACTATCCGCAGTACAAATCCCCCCCGCCGGGTGACGACACGCGCCCGAACGAGACGAGCTGGACCTATTTCCAGAAGCAGGTTCCGCCGGCGGCGCCGGCCAGGCGCCACTGAGCGCAACCGGGGCCGGGCTTCGCCCGGCCCCGGTTTACTTGCCCGCAAAGGCGGGAGTAGCATCGATTCGTCCGCCTTTCAGATGGGATGACGGGATGACGACGATCTACGTTGGGAACCTGCCTTTCTCGGTGACTGAACAGGATGTGCGCGCACTTTTCGAGCCGCACGGTACCGTCGAGTCGGTCAAGCTGATCAACGATCGCGACACGGGGCGCCCGCGCGGCTTCGGATTCGTCGAGATGCCGCAGGCGCAAGCGCAAACTGCCATCCAGGCGATGAACGGCCAGGAAATGAACGGCCGCGCGCTGCGCGTCAACGAGGCGCAGGAGCGCCCGCAGCGGCCCCGCAGCAACGGCGGACCCTACCGCCGCTGACGAATCCTGGTGCCGGGGCTTCGGTTGTTCGGTTATTTGGGGCGCCTTGAGACCCCAAATAACCGAACAACCGAAGCCCCGGCACCATGCCCCATGCCGATCTGGTACGGTAGCGATCCCAGACCCCGGGAGATCGCCGATGGCTCACGCGCTGAAGTCGATGACCGTACTGCTGGCGGCCTCCGTCGCCGTGGCCGGCTGCGCGGCAACCGCGAGCACCCGATCCGCGACAGCGGCCGATCTCGACCGCGTCCTCGCCGGCGATCAGCGCAGCGACGCCAATCGCGCGCGCGACGTCTATCGCCACCCGAAGGAAACGTTGCTCTTCTTCGGCATCCGTCCCGAGCAGACGGTCGTCGAGATCTGGCCCGGCGGCGGCTGGTACACCGAGATCCTCGCGCCGCTCGTCGCGGAAAAGGGCAAGTACTATGCCGCACAGGTGACCCCGCCGCCCAAGAGCTACGTGGAGAAGCTGGCCGCGCGACCGGACCTCTACGGCAAAGTCACCATCACCACGCTCGCCCCGGGCAATGCGTCCGAAATCGCGCCGCCGGGCAGCGCCGACCTCGTCGTCACGTTCCGCAACATCCACAACTGGATGGGTCGCGACTTCGCACCCGCGGCCTTCGCGGCGATGTACAAGGCGCTGAAGCCGGGTGGCGTACTCGGTGTCGTCGAGCACCGCGGCAACCCGGATGTCGAGCAGGACCCGAAGGCGAAGAGCGGATACGTGAACGAAGCGTACGCGATCCGGATGATCGAGGCGGCGGGCTTTCGCCTCGTCGCCAAGTCCGAAGTGAACGCGAACGCCAGGGACACGAAGGATTACGGGAAGGGCGTCTGGACGCTGCCGCCGACCTACGCGATGAAGGATACCGATCGCGAGAAATATGCGGCCATCGGCGAGAGCGACCGCTTCACGCTGAAATTCATCAAGCCGTCGGGGCGCTAGCCGCTACCACATGTTCTTGATGCGCTGGGCGGCATCGAGCGCCGCCTGGCCCGCATCGGCGAGCGGCGCCTCGCCGAGCCGCGTGCCCTGGAACGACACGCTGTCGAGCGTTCGCAGCACCTTGTCGGTCATGAAGCGGCTGCGACCGCCGTAGACATGGGCGTCGCCCTGCTTCGGCTGCTGGGTCACGGGAAACCGCAGCGGCTGCACGAGGTACAGGTCCTCGCGGGCACGCGTCATCGCGACATAGAGGAGCCTCCGCTCCTCCTCGATCGTCTCGTTGCGCCCGGTCGCAAATTCGGACGGGAAGCTGCCGTCGACGACGTTCAGCACGTACACGCTGTCCCACTCCATGCCCTTCGCCGAATGCACGGTGGAGAGCACGAGGTAGTCCTCGTCGAGGAGCGGCTGCCCGGCGAGATCCCCGCTCGCCTGTGGCGGGTCGAGCGTGAGTTCGGTGATGAAGCGCTCGCGTGACGGGTACTGGCCCGACAGCAACTCCAGCTGGTCGAGATCGCCGATGCGCGTGTGCACGTGTTCATAGAGCCGCTCGAGATGCGGGCGATACCAGGTGCGCACCTGGTTCACCTGGCCCGGCCACGGCAACTGCGGATCGCCGAGCGTCACGACGAGCTCGACCAGCTTCTTCCAGTCGATCGCGCACTCGGCGGGCGGCTCGAAGGTGCGCAGCGCAGCGAAGCTGCCACCCTCGCCCACGAGATGATCGAGCGCGCGCCGCGCGTTCGCGGGCCCCATGCCCTTCAGCAACTGCAGGACGCGAAATCCCGCCATCGCGTTGCGCGGGTTGTCGATCCAGCGAAGGATCGCGAGCAGGTCCTTGACGTGCGCGGCCTCGAGGAACTTGAGGCCGCCGTACTTGATGAACGGGACCTTGCGCTTCGACAGCTCGATCTCGAGGAGATCGCTGTGGCTCGAGGACCGGAACAGCACCGCCTGGCGCCTGAGCGGCACGTTCGCCTCGCGCGCCTTCAGCACCTGGGTGCAGACATACTCGGCCTGCGTGGGCAGGTCGTCGACCGTGACGAGCCGCGGCCGCGATCCCGCGCCGCGCAGCGACAGCAGGTGCTTCCTGAACTGCTTCGGCGCCTCGGCCATCAGCGCATTCGACACGTCGAGCACGGCCTGTGTGGAGCGGTAGTTCTGCGCGAGCTTGACGATCTCGGCCGGCGGCGAAAAGCGCGCGGGAAATCCGAGGATGTTGTCGACGGTCGCCGCGCGGAACGAGTAGATCGCCTGCGCGTCGTCGCCGACCACCGTGAGGCCCTCGCCCTGCGGCGCGAGCCGGTAGAGGATCTCCGCCTGCAGGCGGTTCGTATCCTGGAATTCGTCGACGAGCACGTGGTCGAAATGCGTGCCGACGTGCTGCGCGAGCTGCTCGTCGCTCATCAGGATGTGCCAGTAGAGCAGCAGGTCGTCATAGTCGAGGATCGCGAATTTCTGCTTGCGCTCGACATAGGTGCGGAAGAGCCTGGCGAGGTCCTCCTCCCACGACAGGCACCACGGATACTGCTGCTCGAGCGTTTCCCGCAGCGACTTCTGCGTGTTGACGCGGTACGAATAGATCGCGAGGCAGGTGTCCTTGCGCGGAAAGCGCTGCTCCTTGCGCGTGTAGCCGAGCTCGTGGCGGATGCCGTCGATCAGGTCGGCGGAATCGGCCCGGTCCATCACCGAGAACTGCGCATCGAGCGCGAGCTGCGGCGCATAGTGGCGCAGCAGGCGGTTGCCGACCGAATGGAAAGTCCCCGCCCAGCCGAGCCGCTGCGCGATCGCCTGCCCGACGCCGCCCAGCGTCTCGTTGAGCGCGGCCTTGGCGATCTCGTGTGCCCGGCGGCGCATCTCGAGCGCCGCGCGGCGCGTGAAGGTGAGCATCAGGATGCGCGCCGGATCGACGCCGTGGAGCGCGAGGTGGGCGACGCGGTGCGCGAGCGTATGGGTCTTGCCCGTGCCGGCGCCGGCGATGATCAGCAGCGGCCCCGACCGGAAGCCCTGCACACCGAGTGGCTCGCCCCAGGTCACCGCCTGGCGCTGCGCCGCGTTCAGCTTCTCGAGGTGCGTGGGCTGCGACATGGCCGTGCAATATACGATAGCGCGGCGCATCGTGCCGCGCGCGAGGTTGTCCCGCGTCACGGTTTGCCCGATCATTCCAGTCATTCACCCACAGGTGCGCCATGGCGGATGAACCCTTGAGCGTCGGCGGCGTCGCATGGCGCTTCGTCTTCGCCCTGCTCCTCGTCGTCCTCACTTTCAACCCGAGCGGTCGTTCGTACTTCCATTGGGTGGCGGCCGGGTTCCCGGCGATCGACGCCGTGAAGGCCCTCGCGGGCATCGTGCTGCTGATCGGCTGGGTCGTCTTCCTGACGGCGACCGCGCGTTCGCTCGGCGTCGTCGGCGTATTGCTCGCGCTCGCGTTCTTCGCCGCCCTCGTCTGGGTCGCCGTGCAGTTCGGCTGGCTCGATGCCGGCAACACGCGCACCCTCGTCTGGGTCGGTCTCGTCATCGCCGCCGCAATCCTCGCGATGGGCATGTCCTGGTCGCACGTTCGACGGCGCCTGACCGGGCAGGCCGATGTCGACGAGGTCGACCCGCGATGAAGGCGCGCCCGAAGAAGAAGCGCTCCGCCGCGCAGCCGAAGCCGCTCACCGCGCTGCGCCTGCCACGCCTGCCGCGGCGCGCGCTGCCCGCCGACCTGCGCAAGTACTTCGCGGTCTGCGAGGAGAAGATCGGCTTCCTGCCGAACGTGCTCGCCGCGTTCAGCTTCGATGCCGTGAAGCTGCGCGCGTTCATCGACATGTACAACGACCTGATGCTCGGCGACTCGGGTCTCTCGAAGCTCGAGCGCGAGATGATCGCGGTCGTCGTGTCGTCGGCGAATCGCTGCTACTACTGCCTCGTCGCGCACGGCCAGGCGGTGCGCGAGCTCTCGGGCGATCCGGCGCTCGGCGAGCTGCTCGTGATGAACTGGCGCGTGGCGCGCCTGCCGGCGCGCGAGCGGGCGATGCTCGGGTTCGTGCACAAGCTCACGGTGACCCCCGCGGAGACCGGCGCGGCCGACCGGCGCCGCCTCGCGCGCGCCGGTTTCAGCGCACGCGACATCTGGGACATCGCGGCCGTCGCGGGGTTCTTCAACCTGTCGAACCGGCTCGCGATCGCCACCGACATGATGCCGAACCCCGCGTACCACGCGCGTTCGCGATGAGCGGCGCGAAGCTCCTGTCCTGCGAAACGCGCTTTCGCGGCCGCATCGTCACCGCCAACATCGAGGTCGTCGAGCTGCCGAACGGCCAGCGGGTCACGCTCGACATCGTCCGTCACCCGGGCGGGGCGGCGGTCGTCGCCATCGACGCCGATCGGCGCGTGTGCCTGCTGCGCCAGTATCGCCACGCGATCGACGGCTGGATCACGGAACTGCCCGCCGGCAAGCTCGAACCCGGCGAGCCGCCGCTCGTCACTGCGCAACGTGAGCTCGTGGAGGAAGCCGGGGTCCGCGCCGCACACTGGGACACGCTCGGCGGCGTCGTCAGCTCGCCGGGCGTGCTGACCGAGACCGTTCACCTTTATCTCGCGACAGGGCTCGAACCGGCCACGCAGCAGCCGGAACCCGGCGAGCTGTTCGAGGTGCACTGGGTTCCCGTCGCGGAGGCCTGCCGCCGCGCGCTCGCCGGCGAGATCAGCGACGCGAAGACCTGCGTGGGCCTGCTGCGCGCCGCCACGCGGCCCGGAATATCCGGGGATGTGACCTGCGCCGCGGATCGGCAGCCTGCCCGCCGCTAGACTCGCGGGGATCGTGCCAGACCACCGCCAGAAATCACCCTCCGCCGGTACCCGCCGTGTCGCCGAAATCGTGCACGACGACCTCGGCAACGCGCGTGTCGAATGGCGCGACATCCCGGACGATCGCACCGGCGCCTTTTCGCGCCCGACGCTCGAGATCGAGGACTATCGCAGCGAAAAGAGCCACAACCCCTACGAGCGCGCGCGCGGCGCGGGCCCCGCTGCCGAACGCACGAGCACGACGACGCGGACCGACCTGCGCAAGCTCTCGGAGTGGATCAAGCTGAAGCGCGAACTCGAGGCGCGCAAGCAGCGCGAGGAAGACGCAGACAAGTAGGCGCCCCGCCGGCGGGGCTCAGCTGCACCGCTCGATGTGTGCGACCTTGCGCGTTTCGCCGAACCGGTAAAATCGCCTCAGCTCCGCGACCGAATCGTGATGCGCCGCGTCTTGCGGCCGCGCGAGTCCTCGCTCCATGCGCCGGCAGAAGCGGGCCGCATAGTGGCTGGCCCGGCGATAGATCGCGGCGCGCTGCGGCGGCAGATTCGGATCGACCTGTGTGCGGTCGAACAGGATCCGATGCAGTTCGCGCGGAAAACGGGCCGGGTCCTGGCGCCTGAGCAGCCACAGCGTGGCGACATACTTGTCGACCTCCGCCTGGGTCTCGAGCTCGAGGCGCGAGACCTCGTGGTCGTGGCCCGCATGGAAGGCGAGATAGTGAAAGTGGCTCACCCCCTCGAGCGCCGTCCAGCAATCGGCGAGATTGCCGGCAGTCAGGTGCAGGAGCGGATCGGTCGCGGCGAGTCGCGCGAGCACGGCCGGATCGAGATAGAGCGAGATCGCCATCCCGTCGCCGTCGCGCGCGACGAGCAGTTGCTCCTCGCTCGCCGCCTCGCAGTCCGTGCGTGCGAGCCAGGCCGGATCGGTGACGAGGAAGTCGTACACGTCGTGCGCGAGCGGCACGTCGTAGATGCCCGCGAGCAGGTCCTGCAATGCGCGAAGGACCATACCGCCCGGTCAGTGCCGGAAAGACGTGCGCGCGCCGGATGTGGGCGTCACGCCGAGTTCGTTGAGCAGGCGCCCGGCGCGGCGGCTGCCGGTCTTCAGCCAGATCTCGTAGAGGCGCAGGATGTCCTGGTCGGTGTGCCGATTGCCCGCCTCGCTCACCTCGTTCAGCGCATCGACGAGTTGCTGGAACTTCGCTGCGAGCTCGGCGAAGACCGGGCCCAAAGCCGCGCGACCGCTGCCCCGCACCGCATCCGACAGGGTCCCGTACGCGCGGCCGCCCATCGCGATGTGGTAGTCGATATCGATCAGCTTGCGCGCGAACCCCTGCGCGAAGAACCCGGCGACGAACAGCGACACATCGCCGAGGCGCTGCAGCCCCGCGCAGCGTTCGCGCCCGGTGCGGGCCTCGAGCGCTTCGGCCAGCATCACGACGAGCGGCTTGATGCGGGCGCCGCCGGGCGTCTGCTCGAACAGCGCCTCGGAGCGCGCGAACAGCGTCAGGAGGTTCACGACGTACTGTTCGGTCTCGCCGCCCACCGCGACATGCTGGCGGGCGAGCGCATCGTGGACCGACTCGCGAAAGTACTCGCGCAGGCTGTGCACCGTGACGACCGACTGCGATGATTCGTGCGGCATGGCCCGAGAATCCCCCTGTAGCGCTGAACATACCGTGAACGGGCGCAGGTTTTGGTCACGCGACGCGCGGTGCTGCGCTGGCAGCCGCGCGGTTACACTGCTGACAGCGACGGGGGTCACCGGATGACGCGCTATCAATGGCTGGTGCTCGCAGCCGCCTGGTTCGGCTGGGGCTTCGACGTGTTCGACGCGCTGTTGTTCAACTTCGTGGCGCCGAATACGGTGCCCGCATTGCTCGGCCTCGAGCATGGCAGCCGCGCGGCGCGCGATGCCACGGTGCTCTGGACAGGGGTCCTCTCGTCGATCCTGCTCGTCGGCTGGGCCATCGGCGGCGTGCTGTTCGGCTGGTACGCCGACCGCTACGGGCGTCGGCGCGCCCTGTTCGTGACCGTCGCGCTCTATGCCGTGGGCACGGCATTGTGCGCGGCCGCGACGAGCATGGGGCAACTGATCGCGTTTCGCGTGCTGGCGAGCCTCGGCATCGGCGGCGAATGGGCTGTCGGCGCGGCGCTCGTCGCCGAAACGGTGCCCGAGAACCGGCGCGTGTTCGCCGGCACCCTGCTCTACACCGCCTCGCCGCTCGGGCTGCTGCTCGCGGGCGCCGTGAACTACCAGGTCGCCGGCGTATGGTTCGCGCACGATCCGGCCAACTCGTGGCGCTACGTTTTCCTCTCGGGGCTCGCGCCCGTGGTGCTCGCGTTCCTCGTGCGCCTCTTCATCCATGAACCGGATGCCTGGACGCGCGCGCGCACTGCGGCGCCGCCGCCCTCGCCACGCGAACTGTTCACACCCGCGGTGCGCCGGGCGACGCTGATCGGCTTTCTCGTCTCGGTGTCGGGGCTGCTCACCTGGTGGGCCTGCAATGCCTTCGTGCCGCTGCTCGGCGCGTGGCTCGCCGCCGAGCACGCGCCGGACAGCGTCGAGCGCTGGAAGACGCTCGCCGCCAACTCGTTCAACGTGGGCGGCCTCGTGGGCGCACTCGCGGCGGTGCCGCTCGCGCACTGGCTCGGGCGCCGCTCGATGTTCGCGGCGTATTTCCTCTGGTCGGCGCTCGCGATACTCGTCGTCTTCGGCCTCGACTTCGCGCCGCTCACGCGCCTCTACCTCCTGTTCCTGGTCGGGCTCGGCGTCTACGGCATCTTCAGCACCTACGTGTTCTACCTCCCCGAGCTCTTCCCGTCGCGTCTGCGCGCGAGCGGCGCCGGATTCTGCTACAACATCGGCCGCGTCATCGCGGCGGCGGGGCCGCTCGCCGTCGGTATCGTCACGTCGCGCGCGGACGGCTCGTCCGCGGCACTCCTCGCCACGATGGTGTGGGTGGCGGTGATCCCGTTCGCGGCGGCGGCGCTCGCACCGTTCATCATCGAAACACAGGGACAGGAACTGCAATGAGTACGCTGAAGCTCGCCATCGGCAACAAGAACTATTCGTCGTGGTCGCTGCGGCCGTGGATGCTGCTCCGGCACCTCGGGCTCGCGTTCGAGGAAGTCCTGATCCAGCTCGATACGCCGCAATTCAAGGCGCAGGTGGCCGCGTGGAGCCCCGCGAGCCGCGTGCCGGTGCTGCGCGACGGCGAACTCGCGATCTGGGATTCGCTCGCGATCTGCGAATACGCAAACGAGCTGGCGTCGGGCCGCGGCTGGCCGCGCGAGCGCGCGGCGCGCGCCCGGGCCCGCTCGCTCGCCTGCGAGATGCATTCGGGGTTCCAGGCGCTGCGCAGCCAGTGGGGCATGAATGCGCGCGCCCGCGATCGCCGCACCGCGATGACGCCGGAGCTCGCCGCCGACGTGGCACGAATCGATGCGGCATGGTCGCAGTGCCGCGCCGACAACGGCACGCAGGGCCCGTGGCTGTTCGGCGGCGAGTACACTGCGGCCGACGCGATGTTCGCGCCGGTCGTCCTGCGCTTCATGACCTATGGCGCCACGCTGTCGGCGCCCGCGGCAAGCTACCGGGACGCTGCGCTCGCGGATCCGGTGTTGCGCGAATGGATCGCCGCTGCCGAGGCGGAACCCTGGACCATTCCAGGCTACGAATGAGGACCCCTCCAGGCTCGTCACACGCGCCGCCGGCACCGCGCTGCCGGTCGATGTCGACACGTTCAACTGTTCAGCGGCGGCGGTTGTACGGATCGTAACCGCCGCCCTTGTCGTCTTCGAGCTTCAACTCAGGGTCGTCGTCGATCTTCAGCTCCGGTGCGTCGAGGCGTTTCAGCAGCTTCGACGTGCTCTCGAGCGCGAACACGCCGGTCGACACGGCAAGATCCCACACCGCGTTGCCGCGCTCGTCGTGCCGCACCCGGCCCGACGGCCCCTCGCCCGGCGCCGCAGGGCGCGGCGGCTCCGGCGATGCCGCGCGCGGCGGCGAGTGCAGCGCCCGCAGCCGCTGCGTCGTGTCGTCGAGCTTGCGGATCGCCCTTGCGATGTAGTCCTTGACCGTCACTGGCGTCGAAAACGCTCCAGCGCTTCGTCGCCGGGCCCGGACAACTGGCGGCCGGCCGCGTCGAAATAGCGCTCGCTCCGTGCGTAGTCGTCGGCAGTCACTTCGGCGTGCGATTCGAGAAAGGCGAGCCCGCCGCCCGGCCGCGCGCTCCGGCAGTTCTTGCGGTCGTTCGCGCCGACGAAGCGGGCGTCGTCCTTGATCCACATCATCTCGCAGCCCGCGAGCAACCGCAGGTCCGCTTCCATCAGGCTCTTGAACAGGTCCGGATGCTGCAGGCCCGCGCGCCAGCGCGCGGGTTCGGTCAGCAGGTAACTCGCCTGCACGATGTGCTTGTCGACGACATCGAACGCGACGATCCGCTGGGTGACGACCGGCCGGCCGTCCTGCACGGCCCGCTCCTCGTTGAAGAACACGTTGTCGCTGATGAACGGCGCGTAGATCGGCACGAACGCCACCGTGGCGGCGCCGTTGTCGTAGGTGCCCGGCAGCCAGCCCGACAACTCCGACAGTTCCGCCTTGCGCAGGTCCGCCGTGTTCGAACAGGCCGCCATGACGAGCAGCACGATGGCCGCGAGGATGCGTTCAACCATAGTAGACCCGCCATTCGGCGCGATAGCCGAGACCGAACGTGATGATACGCTCGAGCAATTCGTCGTAGGCGATCCCCGCGGCGAGGGCCGATTGCGCAAAATCCTCTTCTGCCGCGAGGTTCGGATTCGCGTTCGCCTCGAGCACGAAGATGCGGCCGTCGGGCGCCAGGCGGAAATCCATGCGCGCGTAACCGGAGAGCCCGAGTGCCCGGTAGATGCGGCGCGACAGCGAATCGAGCCGCGTGACGATCTCGCGGGGCAGTTCATCCGCGGCGCGGGTCGTGATGCCGTATTTCTTCTGGTAGCGCCGGTCCCATTTCACCTTGCGCGTCGCGATCGCGGACAGCGAATCGGGCATCGAACCGAACACCATTTCCCACACCGGCAGGCGGGTCAGGCGGTCGTTGCCGAGGACACCGACGTACAGCTCCTGCCCCTCGATGAATTCCTCGACCAGCGCGTCCGAACCGACCTGCTCGTGCACGAAGCCGATGCGCTCGCGCAGCTTCGCCTCGTCCTCGACCACCGAGGCCTGGGCGATGCCGAGCGACGCATCCTCGGTGGTCGATTTGACGAACAGCGGGAACTTGAGCTTCTTCGGCAGCTTGAACTTCACGCCCTTCCTGAACACCGCGAACTGCGGCGAGGGGATGCGGTGGTACGCGAAGAGCTGCTTGCAGATCGACTTGTCGCGCGACAGCAGCAGGCCGCGCGGATTCGAGCCGGTATAGGGCTGGCGCATCAGCTCGAGGAAGGCGACGACGTGCTGGTCGTAGGTGACGATGCCGTCGAATTCCTCGAGCAGGTTGAAGACGATGTCCGGCTGCCAGTCGGTGATCGCGCTGCGCAGCTCGGTCAGCGTGTCGAGCACGCCGACGCAGCGTACCTCGTGGCCGCGCTTCTTCAGTGTCGATATCACGTCGAATTCGGTACGCCACTCCTCGATTTCCTTGTCGGTCCGGCCCTCGAGCGTGTCGGGCGGAACGAGGGTCGCGTGGACGACGACCAGCGCCTTCAGTTTCTTCATAACCTCAGTTGCGGACTCGTGCTGTCCGCGTAGAGGCGCACGAGGCGCGCGAGGACCCAACGCGCATTGCGCAGCGCGTCGCGCCGGTTGCCGCGCGGATAGAGCCTCAGCTGATCAAGGCGTTCGATGATCATGCGCAAGATCTGGAAGGCACTATAGCGCGCGACGCCCTGCTCGCGCACCACCGCATCGACGAGTTCGCGCCGCGCGGTGCGGATCAGCGTGCCCGCGCGCGGCGTCGTGCGCCGCGGCCGATTCGGCGTGAACACCTTCGACAGCATCACGTCGACGAGGCCGCGCCGGTACTGGCTGTAGCGCTCGAGCTTGCGCTCGTAGTGCTCGCCGAGGGTGATCGTCAACTCGTCGATCGGCTCGATGCGCGCGCGGCTGCGCACGCGCGGCGCATGGCCGCGCAGTTCCGCCATCAGCTCGTCGACCAGTTCGAGCTTCTGGTACGCGGGCCAGTCCGCATAGCCGCGGCGCCAGGACGAATTCGGCGTGAGCCACACCGCGAAGGTCTCGGCGAAATCCTCGGTCGGGTGGGACTGCGCGTACCAGTCGCCGAGATGCTGCACATAGCGGCGGCTGCCAGGCCGCGCGCGATAGCGGTCCGGATAGGGCAACGATGCCGGGCCGAAGGCATCGCGCCAGCGTTTGCGGCGGCGCAGGCGATACGCGGTATCGAGCGCGTGCCCCGCTTCGTGGCGCAGGATGCGCTTCAGCCACTTCGCGTTGCCGCCCTCGACCGATTTCATCATCGTGCGCTCGAGCCGCTCGAGGCGCGGGTGCGCGAGGTAGAACGGAATCGAGATACCGGGCACGCCGTCGGGCGAAAACCATTCCTCGCCGATCCACGCGTGCGGGCGGAATTCGATGCCGCGGCGCTCGAGATCGCGGTAGAGGCCGCGCATGTGGCGCGCGAGCGGCGTGCGCTCGAGCCTGAGCCCGAGGTCGCAGAAGCGCATCGCGAGCAGCGCCTCGTCCCCGAGCTTCGCCCACGCCACCGTGCGCGCACGCACGCGCCGCGCGCCGCCGCCCGGGCGGCGGGGCTTCGTGACGACGGGACGGACGACGGGAATCGGCATGGAAACAGCGGCCTCGGGCGCCGCCTCGGGGCGGCGCGGTTTCAGCGGGTGGAACGGCCACAGGATAGCAGCCGAGGCCGGTCGAGGGGGAGGTCCGGGATCGGGGCTTGGGATATGACCGGCAGCACACTGCCCCGACGCAGGCTGCGCGCGCCGAGCGCCGCGCCCGCAGTGCCCGTGCGGATCGTCATCCATACCAATCTCGTGTTCTCCGCGCTGCTCTGGCGCGGTGCTGCGCATCGACTCCTGATCGAGCTACGCGATCATCGAGTTCGTCGAGCCCGAGCCCCTCACCGCAGCAGCCGGCCGTGATCCGGGCGATGACAATGTGCTCGCCTGCGCACTCAGCGCCAAGGCCGCAGTCATCGTCTCCGGCGAGCACGATTTGGTCGATCTGGGCACATTCAACGGCATCCGCATCCTGAGCGCAGCACAAGCTCAGAGTGTCATCACCGCTGGCGCGGGGTGATCCACCCGCTGGCGAGTGCGCTCCAGGACCGGGATGATGATCCTGCACCGTCGAGCGGGCAGAGCCGATCGACGCGGCTATCTGCAGTCCACTTATCCGAACAAGAAGTCTGACCTAAGAAGCGGAGCCACCCGTCTCCGCTCGCAGCGGTATACGCCAAGCCAAGTAGTGCACCTACCAACGCACCAGGCGCGGCGCCCGCAACTGCCCCACCTGCTGCACCGCCGTAAACGGCTTCACTCGTTGCTCCAATTCTAGTTATCGCGGAGAAACTGTAGTGCACGGCTTCACTAGTCGCAAATCTTGCGCCGTACCGCGCACCCGCTATCGCGCCTGCTGCGGCTCCAGCCGCGGCACCATGCTCAGCGCCCTTGCCGACATTCTGTCCGAGAGTCGAAGCTTGTGGTTTTTTCACTGGCGGGCAAGGCTTGGGTATTGGATCCTTGGGTTTCGGTGCCTCCGGAGGCCCATCAGCCGGCGCACCGCTACCGCCCCCGCTGCCACCACCGCTGACGCCATCCCCGCCTCCGCCTCCACCCGGGTGCGGGACTTCCATGAGCTGAACCAGATCCAGCGAGATCGACGATTCCCGGCGTCCGTAAGCCATCACAGTCTCGAGCCCGTTCTCCATGACAACTTCGACGTCGGCGGCCGGATGCTGGTCCCCGTTGAGCCACGCGACATGCGGCCGCTCGCTGCCGCGACTCGTAAAGCCGCTCGGATCGCTGAACGTCAGCGGATTGTTGCCGACGTAGCCGTAGCGATTCCAGGCGTGCACGCCGAGACGCGGATCGAGCATGGGATCCGCGCTGATGAACCGCCCCACGACCGGATCCTGCACCCGCCCGTTCATGTGGATGAGGGCGGTCGAGTCGAGCATCTCGTGGCCGGTGTAGCCGCGGCGGGTGAGGCCGTTGATTGTGGCGAGGTCGGCGGATGAGGGCGCCCCGCTCCAC
>JBFWQO010000016.1:0-78879 GCA_050249415.1 Steroidobacteraceae bacterium
CCCGCGTGTTGGCGTCCTGCGCCTCGATCGGTGTCCCGGTGAAGCCGATGAAAGACGCGTGGGGCAACGCATCGCGCATGTGGCGCGCGTAGCCGTCGATGAAGTCGTACTGGCTGCGGTGCGCCTCATCGGCGATCACCACGATATTGCGGCGGTCGGAGAGGGTCGGGTGCCGGTCGCCCTTCTCCTCGGGGAAGAACTTGTGGATGGTCGTGAACACCACGCCGCCCGCGGCCACCGACAGCAACTCGCGCAACTGCGCGCGGCTCCCGGCCTGCACTGGCGGCTGGCGCAACAAGTCGCGACAACGCGAGAAGGTGGCGAAGAGCTGGTCGTCGAGGTCGTTGCGATCGGTGAGCACGACGAGCGTCGGGTTCTCCATCGCCGGCTCGCGGATGATGCGGCCGGCGTAGAACGCCATCGTCAGGCTCTTGCCTGAACCCTGGGTGTGCCACACCACGCCTACGCGCCCGTCGCCGGGCTTGCCGCCGGGATGGCGCCCCCAATCGGGGCGATCGCCGGCGTCGGCCACGGCGCGTGCTTGGCGATGCAGCTCGGCCGCGCGCAGCGTCTCCCCCACCGCCACCTGCACGGCGTGGAACTGGTGGTAGCCGGCCATCTTCTTGACGATGCGGCCACCGTCGTCCTCGAACACGATGAAGTCGCGCAGCAGGTCGAGAAAGCGCCGGGGCGTGCACAGGCCCTCGATCATCACCTGCAGCTCGGGCAGATGCGCACCGGCGAGCGCGTCGCCCGCGATGGTGCGCCAGGGCTTGAACCACTCGCGCCCGGCACCGAGCGTACCCACGCGCGCCTCGGCGCCATCGGACACCGCAAGCAGCGTGTTCGCCGCGAACAGCGTCGGCACCTCGGCCTGGTAGGTCTGCAGTTGCTGGAAGGCGCTCCAGATCGTCGCGTTGCCGGAGGCGGCGTTCTTCAGCTCCAGCACCGCCAACGGCAGGCCATTGACGAACAGCACCACATCCGGCCGCCGGGTGTGCTTGTTCTCGACAACGCTGAACTGATTCACCGCGAGCCAGTCGTTGTTCGCCGGTTCGTCGAAGTCGATCACCCGCGCCTGCGCGCCGCGGATGTCGCCCGCAGCATCGCGATACTCGATCGCCACGCCGTCCACCAGGAGGCGATGCAGCGCGCGGTTGCGCACGATGAGGTCCACGCCCTCGGGATGCATCAGCGTGCGGCAGGCATCGTCCAGCGTCTCGCCCGGCAGCGCAGGGTTGAGCCGCGCGAGCGCTGCGCGCAGGCGTTGCACCAGAATCGTCTGCCCGTAGTCGTCGCGCTCGGCGGCCGGTTCGCCAGGAGCGATCTCGACGCCCTTGCAGATCTGCCAACGAGCGTTTTCGAGCCAGACAAGCGCAGCTTGCTCTACATCGGATTCCGTAAGTGCGCCCACTTGATCACCCGTCAGACGCCATCCGTATCGGGCCGACCGGCAGCGGGTAGCTGGAATCGCGGAGGGTGTTCCCACCCGGCGTCGGCAAGTAAAAGCTCACGAGCACGCATCCGAAATTGCCACACTGAAAGCTCTGAAGCTATGTGACGAGCTTCGCGTTGGGTCGATGTGCGCCCCAATCGCACGAGCCGCTTCGATCTTCAACAATCCACCCTTGAAGTATCCATATACCCGCATTACGCGTTCGAACGCCTCCCACGTACCTCCGGTAATCGCATCCGGCTCGCGGAAATTTCGTCGGCGCGGTACGTTCTCTGATACGCGTTGGTATGCAGAGCACACAGCCGTCCAGTCACCAAAATACCAAGCCTCCAGCTCTTCAATGGCGATGCGGTTGACGACTTGCCACCGCTCACGCCCCGAGCGGGTACGCGTACGCAGACCCGCGCGCCGAGAAACGGCTTGCCTGTTCGGCGACAAGCCTGGCGTGCTGTTCCTCGAACGCGTCGGAGATGTACTTCAGGAACAGCAGGCCGAGACAGACGTGCTTGTACTCAGCGGCGTCCATCGACCCGCGCAGGGCATCGGCCATCTGCCAGAGCTGGGCTTCGTAGCCGAGAGGGGCGGAGGAGTCGCGGGAAGAGGCAGATTTCTTTTTGGCCAATACGTTCGACTCCCAATCTCGCGAAACAGGGCGGCTATCTTGCTGATCGCCGCGAGAGCGCCGGCGGAGACCGGGGCGCCACCATGCGGACGCCTACCGTCAACCTTGCCGCGATCGATGCCCGCATTCTTACATTGCGCGGGGCTTCAGTACTGCTCGACAGCGATCTGGCGGCATTGTATGGCGTCACGCGAAGTTGCTGCCGAAGGCTGTACGGCGCAACCGTGCCCGGTTCCCTGCTGACTTCATGTTTCAGCTTGCAAATCATGAAGTTATCAACTTTCGGTCACAAGCGTGCGCTTGCGGCGCGCCGCTCTGGTGAGCGGTGAGCTGATGGCGTTGATCGAAGATCTGGCAAAGCGCGTGGATACGCACGATCTGGCCATTCGGGTTCACTGCAGACCTCGAAGAATGAACGGCCAGCGGAGCATCCGGAAAGGCAGGAGGGTTTCGAGCCATCGCACAGACCCGATGCTGATTGAGGTGATGCAGCTCTCGTCAGTTCTGACGCCATGATGCACGCAGCAAAGATGAAGGCGCACCTGACGAAGGCCGGGACCCCGAAAACGCCCTGCACCTGATCGCCTCGCCCGCCCGCCCGCCCGGCCGAAGGAAGGCAACCCGATCGCGTTCCTGCCGGGCCCCGAATGGCCGCCCCGGCGGCCCCGGTACTTGTGGTGAAACATATCACCTGATATGTTTCGGGCGCGCCATCCGAGGGGGACTCCATGATTCTTGCCCATAGACCGTCGCCGCTGCGCGTTGCGGCTGCCGGAATTGCCGTTTTCACGGCCACCAGCCTCCTGGCACAGGAGCAGCCGGCGCTGGAGGAGATCATCGTCACCGCCCAGAAGCGTGAGGAAAGACTTCAGGACGTCCCGCTCTCGATCACGGCGATCAGTGGCGCGCAACTGGAAGCGCGCGGCATCGACGGTATCGAGGGCCTGAATGCGCTGGCGCCGAACCTGGCGTTCAAGACCAACCCGACCTCGAACCTGGCCTCGACCGTCTCGTTGCGCGGCAGTTCGTCGAGCCAGCCCGCGATCTGGATGGATCCGCTGGTGGGGCTATACGTCGACGGGGTCTATATCGGCAAGTCGCAGGGATCGGTGTTCGACGTCATCGACATGGAACGCGTCGAGATACTGCGTGGGCCGCAAGGGACATTATTCGGCCGCAACACGGAAGGCGGCGCGGTCAGCATCGTCACCCGCAAGCCAAGCGGCCAATGGAGCGGATCGGCGAGTCTCGATTTCGGTAATCTCGGCCGCAGTGTCGCACGCGTGGCGCTCGACCTGCCCCGCTTCGGGATAGCGAGCATCAGCCTCGGCTATCGGAAGGAAGACCAGGACGGCTGGGCGAAGAATGCGACCGGGCCGGACATGGGCCGGAAGAACAACGAAGTCTATCGCGTGGCCGCGCAGTTCGACGTCAGCGACGCTTTCGTCGTGAACTACAGCTACGACCACTCCGACGCCCGCGACACGCCGCCGCCCAGCAGCCTGCTCGCGGCCGAGGGTTCGCTGGGCCCCTACGGCCCTGCCATGACCTACGGCTTCATCCAGAGCGGGGTGCCGCCGGCGATTGCCGCGGCCATCATCGATCCCATCGCGGCCGCGATGGACGCCGCGGTCACGACGTCGCGCCCCGATTCGGTCAGCACCAATACGCCGAACGGCCTGCCGATCCACCAGAGGGCCAGGGTCTATGGGCACGCAGTGAACCTGGCCTACGACCTGAACGATCGCAATACGCTCAAGTACATCTTCGCGACGCGCAGGATGCAGTATGGCGACGCGCAGGACATCACCGGCATGAACCTGCCGGGCGTGAACTTCTACTACGATACGCAGACCGACTACGACCAGGACTCGCACGAACTGCAGTGGATAGGCAGCGCGGATCGCCTGCACTACGTGCTCGGCTACTACCACTTCGAGGACGACGGCACCACGAACGACCCGCAGGACTCGAGCGTGTTCTTCGGTGAGCCGGTACTGGTGCACTACGCGTCGACCACGAAGTCGGATGCCCTCTATGGCCAGATCGACTACGCGTTCACTGACAAGTGGACTGCCACAGTCGGCTTCCGGCGCACCGAGGAAGATAAGGGCGGCGCGTCGCACCAATATCTCACCGACGGCTTCAAGGGCCCGTTCCTGGCCGATGCACTGCCGATGACGACCTACAGCGCCAGGTTCGCCGGCAACACGCCGATGGCCGCGCTCGCCTACAAGTACGATGACACGACGAACATCTATGCCCGCGTCGCCAAGGGCTTTCGCAGCGGCGGATTCAGTTCGGAGGCGCAGACGGTCGAGGGTGTCAGCACGCCCTTCGCTCCGCAGTCGTCGGTATCGGCCGAAGTGGGCATCAAGAAATCGTTCGCCGGCAATCGCGCCCAGGTCAGTGCCGCCGTTTTCCACAGCAAGATCGACGATCAGCAGCTGAGCCTGCTGCTTCCCGGTTCGAGTTCGTCATGGGTGAAGAACGCGGGCCAGTCGACCTACCAGGGAGTCGAATTGGAGGGCACGTTCATCCCGGTGGAGGGCTGGAGAGTCCAGTTCGGTTATGGCTACCTCGATGCGAAGTTCGACGAATACCTGGACCAGGCTGCCAACCTCCCCGGCAATCCCGTCATCGACACGGCGCGAAACAGGCTGCCGAACAGCGCGCCCGAGCATACGTTCAACCTGAACGTGGACGGCCGGCTCGCGCAGACCCGCCTCGGAGCGCTACGCGCGATCGTCGATTACTCGTACACCGGCAGCATGTACCTGTATGCCGTACAGAAGGACCTCGCTGCGCCGGATGCCGGACTGAGCGGCAGTCTCGCCGGCATGAACCTGATGCCGGCGTTTCAGAATCTCAATGCCCGCCTCCTGATGTCCGGCATCCCGCTGATGGGCCCCGGCACGGCCGACATTTCGATATGGGCCAGGAACCTGACCGACGAGGACAAGCAGATGCAGGGCATCGACTTCGGCCTCTTCCGCACGGCCAACTGGCAGGAGCCGCGCACCTACGGCATCAGCATGAATTACAAGTGGTGAGACGCGTCAATCGCAAGTGGAAGCTTGCGAGCCCGCTTCCCCGTCAGCGCAAACAGCGCATTCGCCACAGCCGGCGCGATCGGCGGCACCGCGCATTCCCCGATACCGCCCGGCGGCGCGGTGCTCTCGACGATATGGGTCTCCACCCGCGGCATTTCATGAATGCGCAGCACGCGGTAGTCGTGGAAATTGCGCTGCTCGACCGCGCCGCCCTTTAGCGTGATCTCGCCCCACAGCGCCGCCGAGAGCCCGAACACGACGCCGCTCTCCATCTGCGCCGCGATGTTGTACGGGTCGATCGCGAGCCCGCAGTCGACGGCGCACACGACACGATGCACGCGCGGCGCACCGTCCTCGATCGACACTTCGGCGACCTGCGCGACGATGCTGCCGTAGGACGCGGCGATCGCGATGCCGCGCGCGCAGCCGCGCGGCGGAGGCGTGCCCCACCCTGCCTTCGCCGCGGCGAGTTCGAGCACCGCGGCCTGGCGGGTGCCCGCGAGCAGCGCGCGGCGATAGGCATATGGATCGCGCCCCGCCGCGTGCGCGAGCTCGTCCATGAACGATTCCTTGAAAAAGGCGTTCTGCGAGTGGCTCACGCTGCGCCACATGCCGACCGGCAGCGGCGTGTCGACCACGGCGTGCCGCACGCGCAGGTGGGGGATGTTCAGTTCCCGGTCGAGTACGCCGTCGACGCTCATCGCATCGACCTTGCCACCGAGGCTGCCGCGCATGCGCGCGAGAATCGATCCGCAGGCCGCGACGACATCGACCGCCACCGGTGCGCCATCGGGCCCGAGCACGGCGCGATAGCGGATGCGCGCGGCGGGCCGATAGAAATCGTGCGCCAGGTCCTCTTCGCGGCTCCACAGCAGCTTCACCGGGCGTGCGACCGCGCGCGAGGCCTGCACGGCTTGCGTGACGAAATCCGTCTCGTAGCGGCGCCCGAAGCCGCCGCCGAGGAACATGCGATGGACGGTGACGTTCTCCGGCGGCACGCCCGCCGCGCGCGCCGCCGCGTTGTGCGCCACCGTGGGCCCCTGGGTGGGCGCCCAGACGGTGCAGCGATCGCCCTCGACTTGCGCGACGCAGCCCATCGGTTCCATCGTCGCGTGCGCGAGATACGGCACGGTGTACTCGGCCTCGATCACGCGCCCGCCTGCGGCGGGCGCGGCGCCACCGAGGGCCGCGTCGACGTTGCCCGCCTCGCGCGCGACGAGCCCGCCGCCCGCGATCGCGCGCGCGAGATCGGCCTCGACCGTCTGCGACGAGGCCGTCGTGGGGCCACCCGCAAACTCGACATCGAGCAGGTCGAGCGCCTTGTGCGCCTGCCACCAGGTCGTGGCCACGACCGCCACGCCGCCCTCGACGCGCACGACATCGAGCACGCCGGACGCGGCGCGCGCTCTTGCGTCGTCGAGTCGCGCGATCTGGCCACCAGCCACCGGCGAGGCGCGCACCGCGGCGTGCACCATGCCGGGCAGGACGAGATCGATCGAGTACTGCGCGCTGCCGTCCACCTTGGCGGGCGAGTCCTTGCGCGCGACGCGCGAGCCGACCAGCCGGAACGCGCTCGCGGGTTTGAGGGCAGGCTCCGCGGGAGGCGCCTGACGTGCGGCGTCGCCCGCGAGCTCGCCATACGTGGCACTGCGCCCGCTCGCAACATGGCGCACCATACTGCGCTCGGCCCGGCATTCGGCCACCGACACCTGCCAGCGTTCGGCCGCCGCGGCGATGAGCATGTCGCGCGCGCTCGCGCCGACGTGGCGCAGCAGCGTGTAGTAACCACGCACCGCGGCACTCTGGCCGGTCGCCTGGTAGCCCTTCATCGGGTTGTTGTATGCGGGGTCGTAGCCGCAATGCGCGACCCGCACGGCCGCGAAGTCCGCTTCCATGTCTTCGGCGAGAATGAGCGGCAGTGCCGTGTATACGCCCTGCCCCATCTCGGCGTCGGGGGAGATGAGCGTGATCGTGCCGTCGGGCGCGATCCGTACCCATGCGTTGAGCGCCGCGGCCGAGCGCTCCGCCACGCGGTCGCGCGGGGCGGTCGGGGTCGTACACCCGAGCAGCAATCCTCCGCCCGCCGCGAGCCCGAGCCGCAGCGCTTCGCGACGCGAGAGGACGACGACGGTCATGCGGTCTTCGCCTCGAGCGGCGCGATCCGCGGGATCAGGATCGATATCAATGCGGCTTGCACGATGCACAGGAGCGAGACGATCACGAACACCGGATTGTAGCCGTACGCGTCGATCAGCCAACCGAAGGCCCATTGGAAGAGCGCCGCGCCGCCCGCGCCGGCCGCGCCCGACATGCCCCACACCGTCGCCACGTCGCGCGCCGGGAAGAGATCCGCGGCGAGCGGAAAGAGCGACGCACTCTTCACCTGGATCGATGCGATCGCGAGCGAGGCGAGGAGCAGCGCAAACCACCAGTCGGCGACGATGCTGACGGGCCACGCGACGAGCACGCCGAGCGCGCCGACCCAGATCATCGTCTTGCGCGACCGGTCGACGGACCAGCCGTGGCGTATGAGCCGCTGGCCCGCCCAGCCGCCCGCGAGGCTGCCGAGATCCGCGAACACGAACGGGATCGCGACGAGCCACGCGACGTTGAGCACCGAGAAGCCGCGCTCGCTCTGCATGTAGAGCGGCAGCCACACGGCGAAGAAATAGAATGCGCCGTCGCCGGCGAAGCGCGCGAGCACGAGGCCCCAGGTCTCGCGATAGCGCAGATAATGGCCCCAGGTGCGCCATGCGCCGCGACGCGCGTGGCCGGCATCGGCAGCCGGCACCCGGTCACGAAGCGCGAGCGCGCGTTCCTCGGGCGTGATCGTCGGGTGATGCTCCGGCAGATGGTAGCGGCGGTTCCACCACCACACCCACGCAAAGCCCGCGATGCCCGGCACGATGAACGCCATGTGCCAGTTGAAGTAGTAGATCAGCACGCCGACCACCGGTGGCGCGAGGATGAGCCCGATGCCGGTGCCGGCCGTGACGAGCCCCGTCGCCATGCTGCGCTCGGCGCGCGGGAACCATTCCGCGATCGCCTTCATGGCCGCGGGGTAGTTGGCGCCCTCGGTCACGCCGAGCATGGCGCGGGCGCCGAAGAAGCCCCAGAAGCCGCGCGCAAAGGCGTGCAGGATCGCGGCCACACTCCACCAGATCACCGCGAGCGACAACGCGCGGCGGGTGCCGAGGCGGTCGACGACCCTGCCCGCGACCAGCTGCCCGATGCCGTAGGCGGCGAAGAACGCGAACGCGATCGCGCCATACTGTGTGTTGGTGAGGTGAAAGTCGGCCTTGATCGACGAGGCCGCGATCGACATCGCCTGCCGGTCGATGCTGCCGACCGCCGTGACGAGCAGCAGCATCACGCCGATGCCCCAGCGCTTCTCGCGCCACCACGGCTCGCTCATGGAGCCCGCGATCGCTTGAGGTGCATGCGGTACTGGTACGCGTCGGCGCGGTACAGCGCGACGACACGCTCCACCGGCCGCTTGCGCACGTCGTAGACGATGCGCGTGAGTCTCAGCAGCGGCGCGCCGATCCCGATGGCGAGCGCACGGCCGGTCTCGATGTTGGCGAGCGTCGCGCCCACCCACTGGTCCGCTTCGCGCACGCGGATACCCGAGCGCTCGAGCAACTCGAACATCGGCACGTGGGCACCGCGCGGTTGGCGCCCCACGGTCGCGGCGATATCGAGCGGCACGAAGGTCGTGACATGCGCGAGCGGCACGCCCTTGAACAGACGCACGTGCGAGCCGCGCTGCACGCGGGCGCCCGGCTCGAGATCGAGCGCCGCGAGCGTTTCATCGTCGGCCACCACCTCGGCCACGCGCGCGTCGGTCACTTCGGTCACGGCCCCGAGGTCCGCCACCTGCATCATCGCTTCCCTGAGATCGACGGAGGCCGGCGCCCGGGCGGCCGACAACTCGACGAAAGTGCCCCGGCCCGGGTGGCGCACGAGCCAGCCCTCGCGCGCGAGATCGGTGAGCGCCTTGCGCACCGTGATGCGCGACACGCCGAAGAGCCGGCACAGTTCCGCCTCGGTCGGAATCTGCGCGCCCGGGCCGTAGGTGCCGTCGCGCACCCACGCGCGCAGGGTCACGTAGATCTGGTAGTAGCGCGGCGAGGGCGTGTCCGCGAGGCTGTGCACGGCGGCGCTCAATCGAGCACGCCTCCGCCGCTGACATTGAGCACGGTGCCGGTGGTCCAGCCCGCATCGCGGCCGATCAGGTAGGCGATCGCCGCGGCCACCTCGCGCGCTTCGCCGAGGCGGCCGAGCGGCACGGCGGCCACGATGCGCGCACGCTCGTCCGCGCCGAAGCGCGCGACCATGGGCGTATCGATCGGCCCGGGCGCCACGGCATTCACGCGGATGCGCTCGAGCGCCCATTCCTTCGCGAGATAGCGCACGAGGTTCACGAGCCCCGCCTTCGCGACCGCGTAGGCCGGGCCGCTGAGCGCGCTGCCGCCGTTCAATCCGTTGGTCGAGGAGACCAGTGTGAGGCTGCCCTGCGAGGCGGCGAGTGGCGCGTGCACGGTCTTGGCGAGCAGGAACGCGCTCGTCAGGTTCACGGCGAGAAGGCGATCCCACTCGGCGCGCGAGACGCGATCCACCGGCCCCTGCCCCGTTTCTCCGGCCAGGTGGATCACGTGATCGATGCGGCCGAACGCCGCCACACAGTCCGCGACCGCCCCGGCCAGGCCCGCTTCGTCGGTCACGTCGAGGCTCGCCATGCGAAAGCCGCTGTCCGTGCAGGGCACCGCCGCGAGCACGCGATCGGTCGCATGGATCTGCCAGCGCCCGGCGCGCAGCCGCTCGATCAGGGCCCGGCCGATGCCGCCCGCCGCGCCCGTGATGAACGCGACCGGCGCGGCGCCGCGCTCATCGGGGACCGCGCCACGTTCAGGCGGCATTCCTCACCTCGAGGCGCGCGTGGATGCCGTCGAGCATCGAGTAGCGCATCGCCGCCGAGGCGCGCACCGCGCTCACCGCGCGCTGCTGCAGTTCGGGCGTGGCGGCATAGCGGTCGGTCAGCTCGAGCCCGACGTGCGCATGTTCGGTGTCGCCCTCGATGTGCACATGGAAGAACTCGAGATCGTCCTCGCTGTAGCCCATGCGGCGCATCGCGTCGACATACTGCGGATAGAGCGTCGGCAACTGCCCTTCGAGCGCCACCATGATGCCCGCGCAGGCCTCGGCGAGCGGCCGGATGCCCGACAGCTCCCAGATCCAGGCGCGCATCGCGCGCGTGGTCGGCAGTACGGCGCCCGCCGCTTCCGCACCGAGGATCTCCGCGTCCGTCACGCCGCACGCGCGCGCAAATTTGCGCAGCAGGTCCGGGTGGCGCTTGCCGGGCGCATTCGGCATCTCCTCGCCGAGCAGGTTCTCGAGCAGGTGCTGGCGCGCATCGAGATCGGGCAGGCGCGCAAACAGTGCCGCGAATTGCTGCGGCACCGCGTCGATGTAATAGAAATGCTGGACGGCCCACGCGCCGAGCTGCGCGCGCGTCAGCTCGCCCGCGGCCCACGCGCGGCTGAACGGGTGGCCGCCGCCGTGCTGCGGCTGGCGCGCCGCTTCGAGCGCGGCAAAGAACTTCGAGCGATCCATGAGACTGGCCATCACGTTGACTCCTTCGCGGGAAACTCCCGATGACAGTGCGGGCAGCAGGCGTGCGGCGCGGCGGGCGCGAGCATGCGCGGACTGACCGGAAACCAGGTGCGACAGCCGGGACAGGCGACCCAGGCCGTGTTGCCGCGGTACTTGCCGATATCGCTGACTGGACCCGGACGCTGCATCGTGATCGTCTCCGGCCGCTACTCGCGCGGCCAGCCAGCGGCCGCGGCCGCGGCGCGCAGTGCCTCGGCGCGGGTGGCCGCGTCTGCCGGCACGGTCGCCACCGGCGGCACGGGCCGCGGCGCGCCGGGCGCGGGGTGCGGTGGCAAGGTGGCATCCACGCCCATTTTCGATGCGGTGGTCGCGCCATGTGGCAGCGAGGGGTCGAGCGCCGAGCCCGACAGGTCGTCGATGACGATCGCATCGCGCGACCATTGCACGCGCGTCGCGAGCGCCCAGTCGAGCGATTCGCGCGAGAAAAGATCGATGTCCTCGTCGACCGCGACAACCCACTTCGTGCGCCGGTATGCGAGCGCTGCAACGAGCGCATCGCGCGCCTCGCCGCGCGCCGGGCCCGCGAGCTGCAGCCACGCGTGGAAACGCCGGCCCGAGGCGGGCACGTGCACGTTGCGCAGCGAGGGCGCCACGGCTTTCACGAGCTCGTAGAGTTTGCCCTCCATCGCCATGTTGTCGGGCACCAGCATGTCGGTAAGGCCCGAGCCATAGTCGTGGTAGATCGCATCCTCGCGCATCGTGATGCAGGTGACGTCGCACACGGGCGCCGGCGTCTGCGGGCCGAGATAGCCCGTGTACTCGCCGAAGGGGCCGTCGGCGGCGAGGAGATCGGGCGGCGCGTAGCCCTCGATGACGATCTCGGCATCGGCCGGCACCATGATGCGCTCGCCGTGCGTGATCGACGGCACGAGCGCGAGCGGCTCGCCGATGACGCCACCGGCGGCGCGCCAATGGCTCTCCGGGTAGCGCAGCTTCGCCTGGGTGCCCATCAGCACCGCCGGGTGATGCCCGATCCAGAAGGCGACCGGGCACGGCTCGCCGCGCGCCCAGAACTTGCGCAGGTTGTGCGCGTTGTGGCTCGTCGGGTACGGGAACCAGCTCATGCGCCGCGCACTCTTCAGCCAGCAGCGCTGGATCGCGGTGTTGTCGACCCCGGTGTCCGGGTCATAGGTGGTCGCGTGCGCGGCCGTGAGGTACGGGCCCGGCTCGAGCTCATGCTGGGTGAGCGCCGGGATGCCGGCGAGATCGGCGTCGGCCCCCGTGAGGACTGCGGCTTGCACGGGCGCCGCGGCGCGCGCCACGATACGCGGCTCGATCCCGGCCGCGCTGCGCCGGGCATACCACTCTGCGGTCTGCCGATGATCGGCGATGCCGAGGGCCCTTGCGGTGAGCACGCGGCTCGCGGTGAGATTCGTGACGACGGGCACGGGCGTCCGCTCGCCGGTCGCGCTGCGCGTGTCCTTCGCAAAGAGGATCGGATACTCGCCGCGCGCATCGAGCGCGTGCTGGAGCGCGGTCAGCTCGTGGCGACGCGAGAGGCCCGCAGGCAGCGTCCACACCGCGTCCGCGTGCTCGGCGAGAAACGTACGGAGATCGCGCGCCATAGGTTATTGTCATAGTGGCATGACATTTGGCGCGTGTACAATGGAGAACACCATGGCGCGTAATGCCCGACACGAAATGCTCGCCCATGCCGACCCGGACGATACGGCGCGCCAGGCCTTCGTCGTGGCGCTGAAGCAGGGCCTCAATCGCTCGGTCCGCAGCCGCAACGAGGCGCTCTACGCCGCGGTCGTCGAGCCCGGGCTGCGCAAGCGCGGTGCCGGCGCCGACCCCTCGCGCGAGGCGATCCGCGACGCCATGTATGCCGAGAGCAGCTATCGCAGCTGGAGTGCGCTCGCGCGCGGCGCCCAGGAGCTGATGTGGGATGCCGTCGGCGCGCCCATCGTCCGCGAACGCGACCGGCTCGAAGCGAGCGCACGCCGGCTCGCGGCCGAGCGCCGCGCGGGCGGCAGCCTCGAGCTCGATCCGTCGTTCGAGCCGCCGCGCGGCGTCACCGCGATGGATATCCACCTGCAGCCCGGCGGCTATGCGCTCGACCTCGGCGACGGCGACATCCTGGCCGGCGCGCTCTATGAGGCCGGCGGCAATATCTATGCGTTCGGGCAGGGCATCGGCCGCGGCGACAGCAAGGCGACGCACGTACAGCGTTACATCGCCGGGCGCTGGCCGGGCTTCCGGCCGCTCCGCATCCTCGACATGGGCTGCTCGGCGGGTTCGGCGAGCGTGCCGCACGCCCTCGCCTTTCCCGACGCAGAAGTCCACGCGATCGACGTCGGCGCCGGCATGTTGCGCTATGCGCACGCGCGCGCCGAGGCGCTCGGCGCGCCGGTGCACTTCCACCAACGTGACTGCACGGCGACGCGCTTTCCCGATGCGCACTTCGACCTCGTCGTCTCGCACAACCTGATGCACGAGAGTTCCGACGCGACGCGGCGCGGCATGCTGCGCGAGACGTGGCGCCTGCTCGCGCCGGGCGGCGTGTTCGTGCACCAGGACGTGCCGCTGCGCTTCGCGGGCCTGCCCGAGTTTCGCAAGTTCGAGCTCTCATGGGACACACGCAACAACAATGAGCCGTTCTGGGAGGTCTACGCGAATGCGGACCTCGCGGCGGACCTCGCCGCCGCCGGCATCCCCGCCGATTGCACGTGGATCGGGCACCTGCCGCAGGCGGAAGGGTCGCTCCCCTGGTTTGCCGTCACCGGCTCGAAGCCCCTCGAATGAACGCGATCCCGCTGCCCACGGGCTGGCCGGTCGCACCCCGCGTGCAATCCCTGATCGACGGCGTCTCGCCGGCGCTGCGCGCGGGCGGTGTCGACCTGCCGATCGTGAACCCGACGACCGAAGAGCCGCTCACCGTGCTGCGCGAGGCCGATGCCGCCGAGGTCGACGCGGCCGTCGCGAGTGCGCGGCGCGCCTTCGACAGCGGCCCCTGGCCGCACATGGACATCAACGCGCGCAAGGACCTGCTCTACGCGATCCGTGACCGCGTGCGGGCCCACGCCGAGGAACTCGCGTGGCTCGAATCGACCGGGGCCGGCCTGCCGATCCGGCGCGTGCGCGACCAGGTGCAGCGCACGGCGCGCGTGTTCGAGTTTTTCGCGGAAGTCGCGAGCACGCTGCACGGGCAAACCTACACGCAGACGGCCGGCTGGCTCACCTATGTCACGCGCGAGCCCATCGGGGTCGCAGCGCTGATCGCGCCCTGGAATGCCCCGCTGTCGCTCGCCTCGATGCGCATCGCCACCTGCATTCCGTGGGGCAACACCTGTGTGCTGAAGCCTTCGGAATACACGCCGCTCTCGGTGCGCCGCCTCGTCGAGATCCTCTACGAGGCGGGCTTGCCGCCCGGCGTGGTGAATCTCGTCAACGGCCGGGGCAGCGTGACGGGCGCCGCGCTCGTCGATCACCCGGGCGTCGATCTCGTCGGCTTCACGGGCGGCACCGCGACGGGGCGCGCGATCATGACCGCGGCGGCGCGCCGGCTCGTACCTGCGGCACTCGAGCTCGGCGGCAAGTCCGCCAACATCATCTGCGATTCGGCGGACCTCGACCGGGCGCTCGACGGCTCGCTGATCGGCATCTATGCGAACAACGGCCAGCAGTGTCTCGCCGGTTCGCGCATCCTCGTGCAGCGCCCGATCGCGCGCGAGTTCATCGACCGCTTCGTCGCGCGCTCGAAGCGCATGCGCGTCGGCGATCCGCTCTCTCCCGCCACGGAACTCGGCCCGCTCGCGTTCGAGGCGCACATGCAGCGGGTACTCGCTTACACGAAGGTGGCGCAGGCGGACGGTGCGCAGCTCCTGACCGGCGGCGTCCGCGCCGCGATCGATCGCGGCTGGTTCGTCGAACCGACCGCGGTGCTCGCGCCGTCGAACGATGCGCGCGTGTGCCAGGAGGAAATCTTCGGGCCGTTCGCGACCTTCCTCGAGTTCGACACGCTCGACGAGGCGATCGACATCGCCAACCGCTCGCGGTTCGGACTCGTGAGTTACCTGTGGTCGGGCGATCTCGCGACCACCATGCGCTGCTCGCGCGACATCCGTGCGGGCACGGTGTGGGTCAATACGCCGATGATGCGGGAACTGCGCGCACCGTTCGGCGGCTACAAGGAATCGGGCATCGGTCGCGACGGCCCGGCGGCGAGCGTCGATTTCTTCACCGAGCAGAAGGCGACGATCATTCCGATCGACCCTCCGCCGATTCCCCGCTTCGGCGCCTGAATGCCGGCTCGTCCTCCGCAGCGGCTCGGCCCGATCCACCTGGCCGAGGGTGTCACGCGGGGCAATGCCCTCACGTTCCTGTACGCGGCCTTCTTCAGTGTCTGCCTGCTCGCGTTCCTGAGCTTCATGCAGCCGCTGGTGCTCGATGCGCACCTCGGCATCCCGCGCTCGCACCAGGGCCGGGTGACCTTCGCACTCGGGCTCACGCAGGAGATTGCGATGCTCCTGCTCGTCGGGCCCTTCGGCGCCCTCGTCGACAAGGCGGGGCGGCGCGTGATGTACACGCTCGGGCTCGCGTGGATCGGCGTGGGCTACATCCTCTACCCGCTCGCCGGTTCGCTGGCCGAGCTCATCGCGACGCGCTTCTTCTTCTCGATCGGTGCGGCGATGGTCGGGACCGCGATGGCCACGGTGCTGGCCGATGCGCCGCAGGAGCGCTCGCGCGGCCTGCTGGTCGGCGTGACCGGCGCGTTGCAGGGCGTCGGCGTCATGTTCGGGGTTCTCGTGCTGTCGAGGCTGCCGCTGCGCTTCGAGGCGTTCGGGCTCAGTGACGACCTCGCGGGGCGCTACACGCTGTGGATCGGCGCGGCGCTGTGCTTCATCACCGCCGCCGTCTGCCGGCTCGGCCTGCAGCGCGACCCGCCGGACAGGCGCCCGCAGGGGCACGAGTCGCTGCTGCAACTGGTCGCGACCGGTGTACGCACGGCCCGGGCGAACCGGCGGCTCGCGCTCGGCTATTTCACCGCGTTCGTCGCGCGCGGCGACATGGTCGTCATCGGCACGTTCTTCTCGCTGTGGCTGATGCAGGCCGGCCTTGCGCAGGGCATGAGCCGGCCCGAGGCGATGGCGAAGGCCGGCATGATGTACGGCATCGCCCAGCTCACCGGGCTCGTCTGGGCGCCCATCCTCGGGTGGCTGATGGATCGCCACGATCGCGTCACGGTCGTCGTCGCGTCGATGGGCCTCGCGGCGGTCGGCTATGCGGTGGTCGGCCTCGCCTCAGACCCGTTCAGCGCCGTAATGCCCTTCAAGATGATGCTGCTCGGCACCGGCGAACTCAGCTGCATCATTGCCGCCCAGGCGCTGCTCGGCGAGCAGGCGCCTACCCGCCTGCGCGGCTCCGTGATGGGTGTGGCGGCCGTCTGCTCCGCAATCGGCGTGCTCTTCTCCACGTCCCTCGGCGGCTGGCTCTTCGATCACTGGCGGCCTGGCGCGCCGTTCCTGATGATCGCGAGCGTCAACGCCCTCGTCCTCGCCGCCGCGCTGTGCGTGCGGCTCACCACGCCGACCGTGAATCCGGATGCCTGAAGGAGGCCCGCCATGCCGATCGCCCGACTGAACGACCACGACATGTATTACGAAGTGCTGGGGCGCGGCGAGCCGGTGCTCTGCATGGGCGGCTGGGGCACTTTCGCGCACGACAACCACCACCAGCTCGCGCGCGGCCTCACCGACCAGTACCAGGTGATCGTGTTCGACTACCGCGGCATCGGCGGCTCGACCGACGACCCGCAGGTCGAGCCGACGATCGCGCTGCACGCGGCCGATGCGATCGCCCTCCTCGACCACCTCGGGCTCGCGAACGTGCATCTGGTCGGGCTCGTCGGTATCGGCGCGTGCATCTGCCAGTCGATCGCCGCGCAGCGCCCGGACCTCGCCCGCAGCATGCTCAACATGGGCGCCTGGAGCGCCGTGGACGAGTTCCTGCGCGACCAGCTCGAGATGTTCCGCTGGCTGCACCGCGACCTCGGCTTCGAGGCGTTCCAGAAAGCCGTCACGCTGCTGTCGTTCACGCCGGAGTACTACAACGCGAACAAGGACCGGCTCCTCGGGCCGCAGGGCGGCTGGAAAGAACTGCGCGGGCGCTACCCGGCCCATTCCCGGCTGATCGACGCCTGCGTGAACTTCGATTCGACGGCGTGGCTGAGCACGATCCGCTGCCGCAGCCTGATCATCCACGCGGGGCTCGACCAGGTGACGAGCCCGCGCACGACGCGGCCGATCGAAAAGGCGATCCCCGGCGCGCGCGGACTGCAGTGGGACGATGTCGCCCACGTCGTCGCCGGCAAGGAGCAGAAGATCCGCTTCGCGAAGACGCTCTTCGAGTGGCTCGAAGAGAGCTGATAGCGGATGGCTAACAGCTTATAGCTTATAGCTTATAGCTTATAGCCAGAAGGTGGTTTTCGACGTCGGCGGCGTCGACGACGTCGCAGTAACGGCGGCCGCAGTCCGCGAGGTTGGCCTGGTGTGCCGCCTCGTCGGCATCGCCGACGCAATCCGCGGGCACGATCACGCGCAGGCCGTTCGAGAACGCGTCGACGATCGATGCGCGCACGCAGCCGCTCGTCGTGCAGCCCGTGACGATCACCGTGTCGACCTGCTGTCGCGTCAGGAAAGTCGCGAGCGGCGTGCGAAAGAAGATCGACGGCGCATTCTTGCAGAACGTGAAATCGTACTGCGGATCGTGCACCCTCGGGTCGATCGCGGTGCACGGGTGTCCGTAGAAGAACTCCTCGCGCACCGCCTTGACCTTCCACAGCGGCATGTCGGCCTCGCTGCCGTAGGCGGTGTAGCACTTGGCGACCGGCACGCTCTTCGAGCGCGCGACCGCGAGCAGCGCGGCCGTGCGTTCGCAGGCCGCGTGCACCATCGGCAGCTTGCCGATCGGATACCGCGGGTCGGTGAAGGCGAGCTGGAAGTCGACGACGAGGATCGCGGGGCGGCGGCCATAACCGATGGCCGCGCTCCCGTAGCCCGCTGCCGAGTAGGAGTCGCCCATGGCTACCGGCACAGTGCCCGCAAGGACACTCAGGCGACCTTCATGCGCTTCTTGCGCTCGTCCGCGATGCGCCGTGCCCACTTGGTGAACTGCGGCTGTTGCGGGGGCTCGAGGCCGGTCTCGGCCTTGCAGCGCGTCTTCAGTTCCTCGACCGACTCGAAGCCGCGATCGAACAGCTTGACCGGCCCGCGATCGGCCGCCATTTTCGTACGCAGGGCCGCGCTGGCCGCCGCATCGACCGTGCCGTCGTCCCTGATGACGACGCCGTAGCGGCGCGCGCCCTCGACCGTGACGAGCCCGGCTTCGACGTCGAAGTGCACCCGCCCGGTTTCACGCTCGAGCGGGTCGCCGCAGCCGCCGCCGCCCCAGGTGTCGGCGAGCAACAGATCGCCGGCTTCCACCTTGATGCGATCGAGCTTCGACTCGAGCAGCTGCTCGGTGCCGTCGCTGCGCACCAGGGTCTTGCGGCTGCGCGCGCCCGGCAGGCCGCCGTTGACGCCCCACGGATAGGTGAGCCAGCGGTCGTCGTGGATCGAGATTTCGCCCGGCTCGAGGAAACGATAGCCGATGCGCAGCCCGTTGCCGCCGCGGTTTCTGCCGGGGCCGCCCGAATCCGGAATGGTCTCGTAGATGTCGATGCGTAGCGGGAAGTAGCTCTCGAGGAACTCGTTCGGCACGTTGGTGAACGAGGGCCACAGCGAGTGTCCGTCCGGCCCGTCGCCGAACGGTTTGCCCGGGATGCCGCCGAAGCTGATCTGGTACAGCTGGTACCAGTCGCCGTTCCTGTCGTAGCCCGAGTACATGAAGTGCGGGCTGTCCGAGAAACCCGCCGCGCACATGAACTGCGGATTGCCCTGACCCAGCAGGCCGCCGAGGATGTCGAAGATGCGCCCGAGCGCGTGTGTGCGGCACGACAGCGCGGCCGGATGCAGCGGCTTCAGCAGCGTGCCCGGCGGGATGCGCACCTCCATCAGGTCGTAGAAGCCGTCGTTGAAGAGGATCTGCGGGTCGAACACCATGATCATGTAGACGCCGGCGAACATCTTGAACATCTCTTCGTTCAAGAGGAAGTTGATCGACGACAGCGACTGCGGGTCGGTGCCCGCGAAGTCGAAGATGCACTTGTCACCCTCGCGCCACATGCTGCACGCGATCTTGTACGGCCCCATGTTCAGGCCGTCGTCGCAGATATAGTCCTCGAAATACTGTTTGGTCTCCGGCACCGTGCGGCGGATCAGCTCGCGCATCGCGCGCTTGTTGCGCTCGAGCATTGCGTGCATCGCGGAATAGAACACGTCGTCGCCGAAGCGCCCGGCGATCTCGACGCAGCGGATACCCGCGGTACGCAGCGCCGCCGTGATCGCGTTGAAGTCCGACAGGTTCCAGTGCGGCAGGCGGCAGTTGTGCAGCAGGATCTTCAGCACGTCCTCCTGCAGCTTGCCTCCGCGGTAGATCTTCACCGGCGGCGTGCGCACGCCCTCCTCGAAGATCTGTCGCGCGTCGGTCGGCAGCGAGCCCGGCACCTTGCCGCCCACGTCGGTCATGTGGCCGAACATGGCCGACCAGGCGATCAGGCGCTTCTGCTTGTAGATCGGCATCAGCATCAGCCAGTCGTTCGCGTGGCTGATCGCGCCGTTGACCGCATACGGATCGTTCGTCAGGAAGATGTCGCCTTCCTCGATCGTGCCGTCGTAGCCCTGCATGAAGCCCCAGATGAACGAGCCGAACTGGCCGACGACCATCTTGCCCTCGACGTTCGCGATCATCGGGAACTCGTCGTGCTGCTCGCGGATGCCCGGCGACATCGCGGTGCGGAACAGCACGGTGTCCATCTCGTAGCGCGCATTGCGCAGCGCGCTCTCGATGATGTCGATCGTGACCGTGTCGACCTTGAGCTTCTTGAACGGCTTGCTGTTGCCTTGGATGATTCTGGCGGGCATGGAACTTACCTCTTCGCCTTGCGGGCCGGCTTCTTGTAGCCGTCCGGATAGATCAGGATGCAGCCGACCTTGTCGACGACGCCGTGGTGCTTCGGCAGGATCACGCTCGTCGAGTCCATCTCGACGATGACCGCGGGCCCCTTCAGCCTGTTGCCGGCGCGCAGCTTCGTACGGTCGTAGACCGTGGCCGTGAGGTCCTTGCCGTCCATGTAGACCTTCTGCCGGCCGATCGCCGCGGCTTTCGGATCGCTGCCCCCCTTCGCGAGATCGGGGCGCTTCAGCGCGACGGGCTTGCCCTGCACGGCAGCGCGCAGCGTCACGAGCTCGTGCTCGAGCGCGAGCGCGAACGTGAACAGGCGTTTGTGCTCGGCGTCGAATTTCCCGGAGATCGCGCCGAGGCCCTGCTTCTCGAGATCCCTGATGTCGAGGTCGACCGTGAGACGCAGGCCCTGACCGTGGTAGCGCAGGTCGACCTGCCATTGCGTGCGCATCTCGCTCTTCGGCACGCCTTCGCGCTCGAGCGACTCCGAGGCTTCCGCCGCGAGCGTACGCAGGATCTTCACGATCTCCCTCGCGCTCGTGTCGGAGAACTTGCGCACGAACGTGCGTGCGCGCTCGTCGCGCACGGCGGTGGTCGCATCGCCGAGCGCGCACAGCACGCCCGGCCCCGGCGGGATGATCGACGGCCACGACCCGAGCAGACGCGACAGCGCATTGGCGTGCAGCGGCCCGGCGCCGCCGAAGGCGATCAGCGCGTAATCGCGCGGATCGTAGCCCTGCTCGACCGAGACGAGCCGCAGCGCCCCGACCATGTTCTCGTTGACGATGTTGTAGATGCCGAGCGCCGCGTCCTTGCGCGACAGCCGCAACGCATCGGCGACCTTCTGGATGGCGGCCCCCGCCAGTTCGCGATCGAGCTCCATGTCGCCGCCGAGCTTCTGTCCTTCGGGCAGGTAGCCGAGCACGATGCTCGCGTCGGTCATCGTCGGTTCGGTGCCGCCGCGGTTGTAGGCGGCGGGGCCCGGATCGGCACCCGCGCTCTGCGGCCCGACGCGCAGCGCCTTCGTCAGCTCCGGCACGTGCGCGATGGAGCCGCCGCCGGCACCCACGGTGCGGATGTCGACCGAGGAGGCACGCACGGTGACGTCGCCGACAGTCGTTTCACGGCGCAGGCGCGGCGCGCCGTCCTGGATGAGCGCCACGTCGGTCGAAGTACCACCGACGTCGGCGGTGAGCAGGTTCGGGAAGCCCGACTGCAGCGCGACCCAGACGGCGCCGGTCACCCCGCCCGCGGGGCCCGACATCAGCAGGTTCACCGGGAACTCCTCCGAGGATTTCGCCGAGGCGAGCCCGCCGTCCGAGCGCAGGATGTGCAGCTTCACATCCTCGCCCTTGATCGAGAGCTTCGATTTCAGGTTGCGCACGTACTTCGCGACGCGCGGGCGCACGTAGGAGTTCGCGACGGTCGTGACGGTGCGCTCGTATTCCTGCATTTCCGGCACGACTTCCGACGACAGCGACACCGGCACGTCCGGCAGTTCCTCGCCGGCGATCTCGCGGATGCGCTTCTCGTGCGCGTCGTTCGCGAACGAATTGACGAGCGACACGGTGAGTGCCTCGATGTTCTTCGATTTGAGCTCGCGCAGCGCACCGCGCAGCTGGCTCTCGTCGAGCGCGTGGACGATCTCGCCTTTGGCGCTCACGCGCTCGTCTGCCTCGATCGTGCACGCGAGGGGCGCGAGCGGCAGGCTCTTGTTGTAGATCACCCAGCCGCCGAGTCCCCCGGGGACGAACGAGCGGGCGATCTGCAGCACCTGGCGGTAACCCTTGGTGGTCACGAGGCCGCACCTGGCGCCCGTGCCCGTGAGCACGGTGTTCGTCGCGACGGTGGTCCCGTGCATCACGTGCAGGATTTCCGCCGGATCGACGCCCGCGTACTCGCAGACGCGCATCATGCCGTTGACCACGCCGATCGACTGGTCGGCCGGTGTGCTCGGCACTTTCGCGGACCAGGTCTTGCCGGACTTATCGTGGACCAGCAACAGGTCGGTGAAAGTACCGCCCACGTCCACACCCAATCGATATGCCATGACTGCTCCTGAAGGATTCACCGCGCGGTCACGTGCCGCCTGCAGCGTCCGGAGTATGGTGTCTCGCCTCGGGGGTCCGCAATGCGCGGAACACGTACATCCACCGGCCGTGCGGGCCCTGTGATCAGGCGGCCCGCCCGGTCACGATACGTGGAAAGTTGCCGGCCTTGACGAGCATGCCGGGCACCGTTCGGCCCAATGTTTCCTGCAACCACTGGCTGGTCGCGATGAGCGCGTCGAGATCGACGCCGGTCGCACAGCCGCCCCGCGCGAGCATATAGACGAGATCTTCGGTGGGAATGTTGCCGGTCGCCGCGGGCGCAAAGGGACATCCGCCGATGCCGCCCGTGCTCGCATCGAGCGTCACGACGCCCGCCTGCACGGCGGCCCACGCATTGGCGAGGCCCGTGTTGCGCGTGTTGTGGAAGTGCGCACGCAGCCTGGTCGCAGGCGCAATGGCCGCGCGCACGGCGCCCACGAGATCGGTGACCTGCGCGGGCACGCCGACGCCGATCGTGTCGGCGAGCGCGATCTCGAACGGTTCGGCCTCGGCACAGCGGCGCGCTACATCGACGACGCGCTCGGGCGGCATCTCGCCTTCGAACGGGCAACCGAAGGCTGCCGATACGGTGACCTGCGCCCGGATGCCCGCGGCCTTCGCAGCCTGCGCGATGTCGAGCCACGCGGCGATCGATTCGTCGGTGCCGACACCCTGGTTGCGACGGTTGAACGTGTCGCTCGCGACCACGGCCATGCCGATCTCATTGCAGCCCGCCGCGATGGCGCGGTCGAAGCCCCTGCGATTCAGGACGAGGCCCACGTAGTGGACATCCGGGCGCTTTGCGAGCCCCGCGAGCACCTGCTCCGCGTCGGCCATCTGCGGCACGCGTTTCGGGTTCACGAAGCTCGCGACTTCGATGCGGCGCAGGCCCGCCGCAACCAGGCGCTCGATGAAGGCGATCTTCGCCGCCGTCGGCATGATGCCCGGCTCGCTCTGCAGCCCGTCGCGCGGGCCCACTTCGACGATTTCGATGCTACGCATCATTGCCTATTCCACTGCCACGACCGTACATGCTTCGATTCTAGCCCGACCCCGCGGGAGACGCCCGCCATTCAACCTGCGAGAGACCCATATGTCCGGACAACCTGCCCCCTTCAAGAACGGCCCTCTCGCGGACCTGCGGGTGATCGAGATGGGTACGCTGCTCGCCGGCCCCTTCTGCGGCCAGATCCTCGGCGACATGGGCGCGGAGGTCATCAAGATCGAGCCGCCGGGCCAGGGCGACCCGATGCGCGTGTGGGGCCGCGAGAAGGCACACGGCAAGTCGCTGTGGTGGCCCGTGGTCGGGCGCAACAAGAAGGCGGTCACGCTCGACATGCGCCAGGCAGAAGGACAGAGCATTCTCAAGGAGTTAGTCGCGAAAGCTGATTTTCTACTCGAGAATTTCAGGCCGGGCACGATGGAGAAATGGGGCTGCAGCTACGAGGCGCTCTCGCGCATCAATCCGCGCCTGATCATGATTCGCGTGTCGGGCTTCGGCCAGACCGGGCCCTATGCCACGCAGGCGGGCTTTGGCGCCATCGGCGAGGCGATGGGCGGGCTGCGCTATGTGTGCGGGGATCCCTCGACGCCGCCCTCGCGCATGGGCATCAGCATCGGCGATTCGCTCGCGGCCACGTTCGCGAGCGTCGGCGCGCTGTCGGCCTTGCACTACCGCGAGAAGACCGGCCGCGGACAGGTGGTCGATTCGGCGATCTACGAGGCCGTGCTCAACATGATGGAATCGCTCGTCACCGAATACGACAAGACGGGCTACATCCGCGAGCGCACCGGCGCGATCCTGCCGAATGTCGCGCCGTCGAACATCTACCCGACCGCCGACGGCCAGATGGTGCTGATCGCGGCCAACCAGGACACCGTGTTCGGGCGCCTCGCCGAAGCGATGGGCCGCCCCGAACTCGCGCAGGACCCGAAGTACGCGACCCACTCCGCCCGCGGCGCGAACCAGGCCGAGCTCGATGCGCTGGTCGGGCGCTGGACCGCGACGCAGACACGCGGAGAGGTCCTCGCGGCGATGGAGCAGGCCGGCGTCCCGGCGGGGCTCATCTACCGGGCCCCCGACATGCTCGAAGATCCGCATTTCAAGGCGCGTGCGGCCATCGTGCCGACGCAGCACCCCGACTTCGGCGACCTCAGGATGCAGAATGTTGCGCCGAAGCTTTCCGAGACGCCGGGCGCGATCCGCACGCCGGCGCCCGCGATGGGCCAGCACAATGAAGAGGTCTACCTCGGTCTCCTCGGCATGGCGCGCGAACGCTACGACGCGCTCGCCGCGCGCAAGGTGATCTGAGCGCATGGCCGAGACGCTCGAGCAGAACTACGCGCGCGGCGGCTTCGGCCAGTCGCTCGCATTCGGCCCGCGGCCCGCGCTGCTGGTGATCGATTTCGTGCAGGCCTATCTCGTCCCGGGCTCGCCGCTCTACGCCGGCGTCGAAGCGGCGCGCGACGCCTGCGTCCTGTTGCTCGACGCCGCGCGCAAGGCCGCCATCCCGGTGCTGCACACGAATGTCGCGTACCAGCCGGGCGGCCGCGACGGCGGGGTGTTCTTTCGCAAGGTTCCCGCCCTCGCCTGCTTCGAGGCGGGCGCGCATCCCGAACTCGCGGCGTTTGCCCCGGGCCTCGAGCCGCGCGCCGGCGAGACCGTGGTCACGAAGCAGTACGCGAGCGCCTTCTTCGGTACCTCGCTCGCGCCGACCCTGACCTCGCTCGGTGTCGATACCGTCCTGATCGGCGGCGTATCCACGAGCGGCTGCGTGCGCGCGAGCGCCGTCGATTGCTGCCAGCACGGCTTCGTGCCGGTCGTCGTGCGCGATGCGGTCGGCGACCGTGCGGCCGGCCCGCACGAGGCGAACCTGTTCGACCTGCAGGCGAAGTACGCCGAAGTCACCGATCTCGCGACCGCGCGCCGCTATCTCGCCGGCCTCGCATGACCGCGCTCGGGCCCATTGCGGCGGTCACCGTCGCAACGCCGGAACTGCAAGCCTCGATCGATGCCTGGCACCTGCACCTCGGCTATGAACTCGTGGAGCGTGAACGCATATCCCCGGCGCTCGCCGCACAGTTCGGCCGGCCCGGGCTCGCCGGCCGACAGTACGCGCTGATGCTGCCTGCGGGCGAAGGCCAGACCTGGCTGCGCTTCATCGAGAACAAACCGGACTTCGCCTATCGGCCCTTCCGCCACATGGGCTGGAATGCCGCCGAACTGATGGTGCAGGACACCGACCTCGCGGCAGAGCGGCTCGCGCAGTCCGCGTTTCGCGTGATCGGTCCGCCCGCGAACCTCTCCATCAGCGACAAGATCCGCGCGATGCAGGCGCTCGGGCCGTCGAACGAGGGCGTCTACCTCACCTCGTTCAGTGAAAAGCTCGCCGCCTTCGACGTACCCGACGCGAAGCACTTCATCGACCGCGTGTTCATCGTGGTCCTCGGCGGCGCTTCGTGCGAGGCATTGAGCGCCTTCTACACGAAGCACTTCGGCGTGCCGCCCGCGACGCCGGTACCGTCCGTCATCACGGTACTGTCGGCCGCCCACGGCCTCCCGGCGGATACGCGCCATCCGCTCGCGGCACTCGCCTTGCGCGGCCAGTGCTACATCGAGGCCGACGCCATGCCCGCCGGCACACTCCCGCGCACGAGTGCGCCGGGGGAACTGCCGCCCGGCGTCTCGATGGTGACCTTCCTCGTGGACCGCCTGCCGGAGGACCCGACGATCGAATGGATCGCCGCTGCGCGCACGCTGCCGCAGGCGCCGTATCATGGCCGCCGGACCGCGGTGTGCGTCGGCCCCGCGGGCGAATGGATCGAACTCGTGGAGCGCGAATGAGCGATGCCCCCACCCGGGCGAAGGGCCCGCTGCCGCAGTACTTCGACGATCCCGCCATCGATCAGTTGCACGCGGCGCTGCTGGCACTCGCCGCGGAGCTGTCCGTCGCGAACGACCGGATCGACACGCTCGAGCGGCTGCTCGCGGCGAAGGGCACCGTGCAACGGGCCGACATCGAGCGCTACGAGCCCGACGAGGCCGCGCTGCGCGAGCGCGCGGCACGGCGCGAGGCGCTCGTCGCGCGCCTGCTGCGGCCCTTCCGCGACTACCGGGAACAGCTGATCGGGCGCGCGGGGAAGTAGCGCCGGGCGACGCGCGGTGGTCCGGGGAGATTTTCCGCTGCCGGCACCGCGTCCGGGAGGGGAAAATCGCGCACGGGCAGGATCTTCTGCTACCTACACCCCTGTTGCGCAGCGCAAGCTGTGCGTGTCGACCCGTCGAGGACCGGTGCGCCGATGCAGCTCTCATTCCGCCGCGAGCGGTGGCCCCTCGCACGCCCCTTCAAGATTGCCCGCGCCACCCTGGACGTGGCGTACCCCGTGGTCGTGGAATTGCGCGAGGATGGCCATCGCGGCTGCGGGGAATGCGAGGTGCACGAGAGCGACCTCTCCGCCATCGAGCGAGGCCTCGATCTCCTCGCACGGATCCGCCCGCTGGTCGAAAACGGCGACTTCTCGAGGGCCACGCTGCCAGAGCTGCTCGGTGCCGGCCCGATCCGCAACGCGCTCGACTGCGCGCTGTGGGATCTCGACGCGAAGCGCGCCGGCGTGCCGGCCTGGCGGCTCGCCGGCCTCGACGCGCCACGGGCGCTGACCACCGTCTACACGATCAGTGCCGATCACCCGGTGGCGATGGCCGAGCAGGCGGCCGCCGCGCGCCGCTATCCCATCCTCAAGATCAAGCTGAAGGGCGAAGGCGATATCGCGCGCGTGGAAGCGGTGCGCGGGGCGGCGCCCGGCGCGCGGCTGATCGTGGATGCCAACGAGGCGTGGACTTTCTCGCAGCTCGAGGCGTTCACTCCCCCGCTGCGCGCGCTCGGCGTGGAACTCGTCGAGCAGCCGCTGCCGCGCGGCGCGGATGCGCCGCTCGCCGGGTTTCGTTCTCCGGTGCCGTTGTGCGCCGACGAGAGCTGTCACGACACGGGCACGCTGGCGGAGGTGGTCGGCAAGTACCAGTTCGTCAACATCAAGCTCGACAAGACCGGCGGCCTGACCGAAGCGCTGCGACTCGATGCGCAAGCGCGCCGGCTCGGGTTGCGCGTCATGGTGGGGTGCATGGTGGGCACGTCGCTCGCGATGGCGCCCGCGATGCTCGTCGCGGCCCGTGCCGAGTTCGTGGATCTCGACGGCCCGCTGCTGCTCGCGGCGGACCGGTCGCCGGGCCTGCGATTCAGGGCCACCGAGATCCAGCCGCCCACGCCGGACCTCTGGGGTTGAGGCTCGCCGCGGGGGCGGTGTTGGCAAGTCCGATCGCAGCCGCTATCGTTTTCGCAATCCTGCCTCGAGGGTGGTGACCGGCCGATGCCCGATCTCTCCAGCAACCTGCGCCAGCATCCATCGCTCGACTCTTTCGACATGCGGATCCTCGCAGCGCTGCAGCGCGACGGGCGCATGACCAAGGTGAAGCTCGCCGAGATGGTCGGCCTGTCACCCACGCCGTGCGGGTCGCGCATCGAGCGGCTCGAGAAGGCCGGGCTCATACGCGGGTATCACGCCGATATCGACGTCGTCCAGCTCGCGAACCTGACACGCTTTCGCCTGACCGTGTCGCTGCGTGACTGGACGCCGCCGAAAGCGCGCCGCTTCGAGGCCGCGCTGATGGCCATCCCGAATATCGTCGAGTGCGAGGCGGTGCTCGGCGACATCGATTACCTCGTGACGGTGCTCGCCGTCAGCGTCGGGCACTACCAGGAGATCATCGGCACGCTGCTCACGTCACTCTCCGACGAGATCGACTTCACGACCTATCCGGTCTCGAAATCGGTCAAGCGCGAGGCCGATCTCGCCTTGCTCAAGCTCTCGAACCG
This sequence comes from Steroidobacteraceae bacterium, assembly GCA_050249415.1. Classification (GTDB taxonomy): domain Bacteria; phylum Pseudomonadota; class Gammaproteobacteria; order Steroidobacterales; family Steroidobacteraceae; genus CADEFQ01. The sequence goes on from JBFWQO010000016.1 coordinate 27,768, forward strand.
GGAAGCAGCGGCCCCGGGGAATCAGCGCTGATCGCGGAGCGCGTGATTTCGCCAGGCGCCGATTCGCCCGCAGCGCGACTTGATGTCATGATGGAAAAATACGGGTCGTATTGCAGGACGAAGATCGAGATGCCGGAGATGGGTCCACCACAGGGGGCACAGGCGGCGCTCAGGGCCATACGCCTGCTCAAGATGTTTACCGTGGAGCGCCCCGAATGGTCGCTGGCCGAGTTGTGCCGGGGATCGGGGTTGAACAAGACCACCGCTCATCGCCTGTTGCGCGCGCTGCAGAGCGAATGTCTCATCGAGCGAAGCGCCGCCACCGGCGCGTACTGCCTCGGTCGGGGACTGATGGCCCTCGGCGTGCAGGCGATCGTGAACAGCGATCTCAGGCGACGCGTGCGTCCCGTGCTCGAGGCGCTCGCCAGGTCGAGCAGGGAGACCGCCACCCTGGAAGTGCCGATGGACGACAGCATGCTGATCGTGGACGAGGCTGCCGGCAGCTACGTGGTCGGCGCAACCGGGAATGTCGGTGCACGCTGTCCGCTGCACGCCAGTTCCACCGGCAAGGCCTTCCTCGCATTCGAGGCAAGCGGCAGGGGACGCCTCCGCTGCCCGCTCACGACATTCACGGCGAAGACATTGGTGGACCCCGATGCGTTGCTCCCGCAATTCATCGAAATCCGCCGTCGCGGATATGCGGTGTCGGTGGACGAGATGGAGCAAGGCTACACTGCCGTCGCCACCGTCATCCGCGGTGCATTGGGCGATGTTCAGGGCGCGCTGTGCATCGGCGGACCGACGCAACGACTGCATGCCGCGCGCCGGGCCGAGCTCGGCGCCGCCCTGTGCGAGGCGGCGAAGTACCTGAGCCACGGGTAGCGGGTTACCGCGGTTCGTCAGGCGCGCCGGCCGCCTCCCAGCGGCGCACCCCGTAGTAGACGGGCAGGCCGGCGGCCGACAGTGCCAGCGCCCACAGGAAAGGCTCGCGGCCGACGCCGAAGAGCGCGTACGCGGCGAAGCCGATGCTGCCCGCGGCCACGAGCCACAATGCCGGGCCAGGCCCCGCGGCCTTTCGGCGCAGCAGCGCGAAGAGCCCCAGCGAGCAACACACATACAGCGGCAGGCTCGCCGCCGACACGATCAGGGACAACTTGATGAACGCGCCGACGAGCGAGTCACTGTAGTTCATGAGCCCGACGGCGACCGCGAGCACACCGACGAGCATCAGCGCGACCCAGGGCGCATCGAAGCGGTTCCGCAGCCCGAGGATGCCCGGCACCAGCTTGTGCACCGCCAGCGTGCGCGTCAGCTCGCCTGCGAGCAGTGTCCAGCCGTTCAGGCAACCGAGGGCGCTGATGACGATGAACAGCGACAGCCAGCGCCCCTGGCCGGGGCCGAGCAGACGGTCCAGGATCGTGACGAAAGGCGCGTCCGAAGCGGCGAGGGTCGACTGCGGCACGATCATCATGCCGATGATCGCGATGGCGACGTAGATCCCGGCCACCACCAGCGTGCCGATGAGCGTCGCACGCGGGAGCGTCCGGCCGGGATCCCTGACGCGGCCGGCGGCGATCGTCGCCGCTTCGAATCCCAGCATGGTGAACAGCGCGACGGCGGCGGCCGCGGTCGTCACCTGCGGGCTGAGCGGCGGCGTCGCCGGCAGGCGGGACACCGCTGCCGCCGGATCCGCGAGGATCGAGGCCGACCCCGCCACGATGACCAGGATCAGCGGAACGAGCTTCAGCACGGTGGTCACGACCTGCACGCGCCCGCCGCTTCGCACTCCGAGCACGTTGACGCCGACGAAGAACCACACGAATCCGACGGCGAGCACCGCGGGGTCGAGGGTGCCGGCGGCCGGAAAGACCACGACGAAGTACCCGACGGCGCCGATGGCGAGCACCGCGTTGCTGACCCACACTGAAATCCAGTAGCACCAGAGCACCGGGAAGGCGACCGCCTCGCCCAGGGTCGCGCGCACGTAGCCGAACGGGCCGTCGGCCTCCGGGAGGTGTCGCGCCAGCGCGGCGAGCGTGATCGCGATGCAGACGCAACCGGCGATGACCACCGCCCAGCCGGTCAGGGCATTCAGGCCGAATGGCGCGAGCGCAGCCGGCAGCATGAATATGCCCGTGCCGATCATGTTGCCCACGATCAGCGCCGTACACGTCGTGAGGCCGAGCTGGCGTATGCCGCTCATCCGGTGCAAATGCCGATCGCCGCGCGGCACACGCAGGCTGGAGTCGTACTGGATCGCGGCCTGTGGCCCAGCTTCCCGTCGATCATGTCGCATGGCTACCTCGTTCCGGTTTCACGTCGTGCCGGGCTATCATTGTTCCAGGACCCGGACACGGACCATCAGGCAGTGCAGCAGGTATCCGCAGCCAGAGACGAGAGCATCGCGTCGGCCGTCGCCGCCATGCGCGCCAATCGCCCGCTGCGCGCGGAGGAAATCTGCCGCGACTACCTGCTGCAGAGGCCCGGCTGCAAAGAACACCTGAGATTGCTCGGGCATGCGCTGATGAAGCAGGGCCGGCTGCAGGAAGCGGAGCAACAGATCGGGCTCGCACTCGAACTCGATCCGCAGTCGCCGTTGCTTCTCGAGGACATCGGCAGCCTGTTCGCCATGCAGGGACGGTACACGGAAGCGATCCCCTGGTTCGAAGAGGCCATCAAGCTCGAGCCCCGGCTGCCGCTCGCGCACAGGAAGCTCGGGCAGGCGCTCGCCGCCATCGGCCGTGGCAAGGAAGCGGACGAGGAATTCCAGGAATACCTCGAACTCGGCGAAGGTCGGGAGGCGGTGGCGCATGCGATGCAGCAGCTGCAGGCCGGCCTGGTCGACGCCGCGATCGGATCGCTCCAGGCGGTGCTGAAGGAGTATCCGCAGAACGTCGATGCGATGCGCCACCTGGCCGGCGCCTGGTTCAGGAAAAAGATCCACCTGGACGACGCGGAAGCGCTGCTGCGCCAGGCGACCCGGGTCGCGCCCGATTTCCTCGGCGCATGGATGCTGCTCGGGCAGGTATTGATGGAGCGGAGCAAGTTCCTCGATGCGATCGGCATCTTCGAGGAGGCGACGCGTCTTGCACCCGGGCGCGCCGATGTGTGGGGTGCGCTCGGCAGCGCGCATGCTCGCGCGAGCAATGCGGAGGACAGCGCGCGGGCCTTTGCCAGGGCTGTGTCGATCGATCCCGATCTCGCCAACGCGCAGATGGGTTACGCGCACGTGCTGAAGACCCTCGGCGACCAGGCGGGCGCGCTGCGCGCATACCGCGCGGCGATCCGGTCGAAGCCGGAGTTCGGCGAGGTCTACTGGAGCATGGCGAACCTCAAGGTCTTCAGGTTCGAAGACCACGAAGTGGCTGCAATGGAAAAGCAGCTCGCGCGAGGCGATCTCGACAAGAGCGCGGAGATCCACTTCCGGTTCGCACTCGGCAAGGCGTACGAAGACCTCGGCGATTACGACCGCGCCTGGCATTGCTACCACACCGGCAACCAGGCGCAACGCGGCACGGTCCAGTACGACCCCGCGGAATTCGAAGTCCGCCAATCGTCGATCGTGAAAGTCTTCTCGCAGGAGTTCCTCGCGGAACGCGCGGGCAACGGCTGCACGGACCCCGATCCGATCTTCATCGTGGGCCTGCCACGCAGCGGCTCCACCCTGGTCGAGCAGATCCTGGCGAGCCACAGCCAGGTCGAAGGTACGGCGGAGCTGCCCCTCCTCGGCAAGATTGCCAATTCCATCGGGCGTTACCGGCGCGACAACCTGCAGTACCCGGAGGCGGTCCGGGACCTGCGCGCCAGGGATTGGCGCGCCTACGGCCGGCAGTACCTGGATGAATCCCGGCGCCATCGTCAGACCGACCGGCCGTATTTCACGGACAAGCTGCCCAACAACTTCCCGCACGTGGGCCTGCTGCACCTGATCCTGCCGAATGCCAGAGTGATCAACGCGCGCCGGCATCCGCTCGACAGCTGCCTCGGCAGCTATAAGCAGCTGTTCGGGCAGGGACAGCATTTCACGTACGACATGTTCGAACTCGCCGAGTACTACCGGCAGTACCACACCGTCATGTCGCATTGGCACCGCGTGCTGCCGGGCAGGGTGCTCGACGTGCACTACGAAGAAACCGTCATGGATCTCGAAGCGCAGGTGAGGCGGATCCTCGCATTCTGCGGATTGCCGTTCGAAGAGCAGTGCCTGCGGTATCACGAAACGGAACGGGCCGTGAAAACCGCGAGCTCGGAGCAGGTACGACAGCCCATCTATCGCGGCGCGCTCGGCAAGTGGCGCCGATACGAGCAGCACCTCGGCACGTGGCTGGAAGACCTCGACGACATCATCCGCGAATTGCCCGACACGGTCAGGAACGCCGGCCTGTGACGGGTACTATGCATACGGCCAGACCGCGAGGCCGTGGATCGCATTGCGCACGTCCATCGTCAGGTTGACCGACCACAGGCGCTCGTTCGCCGCGAGGTCGTACAGGCTGACGGTCGAGGGCGATGAGCCTCCGGCGACCAGGGAATCGGACAGGACGCACAAGCCGCGGGCGAAGCCGGCGCGCGCGATGCCGGCGGTATCCACGCCCGAGTGCTCGAGTTCCCCGGCTTCATAGGCGGGCACCCGCAGGGCGCGGTCCGCGGAGTCGGTGCTCCGCCCGCAATAGCGCAGCGCGCCGGCTTCGCTGTCGTTGAACAGCACGCCGTCACGGAAGGGCCTCGCGTTGTGGGTTCCGGCGGGCAGCTCCACGGACATCAGCACGCTCTTGCCGTTGAAGTGCAACAGGCCGCCCGTGCGCAGCCCGGAGACATACAATCCATGCTCGTCGCAGTGGATGCTGTTGAGGTGCAGCTTGTTCAGCATCAACGGGCCCGCGTCCGAGTCCGGGTCGAATACGACTCCCTTGAAGTTGAACTCCTTCTCCTGGACCTGCATGGCCCAGTGGAACTGCCGGCGGTCGAGATCGAACGCCAGGATGCTGTCGAAACCGGTCGACGTCAGGAACAGGCTGCGCCGATAGACCACGATCTCGTGGCAGTGCTTCAGGTAGCGATTGCGCCAGGAGCCGATACGGCGAAAGTCCGGGGTGTACGCGAACAGCTCATCGCTGGCGGCGACATAAACCGTTTCGCCGTCGAAGGCGATGCCCCGCAGGCCGCGATCCCATCCGCGCCCCTGCCAGTCGATGTCGGTCCGGTTCCAGTCGATGGCCAGCACCACGGACTGGTCCCGCGCGTCGATCAGGTAAACGCCGCCGTGGCTCTGTCCCTGCTGGCTCCCCCGCACGACCGAAGTCGTGACCAGCTTCATTCGCGTCAGAAGCGCTTGCGCACGCTGAGCGTGATCGTGCGTGGCCGCTGCAGCGTGCGCATGTTCCGGAACCGCGAATCGCCGAACCACTCGGATTGGTAATCCGAGTAACTGATGGCCGACACGCCCGCCTCGTCCCAGATGTTGCGCGCCATCAGCGAAACCTGCAGGCCATTATTGAAATCCATGCCGACCTGGGCATTGTCGGAACGCCAGGACGGAATGCGCCCCCCCGGATCGTTGTCTTCCGCCGCCGTGAGGTTGTCCCACGCCTCGCCGCGATACGTGGTGTCATAACGGAACCACAGGTCCCCCGGCAGGCCCGCGAACTGCGGGATCGTGTACTCGGCGGCCAGCCAGAGCTTGCGCTTCGGCGCATTGGGCATCTCCTGGCCCTTTTCGAGGAAGAGGTTGCCGCGGGGATCGAAGGTGTCGGCCGTGTACTCGGACTTCGCGAAGTAGGCACTGCCCTGCAGCGAGAAGTTCTTCGTGACATGCCACGCACCGCTGATCTCGGCACCCTTGCTTTCGCCGGTTTCCCCGTTGAAGGTGCCCCTGAGCCACCACGGACCGCCGCCCACGCGCGAGTAGATCTGGATGTCCGTCCACTTCATGTCGAAGAGCGTGACATTGAGCCGGACACGGCGATCGAGCCACTCGCTCTTCAATCCGACTTCATAGTTGCGCAGCAGGTCCGGATCGTAGGTCGCCGGTATCGAGCCGGTCGCGGCCGCCCGGATGCTGTTGTTGCCGCCGAGCCGGAACCCCTCGCTGTAGAGGAAGTAGACCATCTTGTTGTCGGACAACTCATACTGCGTGCCGAACTTCAGGACCGTGCTGCTGTTCTTGCCGCTGCTCGCGAAATCGCCTTCGCCGATTCCATACGAGCCTCGCGGCGGCAGGCCGCCTACGGTGCCCAGCACCTGGCGGTCCTTGCGATCGAACTCGAACCAGCGCGCACCGGCGGTGGCGCTCCAGGCATCGGTCAGGTGATAGGTCAGCTCGCCGAACACCGCGGTCTGCTTGATCGTTTTCCTGAAATTGTTGACGTAGATCTTGTTCGTATCCGGCAGCGGGCACGGGACATCGTAGCCGGCCGCCTGGTAGGCGCAGGCGTAGTCCTGGGCGGCGGCCCAGCCGTTGGTCTGCGTCAGGCTCGGTATCTGCGCGCCGTAGTCCCACGCGAGGTATACGTCCTCGTAGAACCCGCCGATCATCCATTGCAGCTTGCTGTCGCCGCGTGAAGTCAGGCGCAATTCCTGTGCGGTGCGCCGGTTCCAGGTCTCGTCGAATGTCGAGCCGAATTCGTACTGGAAGTCGTAGATCGCGACATAGCCAGGGGCGCCGTAATAGCTCGTCTGCCACTGGTTGTAGGTCATGTTGTCCCACTCGTACGTCACATATCGATCGTAGTACGACGTCGCCGAGGTGAAGTCGGCGAACCCGAGGTCGCCCTTGATCGTCAGCGAGGCCTGCCACCAATCGTCAGTGCGGTACTCCGGGAAGAAGCGCGTCACCTTGTAGTCGCCGAGCGCCGGGTCGCTCTCCCAGGTGCCGTCCGCCGTGCTGTACTGCGTGATGTAGCCGAGGTCCGCCGTCCAGCGGTCGTTGATCTTCCACAACGCCGCCACGCGGCCGCCGTATATTTCGAACTCGTTCTGGTCGTTCTTCGCGATCGCGGAGTTGTCACCGGGGCTGCTGAAGGCACCGGCCTGCCCAGAAATGGTCGGGCCGACCACGTTGTCGACGTAGCCTCCGTCGCGCGCCGAGAATCCGACGATGCGCAGGGCCAGCTTGTCGTCGACCAGCGGAATATTCAGGTGACCGCTCACGTCGTAGCTCTCGTCGCCGCCGTGCGTCGTGCCGAGCGATGCGTCGACCTGGCCCGAGAAGCCGGTGAAATCCGGCTTGTTCGTGATGATGCGCAGCGTGCCCGATTGCGAACTCGAGCCGAACAGCGTGCCCTGCGGGCCCGGCAACGACTCGATGCGCGCGATGTCGACCATCCGCACTTCCGGTTCGTTCGAGATCGCGCCCACCGGCTGCTCGTCGAGGTACACCGAGACCTGGCTGTCGGTGTGGAATTCCTCCGACCCCGTCGAGATCCCGCGCATGGACAGCGAATTGCGCCCCGGCATGATGGCGACCAGCGACGCGCTCGGCAGCGCCTTCATGTAGTCGTCCATGCTCTTGAAGGCCATCTTCTCGATGTCCGACATCGAGAACGCCGTGATGCTCTGCGGTACGGCCTGCAGGTTGATTTCGCGCTTGGTCGCCGTGACGACGACCTCTTCCAGCGCCCCTTGATCCGGCGATTGGGCGTGCGCGGACGCGGCGGGGTATAGAGCGCTGACCACAGCCGTGACGACGGGGGTCAGTGAATACGCCAGCGGGGTCCCAGCCTGCGGGTCCGGGCCAATCTCATCGGCCCGTTGCGTGACACTGCTCGACTGCGCGCTTGTCATTGGCGGATTCCCCCAAGTATCTGATTGTGAGTTGGCCCCGGAATGACGGCGCATCGAGGCTCGGCCGAAGGCAGCATAAGTGCAGCCTTTCACGATCTGCAACCCTGGTTCACAATGTGAACCGTGCCTGTCACTCCCCGGTGCCCGATCCCGTGGTAGTTCAGAAGGTACGCGCCCTGCAAAGAGGGATGTTCCGTTCTTTCACGGCCACCGGACGCGATTGCTCCGGAAACGGAGGGCTTTGCAGGACTTTATCCCTCCCGGGAACAGGCCGCGGTCGCTTTGGCGACATCCCGTAAAGTAAGCCTCCATGAAACCGAAGACCTTCAAGGACGCCAGCCGATCGGCCCGATTCGTCGTGTCCTCGGAAATATTCCTCAAGCCGGAAACGACCGCGGAGACGATTCGCGAAGCCGCGAACATCTTCAGGGGGCATGTCAGCGGTGTCCTCGTGACCGACAACCAGTTCGGCATCGTGCACATGTCGCCCCTCGCGGCGGCGAGCCTGCTGATCGCGAACGGCATGGACCCGATCGTGCAGCTCGCCTGCCGCAATCGAAACCGCATCGCGCTCTGGGGCGAGTTGCTCGGCGCCGCGGCGCTCGGCGTCTCGAGTCTCATGCTGATCCGGGGCAGCCGGGTGCCCGATGGTTTCCGGCCACCGCCCAAGGCGGTGCTGGACATCGATCCGACCGAACTCATGGCGATCGCCGCGAAACTGAAGCAGGACGACCGGTTGCGGGTCATACCGGATTTCTTCATCGGTGCGCAGGTGGCACCGCACGCGCCGCAGGCGGGCTGGAAGCCAGAGAAGCTGACCCGCAAGGCCGATGCCGGCGCACAGTTCGTGCAGACGCATGTGTGCATGAACATGCCCCTGCTGCGCCACTACATGAAGCACCTGGCGGCGCATGGCCTGCCACGGCGGCTCAGCGTATTCGTCGCGCTCGCGATTCCGGCCTCGGCCGACGACGCGCGCTGGTTGTGCGAGAACCGGCCGAGCATCGATATCCCGCCCGACATCATCCGTCGCATCGCGCAGGCCGCAGACCCGGAGCAGGAAAGCGTGCGCATCTGCGCCGAGCAGCTGCAGCAGCTGGCCGAAATACCGGGCGTGTCCGGCGCGCACGTGGTGGCGACGCGCGACCTCGCGACCATTCCGGCGGCGATCGCAGCCGCCGGTATCGGCCCGGGCACGCCGACGCCGTGACGCCGCGGCGCCCGGGTCAGGGTGCGGATGCGCGGCGGGTATGGTCTTTCGGTACGTAATCGAAGATGAACGTGATGCGGTGCTCATCACCCTTGTTCATCACCGAGTGCGTCTTCTGGTTGTTTATTTCGTACGCTTCACCGACCTGGAACCGGTACGGCCGGCCGTCGATCATGAACCGCACGCGTCGATTGGTCGTGATGGGTACGTGGATGCGATGCCCGTGATGGAACGACGGATGCATGTCGACGTGCGGCGTGATCGACCCGCCGGCGAGCAGCTTCGCGGCCATGGCCCGGATCACGGTGCCGCCCGGCGGGTAATGCCTGCCGATGAGGTCGTTCATCAGCGGCAGAGCCGCCTCCGACAGGCGCGGCCACCCCGCTTCCTTCGTGACGACGATGTCCGGCCACCGGTCGATCTGCGCGAACAGCATCACGATCGATTCGGTCGCATGGTGCACGTCGAATGCTTCCTGCCGGTACCGGTCTTCCTTCCACGCCTCGTCTTCCTGCGCGAGGATCGTCTCGCGCAGCGCCCGCACGTCGACGGCTCCGAGTTCGCGCAGCGGCGTATCGATGTCCATTGCGCTCGGGTCAGCCCGTCGCGGCAGGCGGCGGACGCGGTGCCCTCCCCGTTCCGCCCTGCGGGTAGAGATCGACGAGAAAGTCGACCAGCGGCGCCGTCCCCGTCGCGATCGGGTCGAAGCACGGCACCGAGTAGCGCGCGGCGAGATCACGCAGGTAGTCATCGCGCCGTCCCGCGGGCAGCCCCGAGGTATTGACGCTGAGGCCGATGCAGCGCACTTCACGGTTGGTCAGGCGTGCCATCCGCAGGTTCAAATCGATGCACTCGCGCAGGCCCGGGATCGGGAAATCGGGGTATTCATCGATCGTGTCACGGGTGGCATCATGGCATACGACCAGCGCGTCGGGTTGCGAGCCGTGCAGCAAGCCGGTGCTCACCCCCGCATAAGCCGGATGGAACAGGGAGCCCTGGCCTTCGATCACGTCCCAGTGATCGGCCGCATTGTCCGGCGACAGCCACTCGGCGGCCCCCGCGATGAAATCCGCGACGACCGCGTCGATGGCCACGCCGTCGCCCGCAATGAGGATGCCTGTCTGCCCGGTGGCGCGAAACGTCGCGTCGATACCCCGCCGTGACATCTCGCGGGCGATGCTGAGCGCCGTGTACTTCTTGCCGACGGCGCAATCGGTGCCCACGGTGAGCAAGCGGCGACCGCTGCGCCTGCGGCCCGAGCCGACATCGAACGCGCGTGCCGGGTAGCGCACATCGAAGAGCCTGCGCCCGTGGCGCTGCGCGGCAGCCGCGATCCTGGGAACGCTCCCGAGCCGCGTGTGCATGCCGCTCGCGACATCGAGCCCTGCTTCGATCGCGGCGACGATGGCGGCGATCCACGCGGGCGCGATCGCGCCGCCACTCGGTGCGACGCCGATCACCAACGTGCTGGCGCCCGCTGCCCGCGCTGCGGCCGGTGACATCTCCGGCAGGCCGAGATCGACGCTGCGCACGCCGGTACACCATTGGCCGACGCACAGGTCCGGCCGCCACTGCACGAGCCCGAGACCGGTCTTGGCGCCCAGGGGCGTTGCGGCCTCGCCGAGGTAGATCAGGTATTTGCCGGGGATGAGCATGCCTGCCGTCTCCCTGTCAGGGTGTACGCCGGATCGGGCGCCCCGGGTGCGCGCCGGTCGGTTGGCCATGGGTGAATACGATGCCGCCGTTGACCCAGACGGTCTCCACGCCGGTCGAACGCGCATGGGGCGCCTCGAGCGTCGCGCGATCGGTGACCTGCGCCGGGTCGAACATCACGAGATCGGCATAGGCGCCCGCGCGGATCACGCCGCGATCCCGGATGCCGACGTGCGCCGCCGACGCGCTCGTCATCTTGCGCACGGCCTCGGCGAGCGTCAGCACGCCGCGTTCGCGCACGTAATAGCGCAACACACGGGTGAAGGCCCCGGCGCCCCTCGGGTGCGTGCCCTCGAGCAGGCCGTCGGTACAGATGTTGGAATGCGGCCACGCGACCAGCTTCGCCACGTCACCGGGGTCCATGCTGCGCGCGATCACGTTCGCCTCACCGCCCGCCGCCTGCGTCTGCGCGATCAACTGCATCAGCGTCGTGGCCGGATCGGTGCCGCGCGCGGCGGCGATCTGCTCGAGGGTCTGGCCGGCGATGGACGGGTCGGCGGAAAAGCCGCTCACGATCAGGTCCCGTGGCGGCACGAGGCTGCGCAACGCAAACTCCGCGGATTCCCGGCTGTCGAAGTCGCGCTTCGGGAACAGCACGGTCATCGTGGAATGCCAGTATTCGTACGGGTACACGTCGCCGGTAATGTCGACGCCCGCCGCGCGGGCTCGATCGAGCAACGCGAGCATGCGGTCCGCCTGGCCCCACCAGTCGACCATGGCGAGCTTCATGTGCGACACCTGCACCGGCATGTGGTTGATGCGCCCGATCTCGATGACCTCTTCGAGCGCGTCCCAGAGATCGCGGTCCTCACTGCGGATATGGCTGATGTAGCGCCCGCCGAACCGCCCTGCTTCGGCCGCGAGCGCGATGACCTCGTCCCGGGTCGAATAGATGCCGGGGTCGTACTCGAGGCCGGTCGACAGGCCGAGCGCGCCCGCACGCATGCTGTCCGCCACCAGGGCGCGCATTTTCGCCACCTCACCCGCCGTCGCGGCACGACGGAAATCATCGCCCATCACCGCCGCGCGTACCGTGCCGTGACCCACATAGGTCGCGACATTGACCGCCACCCGCTCGCGCTCGAGGCGCCGCAGGAAAGGCGCGAGCGGCAGCTCGCTCGAACCATCCTGGCCGACGACGATGGTCGTGATGCCCTGGCTCACCGCGGCACCGGCGTCGGGCTCTTCGAAGAGCCCCCCGTCGTGGTGACTGTGCGTGTCGATGAAGCCGGGCGCGAGCGCGAGCCCGTGTGCCTCGACGATCGTGTCGCCGGGCTGCGGCTCGATCTCGCCCACGGCGGCGATCCGGTCGTCGACGATGCGCACCGCCCCCCTGTGCGGCGGCGCGCCCGTGCCATCGACGATGAGCGCATCGACGATCACCGTGGACGATGCGCTCGCGCAGGCTATCGACAGCGCCGCGAGGCACAGCGAGGCTGTCGCGAGTCGTAAAGGCTGGATCGTCACTGCGCCCCCTGTTTCATCCCGGCCCCGGGCCCCGCAAGTATGCGTCTGCCGTCGCTGCGCAAAGTGATGCATCCGCCCCGGTTCACGGGAGAATCGGCTGTCCGTGCCGCAAATCGCGCCGTTTGTTCCGTGCGGAGCGACCCGCCCGCGCGGGCTCGTGGAATCCGCGGGCGGTGTCAGGCCGGCACGGCGTCCCCGGCCCGCCAGCCCGCCGCGCGCATCCTCCCGATCAGCGAGACCACCTCGCCGCGCGCGAGATAGCCGTGCACCAGCAGCAGCAGCACGTCGCCCGGGCGTGCGAGTGCGAGCACCGTACGCGCTGCCTCGAGTTCAGAGTCGCGATCGAACAGCCGGGCCGCGTCCACGCCGCCGCTCGTGAGCGCACGGCGCAGGATCGCAGGAACTTCACCCGGCTCGCGACCACGCAGGTAGGCCGCCATCTCCTTCAGCACGATGACATCCGGTCGCGCCGCGGCTGCAGCCGCGGCCAGCGCCTCGATGTCGGCGTCGCCCCGGTCGCCGGCCTGGCCGAGGAGCAGCATGAGCCGGCCGCGTGTGGCGAGATTGCGGGCGATCGCGAGCACGCCCCGCAGTCCGTCGGGATTGTGCGCATAGTCGACGACCACATGCACCCCGTCGAGATCGAAGCGCATGAGGCGCCCCGGGTTGTCGGCCACGCTGCTGCCGAAGCGCGCGAACACTGCCGCTATGGCCGCGGGCGCGACGCCGAGCGCCAGCGCCGCGAGCGACGCCGCCGCGAGATTGGCTATGTTGTAGTCCGCCAGACCACTGATCGTGAGCGGCAGGTCCGCGATCGCGCCGAGATCGTGCTCGGCGTCGCGATACGTCGCGACGAGCCGCCCGGCGCGCACGCCGCTCGCCGACCCGCCGCGCCCACGGTGGGCGCGCAGCATCGGCGCATCGAAGTCGCGCGCGAACCACCCGATCGGCGCCCCGCAGGCGCCGGCGCCGCGCACGAGCGTCGGGTCGTCCGCATTCAGTACGACGAGGCCTCCAGGGCCGACCGCGTGCGCCACCACGAGCTTCACCGCCGCCATGCCGTCGAGGTCGTCGATGCCGTAGCCGCCGAGGTGGTCGGGACTCACGTTGGTGACGACCGCGGTGTCGGCCCGGCTCGCTGCGAGCCCGCGCCGCAGGATCCCGCCCCGCGCCGCTTCGATGACCGCCGCATGGGCCCGCGGTTCGCGCAGCACGGCACACGCGCCCATAGGGCCCGAGAAGTCGCCGCTCGCGAGTTGCTCGCCATCGAGAAACACACCGTCGGTGCAGTTGTACGCCGTACGCCAACCCTGGGCCCGCGCGCAGGCCGCGAGCAGACGCACGGTCGTCGTCTTGCCATTCGAACCGGTGACCAGTGCCACCGGTACGTTGTGCAGCGCCTCCCACGGAACATCCTCGAAACGCGGCAGTGCGCCCACGCGATACGTGGCATGCCCGCAGCTTTCACCGAAAGACACGCCTTCGTCGTCGAGCAGGTAGCCGAGGCCGTTCGCGGTCGCCCGATCGATCGCGGCGCGCAGCGGCGGCCGGGCTTCGAGCGCAGAGAGGCGCAGCAGCCGCGCGAGCGCCGCGGCCTCGCCGATCACGGGCGGCAGCGCCGGTGGCGCGACCGCATCCTCGGCCGCCTGCACCAGCGCGGCCTCGATGCTCCCGCGACGCACCGGGTCGCGCGCGCACAGCGACGCGGCGAGCGCCCATTCGTTGAGTTCGGTGGCTGTATAGAGTTGATCGACCGGCGCCGCAATCGCGAGCGCCGCACCCCCGCGGTGGCGACGCGCCACGATCGATGCGAACGGCCTGCGCGCAGCGTGGAGCGCCAGTGCAGCCTCGTCCCAGCCGAGCTGGCCGCGGCCACGCGCCACCCGGGCGTGCCAGTCCGCGATCAACGCGTCGTCGACGTCGATGCCCCTCGTCTCGAGCACCGCGCCCGGTGCGTCGAAATAGAGATTGCTGCCCGTGAGCCGCCGCGAGTGCTCGAACAGCAACGGTTCGGGGTCGCTCAATCCTCCCCCTCCGGGGCGTAGCGGATGCCCCGCTCGTCCCGGATCAGTCCCTCGAGCGACAGGACGGGCATCGCGGCTGCTTCGATGGGTGGTGGTATGACCGGCAGGACCGGTGGCGGGGCCGGCGCCTCGCCGGCTCCAGCAGGGCGGAACTTGGTGATCTGCTTCCACGACCGCGTCAGGTGATCGGCGAAGACGAGCAGCAGATCGCCCGCGGCACCCATGCGCAGCGCGGCATCGATCGCATCCTGTTCGTCCGGAATGACCGTGATGTCCGGATCGGGCACGCCGGCCGCGCGCAGGGTCTGCGCCAGCAGGCGTGGCACCTCGTCCGGCGCGCGATCGCGCAACTGGTCGTCTCGCCGGCAGATGTAATGGTCGAAACGCCCGGCGACCGCGCGTGCGATGGCCTCGATGTCCTCGTCGCGCCGATCGCCCGGACCCGCGACGACGACGATGCGGCGTCCCGTGACGTCGAGCCGCCCGGCGAGGTCCGCCATCGCGGCGACCGCGTGCGCATTGTGGCCATAGTCGAACAGCACCTTGAAGGGATGCTCGTTGAAGACGTTCATGCGTCCCGGCGCCTGGAAGAACGTGCTGTCGAACGTGCGCAGGCCCTGGCGGATCGCGTCGAGCTTGATGCCGAGCGAGAAGGCGATCGCCGCCGCGAACATCGCATTCTGCACGTTGTGCAACGCGCGCCCCTCGAGCGTCGCGGGAATCAGGTGGGTCCACAGCAGCGGAATGTGGCTCCCCTTGTCGTACAGCGTGATCATCTGGCCGTTGACCCCGGCCTCGAGCGCGCAGGCGCGGCCGCCGGCGCGCACGTGCTCGCGTACGAAATTGTGCTGCGGCGTCATCGTGACGTAGCAGAGGCTCGCCGCATCCGTGTAGCCCGACATCCTGAGCGCCAGCGGGTCGTCGGCATTCAGCACCGCGCAATCGGTGGCGATCTCGATCACGACCCGCTTCACTTCCGCGAGCTGCTCGAGCGTGTCGATGCCCTTCAACCCGAGATGATCGGACTGCACGTTGAGCACGGCGCCGACATTGACCTCGGGGACGCCCATGCCGGCGCGCAGCAGCCCGCCGCGCGCCGTTTCGAGCACCGCGAGGTCGATCTGCGGGTCGGCGAGCACCATGCGCGCGGACACGGGCCCCGTCATGTCGCCTTGCACCGTGCGCTGGCCGTCGATGTAGACGCCGTCGGTCGTCGTGAGGCCCGGTGTGTATCCGGCCATCTTGGCGATGTGCGCGAGCATGCGCGCGGTCGTCGTCTTGCCGTTCGTGCCGGTGATCGATGCGATCGGCACGCGCGAGGGCGTGCCGGGCGGAAACAGCATGTCGATCACCGGTCCCGCGGCATCGCGCGGCGTGCCCTCGCTCGGCGCCACGTGCATGCGAAATCCGGGCGCCGCATTCACCTCGCAGATGCCACCGCCGATCCTGCGATAGCTCTCGGCGATGTTGCTGGACAGGAAATCCACGCCGCCGACGTCGAGGCCGATCGCCCGTATCGCCCGCACGGCCATGTCGCGATTGTCGGGATGGATGATGTCGGTCACGTCCGTCGCGGTGCCGCCCGTCGAGAGGTTCGCGGTCGAGCGCAGGTACACGATGCGTCCGGCCTCCGGCACGGACGAGGCGGTGAGGCCCGCCCGATCGAGCATCGTGGCCGCCTGCGCGTCGAGTTCGATGCGCGTCAACACCTTTTCGTGGCCGACGCCGCGGCGCGGGTCCTCGTTCACGCGATCGATGAGTTCGGTCACCGTATGCGTGCCGTCGCCGACCACATGGCCCGGCGTGCGTCGCGTCGCGGCGATGAGTTCGCCATTCACTACGAGCAGGCGGTGATCGTCACCCTCGAGGAAGGTCTCGACGATCACGGAGCGCGAATGTTCCCGCGCGACGGCGAAGCCGGTCGCGACTTCCGCTTCGCTCGTGAGGCGAATCGAGATTCCGCGCCCGTGGTTGCCGTTGTAGGGCTTGGTGACCACCGGATAGCCGATGCGTTTCGCGGCGCGCACCGCGGCCTCGGCCGATTGCACGAGTTCCTGGCGCGGCACCGGCAGGCCCAGCGAGCCGAGGATCCGGTTCGTTTCTTCCTTGTCGCTCGCGAGCTCGACGGCGATGTGCGGCGTGCGCCCGGTCACGGTCGCCTGGATGCGCTGCTGGTACTTGCCGTGCCCGAGTTGCACCAGCGACTGGTCGTTGAGGCGCAGCCAGGGGATGCCGCGCGCTTCCGCAGCCCGTACCAGCGAGGCGGTCGAAGGGCCGAGTGCACGGCGCTGCGCGAAGCGGATGAACTCGTCGCGCGCCTGGGTCCAGGACCAGCCTTCGGGCACCGCGCCCGTCTCGCGCAGCCCGGCGGGCAACAACGAAGCGATCAGCCGCATGCCGAGTTCGCCGGCGGCCACGCCCTCGTCGCGCTGGGCGAATTCGTACACGACGGTGTAGTGACCCGGGCGCCCGTCGATGCTGCGGGTCTTGCCGAACGTGACATCCTCGCCGGCGACGTTCTGCAGCTCGATCGCCACATGTTCGAGCACGTGGCCGAGCCACGTGCCTTCGCCTTCGCGCATGCGGCGGAAGAATCCGCCCGGTTCGCGATACGAGCAGCCATGCTC
The DNA here is from genome assembly GCA_050249415.1 of Steroidobacteraceae bacterium. GTDB lineage: Bacteria > Pseudomonadota > Gammaproteobacteria > Steroidobacterales > Steroidobacteraceae > CADEFQ01. The sequence goes on from JBFWQO010000016.1 coordinate 44,591, forward strand.
CGCGAGCCCCGGCAGTGCCGCGGCGAGCGCATCGACGAAGCCCGCGCCGAGCCGGCCCGTGGGCCAGGCTTCGAGTTCGCCGAGGTCGAGCTCGAGCCGGATGACCGGAAAGCGCGCGTAGTGCGAAGGACCGACGTATACCGAGCGGTCGAGCACTCGCACGGGATTACTCCTTGTCCGGGCGCAGGGCGCCCGCCGCCGCGATGCGTGTATGCAGGTTGTAGGTGGCGCCCGCGACGAGCAGGTGCAGCTTGAGGCCGAGCATGCAGATCGGCTGGCCCTCGTCGACGAGGTCCATCGACGTGAAGCTCACGTCGGACGCGTCGACGACCGTGACGCCGCCGCTGCCCTCCACTTCGAGCACGTTGTCGGGGCCGATGAACGCCGCCGTGTCTTCGTCGAGCCCGATGCCGACCGCGAAGGGGTTGTAGGCGAGCGCCGTGAGCAGCCGCCCGAGCCGGTCGCGCTGGCGGAAATGCTGGTCGATCACGAAGCGGTTCGTGAGCCCGAGCCCCGGCGCGAGCCGCACGCTGCCGGAGATGGCCGACGCGCCGTCATCGCCGAAGGCGATCATGTGTTCGGAGAGGATGCTCGCGCCCGCGCTGGTGCCGCCGACCGTCACGCCGCGGGCATTGCGCGCACGGATCAGCTTCGCCACGGGGGTGCCCCCGAGCAGGGTCGTCAGTCGCAGCTGGTTGCCGCCGGTGAAGAAGATGCCGGTTGCCTCTTCCAGGCGCTGCAGGCGGCCGGCTTCGTTGCAGTCGCGTCGCGTGTCGAAATCCATCACCGCCACGCGCGCGGCACCGAGCTCGCCGAACAGTTGCTCGTAGCGCGTACCGGTCTCGTGCAGCCGGCTCGCGGTCGGGATCACGACGATGTCGGCGGCGTCCCCCCCCGAAACCGCGACGAAGCGTGCCAGGATGCCCCGATCGTTTTCCTTGTTCTCCGCGCCGCCGATCGGAACGATCCAGCCGCGCCTCTGTCCCGCTGGTACCCTGCTCGGCATCCGGTTGTCGCCCCCATTCGCAACTACTGCGCGCAGTTTCGCAGTTTTGCGCGGCCAAAACAAAACGGCCGGCGGGACACCCCGCCGGCCGTCATTCCCGCGACTAGCTATTGGCCATCAGCTACAAGCTGCATCTCAGCCTTGCGCGTGAATCGCCCACAAGCCCGCGAGTCGCGCATATTTCTTGTCGTCCCTGAGCGCACCGAAGGACTTCAGCGCATCGGCCTTGTTGCCGCTCTTCAGCTGTGCGATGCCGAGCAGCAAGCGCGCTTCCCCGGCGTCGGACAGGCCACCCTTCGCGACGCCGCGCTGGAATGCAGCCGCAGCCTTGTCGTACTGACCGTAGCTGAGGTAACCCTTGCCGAGGCCGATATCCGCTCCACCGGTCTTCGCACTGGCGGCATCCGCCGCGAGCCTGGCGAGCCCGGCCTGGTCGGCCGCCGCGGATTTCTTCGCCGATTCGAGCAGGCGCTGGTTCTTGTCCTTGTCGCGCTGCTCCGTGAAGATGTTCTTCGCGAACGCCTTTTCGAGAATGCTGACCGCCTCGCCGGGCGTGCCCTGCTCGATCGCGAGCTGGGCCATCTCCGTGTACTCCTCGCCGCGTGTCAACGCATCGACGTCGGCCGCGAGGCGGAAGGTATTCAGCAGCACCTTGTCGCCGCTGTCCGGCGCACGGAACAGCGAATACATGATGTTCTTCCAGTACTCGGGCGACGGGTAGTACTTCACGAGCCGCTCGAGCGCGCCGGTCGTGCAATCGTCGTCCTTCAGCTTGACGCACGACGAAAGGATCAGCTCGAGGTACTGCTTCTTCGGCGTCTGGCCGCGGCGCACCTGGGCGTCCACGTAGTTGTCGACGAACTTCAGCGTGCTCCGGTAATCGCCCTGGACGTAATAGGCCTGGGCGACCAGCGTGTAGATGTCGTCATCGGCAAATCCGCCCTTGATCGCGCGGTTGCCGTACTCGATCGACTTGCCGTAGTTTTTCGTCTGGTAGTAGATCTGCGCCAGCGCCCGCACGCGGGTCGGGATATCGTCCTGCGCGAGAAAACCGGAATTGAGACCCGCCTCGAGGTTCTTCGCGGCTTCGGGATAGTTGCCGAGGCGCACGTACGCGAAGCCGCGCATTTCCGCGATCAGGTGCTGGTCGTACGCGCTCTTGCCGGACACGGCATCCGCGTCGGCGAGCTTCGCGAGCGCGCCCTGCCAGTCCTTCTTGCCGAGCGCTTCCTGCGCGGCCTTCAGCGGCTTCGCGAGCGCCTTGCTCACGGTCGGGCCCTTGGCCTGGTCGGCGGACGCAACGCCCGGGACGCCGACCGAACCGATGGCGAACAGCGCCATCGCCAGTATTGCTGCGAGACTGGATGTCTTCCTCATGATGTCCTCTGGTCCAGATGGGCAACCCCGTGGTGGGCCACGGGGTCAGGTTCTCACGGGTCGGATGAACGCACGATGAACCGGCACGCAGGTGCCGGCATCAATCGTCGCGGAACTCCGCCGTGTTGACGAAGCCGATCTTCTGCATCCGGTTGTGCTGCGCCGCAGCCAGCACCTTGGCGACCACGTCGTAACGCGCACGTGCGTCGGGCCGCAGGTGCAGTTCCGGCTGCGGGTCCTTCTGCGATTCCTGCCTGAAATAGCTCTCGAGCACCTGCAGGCTCGGCACGACCTGCCCGTTCCACACGATCGTGCCGTCGAAGTCGATCTCGATGTCGACCACTTCGGGGGGCACGGGCGGCGGAGGCGCATCGGTCGGCCGCGGCATGTCGAGCTTCACCGCATGTGTCATCACCGGAATCGTGATGATGAACATGATCAGCAGCACCAGCATGACGTCGATCAGCGGCGTGGTGTTCATCTCCACCATCGGTTCGTCGTCGCCGCCGCCATCACCGCTCACACTCATGGACATGTCAGACTCTCCTCAACGCGTGCCGCGGTCGGGCTCGGTGATGAACCCCACCTTGACCACGCCACCACGCTGGATCGTGTACATCACGCGCCCCACCGCTTCGTAGCGCGCGTTGCGATCTCCGCGGATGTGGATCTCGGGCTGGGGTACCTGCACCGCCGCCGCCTTCACGAAATCGAGCAGGGCCTCGCGATTGGCGACCTTGCCGTTGTTCCAGTAGACATTGCCCGCCGCGTCGATCGCGATGGTGATGTTTTCCGGTTTCGTCTGCGTCGCGATGTTGGTCGCCTTCGGCAACTCGACCGGCACGGTCTTCGTGATCACCGGGATCGTGATCAGGAAGATGATGAGCAGCACCAGCATCACGTCCACGAGGGGCGTGGTGTTGATGTCCGACATCGCTTTCGGTTCGTCGCCGGCGGAGTCCGACCCGACACTCATGGCCATGCGCGTCTGCCTTACTTGCGATCGACAGCCGCGGGGGCCTTGGCACGCGCGCCGCCGCCACCGCTCTCGACACGCGCACCGCCGACGAGATAGGCGTGCAGGTCCGCCGAGAAGTTGCGCAGACCTTCCTGCAGGCCCTTGTTGCGGCGGAGCAGCCAGTTGTAACCCATCACCGCGGGCACCGCGACGAAGAGGCCGATGGCGGTCATGATGAGCGCCTCACCGACGGGGCCGGCCACCTTGTCGATGCTCGCCTGGCCGGCGATGCCGATCGCGATCAGGGCGTGATAGATGCCCCACACCGTGCCGAAGAGGCCGACGAACGGTGCCGCCGAACCGGTGGTCGCGAGGAACCAGAGGCCCGACTGCAGCTTGCCGTTGACGGAATCGACCGCGCGGGTCAGCGACATCGTGATCCACTCGTGCAGGTCGATGCGGTCGGTCAGGCGCCCCTCGTGGTGCGACGTGGCGCGCAGGCCGTCCTCCGCGATGTTGCGGAAATCATCGCCCTTCTTGAGGCGCTCGACGCCGTCCTTGATCGACGGAGCAGTCCAGAACTGCTTTTCCACGACCTTCGCCGAGCGGCGAAGCTTGGCCTGGTCCCAGACCTTCGTGAGCATGATGTACCAGGAGCCGAGGGACATCAGTGCGAGAACGATGAGCGTGCCCTTGGCAACCCAGTCGCCCTGCGCCCAGAGCGCGGCGAGGCCGTACGGGTTGTCAACGACGGCGGTGGCTTGATTTTCCATAGATTCCTCGAGGATCGATGATCAATTGGTCAGTTTGAAACGAACGTTGAACTGCTGGCAGCTTTCGACCGGCTTGCCGTCTTCGGTGCCCGGGGCCCAGCGCGCACGCGACGCCCACTTGACCGCCGCTTCGTCGAGCCGCTCATGGCCGGAGCTCTTCGTCACGGTCGGCTGGCCGGCGGTGCGGCCTTCCGGCGAGACGCAGGCGCGAATCGTGGTGACGCCCTCTTCCTCGGCACGGCGCGATGCCGGCGGATAGTAGTCGTCGGTCGAGGGCGAGCGCCGCACGTCGAGTTTCGGTGCGACGCGCACGACCTTGTGCACGGGCGGTGGTGGCGCCATCGGCACCGGGCGGTCGGTGACGTCGGTGATCGCCGTCGACGTCGCTGTATCGACCGGGATCTGGATGTTCACCTCCGGCGGCGGCACCTCGACCGACGGGCGCTCCATCTCGGGCGGCGGCGGCGGCGGCGGCGGCTCGTCCTGTTGCACTTCCTCGATGATGTCGGTCTGGATCGGAGGCGCGAGCACCTCCACGACCTTGCGCGCGAGGCCGTTGGCCAGCGCCCACACCAAGGCAACGTGCAATGCGACGATAAACATGAACACGACGAGGCGTCGTGGTACGAAAGTCGATTCGTGTGCGTAGGCGGCCATGTTTACTCGTGGTCGCGGTTGATTGTCCGGACAACCGGCCCTGGCCCGCGAGTGCGGCACGCTAACTGCGTCGCCCGATTCGCGCAACCCTCGCCGATCTATCCACCCGATGGCGCTTCCCGGCGCCCATCCCGAAATGCCGGTGCGGCCTCATGGTCCTGGCAGCGCCCGGCTCCTGGAATGTCATCCCCAAGGGGGGGTCACTGTAACCGCTGGCATTGCGGCTTACAACTTCCTGCCAACGCATTTCGTGCGCCCGCGGGGTCGATGCGTCGCCGTCAATCGGTGATCGCCCCCGCCGACGCGCTGCTCACGACACGTGCATATTTCGCGAGGACGCCCGCCGTCGCGTAGGGTTTGCGGGGCTTCCAGGCGCGGCGCCGACGCGCCCACTCGGCGCGATTCACCTCCGCATCGATGCTGCGTGCCACTGCATCAATCGTGATCCGGTCGCCGCTGCGCAGCAGCGCCAGCGGCCCGCCGACCGCCGCCTCGGGCGATACGTGCCCCACGACGAAGCCGTGGCTGCCGCCCGAGAAGCGCCCGTCCGTGATGAGCGCCACCTTGTCACCGAGGCCGCGCCCCATGATCGCGCCGGTCGGGCTCAGCATTTCCCTCATGCCCGGCCCGCCGCGCGGGCCCTCGTTGCGTATGACCACGACGTCGCCGGCCTTCACGCGGCCATCGAGAATGGCGCGCGTCGCCGCCTCTTCGCCGTCGAACACGCGCGCGCGCCCCGTGAAGCGCAGCCCTTCCTTGCCGGTGATCTTCGCGACGGCGCCCTCCGGCGCGCAGTTACCATAAAGCACCACGAGGTGGCTGTCCTTCTTGATCGGGTCGGCGAACGTCCGGACGATGTCCTGCCCGGGTGGGTAGTCCGGCACGTCGGCCAGGTTTTCGGCGAGCGTCCTGCCCGTCACCGTGAGGCACTCCCCGTGCAGCAGGCCCGCGTCGAGGAGGCGCTTCATCAGCGGCTGGACGCCGCCGATCGCGATCAGCTCAGACATGAGGTACCGGCCGCTCGGTCGCACGTCAGCGAGCACCGGCACCCGGCGTCCGATGCGCGTGAAGTCATCCAGCGTCAGCTTCACGCGTGCTGCACGTGCGATCGCGAGCAGGTGCAGCACGGCGTTGGTCGAGCCGGCGAGCGCGATCACCACCGTGATCGCGTTTTCGAACGCCTTGCGCGTGAGGATATGCGACGGGCGCAGCCCCTCCTTCGCCATCCGCACGACCGCTTCGCCCGCGCGCCGGCAGTCGTCCTGCTTGGTGCCGCTCACCGCCTCCTGGGCCGAACTGCCCGGCAGCGACAGGCCGAGCGCCTCGATCGCGGACGCCATCGTGTTCGCGGTATACATGCCGCCGCAACTGCCGGCCCCGGGGATCGCGGTGCGCTCGATCTCGAGCAACGTGGCGTCGCTCACCGTGCCCGCGGCGTGACCGCCGACGGCCTCGAACACCGACACGATGTCGCGCCGCTGCACGCCGGGGCAGATCGTGCCGCCGTAGACGAACACCGCGGGGCGATCGAGCCGCGCGATCGCCATCGCGCAGCCGGGCATGTTCTTGTCGCACCCCCCGATCGCGACGAGGCCGTCGAAGCCTTCGGCGCCGACCACCGTCTCGATCGAGTCGGCGATCACCTCGCGCGAGACGAGCGAATAACGCATGCCGGGCGAACCCATCGAGATGCCGTCCGACACGGTGATGGTGTTGAAGATGACACCCTTGCCCCCCGCGGCATCCGCGCCCGCCGTCGCATGCTGCGCGAGCGTGCCGATGTGCATGTTGCAGGGCGTGACATTCGCCCAGGTCGAGGCGATGCCGATCTGCGGCTTGCCGAAGTCCGCCTCCTCGAACCCGACGGCGCGCAGCATGGCGCGCGACGGGGCCTGCTTCGCGCCGTCGACGACGAGACGTGACCAGGGGCGCGGATCGACCTGTTTCGGGCTCGGTTTCTTCATGTCTGCCTGTTCTTCATGCGGTTGAATCCAAGGGTGCCCGCCGTCGTCATCGCGAGCGGCAGGACGAGTGCATAGCGGCCGAGGCCGTGCTGCCAGTCCTCGAGCAACTGGTAGGCCAGCATGCCGAGCGGTGGCGCGAGCATGCCGCGCACGCCGGTCAGAGTGACGTGCACGCCCATGTAGTGCTGCGCGCGTCCGCTCGAGGCAAAATCGGCATGACCGAGGTTCCAGCCAAGATTAGCACCGGCCATCGCAAATCCATACGTCACGGCCCCGCACCAGAGGAGCCACGACCAGCCCGCCAGCACGGCGGTGGAGAACATCGTGACGGCGGCGACGAGGGCCCAGCCCTGCCGCGCCCGGTAGACGACCACGTGCTCGCCATCGAAATGCCGGGCCCACCACGGCACGAAGACCGGCAGCGCGAGGAGCGGCACGACCGCGAGCATCAGGATCTGCCGGCCGCCCGGCATCGCAAAGCCGTCGGTGAGGACCACGACCAGCTGCGCGATCAGCATCAGATTGCCGCCGCCGAAGAGCCCCATCCAGAACATGTACTCGCGAAACGAGGGATCGCGGGCGAGGATCTCGCGCACCATGCGCAGCGAAAACGCCTCGCTCGACCCCGCCTCCGCGCTCTCTTCCGCGAGCAGCCGGAACTCCCGGCGCACGCGAACCCGCCGATACAGGACCGCGGCCGCGAGCCCGAAGGCACCCGCCCCGCCGTACAGCCACCGTGGGTCGAAGGCGCGCGCCGCCAGCACGCCGCCGGCCAGCGCCGCGGCGCCGGCCACCGCGAGCGAGCTCACGATGACGATGCGGCCGGTGATGCGTGCAATGACCTGGCGTGGATAGTTCGCGGTCCAGACGGCTGCCCGGACCGTCAGGATGCCGGCCCAGACCGTGCGGGCGGCGAGGATCGACACGACCGCGAACACGAGTCCGCCGCCGGCGCGCGGGGCGAGGCCGATGAGCCCGACGAGCACGGCAAACAATGCCTGCAGCCGGACGAGCAGTTGCACACGCGAGCGGCCGTGGGCGATGTTGGCCCAGACGAAGCTCACGACGTTCGAGAACGCCGGCGCCCCGCTCACGAACGCGGTCGCGAGGTTGACCGCGAAGGGGCTCGTCGTGCCGCGATAGCCGGTCTTCACGAGCACCGCGGCGGTGGCCCCTTCGACGAGCCCGAGCGTCAGCCCGATCAGCGCCCACGGCGCGATCTCGCGGCGGAACATCGCTTCCTCGTTCGCGCCCGGCCTGCCCGGCCACCCCACGTCAACTGCCCGTATCCGTGAACTGCTTTTCGCGCAGCGTGATGACGAGCACGCCCGCGAGCGTGCACACGCCACCCACCACGAGGCGCGGCGTCAGCACATCGCCGAGCAGCAGCACGCCGAACACCACCGAGAACACGGGCGAGAGCACGGTGAGCGGCGAGATGCTCGTGACCGGGTAGCGTTGCACCAGGAAGAAATAGGCCGTATGGGCAAAGAGGCTCGAGAGCACCGCGGTGTAGACGAGCGCGCCCCACCCTTCCCAGCCCGCCGTCGCGATCGCCTGGAGGTGCCCGCGCTCGACCAGGAACGACAGCGCGAGGAGCATGGGCCAGCTGATCCACGCGATCCAGGCCTGCAGTTCGAGCGGCGGCATCGCCGGCAGGCGCTTCAGCGCGATGAGGCCGAGCGAACCGACGAATGCCGAGGCGATCACGAATGCGAGGCTCGTGCGCTGCGCGAACACGGCGGGATCGAATCCCATCACGCACACGCCGAGGAATGCGAGCACGATGCCGGTCCAGCGACGCCAGCGCACGCGCTCGCCGAGGAGCGCAATCGACAGCAGCGTGGAAAACGGTATGCCGAGCTGCGTGGCGATCGCGACCGACGAGACATTGCCCGCCAGTGCGAGGCCGATGAACAGCAGCGCGAAAGTCAGCCCGCCGGCGAGCACCGCGACCACGACGATGGCACCCGTCGCATCGCCGTGCCGGCGCAGGTACGGGATGGTGAGGAGGGCCAGCAACGCAAACCGGAGCGCCGTGAAGAGGATCGGCGGCATGTCGCCGACGCCCACTTTCGCGACGACGAGATTCAGCCCCCAGATGAGCGTCACGCCGATGAGGAGGAGGAAATGCCGGGGCGCGATCGCGATCATCCGCAGCGTGCGCGGATGAACCGGTAGAGCGCGCGGATGCATTGCACTTCGGCGCCGACCGGCCTGCCCGGACGCTCCCTCGCGTTCCAGGCGTAGAGATCGATGTGGATCCACCGCGGGCTCGCGGTCACGAACCGCCGCAGGAAGAGCGCAGCGATGATCGAGCCGGCGAACGCGTGCGACGAGATGTTGTTCAGGTCCGCGATCTTGCTCGCGAGATCCTCGTCGTAGCCGTTCCACAGCGGCATCGGCCACAGCGGGTCGTGTTCGCGATCGGCATGCCGCCGCAGGTCCTCGAGGAGCGCAGGGTCGTTCGAGTACGCCGCGGGCAGTTCCGGCCCGAGCGCCGTGCGCGCCGCGCCGGTGAGCGTCGCGAGATCGATCAGCAGGTCCGGGCCACCCGCGTCGGCTTCGGCGAGCGCGTCCGCGAGGATGAGCCGCCCTTCGGCGTCGGTGTTGCCGATTTCGACCGAGAGGCCCTTGCGGGAGCGCAACACGTCGCCCGGGCGATAGGCGGCGGCGCCCACGGCATTCTCGACCGCCGGAATGAGCACCCGCAGCCGCACCGGTGCACGCATCGTCATCAGCAGATCGGCGAGTGCGAGCACGCAGGCCGCACCGCCCATGTCCTTCTTCATCAGGAGCATGCTGGCAGCCGACTTGATGTCGAGACCGCCGCTGTCGAAGCAGACTCCCTTCCCGACCAGCGTGACGCGCGGTGCCGATGCATCACCCCACGTGAGGTCGATCAGGCGCGGCGCGCGGGCGCTGCCCCGGCCCACGGCATGGATCATCGGGAAACCGGTCTCGAGTGGCGCGCCCTCGGTGACGGATATCGCCGCACCGTGATGCGCCGCGAGGTCCGCTGCGGCCTGCGCGAGGTCCGCGGGGCCCATGTCGTTGGACGGGGTGTTCACGAGATCGCGACCCCGGGCCATGGCACCGGCCGCGGCGCGTGCGTACGCCACGTCGGCGCCGGCAGGCGCCGCGAGCATCGAATGTGTGGCGGGCGACGAGGCCCGATAGCGCGCATATCGGTACGCGCCCGTCAGCCAGCCGAGGGCGAACTGCGTGGCGGCCGGTGCCGCGAGTGGCGTTGCCACGTGCCACGGACCGGCGGGCAGCCGCTCCGCGAGCGGCGCGGCGTGCCAGAGGCACAGCGCATCGGGCGAGGCGAGGTTGCCAAGACCGAGGATCGCGCCGTCCGCGCGCCCGTCGGCACCCGGCAGGACCAGCACGCGATGACGCTCGCCGGTGAACTGGTGGACCCTCACCCATTGCGCGACGGCCGGTGATTGCGTCGCGAGCCAGGCGTCGACACCTGTTTCGGGCAACAACCAGAGCGGCAGGGAGCCGGAGGCAGGGGTCGTTGAAATGAGGTCGGTGGTCACGGGGGCGAAACGGAGGGCAGACAGGAAAGCTTACAGGATTGCTGCGTTGACAAGCAGTTCGGCGTTGTGATGTCATGAACCGGTCATGCGTACGGAAGCCACGACGATCGTGTCCCCTGCTGCGGCGCCCGGCGCCCGCGCCGGTGTCGTGCTCCTTCCCCTCGTGCTTCTGCTCCTTGCGGAAAGCAGGTGCGGGTCGCGCGTATAGCCCTGACGGGACATCGAGCGAAGAATTCAAACCCCGCACCGGCCAGGCCGCTGCGGGGTTTTTTGTGTTTTCACTACCCACGCTGGAGTCGAAGTGATGAAGCTGTTCTCGCAGAAAGACGTAGACCGCAAGGCGCTCAAGGGCGCCCGCATCGCCGTGATCGGTTACGGCAGCCAGGGCCGTGCGCACGCGCTGAACCTGAAGGACAGCGGCTTCGACGTCGTCGTCGGCGTGCGTCGCGGCGGTGAGGGCTGGAAGAGCGCGAAGAAGGACGGTCTCGCCGTCGCCGAGCCGGCCGCCGCGGTGGTCGGCGCCGATCTCGTCGCGATGCTGACGCCCGACCTCGCGCAGAAGGCGGTCTACAAGTCGATCGTGAAGAATTTGAAGAAGGGTGCCACCCTGCTCTTCGCGCACGGCTTCAACATCCACTTCGGGCAGATCCGCCCGCGCAAGGACCTCGACGTCGTGCTGATCGCGCCGAAAGGTCCGGGCGGGCTCGTGCGGCGCCAGTTCCAGCAGGGCCGCGGCGTGCCGTGCCTGATCGCGGTGTTCCAGGACCCGAGCCGCCACGGCTTCGCGAAAGCGCTGGCCTATGCGCACGGCATCGGCGGCACCCGGGGCGGCGTGCTGAAGACCACGTTCGCCGAGGAAACCGAGACCGACCTCTTCGGCGAACAGGCCGTGCTGTGCGGCGGCGCGACGGAGCTCGTCGTCAGGGGCTTCGAGACGCTGGTCGAGGCCGGCTACCAGCCGGAGGTCGCGTACTACGAGTGCCTGCACGAACTGAAGCTGATCGTCGACCTGCTGCACGAGGGCGGCCTCGCGAAGATGCACAAGTTCATCAGCGAAACCGCCAAGTACGGCGACCTCACGCGCGGCCCGCGCATCATCAACGCCGCGTCGCGCAAGGAGATGCGCAAGGTGCTGAAGGAGATCCAGCAGGGCAAGTTCGCGCGCCAGTGGATCAGCGAGAACAACCGCGGGCGCCGCAAGTACGACCGGCTGATGAAGCAGGACCTCAACCACAAGATCGAGAAGGTGGGCGCCGCGCTGCGTGCGCGCATGCCCTGGCTGTCAGAAGAGCGCGCGTGACGACACCGTGGCGGCGCGCGGCGCACGGGCCCGCGCCGCCGTGGAATGCGAAGTTCGCCGGAGACCCGACATGACCCAGAATCCAGACCAGGTCCTGATATTCGACACCACGCTGCGCGACGGCGAGCAATCGCCGGGCTGCAGCATGACCCAACCCGAGAAACTGCGGGTGGCGCGGGCGCTCGCCGAACTCGGCGTCGACGTCATCGAGGCGGGCTTTCCGGCCGCCTCGCGCGGCGATTTCGACTCGGTCAGCGCCATCGCGCGCGAGGTTTCCGGGCCGATCATCTGCGGGCTCGCGCGCTGCAACCGTGACGACATCGAACTCGTCGCGAAGGCGGTGCAGGACGCCCCCCGGCGGCGCATACACGTGTTCCTCGCGACCAGCGCCATCCACCGCGAGCACAAGCTCAACATGGCGAAGGAGGAAATCGTCCGCATCGCCGTCGAGGGTGTGAAGATCGCGCGCGACCTCGCTGCCGATGTCGAGTTCTCGCCGGAGGATGCCTCGCGCACCGAGCTCGAGTTCCTCGCCCAGGTGGTCGAAGCGGTGATCGACGCGGGCGCCACGACCGTCAACATTCCCGACACCGTCGGCTATACGGTGCCCGACGAATTCGGCGAACTGTTCCGGTACCTGCGCAAGAACGTGCGCGGCATCGAACGCGCGCGCTTGTCCGTGCACTGCCACGACGATCTCGGCATGGCCGTCGCCAACAGCCTCACCGCGGTGGTGGCCGGCGCGCGCCAGATCGAGTGCACCGTCAACGGCATCGGCGAGCGCGCGGGCAACTGCTCGCTCGAGGAAGTGGTGATGGCGCTGAAGACGCGCGAGGCCTTCTTCAACCTGCGCACCAACGTGCAATCGACACGCCTGTACCCGACCTCGCGCCTCGTGTCGAACATCGTCGGCATGCCCATCCCGCGCAACAAGGCGGTCGTCGGCGAGAACGCGTTCGCGCACGAATCGGGCATCCACCAGCACGGCATGCTGAAGCACCATTCCACCTACGAGATCATGCGGCCGGAATCGGTCGGCCTGTCCCGCTCGAGCCTCGTGCTCGGCAAGCACAGCGGGCGCCACGCGTTCCGCGAGCGCGTGCAGCAGCTCGGCTTCGAGCTCGACGAGCTCGAGTTCAATCGCGTATTCGCGGAGTTCAAGGCGCTGGCCGACAAGAAGAAGGAGCTGTTCGACGGCGACATCGAAGCGCTGGTGCTGCGCGCCGAAGGCTCGGCGTCGGGCCCGTGGGCCATCGAGGACCTGCAGACGGTCGCCGGCGGCGGCGCACCGGCGCGCGCCGCGGTGAAGCTGCGCCACGCCGACGGCCGTGTGGTCGAGCGCGGCGTCGCGGGCGACGGACCGGTGGACGCCGCGGTGAAGGCGATCGAGGCGGCGACCGGCATCGACGTCGCGCTGCGCAAGTTCGAACTGCGCAGCGTATCGGCCGGCGAGGACGCCCAGGGCGAGGCGATAGTGTACGTGGAGTACAATGAGCGCACCTATCGCGGCTCGAGCGTCAGCACCGACATCGTCGAGTCGAGCGCGCGCGCCTTCCTCGAAGTCGTCAATCGCATCGAGCTCGCCCGCAAGGCGGGAGCACGCAGCCGCGAGGAGCGCACCGGCGGTGCGCGCATCGCCCAGGCCGCCGTCTAGCCGAGCGCGACGCCGCCAGTTGAAAGGACGAAAGTCGAGTGACTGCACCGAAGACCCTGTTCGAGAAAGTCTGGGAACGCCACATCGTGGTGCCGGAGACCGCGGATACACCCGCGGTACTGTTCATCGACCTGCATCTCACCCACGAGGTGACTTCGCCGCAGGCCTTCCAGCAACTGCGTGATCGCGGCCTGCGCCTGCGCCGGCCCGATCTCACGCTCGCGACGATGGACCATTCCACGCCGACCCGCACCGAGCAGGTCTTCGGCGGCGCGCCGATCGCGATCGAATCGGCCGCGAGGCAGATCCGCCAGCTCGAGCAGAACTGCGCGGATTTCGCCGTCGAGCTGTTCGGGCTCAGGCACGCCTCGCGCGGCATCGTCCACATCATCGGGCCCGAGCTCGGCCTCACGCAGCCGGGCCGCACGATCGTCTGCGGCGACAGCCACACGAGCACCCACGGCGCCTTCGGCGCGCTCGCCTTCGGCATCGGCAGCACCGAGGTCGGGCACGTGTTCGCGACCCAATGCCTGCTGCAGCGCCGGGCGAAGACACTCGCGATAGAAGTGGCGAACCCGCTCGCGCCGGGCGTCACCGCGAAGGACCTGATCCTCGGCATCATCGGCCAGATCGGGGTCGACGGCGGCACGGGCCATGTCATCGAGTACCGGGGGGCCGCGATCCGCGCGATGGACATGGAAGAGCGCATGACCGTGTGCAACATGAGCATCGAAGCGGGTGCCCGCGCCGGCATGATCGCGCCCGATGAAACGACCTATGCCTACCTCGCGGGCAAGGCCCGTGCGCCGCAGGGTGCGGCATGGGAGCAGGCACTGACGGACTGGCGCGCGCTGCCGACCGACGAGGGCGCGCGCTTCGATCGCACCGTGAATATCGACGCCGCCGCGCTCGAACCGATGATCACCTATGGCACGAACCCCGGCATGGTGGTGCCGATCTCGGGCCGCATTCCCGAGCGCGCGAACGACCCCGTGTTCGCCAGGTCCCTCGCCTACATGGGGTTCACGGCGGGCGAGCCGATCCGCGACCAGCCCGTGAACATCGTGTTCCTCGGCAGCTGCACGAACGGGCGCCTGTCCGACCTGCGCGCGGCCGCGCAAGTGCTGCGTGGCCACAAGATCGCGAGGGGCGTACAACTCCTCGTGGTTCCGGGCTCGCAGCAGGTGCGCCGCGAGGCCGAGCGCGAGGGCCTCGATCGCATCTTCATCGAGGCGGGCGCCGACTGGCGCGAATCGGGCTGTTCGATGTGCCTCGGCATGAATGGCGACATCGTGCCGAAGGGCGAATATGCGGTCAGCACCAGCAACCGCAATTTCGAGGGTCGCCAGGGCGTCGGCGCCCGCACGCTCCTCGCGAGCCCGCTCACGGCGGCCGCTTCGGCGATCCGCGGGCGCGTCACCGATCCCCGCGACGTATTGAACGGATAAGCCATGACAGCCATCAAGACCCTGCGGTCGCGCACCGTGGTGCTGCCGTCGACCAACATCGACACCGACCAGATCGTGCCGGCGCGGTTCCTGACTACCACGACCCGCGAAGGCCTCGGCAAGAACCTGTTCGCCGACTGGCGCTACGACGAGGGCGGCCGGCCACGGCCCGATTTCGTGTTGAACCAGCCGGCCGCGCAAGGCTGCCAGGTGCTCGTCGCCGGCCGCAATATCGGTTGCGGCTCCTCGCGCGAGCACGCTCCCTGGGCGCTGCTCGACTTCGGCATCCGTGCCGTCGTCAGCACCGAGATCGCGGATATCTTCCGCAACAACTCCCTGAAGAACGGCCTGCTGCCCGTGGTGGTCGATGCCGGCACTCACGAGTGGCTGCTCGCGAACCCCGGCGCCGAAGTCACGATCGACCTCGAGACCTGCACGCTCGCACTGCCGAACGGGGTCACCGTGAAGTTTCCGATCGACGCATTCGCCCGCTACTGCCTGTTGAACGGCGTCGACGAACTGGGCTACCTGTTGTCGAAGGACGCCGCGATCGGCGCATACGAGCAACGCCGCGCATGAAGGCGCTCATCGCGGTGCTGGGCGGCGACGGGATCGGGCCCGAAGTCGTCGCCGAAGCGGTACGCGTGCTCGACGCGACGGCGGCGAACTTCGGCCACGAATTCCAGCTCGAAACCGCCCTCTTCGGCGGCGCCGCGATCGATGCGCACGGCGACGGCCTGCCGCCCGCCACGCTCGCGCTGTGCCGTCGGGCCGATGCCGTGCTGCTCGGCGCGATCGGCGGGCCGAAGTGGAGCGCCCCGGACGCGCCCGTGCGCCCCGAGGCGGCGCTCCTCGCATTGCGGCGCGCGCTCGGCGTGTATGCCAACCTGCGCCCCGTCGCCGTGCACCCCGCCCTGCGCGACATCTCGACGATCAAGCCGGAGGTGCTCGAGGGGGTCGACCTCGTGTTCGCGCGCGAGCTGACGGGCGGCATCTACTTCGGCGAGAAGCGCCGCACGGCGGGCGACGCCACCGACGTCTGCACCTACTCCGTGGTCGAGATCGAGCGCATCACGCGCACTGCCGCGAAGCTCGCGCGCGCGCGCCGCAAGCGGGTGACGTCGATCGACAAGGCCAATGTGCTCGAAACCTCGAGGCTGTGGCGCGCGGTCGTCGAGCGCGTGATGGCCGCCGAGTTCCCCGAGATTGCGCTCGAACACATGCTGGTGGATGCCGCGGCCATGCACCTGATCCGCCGGCCGCGCGACTTCGACGTACTGCTCACCGAAAACATGTTCGGCGATATCCTCACCGACGAGGCCTCGATGCTCGCGGGATCGCTCGGCCTCCTGCCGTCCGCCTCGCTCGGTGACGGCTCGCGCGGCCTCTACGAGCCGATCCACGGCTCCGCGCCCGATATCGCGGGCCGTGGCATCGCGAACCCGATCGGCACGATCCTCTCCGCCGCGCTGCTGCTGCGCCATTCGCTCGGGCTCGGCAACGAGGCCGCCGCGATCGAACGCGCCGTCGCCGACGCGCTGACCGCCGGGGCACGAACGGCCGACATCGCGGCGGGCGCAAAGCCCCTGTCGACGAAGGAGATGGGGGCGCTCATCCGCCGGTCGTTGGCGGCGAACGGCGGGTAGCGAACAGCGGACAGCCAACGGCGAACGGCCAGAATCGTGGTGCTCGTTCGTGGTGTTGCCTCCGCGTGGCTGCGCGTCGCGCTGGCGTCGAATGATCCGTGTGGCAAACAAGGAAGGATGGGGGTGACCCGGCACACGCTTCTTCTCTGGCTGTTCGCTGTCCGCCGCTCGCTACCCGCCGTTCGCTACCCGCCGTCCGCGGCTCGGCTCAGCGATTGACCCGGCTCCGCCTGCGCAGCGCGTAAACGAGCGCTCCGAGCATTCGCGTCGTCTCGTCGCACAGCGTGGACATGGTCGCCAGTTCGGCCTGTGCCAGGTGGAGGCGTTCGGTGAGGTGAATCTGGTACGCCAGCTCCCGTGCCGAACCCAGCGCGATCTCCAGATAGCGCGCGAAGTCATTGTCCGACGTGCGGGCCGACCCTTCGGCGATATTGCTCGCGATGGACACTGCGGCGCGACGCATCTGGGTCACGAGCCCATATCTTTCGGCCACAGGCAGGGAGGCCGTGCAGCGATACACCTCGATCGCGAGTCTATCGGCGTACCGATAGACGTCGAGTTTGTCGAGGTTGCGCACGCGCCCGAGAATCGTGTGCGGCCGTGCCCCGTGTCACGGTGACAATCGGGCCCGAAGCGCATCGATCGCGACTTGACAAGTGGCGAACAGCGAGCAGCGAACGGCGAACAGCCAGAGCGCGAGTCAGGCAAGGAACGCGGCTGTGATCCCCTGCCTCTGCGACGTCCGCATGCGCGCAATCGCGTCGCGGTGGCAAGCCAGGCAGTCGTAGATGCCCGCCTCGCAATGGTCACGTGCAATGAGCGAAGGCCTGCAAATCCGTGGCGCGGTCCATGTGCGCGCATGCCCAGCGGCCCAACAAAACCAACGGTCTGGCTGTTCGCTGTTCGCCACTCGCTGTTCGCCACTCGCTGTTCGCCGCGCGCGCCCCTCAGCGCCGCGCGCGCGCCAGCGCCGCCGCGAGATCGGCGCGCAGGTCGTCGAATGCCTCGATGCCGATCGAGAGGCGCAGCAACCCGTCGGTCAGGCCGGCGGCCGCGCGCGCCACGGGTTCCATCGCCGCGTGCGTCATCGTCGCGGGATGCGCGATGAGGCTCTCGACGCCGCCGAGGGATTCCGCGAGCGAAAACAGTTCGAGCCCATCGACGAACCGGCGCACGGCGGCGGTGCCGCCGTCGAGCTCGATCGTGACGATCGCGCCGTAGCCGCGCTGCTGCTGCTTCGCGATCGCGTGTCCCGGGTGGGTCGCGAGGCCCGGGTAGTACACCTTCGCGACGCCCTGCTCTCCCGCGAGCCATTCGGCGAGCGCCTGCGCATTGCGTTCATGCACGGCGAGGCGCGCGTGCAGCGTACGCACGCCGCGCAATGTCAGAAAGCTGTCGAACGGCGAGCCCGTGAGACCGAGGCAGTTCGCCCACCAGGTGAGTTCCTGCGCACGTTCCACGGTGCGCGCGACCACTGCGCCGCCGACCACGTCGCTGTGGCCGTTGAGATATTTCGTCGTCGAGTGCACGACGAGATCCGCGCCGAGCGCGAGCGGCTGCTGCCAGGCGGGTGACAGGAACGTGTTGTCGACGACCGTGAGCGCTCCGGCCGCGCGCGCGCGGCCCGCGAGCGCCGCGATATCCGAGATGCGCAGCAGTGGATTGCTCGGCGTTTCGATCCAGAGGAGCGCGTACGGGCTCGACAGTGCGGCATCGACCGCCGCCGGGTCGCCGCAGTCGACGAAATCGACCCGCAGCTCGCCGCGGCGCTGCCACGCCGAGAAGAGGCGAAACGTGCCGCCGTAGCAATCGTGCGCGGCGACGATGCGGCTGCCGGCGGGCAGCAGGTGCCCGACCAGCGTGATCGCCGCCATGCCCGTCGCCGTGATGACCGCGCCGGCGCCGCCTTCGAGTCCGGCGAGCGCATCGGCGAGCAGGTCGCGCGTCGGATTGCCGGAGCGCGTGTAGTCGTACTGGCGCTTCTCGCCGAACGCGCGAAACGTGAATGTCGAGCTCAGGTGAATGGGCGGCACGACCGCGCCGGTCACGGTGTCGGTTTCGAGGCCCGCGCGCACGGCGCGGGTGACATCGCCTGGACGATCGCTCACGGGGCACTCCCGATGACGGCGGAGAATACGGGCTGCAACTGCGCGGCTTCCTTCAGGAACGCATCGTGTCCGTACACGGAGGATATCTCGTGCAGTCTCGCCTGCGGGAGCCGCGCCACGAGGCGGCGCATGTCGGTCACCGGAACCAGCTGGTCTTCGCGCACGGCGACCGCCGTCACCGGAACGAAAATGCGCCCCGTATCGACCTGGTGCAGGTCGATCGACTCGGACAGGCACAGGAACGCGCCCGCACGGTGGCGAGCGGCGTAATCGGCGCCGCGCGCGAACAGGTACTCCTCGACCGGAAAGACCGCGGAGCCGGCCTCGAGGCGCGGCGCGCCGGAAAATCGCGCGGCGAACTCCTCCGGACTGCGGTAGGTCGACATCGCGAGCGCGCGCGCGATTGCCAAACCGTCGGCCGCACGTCCGCAGTCGGCCGCGAAGCGCAGCACGCGGCGTTGCACGCTGCGCCAGGCCGTCGCCATCGGATGCGTGCGATCGGCGGCGCTCACCACGACGATTGCCGCGACCCGCTCCGGGTATCGCTCCGCGAATGCGAGCGCCACCATGCCGCCGTAGGACGCGCCGACGATGGCGTGCAGCGCCGCGATGCCGAGGTGATTCGCGAGTCGCAGAAGCAGGCCCGCCTGGTCGTAGGTCGACACGTGCGGGAAAATCGCGTCGCCCCGTGGCCCCGTGGTCTCGCCGCTGCCACCGAGGTAGTCGAACGACAGGATGCGCACTCGCGAGGCATCCAGCGCGCGGCCGGGACCGACGACCTCGTTCCACCACCCTTCGGCGGCGTTCTCGCCATACACCCTGCGGTGGGCCGAGATCCCGCCGAGCGTGGTGACGACGGGTGCACCGGCCGGCCCTTCGAGTCGCCATGCGACGTGCACGCCTGTGAGCCGCCCGCCATGGTGCAGGACGAGTTCGCCCGGCACCTCCATGAGGCCTTCGCGCACGACGGGGCCCACGCGCGCGGGAGCCGGGGCTGCTGCGGGGTCGGGGGAATCGGAATCGGATCGGGTCGGATACGCCATCTCGAGTGCCTTTCATCGGTCATCGGCACTCCTGCAGCGCGCACCCGCGGTGACACGGGATATCCGGCATCCATCCGGCTGCCCCTTCGGGCTCGCCGGCTCTGCCGGGCGCTCATCTCACGGCAAGGGTCGCTGCCGCAGGAGTTGGCACCGGGCGAACGGGTTGGGTTCGCTGGTTGCCCCGGCTTCCAAGGGCCTTTCCCTCAGCCGGTCTCGATGAGTGCCGGGCAGTCTAGGGGGCCCCCGCCCTGCCGGTCAAGGACGGCCAGGTGCCTTGCGCCGGGGCACCCGTTTGTACTATCATGCTAGCACGTTAATACATTAGTACAGCTCGCCCAATGAAGCAGCACCTGAACCTCACGGCCCGGCAGGAAGCCCAGCACGAGCGCAATCTCTTCGCGGCCGTACTCACCTTGCGCACGCCGGATGAGGTGCGAGCCTTCTTCCGCGACCTTTGCACACCGGCCGAACTCGAGGCCATGGCCGATCGATGGGCCGTGGTCGAATGCCTGCAGCGGGGCCTGCCCTACCGCGAGATCCACCGCATCACGGGCGTCAGCGTGACCACGATCGGCCGCGTGGCGCGCTATCTCTCCGAAGGCAATGGCGGCTATGCCACCGCCGTGCAGCGCCTCAATGGATAGGGCCCATGGATAAGGATGGCCGCCTGAAGCTCGCGGTCCAGAAGTCCGGCCGCCTGACCGACCCGTCGCTCGACCTCCTCGCGCGCTGCGGCGTCAGGCTCGCGCGCGGCAAGGACCAGCTGGTCGGCTTCGGCGAGAACATGCCGCTCGACGTGCTGTTCGTGCGCGACGACGATATACCGGACCTCGTGCAGGAAGACGTCTGCGATCTCGGCCTCGTGGGCCTGAATGTGCTCGAGGAGAAGCGCCTCGCGCTGGCCGCCCGCGGCGTGCGCGCCGCGTTCGACAGCCTGCGCCTGCTCGACTTCGGCCGCTGCCGCCTGTCGATCGCCGTGCCGGAAGGCACGTCGTGGGCGGGCCCGGCGTCGCTCGCCGGCAAGCGCATCGCCACCACCTACCCGCACCTGCTCGCGCGCTACCTGGCGGATCGCGCGATCGCGGCACAGATCGTCACCCTCTCCGGCGCCGTCGAGATCGCGCCACGGCTCGGCCGCGCCGATGCGATCTGCGATCTCGTCTCTACCGGTTCGACGCTCGACGCCAACCACCTCGAGGAAGTCGAGACCGTACTCGAAAGCCACGCCGTGCTGATCCGCACGCCGGTCGCGCTCGCCCCCGTAAAGTCCGACTGGGTCGAGCGGCTGCTGATGCGCATCGACGGCGTGCAGCAGGTGAAGGAGAGCAAGTACATCATGCTGCACGCGCCGCGGGCCGCGCTCGAGGAGATCCGGCGCCTGTTGCCCGGCAGCGAGTCGCCGACGATCATTCCGCTCGAAGGCCACCCCGACAAGGTCGCGATCCACGCCGTGTGCCGCGAGAACGTCTTCTGGGAAACGCTCGAGAGCCTGAAGCGCGCCGGTGCGAGCGCCCTCCTCGTGCTGCCTGTCGAGAAGATGCTGTCGTGAGCCGGATCGCGATCCACCACTGGGCGCAACTCGACGCCGCCGCGCGCGCGCAGCTGCTGTCGCGCCCGCGTTCCGCGCAGTCGGACGAGGTCGTGGCGCAGGCTCGCGCGATCGTCGATGCCGTGCGCGCCGAGGGCGATGCCGCCGTGCGGCGCTACACCGCGCGCTACGACGGCGTCTCCCTCGATCGGCTTGCAGCCTTGCGCGCAAGTCCCGAGGAGTTTGCCGCCGCGCGCGCGGCGCTCGCACCGGAGGCGATCGCCGCCCTCGAACGCGCGATCGCGAACGTCGACGCATTCCACGCCGCGCAGCGGCCGGCGCCGCTGGCGCTCGATACCATGCCGGGCGTGCGTTGCGAGCGCATCGTGCGGCCCATCGCGTCGGTCGGACTCTACGTGCCGTCGGGATCGGCGCCGCTGCCCTCGACGGTCGTGATGCTCGGCGTTCCGGCCCGCCTCGCAGGCTGCCGCCTGCGCATTCTTTGCACGGCCCCGGATGCGGGGGGCCGCGCGGCGCCCGCCGTGCTCGTCGCGGCACAACTGTGCGGCATCGATACCGTGTTCAAGATCGGCGGCGCGCAGGCGATCGCCGCGCTCGCCTACGGCACGGAATCGGTACCGAAGGTCGACAAGATCTTCGGACCCGGCAATGCGTGGGTCACGGCCGCCAAGCAGATCGTGGCCGCCGATCCGGCAGGCGCGGCCCTCGACCTGCCTGCGGGTCCGTCCGAAGTGCTGGTCCTCGCCGACGACGGCGCGAGTGCCGCCTTCGTCGCCGCAGACCTCCTCGCCCAGGCCGAGCACGATGCGATCGCGCAGGCCATCCTCGTCACCGATTCGGCGGCGCTCGCGGCGGCCACTGCAGGGGAGATCGAGCGCCAGCTGCCGCGCCTGTCGCGCCAGCGCATCCTCGGCGCCTCCGTGCGCGCGATGCGGCTGATCGTCACACCGGACCTCGACACCGCGATCTCCGTGTCGAATGCGTACGCGCCCGAGCACCTCATCTTGCAGGTGCGCGAGCCGCGGCGCCGGCTCGAGGCGATCGAGAGTGCGGGATCGGTGTTCCTCGGGGCGTGGTCGCCGGAGCCGCTGGGCGATTACTGTTCGGGCGCCAACCATGTCCTGCCCACCTATGGCCATGCGCGGGCCTGCAGCGGCCTGTCGCTGCTCGATTTCGTCAAACGCATCACGGTACAGGATGTCGGCGAGGCGGGCCTCGCGGCCCTCGGCCCGACCGCCGCGACACTCGCGCGCCTCGAAGGGCTCGATGCGCACGCCGCCGCGGTCGAACGGCGCCTCGCGGCGCTCGGCGCCGCACGATGAACGATCCGGTCGCGATCGCGCGTCCCGAGATTCGCGCGCTACAGCCCTACGAGCACGCGATGTGGGACCCCGAATTCGAACGCCTGCACGCGAATGAACTGCCCTGGCGCACCGCATCCGACTGCTCGCAGGCGGGCCTGAACCGCTATCCCGAGCCGCACCCGGATGCGCTCGCGGCGGCGCTCGCCCGTCTTTACGGTGTCACGCCCGCTCACACCCTCGTCTGCCGTGGCAGCGACGAGGCGATCGACCTGCTGGTGCGCGGCTACTGCACCGCCGGGCGTGACGCGGTCCTCATCTGCCCGCCGACCTTCGGCATGTATGCGGTCGCGGCGCAGGTCCAGGGCGCCGGCGTCGCCTCGATACCGCTGCGCAGGGACGCGGGCTATGCGCTCGACGTCGCGGCGATCGCCGCGCGCTGCGAACGCGGCGACGTCAAGCTCGTGTTCATATGCACGCCGAACAACCCGACCGGCAATGTGCTCGCGGCAACGGATATCCTCGCGGTGGCCGGGAAGACAGCCGGGCGCGCCCTCGTCGTGATCGACGAGGCCTACATCGAGTTCGCCGCAATGCCGAGTGGCGCGCACCTCATCGAACAATATCCCCACGTCGTCGTCCTGCGCACGCTGTCCAAGGCGCACGGGCTCGCCGGCGCGAGGATCGGCACGCTCATCGCCGACCCGCGCGTCGTCGCCCTGCTGCGCAAGGTCGTGCCGCCCTACGCGATCGCCCAGCCGTGCATCGAGGCGGCGCTCCTCGCGCTCGGTGCGTCACAGCTGCGCCTCGCGCACGCACGCGTGGCCGCCATCGTGCGCGAGCGCGACAGGCTCGCCACACGACTGGCCGCATCGCCCGGCGTACTGCGCGTGTGGCCGAGCGACTCGAATTTCCTGCTCACGGAGTTCCGTGACCCGGAGGGCGCGCTCGCGCGCTTCGCCGCTGCGCGCCTGCGCGTGCGGGATTTCCGCACGCGGCAAGGACTCGAGCGGGCACTGCGCATCACGGTCGGCAGCCCGGAGCAGAACGACAAGCTGCTCGGGAGCCTCGCATGCTGAACGGCGATGCCGTGCTGTTCGTCGATCGTGACGGCACATTGATCGAGGAGCCCCCCGACGAGCAGGTCGATGCGCTCGGGAAGATCCGGTTCATGCCGGGCGTGTTCGCGGCGCTCGCGGCCCTGCGCGACCGGGGCTACCGCTTCGCGATGGTCACCAACCAGGATGGCCTCGGCACGACGGGCTTCCCGCTCGCCGCCTTCGAAGCCGCGCAGGGTTTCGTGCTCGACGCGTTCGCGAGCCAGGGCATCGGGTTCGAGGCGATCTTCGTGTGCCCCCACCGGCGCGACGACCACTGTGCGTGCCGCAAGCCCCGCACGGGGCTCGTCGATGCGTGGGTGCGCGACCGGCCGGTGGATCTCGCCGCGAGCGCGATGATCGGCGATCGGGACACCGACCTCGAGTTCGCGGCGAACCTCGGCGTGCGGGGCCTGCGCGTGCGGCGGCATGGGCCGGAGGCTGAAACCTGGCCCGCCATCGTGCGTGAACTGACGGCACGGCGTGCGAGCGTCGAGCGCGAGACCCGCGAAACGCGCGTCCGCGTGCGCGTCGATCTCGATGCGGCCGAACCCCTCGCGGCGAGGACCGGCATCGGTTTCCTCGACCACATGCTCGAGCAGCTCGGCAAGCACGGCGGCTTCGCGCTCGACCTGGCCTGCGTCGGCGATCTCGCCGTGGATGAGCATCACACGGTCGAGGACTGTGCGCTCGCGCTCGGCGAGGCGCTGCGCACGGCGCTCGGCGACAAGCGCGGCATCGGCCGTTTCGGCTTCGTGCTGCCGATGGACGAAGCCCGGGCGCAGGTGGCGATCGACCTGTCGGGCCGGGCCTTTGCCGTCTTCGACGGGCACTTCGGCCGCGAGCAGGTCGGTGGCCTGCCGACCGAGCTCGTACCGCACTTCTTTCGCTCGCTCGCCGAAGCGCTCGGTGCGGCGATCCACGTCGGGGTCGTCGGCGACAACGCCCACCACATGATCGAAGCGTGTTTCAAGGCGACGGGACGCGCGTTGCGGCAGGCGATCCGGCGCGACGGGGCCGAATTGCCGAGCACCAAGGGCGTCCTGTGACCGCTCCCGCGATCGACGCCGTGATCGTCGACAGCGGCGGTGCAAACCTCGCGTCGCTGCAGTTCGCGCTGCAGCGAATCGGCGCCACGAGCTCGGTCACGGCCGACCCGCAGGCGATCCGCCGCGCCCCGCGCGTGGTGCTGCCGGGCGTGGGTTCCGCCGCCGACGCGATGGCGCGCCTCGTACGCAGCGGGCTCGATCGCATGCTGCCGCAGCTGACACAGCCCGTGCTCGGCATCTGCCTCGGCATGCAGCTCCTCTACGAACGATCGGCAGAAGGCGCCACGGCCTGTCTCGGTATCGTGCCGGGCACGGTACAGCGACTCGAGCCCGTACAGGGGCGCCCGGTGCCGCACATGGGCTGGAACCGGGTGCGCCGGCGCGCGCCACACGCGCTCCTCGACGGCATCGACGACGCGACCCACTTCTACTTCGTGCACAGCTACGCCGCGCCGGTCGCGGGGGAATCGATCGCAGTCACCGATTACGGCGCCGACTTCACGGCGATCGTCGTGCAGGGCAATTTCCTCGGCACCCAGTTCCATCCCGAGCGGTCGGGCCCGGCCGGCGCGCATATCCTCGCCAATTTCCTGCGACTCAGCCCATGCTCCTGATCCCTTCCATCGACTTGCGCGGCGGGCGCTGCGTGCGGCTGCACCAGGGTGATTTCGACGCTGAAACGCAGTACCCGGCGAGTCCGATGGAACTGCTCGAGCGCTATGCCGCCTGCGGCGCGCGCTGGTTGCACGTCGTCGACCTCGACGGCGCGCGTGACGGCGTGCTCGCACATCGCGACACCGTGCTCGCCCTCGCGGCGCGCCAGCGCCTGCGATTGCAGGCCGGCGGCGGCGTGCGCAGCGAAGCGGTCGTCGAGGACCTGCTGCAGAACGGCATCGCGCGCGTCGTGGTCGGCAGCGCCGCGGTGGAACAGGCGACCGACGTGCGCAACTGGTTTCGCCGTTTCGGGCCGGAGCACATCTGCCTCGCGCTCGATGTGCGCGAGGCCGACACGGCGACCCCGCGCGTGCAGACACGCGGCTGGCGCGCCGGCTCGGGAGTGAGCCTGTGGGATGCGGTGGCCGACTATGAAACACTCGGCCTCAGGCACGTGCTCTGTACCGACATCGCGCGCGACGGTGCGCTCGCGGGACCGAACCTCGCGCTCTATGCGGAGGCACGCCGGCGCTTTCCGGCCATGGCCTGGCAGGCTTCGGGCGGCGTGCGCGGCGAGCCCGATCTCGCCGCTCTCGCCGCACTCGGGGTCAGCGCCGCGGTGAGCGGCCGCGCGCTGCTCGAGGATCGCCTCTCCGGTGCGGAGCTGCAGCCATACTTTCCCGCCGCATAATTCCCTGCCTCGACGTGCGGGGCGACCGGGTCGTCAAGGGCGTGCGCTTTCGCGAGCACGTCGTCGTCGGCGGCATACTCGAACTCGCCACCCGGTATCGCGACGAAGGCGCCGACGAACTCGTCTTCTACGACATCGCCGCCAGCCCCGAGGGGCGCTCGGTCGACCGCGCCTGGGTCCGCCGGGTGGCAGCCGTGCTCGATATTCCCTTCTGTGTGGCAGGCGGCATCCGCAGCGTCGCCGATGCGGAGGAAGTGCTCGCCGCCGGCGCCGAGAAGGTCTCGGTGAACTCCCCGGCGCTCGCGGAACCCGCGCTGGTCGATCGCCTCGCCGCGCGTTTCGGGTCCCAGTGCGTCGTCGTCGGCATCGACAGCGAGACGACGCCCGCCGGGTGGCGCGTGCACGCGCTCACGGGCGATCCGGGCCGCGCGCACGATGCCGGCCGCGCTACACTCGACTGGATGCGTGAAGTGCAGCAGCGTGGCGCCGGCGAGATCGTCCTCAACTGCATGGCGAGCGACGGCGTGCGGCGGGGCTATGACCTCGCACAACTGGCGGCCGCGCGCGCGGTGTGCACGGTGCCGCTCGTCGCCTCGGGCGGAGCGGGCTCGATCGGGCATTTCGCTGCCGTGTTCACGGAGGCCGGAGCCGATGCGGCGCTCGCGGCGAGCGTGTTCCACTCCGGCGCGATCGCGATACCCGACCTCAAGGCGGCACTCGCGAAGGCCGGTATCGAGGTGCGCCGGTGAACTTCTCGAAGGCCGATCTCGTCACGATCGCGTTCGATGCGCGCGACGGCCTCGTGCCGGCGATCGTGCAGGATGCCGACGCAGGCGATGTCCTGATGCTCGGCTACATGAACTCCGCCGCGCTCACCGCCACGATCGAACGCGGCCGCGTCGTCTTCTTCAGCCGCAGCCGCAAGCGGCTGTGGGAGAAGGGCGAAACCTCCGGCCACACACTCGATCTCGTCGACATCGCGGCCGACTGCGACTCGGATACCCTGCTCGTCACCGCGCGGCCGCGCGGCCCGGTGTGCCACAAGGGCTGTCGCACCTGCTTTGGCGATACGCCGCGAAACGCCACCGGCACGCTCGACTTTCTCGCGACGCTCGAGTCGCTGATCGCGCGCCGGCACGCCGGGCGGCCGGCGGGCAGCTACACCACGCGCCTCTTCGACGCCGGGCCGACGCGCATCGCGCAGAAGGTCGGTGAAGAAGGGGTCGAAGTGGCCCTGGCGGGCAGTTCGGGCTCGACGGACGAACTCGCGGCGGAAGCCGCCGATCTCCTGTATCACCTGCTGGTCCTGCTCCGGAGCCGCGACCTGCCGTTGTCGCGCGTGATGGACGAACTCGCGGCACGCCACGCGGCGGGCGGCGCGCAGCGGGAATCAGACCAGTAATTCTTCCGCCGGCGCGCGCAGGTTGTAGCTCGAACTCATGACGCGCCCGTAGGCACCGGCCGTCGCGAGCAGCAGGATGTCCCCTTCCTGCGTCGGGGGCAGCAGGCGATCATGGCCGAGCACGTCCGCGCTTTCGCAGATCGGCCCGACGACATTGACGACCTCGGTGGCGGGCGCATCGAGGCGGGTCAGGTTCACGATCTCGTGATACGCGCCGTAGAGCGCCGGCCGGATCAGCGAATTCATGCCGGTGGCGATGCCGACGTAGCGCACCTCACCCTTCTCCTTCGTCTGCGTGACCCGTGCGAGCAGCACGCCCGCCGCGGCGACGACGTAGCGCCCCGGTTCGAGCCACAGCTCGAGCGCCGG
The DNA here is from genome assembly GCA_050249415.1 of Steroidobacteraceae bacterium. Classification (GTDB taxonomy): domain Bacteria; phylum Pseudomonadota; class Gammaproteobacteria; order Steroidobacterales; family Steroidobacteraceae; genus CADEFQ01. Next base: position 72,182 of record JBFWQO010000016.1, read on the forward strand.
GTGGGCCTGCCGCACCTCATCGAGCGCGGCGTCGAGCCGCGCGAGGTCGAGCGGTGCGCGATCGCCGCGTTCAGGTACACCGAGCCCGCCACCGACATTGATCGAGCGCAGGCCGGGGAAACGCGCCGCTTCGGCCGCGAGCAGGCGCGCCGTGTGCCGCCAGCTCCCGACGTCGAAAATGCCGCTGCCGGGATGGGCGTGCAATCCGACCACCCGCGCGCCGGCCGCCAGGGCGAGTGCGGCCAGGTCGGCGAGCTCCTCGATCGGCACGCCGAATTTCGCGTGCGCGCCGGCCGTGCGCACATGCTGGTGATGGCCGAGACCGGTGCCGCTGTCGACCCGGACATGGATATCCCGGTCGCGAAACAGCGCCGGCCAATGCCGCAGTGGATAGCTGCTGTCGATCGTGAGCCGCACGCCCTCGCCGAGGGCCCATGCGTACTCGTCGCGCGGCGCGAAATTCGGCGTGTACAGGATCTGCGCCGGTTCGATTCCCGGGACTTGGCGCCGCGCATGTTCGATTTCACCGCGCGACACGCATTCGAGGCCGACGCCCGCCGCATGGATCCGCCGCAGCAGCTCCGGATGTGCGTTGGCCTTCATCGCATACCAGACCCGCGAGACCGAACGCAGCGCGGTGAGCGACCGCGCCGCCGCCTCGACGCTCGCCACATCGTAGACATAGGCGGCGTCGCGCCCGTCGAGCGCCGCGAGGAGCGCCGCGCGCTTCTCCCGCCACCAGGCGACGGGCCGCGCGGCACCCGGCGCCGCATCGCGTGCGAAGAGTTCCTCCCACGTCGGCCCGAGCACCGGGTCTCCGGGCACGGGCTGCACCAGCATTTCGTGCATCTGGTTGACGAGCCGGTCGGCCTGCGCTTCGTCGACCACGAACGTGAAATTGAGGTCGTTCGCCGCCTGGCTCACGAGATGGATGCGCTGCTCCTCGAAGAGGTCGAACGCATCGCCGAGCCGATGCAGGATCGCGCGGATGTTGCGCCCGACGAGGCTCACGGACGCGCAGGGTCCGATGATCTGCACACGGCACAGGTCCGACAGCGCATCGACCAGCGCATCGAGGATCGCCGGATCGAGCGTGTTGGCTGCCGGGTCGAGCGAGACCGTCACGTTGGTCTCGGAAGTCGATACGAGATCGATCGACAGGCCCTGCGACTTGAACACCTGGAACGCATCGGCGAGGAAGCCGACCTGGTGCCACATGCCGGGGCTGTCGAGCGAGACGAGCGTGACGCCCTTCTTGACGCACACGGCCTTCACCTGCGCCTCGCCGCCGCCCTGCGCACTGACCAGCGTGCCCGTGAGGTCCGGGTGATGGGTGTCGTGGACGGACAGCGGAATGCCGTACTGGCGTACCGGCAGGATGCACCGCGGGTGCAGGACTTTGGCGCCGCTCGTCGCGATCTCCTGCGCCTCGTCGTAGTGCAAGGCCTTCAACAGGCGCGCGGCGGGCGTGGTGCGCGGATTCGCGCTGAACATGCCGGGCACGTCGGTCCAGATCTCGAGTCGCCGTGCACGCAGTTTCGCCGCGAAATACGCCGCCGACGTATCCGAACCGCCGCGACCGAGCAACACGGTGTGGCCCTCGTCGTCGCTCGCGATGAAGCCCTGCGTGATCACGAGCCCGGCGCCGTCCGACAGGTCGCGGATGAGCGCATCGTCCGGCGCGAACCCGCACGTGGCCGACAGCGTGCTCGCCTTCGCCGACGCGCCCTTGCGCACCTCGGCGTGCAGCATGCGCCGCGCATCGGCCCAGCGCGGCCCGAGTCCCTGCGACTCGAGGAAGGCGGCGCCGAGTGCGGTCGCCATCAGCTCGCCGTTCGACACGACGCGGGCGCGCGTACGCGCGCTCACCTCGCCGACGAGCGCGATACCGTCGGCGAGACGCCGCAGCTCATCGAAGCTGCCTTCGAGGCCCGGGCCGACCGCGACGCCGAGTTCGGCGGCCAGCGTGCGATGCAGGTCCTCGATCCCGGTGAGGATGGGCGCGTAATCCCGCGCGAGTGCGCCGTCGAGCAGGCGCTCGAGGCGGTCGGTGACGCCGCTGAGTGCCGAGTGGACGATCAGGACGCGCAGTCCGTCCGCGCGGCGCGCCCGCACGATCCCGGCGATGCGATGCCAGTTGGGCGCCGACGAAACACTCGTGCCGCCGAACTTCAGCACGACCCATCGGGAATCCACCGCGGTCGCCACGGGGCGTCAGGCGTCGTCTTCGAATACGTCGCGCAGGTCCTTCTCGAGCCGGCGGTCGGCCAGGACTTCCTCGAGCCGGCTCCACGCGGCCTTGCCGCGTTTGCCCGGTTGCGTACGGGTGCGCTTGTCGACCTTGTCGAGCATCCGGTCGTACTCCCGCGGGTCTTCGGAAGTGGCCTCACCAAGGAATTCGTCGTCGAGATCGAAGCTGTCGCTGTCGCGTTCGCTAACCACGATTGCCTGCAAGAAAATGTATGTTAATCAGGGAGTTATGCGCAAATGGCGGGCGCAGGGAGACGCGAACTATAGCGAATTCGCGCCCGCTTGCAAGCCCCTGATTTTCAGGGCAATCGGGCGGTATCCCGGACCACCACGGGCGCCCCGCGGGACAGGCCGAGCCCGTCGGCGGCGCTCTGCTCGGCACGGGCGATTTCCACGACGCCGAAGGAGTTCACGAGCGCGAGGTACTCCCCCGGCTTGACGTCGCCGTAGGTGCGCAGCAACGGCCAGGAATGGTTGGCGGCATAGACGCGCGGAGAGCCCATCCGTATCACCCAGGGGGCGTCGATATTGGTGATCAGGTTGCCGAAGTGATCGAGGGTGATCACGACGCCGCTCACCGCGCTGTCGTCCCCGCTCGCATCTTCCACCCACGACGGCACCAATGTATCGACGGGCTGCCCGAGGTCCTCGGGCCGACAGCGGCCCGCCGCGAGCTCCGCGGCGAGCGGCGCAAAGATGTCGCGACCGTGGAACGTGGCGCTCGGTCTCGTGATCGAGAGACGTGCGAGCGCCTGCGGATCGACGCGGGTGATGCGTGCACCTTCGCCGCGGGCCACGACGGGCGCCAGCAGCCCGTTGTCCGGCGCGAGGAATATATGGTCCGCGAGGCTCACCGCCACGATGTCGCGCGAGGTGCCCACACCGGGATCGACCACCGCCACGTGCACCGTGCCCGGCGGAAAATAATGATACGACCGCGCGAGCCAGAACCCGGCCTCGGCGGGCCAGTGCACGAGGATTTCGTGCGTCAGGTCGACGATGCGCGCCGTGGGCAGGCGGCTGTAGATCCGGCCCTTCATGACGCCGACAAACGGTCCCTGGTGACCGAAGTCGGTGGTGATGGTGATGACGCCCGATGCCTGCATGCGTGTGCGCTCGACTGCTAGACTCGCGCACCATGTCGCGGACACGGGACGCTGTCAATGTGCGCGCGAGTGGTGCCGGCGACACGCTGTCGCTGCTCGTGCTCGGCGCGTGCTTTGCGCTGAGCGGGCTCGCGGCGCTCGTCTACCAGATCGCCTGGACCCGCCAGTTCGCGCTCGTGTTCGGCACCTCCGAACTCGCGGTCGCGACGGTGCTCGCGGCGTACATGGGGGGGCTCGCGCTCGGCGCAGCGCTGATCGAGCGGCTGCTGCCGCGCGTGTCGCGACCGGTACTCACTTACGCGTCGCTCGAACTCGGCGTCGCCATCGGCGGGGTGCTCGTCGTTCCGCTGCTGCTGTACGCGAGCGACATCGTGCTGCACGCGTTGTTCGGGGGCCAGCCGGCGCCCCCTTCGAGCGAGCAGGCGAGCCTGTCGCTGTATTTCCTCGCGAGCGCCTTCGTCGTGCTCGCCTTGCCTGCGACCCTGATGGGCGCCACGCTGCCCTTGCTCGCGCGCCACGCCGTGCATACGGAGATCGACATCGGTCGCCGCATCGGCCTGCTGTATGCCGCCAATACCGCCGGCGCGGTGGCCGGTGTGCTGCTCGCATCGTTCTGGCTGCTGCCGGCGCTCGGTCTGCACCGCACGATCCTGGCCGCCGCGGCGATCAATGTCGTCGTCTTCCTGCTCGCCGCGGTGATGTCGCGCGGCGCACGAACCGCTCCGACACCGGCCCCCGCACGGGTGGCACGCGACACGGTCCGTGGCGGTGCCGCGCAGTGGATCCTGCCGCTGATGCTGCTGTCGGGCGCCGTCACGTTCCTGAACGAGGTGTTGTGGGCGCGCATGTTGAGCCATGTCGTCGGCAGCAGCCTCTTCGCGTTCGGCGTGATGGTCGCGAGCTTCCTGACGGGCATTGCCCTCGGCGGCGGGCTCGCCTCCTGGCTCGCGACGACGCGCGGGCGCGCCGCCACGCTCTTCGTCTGCTGCGAGATCGGCGCCGGCGTCGCCGCTGCACTCGCCTTGCTGCTGCTGGAGCGGTATCTGCCAGCCCGGGGCGGCCTCGCCGGCAACGCGTTCTTCGGGTTTACGCTGCTGCTGCCGCTCACGCTCTTCATCGGCGCGACCTGGCCGCTCGCGGTGCGCCTGCTCGCAGCCGGGCCCGACACGGCCGCCGCCGCGAGTGCGCGCGTGTACGCATGGAACACGGTCGGCGCCATCCTGGGCGCGGTCGCTGCCGGCTTCGTGATCATTCCGGCGCTGCGCTACGAAGGCACGATTCGCGCCGCCGTGATCGCGAGCACCGCGATCGCCGCCGTCGCGGCCTGGCTCTACGCGCGGCGCCACCTCGCGCTGCCGATCGCCGCGACCGCCGTGGCGTTGCTGTCCGTGGTCGCGTTCCGGCCCGCGGCCCCGATGCGCCTGCTGCTCGCCTCGCCGCTCGATATTCCGTCCGACGGGTCGCTCCTGTACTACGACGTCGGCCGCAGCGCCGATGTCGTCGTTCTCGGCCAGGACGGCGGGTTGGTCCTGCGCACCAACGGCCTGCCGGAGGCCATGATGGACACGCCCGGGATCGCGTCGCGATTCAGCGGGGAGTACTGGCTCTCGCCGCTCGCGGTCATCGCCCGGCCCGCGACCGCCCGCATGCTGATCGTCGGTTACGGCGGCGGAGTCGTCGTGGAGGGCGTCCCGCCCTCGGTCGGTGCGATCGACGTGATCGAACTCGAGCCGGCGGTCATCGCCGCGAATCGCGGGACACGCGAGCTGCGCCGACGCGATCCGCTGCTCGATCCGCGCCTCGACATCGTCACGAACGATGCACGCGGCGCTCTCGCGCTGACCGATCGGCGCTACGATGCGATCGTCTCGCAGCCGTCGCATCCCTGGACGGCGGGCGCGTCGCACCTTTACACGCGCGAATTCCTGCAGCTCGCGCGTACACACCTCACCCCGGGCGGCGTTTTCGTCCAGTGGATGAATATCGCATTCCTGGACGAGAGCCTCTTGCGCTCGCTCACCGCGACGCTGCTCGACGTGTTCATCGAAGTACGCCTCTACCGGCCCGACCCGAACACGCTGGTCTTCCTCGCCTCGGACTCGCCCCTCGAGCCCGAGGCACACGTCGCGGCGACCGGCTTGCCCCTCAGTCTTTCGCCGCTGCACTACGCGCGCTTCGGGATCAATGGCGCCGAGGATCTCCTCGCCGCGCTCGTGGCGGATACCGACGGGGCACACCGGCTCGCCGCCGACGCGCCGCTCATCACCGACGACATGAACCGGCTCGCCACGGCGCGCATGCAGGAGAACGGGCGCGGATTGACCGCCGACACCACGGGACGCGTGCTGGCGCCTTACGACCCCCTGCAGCGCGCGGACAGCGTGGTGTTCGGCGCACTCGCTCCACGGCTGTCGATGAGCTACATCGCGCGCCGTCTTTCCACGTTCGTCGCCCTCGACGCCAGCGAGCGCGACCGCATCGCACGCTTCGGCACGATCCTCGGCGACACGCCGCAGGGTGCCTATGTGCGCGCGCTCTCGGCCATGACCGGTGGCGATACGGCCGCGGGGCTGCGGCTCTATCGCGAGTCGCTCGCCCGCTTTCCGGAAGATCCCGAGCTGCGCTTCGAGACCGTGCGACCGTTCCTCGCCTCGCTCGCGCGCGGCGTGGCGCCGCCCGGCATTGCGGAAATTGCGCGCGGGCTCGACGGCGAGCCCCGCCTCGTACTCGACGCCATCGGCGCGGTGGCGCACGAGCGCTGGGATGATCTCGTCGCGATGGACCGCGATCTCGCGGCAGTTTCCTGGATGCGCCCGTGGGCGGTCGATGCGCTGCAGGTGCGGGTCGACTGGCGGACACGGGTCGCGACGCCGCAGGCGCGTCGCGCCTATGGCGACGAGGCGCTCGCGCTGCTCGATCGCGCGCTCGTCGTGCAGCCGACCTCCGCGCTTTTCGGGCTGCGCACCCGTGCGGCGCTCGCCGCCGATCGGCCGGACGCGATCGTCGAGTCGATCTCGAGCTATGCGCAGGCGATGTACGCGACCGCGTCGCGCCGACCCGCCGGCCCGCAACGCGAGCAGGCGAGCCGCACGCTGCAGGGCCTCACGCGGGTGCTGGACCAGACTGCGCAGCGCGCACCCGCCACCGCCCGGCGCGCCGCCTCGGTGCGCGCGAACCTGCAGGAATCACTGCGCAAGCTCGAGGCGCCGCGGTAGCCTCTCAACAAACAAAGTGTAAGTGACTGAACGATTGAGCTGTGCTCTTCACGCCGGGGTCTCCGCGGGGGTGAGTGTGAAGCCCATGGCCCGTGCCTTTCGCTTGAGGTGGAAGAGCACGCGTTCG
>JBFWQO010000017.1:0-43603 GCA_050249415.1 Steroidobacteraceae bacterium
GTGGAGCGGGGCGCCCTCATCCGCCGACCTCGCCACAATCAACGGCCTCACCCGCCGCGGCTACACCGGCCACGAGATGCTCGACTCGACCGCCCTCATCCACATGAACGGGCGGGTGCAGGATCCGCTGCTGGGGAGATTTGTCAGCGCGGATCCGAACGTCGATGCTGGCCTCGGCACGCAAGGCTGGAATCGCTACAGCTATGTGGGCAACAAGCCCTTGAGCCGCGTCGATCCCAGCGGGTTCTACTCACGCGGGATGCAAAGGCGCGCCCGCATCGGCGGTGACGACAGCAATCTCGACTGGCTCGAGTTGGCACAGCACCACGCCCTGCTCCGCTGGGGCGGTGCGGCCACGATCGCTGACGGCATGCTGGCGACGCGCGGCACTGACAGCCGGATCGACGCCGTCGCTCAACAGCAGGTCGCGAGTGTTATGAGTCAGCTGCGTGCAGTCGTAAAATCCAATCCCAGCCTGGGGAGCTACGCTTCGCAGCTGCTCAGTGCACGGGGGTACGCTGCCCAAGCAGCTTCCTTCTCTCCCAGTACCTCCGGGTCAAACACCCCCAAACGTAACATGTCTATTTGGAACGCAGACCAATCAGAATGCTTGCTCGCATGTTCGGAGGCCGATTCGACCGAGCAGGACGGGCGTTCCGCGTCTACAACGATCGGGTCAATTGGTGCGCTGGCATCGGGAATAGAGTATTCCCTCCCCAAAGTCACCGTTGGCAGCAATGGCAGAGTCTATTGGTCTGGGTGGAAGGGAGGAAGCAGGGCGCGCATCATGACCTATTCCGTTGCGGAAGGCGCGAAGATCGTCGGTGCTTCTACGCTGATTCTCGGAACGGCCATTGATGTCGCGGGCGTCCTAGACGGAAGCCTTGGTGTCGACCATGCATCAATCAATCTTGGTGTGGGGCTCTGGGGATTGACCGCAGGTCCGTTTACCGCGGCCCCCGCAATTCTCTATTTTGCTATCGATAATTTTTATCCAGGAGGCGGCATCGGCTTTCTTCAGGACAAAGCGGCAGTCGATTCAAGGATGATTGAGATTGACCCGAGTTGGATGCATCCGGGGTCACACTGATGAGTCGACTTGTTGTTCGAGCACATGCAATCGCCTATTGGCACTTGCGCCGATTGTTTAGATCTTTCTTCGACGATGGTTACGATGACTTCAAGGCGATGACTGTATTGGGGAGCGTCCAAATTTGTCTGCTACTTTCGATTGTTCCTGCAATCTCAATTATCATTGGCCGTCGTGTGGTATCGTTCAGTGGACTTCCTTGGAAAGCCTTCATGGTTTTGAGCGTAGCGGTGATTGCAGCTGCGAACTTCAGATACCGAAGAGAATGGGTCGCGTATGACGCGCACTTTGACCGGCTGGAAACGGGCGTACGGCGTTTGATATCGGTTCTAGTGGGCGTCGGGGCCCTTACAGTTGTCGTGTTTACACTGTGGATAGCAGTTACGGCCAGCAAACTACCTACGTGACGCTGAACTCCAAGTGCTGCTTGATCCAGCGAAAGAACAATTCCACCTGCCATCTGGCCTTGTAGGGGCGCGCAGATCGTCAGTGCCGGGGGCGCAGTGTTGTTGGTGATGAAGAGCAAGCGTTTGCTGCTGGATCCCGGTAACGGATGCCGCGGAAGCTCTCCGGATAGTCCTTGGAGGATTGATAGCCTTGCATCACTTACGAGCTGATTGATGCCTGACGCGAGGACTGGGCGCGCAGCTTTCGTCCGTCGGTCTGGATGTTTTGGGCGAACGCATCGAGACCGAGTTCATGGATAACGCGACTCTCGCCGACCGGAGGCTGGGTCGCGCTCGGCAGGCCTTCTTGCCTCAGCACGGTGTTCAAGGCCTTGGTCTGGCGCGTACGTACGTCAGTGCCGTAGTGGCTCGAACGCTTGGAGCCAGGCTGGGGTCCGCGTTTGCGTTGCGCCTGCACACTCACGCGCAAGCGCTGCAGCTTGGTTTCGAGGGCGGCGGAGCTGGCATAGCGGTACGGTTCACGCTTGGTCAGCAGATGCCAGGCGAGCACGGCGAGTTTGCGCGCGAGGGCGACGACGGCGACGTTGCGATGCTTGCGCCGCGCGAGCTGGGCGAACTGCCGGCCGAGCGGTCCGGGGTGGCGTCCCGCGATCTGCGCGGCCTGAACCAGCAGCCAGCGGGCGTTGGTGTTGCCCTGCTTGGTGATGCGGCCGTGGTAGGTGTGCTCGGCGCTCTGGTACACGCTCGGCACCAGCCCCAGGTATGCCGCGAGCCGCTCGGGCGAGTCGAAGCGCGAGATCGGTCCGATGGCGGCCACGAGCGCATGGGCGATCGTCACGTCGATGCCGGGCAGCGTCATCAGCAGCTTGATGTCCTCGCTGGCGCAGCCGCGTCGATCGATTTCGGCACGCAGCATGCGTTGCTCGATCGCTGTCATCTCTCGGCATATAGGAGTCACTTTCGCCTGAGCGCAGGCATCTCGACAGAGCCCGATTCGGGTCATCGCTACCCTCGGCGGCCTTGCGGTCAGGGGAGCGGGACATGGCTCGGCGGAGGATCGAGATGCACGAGTATCGACAGGTATTGCTTCGGCTGCGCCAGGGCGATTCGGATCGCGATGTGGCCCGCAGCGGCCTGATGGGCCGGCCGAAGACGGCGGCGTTTCGGGCCCTGGCGCAACGGCACGGCTGGCTATCGGACGCCTCGCCGCTGCCTGCCTGCGTTTTCCGACGCGTTGTGACCACCGATTCCGGATTGGTGTGACCGGGGTTTCCGATTTGGCGTGACCGGTTTTTGGCCGGTCGGGGGATCGGACCGGCGTTGAGCTTTGACCCGTACCCTTTGCGGTTCTCGAACCCGGCGGGACTGATGCGAGAGCGAACGTTGGCGATGAAGAAGATCCGGGATCTGATAAAGTGCAGTGAAGCCCACGGCCATCGTCGTCTGCGGCGCGAGAAACTCACCCCGCCGCGACGTGCAGCACGGTGACACGGCGCGCGCCGCGGTCGATGTCGCACAGCACGTTGCAGTCCGGCAGCCGGTAGCGCCAGAACGCGCCGAAATCCTCGCTCACCAGCAGCTCGCCCGTCTCGTGCGGGCTCGTGTGGCGCACGACCCGCTCGGTCATCGCCGCGAGTACACCCTGCGCCTCGCGCCGTCCGAGGCGCCGCAGGTCGTCCACGGCGTTTTCGTGATAGTGCAGCTGCCAGGCGCTCATGCGAAGGGTGGCGGCTACGCCGGGCCGAGATCGAGTTCGCGTTCGACGTCGCCGGTCGCGAGCGTGCGCGCGTGGCCGGCGCGGACTTCTTCGCGGGCCTGCCAGGCGGCGCGGGCTTCGTCGACCGAACGCGCGGAGATGATGTCGGCGAGGGTGGCGAGTTGCGAGTCGATGTCGGCCATCGATTCGCTGAGCGCGGTGCGGGCATTCAGGGTGGGGCGGCCCGTCGTTCGGCGCTGACCATCGAGTTGACGCATGCGGTGATCCTCCACGGTGGCCTCGGGCCAGTGTAGCGCCTCGTACGGATGTTGCACGGCGAAAATGTGCGCGATACTCGCGCGAGGTGGTTGCGAGGGTGGATGGGTACCGAATCCCTTTTTGTCACGCAGGTCCATGCGGCGCGCCTGCAACAGGCCGGCTCCGTGCTCAACCTGCAGTTGTTGCGGGAATGTCGGCAATTGCGGCTCGACGACGCCGCAGGACGGCGTTGGTCCGCCGACAACTACCCGGGCGGTTATACCTCCTATGATTCGGCGAGCCGCATGCAGGAACGCTCGCCCACCTTTGCCCGACTCGCCCGCCTGATCGACCAGCGCGCGCGCGCCTTTGCGCGCTCGCTCGCCTTCGACTTCGATGTGCGCAGGCTCGTGATGACCGACTGCTGGGTCAACATCATGCCGCGCGGTGTCGTTCACAGCGGCCACCTGCATCCGCTGTCGCTGCTGAGCGGCACCTATTACGTCGCGACCCCGCGCGGCGCAGCCGGGCTCAAGCTGGAAGACCCGCGGCTCGAGCGCTTCATGGCGGCGCCGCCGCGACGGCGCAATGCGCCCCGCGCGCTGCGACCGTGGGTGGTGATCCCGGCGCAGGCGGGCAGGGTGGTTTTGTTCGAAAGCTGGTTGCGCCACGAAGTGCCGCCGGGTCGCGGGCCGGGTGAACGCATCAGCATCAGTTTCAATTACGGGACCGGGTGACCATGAGCGACGACCATTCTCGATTCGTGCCCTTCGCCTACGGCTTTCGGCCGTTTTTCCTCGCGGCGGGGCTCTTTGCAATCATCGCGATCGCAGCGTGGGTCTGGATCTACGCCACGGGCGCCCTGCCGCTCGGCGACGTGCCCCCCTACCTGTGGCACGGCCACGAGATGCTCTATGGGTTCATCGGCGCGGCGATCGCGGGCTTCCTGCTGACCGCCGTGCCGAGCTGGACCGGCACGCGCGGCTTTGCGGGCGCGCCGCTGGTCGCCCTCACGGTGCTGTGGCTCGCGGGGCGCATTGCATTTGCCTGCGCGGCCCGGTTGCCGTCCGTGGTGCTCGTGCTGTGCGAGCTGTCTTTCCTGCCGCTGCTCGCGTTCCTGATCGGCCGCACGCTGCTGCGCACGCGCAACCGCAATTTCCCGATGCTGATCATCATCACGGTGTTGTGGGCGATCGATGCGTGGTTCCTGTATGCGATCGCCGACGGCGACGGCGCCCTCGCGAGCCGCGCGCTGCGGGTCGGCATCGACGTGGTGCTGCTCCTCATCACCGTGATCGGCGGGCGCATCGTGCCGAACTTCACCGCGAGCGCCTTGCGTCAACGCGGCGTGCCTGTCGCCATCACGAGCCGGCCGCTGGTCGAGCGCGTGACGATCGGAGCGATGGCGCTGGCGGTGCTCGTGGACGCCGTGGCCCCGCTGCACTGGATCGCGGCTGCAGTCGCGGCAGTCGCCGCGATCGCGCAGGCGGTGCGACTCTCGGGCTGGCGGAGCCTGAAGACGCTCTCCGACCCGATCGTCTGGGTGCTGCACGCGGCGTACGCCTGGCTGCCGATCGGGCTCGCGCTGAAGGCGGCCTTCCTCGCGTTCGGGTCCTCGTGGGCTTTCCAGTGGCAGCACGCGCTGACGATCGGCGCCGCGGCCACGATGATCATGGCGGTCACGACCCGCGCCTCGCTCGGCCACACCGGTCGGCCGCTCGTCGTGTCGCGCAGCATCGGCTTCGCCTACCTGCTGCTGCTGCTCGCCGCCGCCGTGCGCGTGTTCGGGCCCTCGCTGATGCCGACCGACTACCTCGCGACGATCGAGGCCGCGGCCTTGTTGTGGATCGCGGCCTTCGCGATCTACGTGTTCGTCTACACGCCGATCCTCACGCGCTCGCGCGTGGACGGGAAGTCGGGCTGAAGAGCGCGGCGGCACGTTCGCACATCGCGGCCACCGCAGGGTGGCTCACTTCGCGCGCGAGCGTGACGGCATAGAACTCGGCCTGCACCGGCCGGGCAGGGCCGAGCACCGCGAGGCCGGCGTCGCCTTGCAGCGCGCGCGCGAGCACATCGGGCACGGGAATGAGGCCGTGGCCCGCCGCCGCGAACTCGAGCAGCAATGCGTAGTCCTCGAACTCGCCGACGACGACCGGGTGGAGGCGATGGCGCTCGAACCACTGGTCGAGCGCGCGCCGGATCGCCGTATCGTCGGTCGGCAGCAGCACCGGGGCCCCGTCGAGCGATGACGGGAAGCGGGCCTGCAACCCCTTGGCGAGGTGCCGCGCGCCCATCCACGAGACGCCACAGGCACCGAGCCGGTGGCTGTGCGCGCGGATGCCGAGCGCGGGCGGCACCGGCGCGTCCGACAGCACGACGTCGAGGTCCTGCACGACGAGCGCCGCGGTCAGGCGCTCGAGCGTGCCTTCGTGGCACACGAAACGCAGCTTGCGCTCCAGCGTGAATGCGGGCGCGAGCAGGCGCTGCGCGAGCGCCTTCGGCAGCACGTCGTCGAGGCCGACCGCGAGCCGCAGCGGGCGGGCCGCGGGCCCGAGGGCGAGCGCCTCCTGCAGTTCGCGGCCCAGGCGGAAGATCTCCTCGGCATAGCGAAAGGCGGTGCGGCCGGCGTCCGTCGGCACGAGGCGGCGGCCGCCCCTTGCGAGCAGCGGTTCCCCGAGGCGCTCATCGAGCGTGCGCAACTGCGCACTGATCGTGGGGATGGACAGATTCAGTTCCGCGGCGGCCCTGGCGAGACTGCCGGTACGCACGACGGTCCAGAAGTAGAACAGGTGCTGGTAGTTGAGCCGCCCGTGGGTCGCCATGTGAGTAAGATAATATAAAACTGACAGTTGGAGTAATTCTAATTGATCTAACTGACGCTGTCGGCTACAAGGGGGCTATTCCTTTGGAGCAGAACCGTGAGACAGAACCCGATCGTGGTCAGCGAGTCGGACGCCGATCGCCTGCGCGCCTTGCTCGGAGCACAGGACGATTTCGCGCACGACCAGGCACACCTTGAAGAGCTGCGGGCCGAGCTCGAACGCGCCATCGTGCGCCTCGCCGACGAGGTGCCTCCCGACGTGATCACGATGCGGGCGCGCGTGCGCGTGCGCGACCTCGGCACGGGCCGGGAAGACGAGTACACGCTCGTGTTGCCCGCGGAGGCCGACCTCGCGGCACGCCGCATCTCGGTGCTCGCGCCCCTCGGCACGGCGCTGCTCGGCTATCGCGAAGGCGACGAGGTCGAATGGCGCATGCCCGGCGGCCTGCGACGCCTGCGTATCGTCAAGGTTACCCGCGAGGAGCCGCTCAGCGATCGAGCGGCAGCGGCACCTGACGCACCACATGGCGCAGGACGAAGCTCGACTCCACGCGCGCCACTCCCGGCAGTTTCGTGAGCACCGTGCTGTGCAGCCGCTCGAGGTCGGCTGCATCGTGCGCGATCGCGATCAGCTCGTAGTCCCACTGGCCCGTGGTGAGGAAGCAGTCGATCACGTTCGGCACGGCCTGCACCGCGCGCTCGAACGCACTGAAGTCGCGGTCCGTCTGGCTCTTGAGCGTGATGCGCACGAGCACGCGCACCGTGAACCCGGCGGCGCCCGCGTCGATGCGCGCGCCGTAGCCGCGGATCACGCCGGATTGCTCGAGACGGCGCATCCGCCGCAGGCACGCCGATTCGGAGAGCCCGAGGTGCGCGGCGAGTGTGCTGTTGGTGGCGCGGCCATCCCGCTGCAATAACGCAAGAAGACGTCGATCTGCACTATCCATGCGCAAGATTATTGCGCAAGAAGGCGGTGCGTGTCCCGAAAATGGCAGCGTCTGCCGCACGTCCCGCTCCAGAATGCGGTCACCACCCCGGGGGAGTCGAACCATGCAGATCGGCGTGCCGCGTGAAATCAAGAACCATGAATATCGCGTCGGACTCGTGCCCGATGCCGTGAGCGGCCTCGTGGCGGCGGGGCATGCGGTGACCGTCGAGACCGGCGCAGGCGCGGGCATCGGCTTCGGCGACGAGGACTACGCTGGCGCCGGCGCGAAGATCGCGCCCGACGCGGAGACGGCTTTCCGCTCCGCGGAACTGATCGTCAAGGTCAAGGAACCCCAGCCCGCGGAATGCCGGCGACTCACGCGCGACCAGGTGCTCTTCACCTACCTGCACCTCGCCGCCGACCGCGCGCAGGCCGAAGCGCTGATGGCATCGGGCTGCACGGCGATCGCCTACGAAACGGTCATGGCGACCGACGGTTCGCTGCCGCTCCTGACGCCGATGAGCGAAGTGGCGGGTCGCATGGCCGTGCAGGTCGGTGCGCAATATGGCACCAAGGCCTTCGGCGGGCGCGGCGTGCTGCTCGGCGGCGTGCCCGGCGTGGCGCCGGCCCGTGTCGTCATCATCGGCGGCGGCGTGTCGGGGACCCACGCGGCCGAAATCGCGGTCGGCCTGCGCGCCGAGGTCACCGTGCTCGATCGCTCGGTGCCGCGGCTGCGCGAACTCGACCTGCAATTCGGCGGTCGTGCGCGTATTCTCTTCTCGACGCCGCAGACGATCGAGACGGCCCTGACCGGAGCCGATCTCCTGATCGGCGCGGTGCTGATTCCGGGCGCCGCGGCGCCGCGCGTGGTGACACGCGCGATGCTGCGGCGGATGGGCGCGGGTGCGGTCGCTGTCGATATCGCGATCGACCAGGGTGGTTGCCTCGAGACGAGCCGGCCGACCTCGCACGCCGAGCCCACCTACGTGGAGGAGGGCGTGATCCACTACTGCGTGACGAACATGCCGGGCGCCGTACCGCGTACCTCGACCTTCGCGCTCAACAACGTGACGGTGCCCTACGTGCACGAACTCGCCGCACGCGGCTGGAAGGACGCCACCGCCCGCGACCCCGGGCTGCACGCGGGCCTCAACGTCGTCGCCGGCCGCATCGTCCACCCGGCCGTGGAGCACGCGCTGCGATGAGGAAGCTGCTGTGCGCGACCGACCTCTCGACGCGCGCGGACCGCGCCGTGCGTCGCGCGGCGCTGCTCGCACGGCAATATGCAGCGGATCTGCTGCTGCTGCACGTCGTCGACGACGACCAGCCGAAGCATTTCGTCGAGGCGCGCCTCGCCGAAGCCCGTGCGCACCTCGAGACCGATGCGGCGCGTGCGCCCGGCGGGCCGGGGTCCGTTGCGGCCATCGAAGTCGTCGCCGGGCACGCATCGGAGACCATCGCACGCTATGCCCGCGACTGGAATGCGGAGCTGATCGTGATGGGCGTGCATCGGCGGCGCGTGCTGCTCGACGTGTTCGTCGGCACGACGCTCGAGCGCGTGGTGCGCGCCGACCGCCTGCCCGTGCTGGTCGTCAGCTCGGACTACCCGGGGGCCTATCAACGGGTGCTGCTCGCGCTCGATGCGTCGGCGGCCTCGGCGCGCGCGGTGCGCACCGCGCGTGATTTCGACCTGCTCGGCGGCGACATCGCGGTCGTGCACGCGTGGGAGCCCGTCTACGCGGGCGCGCTCGAAGGGGCGGGCGCGATCCCCGAGACCGCCGCGGCCTACGCCGGGAACTGGAGTCGCGAAGCGCACGAGCGGCTGCAGGGTTTCCTGCGCGAAGTCGGGCTCGCCGTGCGCCCGTTCGACCTGCAGGTCGAGCGCGGTCCGCCGTTCGACGCCATTCGCGGTGCGGTCGAGAAACGCGCGCCGCATCTGCTGGTGATCGGCACGCGTGGCCTCGGCGGCATCGCGCGCGCGTTGCTCGGCAGCGTGGCCGAGCAGGTGCTGCGTGCCATCGAGTGCGACATCCTCGTCGTGCCACGCGCATAAGCGGCGCAGGTGGCAATGTTGTCATGTACGGCCCGGAACGAATGCGTGCGCGC
Organism: Steroidobacteraceae bacterium; assembly: GCA_050249415.1. Lineage (GTDB taxonomy): Bacteria > Pseudomonadota > Gammaproteobacteria > Steroidobacterales > Steroidobacteraceae > CADEFQ01. The sequence goes on from JBFWQO010000017.1 coordinate 9,307, forward strand.
GCGGTCACACCGGTGCCTGCAACCGTACAACACGCGAGGGCGCCATGATTCCACCGCCAGTCCTGCCCTTCGCACCGGGCGACCTCGAACCGGCCATGTCGCGGGACACGCTGTCCTTCCACTTTTCGCGGCACCACATCGACCACTACGAACGCACGCTCGCGCTCGCCCGCCACTTCGGCCTCGCCGATCTCGCGCTCGAGGATCTCGTGCGCCAGTCCCGGGGCTCGCGCCGCCTCGCGGCGCTCCATCGCCACGCGGCCGAGGCGTGGAACCACGGCCGCTTCTGGTGTTCGATGCGCATCGGCGGAGGCGGCGCACCCCATGGCGCGATCGCCGCGTCCATCGACGAGCGTTTCGGCAACTACCCGCGCTTCGCGCGCCGGTTCACGGGCGCGGCGGCCTCGGTGTTCGGCAATGGCTGGCTCTGGCTCACCTGGCATGGCGGGCGCCTGCGCATCGTGGCGACCCGCGGTTGCGAAACGCCGCTCGTGCGCGGCCACACGGTCCTGCTGGCGCTCGACCTGTGGGAACACGCCTACTATCTCGATCACCAGAATCGCCGCGGTGCGTATATCCGGGTGTTCCTCGAGGAACTGGTCGACTGGGAGGCCGCCAACGCGGCGCTCGGCGACTGCCTGGCCGTGGCCGCCTGACATGATCCGGATCAAGCGGGTGTACGAGGCGCACGAGAAGACGGACGGTCGCCGTTTCCTCGTCGAGCGGCTGTGGCCCCGGGGCGTGCGCAAGGAGGCGCTCGCGGATGCGAAGTGGCTGAAGGACGTGGCGCCGAGCGCGGCGCTTCGGACCTGGTACGCCCACCGCGTCGAGCGCTGGCCGGAGTTCAAGCGACGCTATCACGCGGAGCTCGTGGCGGCACCCGCGCAATGGCAGCCGCTGCGAGCCGCCGCGCGGCGCGGCACCGTCACCTTGCTCTATGCCGCCCGCGACGTCGAGCACAACAGCGCGATCGTGTTGCGCGATTTCCTTGCCGCGAAGCGCTGACCGCAAGCGGGTGAAACTCGCGACGCGCGGGCCGTTCAATCTCGCGGCGACCGTGCGCGTGCTGCAGCGCCGGCCGGCGAATCGCGTCGATGTGTGGGATGGCGGCGCCTATCGTCGCGTGTTCGACCTGCCGGGCGGGCTCGTGCTCGCCGAGGTTCGCGACGGCGGGCACAGGGATTCGCCCGCGCTCGGGTGCACCCTGCATGCGACGGGCGGCGCCGTCGATTCCGCCACGCGAATCGAGGTGGTACAGCGCCTGCGCCGCATTCTCGGTCTCGACATCGACCCGGCGCCGCTCGCCGAACGCGCCGAGCGCGAGCCGGCGATGGCGGCCACGGCGCGCGCGCTGCGCGGGCTGCGCCCGCCGCGCTTCGCCGATCTGTTCGAAGCGTTCGCGAGCGTCGTGCCGTTCCAGCAGGTGAGCCTCGATGCCGGCATCGCGGTGACCGGGCGGCTGGTCGAGCGTTTCGGAGCCGGCTTCGGCGACGCGGCGGGCCAGCGCGCGTTTCCGCGGGCAGGCGTGATCGCGGCGGCGCGGCCCGCCGCGCTCCGCGCCTGCGGCCTCTCGGCGCAGAAGGCGCGCACCTTGCAGGAGCTCGCGCGGCTGATCGACCGCGGCGAGTTGCGCGCGGTGGACCTCGAGGCGCTCGCGACTCCCGTCGCGCTCGAGCGCCTCGTCTGCCTGCGCGGTGTCGGACCGTGGACGGCGGGACTCGTCCTGCTGCGTGGCTTCGGCCGGCTCGACATGTTCCCGCCGGGCGATGTCGGTGCACAACGCAATCTGCAACTGCTGCTCGGCACGCGCGATGCGCGCAAGCTGGCCGCCGCGATCACGCGATTCGGCGACCTGCGCGGCTACCTCTATTTTTGCGGTCTGGGTGCGCGCCTCCTCGCGCAGGGGGCGATCGACTGACGGCGCCGCGCGTGCCGGCTGTGCAACAATGAGCCGGATGGGGAGCCGCTCGTGACACTGGCGCTGATCGTCCTGCTGCCGTTCCTCGGCAGCCTGTGCGCCGCCTTCCTGCCGTCGAACGCCCGCAACGCGGAAGCGTGGCTCGCGGGCGGCTGCGCGCTCGCCTGCACGGTGCTCACGCTCGGACTGTACCCGGAGGTCGCGGGCGACGGCGTCGTGCGTTTCCTGCTGCCGTGGCTCGGACAGGCGGGGCTCGACTTCAGCCTTCGCATGGACGGCTTCGCGTGGCTCTTCACGCTGCTCGTGTCTCTGATGGGCACGCTCGTCGTGATCTACGCGCGCTACTACATGTCGCCGGAAGACCCGGTGCCGCGCTTCTTCTCGTTCCTGCTCGCTTTCATGGGTTCGATGCTCGGCATCGTGCTGTCGGGCAACCTGATCCAGCTCGCCATCTTCTGGGAGCTGACGAGCTTCAGCTCCTTCATGCTGATCGCCTACTGGTACCACCGGGTCGATGCGCGGCACGGCGCGCGCATGGCGCTCACGGTGACCGCGGCGGGCGGGTTCTGCCTCCTCGCGGGCGTGATCATGCTCGGCACCATGGCGGGCAGCTACGATCTCGACCGGGTGCTCGCGGCGGGCGAGGTGGTGCGATCGCATCCGTGGTACCCGGTGATGCTCGTCCTGGTGCTGCTCGGCGCGCTGACGAAGAGTGCGCAGTTCCCGTTCCAGTTCTGGCTGCCCCACGCGATGGCGGCGCCGACCCCGGTGTCCGCGTACCTGCACTCGGCCACGATGGTGAAGGCCGGCGTGTTCCTGCTCGCGCGCCTGTGGCCGGTGCTGGCGGGTACCGACCTGTGGTTCGCGCTGGTTTGCGGTGCGGGGCTCGCATCGCTGCTGATCGGGGCGGCCGCGGCGCTGTTCCAGCGCGACATGAAAGGCGTACTCGCGTACTCGACCGTGAGCCATCTCGGCCTCATCACGCTGCTGCTCGGCATGAACAGCCGCCTCGCGCTCGTGGCGGCGGTCTTCCACATGATGAACCACGCGACCTTCAAGGCATCGCTCTTCATGGCGGCGGGCATCGTCGATCACGAAACCGGGACGCGCGACCTGAAGCGCCTGAGCGGGCTCGTACACGCGATGCCGATCACCGCCACGGTCGCCACCGTCGCGGCGGCGGCGATGGCCGGCGTGCCGCTGCTCAACGGCTTCCTGTCGAAGGAAATGTTCTTCGCCGAGACGATCTTCGCGGGCAGCGGGCCGCTCCTGCGCTTCGGCCTGCCCGCGATCGCGACGATCGCGGGCGCATTCAGCGTCGCCTACTCGCTGCGCCTCATCCACCAGGTGTTCTTCGGCCCGCTGGCGCCGGACCTGCCGCGCACGCCCCGGGAGCCCACGCGCGGGATGATCCTGCCGAGCCTGCTGCTCGTGGTCGCCTGCCTGCTGGTCGGCATCTTTCCCGCGCGCACGATCGGCCCGGTGCTGGCGCTCGCCGTGCAATCGATCCTCGGGGTGGACACGCCGGCGTACAGCCTCGTCGTCTGGCACGGGTTCACCGTGCCGTTCCTGATGAGCATGAGCGCGTTCGCGGGCGGCATCGGTCTTTATCTGCTGCGCTGGTTCTACGGCCAGCACGCGACGGGCATCGCGCCGCTGCGCGCGCCGTTCGACGGGCGTCGCGTGTTCGACATCGTGATCGTCGTGCTGCACCGGGTCGCCGAGCGGATGGTGCGCTTCGCCTCCTCGCGCCGCCTGCAGTTGCAGCTGCTGATGATGGTCTGCATGGCATTCGCGGTCGGCGCGATTCCGATCGCCACGCAGGGTCTGCGGCGCGGGGCCGCCGCCCTCACGCCGGTCGATCCGGTGTATGTGCTCGTGTGGGTGGTCGGTTGCGTGTGCGCGATCGGCGCCGCCGTCCAGGCCAAGTTCCATCGGCTCGCGGCGCTGATCATGCTGGGCGGCGCAGGGCTCTTCACCAGCCTCACGTTCGCGTGGTTCTCCGCTCCCGATCTCGCGCTGACCCAGGTCGCCGTCGAAGTCGTGACGCTCGTGCTGCTGCTGCTCGGGCTGCGCTGGCTGCCGAGGCGCGTGGCAACCGACGATCCGGATCGCCGCACGCGCCGGGCGCGCCTGCGACGGGCGCGCGATCTCGTCCTCGCCGTGATCGTCGGCGCGGGTCTCGCGGCGCTGTCGTTCGCGGTGCTGACCCACGCCCCTGTCGAGGGGATCTCGCATTTCTTCGTCGAGCGCGCGCTGCCCGAGGGAGGTGGGCGCAATGTCGTCAATGTGATTCTCGTCGATTTCCGCGGCTTCGACACGCTCGGGGAGATCACGGTCGTCAGCATCGTGGCGCTCACCGTCTATGCGTTGCTGCGCCGCTTCCGCCCGGCGCCGGAGAGCATCGATGTGCCGCGGGCACAACGTGCGACCCTCGAGGCGAGCGGCATACGCGCCTTCGATCCGCTGGCGCCGCTGCCGGGCGGCGACTTGCGGGTCCCGGCCGTGCTGGTGCGCCTGCTGCTGCCCATGGCGGGACTCGTCGCGGTCTACCTGTTGCTGCGCGGACACGATGCACCGGGTGGCGGCTTCGTCGGGGGTCTCGTGATGGCGACCGCCTTCATCACGCAGTACATGGTGAGCGGCGCGCTGTGGGTCGAGTGGCGCATGCGTGTGCATCCGCAGTACTGGGTCGCACTCGGCCTCGCGGTTGCAGGCGGCGCCGGCTTGCTCGCATGGGCCGCCGGGCGTCCTTATCTTGCGAGCCTCGGTGCCGACATCACGCTGCCGCTCGTCGGTTCGGTGCACCTCGCGAGCGTGCTGTTGTTCGATGCGGGCGTATACCTCGTGGTGATCGGCGCGACTTCGCTGATGCTCGTCGCTCTCGCGCACCAGTCGTTTCGCAGCGCGCGCGAGCCGTTCGCGCGCGATGGGGCAGGGAGCTGACCATGGAAGCGCTCTTTGCCCTCGCCATCGGCGTGCTCACGGGCTCTGGGGTCTGGCTCCTGCTGCGGCCACGCACGTTCCAGGTGATCATCGGGCTCGCGCTCCTTTCGTATGCGGTGAACCTGTTCATCTTCGGCATGGGGCGCCTCGTCGTCGGGCGCGCACCGATCGTTGCCGCCGGAACGGTGGCGGATCCCGCGCAAATGGCCGACCCGGTGCCCCAGGCCCTCGTGCTCACGGCGATCGTGATCGGTTTCGCGACCACCGCGCTGCTGCTCGTCGTGCTGCTCGCGGCGCGCGGGCTCACCGGCACCGACCACGTCGACGGGCGGGAGACCGGATGAGCCACTGGTTCACGCACCTGCCCGTCGTGCCGATCGTCGTGCCGCTCGCCGCGGCCGCGGTGATCCTCTTTCTCACCGAACGCGCGCGCGTGCTGCGCGTCGCCGTCGCATCGGTGTCGATCTTCGTGCAGCTTGCGGCGGCCATCGCGCTGCTCGCACTGACGACCGAAGCCTTTCCGGATATCTGGTCGCGCGGGGTCGGCGCATACGCGATCGGGGGTTGGCCCGCGCCGTTCGGCATCGTGCTCGTGATCGACCGGTTGACGGGGCTGATGCTGGTCCTGAACGCGGTGGTCGCGCTCGCGGCCTTCGTCAATTCGCTCGCCTATTGGGACCGCGTCGGCCCGCATTTCCATGCGCTGCTGCAACTGCTGCTGATGGGTGTCAATGGTGCGTTCCTCACCGGCGACCTGTTCAACCTGTTCGTGTTCTTCGAGATACTGCTGGCCGCGTCCTACGGCCTCCTGCTGCACGGCTCGAACACGCAGCGGGTCAGGATCGGCTTGCACTACATCGTCGTGAATCTCACCGGTTCGCTGCTCCTCCTGATCGGCGTGTCGCTGATCTACGGCGTGACCGGCACGCTCAACCTCGCGGACCTGCCCGAGCGCGCCGCGGCGCTCTCGATCGCGGATCGCACGCTGTTCGACGCGGCGGCGTCGATCCTCGCCGTCGCCTTCCTGACGAAGGCGGGCTGCTGGCCGCTCAATTTCTGGTTGCCGGGCACCTATGCCGCCGCGAGTGCGCCGGTCGCGGCCGTGTTCGCGATCCTGACCAAGGTGGGCATCTACGCATTGCTGCGCCTCGGCTCGCTGATCGGCAGTGCCGACGCGCTCGCACATCTCGACGCGAGCGCACTGTTGCGGCCCGACCTGTTTCGCGGCGGACTCTATTACCTCGGCATCGCGACGATGGGCTTCGGGATCGTCGGCACGCTCGCGGCGCAGCAACTGTCGCGCCTCGTCGGCTATTCGGTGATCGTCTCGTCGGGCCTGCTGCTCATGGTTATGGGGCTCGGCCACCCGCCGCTCCTCGCGCCGGCGCTCTTTTATCTCGTCGGCTCGGTGCTCGCGACCGGCGCCTTTTTCATGCTCACCGGCATGACCGAGCGCGCGTGGCGCACTCCGCCGAAGGCGGCTGCCGCCGCGGCTGAACCTGCGCTCCTCCCGGCGGGAGGCTATGTGCCGTTCGGCGTGCGCCGTGGGCCGCCCGTGCCGGAGCAGGACGAGGAGGTCGGCGTCGCGATCCCCGCGGCCATGGCGTTCATGGGTCTGATGTTCGCATTCTGCGTGCTGCTCGTGACAGGCTCTCCGCCGCTGTCCGGATTCATCGCGAAGTTCGCGATCCTCTCCGCGGCCATCCAGGCCGCGCAGGGCGCGCCGTGGGCGACGGCGGCGTGGATGCTGGTGTTCGTCACGCTCGCCGCGGGCCTCGCGAGCCTCATCGCCCTCACGCGCGTCGGCATGCGCCTCTTCTGGTCGGTCACCGGACGCAATACGCCGCGCCTGCGCGTGCTCGAGGCGGGCCCGATCGCGGTGCTCGTGCTCATGTGCATCGGGCTGACGGTCGCCGCCGGCCCGGTGATGAGCTTCTTCGAAGCGACTGCCGCGTCGCTGCGCTCGCCGCAGATCTATATCGAGACCGTGCTCGCCACGGAGGGCAACCCGTGAGGCGCGGCGTGCCGGTGCTGGCGCTCGTGCTCACCGCGATGTGGCTCGTGTTGAACGACACGTTTTCGCCGGGGCAGTTCGTGCTCGGCGCCTCGTTCGCGGTGGCGCTGGCGTGGTGGTCCTCGAAGATGCGGCCGCTGCGCCCGCGGCTCTATCGCCCGTGGCTCGCCGCCGGGCTCCTCGTCACGGTATTCATCGACATCGTGCGCTCGAACATCGGCGTCGGGCGGATCATCCTCGGGCTCGTGCGCCGGCGCAGGATTCGTTCGGGCTTCCTCGAGATCCCGCTCGAGCTGCACGATCCGCACGGCCTCGCGGTGCTCGCGACCATCATCACCTCGACTCCGGGTACGGTCTGGGTGGCGCACTCCGTCGAACATCGAAGGCTCACCTTGCACGTGCTCGACCTGCAGGACGAGCAGGCGTGGATACGCACCATCAAGGAGCGCTACGAGCGCCCGCTGCTCGGGATCTTCCAGCCATGAGCATGGCCGGCCTGATCGACATGGCCGCATGGTTCGCCTCGGGATGCTTCGGCGTCGCGATGTGTTTCGCGACCTGGCGGGTGATCCGCGGCCCCGCGGCGCAGGATCGCGTGCTCGGCCTCGATACGCTCTATGTGAATGCGATGGCGATGCTCCTCGCCTACGGCATCCGTGTCGGGTCGGGTGTCTGGTTCGAGATCGCCCTCCTGATCGCGCTGTTCGGATTCGTCGGCTCGGTGGCGCTCGCGAAGTTCCTGCTGCGCGGGGAGGTGATCGAGCCATGAGCGGGATCGAGTCGCCCTGGATCGCGCTGCCCGTCGCACTGCTGCTCGTCGCCGGCGGACTGCTGGCGCTCGTCGGATCGCTCGGGCTCGTGCGCCTGCCCGACTTCCAGGCGCGGATGCACGGGCCGTCGATGGGCAATGCGCTCGGGCTCGGGTGCCTCATCGTCGCGTCGATCATCGTCGGCTCGGCCATGGCGCACCGGCTCGTGCTGCACGCGCTGCTGATCACGGTCTTCGTCGTGATGACGTCGCCGGTCACCGCGATGCTGCTGATGCGCGCGAGCATCCACCGCGAGCGGGCCCGGCGCGCGTCAGCCCGGGACGAGGTGATCGAGCGGTAGCGCGGTCGTGTGCTTGATCGCGCCCATCGCGAAGCTCGCGCTGATGTCGAGGAACTCGCAGCCCGCGATCAGCTTTTTGTAGACCGTGCCGTAGCCCTCGATGTCGGGCACGACGATGCGCAGCAGGTAATCCACCTCACCGCTCATCCGGTAGATCTCGACGACTTCGGGTATCTCGCCGAGCGTGCCGAGGAAACGCCTGTACCAGGCCTCGCTGTGATTCGCGGTCTTGATCGTGACGAATACGGTCGTGCCGACATTGAGCTTCTTCGGATCGAGCAGCGCCACGGTGCGGCGGATGACACCGTCTTCCTGCAGGCGGCGGATGCGCCGCCAGCAGGGCGCCTTCGACAGCCCGACGCGCTCGGCGATTTCCGCCACGCCCAGGGAGCCGTCCTGCTGCAGCAGGTCCAGAATTCCGCGGTCTATCCTGTCCATGAAATATTGTTTCGTACATTAAACGTATGAGGAAACAAGCGTATCGAATTGGTCGCGATTGTCCAGTATTTCGCGCCCAATTTGCGCCGCCGACCCGGTACGGTTCGCCGGATGAGCATCCGCAATGCCTTTACCGCGCATCCGCGCTCCGTGGGCGAAACCTATGTACAGCACATGGGCGTCGCTTCGCGCTGCGGGGCGTCGATGATCGTGGCGGGTGCCGCGTGCGTCGTGCACGCGGTGCTGCCTTTCCTTTTCGAGCGTACCGCGAGCAAATGCCTGACGCGCCTGTACCAGCGCATGGTGGCGCAGCGTTCGCGACTCGCCGCGACGCCGCCCGGCGATGCGATCGGGCTGCCCAGTCCGCGCTGAATGACCGTCCGCTCGGCCCTCTATGTGAACGTGTGGCGCGCCGCGTTGCCCGGCGTCGTGCTCGCCATCGTCCTCGCACTGCTCGCGAAGTTCGGTTCGCACGAAATCGGCCGCGCGCTCGTCGATGGCCGCGCCTCGCCGGTGAGCCCGGTGCTGCTCGGCATCGTGCTCGGCGTGCTGTGGCGCCATTTCGTCGGCCTCGGCGCCCGCACCGAAATCGGTGTGCGCTGGATCCTCGGCACCCTGCTCGGCGTCGGCATCGCGCTCGTCGGCCTGCGCCTCACGTTGCCGGGCCTCGCCGGCGTGGGGCTCATTGCGCTGCCCGTCGTGATCGCCTGCATCAGCGTGGCGGTGGGTGTCAGCCTGTGGGTCGGGCGCTGGCTCGGCCTCTCGCCGGGGCTGCAAAGCCTGCTGGCGGTCGGCTCCGCCGTCTGCGGATGCACCGCGATCGTCGCGACGGCGCCGGCGATCAAGGCGCGCGACATCGACACCGGCACGGCACTCGCCTGCGTCGTGCTGATCGGCAGCACCGGGATGCTCCTCTATCCATGGCTCGCCGCCGCGATTTTCGGCGGTGAGGCGCTGCCGTCCGGCGTGTTCCTCGGCACCGCCGTGCACGATACTTCGCAGGTGATCGGCGCAGCGCTGATCTATGCGCAGCAGTTCAACTCGCCCGACGCCGTGGCCGTCGCGAGCGCGACCAAGCTGCTGCGCAATCTGTCGATCATCGTGCTCGTACCCGCGTTCGCGTGGGCTGCCCATGCGCGCGCGGTGCGCGCGGGGCTCGACGCCGATACGCCGGCGGCGCGCAGGCGCCCGGTAGTCCCCGGGTTCGTCCTCGCGTTCGTCGCGCTCGTCCTGGCGCGCGCGCTCGGCGACCAGCTGGTCGGCGGCCACGCTGCCGCAGCCGGCAACTGGGCCGCGTTCCTCGATGTCGCGCAGGACACATCGGAGCTGCTGCTCATCTGCGGCATGACCGCGGTGGGCCTCAATCTTTCACTGACGAACCTGGGCCAGGTCGGGATTCGTCCCGTCGTCGCCGCCGTCGTGATTGCGGCCGCCACGGCAGCGTGCAGTCTCGGCCTTACTTATGTATTCGTGACATTCGTCGCCTGAGCGTGGAACCGCAGGCACGCGCGCCGTGCCGGGTCACTGTCGCCGCCCATTCGTGTCCCTGACGCGAGCTCGACGAGCAGCGCGAGCTCGAACGCACGGCCGAGCGAGAGCACGAGACGCCGGGCGGCCGTCTGCAGCGCGCCCGGGTCGTGGCAGCCGGCGTGCCACGCGATCCAGCGATCGATGGCCTTCAGTGCCGCATCGCCCGCCGCGCGCAGCGACGCGTCCGCAGCGCCAGCGCACGCGGCAACGGCGCGCGCCCGCAGCGCTGCGGCTCCCTGGGCGAAGTCGGCACGCAGCAGCGCATCGAGCGAGAGCACATTGGTCGTGCCTTCCCAGATCGGCAGCACCTGCGCATCGCGCAGCAGCCCGGGCAGCATCGTGTCCTCGAGGTAGCCGGCGCCGCCGAAGGCCTCGAGCGTCTCGCTCGCGGCCGCCACGGCCTGGCGGCCCGTGACCGCCTTCACGAGCGGAGTCAGGAGCCTGAGCAGCGCCGCGCCCGTATCGTCGATCTCGCGACTCTCGTGGCGGCCGAGCAGGTCGAGCAGCTCGTAGGTGAGCACTGTCGCGCCCGCGCACTCCGCATCGAGGTCGGCGAGGAGGCTCGCATGCAGCGGCAATTCCGCGAGCTTCGCCCCGAACGCGCGACGCTTGCCGGCGTAGTCGCGCGCGAGCAGATAGCCGTGGCGCATGAAGGCCGCCGCGCAGACGCTGTTCCAGGCCCGCGTGATGCCGAGCATCGGCTCGATCGCGCGCGTGCCGTGGGTCATGCCGGCGACGAGCTGCGCGCGGGCGCCATCGAGTGTGAGCTCGGCGGTCGGCACCTTGCGCGTGCCGAGCTTGTCCTTGAGGCGATCGATGCGAATGCCGTTCAGCCGGCCTTCGGCGTCGTGCGTCTCGAGATAGAACATCGCGAGGCCGCTGCCGCCCGGTCCGCCGCCCTCCGGACGCGCGAGCGTGAGCGCCATCTGTGACGTGGCCGCGGACGTGAACCACTTGCGTCCGTACAGCCGCCAGCTGCCATCGGTTTCGCGGATCGCGACGCTCTCCGATGCGCCGACGTCGGAACCACCGATCGATTCCGTCATCCATTGGCCGCTCGTCCAGAACGTGGCCGGGTCGCGGCTGGTGAGGTGCGGCAGTGCGCGCTCGGTGAGTGCCGCATTGTCGGCATCGAGCAAGGCGCGTGCCGCACCGTCGGTCATGGCGAGCGGGCAGGTGTACATGTCCGACACGGGGTGGAAGAGCTGTACCAGCGCAAACTGATGCAGGCGCGAGCCGCGGCCGAGCGCGCGCTCGTACGGGATCGCGACGAGGCCGAAACGCGCGGCGATCGGCTCCGCCTCGCGCCAGAGCGGCGTGAGCTCGATCCGGTCGATGCGGTTGCCCCATGCGTCCCAGTGCGTGAGCGTCGGTTCGCGCAGCCGGTCTTCGGCCTGCTGGCGCGCGAGCGGGCCCGCGGCGAGCGCTTCCATTTCCGCGAGCTGCGGCTCGATGGCACGCAGCGCGTCGGCCGGCAGGCGATGTGCGAGAACGCTGCGCAGCAGCCAGTCGTCCGACCAGGCGCGTGGCGGGGCGGGAGGCGGCTGGACGAACGGCGAGACGCGCGCCATCAGCGCACCGGACGGTAGCCGCCCGCGACGCCGCCCGGTGAAAGCACGATCTGCCACAGCTGGTTGCGTCGCGCGCGAAACGAGGCCGCCGAGGACAGCAGCCAGTAGCGCCACATGCGGCGGAAACGTTCGCCGTAGGCCGTGGCGATCTCCGCCCAGCGCGCCTCGAAGTTGCGGTACCAGGCGAGCAGCGTGCGGTCGTAGTATGGCCCGAAGCCGTGCCAGTCCTCGACGACCCACAGCGATTCGGCGGCGCGCGCGATCTGCGCGATCGACGGCAGCATCGAATTGGGGAAGATGTACTTCTCGATCCAGGGGTCGGTCGTGCGCACCGATCTGTTCGACCCGATCGTGTGCAACAGGAACAGGCCGTCGGGCGCGAGCAGGTCGCGCACTTTGCCGAGATACGTGCGGTAGTTGCGCACGCCGACATGTTCGAACATGCCGAGCGACCAGATGCGATCGTAGCGCCCGTCGAGGCGCCGGTAATCCTCGAGGCGGATCTCGACCGGCAGGCCCTTGCAGCGCTCCGCGGCGGCGGCAGCCTGGTGCTTCGAGACCGTGATGCCCGTGACCTCGACGCCGTAGCGCTCGGCGGCGAATTGCGCGGCGCCACCCCAGCCGCAACCGATGTCGAGCACGCGCATGCCACGCGCGAGGCCGAGCTTGCGGCACACGAGGTCGAGCTTGTCTTCCTGCGCGCCGGCGAGATCGGCGGCGCGCGGCCAGTAGCCGCAGCTGTAGATCATGCGCGGATCGAGCATCCGCTGGAACAGGTCGTCACCGACGTCGTAGTGCTTCTCGCCGACGATGAATGCGCGGCGGCGGCTCTGGGGATTGCGCAGCCGCGCCAGCAGCGCCGTGCCGAGCACACCCGCCGCGTGCAGCCGCCGGTCGATATTCGAGCGCAGGACCCGCGTGAGCATCTCGTCGAGCTGCCCGCAGTCCCACCAGCCGTCCATGTACGACTCGCCGGCGCCGAGCGTGCCCTCGGCGAACACCCGCGTGGCGAGGCGCGAATCGTGCACGAGCAGATCCCACGGCCGCGCGCCGTCGAGCGCGACATCGGCCGGCGCGAGCAGGTCTGCGAGCGCGCGATACTCCCGCGAGGTACGCGCCGCCCGGGGGGGGGGCGAAGCGGCTGCCATAGGTGAAAACTTACGACCGGCGCCGCACGAGTGCAACTGCCGGGCGCTTTCCGTCGGGTCTGCATATGGATGGACCGTGCGGCCGGGGGCGAGTTCCGGGGCGCCGCGCTCCGCCATTGTATGTGACGTCGCGAACGCGGTAGCATCATCCGGCGGGGGTACGAAATGAAGACAACACGCGCGTTCCTGCCGGCGGTCGCGGCGGTGCTGTTCGTCGGCTGTACGGCGACGAAACAGATGGCCGATTCCTCGTTCCGGCCACCCCGCGGCGACTATCGCATGATCGTCCTGCAGCCCGATATTTCCGTCGGGCTTCTCACCGCGGGTGGTGTCGTCGAGCCGCGTGAAGACTGGACCGAACAGGCGCGCGCGAATGTACTGAAGGCGTTTGGCGCGCTGCAGGCCGTGCGTGGCGGTGGCACGAAAGTCGCCGCCACACGCGAAGACGCCGGCTGGGATACGGCCAGGGTCGCGGACCTCGTCCGGTTGCACGAGGCCGTCGGTGCGTCGATCGCGTTGCACAAGTATGCGGGGCTCGACCTCCCGACCAAGAAGGATCGGTTCGACTGGACGCTTGGCGAGGAGGCCGTCGAGTTCGGCAGGGCGACCCGCTTCGACTATGCATTGTTCCTGCGCGCGCGGGATTCGTTCTCGTCCGGGGGCCGCGTGGCCATCCAGGTCGCCGGGTTCCTGACTTGTGCAGTGGGTGTCTGCATCCTGCCCGCCGGTGGGCAACAATCGGCATTCGCATCGCTCGTCGACCTGCGGACCGGGCAAGTGGTCTGGTTCAATACCCTGGCTTCGTCGGTTGGCGATATCCGTACACCCGAGGGTGCTGATAAAGCTGGTGGCGGCGCTCCTCGGCGACATGAAGGCGGGCAAGATGCCCGCGGCCGGGCCCACCACCTGAATCCGGTGTCGTGATCGTGGGATTGTCGCGCAGGACTGTCGTCACCCGGGGGCTGTGTGGCTGCGGGCTGCTCGCTGCCGGTTCATTGGCGCTAGCGCGCGTGAGCCCTGCGTCGCTCGCGCCGTTCCTGCACCCCGGCTACCAGCCGGCGGATGAAGACGAGCGCGGGCTCTGGCACGAATGTGAACAGCTGGAATACGAGATCGCGTCCTCGAACCTGCTCCTGCGGGATCCTGCGCTCGGAGCGTACGTCGGCGGGATCACGAACCGGCTCCTCGGCGACCGGGATTTCGGCGTGCGCACGTATATCGTTCGCGATCCCGATTTCAATGCATCCATGTTTCCGAACGGCATGATGCTCGTGCACACGGGGCTGCTGGCGAGGATGCGCAACGAGGCGCAACTCGCCGCCGTGCTCGGCCACGAGTGCGGGCATTTCCTGCGCCAGCACTCGCTGCAGAGGCATCGCGATCTCAGGCGCAAGGCCACGGCGTCGGCCCTGTTCGAACTCGCCGCGGCCGGCGCCACCGGCTCCACGGGCGACAACTGGTTCAACCTCGCGTCCGGCATCAATACCGTGCTGATCCTTTCGGTCTTCACCTTCAGTCGGGAGCAGGAGAGCGAGGCCGATGCCTATGGGCTCAAGCTCATGGGCGAGAGTGCCTACGTGCCCGGCGCTGCGGCGGCGGTCTGGGCGCAGCTCATCGAGGAACGCAAGGCGAGCGCGGCGGCGCGCAACAAGCGCTACCGCGATCGCGCGACCTCGCAACTGTCGACGCACCCGCCGTCGGCCGGGCGGATGCAGGATCTCGCCGCATCCGCCGATGAACTCGCCGCAGGGGCGCGCGCAGGGCGGGCATTCGAAGATCGCCGCGCGGAGTGGCTGGCTGCGGTGGCGCCCGTGCGCGCCGAGCTGCTGCAGGAGCAGGTCAAGCTCAACGATCCCGGGGCCAGCCTCTATCTGCTCGGAAGCCTCGCGGCCGACGGCTGGGACGGCACGCTCAGGTATTTTGAAGGCGAGGCGTATCGCCTGCGGGGTGGCGTCGACGATCCCGCGCGCGCGGCGGCAGCCTATGGCGCCGCGGTCGCGTTCGTCGATGCGCCGGCGGAAGCCTGGCGCGCACATGGTTATGCGCTGCTAAAGGCGGGCCGGACCGACGACGGTCGGCGCGCGCTCGGTCGCTACCTGGAACTCAAACCGGATGCGATGGACGCAGCCATGGTGCGTTTCTCGCTGGCGCAATGAGGGGGGCCGAAGAATGAAGACCGGCAATATCGTCCTGGGCGCAATGATCGGTATCGGGCTCGCGGCCTGCGCCCCGGCCTACACGCTGGTGTCCCCGGGCGCAGTCGCGGTCTCGAAGGGCACGATGGTCGTGCAGCCCACCGCGGCATGGAACAAGGTGCCGGGCGCGTGGAATGACGTGCCGCGCCAGGAAAACTGGACCCGCAACGGGCCGCTGCTCGACACCATCACGTTCATCGGTGCGCTCGCGCCGGGCGAAGCGATCGCGAAGCAGAAGGCGAAGGACGACCGGCAAGTCCCGCCGTTCCGCGCCGACATGACACCGCAGGACCTCGTGTCGATGGTCGAGACCTACTATCGCGTCAGGGCAGGTGCGGCGGTTTATGAAACCACCCATGTGCAGCCGGTCGTCTTTCTCGGCCAACCGGCCGTGCAGGTCGACTTTTCGTACATCGTGGCGGACGAGGTCGAGCGGCTCGGCCGTTCGAAACTCGCGATCATCGACGGCAAGCTGTACGGGATGTCGCTCGACGGAACGGCGCTGCACTATTTCGGGGCCGCGTTGCCGGAGTTCGAGGCGATGAGCGCCTCGGCCATCAGGCGCTAGTCCCGCTAGTGCACGTGGCCCGCGACGCCGCTGCCGAACGGCAGCCATGTCGCGAGGCCGGGCGCGTAGTGCGCGATCCAGGGTCCCGCGAAAGTGAGGGCCGCGGACGCGAGCAGCACGCTGCCCGCGACGCGCCGGCCGGCGGGGTGGGCGGCAAAGCCCGCGAAACGTTGCGCCCCCGCGGCAGCGGCGAACATCGCGGGCGCCGTGCCGAGGCCGAAGACCGCCATGGTTGCGGCCGAGTTCGCGGCATCGAGTTGCAGGGCCGCGATCATCAGCATCGTGTACACGAGGCCGCAGGGCATCCAGCCCCACACCATGCCGAAGCCGAGCGCGCGCGGCAGCGTGTTCACCGGCAGCAGGCGCCGACCGAGCGGCGCGAGCCGGAGCCACAGGCGCCGGCCCAGGCCGTTGCCCGGGTCGCGCACACTCCCGAACGCCACGAGTGCCCCGAGCAGCAGCGCGCATCCGGCGAGTATCCGCAGCGCGCGTCGCACCGCTGCGATGTCGAGCCAGTCGATCAGCGCGCCGAGCGTGCCGCCGATGACGAGTCCCGCGAGCGCATAGGAGGCGATGCGGCCCGCCTGGTAGCCCGCGAGCAGCCGCCATTGCGGGCGGCCGTCCTCGCGCTTCGCGGTGGCGATGCCGAGCGCTGCGGTGATGCCGCCGCACATCAGGATGCAGTGGCCGCTCGCGGCGAGACCGAGCAGCCAGGCGGCGCCGAACGTGATCGGGTCGGTCATGACCGCGCGGCCGACTCATCGTCGGGTGCGCTCGCATCGACCGGCGTCGCGGACTCCTCGTCGGGGCGGTCGAGCAGCGGCAGCAGCCGGGGCGTGTCGAAGTCCTCGAACTGGTCGTGGTCGACCGCCCAGAAAAAGGCGATGCCGGCGCCGATCAGCAGCAGGATCGACAACGGAATCATCACGAGCAGGATGTTCACGCGGCGGCCTCGACGTGCGCCAGCGGGCTGGCGATCGCCCGCGTCTCGCCGCGGCCGATGCGCAGCGCATTCAGCACGACGAGCAGCGAACTCGTCGACATGCCGATCGCCGCGAGCCAGGGCGGCACGAAGCCGAGTGCGCCGAGCGGCACGACCGACAGGTTGTAGATCATCGCCCAGCGCTGGTTCTGGCGCACGATCGCCAGCGCGTGGCGCGCAATCGCCCGTGCCTCGGCGAGCGCGCCGAGCCGCTCGCCCGCGAGCGCGATGTCGCTCGTCGCTTGCGCGAGTTCCGCGCCGTTCGCGAGCGCAACCGAGACATCGGCACCGGCGAGCACCGGCGCATCGTTGATGCCGTCACCGACGACGATGACCCGGGCACCTTCCGCGCGCAATGCCGCGAGCCGCGCGAGCTTGTCCGCGGGGCGCTGGCGGGCGTGCCAGCGCGTGATACCGAGACGCGTGGCCGCGGCGGCGACCTTGGTTGCCGAGTCGCCGCTCACGATCTCCGGGACGAGCCCGTCGGCCGTGAGTGCATCCACCGCGGCGCGCGCGTCGACGCGCAGCCGCTCCGACAGGTGGAACGCGGCGATCGCGCCTGCCTCGTCCGCGAGCACGACCGCGTCGGCGAACCCGGGCGGGATCGATGCGCGCCGCAATGCGAAGTCTGCGCGCCCGAGGCGCAGCGTGCGCCCCTCGACCTGCCCCTCGAGTCCGCCACCGGGCTCGGCATGGAGCTGCGCGGCGGCCGGCAGCGCCGTGTCGGCACCGATGCGCGCCGCGATGGCCTGCGCCGCCGGATGCCGGCTGCCGCGCGCGAGCGCCGCGGCGAGCCGCAGCGCCGTCTCGCGATCGGCGCCGAGCCACGTTTCGATGTGTTCGACGGCGAGCGAAGGCTCCGTGAGCGTGCCCGTCTTGTCGAAGATCACGTGGGTCGCCTGTGCCAGGCCCTCGATCGCGTCGGGGCGCACCACGAGCACGCCATGGCGTGCGAGCACGGCGAGCGCGCGCGTGATCGCGACGGGCACGGCCAGCGCGAACGCGCACGGACAGGACACCACGAGTACCGCGAGTGTCGCGGTGAAGGCGCGTGACGGGTCGACGAGGCTCCAGCCGACGGCGGTGAGTGCGGCGAGCGTGAGGATGCGCGCGACGAAGCCCGCCGCGGCGCGCTCGCCGGCGGCGGCGAGTCGCGGCCGGCTGGTCGCGGCGCGGGAGACGAGGGCCACGATCCCGGCCAGTGTCGTCGCGGCACCGACCCGCTCGATCCGCAACTCGGCGGGGCCCTCGATGAGCACGCTGCCCGCGATCAGCGCATCGCCGCGCAACTTCGTCACGGACGCCGATTCGCCGGTGACCAAGGACTCGTCGACGCGGCAGCGCGCGCTCTCGAGCGCACCGTCGGCGGGCACGCGTTCGCCGGCCGCGACATGTACGCGATCACCGACCGCGAGCTCGATGGCGCCGACACGCTCGAGCGTGCCGTCCTCCCGCCGGCGGTCCGCGAAGGTGGGTGTGAGGCGTGCGAGCGCGTCGGTCAGGTCGCCGGCGCGGTGGCGCGCGCGCATTTCGAGGTAGCGGCCCGTCAGCAGGAAGAACACGAACATGCTGACCGAATCGAAATAGACCTCGGCCCCGCCGCGCAGCGTCTCGACGAGGCTCGCGCCGTAGATCAGGGCGATCGCGATCGCGACGGGCACGTCGACTCCGAGCCGCCGTGCGCGCAGCGTGCGCAGGGCGCCGGAGAAAAACGGCTGCGCCGCGTAGAACACGACCGGCGTCGCGACGAGCAGCCCGATCCAGCGCAGGAGATCGCGCGTCGTCGGGTCGATGCCGTCGAAGGCGCCGAAGTAGAGCCCGCTCGCGTACATCATCGCCTGCATCGAGCCGAAGCCGGCGACGATGAGCCGCTTGAGTGCGGCACGATGTTCGCGGCGGCGCGTGTCGCCGAGCGCGGCCGCATCGAGCGGCAGGGCGCCGTAGCCCGCGCGCGCGAGTGTCGTGAGGATCTGCGCGAGCGAACCCTCGCCCTCGCGCCATGTGACGCGCGCGCGCCGTGCGGCGGCATTGACCTGCACGTCGGCGACGCCCGGCAACGCGCCGACCGCGCTCTCGATCAGCCAGACGCAGGCCGCGCAGCGCAGGCCTTCGACCAGCAGGATCACCTCGCGACGGCCCTCGCCGAGATCGCGAACGACGTGGCGCTCGAGTTCGGGTCGCGACCACGGGCTCGTCGTACGCGCGGCCTGCGGCAGTTCGGGTGCGCGCGGCGCCGGTGCGCTACGGAGCCGGTAATAGTCGGCGAGGCCGAGTTGCTCGATCCATTCGGCGGCCGCGCGGCAACCCTGGCAGCACACCGCGCGATCGACACCTGCGACCCGCGCGAGCGGCGCGCCGGTTGCCGGCAGCGGTTCCCCGCAATGCCAGCAACCACGCACCGCGGCACTCATGGCGGCGCCTCCCGGGGCGGAGTCGGCGGCGCGGCGCGATCCGCCGGCATCCTGAGTACGGTGCTGCCCGAGGTCGGCAGCGCCTCGTCATCGTGGCGGCTGCCGAGCACGATCATCGCGACGCTCGCCGCAAACATCGCGGCGAACAGCACGGCACCCAGCCACAGGACGGGCTGACGATACCATGCTGCCCCGTCGTTCATGGCTGCGCGATGCGATCCCGCGCCTGCGAGCGCAGCCACGCGATGATCACGCGCGCATCGTCCGCGCCCAGACGCGACTTCCAGGCTGGCATCACGCCGTGCGTGCCCTCGTTGATGCGCTGCTCGATCGCGGCGAGACCTCCGCCCCAGGTCCAGATCGAGTCGGCGAGGTTCGGTGCGCCGAGCGCCGGGTTGCCTGCGCCCGTCGGCCCGTGACACGCGGCGCAGACGGCATATTCCGGCTCACCGGCCGCCGCCTTCGCGGGGTCGTGCGGTGCGCCGGACAGGCTGAGGACATAGTTCGCGACATCGGCGACCTTGTCGGCGCCGATCGCGTCACCGAGGGGCGGCATGATGCCCTGGCGGCCTTCGAGGATGCTCCGCGTGATCGATGCGTCGTCACCGCCCCAGGCCCAGTCGGCATCCACCAGGTTCGGTGCGCCGAGGAGCGGGTTGCCCTCGGCGTTGCGCTGGTGGCAGGCCGCGCAGTTGTCGATGAACAACCGCTCGCCGATGTGCCTCGCTTCCGGGTCCTGCGCGAGCTGCGCCGGGGTGAGCTGCGCAAACCGCGCGTTCGTCTCGGCGATGTTCGCGTCGTTCACCGAGACGGCGAGTGCGTGCTCGCCGTGCGCGGACCAGCCGAGCAGCCCCTTGAAGCCGCCGAAGCCCGGGAAC
The DNA here is from genome assembly GCA_050249415.1 of Steroidobacteraceae bacterium. Lineage (GTDB taxonomy): Bacteria > Pseudomonadota > Gammaproteobacteria > Steroidobacterales > Steroidobacteraceae > CADEFQ01. The sequence goes on from JBFWQO010000017.1 coordinate 29,016, forward strand.
AGCAGCAGGTAGCCGACGCCCCAGATGAACAGCGACGCGGAGGCGGCAACCCAGATGCGGGGCAGGCGACGTACGCCCTCGCGCAGCACCCCGTGCGCCCACACGTGGCCCGTGGTGCCATCCTCCAGGACCGGGATGTCGACCTTCTGCGCCCAGATGAACAGGAATGCCGTGATGCCCGCGTTCAGCAGCACGAGGATCATGACCCACAGCGACCAGAAGGTGCTCATGACGGCTCCTCCGAATCGGCCATCGGCAGGCGCGCGAGCTGCTCGTACTTCGACTGGTGGCCGGAGTGCCAGACCCAGACCCAGATGGCGACGAACATCAGCATCAGCATGACGGTCACGATGCCCGCCACCTGGATCCACACACCGTTCATGGCGCGCCCTCCGCGGCGGTCGCGTGCACGCCGAGGCCCTGCAGGTAGGCGACGAGCGCGTCCATTTCCGTCTTGCCGTCGAGCGCGGCCGGCGCGCCGTCGATGTCGGCATCGGTGTAGGGGTCGCCGAGGCGCCTGAGTGTGCGCATGCGCGCGACGATGTCGGTGCTGTCGAGCAATGTTTCGGCGAGCCACGGGTAGGCCGGCATGTTCGATGCCGCGACGACCGCGCGCGGGTCGGTGAGATGCAGCCGCTGCCATTCGTCCGAGTACTTGCCGCCAACGCGCGCAAGGTCGGGGCCGGTGCGCTTCGAGCCCCACTGGTGCGGGCGGTCGTAAACCGATTCGCTCGCGATCGAGTAGTCGCCGTAGCGCTGCGTTTCGGCGCGCAGCGAGCGGATCATCTGCGTGTGGCAGGTGTAGCAACCTTCACGGACGTAGATGTCCTTGCCCGCGAGGCGCAGCGGATCGTAGGGCAACACGTCCTCGTGCGCCGTGATCGTGTGCGCCTCGACGAACAGCGGCGTGATCTCGGCGAGGCCGCCGAGCGACACCATGATCGCCGTGAAGATGCCGAGCTTGCCGGCGTGCTTCTCGATCGCTTCGAAGTACTTGTAACCGCGTGCCATGTCGTGCTCCTCAGGCCCGGGCCGGCACCGGCGCCGGCACCTGGTGCGGTTCGGGTTCGGGGATCGGCACCGGAATCGGCTTGATCAGCCGTGCCCGCGCGTCGGCGGCCGTGTGCCACAGGTTCCACGCCATCACCACCATGCCGCCGACGATCAGCAAGCCGCCGAGGAAGCGGATCAGGTAGAACGGCCGGATCGCGATCAGGCTGTCGATGAAAGGATAGATGAGCGCGCCGTTCAAGTCGGTCGCGCGCCACATGAGTCCCTCGGTGACGCCTGCCGTCCACATCGACGCGACGTAGAGGATGAGGCCCGCGGTGTGCAGCCAGAAATGCAGCTCCATCGAGCGCTTGGAATGCATCGCGGGCCGGCCGAGCGCGCGCGGGGCCATCGCGTACAACGACCCGATCGTGATCATCGCGACCCAGCCGATCGCGCCCGAGTGTACGTGCGCGACCGTCCAGTCGGTGTAGTGCGACAGCGAGTTGACGGTTTTCACCGCCATCGTTGAGCCCTCGGTGGTCGACGCGGCGTAGAACACGAGCGCCAGGACCATGAATTTCGCCGCCGGGTCGTTCGCGACCCGCTTCCACGCGCCGTTGAAGGTCAGGAGGCCGTTCGCCGCGGAGCCCCAGCTCGGCATCAGGAGCAGGATGGAGAACGCCATGCCGACCGATTGCACCCAGTCGGGCAGCGCGGTGTACAGCAGGTGGTGCGAACCCGCCCACATGTACACCGAGATCAGCGCCCAGAAATTGACGATCGAGAAACGGTAGCTCCACAGCGGCTGCTGCGCCTGGCGCGGGACGAAGTAGTACATCATCCCGAGGAAGCCCGCGGTCAGGAAAAACGCCACCGCGTTGTGGCCGTACCACCATTGCACCATCGCATCGACCGTGCCCGAATAGACGGGATACGATTTCGTGAGCGATACGGGCAACACGATGTTGTTGACGATGTGCAGCAGTCCCACCGCGATGATGAAGGCGCCGTAATACCAGTTCGCGACATAGATGTGCTTGATGCGCCGGCGGGCGAGGGTCGCGAAGAACACGGTGCCGAAGCCGACCCACACGGCCGCGATCAGCAGGTCGATGAGCCATTCCGGCTCGGCGTATTCCTTGCTCTGCGTGATGCCGAGCGGCATCGTCACCATCGCGAGGACACAGATGAGCTGCCAGCCCCAGAATGTGAACGTCGCGAGGCCCGGCAGGGCGAGGCGCGTGTGGCCGGTGCGCTGCACGACGTAGTAGCAGGTGCCCATCAGCGCCGAGCCGCCGAATGCGAAGATTACGCCGAAGGTGTGGTCGGGCCGCAGGCGGCTGAACGTGAGCCAGGGCGTCTCGAAGTTGAGCGCCGGCCACGCGAGCTGCGCGGCGACGAGCACCCCGATACTCATCCCGACGACGCCCCAGACGGCGGCGGCGAGCAGGAAGAGCCGGACGATCCGGTCGTTGTAGGTTTCCGTGTTGGGCATGCGACGACTCCTGGCGGCGCGCGCATTATCGCCCACGCCACGGAGCCTCGCAGCTGTGGTTTTTACGGGCTGCGGTCGCGTCTCAACCGCGCTTGACGAGGTACAGCACGAGCTCGATCAACTCTTCCGCCGAGCGCACGCTGGAATTGTCGATGCGGTACTTGCCAGCCACGATCAGGGTCGGGGTGCCCTCGACGCCGTAGGCCTTCACCCGCTGGTCGGCCTCCATCATTTTCATGTCGACACCGAAGGATTTCGCGGTGTCGAGCACGGCCTGCTGGGTGACGCCCGCCACGCGCGCGTAGAAGCGCGCGACCTGCCCGATCGTCGGCTGGGGAACCTCGAGCTGGTGCGTCACGGGGTCGACCACCGCGAGTTCGCCGGTCTTCCAGATCGCGTCGTACATCGCCTCGTGGGTCTTGGTGTCGATGCCGAGCACTTGCGCGGTGATATAAGCCCGCTGGAACAGCGGCCAGGACTCGCCCGGATTCCAGGAGGCAGGCACGTGGACGATCTCGGCGTTCTTCGGCAGCCGCGCCGCGAGCCGCTGCATGATCGGTTCGAACTGGTTGCACGCCGGACAGCCGTAGGAGAAGACTTCGGCGACTTCGACCTTGCCGGCGGGCACCTGGACCGGCTGCGGGGGTTGCAGCAGGACATAATGGCGCCCCTCCACCCAGCGCGCGTCGGTCGAGTCGGCGGCGTGGGCGACGCCGGCGAGCGCAAGCGCGGTCGCAATGATCAGGAATGGGTTTTTCACCGGGCCTCCGTCAGTTCTGTGGCGCATGGTACGGACCGCGGGCGCACGATGCGAGTTCCTCTACAATGGCGTAATCCTGAAGAAGGAAACGATGCGTTCGACGGCTGTCACGGTCCCGCTCGTCCTGTTGCTGCTGGCATCGCCGCTCGCGCACGGCGCCGGCGAGCGGGCGCTGCCGAAGGGTGTGCAGTTGCCCAAGGGCGTCGCCGTGCCGAACGACACCACGCTCGCGATCTACCTGCCCGCCGGAGCGCTCGCGTCGCGCTTCTACGTCCGCTCGATCGGCCTCTGGGCCGAGCCCGGCAAGGCCCTGGACGACGCCCGGCGCGAGGTCGGCGGCCGGCTGTTCATGAATGTATTGCCGGTCACGGGCGAGATGAACGGCGTATTCGGCCTGCTCCTCTCGATGCACCCGCGGTGGAGCGTCGATCGCGGCACCCTGCGACTCGATGTGCACTATCGCGTCTTCGGCGCCGACGCAGCACCGTTGCTCGATGGCACGGTATCGCAGTCCGTGGGGCTCAATTCCGCGGGGCCGCTCGGGGGATTCCCCAATGCGGCCATTCGCGCCACCGGGTCGGTGCTGATCGAATTGCTGCAGAACCTCGAGCCGGGCGCCACGAAATTCCCGCCGAGAGGCGAGCTGTCGGCGTTCAGGCGCGAACTCCTGGTCGATCGCGAGGCGCCGGTGAGCACCGGTACGGCGTTCTATATCAACGGGTCGGGCGAGATGCTGACCGCCGCCCATGTGCTGCGCGATTGCCTCGTCATCGAAGCCACGCGCGACGCGAAGCCGGTGCCCGTCACGCTGCGCGCGTCGAGCGATCTGCTCGATCTCGCGGTCGTCGACACCGGGCAGCCGACCGGCGAGGCGCTGCCGCTGCGCGTCGGGGAACAACTGGTGCCCGGCGAAGCCGTCACCCATGTCGGCTTTCCCCTGCAGGGCCTCCAGCCGGCGTCGCCCGACCTGACGCGCGGCAATGTGAGCGCGCAGGGCGGGCCCGAGGGCTCGCTCGGCCTGTTCCGGTTCTCGGCGCCGATTCAGCCCGGGTCGAGCGGCGGGCCCGTCGTCTCGGACGGCGGCGAACTGCTCGGCGTGACGGTCGGCACGCTGGATGCGGCCGCGGTGAACCTCGCGCTCGAAGCGCGCTATGTCGCGATGTTCCTGCGCCGCTCGGGCGTGGCATTCACCGAAGTCGGGCCCCGGCCGGGCGGCGACGTGCCGGCCGCCCATGCCGTGACGCTCGGCGCCGTGCTGCCGTTGAGTTGCTATCAATGAGGGTCGCGCGATGACATGCAGGCTGATCCTGCTGGCGGTGCTGCTCGGTGCCTCCGGCACGGCGGCGCGCGCCGATGGCCCACAGGGGGCGCTGCCCGCCATGAATTTCCACAGCACGATCGCGGGTCGCGAGCTCTTCGCGCTGATCAAGGCCCATGCCACCTTCGCGCGACTCGACGACCGGCTGATCGGCTCGCCCATCGTGCTGCGCGTCAGCCACTCGCTGCGGCCGACCGCGGGCGGCAACGCCGCGGGCCTGGTGTCGGCCATCTGGTCGGGCGGCACGCCCGGGTTGCTGCCGATGGTCACCAACAACAGTTTCGTGGTCACCTACGAAGTGCGCGTGCAGGGCAAGGATGTCGCGAGCTACTCGTTCCGCAGGCGCTTGACGCGCGCGATCGACATCCGGGCGCAGGACGACGCCACCTACGGCCTCGGCAAGGAAGGGCTCGAGTGGCTGAAATCCACGGTGGGCGAGTTCGCCGGGGCCGCATCGCGGGACCCCGCGCTCGCGGCCCTGCAGCGGGAATACGACGCCTACTTTGCCGCGCGGCGGTAGGCCGCGGTCCGCCGCATCACGGTACAACGATTGGTTGTGGTCCGCGCCTTCGTGCTGTTACACGTCGCCGGCACGCGATGCTAGTGTCGGGCGATCCTGACAGGGGAGCAGCACGATGAAGCACGAGTCCGCACCATCCATTTCACGGCGTGACATCCTCACCGGCGCCGGGGCCGTGGGCCTCGCGACGCTCGCCGCGCCGGCCACACACGCCGCGCCATCGGATGCGCGAGCGGGCACCGTGTCCGTGATGAAGAACGGCACGTATCCCGTCGTGCCGCTGCGGCAGCAGGCGATCAACGTGTCGGCGATCCAGTCGCGCCTGATGTCGATCGACATCCAGGATCGCGACGCGACGCTGAAGCGCAACCTCGCGCATATGGTCAAGCTGATCGACTACGCGCAGGGTTCCGGCCCCGAATGGGGCGGCGAGCGGCGCTGGGGCGCGAAGCAGGACCTCCTCTGCATGCACGAGTTTCCGATCCAGGGCTGGCAGCCGTGGAACCGGGCGGAGTTGCAGCAGATCGCCTTCGATCTGCCCGGCCCCGAATCCGAGGTGATCGGCGCGCGCGCGAAGCACTACGGCTGCTACATCGCCTTCGGCTGTTACGCGCGCGATGCGGACTGGCCGGAGCATGTGATCAACATGTCGGTGATCGTCGGCCCCGACGGCAATATCGTCAGCAAGCAATGGAAGGCCCGCAACATCCTCGGCGCCTTCGGTGGCATCGGTCTCATCGGCACCACCGTCTACGACGTGCTCGACCGGTTCGTCGACCTGTATGGCTGGGACGCGACGCTGCCGGTCGCACGCACCGACATCGGCAACCTCGCGATGACGGCGGTCGGGATGGAGCCGATGCTGTACCAGGCGCTCGCGCTGAAGGGCGCGGAAGTCCTGATCCTCACGGTAACCGGCGCATCGAATGCGGAGCAGGCCATGCAGACCGCGCGTGCGACGCGTACCTATACGATCGGCGTGGGCAATGCGGTCTCACCCGACAACCCGGGCTTCACGGAAGCGGTCGGCGCGCGCGATGAAGGCACCGCGATCGTCGATCCGCGCGGTACACCGCTTGCGCGTTCGGCGAATCACCATGAAGATATCGTGCAGGCCCGCGTGCCGATCGGCGATTTTCGCGCGACACGCACGCCGGCCGAATATCCGATGGCGCTCCTGCTGCCCGTATTCGGGCAGTATGTGCCGTCGGTGAAGCCGAACGGCTTCCTCGATGAGCTGCCGGACAACTACCAGGAAGCGGGCGCGCTGCTGAAGCGCCGCATGGGAAACAAGTGATGCAGAAGGGCTGGAAGAGGGAAACGATCGCGGTGCACGGCGGTTACACGCCGGATCCCACCACGCGCTCGGTCGCCGTGCCGATCTATCAGACCGTGGCGTATTCGTTCGACGACACGCAGCACGGCGCCGACCTCTTCGATCTCAAGGTCGAGGGGAATATCTACACACGGATCATGAACCCGACGCAGGCCGTGCTCGAGGGGCGCGTCGCGGCGCTCGAGGGCGGCATCGGCGCGCTCGCGCTCGCCTCCGGGCAGGCCGCGGTCACCTATTCGATCCTGACGATCGCCGAGGCGGGCGACAACATCGTCGCCGCGAGCACGCTCTACGGCGGCACCTATAACCTCTTCGCGCACACGTTGCCGCAGTACGGCATCGAGGTGCGATTTGCCGACTATCGCGAACCGAACGCGTTCGAGCCGCTGATCGATGCGAAGACGAAGGCGATCTTCTGCGAATCGGTCGGCAATCCGCTCGGCAACGTGACCGATTTCGAGCGGCTCGCGCAGCTCGCGCACGCCCACGGCATCCCGCTCATCGTCGACAACACGGTGCCGAGCCCGCACCTGTGCCGGCCGTTCGAGCACGGCGCCGACATCGTCGTGCACTCGCTGACGAAGTACATGGGCGGGCACGGCACGAGCGTGGGCGGCGCCATCGTCGACTCCGGCAGGTTTCCGTGGGCCGCGCACAAGGCGCGTTTCCGGCGCCTGAACGAGCCCGACGTGAGTTATCACGGTGTCGTGTACACGGAGGCGCTCGGGCCCGCGGCCTACATCGGCCGCGCGCGTGTCGTGCCGCTGCGCAATACCGGCGCGGCGATCTCGCCCTTCAACGCGTTCCTGATCCTGCAGGGCATCGAGACGCTCGGCCTGCGGGTCGATCGCATCAGCGCCAATGCGCTCGCCGTCGCGCAGCACCTCGAGAAGCATGCCAAGGTGGACTGGGTCCGGTATCCGGGCCTGCCCTCGCACCCGGATCACGCGCTCGTGAAGAAATACCTCTCCGGCCAGGGGTCGGGGCTCCTCACGTTCGGCGTGAAGAGCGGCCGCGCGGGCGGCGAGCGTTTCCAGGATGCGCTGCAGCTGCTCACGCGGCTCGTCAACATCGGCGATGCGAAATCGCTCGCCTGTCACCCGGCCTCGACCACGCACCGCCAGCTCTCGCCGGCGGAGCTGGCGCGCGCCGGCGTGAGCGAAGAGACCGTACGCCTGTCGATCGGCATCGAGCACATCGACGATATCCTCGCCGATATCGACCAGGCGCTCGACAAGGCCTGACGAGCGCACGTGGCGCTATAATGCGCCCATGCTGACCGCGTCCCAATGCCGTGCAGCACGCGCGCTGCTCGATGCCTCGCGTGAGACCCTGTCGCGATCCGCGGGGGTCGAAGTCGTCGTGATCACGCATTTCGAGCAGAAGATCCACGAGCCGGACGATGCGACCAAGCGGCGCCTGCGCGAGGCGCTCGAAGGCGCAGGCATCCGCTTCATAGCCGAAAACGGCGGCGGCGGCGCGGGTGTGCGCCTCAAATTCAGCCGCAAGGACCTGCGCGCGATCTACCGCTGGGAAGGCGAGGGCGGCGTCGCGGGCGACGACGACACCTGATCCCGTCGCCCCGCGGCGGCACGTCGGCGGCTGGAGACATGGTGGCGGGCGGGGCGCCTGCATAAGATCGGGCGATGACTCGGGTTCTCCCGTTGCGCGCGTTTGCGGCGCTGGGCCTCCTCTGCGGCGGCGCGGCGCATGCCGCACAGATCGATCTCTTTCCGGGCCAGAGTTTCGAAGCCGCGGTCGAGGCGCTGAACGCCGGCGATGCGCTCATCGTGCACGCCGGGACCTATGCCGACGCGGGGCGGATCAGTGTCACCGTCCGCGGCACCCAGGCCGCGCCGGTGCTCGTCAAGGGCGCCGACGGCGAGGCGGTGCCGCTGATCACGCGTACGGCGTCGAGCGCGGTGCAGAACACGATCAATATCGAGGGCGCGACCTGGCTGCGCATCACCGGGCTCGAGATCTCGGGCAACGGTGGCGACGGCATCAACCTGAGCGGCGCCAATGCCGACATCACGCTCGACGATCTCGAGATCCACGAAGTCGATGTCGGCATCAATTTCCGCACCACGATGACCCGCATCACGGTGCGGCACAACCACATCCACCACACCGGGCAGAACGGCGGCACCGGCGAGGGCATGTATATCGGCTGCAACGATGCGGCCTGCATCGTGTCGAACTCACTGATCGAGAACAACTGGATCCACGATACGCGCAGTTCGACGCAGGGCGACGGCATCGAGGTGAAGCTCGGTTCGCACTCGAATATCGTGCGCGACAACGTGATCCACGATACGGGCTACCCGTGCGTGCTCGTCTACGGGACGGCCGGCCAGCCCGTCAACGTCGTCGAAGGCAACGTGATGTGGAACTGCGGCGATTCCGGCATCCAGGCCGCCGCCGACGCGATCATTCGCAACAACCTCATCCTCGAGAGCCCGGGCAACGGGTTCAACTCGCAGCCCCACCAGGCTGCGGTGCCATCGAACCTGCAGTTCGTGCACAACACGGTCGTGGGCGGCAGCCCCTGCGTGCGCCTCGGCAGCTGGAACGCCCGTACGGGCCTCGTGTTCGCAAACAACGCCATTTACTGCGACGCGGACGATTTCGCGATCGGCGGGCTCGCGAATGTCGTGGTCGCGGGCAATGTCGTCGTGCCGGCGACGAGCGCATTGCCGGCGAGCGGCTATCGTGTCGGTCAGTCCGTCGCGCTCGACTTCGCCGACGCGGCCGCGCGCAACCTCTATCCACGTGCGGGCTCGCACCTGATCGACGCGGGCAATGCGACCTACGCGACGAGTGTCGACTTCAATGGCACGGCACGCACGGGCGCGCCGGACGCCGGTGCCTACGATCATTCGACGACGCAGAACCCCGGTTGGGCCGTCGTCGCCGGGTTCAAGGGCGCGGCGACGCAGCCGGTGCCGCCGACCGTGACCTTCTCGGGCACTCCGCTGTCGGTCACGACCGGTGGTTCGACGGACCTTGCGTGGAATGCCGGGGGCGCCACCGCCTGCGCGGCCTCGGCCAGTCCGGCGCGCGGCGACTGGAGCGGGAGCAGGGCGACGAGCGGGCGAGCCACCATCGCGGGGCTCGCGGAAACCACCCGATTCACGCTGTCGTGTGACAACACGGCCGGTACGGCCAGCCAGTCGGTCACGGTCACGGTGGGCGCGGCGCCCGCGCCCGCACCGACGGTCGATCTCACAGCGAGCCCGACGACCGTCGCCGCCGGCGCACGATCGACACTGACCTGGGGCAGCACGAACGCGACCGGCTGCACCGCGTCCGGCGCGTGGGCGGGCAACAAGGCGAGCGCGGGAAGCGAGCAGACACCGAACCTTGCCGCGACCAGCACGTTCACCCTTGCATGCACGGGAGCGGGCGGTTCGGCGGAACGCTCCGTGACCGTCACGGTGAGCGGCGGCGAGGCGCCCGCCCCGGAACCCGGGGAAGGCGGCGGCGGGGCGCTCGGCGGCTGGTGGCTCGCCTTTCTCGGCGCTCTGTTCGTTCGGGAGATGCGGCGGCGAGTTCCGGGGCAGGGAACACCGGGAGGCTGGATAGACGCGCCACCCTTGCGCCGCCCGTGACCTGCATCACATTTCGCCCATCCCGCGTCGCTTCCGCAGCGGAGCGTGGGCCGCGTCGGCTGCGCCAGGTGGCGGCCGGTCGCTAGAATCCGCCGGTCCGAGTCCGGGTTCGATCGAGGATGCCATGGGACTGTCGGAGAACATCGTCGCCGCCATCATCGGCGCATCGGCCACCGTGAGCGCGGCGGGATTCCAGCTGATGAGGGCACGCACGCAATCGCCGGGTCGGCCCCGTCGCAGCACGTTGCGCGCGATGCTCATGCTCGTGGCGATCGTCATCGCCTCCGCGGTCGGAGGATATGCCTATTCCGAGCTGCGCGCGGACGGCGCGCGGCAGGAAATGGCCCGCCTGCGCGGCGCGATCGACGATCAGCTGCACGCGCTCACGTTCGCGAGCGAGCGCCGCGCCGATCGCCTCGAGCCGGCACCGCTCGTCGTGTCATCCGAGGCGCTGGTGCAACTGGCACCCTGTGTGCGCAGCGGCGCGGACAGCGAGGGGCCCGCGCCCCTGTGCGAATCCACGGCGATTGCGCCGGTCCTGCTGTGCACCCAGGTCCCCGCTGCGGCCGAGCGCCTCGGTGTCGAGCGTTACTCCCGCGCGGCCGGTGCGCGCGAGGGCTGGCAGGCGCACCCGGCGCAAGGCGACGGCGAAGCGCACGGCGTGTCGTTTACCGATGCGCCTGCGATCATCGCCGCGACCGACAGCCTGGTACCAGTCTGCGTCAACGTGTGGAACGAGGACCCCGCGCGCGCCCAGGTTGCGCGGATCGTCGTGCGCTACCAGACCCGTGAAGTCGAAGCACGGCCCAAGGTCGCCGCGCGCTGACGGACCCAGTGCGCGTGAGGTGAGTCACGATTCTCGACGCCGAAGCGATCGGCACCCCGGCGGTTCCGTTCTCGCCATACATTGAATCTGCGGCATGCCCGGTACGCCAGTGCCGGGGTAGACTCGACACGCAAGAGGAGGGTGCATGAATACCGAGCTGCAGTATCTCTTCGCTGTGACCGTACTCACGGGCGTGTTCTGGATTCCCTACATCCTGGACAGGTTCTTCACGTGGGGGATCGCCGACACGATGGGCTATCCCGACAGCCCCGAGCCGCAATCGCACTGGGCGAGTCGCCTGATGAAGGCGCACGACAACGCCATCGAGAATCTCGTGGTGTTTGCCATCCTGGTGCTGGTGGCCAATGCCGTCGACCTCAGCACGGACGTCACGGTCGGCGCCTGCGTGGCCTATTTCTGGGCACGCGTGGCACACGTGCTGGCGTATCTGTTCGCCGTGCCGTGGGCGCGAACATTGGCGTTCACCGTGGGCTTCTGTGCGCAGGCGGCGATCGCGTGGGAGCTGTTCACGTTCTGAAAACGTTACCGATGTGTCCAGAACGGGCCGCGAGGATTTGGTCGGGGTGACAGGATTTGAACCTGCGACTCCCATGTCAACTTACGCGCTCGACGCTGGTCTCTCCGCACACGAAAAATCAGCAACTTGGCAGCGGCACGTGCCCGAAGCGTGCCCATTTCTTTTGGGATGAACAGCGGAAGATCGACAATCGCCAAATATTGAACGCGCCATACTCGTCAATGACGCTCTCGGGAATCTCGAAGAAATCGCTGCAGTAGATTCTTGTTGTCACGGGCGATGCAATCTGGAATGAGTAGGCTCTTGGCGCGGCTCCAACCGAAACCCTTCATACACAAACGCGCGAGCGATGGTCGCACAGTCTCGCTCCGTAATTCCGACGCCGCGCGCGACCGCATACCAACGCGCGTGCACGTGTTCCTCCATCTCATTGATGATCTGTGCGGCTTCGTCGCGCGTGAGCAGAAAGCGCGCGCATTGCGACACGAGGTTGGTGACATTCGCATTGCGGCCGAAGTCACCGATCGTCAGCGCGAGATCGCGCCGTTCGACGCTCACGGCCGGAAACGGAACGAGGTCGTAGGCTGGCGAGAGTCGCCATTCGGACCCGGGTGCGATCACGGCATGATTACGCGGATGATCGTCCGTGTTCGAGATGAGCGCATTGAATACCATGCGCCTGAACAGTTCCCGGGCATCGGTTCTGGGGTCGCTGCTGACGCGCCGCAGTTCCTCCACCAGGAGCACATAGGACCAGCGGTCGCGATCCTGATATGAGTCTCCGGTACGAAGCAGAGTGAGGGCGCTGAGCATGCGAGCGCGGCGATAGCCATCTGTGTGCGGCTCGCGATCGAAGCGTCTGACCAGTAGCACATCGCGACCGGCTACTTCCGCGATTCGGCTTTCCGCGGTCGTGAGCCCGCACTCCCGTGCGAGTACCAGCATCGCGTGTTCGACACGCGCGTGATTCCAGGGATCGTCGGTGCGGTTGAACTTCGCGATCCACAACTGACCTTCATCCTCGACGACGACCTTCGGGCGCGCACCGCCCATCGATGTGCCCAGTAGCAGCAGGTCCTGCACCTGCGCCAATTCAGCCGGCGTCGCTTCGGCCGAGGTTTCTTCGCTGATGAATTGATCGGCCAGCGCCTGCAATCGAGCAAGATCAACTGTCCGGTTGTACGTGCGTGCCGGTGCCGGGGGGATGACTGCGCGGCCGAAGCTCAATGCACCGGCGCGATCATCTGGAGAGTGCAGCAGGCAGTCGATCTCGCCGAGCTGAGCGAGCCCCGCATGTTTTTCGATGACGCGTCGACCCCAATAGTCGGGACTTGCATCGCGCAAAGCACCGAACATCCCTTTCAGTCGAAGCGTCTCGTAGGTGCGCTCCGCGAGCGGCAACTCGATCGGATCCAACGCGACTGCATCGGGACGAGCGAGATAGCGACGACCATATACAAAGCGACCGAGCGCAGTGCCGTGACGATCTTCAGTCAGCACGAAACGCCCGGCGGTGACGAACGTCGTCTCGCCGGGCAGCATGATGTAGACGAACGCTTCAGAACTCATTGTCTAGCGCGCCTTTGCCGGTCGGGTACGCGCGCTCTTTCGCTCGCGCCGCACGCTGGACGACTTCGTCGCGTGCGGGATCAGCGAGCTCGTTGAGCTGCGGCAGCAAGCCGTACGCCCACATGAGTCCGACATAGACCCCGATGGCGGTTCCTGGCTTGCCGGTCTCCGCGGTTGCAACCGCGCGATAACCCACGCCGATTTTGGCGGCGGCCGCCTCAATCGATAGGTTGCGGGCGAGCCGCGCGGTACGTAGGTTGGCGCCTAGCTGCTTGAGCGCTGCTTCGACCTCGAAAGGCGGAGCAGAGGAGGCTGTGTTTGGCTTTGGCATGTCTTTCAGAGTGGAAATTGGGCGGTTATCAGCTCCGAAGAGCATATCAGCTTAGTTTGACTGCCGTCCAGAGGTCTCCGCCTTTCAAGGCGGAACAGTGCTCAATATCCGCCCTTCAGGGCAGAGTAGCCTGTCGAGAAATGACTCGGCCCCACCGCAGCTGCGTTCTTCAGTCGGTTGGATCTGAGCCGCTTGCACCTCTCCCGCGACGAACAAACTCCACTTCTGGAGCGTGGTCCAATCATGGTCCATTCATGGTATGATCCATGCGGAATGGGAGACGGTCAATGAACACGGCGGCCAGAATGCCAAGCGAGCGTCGGCCGCAGTTTGCACCGCATATCGCCAGCGACGTGCTGGGCCTTTGGCATGCGGGCGAGCCAGACTACAAAAAGATCGCGGACTTGGTGCAGTTGTCAAAGAAGGATCTGAGCAAACTGGGCGGCGTTTCACTCGCCTCAGTACGTTTTGATAAGAATATTCCGCAGGCGGTCGCTGAACGCCTGCGAGAGATCGCCAACACTGCCAACCTCGTTGGCGAGTTCTTCGAGGGTGACGTGCACAAAGTTGGCTTGTGGTTCGAACTCGCTAACCCGCAGCTTGGCGGAATCTCGCCGCGCACTATGATTCGCGCGGGCCGCTATAAGCGACTGCTGAACTTCGTGCTCGAGGCGCGTGCGGCAGAGCAGGCCTCAGCCGAGGCGAAGGCCGAGGCTCGGCAAGAAGTAGCGCCTTGAGACCCTGCTCTGGTCGATCAACGTGACGGTAACGGAAAGCACTCGTTGGCGCCGTATAGCGGGCCGCGCTATTGCGAGGTCGGGCGAAGACCGCCAGTCAGATTCGTCGCGCCGAGCGACATTGATCTTGATCTGGATCGGTTCGGACAGCGCTTTGCCGAGGTTGAATTTCGATCGAGACCTCGATGCCCTCGTTCTGGCCTTCGTTGCTACTCGCATATGACTCCCCCGCTACGCGGTCGGATAGAAGCTATCGCGGGAACGGTGAGGTGCAACTTGGCTGGAACGCGCACTCGACAAGTGGGTAAACGGAGTCACGTGCCCAAAGCGTGCCCAAAGCAGTTCGGAGTCGCGAAGACGCGAGGAGGGTCGGTACCGCCGGTGGGTTATCCAATCTCCTGAATGTGCTGCGAAAGCAGCGCATTCTTGCCCATTCGGACTGATGGGTAACACACCATTCCGGACACATAGGTAACACTTTCCGGCATTTGGGGGAGACCCATATGCCGTGGCGGGAGTGTTGCAAGATGGATGAGCGCCTGCGGTTCGTGGCT